>JAEZKU010000057.1 GCA_023436065.1 Bacillota bacterium
TTTCAATCTACTATGCGTTGATAACGTCCTTTAAAGCCTTACCAGCCTTAAACTTCGGTGCTTTAGAAGCAGCAATCTTGATAGTTTCCTTGGTTAAAGGATTTCTTCCAGTTCTTGCCGGTCTCTCGGATACCTCAAAAGTACCAAAACCAACTAATTGAACCTTCTCACCCTTAGTTAATTCCTCAGTAACTACGTCGATGAAAGCCTTTAATGCCTTCTCTGAATCCTTCTTTGAAAAATCTGTTTTTTCTGCAATCGCTGCAACTAATTCTGCTTTGTTCATGGATTTGCTCCTCCTCTAAAGTGTTAATTACTTTTATTAATCTAACGATTATTTTACTTCCCGCCATAAAACATCCAGTTCCGCGGGAGTTAGTTCGCATAGATTCTGTCCGCGGCTCTCAGCCAGAGCAAAGACATCTACAAATCTATTTATAAACTTATTAGAGGCATTTGTCAAGGAATTTTCTGCATTTAATTGTAAAAAGCGCGACAAATTAATCATTGTAAATAAAACATCACCAAATTCCTCAGAAATATTGCTTTTATCCCCAATTTCAATGGATTCTTTGAGTTCTTCAAGCTCTTCATATACCTTCTCCAGCACCTCTTCATAACCCCCAAAATCCATACCCGATTTGGAGGCTTTTTTCTGAATCTTCTCCGCCCTCAGAATGGATGGAAATGCCTTTGGAATCTCCAGAAGCTCTTCGGCAATATTCTTCTTACTCTTTTCCTTCTGCTTAATTTCATCCCAATTTCTGACGACATCCTCAGAATCCTCCACCTTCACATCACCAAATACATGGGGGTGCCGGCGTATCATCTTCTCTGCTTCAGAAGAAATAACATCTTCTATGTCGAATTCCCCCTGTTCTTTGGCAATCACACTATGAAGCGCCACCTGAAGCAGGATATCTCCCAGCTCCTCGCATAGATTCTCACTGTCCTTTTGATCAATTGCTTCGAAGGTCTCATAGCATTCCTCTAACAGACAAGGCTTCAGGCTTTCGTGTGTCTGTTCCCTGTCCCAGGGACAGCCGTCCTTACTTCTCAACCTGGTGATAATATTCATGAATTCCTCAAAGGTATATCGTTCCATACTTCTCTCCTTATCTCCTGTATCATAAATCATATATGCAACCGCATTCGACAAATCCCCTGATACCGCCTCCCGGTATTTTAAGTTTAATCTTACCGGAAATTTATTCTAATATGCCCCTATTATAGCAATAATCAATTCAGAAATCCACGAATACTTTAAATAGAGTATCCCATCATGCACTGTTTGCCAGATTACTTATCCGTCTTGTAAGGCAGGTTTAATCCAAGTCCTCTTCGGTATCAGGGTAAGAAATACAGGTATCCCGTAATGCACTGTTTGACGGACAGCCTGCCTATATTGTTTGATCAGAAGCGGACATATATGTCCGATTATGACAAACAATATTGGTAGGCTGTCCGGGATCCAGTGTGTGAGGGATACCTGTGTTTCTTACCCGTTCCTATATTAAGGGTTTTATAGTAATCCTGTCTTACTGTTCCATCTGTCGGCCTAAAAAAGCTGCTGCTGTGGCTGCCAGCTTAGTCTCAATATCACCGAATTTTGTTTTTGCATCCTTCGTCAGAATAATCACCGAACCAATGGCATCGCCTTCGCTGATGATTGGAGTTACTGCTTCATAAAGGAATTCCGAATCATCTTCATTCATGATTCTGATGTAATTCTTATCATCCTTAGCTGCAACAATCGTTTCACGTTCGCTGATCGCTTCTTCCAAATCATGACTGATACTTTTCGTGATCAGATCCTTCTTTGTCGGTCCTGCAACAGCGATAAATTGATCTTTATCAGTAATTGCCACAATATGTCCCGTCGTCTGCGCCAGAGAATCGGCATACTGCTTTGCAAACTGTCCAAGCTCACCAATCGGAGAATACTTCTTTAAGATGATTTCTCCTTCCCGATCTGTAAAAATCTCCAAAGGATCTCCTTCTCTGATACGCAAGGTACGTCTGATTTCTTTTGGGACTACAACTCGTCCGAGGTCATCTATTCTTCTTACAATACCCGTAGCTTTCATATATGATCTTCCTCCGTTTTACATGAATTTAGATTAGATTGTGACATTTATCTGTTACTATTGTTTGTAAAATGGGAAAGTTTATACATTTAATTCAGATATTATTTATTTTGACTATTTATTGATTATCTTGTCAATTCAGAATAGATTTTCGTTCTATGCGTTAAACATGATCTTTTCACTGTTAAAGGCTTTTGTGATCAGAGAAGTAATGATGGCAGCCACCGCCAGAATAGAAAGGGTGGTGATACCGAACTGGGTAACACTCAGCTCTCCCATAAGAAGATTCTGAATACTGACTGCACTGTTATATACCGGGATCAGGAAATTCGTAAGCTTGCTTTCCCCGCCGCCTGCATATGTCATGACACTGCCGAACATAACCGCGATATAAGCCGGCATCACATAAGTATTGGCTTCCTTAGCGGTTCTTGCCATCACAGCAATTGCCGCTACGATCGCAACATACAGATAGACAGTAGCAATCATAATGACAAGAAGCATAATAATCTCCAGGGGCGACAGCTTTAGACCAAAACCGGATAACGCCCCCTCAGAAATGCCATTCATCAGCAGCGGCATAGAAGTAACGATCGATATTGCATATACTGATGCCGATATACTGGATAAGATGGCCAGAGAGATCAGTTTTCCAAAGACGATCTCTCCTCTCTTAATAGGAGAAACCAGCATGCTGGATAGTGTTCCTCTCTCTTTCTCACCCGTAATCGCATCCACACCAAGCTGCATTGCACCGGCAAAAAGCATGATGTTGATCAGGAAAGGGACAAGCATTCCCATTAGTTTTCCGTCCTGCTTCTTCTCATTTATGATAACAGATTCATTCGGGTTCTTATCAATATAAAATACCTGAAGCTGTTCCATGTTATTTATGCGCTTCGCTACCAGATTCTGCTGATAGGTATAAAGAATGCTATTCACAAAGCTGTTCCTGGCTGCTTCTGAATAATCCTCAGCGGTATTGTAATAGGTTCTTATCTCGGGAATTGGGTCACCCTCCTTCTGGTATGCTGCAATTGTTTCTGAGAATTTATCATCAAAAACAACCAAAAGGTCAACCGTACCATCGAGAATTCCCTGTTTCACACCGGAATTGTCCTCAGTTCCGACCAAATAGCTGATATTAGCCTCAAAGCCTGTTGTTGCATCAAGAAATGCCACAAAATCCTCCGGTGCATTCTGAATGCTGATACTTGGAATATGCTCTTCGATATCGCTAAGCATATTGTTCAGCATAGTTCCCATCAGTGAGTAGAGACCGATAATCATAACTGCCGGTAGGATAAAAAGACTAAGTACAATTTTCTTGTCATGAAATACTCTGGATAATTCTTTTCTTATTATGTTTTTTGTTCCGTTCATCATAATTATGCCTCCTCCCTCTGGTATTTCTTGTACAAATCGAAGAACGCATCTTCCAGATCCTCTGAACCTGTCTGGTTAAGAATTTCATCCAGAGTTCCTTCGATTACCTTGACACCGCCTATGATGATCCCGATTCTGTCACAGAGTTTTTCTGCTTCCGACATGATATGGGTTGAAATGATGACTGTCTTACCTTCATCTCTTAAATTCTTTAAATAATCAGTAACACTTCTTGCCGTGATGATATCCAGACCGTTGGTAGGCTCGTCAAATATAACCACCTTCGGATCATGTACCAGACTGACAGCAATCGATGCCTTCTGTTTCATACCGGTGGACAATTCTTCAATCTTCTTGTCCTGAAAATCCTTAATTTCAAAATAATCAAACAGCTTCTCCCTACGCTTGGCAATAGTTTCTTCCCTTTCTCCGTGAAGCCTTCCAAAGAAATCGAACATATACCTTGGTGAGAACTGAGGGTCCAGCTTAATTTCATTTGTTAAAAAGCTGATGCTCTTTCTGACCTTCTCCGATTCCTTTACAGTATCATAACCGCAGACAGTAACCGAACCGGCAGTCGGCTTCAGTAATGTTGCCACCGTACGCAGTGCAGTGGTCTTTCCTGCGCCGTTCGGTCCCAGTAAACCATAGATTTCCCCTGGCCTTGCTTCCAATGACAGCTTATCCAGGGCTTTTTTCATATTCTTTTTGGTCCGTTGCTCCTGCATTTGCTTTTTTGAGAGCTTATAGACCTTTGTCAGATCTTTTACTATAATCATTTTCTCCCTAACCTTTCTTACCCCAGCATAATTAGAAATAATCCTATTATTTCCATGTGCCCTATTATATCTGACTTTACTAAATTTTGAAATAGGGATAGATTAAAAATAAATTAAAATAGAAACAGCCGACAACCCAGCCCGGCTTGGTACCTATCGATACTCAAACACACACTGAACCATCGGCTCTGTCTTAATCTGTATTCATAACTAAAACAATGTCTCATCAAGCACCAGTGTAAAAGGACCATCATTGATCAGAGAGACCTTCATATCTTCTCCGAAGGCTCCTCCTTCCACCTTACCCAGCTTGCTTCGGACACTCTCAAGGAAATATTCATACAGCTCCCTGGCCAGAATCGGGTTACCTGCCCCGATAAAATCCGGGCGGTTTCCTCTCCGACAGTTAGCATAAAGGGTGAACTGGGACACGACAAGTATCTCCCCTTCCACATCCTTTAGAGAAAGGTTCGTCTTACCGTTCTGATCCTGAAAGATACGAAGCTTTAGTATCTTATCGATGTATTTGTCGGCAATCTCTTTGGTATCCTCCATGCCGACACCCAGTAAAATCAAAAAGCCCTTTCCGATGGATCCAACCACCTGCCCCTCTACGGATACGGATGCTTCTGATACTCTTTGAATGACAACCCTCATGATGTCTTAATTCCTTTCGTTACTTAAGTATATCTTTAACATGCTCCACTCCTCCAGAAGTCGTTCAAGGGAATAAGCAGCATTGGCCGGACTCGTAGAAGGCAGCTTTATAATCTCCATACCTGTCACAGGATAGATGTATTTCATATAAAGCTGATAGGAAGTGTTTCCGTTGGCAAAGATACGCTCTACCTTTGAATGTTTCAGAACCAGTTCCAAATCATTCGGAACAACATTTCTGATGCTTGAATCAGAAGAACCTGTTATCTCACAACTCTGAATCACATCCCAGACCGCTATTTTGCACCGTAGCAGCAGATCCTGTTTCTCTTCGATCGTGGCAGGAACAGGCTCCTCGTAGATCGCGCTGATGACCCTCCAGAAGCGGTTCTGCGGATGATGGTAAAAGAACCTTCCTTCCCTTGACTTAACAGAAGGGAAGGAGCCTAAAACCAACACTCTGGACTCCTCATCATATAGCGGGGGAATCGGATGACTGACACGCTCCATTAATCCATAATCTCCTTCAGGAAGGAGGTTCCAGCAGTCTTCTGAGGCACATTATAGTACTCCAGAATGGTAGCTGCAATATCTGAGAAACTTGAACGTGTACCCAGATTCAATCCTTTTTTAACTCTGTTACCGTATACAACTAACGGGATATACTCCCTGGAATGGTCTGTAGAAGGTGTCGAAGGATCACAGCCGTGATCCGCCGTGATCATCAGAATGTCCTCGTCACGAAGTCCGGCAAGTATTCTGGGCAGTTGTTCATCGAAATAGGTCAGTGCCTTCGCATATCCGTCCACATCATTGCGGTGTCCGTACACCATATCAAAGTCTACCAGGTTAACAAAGCATAAACCATGGAAATCCTTATTGGTACGTTCGATCAACATCTCAATGCCTTCCGCATTATCATGGGTTCGAACTGTATCCGTAACTCCTTTTCCGGCAAAGATATCATAAATCTTACCTACAGCCAAGGTGTCCAGCCCTGTTTCCTTCATCTGATCCAGCATCGTGAGGGCCGGCTCCAGAGAAAAATCATGACGGTTCGAGGTTCTTTTATAATCCGGATAGGTTCCTACAAAGGGCCTTGCTATGACACGTCCCACTCCATGCTCTCCGGCCAGAATTTCTCTGGCGATGCTGCAATAACGATATAACTCCTCAACCGGTACAATTTCCTCATGTGCTGCGATCTGGAATACACTGTCCGCAGAAGTATATACGATCAAAGCCCCGGTCTCTACATGCTCCTTCCCATAGTCCCGGATAACATCCGTGCCTGAATAGGGAAGATTGCAGATCGCTTTGCGTCCGGTTCTTTCTTCGAATTGCTTTATAATCTCCGGCGGAAAACCGTTCGGATACGTAGGAAACGGGTTCTCCGAAATTTGACCTGCTATTTCCCAATGGCCTGTCGTAGTGTCTTTTCCTTTTGACTTTTCTGCCAGCCTGCAAACGGTGCCGTCAAAGTCCTTAATTCCTCCCATCTCCGGGAATTTTTCCTTCACACCATCAATATGGAATAATCCAAGCTTTTTCATATTAGGCATCTTAAAGTACTCACTGGTAGATGCCGCATACAGGGTATGGCTGCCAACATCTCCGTAACGGTCTGCATCCGGCAACTCGCCAACGCCCACACTGTCCAAAACAACTAAAAATACTCTCTTCATGCTGTTGCCTCCATTTCAATTCAATAATAATATTCTCTCTTTTACTTAAATATAATCTATTAACCTGTTTCATATACTCATAATGGGATTTTATGACTCTATTATAGTCAGTTTTTTGACAACTGTCCAACCCTTTTGTCTGTTTTCTCTTGAAATGTAAGAAAAAAGTAAAAATCAGGTTATTGTTATCCTATATATTGTGTGCTATAATTAGCAAGATTCAAAGGAAAGGGAGTGCTGAAATGAAGTTTTTAAAAGCTGCCAAGCAGTTCATAATGAAATATAAGCACGGGGCTGTCCTGGCATACTTCTTTATCTATTTGATATGGTTTACCTATCTCGAGAAGCATGTAACGAAATTTACCCCGATCCATACAAAGCTGGATGACTTGATTCCTTTTTGTGAGGTCTTTATTATTCCGTACTTTATTTGGTTTTTATATATTGCAGTAACTGTTTCTTACTTTTTACTTACCTCCAAACAGGATTTTCTCAAATGCTGTGCTAATCTTTTTATAGGAATGACGATCTGCCTGCTTATTTATACAGTATGGCCGAACGGTCACTACCTGAGAGTAGATCTAAATTCTCTGGGAAGAGATAATATATTTATTCAGATGCTGTCAGGAATTTATACGATTGATACTGCTACTAATGTATTCCCCAGCATTCATGTATTTAATTCTGTCGGCGCAATGATCGCCATCAACAAAAGCGAAAAGCTTCATCCGATTAAATGGCTTCAATGGGGAACCTTTGTATTGACTGTATTGATCTGTATGTCAACTGTATTCTTAAAGCAGCACTCCATTATGGATGTGATGGGTGCATTAGTACTGAACTTCCTGCTTTACGCAGCTATTTACTTTGTTCCTGCTAAGATTAAGGAAAATCATCGGGCAAAGCAGGAGCTTTCCAAGGTATCTCAGTAAAAAGAATATACTATATAAATGAAGAGGCTTACGCAAAATAGTAATCTGTTTTGCATAAGCCTCTTCGTTATAATAAAACTTTATGTATTTTCCATGTTCTTATTCTTAACATATCAGAAAAGCCTGTTATTAATCCTGGTAGACCTTCGCCTGCTCGAATTCCGCGAGCATCTCCTTCTCCGGCTCCTTGGTAAGCAGTGATACGATTACGATCACGATGCAAGAGAACACAAATGCGGGAAGCAGCTCATAAATACCAAAGATTCCGCCTGTAGGTCTGATGATCATCTTCCAGACAAATACCATGATACCGCCGGCCAGCATACCTCCGATTGCACCAGCCCTGGTGGTTCTCTTCCAGAACAAGGAGAACAGCATAATCGGTCCGAAGGTTGCTCCGAAACCAGCCCAGGCAAAGGATACGACTGTAAAGATAACACTGTTTTCATCCAAGGCAATTATAATTCCGATCAATGCGATTGCCAATAATACGATTCGAGACATTCTCATGACCTGTCTGTCCGTAGCCTTCTTTTTGAATAATCCCTGGTAGATATTCTTGGAGACAGCTGAGGAGGCTATCAGCAGATAGGAATCAGATGAGCTTATGGTAGCAGCCAGAATTCCTGCCATAGCGAGTCCCGCCAACACAGTCGGCAGATAGTGGGTCGACATAGTTATGAATATTTTTTCTGCATCTCCACTGGTCAAGTGTTCAGTAGGGAATGCTGTTCTTCCGATCAATCCGATAAATACAGCTGCAAACAAGGAGATTGCACACCATATGGTAGCGATTCTTCTGGATTTCTTAATCTCCTTATGACTACGGATAGCCATAAATCTAAGCAATACCTGGGGCATACCAAAATACCCGAGTCCCCAGGAAAGGGTGGACAGAATTGTCAGGAAGCCATAAGCTCCTGCTTCTCCGAAAATTGGTGCACCGCTTTCGGATACCTGCTGTACCCCATCGACCATAGTCGGAGAACTGATACCGAAAAACTCTAAGAATCCGGGTATCTGCTGCAGATTATCATATACAGCTCCAATACCGCCGGCACTCAGAACAGCGGTTACAAGAACTCCTACCAGTGCAGTAATCATTACCACCGCCTGCATAAAATCGGAGGTACTTTCTGCGAGGAATCCACCTAAAAAGGTATATACGATGACAAAGACTGCTCCTGCAATCATCATGTATTGATACTTAATTCCGAACAATGTTGAGAACAGCTTACCAACTGACACGAAACAGCTGGAGGCATAGATTGTAAAGAATACCATGATGAACAATGCTGCGATTGTCATGATGATCTTCTTATTCTCCTTAAAACGATTACTGAAGAAATCCGGAATTGTGATGGAATCTCCTGCAATGATCGAATACGCGTGCAGTCTCTTAGCTACAATCAACCAGTTGATATAGGTACCTGCGAGCAAACCGATTGCTGTCCATATAGCATCACTAAGACCGTAAAAATACGCGACACCGGGAAGACCCATCAACAGCCAACCGCTCATATCGGATGCCTCAGCACTCATCGCTGCGATCCACGGTCCGAGAGAACGTCCTCCAAGAAAGTAGTTCTCTGAATTCTCGTTCGCACGCTTTGCAAAAAACAGTCCGATTCCAATAACCAATGCCATGTATACACACATGACGATCAGAATTTGATAATTCTCCATAAAATACCCCCTAATTTATGATACGATACACTAATGTGTATAATTATACCAGTAAAATAGTAAATATACAAGCTACTCTTTTAAATAATCCTATTTTACAAAAAGAAAAAGCCACACATGCTGCTAACCTAGCAAATATGTGACTTCATCGTTGTTTAATTAATTAAAACCGTAAATCTTTCTTGTAATGGTATAGCCGGTCTCAACAATCTTCCGTCCGAATTTTCCGGGCAGGTTCATGGATCGGCCGAGTATGTGAGACCTGATTTTCTTATATAATCTTTTATCATAATTCTTCAGAAAGTCCCATAACTCCTGTTTCTTGTTCAGGCTTTCCTCCGTACCTTCTTTAATCAGAAATACGCTGCTGACTGCCATCATCATAGACAAATACTTGATCATGTAATTCTGAAGCTTTCTACTCTTAATCTGCATCAGATTGTGGGATTCTATCATGATTTTGGTGACTCTAAGCTGCTGATCAATCCGACGGATCATTACCTGTTCATTGACCGACTGATCGGAACGTCCGATAAAGTATCGATACAGATTGACGTCCATGTAATACATGGTCTTCACATAGGGCAAGGGCTGATACACAAATATGTTATCCACATAGAAGGTATGCTTTGGCAGACGAATTCCACAGCTTTTTAGGAGCTTTGTGCGATAAATTGTAGAATGCATCAGAATATTCTGGCTCTGCCTGAAGTGCATAATATCATTCCAGGTAAAAATCTGATCCTGCGGAAGTGCCCTATGATAATTAATCACCTTTTTCTTCTTTGCATCTACCTTCTCATAGACATAATTGGCAAGGAAGAGGTCCGGACTATTACCGTCGGCAATCAGGTTTTTTAAGACCTCCATCACCTGTGCCAGCGCCTTTTCATTTACCCAGTCATCACTGTCAACGACTTTAAAATACAGACCGGTGGCATTGGCAAGGCCGGTATTGACAGCCTCGCCATGTCCGCCGTTCTCCTGGTAGACGGCGCGTACAATGCTTGGATACTGTGCCTGATATTCTTCGGCTATTTTCTGTGTATCATCCGTAGAACCGTCATTCACGATGATGATTTCCATCTCTTCACCACCGGACAACAGGGTATCTATGGCATGCCTCATATAGGCTGCGGAATTATAACAGGGTATTGCTGCTGTTAACAGCTTCATCCTAATATCTCCTCTCGCGCTTAAATCAGATTCTCAGGATTTAAGCCTTCCAATTCTTTGATTACGAAACGTCCGTCCTTACGAATCAGGACATCATCAAAATAGATCTCTCCTCCGCCGTATTCCGGTGTCTGGATGCAGACAAGATCCCAATGGATTGCGGAATGATTTCCATTCGGCGCCTGATCCTCATAGCAATTACCGGGTGTGAAATGGAAGGAACCCATAATCTTCTCATCAAATAATGTGTCCTTCATCGGCTTCAGTACATAGGGATTAACACCGATGGCAAATTCACCGATATAACGGGCACCTTCATCCGTATCCAATACCTGATTAATTCTCTCTGTATTATTTGCAGTTGCTTTAATAATCTTACCGTTCTCAAAGGTAAAGCAGATATTCTCATAGGTAAAGCCCTGGAACACTGCAGGTGTATTATAACTAAGCGTACCGTTGATTGATTCTCTCACAGGCGCGGTATAAACCTCACCATCGGGGATATTGCGTTCTCCGTCACAAGGTACAGCAGGGATGTTCTTAATGGAAAAGCTTAAGTCCGTTCCGGGTCCGACGATTCTGACACGATCCGTACGGTTCATCAGATCCACCAATGGCTCCATCGCTTTACCCATCTTACCATAATCCAGGTTACATACATTAAAGTAGAAATCTTCAAATGCCTCTATACTGGTATTGGATAACTGAGACATCGCTGCATTCGGATAACGGAGTACAACCCATCTGGTCTTCGGAACACGGATATTATGGTGTACCGGTGTCATATAATAGGTTTCATACAATTTCATCTTCTCTGCCGGAACATCAGCAAGCTCGGACACATTATCCGTTCCTCGAACACCGATATAGCAATCCATCTGTTCCATCTCGGTGCCATCAATCTTAGCCATCAGTGCCATCTGTTCTTCCGTACAGTTCAGAAGCTGCTCTCTCTGTACTCTGACATCTGTATAGTGAGGGAAGGGTATTCCGCCCACTTTATATACCTCTTTTACCAATTGTCTTGCTAAATCCTGTGTCGATGTCCCGATATAGTGAATATATACCTTATCGTCTTTTTTTACTTTCATTGAGTAGTTAACCAGATTATGGGCTAATACTTTAATTCTTTCATCCATAGTTTTATCTCCTTAAATAATTTTATTTTATTGTCCCAGATACGAAAGAAATATATTTCCCGCATCTTCAAACATTTTTGCACTGTCTTGTATTCCAACCTTTGTGATCCTATTGTTCTTCGGATCTAATACCATAATATTAAAAGCATCATATCCGCAAATCAATACCGCATCAGAGATACCTGTCATAGCCAGAACAGGTCTGCCTTTTGTTACATAGTACAAAGCATCCTCCAAAGAAATTCCGGTCAGCCTGAGGGGCGTATATTTTGAATATTGCTTTAACACCTCATAAGCAGAGCTCTGTTCAACAGAAAGCTGGTCAATAGGGGTATTCACCTTCTGGTACGCAAGCATCAGACGGATACAGGTCTCTACTGTCTTATCCTGAGTTGCAGACCAGGTCATGTTTTGGAATGCATCTATGGTATGAGTCGTAGCTTTCACACCTCTCTCCCATACAATCTGCTGATTGTTGTTCAATACAACTCCGACCTGTTCTCTCGCTACCGAGATGGCATCTGCTGCATTATCATATGCAGCTTCTATCTCTCCGCTGATATAAGGGTAATAATAAACTTGCTGTTCCGCTGAGATGGGCAGCCTTATGGTGGGATCCTCATCAATTACTGTATTTACAGTATTCTGCACGTTCGGAACAGTTCCCATAACAAAGCCCTTTGGCAGTGTAAGATAATATTCTGTCAGTGCCTGATCGGTCACTCTTGAGGTAACCTGTGATGCTTTGGCCTTGGTCTTTACCTGGTTCATGATATAGTCGGAAGGTGCCAGAGTATAAGCAATTCTTCCGTTCTCCGTGACCTTCTGTACCCTGCGAAGTTCAATAATATTGTCCTTCACCTCCAGGCTCGATATATAGAAATCAGGCTTTGAATAGCTCTTCAATACCTTTTTATCAACTGAAGCAATCTCAATCCTGCTTAAGGGAGCAAGTACATTTCCATCGATCATGGAGGAAATATCCTTTTCCTTCACAAATCCATAAATCAGATTGGAGTCTATCATATCCATCAATCGGATGGAATACCCTTCCTCCGAGCTGATCTTTTCCGTATTGCCCTTCTCCAGATCCATGATATTGATATTTTTTGATTTCTTTGGATCCGAGTTATCCTGCCATGCTGCAAAGTTAAGGTCATCCAATACCACCAGCTGGTCCGTGGTGACATTTTCCGCAAGCTGGGATAGCTCCCTGGTGATCAGATTATACGAGTAAATATTATTATATACCTGAATATAGAACACATCGAGTGCATTGACATAGGTCAGTCTGCCCAGATTTTCCTTGAGCGTCTGATATGGCTCCTCAACAGGAATATACAGCCTTTCTTCAATTCTGTTCTCAGCACGGACAAAACGATAAAGTATAATTGCTACCCTACCCTCATACTGACCGCGGTTCATATATCCATATACCAGAAAATCAAGATTTCCTTCCTCATCCATGTTCAGAATCCGGATATCATGCTGGTCATATAATTCCCTTAAATAATCTGTGTTATCCTGATGGAAGGAAAACACTCTTGTAACCCTGTTATTCTCCAAATCATAGAAATACAGCTCGCGGTCTCTGACAAACGCCAGCTTCTTTTCATCTGCCGAGGTAACAGTAGGAACATCTGTTTCTGAAGTAATTCCCAGCTTCAATTCATTTTTTACGACACTGACCAGCCCGACATCAAACAACGCTTCCATCCTGCGGTCGTAATTCAGCAGAAACATCCGGTCGGTGCTATATCTGACACGATAAAATTCCGTGACCTTATATTTTTCTTTCTCACCGGCTACCTCCGCCTCAATAAAATATTCCAGCTCCACAGACGCTGTATCTGAATATAACTCTATGACGGAAGGAATGATTTCAGTTAATGCAACAGGCTCTAGAGATCCCCAACTGACCAACTCAAAACTGGAGTTAATATTGACATGCGCCAGAGAAGAATTATCCGCTGAGCCAAGTGGCTCAAGATACTTGATGATCTGCTGCGCCTTGTCTTTATCCATGATGGAAGCATGGAAATCCATGATAAAATCCAGCTTCTCCTTTAGGTGTGAATTATCAAAGATTTTAATCCGCTGATAATAGTACATTTTGCTGCTATCACTGGAGATCAGAGTGATTTTGACGGCATACTCCTTACCCTTGGGGAGCTCGGAGGTTAATTTGATTTTTGCAGTCTTCCTCTCGCCTTCTTCCTCAAAAACGCTGACAGAGCCGTTTTCAACCAGTGAATTATCAAGGAACTCACGCACCTCATAGCTCAGCTTCTTGATATCGTAATCCTTTTGATCTATGACTACCTCAAAGGACTTTTCTGTGCCAAGAGGAATGACCGTCTCCCGGAGCTTATTCGCAGCAAGATTCGTACTATAGCCATGCAGAAGATTGATTTCCTTCCCATCTTCCCTGATTGTGACCAAGGGAAAGGAAGCCCTTGCCATCTCAGTGGTATGGTTGGTCTCAAACACGACCTCCTTAATATCCCCACTAAAATAATAAAGCGCCCCGATAAAAATCGCTAATAAGATAATGATTCGGTAGATGTATTTCAACGTTCTTTCCCTTCCTTGTCAGTCTCTTCCCTAAATAATCGAAGCAAGCATGGATCGGCATTCAGAAACTCCATACAGGCTTGCAGACTTTTCTGCGTATCACTCGCCAGAGCACCGGTTTTCCTTGCTTTTACCGCACGTATCAATATATTCTTTGGCGTGTGCTCCATATCAATAAACTCCAGCAACTGCACCTTATAGCCTTTTGTCTCTAATATCTCTGCTCTCAGGGCATCCGTAATCAAGGCTGACATACGTTCCTTGACAATTCCATATTTCAGCACAGGCTTCAGTACCTCACTTTGAATCTGTCTGTTCAGCTCATGTTGGCAGCAAGGCACGGATAGAATAACCTGCGCTCCCCAGGTCACCGCTTTATGAAGCGCATAATCCGTTGCTGTATCGCAGGCATGTAAGGTTACCACCATATCCACACTGCTGCTCCCCTGATAGGAGGCAATATCTCCTTCAAGAAAATGTAGCTTGTCATAGCCGTATTTTTCGCTTAACCGGTTGCAATGCTTAATCACCTCAGACTTTAAATCAAGACCTATCACATTGATCGGATAACCCTTCATAACCTTGAGGTAATAATACAAGGCAAAGGTAAGGTAGGATTTGCCGCATCCGAAATCAAGAATAGTCAATTCATGATCACGCTTCAGATAGGGCAGGATATCTTCAATATACTCGAGAAAACGGTTAATCTGCTTGAATTTATCTGATTTTGCTTTCACAACCTGCCCGGTGGGTGTCATAACCCCCAAATCCACCAAAAACGGTAGCGGTTTTCCTTCTTCAAGAATATAATTCTTTTTCTTATTATGAAGCAGGTATTCCTCCGAAGGCAGGCTGTTGATAGGCCCCTCCTGTTCAGAGGCAGGCTTACGGCTGTCCGTTCTCTTTCTATTCACAGTCACTTTGCCCTTTTTACTGACTAAGATGGTAGTTTTCCCGGTGCCTGAGGTAATCTCACATTGATGAAACAAACCCTCAAACCACTCCGGAAGCTTACTCACCAATTCCTCCTTAGTATAATTATGATGAAATATCTGCTGCCCAATATATTCGGACACCTGAAATAAAAGCTCCCGCTTAATCAGGACCGGGCGTATCTTAACCTTGGCGATCCGCTCTTTATCGGAAGAATTACTGATGATCGCACCGGTCAGATCCTTATTGATCATTTCATCAAAAATATTACCAATTATCGCATCCATTCCATTATATCCATTCTACTAATATTCATAATACAATTTAACAGCAAAAGGTCCAGCTGATTTCTCAGCTGGATAGCCTATACAAGAAAGCCTCTGGAAAGACGTCTTTCCGAGAGCTTTCTTGCATAGGCTTATCATGTCACTGTTGGTGACATGACCTTTTGCCAGTATAATCCTTATTTCAAATTATAACACTCATTCAAAACATCCAATCTTACAAAGCTGGAAACTATCTTCCTATATTTTAATGTCTTTTTGTGGATAGTACAACCATATTATTATAAATTTTATCTTAAGATTGCCTTCTGAGCGATTTCATAATCCTATAAGACTGCATATATTATTAATAAAAAGCTTAGGAGTACAAATATGTCATTTACCTTTGGCAACAACTTCGGCACCGAACATAGATATAAGGTGCCAAATTATAATGTCCACAATCAGTCTATGGATGGTACGGGAGGTACCGGCCGTACTAATCCGGGCTCTACTTCCTCTGCAGCATCTAAGGTGACTCACCAAACGACTCCCCCGATGAATAGACCAACACCCGGATCAGGAACCACTCCCAGGAATTCAACAGTTACTCCCGGCACAGGCACCAGAATCAACCCCAGCACAGGAACTGTTCCGAAATCCGGCATGTCATCAGGAACAACCCCGGGATCGGGTATGACTCCTCCTGGCTCCGGTATGACTACCCCCGGAACTGGCACCAGAACTACCCCAGGTAACGGTATGGCTCCAGGTACAGGCATGACTCCCGGATCCGGCATGACTCCTCCAGGTACAGGCATGACTCCTCCAGGTACAGGCATGACTCCTCCTGGAACAGGCATGACTCCTCCTGGAACAGGCATGACTCCTCCTGGAACAGGCATGACTC
>JAEZKU010000021.1 GCA_023436065.1 Bacillota bacterium
GGCTATATAGAGGAACGGGCGGTTGAGATCGCTAATTATATCATTGACAACAATGCGACGGTGCGACAGACCGCAAAGCAGTTCGGTATCTCGAAATCAACCGTACATAAAGACGTAACAGAACGTCTTACACAGATTAACCCCTCCCTTGCCGAAAGAGCCAGGGTAGTCCTGGACTTAAATAAGTCTGAGCGCCATATCAGAGGCGGTTTGGCTACCAAAGAAAAATACCTCCATAAGACGAGATATAACCAGGCTTATTGATCTTATTATCCTGATTACAAAACATGTGAAGTCAAAGAGATTGTCAGACTGCATCGCTGCAGCTGATAATCTCTTTTTCTGATTCTGAAACTGTTCTCGTTCATTACGATAAGCTATTATTATTTTGGATAATTTATGCTATAATGATAACCAATACTGCATTAGCAGGTATGTAGGGTTAATAGGAGTGTAAGTATGGCAAAACATTTGATCATAGCTTTTTATGCTATTTCCAATATCATAGGGGGATCATTCTTGCTTCTGACTTTGATCGGATGGCTTAGATCCCGAAGAAAAGAGATGAAGTATCTGCTGCTGTCGGCCGTAGCTTTGACCCTGATTCTTCTGGAGCAGATGGTGACAGCTTATGAGATCGTTAATTTACTGGAAAGCAAAAGTCTCTATGTGATTTTTACCGGTATCTCCGCTGCCGGTTGCGGATTGATGGTCTATTCTCTGACAAGGTTAACGAAGCTTCTGACAAAAAAAGCCTTATCCTGGAAAATCTGTCTGCTTTTGATTACGGCGTCCATTCTGCCGCTGCTCCTGACGGTGCTATATTTTATATCCATGGAGAGGGTATTGATATGGATAGCCGAGACAATCCTGTTCGGCTTTGTATTACATAATATTTTGGATATGCTGATGAATATGGATAGAATTGATAATGAGACAGTCATAGCCATCATTCGAAGGGTGATCGCATTTTCCTTAATGATGGTGCCAATACTGTTATTGGATCTGTTTATTGAACGGATTCCCGTGATTAAGCATTATTTTCCTTACGGACTATTGTCTGTGTTTTTGTTTTATACTGTATTAAGCATCATGGGATTGAATTATGGTATAAGGAACAATGCGATGTTACTTATGACAAGTCCGATTGAAGAGACAAAGGTATCACAGGAGGAAGGAACGAATGCAGAGGGGATAGAAGGGAATCGGGAAGAGAGATTAACAGCGGATCATGCCGGGGAGATGGACAAAATATTGGAGAAGTATAAGATTACTGCCCGGGAAAAGGAGATCATCCTGCTTCTCATCCACGGTCATACCTATCATGAAATTGAAATGATGTTATCCATATCTCTTCCGACAGTGAAAACTCATGTATCCCATATTTACAAGAAGCTTAATGTAAAAAATAAGATAGAACTGGTGAATTTATGCCGAAATCATACAAAAGTATGAGACGGTTTTAATGAAAATCAGTCGTTATCCTGATGGTTTTTTATGACGGGTTAGAATAAAATGCTCCCATCAAACAGATAAAGGTTGGAGGATTTTATAATGAAAAGTAAGAAAAAAGGGATCATTATCCTTGTCATCACAGTGATCGTAGCGCTCCTTTTAGCGGCACTATTATTTCTAGTCATTATACCGGAAAGGAGCTATAAGGAAGTTAGGCAGATGACAATTCATAATGTGGACTTGAGCAGGTTGGAGGACGGAGTTTATCAGGGAGAGTATGAATACGGAAATTATACCTACAAAGCAACAGTGCAGATCAAGGGGCACAGAATAGAAGAGATTGAGGTCGGCCATGGTAATACGGGTGAATATGCTAAGGCTGCAGAAGGAGTCCTTGATCGTGTGATTACGGAGCAAAAGCTTGATGTTGATGTAGTATCCGGCGCAACTACAACCAGTAAAGCACTTCTGAAAGCAGTGGAAAATGCTTTAAGCAAATAACAATAGGATAGGGCCTTCCAATCGCATAACAGCCATTGGAAGGCCCTTCATATTGTTTTGAATCGGAATTTATCGTATAATTATTAAAAAGCAAAGGATAACAGGTATAAAATACTTATTTGGAAATATATAGGTGATCTTCCATTGTTATAAAAATAACTTACGGCAAATTAAACAAAAAGTATGTAAAATGGGGTCAAATTGTGTTATAATCATATTTGTGTCTCTGAAGTTAGTCACTTTGTTGTGAGCTTAACAAACAATGATTTTAACTTAACAAACCTTGTATAAAGCTTAACAAAGTGAATAATCTTACATCAAAAGTTATTAAAATTTTTGTAGAAAGAAGGAAAGGGTATTATGGGTAAGTCAACATTCCCGGGTGGAATCCATACATATGACGGAAAAGCTTTGACCATGGATAAACCCACGACTGTTCTGTTACCGAAGGGTGACCTGGTATTCCCGCTAATTCAGCACATAGGTGCTCCGGCGAAGCCGCTTGTGGCAAAGGGGGACAAGGTCCTGGTGGGTCAAAAAATCGCTGAAGCCGGCGGTTTTATATCAGCGAATATCATCAGCTCGGTTTCCGGAACAGTAAAGGAAATTGAGAAAAGGCTCACGGTGTCAGGTAATATGGTAGAAGCCATTGTAATAGAAAATGACAATGAATACCGTACAGTAGAGGGCTTTGGCAAGGAACGTGACTGCAATGGACTGACGAAAGAGGAAATACGTAACTTTATTAAAGAAGCGGGTATTGTTGGTTTGGGCGGGGCCGGTTTCCCGACTCATGTAAAACTGACACCTAAGGATGACAGCAAGATTGATTATGTGATTGTCAACGGTGCGGAATGTGAACCCTATCTTACCTCCGATTACCGTATGATGCTGGAGGAGCCCGAGAAGATTATCGGTGGTTTAAAGATTATCCTCCGGTTATTTGAAAATGCGCAGGGTATTATTGCAATCGAAGATAATAAGCCGGAAGCGATCAAAATTATATCGGAGTTGGTATCCAAGGAGAAAAATATTGAAGTCAGAGTACTGAAGACTAAATATCCGCAGGGCGGAGAGCGTCAGTTGGTTTACGCGTTAACCAAAAGAAAATTGAACTCAAAGAAGCTGCCTGCCGATGTCGGATGTGTCGTCGATAATGTTGATACTGTGATAGCAATCTATAATGCCGTCGCCAAAAGTACACCGTTAATTAGAAGAATTGTAACTGTTTCGGGAGACGCAGTAAAAAATCCGGGTAATTACAATGTTGCAATCGGAATCGATTACTGGGAAATCCTCGAAGCAGCGGGAGGCTTTAAGGAACGACCGGAGAAGATGGTATCCGGTGGCCCGATGATGGGTATCGCACTTTATAGCTGCAATGTTCCTGTCATGAAGACATCCTCCGCATTGCTGGGCTTTTTAAAAGATACCTCAGCCGTCACGGAAGCTCCCTGTATCCGATGCGGAAAATGCGTAAGCAAGTGTCCCCTTCAGCTGATGCCCTTCCAGCTGGCTGCACTGAGCATGAGAAATGATGAGGAAAGCTTTGTAAAGCTCGACGGTATGGAATGCTGCGGCTGCGGCACCTGTTCCTATGTCTGTCCGGCCAACAGAAGCTTAAGCCAGTCTATCATGCAGGAAAGAAACAGTATATTGGCTAAAAGAAAGAAAGCATAACCTACTATTCAGAAAGAGGTGTAAGTGTGAGCGACTTATTTCATGTATCGGCAGCTCCCCATGCCAGGAGCCCGATTACGACAAAGAGCATTATGCGGGATGTCATTCTTGCATTGATCCCGGCCGGATTATTCGGCATCTATAATTTTGGAATAAACGCCCTGACTGTTATTGTCGTTGCGATAGCGTCGTGTGTGTTGACAGAATATTTATTTTGTAAATTTATGAAAAAACCTCAGTCCATAGGAGATTTAAGCGCGGTTGTTACCGGAATTCTGCTGGCTTATAACCTGCCTTCCGGGTTTCCTATATGGATGACGGTAGTGGGAAGTGTATTTGCTATTCTGATTGTTAAGATGCTGTTCGGAGGGATAGGGCAGAACTTTATGAATCCTGCTCTGGCGGCGCGTGCATTCCTGCTGATTAGCTTTCCGGTCAGAATGACGGCTTTTACGGTAGAGAAAATTACTTCTCCTACTACATCCGATTATCTGTACAATGGAGCAGTTGCTCTGGACGGAGTTACGGGTGCGACCCCGCTGGCAGCGATGAAGGCAGGTGAGACCGTAGACCTGATGAAGATGCTGGTTGGTAACGTTGGTGGAACGATTGGTGAGACCAGTGCGATCGCAATTCTAATCGGAGCAGCCTATTTAGTACTGCGTAAGGTGATTTCTTTGAGAATTCCTTTGATCTACATAGCTACTTTAGCTGTCTATGTTCTGATCTTTGGAGGCAAAGGCTTTGATATGACTTTTATACTTGGTCACCTTCTCGGAGGCGGATTACTCTTAGGTGCATTCTTCATGGCAACGGATTATGTTACCAGTCCGATTACCCCTCTTGGGCAGATCATCTTCGGTATTTGCCTTGGATTTCTGACCGGATTGTTCCGACTTCAGGGAAGTACGGCGGAGGGTGTATCCTATGCCATCATTTTCTGTAATCTGCTGGTTCCTTTGATTGACAAAGCGTGCAAGTCAAGGACCTTTGGAAAGGAGCGTGCAGTTCGTGAGCAATAAAAAGCATTTGATCAAATCTGCATTACTCAGAGATGCCTTGGCACTGTTTTTGATCACGTTGGTTTCAGGCCTTGGCCTCAGTTATGTTTATGAAATTACCAAAGAGCCAATTATAGCACAGGGGATACAGAAGAGCATCGAAGCAAATAAAGCGGTATTTTCAGACGCCTCATCCTTTGAAGAGGATGGTCAGCTTATGGAGCTTGTTCAGACAACTGATCTTACCGGGATGAGTGCGGATTATCAGGGTGTAACCATTGATAGCATTAATCAAGCCCTGGATGCCAATAATCAGCTCATCGGCTATAACATTACGGTTTCCACCTCGGCCGGCTATAAAGACGGCATCAATTTTGTCTTTGGCTATTCTCTGGACGGAAGAGTTACCGGAATTGAATTTCTTGGGATCAAGGAGACTGCCGGATTAGGTATGAAGGCAGCAGAACCTGAATTCATGAACCAATTCCTAAATAAGAAGGTAAAGCAATTCGTGGTTACAAAGTCAGGAGCTTCCTCAGAAGAAGAAATCGACGCCCTGAGCGGTGCTACGATTACCTCCAGGGCTGTAGCGAATGCAATCAATGCGGGTATCGCATTTGTTACTGATAATTCAGCAGAACTGGGAGGCGGACAATAATGAATAAATACATCGAACGTCTTTATAACGGTATCATCAAAGAGAATCCTACCTTTGTCATCATGCTCGGTATGTGTCCGACCTTAGCGGTTACCACCTCAGGCAATAATGGCTTATATATGGGATTGACAACAACAGTAGTTCTGGCAGCTTCAAACCTTTTGATTTCTGCACTGCGTAAATTCATACCGGATAAGGTACGAATTCCCGCTTATATCGTGGTTGTGGCCTCACTCGTAACCATCGTTCAGCTTGCATTGGAGGCTTATCTGCCGGTTGTAAACCAGTTGCTGGGTATCTACATTCCGCTGATCGTTGTAAACTGTATTATCCTTGGACGTGCAGAAGCCTATGCTGCAAAGAATACGATCGGGGTATCCTTGTTTGACGGAATTGGTATGGGACTGGGCTTTACGGTTGCGTTGACCATTATCGGCTCCTTCCGTGAGCTTTTGGGTGCCGGAACCATCTTCAGTTACAGAATTACTCCTAAGACCTTTGAGCCGATTACGATCTTTATTTTGGCTCCGGGCGCGCTCTTTACCCTGGCTATCCTCACTGCGCTTCAGAATAAGCTGAAAGCTCCTTCAGCCACCAACATCCCGAATAATTCGAGTATCGGCTGCGGCGGTGACTGCTCCCACTGCGGTGGTGGCATCAGTACAGCGAATCGTGACAGGATTGCGGCAAAGGAAGGATCAACTGCAGAGAAGAAAGCAGACGCTTTGCAGAATCGTGAGTAAGGGGAAGGAGGATTAAGATGAAAGAGCTTATTATGATTATAGTAGGATCTGCTCTGGTGAATAACGTTGTATTAAGTCAATTCCTTGGCTTATGTCCCTTCGTCGGAGTATCCAAGAAGACCAATACGGCAGCAGGTATGGGTGCAGCGGTTATCTTTGTTATAACTGTAGCCTCAGCCCTCTGCAGCATTATATATACAAAGCTTTTGGTGCCGCTGGATATGGCGTACCTCCAGACAATTGTGTTCATTCTGGTTATTGCCTGTCTGGTGCAGTTTGTAGAATTAGTTCTGAAAAAATACAGCCGAGCATTGTATAGCGCACTCGGCGTATATCTTCCGCTGATTACGACTAACTGTGCGGTACTCGGAGTTGCATTAATCAACGTTACCGAGGATTATGGTTTGATCTCGAGCACTATCAATGGTTTTGGTACTGCAGCAGGCTTTACGCTGGCCATCATCATTATGGCGGGTATTCGGGAAAGAATTGAATACAATGATATTACGAAGTCCTTTCAGGGTAACCCGATTGTTCTGATTACAGCGGGTCTGATGGCTATGGCATTCTTCGGATTTGCCGGATTGTAAGGGGGAAACGGATCATGAGTGTAAATGTAATGCTTTCAAATATGTTCCTTCCTGAGTTTGTGGGATGCCTTGCGGCAGTCAGCGTGCAGGGAGTGGCTGTAGCGACCGGAATTGTTGCCGGTGTCGGTTTATTTATCGGATTATTCCTGGGGTTTGCTGCGAAGACCTTTGAGGTGAAGCAGGATGAGCGCGAAATCCAGGTCAGAGAGCTTCTTCCGGGCGCCAATTGCGGTGGTTGCGGATATCCCGGCTGTGACGGACTTGCCGCTGCGATTGCAGCAGGAAATGCTCCGGCGAATGCCTGTCCTGTAGCGAATAAGGAAGCACATGCACAAATTGCTGCAGTTATGGGAACCACGGTAGATGAGGAAGAGAAGAAGGTAGCCTTTGTCAAATGTGCGGGAACCTGTGACAAGACAGAGATCAAGTATGAATATTACGGAGTAATGGACTGTAATAAAGCTGCTGTTGTTCCCGGTAAGGGCAATAAGAAATGCTCCTATGGATGTATGGGCCTTGGTTCCTGCGTCAAGGTATGTGCCTTTGATGCCATTCATATCGTAAACGGTATTGCCGTGGTAGATAAAGAAAAATGTACCGGCTGCAGTAGCTGTACTGCACAGTGTCCGAACAAACTGATTGAGATGGTGCCTGCCACAGCAAGACATCTGGTAGCCTGCAGCTCCTTCGATAAGGGCAAGGACGTCAAGCTGGCATGTCAGGCCGGTTGTATCGGCTGTAAGCTCTGCGTAAAGGCTTGTGAATACGATGCGATCCATGTCGAGAATAATCTCGCAACCATTGATTACAGTAAATGTACCAACTGCGGCAAGTGCGCAGTGGTCTGCCCGGTCAAGGTAATTATAGCAGAGCCGGCATAAAACAGTATAATCAATACGGGAAGCCAAAAGGCTTCCCGTATTTTGATTCTAAACAGTAAATCGCCGAGCATATTCTTATAGCCATTACTTCCTACTTGAAACTAATGGAAAAATGCTTTAAGATGATAGTAAAGAAGAATTAGGGTATTAAAAGTACCTAAAGTTTCCGATATAATATATATGCCTAAAAAGCATAATGACGATAGATAAGGAAATAGGTGATACCAGATGGTTACGATTCAAGAACTGTCCAAGCTATGCGGAGTATCGGTATCTACTGTCAGTAAGGCCTTGAACGGCTATTCTGATATAAGCGATAAGACGAGAGAATTGGTCATCAAGACAGCAAATGAGATGGGGTATTTTCCAAACGCCAATGCAAGGGCGTTGAAGCTGAAAAAAACATATAATATCGGAGTACTGTTCAATACGCTTCAAAATATCGGTCTGAAAAATGAATATTTTGCCCACATATTAGAAGCCTTTAAGGAAGAGGCGGCACAGAACGGATACGATATTACCTTCATCGAGCAATTTATCGGCAGAAGGAAGATGACCTATCTTGAGCATTGTCAATACCGTCATTTTGACGGGGTCTGTATCATGTGTGCGGATTTTGAAAAGGAAGAAGTGATTAAACTCGTTAACAGTGATATACCTGTACTTACGATAGATTATGCATTCCAGAATGCCTATTCCATTATATCCGATAACTATGGCGGCATGAAGCAGCTGATCAATTATATCATCCGACAGGGACATACCAGAATTGCCTATATTTATGGAGTTAATTCTCTGGTAACAAGAAACCGCGTGGACGGTTTTCTGGATACTATGGAAGAGTCCGGGCTGACCGTACCTCAGGAATATCTTAGGGAGAGCCTTTATCGGAATTCCCTGATGGCAGAGGAGCATGCCATGAAGCTGTTACAGCTTCCCGACAGACCTACTTGCATCATCGCACCCGATGATACCTCAGCGATGGGGATCATAAGTGCAATCAGAAAAAACGGACTTCAGATTGTGAGAGATATCTCGATTGCCGGTTATGATGCAATCGACTCCGCACAGTTTACCGGAATCAAGTTGACGACGGTACGACAGGAAAGGGATACGATCGGAAGGCAGGCTGCCAGAAAGCTGATAGAGATGATCGAAAAGAATGGCGAAGTATCGCTTGATACAGTGTTTATGAAACAGACGCTGATTACCGGCAATTCCGTTAAAAAATTAAATTAGTTTTGAAATAATGAAGGAGAGGAGGAGATATCATGTCGCAAGTGTACAATTATATGCTGGAAAGCTACCCTGTCAGAAGGGAAGTATTGTATCCTGCCCATAAAAAAAGTGAACTGAAAAAGGTTTACAACAGTATCGTAAACTTAAGCAGGAAATCTCCTCTCTATAAAATCGATCTGACAAAAGAAAATCAAGAATATACGATTGGAATAAAGGAAGCAGCCGTATTCTTAAAATCCAGGCTCGAGGAAATGTCGGAGCCGGAGAAGTCGGGATTTCAATCCAAAACAGCGATTGTCAGTGATAAGGATATCATCTCGGCAAAGCTGATAGGAGAAGATACCGAAGGGCCTCCCGATACGATGACATTTCGTGTAGATAACCTTGCCTCGGTTCAGATCAACCAGGGTAAGGATTTGTATGATGATTCGCGGGGGTTAGCACCCGGAGCTTATCATTTCTATGCTACAACACCGGGCGGTTCCTATAAGCTCACCTTTGTCCAGGAGGAACGGGATGAGAACAGGAACGTCATGAGTAAGCTGGTCAATTATATCAACCAAGAACTACCCGGTGTCAACGCATCCATCGAAAAGGGAACTGCCTCAGCTTACAGCCGGGTGGTGTTGATGTCGGAACAGGCAGGTAAGAACGGTGAACCGGCAATGACCTTTTCTGATGAGTTTTATTATGGAATAGTGGAATATTTCGGATTAGACCGGGTAGATAGGCAATCACAACCTGCGGAATTTTCCATCAATGACAATGTGCATCATACCTCGACCAATACCTTCCAGCTTGAGAATCGTCTTCAGGTCACGTTAAACAGTACGAGTGAGAAGCCGGTTACTGTTAAGATTGGACCTGACAGCCAGAAGATCCTGTCAGCGGTGGAGAAAGTGCTTAATACCTATAACAGTCTGATCAGGCTTGCACATAACCGGACAGCAGATACCAGGGAACATTACAGAGCATCCAAGCTGATCAGTGAGATGAAGAACCTGGAGAAGTTGTATGGAGAAGAACTGACAGCCAGCGGGATAAAAGCAGACGAGAATGGTTTCTTATCCTTAGAGCCTTCTCTTGCGGTGCAGGCGGCAGAGGATGGAGGTATGGAAAGTCTCTTTACAAGAGAAAACGGATTTATCACCAGACTCATTGAGAAATCGGAGTCCATAGCGATAAATCCGATGGAATACCTGGATAAGACGGTGGTAACCTACCCGAACAGTGAAAACAAAACCTTTCGTAATCCATATGTCACATCTATGTACAGTGGATTGTTTTTCAGCTCTTATTGTTAAAATAAGAGCTTGTTTTTATATACTCACTCGGTGTGATACCGATGCGCTTTTTGAAGATACGGCTGAAGTAATTGGGATCCTTATAGCCTACCATAAAACACACCTCTTTCACAGTGAGATCAGAATCGGACAGAAGTTCCTTTGCCTTCTTGACACGAAGCATGGACAGCCAGTCTATGAAATTGAAACCGGTACTCTTCTTAATCAGTTTACTAAAATACTGAGGACTGATATTCACCTGCTCTGCAACATCTTCCAGAGAGATATCCTCGGCATAATGCTGCTCCAGATATTCTTTGGTGGCCTTGACGATATGATTGGAGTAATCGATATTACTTTGCGCTTTGACGTAGCTTGTGATGAGAATGAAACTGCGGTGGGCAAATTCTATGAGTTCGTCACCCTTCAGTTGCATGAATTCCTCAGAATATCCGGTATAATTGATCATTTTGGCTTCATTCGGGCTATCGAGTCCCATTGCGTGATTCGACAGAATTAATATCTCCAATATCTTGTTTCGTTTTGTCTCATCGTTGAATGGGCGGATGAATTCCATGATCAGACCAAAATAATCGTAGGCATCGGTTTTACGCAGGCGGATTGCTTCCAACAGATGCTGTTCCGTTATCAGATAGTCAAAGTGAATATTCTGGTCGTTCTTACTAATGTCCTTATAATAATTAATGCTGCTGGAGGATCTGTAATACAGGCAAGCGGAAGCATCCAGGAAGGAAGAATAAATCGTGTTGATGCTTTGCAGACTTCCGATACCGATGGAAGCCGTAAAACCAAAACGAAGTTGGAACTCCCTTACAAGCTCCCGGGCGAGGCTTATGCTTTCGTTTTTGTAGGTCGGATCATCCACAGGGGTATCCTGTATAAAAAGCAGACAGATTCTGTTTACAATCAGTGGACCGACAAGATATTTTCGATCAGGGAAGAGATTTTTGATAAAACGGTGTACATCTAATTCGTCAGCAGAGGAGTCGCTTGATCCTAAATGAAGAAATTCAGAGCAGTCCAGTATTACTACATAGCCGGTATCGCCTAAATGGAACAATTTCTTGAAGCAGAGAGTCTCATTGGGGTGGCAGCTGCGGAAAAATATTGAAAACATCATACTCCTCTCCATAAAGGACTGATAATCCTCTTCGGAAAGCTTCTGGTTAGAGGTCAGAATATCAAGATGCAGACTATCCCAAAAATCCTTTGCATCTGATAACCCGGTATTATTATTCAGAGTATCCATGAATGTACCTCCTCTCTGAAAGGACATTAACCTGTTTTTATTTATTTAATTATAGCACATTATAGTATAAATTGCGAGTCCAAATTATGGCAATTGTCGATATACGTCGAAATACAACAAACGAAAAAATGCAGTGCAATCGCAACCTTTAGCAAAGGAATCACTGCCTGAATCAACCAAAAGCTTTAGAAGCGCGATAAAAATTCCTGCTTCAGGTATTTTAATTTCATAATATATAACAAAATTGTTATAATTCTGCCACAGAAATGCCAATATCGAAGCCTAACATGGTAATAACAGATAACTTTTTATTTATACTGGAGATGATGCATTGAATAACAGAAAAATTAAACTTACTAAATTGAATAAGATATTCGGACTGTTATTGCTTATTTTGGGCTTTACCTTAGCTTCATCAGGAAAGGACACAGATAAGGAAAAGCAGGATTACATAAATGCGGGCGGAGAGATTGTCACCATTTTTGAGTATAAGGTTACTGATCAGGAGTTGAAGGACTTAACAAAAGAATTCAACAATTCACTGGAAGTAAAGAACCATATCGATGATTATGCTTTATTATCCGTTAAGAATAGTGCCGATTATTATGAGATTCTCGACGGTCTGAAGACATATCCGGGAGTAGCTGAGGTTCAGGGCAATGTATATGTTGAGACATTGGGCTTCAGCAATGATACCTATTCAGATGCGCAGTGGGCAATTCATAATCCCGGCTCTTACCTATATCTGTCCGAGCTTGGAAAGACGAGTATTCCCTCTACGCCAGACATAGATATGGATGTTGTGGAAGCCTGGGATAACCTTCGGCAAAATCAATCCGTAAAACGTGAGGTTGTCGTTGCGGTTATTGACACCGGTGTGGATTATCAGCATCCTGACCTGGCAAATCGTATGTGGGAGAATACCGGTGAGATCAAAGACAATGGTATCGACGATGACGGAAATGGCTATGTGGATGACTATTATGGCTGGGACTTCTATAATAATGATGCAACCGTATGCCATTATAAGTACTCCACAAAGTATAATAAGTACATGGCGAATCCCGAGGATAATGATGACCATGGAACTCATGTTGCAGGAATTATCAGTGCAGCAGCCGGTAATGGGACGGGGATTGCCGGAATTGCCGGTGATGTTAATGTGAAGATTATGGCGTTAAAAATCAATGGTGGTTCTAAGGGCACCGGTAATCTTTCCTCTGCCATTGAAGCCATCAAATATGCGACCATGATGGGAGCGGACATCTGCAACTTAAGTTGGGGAACCCCAAAGTTTGTTGACACCTTGAAGCAGGTTATGCAGGAATCGAATATGCTGTTCGTAGCTGCTGCAGGCAATACCGGAGAAAATAATGATGTGAAACCGATCTATCCTGCTGATTTAGGCTTGGATAATCTGATATCTGTTACTTTTATCGATGCCGATGGTAAGCTGACCAACCAGTCTAATTACGGACCGAATTCCGTGGACCTGGCAGCACCGGGAGAGGATATCTATAGTACGACTGTAGGCAACTATGGTTCCTTAAGCGGCTCCTCCATGGCTACACCACAGGTTACCGGAGTTGCTGCAATCATGTACGCCTGCAGCGACCACGTCTATGCATCAAATGTGAAGGAAATCCTGTTAAAATCCACTAAGCCTCTTGAAACTCTGAAGGGTCGTATTAAGACAGCCGGTATACCGAGTGCATACCAGTCAGTATTGGCAGTGAATGATTTAAGCAGGGACCTCAAGGCACCGGTGATGTCCTTCACTACAATATATAATAAAGAAAATATGCTGGTACCCGTAACTGCGGTGGATGATGGGGCCTCCGGTGTTCGTGTTCTCAGATGGAGCCTTGGAACGAAGAATGTTGAAGATTTCGGTCGCGGAGTCTTAGGCACACCGGTACAGGACAATCAGGTAAGCATCTCAAAGGCTGGTTTATATACCTTCTATGCATCCGATTATGCCGGCAATGAAACAGTGCAGGTTTATGAGGTAAAAGAGGATACTACAGCCCCGAAGATCAAGAGCAGCTATACAGTAGAAGATGACTATAAAACACGCACCATTACCTTGAGGGTCAGCGATTATCAGAGCCTTGTGAAACGGGTCGAGTTTATGTCAGGCAACAGGAAAGCCTCCGAATTTCTTCCGTCCGACGCAGGCTCAGTAGTGGAGCTTGTTGACGGAAAAGCAACGGTAAAGGTAAAAAAGGACGGGACATATACCATATTTGCCATTGATCACAGGGGAAATATGACGGTAAGCCATATTAAAGTGAAGACAGTGAAAGCGACGAAGCTGAAGCTGGCGAAGACGGAGAAGACCCTAAAGGTGAACCAGGAGTATACGTTGCCGGTTGTTGTGACCCCCTCGAATACGACGGATGTGATTTCGTATAAGTGCTCAGACAAAACTGTGGCTACCGTCTCCGAGGATGGAATTGTACGCGCAAAATCGCCCGGAAAGGCTAAGATCACGATACGAACGTCGAGTGGTCTGACCGCAGTCTGTATTATCACGGTAAAAGGGGAAGCTTCCCCCTAGCTGAGGGTTAACAGCAGAGAGAATTAAGCATACATTGCTAAAGAATTAATTTAATCATTTAGAATGAGAAGGAACGGCGTCAGCCTCCTTCTCATTCCTTAAAAAAGCCCCGAAAAAATATGTTGACGTACAAACCGGCTTATGATATATTAAGAAAGCAAAGAAAGAGGCTTTTTTTTTATGCCTAAAAAAGCCTGGTGCATAGTTTAAGCGAAAAGCGCTACAAGAGAAATCGGAGGTGGATATTGTGCGCGTAAAAATCACATTGGCATGTACTGATTGCAAGCAACGTAATTACAACATGACCAAGGAAAAAAAGTTACATCCAGACAGAATGGAAACCAAGAAGTATTGTAAGTTCTGCCGGACCCACACTTTACACAAGGAAACAAAATAATTAATCTGAAAGGAATTGAAACCATGGGAGAAATGACAAATGCTACAACAGAAAATGCTCCAAAGAAAAGCTGGTTCAAGGGCGTGAAGGCCGAATTCAAGAAGATTATCTGGCCGGATAAGGAATCTCTTGGCAAGCTGTCAGTTGCTGTCATTAGTACTACCGTTATCTTAGGATTAATTATTTACGTACTGGATTATCTTATTGAACTCGGTATTGGAATCTTTTTAGGATAAGGGTGAGGATATGTCAGAGGCTAAT
>JAEZKU010000065.1 GCA_023436065.1 Bacillota bacterium
TACAATATTTTTGCATCTCTCTTCTGGCATCTGTCACATAACATTGTAATTACCCCCTTTCAAATTCGTTAAAGATATCGTTAACGATTTCATGAGCCTCCTCACAACTGATATTCTTGCAGAATGCCTTCGCGAGTACCACCCGCAAATCATCCCTCATTTCCTCGATTGCTTTGAGTTTATTAATATCTATGGCAATGACCGCCCCTTTTCTGCGATCGAGCTTAAGATATCCTTCCTGCTTTAAAATCGTGTATGCTTTGTTCACGGTGTGCATATTGATTCCGATATGCTCTGCCAAGTCTCTGACCGAGGGTAGATTCTCCCCCTCCTGCAGCTGCGAAGTAGCAATGCCATAAATAATCTGATTTCTTAATTGAATATAGATTGCTTCATCACTGTTAAAATCAATTTCTAGATACATTCGGATACACCTCGTTATATTACATAGTATTCGGCATCTTTTTTTGTGCCAAAGAGACCAAGATATTATATCTGTTATACATACAGTATAACAGTCCTATAAAATTTGTCAAGTGTTATTCCAAGTCGTCCTCTTTATAACCGCGTCCCTTGATGACGGCACGGATCAGCAGAGTAATCAGGAGCGCACAGACTGCACATAGCAGAGCAATTACGATTGCAGCCCTGTTTAAGTTAGTGCGATACTTCTGTTCTGCCTCTGAGTCTGCAGTATTCGTTGTATCGTTTACTACCGTGTTATTCTTACGCACGAAGCGTTGTATCGTCTTTTCTATCTTATCGTATTGATAGAAGCCCACCTCTCCCGACTCATTCTGGGCATATAACAGTAAGAAATCACTGCCCAGATCATTCTCAGGATAGTAAGCCGCTACCGATACATCAGACAGAAGCAGTGTCGTCTTTTTATAGCCCTCCGGTATCACAATGCTGCTGTCAGGCTCCAGTAGCTTATATTTGCCGCTGTAAACTACGTACTTTCCATCCTCTTCTCTCACCACACGGAAGCTGTTTTTTGTGCTCTCTTCCGGTATGCCTGTCACTTCCGGATCGATTACCGTCGGTGCCGCTTCCTTGACTGCTTTGATACTATATTCTATGTTAGCTCCTGATTCTGCTAACACTTGAATGGTTATTTTATTTTGCCCTTCTGACAAATTATCATTCCCTGTTACTGTCACTGTTGATTTTTCATCCTCCGGAAGTGCCACAATGATTAATTTCTCCGTATCATAGCTTACCTCGGTACTGTAGTCATAGATATCGGGACTGAATGCAGGAGTCAGCGAAGAGGGGCTGATCTGAAGCTCCTTCAGCTTTGTATTGGAGGATGCGGTCTCAGGCGCTGTTACATTGATTGTCAGGGTATTGCTTGAAACAGACATAGCAACTCCGTCCTTACTATCATATACCATGATCTGGTTCCCATCACTGAAGGAAATATCGCAGATACCCACCTCAACTGCTTCGAATTTCATGGTGTATTTACGCTTTTTCGTACCGTTCGCAACCTCTCTGTCGGATATCTTCAGATATCCGCTGCCACCTTTTATTTTACTGGTTCCGCCCTGATACTCCAAAACAGTATCATCATAGGTTATCGCTGCCTCAATATCACCAAATTCCGTATTCGACGACACTGTCAGATAGACGAAGAATTCCTCTCCCACCTTTACCTCAGCAACCTCTGTAGTCAGTTCAGCCTCAGCACTTGCTGCAAGTGCGATCGCAGGAGGTAAGCTGCCCCCAGCAACTAAAAGTATCAGTATTATTGCAATCCATCGAATGCTATGTTTCTTCATTTTATGACCCCCCGTCTTCTATCCATAAAATACAACATCCGGCCGACAGGCATTAACCCGCGGCCGGACAAGTTCTTCGTGTAATTCCAAGCCTGCTGCTATATGATTACCACTGCGAAGCTTATTATTCCAGGCAAAGTATTCACTATTGCCTTACGATATTAATTGTGTAATTGGCAATATCACCATTTTCGGCAATGACAGCAACGACAACCGTATTATTACCAACATTGATCGGTATCGTTCCTCCTCCGCTTATGGTAGCCTTCTTGCTCACCGTTGTTGCATTTACCTGAATGTAATCAACTGAGTTATCTACGATCAGATAATAATTGTACTCCGTCTGATTGAAGGTCGGCGTGATAGCCAGCTCTTTTCCTGTATTATCAAGAACCTTCAGACTCTTCATACGGTTATTAGGATTGAATTTCGTAACCGGTGCCGGAGCCGGCTGTTCAGGCATGTTAAGGTAAACCGGTATCGAGAATATGATCGGTGAATCAATCATACCGTTATATGCGGTTAATATCTTCTTACCTTCCGCATAGGGAGCTTCCACATTAGTCATGTACTGATGGTAATAGGTTGATTGCGGTGTTACATTGAATTTCTGCAGGTAGATCGTGTCCTGTCCCCTGTTAATATAACTTCCTCCGATATAATAGGAACCACCCACGATGGATTTATAAGGACTGGTCCAGGGGATCATATACATCGAATTGCTTACCGCATTCGTAGTACCATTCTTTGCGAATTTCAAACCGTTCGCAATCGCTCCGCCGCCTGCGCTGTCATTGGCACCGATATTATAAAAGTTATAAAGTCCCTCATAACCGGAATAAGTGCCGCTGACGCTGTTGCTTAAGGTGGTTGGTCCTGTCACGATCTCCTGCTTCACACGAGAAGCCAGATGATACGGACTGACACCGGAATATTCAGCAGCCTTGACAAAGGTTTGTGCATAGGTCAGGGATTGTACATTTCCGCTTTCATCTGTATAGGTATAGGCTGCATTATACATTGCCGTACCCTTGAGGATGTTCTCAACACCGCTGATATTCTGGTAATTGCTTTGATACTTCAAAAGCTCAAATTGGAAAATACCGTTGGCCGTTAGGAAATTTCTCGGATCCATATAGTAGGAAATCGCTTCTTTGGAGGCTGTAACCCAAGTGGACCCATCGAATACGATGAAGGTATCCGTCTTCCAATTATACGCACCGCTCTCGAGGGATTTCCATTCCACACCCTTTGTGTTCGGAATTACGTTCTTACCCGGAGTGCTTTCTGCAGTGATCACCGTATTCCAGTCCAGGCCTGTATGATAGGCCTTGAATTCCCAGTTTGGATATTGGGCATGGAGTAATCGAAGTGCTGTTTTATAGCTATCCGGGAAGCCCTCCGCAACCAGCTTGCTCTCAAAATCCATATTGGAGGTATCTACCGGCGGGGTCGGAGTTATGGTAACCACTGGGGTCGAACCACCCGGAAGTGTATCTCCTATGTATATATATTCGGCTCTTACATCACCATATATTCCTTCACTGGTTGAAATGCTGTAATAAGGATATCCATCAACATTCACTGCCGCCGTAACCAAAACCTTCTGGCCGTTAACCAGGGTCACCGGCTGATTATTATAATACATATAATCGCTCGAAAGTTGGATATTCTGATAGATATTCAAGCGCTCAGTATTGACGACAAAACCGTTCATGGGATTTCCTATCCCATAATACACCTGATTGTTCGGAACCTGTACAATAGTTCCTCCCGGGGTAGGGGGCGGTGTAACCTGAAGCGTCGGTGTTGCCGTCGGCTTCGGTGTCGGGGCTACAGTTACCGTCGGAGAAGGTACCGCCGGAGTCGTGGGCTTCGGAGTTGGCTTCTTCGTTGGCTTTGGCGTCGCCGTTGGCTTTGGTGTCGCCGTAGGTTTTGTCGTGGCTGTCGGCTTCGGTGTCGGGGTGGCTTTCGCTTCTGTCGCTACAAAGCTGACCTGAACAGCCTCCGCAAACCCGGTATATTTCTTTCCATCGACAGTAAAGGTTACCTTAAACCATTTGGCACCTGATACAGTTGCTTCCTCCGTGATTGTGACCTGTTTCCCTTTTTTCAGATAAATGATATTTCCGCTTTTATTCTTAATGTAAGCTGCTTTACTGCTAGCCTTAGATCTGATTTTTATCTTAGAAGCTGACACCGTTCCTTTGATGGACTTACTGAAATCCAGATTGAGTAAGGTTCCGAGTACATATCCTGTCTTAGTCTTTCCTTCTGATTTGAAGGATATGCCATACCATTTCTGACCGTCCACAACCTTTTCACTGATGACAGTAACGGTATCCCCTTTCAATAAGCTTCCGACTTTCCCGTAAGTCGTTGCAGGTCCGCTTCTGACATTTAAGGAACTTGCAGTTACAGAGGCCTTCAGGCTGACTGTTTTGGTAATCTCAACACCCTTTGATGAGTCCGGTGCTGTTGTAGCTTTCGGCGTTGCGGTTGGCTTCTGTGTAGCAGTAGGTTTCGGTGTAGCAGTAGGCTTCGGAGTCGGAGTTACCTCTACACTGATAAAATCCTTATGTACATAGCCTTCCACAAGCTTCCCGTTGAACCTTAAGGATACGTAATAAAAATCTCCCTGTTCCTCTATGATATTAACTGATTCTCCCTTAACAAGATATACAAAGGTCCCATTCAAATCTACCTTTTTCGCGGTAGTTGAGGGTTCCGTACGTACATTTAAGGTATTGGCAATGACCTTGCCCGTCCAGGCTGCGTATGCCTTATGAACGGCACCACCCATAAGTCCCTGCGGAACAACCATCGCCAGAATCAGCAGAATAATCAGTCCTTTGTTAGCATACCATCTTTTCATTCAATACCCCTTTCGAAACCAAGCAATAACCAAGAAAACCAACTGTGATGTAAACCAATCAGATACCCTCAGATAACTTCATATTACTTTTAAATCACTTTAAGCCCACTTCAAATCACTTCAAAATAGTTCAAATTAGTTCACATTACTTCACATTGCTCACAGTTATTTCAAGATTTTACATATTAAGTATGGCAGGATTATGTCACTCCTTGTATTTTAAGTCACATCCTGCAATATTAAGATATATTTAACAATTTCTTAAGGAATCCGAAAACATACTGACCCCTTCAGAACTTTAAATAAATTAACATCAGTTCAAAACGATATTACGTACCCCACCCCCGCTGAACTCTGAGGCGTTCATGTTTAGCGTTTTCGAAAAATACAACCTTTAATTTTTCAGATATTTATACATTAGTACCGTAACGTAAAGCATAGAAAGAGCACGGACTATGTATCCTCGTAATGCACTCTTTGGGAGACAGTCTGTTGTTTTGTATGTGACAAGCGAACATGAGTATCATGTACGATTGTCACATACAAAACAGCAGGATGTCTTCCGACGAGTGTGTGAGAGGATACATAGTCCGTGCTCTTTCTATTCACTACCTTCAATCTTCACTTACTCAACTAAACAAAGCCTCAGATTTCTTCGATGGCCTTTCCGATATCATTTCTCATATATTTATTGTCAAACTCGACCCAGCCGGTCGCTTCGTAGGCCTTTTTTCTAGCCTCTTTCAAGTCCCTGCCGGTCGCTGTCACACCAAGGACACGACCTCCGCTTGTAACGATGTCATTCCCTGATAGCTTCGTACCTGCATGGAATACAAAATAATCTTCCTTCTCACGGAAGTTCTCCAGCCCCTTGATCGGGAAGCCCTTTTCATAATGCTCCGGATATCCGTCAGAAGCCAGAATAACACATACAGCAGCATTATCCTCAAATTCAAGTTTGATTTGATCCAATCTTCCATCGATGCAGGCTTCAAAAACCTCAATAATGTCATTCTTCATTCTCGGAAGAACAACCTGTGTTTCGGGATCGCCGAAACGTGCATTGTATTCCAACACTTTGGGCCCATCCTTCGTCAGCATCAGACCGACAAACAGGATTCCGATGAATTCCCTGCCCTCTGCCTTCATAGCCGCCATCGTCGGTTCATAGATATTTCTGACGCAGAACTCGTCAATCTCCTTCGTATAAAACGGACTCGGGGAAAAGGTTCCCATTCCTCCGGTGTTAAGTCCCTGATCATTATCCTTCGCTCTCTTGTGATCCTGGGCGCTGGTCATCGGAAGGATTCTGCTTCCGTCGCAGAAGGCCAACACGGACACCTCGCGTCCGGTCATGAATTCTTCTATTACCAGACGATCACCTGCTGAGCCGAACTGCTTATCCTCCATGATCTGCTTCACACCCTCTGTTGCCTCCTCGAAGTTATTACAGATCAGGACTCCCTTACCGAGCGCCAGACCATCTGCCTTAAGCACAATCGGAAAGCTGGCCTTACTCAGATAATTCACGGCGTCCTTCGGATTATCAAAGGTCTCGTAGGCTGCGGATGGGATATGGTATTTCTTCATCAGGTCCTTGGAAAATGCTTTCGAACCTTCCAGGATAGCAGCATTCTTTCTGGGCCCGAAGACACGCAGTCCCCTGGCTTCAAAGACATCAACGACACCGCCGACCAAAGGATCATCCGGTCCGACTATAGTAAGATCAATTCCTTCTCCGGCTGCAAACTTTGCCAGGCCTGCAAAATCACTCACGGGAATATCCACACCTTCCGCAAGCTCTGCTATGCCGGCATTTCCCGGTGCACAGTAAAGTCTGTCCACCTTTGGACTCATCGAAATCTTTTTTACAATCGCATGCTCTCTTCCGCCACTGCCGATTACTAATACCTTCATCTCTTACCCTCCGTATTCAAAGCATATTTTATAATGACGAACGCAAAAAACAGAAAGCAATTAGGTCATTGCCATCTGTTTTATGTGCTGCTAATTTATTTTTTTCACGATATTATTCTCAATGACCAGCTTATTCTGCGAAATCAAACGTACTGCTTCAGGCAACAGCTCCCACTCAGCCTGTTCCATTACTCTTCTCTGAAGTATCTCAGGAGTATCGCTATCCTTTACAGACACTGCCTTTTGAAGGATAATCGGGCCGGTATCGGTCCCCTCATCCACAAAATGTACTGTCGCACCAGTCACCTTCACTCCACGCGCCAGTACAGCTTCGTGCACCTTCAGACCATAATAGCCATCCCCGCAAAAGGCGGGAAGCAATGACGGATGGACATTAATGATTCTGTTACGATATCTCCTGACAAGCTCTTCCGGAAGAATGTACAGGCATCCTGCCAATACGATCAGATCCACCTGATAGCTATCGATTAATTTCTGCAATGCCTCATCAAATTCTTCCTTACTGGCAAAGTTCTTTTTTGCAATCGCTTCCGCAGAAATATTGTGACGTCTTGCCCGTTCCAACGCATACGCACTGGGGTTGTTGCTGATCACAACCTCTATCCTCACATCTGGAAGCTTCTTTTGTTCAATCTGATCGATCAGTGCCTGCAGGTTAGTCCCACCGCCCGAGACCAGCACAGCCAGCTTTAGCATAAGGTAACTCCCTTCATTCCATTAACGGTCTCCCCTATGATATATGCCTTTTCTCCTACTGCCTCAATCAGCTTCACAGCCTGATCAGCCTCCGTAGGATCTACCGCTATCAGCATACCAATACCCATATTATAGGTATTGTACATGATCTTCTCTTCAATGTCCCCATCCTTTTGTAACATACCGAAAATAGACGGAACAGTATAGCTATTCTTCTTAATCATGGCATGAATTCCCTCAGGAAGCATTCTCGGTATATTCTCATAAAAACCACCGCCGGTAATATGGCTGCAGGCCTTCACTGTAACATTTCCGTTCTTTAAGCTTTTTAAAGCTTTTACGTATATTTTCGTGGGAGCAAGCAAGGTCTCTCCCAAAGTAGCACCTAGGGCTTCATAATAAGTATCCAGAGTCTCTCTCTGCATGCGGAACACCTTCCTGACCAGGGAGTATCCGTTGCTATGAATACCGGAGGAGGCGATTCCGATCAATGTATCTCCCTGCTTGACAGTCGCACCGGTAATCAACCTTTTCTGGTCAATGATTCCTACCGCAAAGCCTGCCAGATCATACTCATCAACAGGGTAAAAGCCGGGCATCTCCGCGGTCTCACCGCCGATCAATGCTGCACCAGCCTGCTTACAACCTTCTGCAACGCCCTTCACGATCATGGCAATCTTCTCGGGTTCATTCTTACCGCAGGCAATATAATCAAGGAAAAACAGGGGCTCGGCACCCGCACATGCAATATCGTTGACACACATGGCAACACAGTCGATACCTATCGTATCATGCTTATCCATCAGAAATGCAAGCTTCAGCTTTGTACCAACTCCGTCCGTACCGGACACCAGAGTCGGCTGCTCCATATTCTTAAAGCCCTCCAGAGAAAATGCTCCTGAAAAGCCTCCGATATCGGAAAGAACCTCTTTACGCATGGTTCCCTTAATATGCTCCTTCATCAGGTCAACTGCCTTATATCCGGCTTCAATATCCACTCCTGCCTTCTTATAATCCATCTGTGATACCTCCTAATAGGTTAAACAGCCGCTGCTGCACACTACTCTTTATCTGCTCACATTTTAGCATATTCGTTTTGGTTTGTCGTTAATTTTCGACGGATAATTTCTTATGCTATTTATTAGCTTGATTAATATATTAGGCGTGATCTATAAGCATACATTATTTCATTCTTAGTTAGACAAAGTCGCATATCTTCTTACTCCATAACTATGGAGTAGCAGGTACAGGACAAAATCCACAATGGCAGTAAAAATCGTAAAAGCAAGATAAGAAAGGATCACCGAGGGAACCAGGAACATCACGGCTGCCTGAATTCCAATCAATCCCATACCTGTAAAGATTACAATCATGGAAGCAGCACTTTGCTTCACCACCACTGTCTCATTGTTCCAGCTAAAATTCGGCATCAGAAGATTAATTACCATGCCGTACAGAGCGACAAAGATAGCCAACATGGCCGTCATGATCAGGATCAGCAATATCGCCAAAATATTCAGATGAAGCACCGCTCCGATGATCAGAACATCTATGAGAAGCGGGGATAAAATCGTCAGATTGACTGCAATCTTGGCTTTAAATACAGTCTGTGCCTTTAGCGGAAGAGACTTTAGGATCCAAAAGCTCTTGCCCTCCAGAGAGATGGATACCATGGTTGTACTGGTCATACTGACACAAAAACCAATCAGAACCGGAACACCCGCCCCTAGAACTTCCACGGGGATGCTCTCTAAATATTTGGATAGGTCTATGAAAAGCAGCGCTATAGTCCCTACCGTCAGAATAACTACTCCGAAAGCAGTATTAACTACATATACCGAGGAAGCAAAATAACGCTTTAACTCCTTCCTGTATAATGCCACAAAGGGTGAGGAGGTCTTCAATCTGCCAAGCTTATACTTTCTTCGATAGCTGCCGGTCATCAAAGCTGTATTGATCTTCTTAAAAACCGATTTTACCAATATTACGTAGAGTGCAAAGGAAAGCACGGATATCCCGATAAACAGAAGAAAGGATGGCAGCTGATACTCAACTACTGATTCCGTATAAAGTCTTGCCAACGGATACAAGGAATTGATCTGACCCGTCATAGCCTTTCCCATATTGACAAGTGCCTGCCCGTCATCCTTGATCGTAAAGGAGGACCCGACAAAGGCAATAATAATTCCCAGGGTAAAGATAATGTTCAGCAGATTACTGAAACGAAACCTCGAGGCAATGTAAGCAATCAATGTTCCAAGGAAGGATGCCAATATAATCGGAACCAACGGCAGAATGAATATAGCGACTATGCCGTACAAATAAAATAATGGGTTTGGATTCGCCAGTATTCCGTAGGCGATCATCATAGGAAGCATGATTACCGCAACAAATATGCTATTGACTGCGTAAAGGATGATAATCCGGCTTGCCACGATTCCTGCCGTACTGATTGGCAGAGACATGACCATGTCATAATCCTTAAAGCCAAAAATCGTTCCTTTGACCTGAAAAGTTGTAGTGAGAAGAATTACGATACAGGTAGCTGCCATCATCAGAGATGGCAGAAGATCGATACTGTCATAAAGCTTCAGCCCGAACCCGATCGTCAGGCTATAGAAAAAAGAAACCCCTCCGATCACCAGTGCAAAAAGGGTGACACCGCCGTAAATCACCTTAGAGGATCTCTTCTTTCCGGCTCCGATTGACAGCACATCCCCCAGTACTGCCCACAATTGAACACGGACTAACCGCATAATCTTATTCATACTAACCTCCAATCTTACAAATCCCAGTATACTTAGGAGTAAGAATAATAGTTATTTCTCATCAATCAGCTCCATGAATACATCCTCCAGGCTTAGATTGCCCTTCACCTCCTGGGTCGTACCGCAGGAAACCAGCTTTCCGCTCTTTATGATAGCAATTTTATTGCACAGCTTCTCAGCAACCTCAAGCACATGAGTGGAGAAAAAGATCGCGCAGCCCTCCTGGCATTTCTGTGCCATGATGCTTTTTAATGTGAAGGCCGCCTTTGGATCCAAGCCTACAAAAGGTTCATCCAAGATTAATAGCTTTGGGCTGTGAATCAGGGCAGCAATAATTGCCAGTTTCTGCTTCATGCCGTGGGAATACGAGGAGATGGTATCTCCAAGATTCGCTGTCAGTTCAAAGGCTTCTCCGTACTCCCTGATTAGGGCTTCCCTCTCTGACCTTTTCACCTCATAGATGTCTCCGATAAAGTTCAAATATCCGATTCCGGTCAGATGCTCATACAAATCCGGATTATCCGGTATGTATGCCATCTGCTTCTTACAGGCTACCGGATTCTTGCGGATGGATACCCCTCCGATCAGAATATCCCCCTCTTCAAAATCAAGTACTCCCGCAACGGATCGTATGGTGGTAGTTTTACCGGCCCCGTTATGGCCGATGAAACCAAAAATATCCCCGCTATGAACCTCAAGGTTCAGATTGTCCACTGCCTTTTTTTCACTTTTATAGCTTTTAGAAAAATTCGTTATCTGTAACATACTTCCCCTCCTTATACATGTGATTAAAACGCTTCATTTAAGCTTTCTGTTCCCTTTAATACGAATCTTGCATTCTGAATAATCGGTATCCTGCTGCCATCCTTTCGAATCACTGCAATTTCCTTAATCTCGTCATAGGGCAGGGTGATATCCGTGTGACAATTGAAATATGCCTTGGAAGGCTCAGTCTTACGCAGTAAGGAGATTTCATTGTCCCTTGCGACAATCTCCTTGCCATCCGGATTATAGATTGGCACCTCCTCACTCATATGATAGCAGGTATCCCCAATGGCAAAATGCGGTCCGGTCTTTTCCGCAATCAGTACAGGCAGACGGGGCGCGATGTCAAAGCGTTTTCCCATCATGTATGCGGTGGTATTGGTTCCGATCGCGAACTCACCGAGCGGAAGGTAATCATGGTTATACAAAAGATTTTCCTTGATGAAATTCCGGTTTCTTTCCTCCTCGTCAAAATTCTTGCAGGTATACTCCATCGTCAGACCATCGACAAACTTCAGGGTAAGCTCCCTATATTCCAGATCTCTTAAATAGATCTTCGGTACATGAAGCACTCCGTTGGTCCCCTTTAAAACAGGTGATGTAAACACCTCTCCAACCGGGATATTAACATCAGCGACACAGTTCTCAAAGATTGTCTCCTTTGAGCTGTCCCCCAGCGGATACAGCTTAACCATAATATCCGTACAGTTCTCGCCCGCACCCAGGATGTGCACATACTCTCCCTGATCCAATGTATCGATGATACATTGCTGAATCTCACCATATTGTTTATTATCCAAGGTATTCACTTTTACCGTCTCGGCAAAGATTTCAGCAAAATCCTCTCCGATTTCAGGCACCGGATAAGAAATGATGGTAAAGGAGATTTCATCCAGCATCAGGTAATCATTCTTAATAAAATTATCCTGGCTATTATACTCCACGTAGAGCTTTTGCTGGCGTTTATCCAGCTTAACAGTCTCCTTCTTATCCTCGGGAGCAAATAATTCCTCCCCAAACACCTCAATTACAGCCGGTCCGGCATAAAGTGCAGCCTTCTCCTTATACTGTTCAAAAGCCTGCTTGATGCATTCCAGCTTTCTTTCCTTAAATGCTTTATCAAAAAAGAGTCCGATATCGAAGCGATGGTCATAGTCATACTGTTTATTGGGACTGGTTGCATGATAACCGATTTTTAGATGCTGAAGCTTATTGACCGCATTGCTTGCAGCCCGATAAATGGTAGGCATGAGTCCCATCTTCTCAAAGTTATGGATCGCATGCCGAACCATCCTCTCGTAACCGATCTGATAACGGATATTGACAAATTTCTTTTTACTTAAGTCCTTACGACCATTAATAAAGCCCAGACGATACCCTTCCGTGAAGGTATCTGCCATTGCCTGTATCTGCTTCTCAGGCAGTGAGTTTAAGAACTCCGCTGTCCTAATCTCATTCTCTGTAATATAATCACCATAGCTGTAAAGATAACGAAGATCGCTCAAATCGGCTTCCAGGATGATGTCCTTCGCAAAGGTCAGCTCCGAATCCACCAGCTCACGCACCCTATGAGTAACCAGTACATCGCAGTAATCACTCATAAAATCGTAAATAGCCCGTTTGACATCCTTATAGGTATATTCGTCTTCCTCTTCAAAATAATTATAGATCTCAATAAAAAGCTCCAGATATATCGTAAACTCATAACGCCTGCACTCATAGGCATAGACTATGAGGGAACGAAGCTCTGTTGCCAGAAAGGAAAGAAGCTTTCCAAATTTATCACCGAGCATAGCACAGGCATAGGATGGATTCGTAAAGCTTACATGATAGTTGTCTCCTGAGATATCCGCATATAATGCCTCGTTGAGTCCCTTGAATTCTGACATAGTAAGCTCTGAAAGACGGTCCTCCATGGCCATCTCAGCAGTATTCCCCACCAGCTTGATAAAAGATGCCGTCTTATAAAAATATTGGCGGAAGGGCTCCCTTACTGTCTCCTCCCGAAGAATGAAAGCAACCCGTTCCATGCATAACTCATATCTTTCCTGAATTGCTGTATTCTCCTCTTTGAATAAGTTAATATATTTCATCTGAAATCATCCTCACTTTATTATTTGATATATTAAAAAGGGAGGCTTTTCCTCCCTGAGTTTCTCAGCCTCCGAAGCCAAGGATATATACAATCATATATATGATGATCATAAAGCCGTTCAGTATCGCTCCCGCAATAGGGAAACGATAAAATATATCCTTCTTCTTAAAAGCTTTATAAGAAAGAACAAAACCAAATACCGAAAGTCCAAACAGGAGCAATCCTATCACTCCTAGTGCGAAGCCGCCCCGTCCTCCATTCATACCGGAGATGATGCTCAGGGCAAGAAAGCCTGTCACTGCGACAATACCGATAACCATAGAAAAGATACCGGTCTTTGTATGTCGTCTCCCCGAGAAATGAATCATCTCTTTATTTTTCTTAAGATGCATTACTACCCCCTCCTGCCATTTCCTTTCTCTGCGTGACGTCTGCGAAAAAAGTTGTTGCATAATACATAAGCGATATATCCACATACACCACCAAGCGTGTTTAAAAATATATCATCTACATCAAATATTCCAACCCGTAAAACAAGCTGCAGCAGTTCCACTGCCAATGTGAACAGAAGACACCCGAAAAATAACCGAAAGAAATTATGAAAGCGTCTGTTCATCACCGGAAGCAAAAAACCAAAGGGTGCAAAGGCTAAGACATTGCCTAAAATGTTCACGACTACGCTCTCAAAACCCAATTGTTGTCGATATTCAATGAACCGATGGATTTCCTTAAATAACTCCAGATTATATCGATAGTCCTTCATCATACCGACTCTGCCGTAATGCTCACTAAAAAACAAGAAATACGATAATAAAATAATATATATATAAAATAAAAGCCTGCTGGCTAAGACAAGTACCTTTTTAGATTGTTCCTTCAATTCTTTTCTCCATATTTTCATTTTCCGATAAGTCTATAAGCAATTTCTATTATAAATCAAATCCAAATCCTAGTAAAGCACAATAAGTAATCCATGCAGTAAATAATGAATGCATCTTACATGCCATTGATGCATCTTACCGTCCGGGTGCTTGAAACAGAAGCAAACATAGCCTATACTTGCCTCTGGTCAGTCAAAATACGTGCATATACATTACAGGTAGATTTCCTGTAAATATAAGATTGGAGGATTATTATGATTGGTATGTTACTATTTTTATTATTGGTTGTTTCAGAGGCCGTATTCCTTTTTCTTCAGATTTTTCAAAGAAATTCCTTACAGAAGCAAAAGGCAATTCTTTCTCTTGCAGAATTATTCTTATTCATTATTCTGATATTCACAGGCATAGTTGTTTTTAGTTTCCGTTGGTTTATGCTTATCGTATTACTGTTTGTGCGCGGTATCTTCGCCGCTATTACTCTGATAAAAAACAGGCAGGAGAAACCTTTTCGGTTACCAAGGACAATCGGCAGATTTGTCGGCAGTATTCTGTTCATCCTGCCGGCCTGCTTACCGGCACTGATCTTTCCCCAGTATAAACCTCTTACTCCCTCCGGAAGCTATCAGCTCGCTACTGCAAGCTATACCTGGACGGATGAAAGCCGAATAGAGTCCTTCGAGGAGGATGGCTCTAACAGACAGGTCACGGTACAGTTCTGGTATCCGGATATCGATACAGGGGAGAGATTTCCCCTGGTAGTCTTTTCCCATGGAGCCTTTGGTATTCGTATGAGCAACTATTCCACCTTTGCCGAGCTGGCAAGCAACGGCTATGTAGTATGCAGTATCGATCATCCTTACCATGCCTTTTTTACGAAGCAGACTGACGGAAAAGTAATCACAATAAATCCAACCTTCCTTCAGGAAGTAATGTCAATCAACGAGAGTAGCGCAACAGAGGATTATATCTTCAGTACCACTCGGGAATGGCTCAACCTTCGCACCGCTGATATGAACTTCGTTATAGATACGATAGAACTGCTTGCTACGAACGCCGGGAAAGAGAATGTATTTCAACATATCGATTTAGCTAAGATTGGTGTCATGGGGCATTCCCTCGGTGGAGCTACTTCTGTGGCTATCGGTAGGCAGCGTGAGGATGTGGATGCCGTGATCGACATAGATGGCACTATGCTCGGAGAAGAGCTGGCTTATGAAGACGGTATGTATCGGTTAAATCAGGAGCCCTACCCCATTCCCTTGCTCGCGATCGATACCACTGACCATTATCAGGAGGGCATGACCTACGGGGATCAGTATGCCAATAACGTTACCCTCGCGAACGCTCCGGATGGTCTGGAAGTGCATTTTGATCAGGCAGGACACTTAAATTTTACCGATCTGCCCTTCTCCTCTCCTGCACTTGCAGGCATGCTTGGAACAGGAAATATTGACCGTACGTATTGCATTCAGACGTTGAATCATGTAATCTTAAATTATTACAATTATTATCTGAAAGGGATTGGGCAGCTTTCTCTGAGGGAGTCCTACTGATTTCACGAAAGCTTCTGAGGCTATCTCCTTAGGGTTGTCATAGAAGGATATGGGCTAAGATGGGAACGCCTGCCTTGAGGAGGAGCCGAACATATTATGAAAGTCACCATAGAACGCATTAAAACGCAAGAAGAAGAACAGGTTCTGATATTATGCCATGAAATCACAGGGGAAATCCTCGAAATTGAAGCCTTCATAAAATCCCGGGAGGAGAATCTGGAGGCATTCGAAGAAGGTCGCTCCTATCTGCTTCCCTTGTCGGATATATGCTATGTGGAATCTGTTGATAATCATGTCTTTGCTTATTTCGAAGACAGGGTATATGAATTGAAGCTTAAGCTCTATGAATTCGAGGAGTCTCACGGCAAGAAACAGTTTTTCCGCTGCTCAAAGTCCGTAATCATCAACCTTATGAAGATAGCCTCCTTAAAGCCTGCATTGAACGGACGCTTTGCTGCCACCTTACAGAACGGCGAGGTCGTTATAATATCCAGAAAATATGTCAGCCAATTGAAAAATCGTCTGAAGGGAGGGGTCACTAATGAATCCTAAGGACTTCCTAAAAAGCCTTTTTACCAACTTCTTTATCGTGGTAACACTTGTAACGATAGCCATGGGCATACTCGGACTGACTTTTGATGCTGACCGTACCTTTGGCTACGAGGCATACTTTTTCCCCTTGTTTTACAGTATCCTAAGCATGCTTCCCGCCATTGTCATGTATACAAAAAAAGAGCTGTCAATTCGAAAAACGCTCCTTCGAAAGCTGCTTCAACTTGCATTGATTGAATTCCTACTTCTCGGCTTCATGATAATGAACGGTTTTCATGAAATCCGTTTGTTGGTTACTCAGGCGATCGTTATACTCTTAATTACTCTTTCAGTAACAGGCATTTCATGGTTGTTGGACATAAAAAGTGCAAGAGAGTTAAATAAAGATTTGGTTGAATATCAGAACGCCAAACGAAATATTAATCCCTGATACGGTCATAATAATAATAAGACAAACCATAAGAATTGATATGAGAAAGGATTGAGGCGGTACTTATGAATACATTTGAAGAATTGTATTATGAGGTATTGGTCAGAACGTTAAAGGAAAAGGATATGAGTTTTCTTGAGAAAATGGAACTGTACGATACGCATCAGCTTGATTGTCTGCTGCATCCTGAGAAGCACCCCATCGTTTGGCATACCGGTGAATGTAATTGTGAAGACCCTTCCTGTGTCAAAGTCTGCCCTTTCCACGCGATCCACCCCGGAGAGAGCGGTGACTTGGCAATTGACGAAGAACAGTGTGCAGGTTGTGCGCTCTGCATCCAAGAGTGTCGTGCCAAACATCTCAAAGAAAGCAAGGATATCATACCTGCGCTGCAGGCAATCCGTTCCCATAAGGGATTGGTCTATGCATTAGTAGCACCTGCCTTTCTCGGACAGTTCAGCAGCGAGGTTACTCCCGGAAAGCTGAGAAATGCACTTAAGGCAATCGGCTTCGACGGAATGATTGAGGTTGCTCTTTTTGCTGACATTCTTACCTTGAAGGAAGCCCTGGAGTTCAATGATAAGATACTGACGGAAAATGATTATCAGTTGACCAGCTGTTGTTGTCCTATGTGGATTGCAATGATAAGAAAAATATACAAAGATCTGATGCCTCATGTACCACCCGCAGTTTCCCCGATGATTGCCAGCGGACGTGCCGTAAAGGTAATGCATCCCGATGCCCTTACCGTATTTATCGGTCCCTGTCTTGCGAAGAAAGCCGAGGCTAAGGAAAAGGATATCGCAGGTGCGGTAGATTATGTTCTTACCTTCCGTGAAATACAGGATATCTTCGATGTCATGGAGATCGATCCGGCTCAGATGGAGGAAAGCGAAAAGGATCACTCTTCCCGCGCCGGCAGGATTTATGCCCATACGGGTGGTGTAAGCGAAGCGGTTAAGTCCACGGTTGAGCGCCTTAATCCAAACCGGAAGATCACGGTACGTACCCAGCAAGCTGACGGAGTTCCTGCCTGCAAAGCAATGATCAACGATCTGCTCTCCGGCAATACGACTGCTAACTTCTTCGAAGGAATGGGCTGTGTCGGCGGTTGTGTCGGTGGTCCCCGCGTCTTGATCCCTCATGAAATCGGCAGAGAGAATGTCGAAGAATACGGTAACTCTGCCCCTTATCCAACTCCGATCGATAATCCCTATGTAGTCGAATTACTTCACCGCCTGGGATTGGATACCGTCGAAAGTCTCCTTGAGAAAAGTGAAATCTTCACCAGGGACTTCGAAACCAAGTGAAGTGTTTGAAGGTTGGCTAAAAAAGGGTCGTAAGTGACCGTGGTGAGGTTTGTGTAGCATATATAATGCAGGAGCAACGTCACCCCATCTCGAAGTTTTTATGCATAAAAACTTCGAAATGGGGTGACGTTGCTCCCTCAAAAGCTTCGTAACCTATCAAGCCAAGAAATTATTCCTGTCCGATGAGCTTATCACTTCCGATGATATGGTGAACCAACCAGTCATTCAGGTAATCAAGAAGCTCGAAAATGACACCCTTCTGATTCTCATCGATTTCGTTAAGGTCATAGGAAGAAACCTTTTCGATAAATTCATTGTGGGAAGCCTTCTGAGAAAAAAGTTTTTTATAACGGATACTGATCATGTACTCTTCCTCATGCTGAAAATGTAATGCAGCATAATCCTTTAACTCATTCAATATGTCTACAATATAGTCATATTTGTCCGGTATTAATTCATCCGTCAGGGTCTCATACGCACGGTCTGCAATTTCAAATAACTTCTGGTGCTCCAAATCAATGCTCTCAATTCCGGTACGATACTCGTCTTTAAAACTGTACATTTTATTTCCTCCTTAATGTAATGTGTTACATGGGCCTTCGGTGGATAAAAGAATAAGAAAAGAACTCTCAAAATTTCAAAAGAGATTTTGAGAGTTCTTCCTCTCAAGCTGCTGTGATCAACAAGAAGTCCTGCTTTATCTCACTTCGCCCAAACTTATATAATAATTATATCAAATAGTTCCATTTTTGTACATAGTCTAGTAAGACACGCCTACTGACAGCACGGAGCTCATCGTAATAACCGGATTATCGTTGGCATCTGTAATGCTATTCGAAATGATCTGGAGTCTCAATGTTGTTCCACTCGGAGGAGTATAACTGGGAGTGAGTATTACATTAATGCCACTCACTGTTATCGAACACGGAACTTCCACTCCTGTGTTCAGTATGGTAAGCTTCACGGTCATTGATCCTTTGATTTCCTCCGTAAACTTCAACTGAACAGTACCGGAGACATAACTTATTCCCGCAAATTGAGGTCTCTTATTCTCTGTCAGAGTAACACTGGTAGTATAATCTGTGATCGCCGTATAACTACCGCCATATCCCAGAATACCCGAAACCCTTACAGGTCGCTCCACAGTGTAATCAATTGCTCCATCCGGTACGGTCAGTAATACGGTAGCACCGTTTTCTTTAGAGTTCTTAATTACCTGGGCTGTTGAGATATTAACACCGGTTATTTTATAATTGTTGACATTCTGAGCTGATACATAATCAATCATGTTCGCAAATTCTACGTAAATCTCATTCCGATTCGTAGTATTTTGATGAACCAGGAAAGGTCCCGGCAGCTCAGTCGAGGAACCATTGGTATTACTGATGACTAAGGTCCTTTGCAGGTTCTTATTCTTAAAGCCATCGGTAACGAAGCCTGCTTCAAGATTGAAGGTATAGGTACCGGGAGTTGTCATATTCGCCAATTTAAGTTGTACGATATTCTCCGGGTCTGAAGTAGTCAGCTTTGTATAATTGATATTCGTACCTAACAATGTTTCATCTGACAGAGTCCTAAGGGAAGTGACAAATATACCGGTATTCGCTGCCAGCTGCACATTTTCCGTAAATACTAACTTCAATATATTGGTAGAAGCATCAAATTCATATGTTGTGAGACTTGGCTGTGTGGAATCAGATGTAAAATTCACAGCAAAGGTCTTTGGTGTATAGGCTGAATTATCAGTTGACAACACATTGTAGCTGCTCCAACCCACGATAGTAACATTGATTACACCTAATAAGCTTGCATCGGAATCCGAAATTATGTAATTAACCTTTTTATTGTTATCAGAGTCTACGACACCGGTATAGGATGATCCACCGTTTACTGAAATTGTACCCGGCATCTGTGGCTGTATTCCTCTGCTAAAGGTTGCTGTTAATACATTATATGCTGTACGGACGATACTAATCGGTACTGCCTGCGCCTTTGGAGACGTTTCTGTACGAACGACGGTTGTATAGTAAGCGGACGGTGTCACATTACCATTCAGATCCTTGATGCCTGATAAAACAACCGTAAATGACTTGTTATAATCCGCACTGCTGATACCGGAAAGGTTCAGGGTCAGCACTTTCTTGTCTGTACTTAAAACATAATTAAGCTTATTGCTAATGATACTTAACGTAGAAGGATCAGCAGCTGAACCGCTGGATATCTGAGCATTTGAAACCTTAAAGTTCGTAATATCAATTGCCTCAGAGAAGGTAATCTTATTGACGTAGCCTGTATCATCCAGTTCGACCGTTCTGATAATAGGAGCGGTATTATCAACATAATTTAAGGTCTTGTACCATTCCTCCATTGCGACTCCGGTCGTTGTCTTTATTCCGTTTGTGAAACTAATTGTATAAATACCATCGAACGCCTTGGATGCTGTTATCGTCAGGGTTAATCCATCCGCAGATAAGGTAGGGGTCAGAGTGCCATAATCCGACGCGGTTACATTCTTAGAATCCTTTCCAAGACCTACTACAATATTACTTGTCAGCTTACCGTTCGAATCAATTACCGTGCTCTTATCTACAGGACTGTCAAATACTACGGTGATATCGGTTGAACTGGTGATATCTGCGCTCTTAATTGCTGCCGAAGGCGACTTCACCTCGATGATGATGGAATCATCTCTGATACTGCTGGCAGCGCTAGTACTGGATGCGGATTTTACAGCTTTCACCATAAGGGTTGCAAAGCCCGGCTTAACTGCCTTTACAATACCATCCGCACTGTTTTCTACGACAATGCTATCACCCTTGCCTACATACCAGTATGCCTTATCGGTTGAATTCAACGGAGTCAGGGCATATTCGAAATCATAGGTTGAATTAACCATCATGACATGAGCACCGTTTACAGTAGTTTCATTGGTGATATCAATCTGAGTAGCAGGTATTCTTACCGTCACCTTGCAGGTTATCGTCTTAGTTTTCTTGCTAGGATATGTAATCTTACAGCTAATCGTTGTTGTACCCGCTCCAACGCTGGTTACAACACCTTTACTTGATACTTTTGCTACGCTTTTTTTGGAAGTAGTATATTTATACTTACTGCCCTTTACCTTGTTATTAATAACAAGCGTATAAGTATCACCAATACCAGTAATCTCCACTTTACTCTTCTTGAATGTAGGAGTAGCTGCTGCGCTTACTGTTGTAGGGCTTGTAAGCCAGAAAAGCGGTACTGCCAGCATCAAGGACAATAATAATGCGATTCCTTTTCGTGATTTCAATCTCATTCTACCTGCCTCCTGATATGCATTAATATGTGCCCCGTTTTCTTTGATTTCGGGGCTAGAACTTCACTTCACACTTATCACTATATATGGTATCATATCACAACTATAATGTCAAAATCTTGTCGGATTGTTTAATTTTTTCTTACATCCCTGTTTTTGGTGCTAAAATCCTATGCACGAATGGGTTATCCTGCCGGATTATTGAATCCGGCTATTCTGATATACCCCTCTTTTTTGAAATACCCGGTCCCTGGACATGACCTTCGTATAAACCTGTTCTACCTGTCTCGCAAATTCCTGCATGGAGTACTTCCCGACCTTCTCCAAAGCATTGCCTGAATAATCCGTCTCCTTATCCCAAAACAGAATCTGGTCCAAGCCCTGATAAAGTCCTTCCTGATCGGTAAAGGTGTAACCGTTTCTCCCCTGGTCAAGGATATCCTCCAGGCACTTATCCTCCCGTGCCACCACGGGAAGCCCCGACGCCATTGCTTCAATATAAGTCAGTCCCTGGGTCTCACTTTGTGACGCACTGACAAATACATCTCCGAGTCTGTAATACAGACCGATCGTATCCCAGGCTTTCGAGCCGGTAAAAATCACCTGAGAGTTCACTCCCAATCCCTGAGAGAGTTCCTGAAGCTTGCAAAGCTCGGGACCGCTTCCTACGATCACAAACTTGACATTCTTTCTGGTAGCCATATATTCCGGCATAGCCCTAAGAATTTCTTCAATATTCTTCTCCTGGGATACCCGTCCGATGTAAATCAGAACCTTATCCTCTTTTTGAATTCCATATTTATTTCTAAGCTCCTCGACCTCTTCCCTCGAATAATTATCCCTGTCAAATTTACTCAAATCAATCCCGGTAGGAACGATGGAAATATCTTTATGAACACTATAAGTCATCAGCAGCTTCTTCGTCTTTTCCGTCGGTACGATTACCTGCTCCACCGTGTTGCAGCAAAGCTTGGTATAGGTCCTGGCAAATGCTTTGGCCCTCCTGTCCAATGCCTTGAAGTGGGTCAGATAATGGGTATAGTCCTCGTATATTGTATGATAGGTGTGGACGATGGGGAGCTTCAGCTCCTTAGCCATAATACGTCCGAAAATACCAAGAGAGAATTCCGTATGGGTATGGATGATATCCAGCTTCAGCTTCTTTATAATATGGGCAAGCTTCGGATGATAGAAGAGACCTACCCTTCGTTCTGTGATAAAAACAAATGGAATACTGGGAACACGGTATACATTATGCTCCTGCTCGGGTGCTCCGGGTGTAGTCGTCGTAAAAACATAAACATTATGTCCCCGTTTCTCTAGCTCCTTCTTTAGTAGATATATTGAGGTTGCAACCCCGTTGATTTCAGGGTAATAGGTCTCCGAAAATAAGCCAACATTCATTTCAAACTCCCTGCCTTTCCCTTATTTACACAGCCCATTTCATAATAATGTATTTAAAATAAAATGTAAAGTTAGGATTAGCAATATTTTCAAATATATCGAATTTTTGCTTTATTTTTTTATAAATTCGAATTATAATGGGATAATAGTATATAAATATAAAATACGAAAGGAGGATTACTGAATGAAGAAATTTGGTAAATTCATATTTGGGACGATTACTCTGGCATCCATCGCAGCTGGTGCTTATTATTTCTATAAGAACTATATTAAGAAGGATACATCCGATGATTTTGATGATTTTGAGGATGATTTTGAAGATTTTGATGATTTTGATACTGAGGAAGAGGAAACCGAAAAGGATTCCAGAGGCTATGTATCAATTAACCTAAGTCCTGAGGAAGAAAAATCAGAGCCTGTCGAAGCTGCACCGGAGCAACCCGCAGAAGATACTGAGGATGATCACTAAACAGATTTTTAAAGAAGCTAATTAAAAATAATACAACCAATAGAAAAGAAGAACCGACATTCCCATACCTGATAGCTCGTTATCAGATACGGAAATGTCGGCTCTTCTTTTCTATTTATTGCTACACTTTTAAAATATCACTTTCTGTATAATTCTAAGCAGTCCCTATTCTCGAATTACATTACTCGCTATACTCCTGCAGAAAGGCTTCGATATCCTGCTTTAGAAGGGTTTCATTATCAGGGTAATACACGTTTTCCGTTATACTATCTCCCTGTATGCATTTGACAACCAGATTCGGTCCCAGATACATGGTATATAAAGCCTGTGTGCCCGGATTCTTCATCTCAACCGTATAGTCCTGCCCGTCTGCTGCCACCAGCCCATCACCTGTAAACTGATGCGTGTCCATAACCAGATAAAACGCCTGGATATCCTCCAATGCAGTCAGCGTGATGGAGATCCCCTCCTTATTATTTGAAATTGTAATATATTCTGCCTCCTCCGGTGTAGGAAGAAAGATACTCCGGAAGGTATAGGTTACGGCAGTTGCCTCTGCCCCGCGAAGGGTGGTGCTAAATTCATGAGTCTTGGTATCCTCATTCGGTATCATAGTGATCAGGGTCTCCCCTTCTGCTTCTTCCTGTCCGTTGCTATTGGCAATACCGTCTGAATTCGCTGATGTACCATAGCCCTCATCTGCAGAGTTCTCAGCAGTGATCGTATATTCGGAAGCCTCTAGGGATGCTGTCAGATCCGACTCCTTAGCAGCTGTATCAGCTTCCGACTTCGCTGCTGCCGGTGCCTCCATTGCCGCATTAGTATTCGCTTCTTCTGTAGCAGCCTGATCCATCATCAGATTTGCTTCCGGAGCTGCATTATCCATGGAAGTAGTTTCATTTTTTACTACAGGCATCTGTTTTATTACATTATAGCCAACGACTACAAGAATCAATGCTGCTGCAACACCTGCAAAGCTTCGTACGTAGCGGTTCCAGGGTACGATTTTTGTTCCGAACTTATCCTCACCCTTAGATGCACCATGCTCTTCTCTTTGTGCCTGCTGCTCTTTGATTGCGGTCAGAGTCCTTTGAAACAGTTCCTCCGAGACACTGACGCCTTCTAAATCAAGAGAAGTATTCAGATGTGATTTGATATTCATATCATCGTATTCCGTCTTCATATCATTATTCCTATTACCGTTATAGCTCATCTGAAATCCTCCCTTCTAACATGGATTTTAGCTTCAACCGGGCTCGTGACAATCTGCTTTTTGCAGTTCCTTCAGCAATATCCAACGCCTGCGCTGCTTCCGTAATTGTCATTTCCTGAAAATAAACACATAGTACAACATCCTTATATTTTGCCGGTAAAGAAAGAACTGTTTTCTTTATCAATTCTCTCGTATCCTTTTTCTCAACATCGTCGTAATCTGTCTCACTGACAATCGCATCCTCCTGGTATTCCATCATCGGTACTACCCGCCGGTTCCAAGCGCTCTTTAGATAGTCCTTACAGGTATTGATGGTAATTCGGATAATCCAGGTCTTAATGCTGGAATTGCCTTCGAAGGTTGCCAGTTTCTGATTGACTTTGATAAAGACATCCTGAAAAATGTCCTCCGCGGTATGAATATCTTTGACATACATGTAAGCCGTTCGCAGCACATCATTGCCATATTGCCTCATTAGGGTCTCTATATCATACTCCGGTACTTTCTCCAGGAGATCCTTGGGTGTATCCATCTGCATCCTAATATCCCCCTATACTATACCTTATTATTGTCGTCTGTCGCATAACTTCCTGCATAGCTAAAATATAGTATACATGTAACCCTAGACGATGTAAATGATAAAATTGGATGCATTACGAACTATCTTTCCTTTCTTAACTATTAGACGCTATGATAAAAAAAAGCGTTCCATAAAAACAAACGGAATATGTATGAAAAAAATGTAAATTCATGAAGAAGAGGCTCTTTTATAAATTATTAAATAGAAAGAGAACAGACCAGCTTCCCTCACACATGCTAATCCATTCTCTTTCTGCTCAGACGTTATTTAAAGAGCCTCTTCTTCATGCTCTATGTATTTCTTACCTATTCCGATTATACCTCACTCATCTCTCTTTTTCTCGTAGGTCATACGATAGAGCCCTGCGTAAATGCCATTTTGGGCAAGCAGCTGATCATGGGTACCGCTCTCCTTGATGCCTTCTTCCGTCAGTACCAGAATCTTCTTCGCGTTTTTGATGGTTGACAATCTGTGTGCAATCACAAAGGTTGTTCTGTTCTTCGCCAGCTTCTCTAAGGAATCCTGAACCACCTTTTCGCTTTCATTGTCCAAGGAGGAGGTTGCTTCATCAAAGATCAGGATCGGAGGGTTCTTTAAGAACACTCTGGCGATACTGAGTCGTTGCTTCTGCCCTCCTGACAGTTTAATACCTCGTTGACCGATATAGGTATTGTAGCCATCCGGCAATTCTGATATAAACTCATGGGCATTGGCATTCTTCGCAGCCTCTATGATCTCTTCCTCTGTAGCCTCCGGTTTACCGTATCGGATGTTATCCATGACGGTTCCGGCGAACAGATAAACCTCCTGCTGTACGACACCGATATTCCTTCTCAGAGATTTGATTGTGATATCTCGTATATCCTTGCCATCTATGGTAATACTGCCGTCGGATACCTCATAAAATCTGGGAATCAGACTGCACATCGTCGTCTTGCCAACACCGGAGGAACCAACCAGTGCTATATAATCTCCGGCTTCCACCGTCATGCTGATGTTGTGGAATACCTCGGAGGCGGTATCATTGTATTTGAATGCTACCCTGTCAAACACGATTCTGCCTTCAACCTGCTTTAACTCCACAGCATGCGGTCTGTCCCGGATATCCGGCATGATCATCAGAATATCATAAAACCGTTCAAAGCCGGTAATGCCGTTCTGAAAGCTTTCCGTAAAATTAATCAGCTTCTTCACGGGATCAATCAGCGTATTAATATATAGCAGAAAGGTTAACAGGTCACTGATCCCGATAATTCCCTTCGTAATGAAAAGGCTGCCCCCCGCAATCATAGCCACGTTAATCAGGGCTGTAAACAGACCGAGACCGGAGTGAAAAGCCGCCATATTCCAGTAGCTGTTACGTTTACTGTCAACAAAACGGGAATTACTCTGGTTAAATTTATCGAGTTCCATATCTTCATTGGCAAAGGATTTGACCACACGGATTCCGGACAGATTATCCTCTACCTGAGCATTAATCTCGGCAATCCTCTCCCGGTTCTTTCGAAAGGCCTTATTCATCTTTCCTCTCATATAATAGGCAAAGACAAACATCGGCGGCAGAAAAGCAAACACCAGTAAAGTCAGAGGCAGGTTGATCCTGATTAGTATAACAAAGGCACCTACCATCTTGATTGCAGAGATCACGATATCCTCAGGACCGTGATGGCACAGCTCTGAGATATCAAACAGGTCATTGGTTATCCTGGACATCAACTGACCGGTCTTCTGATTATCATAATAGTTAAAGGACAGCTTCTGAAAATGCTCGAACAGATCATTACGCATGGAGTATTCCATCCGTGCCCCCATGATATGTCCCTTATAGGCAATGAAGTAATTACTTACAAATTCTAATATTGCCAGCCCAACCATGACAAAAATCATCCGAAGAATGAGCGGTGCCGCCTGGTCCATCTCATACTTGGCTAAAATATCATTTGTAATATATCTGACAATCATCGGAATAACCAGAGATATTCCGGCTGCAATCAGTGCAAAGAACATATCCGCAAAGAAAAGTCCCAAATGCGGCTTGTAATAGGATAATAATTTTTTCGTCCGGTTACTCATCTTTCCCACCTTTCTAACTAGATCCTAATACCCCCTTATGATAGTTCCGACAAGTCGTTCTCCGTGTACACCTTGATCCCGTGCTTCATTAATAAATCTGCCGCCCTGCCGCTTCCGTCTATCAATGTCCCTGAAAATGTCCCGTCATAGATCTTCCCACAGCCGCAGGAAGGACTTTTTGCTTTCAGGATTGCTTTCGTAATCCCAAGTGCCTTGGCGATTGCAAGGGTCCTTTCCGCTCCCAGTTCAAATTCCGCAGAACAGTCCCGCCCTTCTTTATTGATCACCTTATCTCCACAGATTTCACAGCTTACTCTTGGTGTAGTCAGCCCACCTAACTGTTCGGGACACACAGGGACAGCCTCTCCACGATTCACCAGTTCTATAATCGGCTGAACCTCCTTGCTTTTCCCGTCGAATCTGCACGGAGCTCCTGCCAGACACGCACTTACCAGATACATAGCTTACTCCTCCTATTCTTATGTCACTGAATAATAATAAATAGTTAATATTATAAGGGTTATTTGCGAAAAAGCTGATTAGTAATTGCTCTACGCAATTATTAACCAGCTTATATTCCTTAATGCTATGCCATACCTAAATTGATACAGCTTATTCCTCTGTCATGATATTAAGAACTGTCTGCTACTTGGAAAGTCGAATAGAAAGATTAAACATATACTGTTCAATATCCTTGGTCATTGACAATCCTTCTTCAATATCAAAATCCACAAATTGTCCGTCTTTATAACCGACAATTCTCTTCGTCTTGCCTTCTACAAGCAAATCTACTGCTTTTGCACCCATCATGGAAGCATATACACGGTCTCTTGTAGTAGGGCTGCCACCTCTCTGCGCGTGACCGATGATTGTAGCTCTGGTCTCCATACCTGTAGCAGCTTCGATTCTCTTTGCCATACCGTTGGAATCACCGACACCTTCGGCATTTACTATGATATAATGCTTCTTTCCTTTTTTGCGCTTCTCAATGATACTGTTGATAATTCTCTGCTCATCATAATCATAACGCTCAGGGAGAAGAATATCCTCTGCTCCGTTAGCGATACCGCACCATAATGCGATATAACCTGCATGTCTTCCCATTACCTCGATGACACTGCATCTTTCATGGGAGGTAGAAGTATCTCTTACCTTATCAATGGTCTCCATCGCTGTATTAACGGCTGTATCAAAACCAATGGTATAATCAGTGCATGCAATATCCAAATCAATTGTTCCGGGAATTCCTACTGCATTGATGCCTCGTCTTGCCAGCTGCTGTGCTCCTTTGAAAGATCCATCACCACCAATGACTACCAAGCCATCTATCTCGTGCTTTCTGCAAATCTCTGCTGCCTTGTCCTGAACCTCAGGCTTCAGCATTTCTAAACAACGTGCGGTATAAAGGATAGTACCGCCTCTTTGAATGATATCGGAAACACTTCTTGCATCCATATCAATGATGTCTTCTTCCAATAAACCCAGATATCCTCTCATGATACCCTTCACTTTACAACCTGACGCTAAAGCAGTTCTTACCACTGCTCTGATTGCGGCATTCATACCAGGCGCATCCCCGCCACTGGTCAGCACACCAATCGTTTTAACATTTCCCATTGTTATAACCTCCGCTTCATCAACAACTAAAGACTACAGTATTCTAATCTATTTTTCCCTGTTTTTCAATACTCTTTTCTGTAATTCGTATATTTTCTTCTGAATAAATTGTCATTAGCCGTTGAATCAGATCCCTATCTGCCTTTACATTTCTACTTTTTGGTAGTTTCTTCATACATTTTTCCGCTTCACAATAGATCACCACAGTATCATTCCCGTCGTACTGATCAAGCAGGCCATACAGGGATTGCTCGTCTTTCTGGAAGTCTGAAAGGCTCTTATACTTGATCCAGACCTCCTGCGGTATACTGTCAAACGGTATGATGTCCTGGCAAATCAGCTTTGCTGCTTTTTCCTCCTCCACGGTTACCTTTCCACGGACGAAAATCTTTCGATCGGGTTCAATCACGGATTTATATTTTTCATAATCCTTCGGAAATATTATAACCTCTACAGTGCCGAATAAATCCTCAAGAGTGATAAAAGCCATCATGCTGTTGGTGCGTGTTGTCTTCACGGTCTTCGAGGTAACCATTCCGCCGATGACCTCCTGATTGCCATCTGTTACCTTGGGTTTGTCTGTTTCCTCATCAATCATAAAATCATTGGAATTGACTGTCACATTTTTCTTGATGCGAAGCTCATACTCCTCCAGAGGATGCCCACTGACGTAGATACCAAGTACCTCTTTCTCAAAGGCCAACAGCTGCTCCTTACTGTATTCCGTAATATCAGGCATCGTCATCTCATACTCATTCTTTTCCTCTTCACCGGCAAAATCAAATAATGTCATCTGTCCGGTCAGGGATTTCTTCTTATCCGCAGCGATATCATCCAGAATTTGTACATAATTCATCATCAGCTGTCTGCGGTTCGGATGCAGATTAGAAAATACTCCGGCTTTGATAAAGCTTTCAATGGTTCTCTTATTCACTTCTTTGCCTGATAATCTTGTCGCGAAATCCTTTAGCGAGACAAACGGACCGTTCTCCTCCCGTTCCGCTACAATTGAATCAATGACCGGTTTTCCGACTCCCTTGATTGCAGACAATGCGTAACGGATTGCTCCGTTCGATACTGTAAATACGGTATCTCCTTCATTAATGTCAGGTGGAAGTATCTCAATTCCCATCTGTCGGCAGGTATAGATATACTCTGAAACCTTACCCGGGTTATCAATGACGGAGGTCATCAGAGCCGCCATGAATTCTACGGGATAATAGCATTTTAAGTAAGCGGTCTCATAGGATACAACTGCATAAGCCGCAGCATGGGACTTATTGAAGGCATACTTTGCAAAGTCCATCATCTCATCATAGATATGGTTCGCTACAGCCTCGGGAATACCGTTTTTGATACAGCCGGGAACTCCCTCCTCTTCATTGCCGTATACAAAGGCCTTCCGCTCCTTGATCATGACGGCTTCCTTTTTCTTGGACATGGCACGACGCACCAGATCACTACGACCATAGCTGTAACCGGCCAGGTCACGCACAATCTGCATTACCTGTTCCTGATATACGATACAACCATAGGTCGGTGACAGAATTGGCTCCAGCTGGGGGCATTCATAGGTAATATGCCCTGCCTCGTTCTTCCCCTTGACATACCGAGGGATAAATTCCATCGGGCCCGGACGGTATAATGCAATACCCGCTATGATGTCCTCTAAGCTCCTGGGCTTCAGTTCCTTCATGAAATTCTTCATTCCGGCACTTTCCAACTGGAAGATACCCTCCGTCTTAGCGGAGGAAATCAGATCATATACCTTTTGGTCATTATAATCTATCTTTTTAATGTCGAATTGCTTCTCCTCGGAAGCAGAATTCTTATATGCCTTATTCACCAACCCTTCCGCATTCTGGATGACAGTCAGGGTTCGAAGACCGAGAAAGTCCATCTTAAGCAGACCCAGCTCTTCCAGGGTGGTCATCGTGAACTGGGTAGTAATGGAATAATCAGAGGAACGGGATAGCGGCACATATTCATCCAGGCTCTCTTTGCCGATTACAACGCCCGCAGCATGCATCGAAGTATGTCTTGGCAGGCCCTCCAGACGCTTAGACATATCGATCAGGTACTTCACTTCATTATTCGTTTCATACAGCTGTTTTAGCTCTTTGTTGGCATTCAGTGCCTTCTCAATCGTGATACCGATCTCGGTCGGGATCATCTTAGCAACCGTATCCACCTGAGCATAGGGCAGATCCAGTGCCCGGCCGACGTCACGAATTACCGCTCTTGCAGCCATCGTTCCGAAGGTTATGATCTGAACCACCTTGTCCTTCCCGTACTTGGCTGTTACATAATCAATGACCTCCTGACGGCGTTCATAGCAGAAGTCAATATCGATATCTGGCATGGTAAGTCGTTCCGGGTTCAGGAAACGTTCGAACAGCAGATTATATTTGATGGGGTCGATATCTGTGATATGTAAGGAATAGGATACGATCGAACCTGCAGCACTTCCTCGTCCGGGTCCAACACTTATATTATTGTCCCTGGCATATTTGATAAAGTCCCAGGTAATCAGAAAGTAGTCGACAAAGCCCATATTACGGATGGTATCAAGCTCATATACCAAACGCTCCTTCAGCTCCTCTGTTACAGGCTGATACCGTTCCTTCAGTCCTTCCTCACAGAGCATCGTCAGATATTCAAAGGCAGTATAAGGAGCCGGCACCGGATATACGGGCAATTTATATTCACCGAAGGTAATTGTCACATTACAACGTCTGGAAATATCATAAGTATTCTGAAGTGCTTCCTTCGCATAGGGGAAGAGCTCCTGCATCTCCTCGGGGGATTTCAGATAATACTGCCCCCCCTCATAACGCATACGATTTTCGTCGGTTACTTTCTTCTGTGTCTGGATACAAAGCAGAATATCATGCGGGTTAGCGTCCTCTGCGTAGGTATAATGGACGTCATTCGTAGCCACTAATTTAATTCCCGTATCCTGAGAAAGTCGCAGTAATCCCTGATTCACCGACTTCTGCTCCTGCATTCCATGGTCCTGCAACTCCAGAAAGAAATTATTTTCTCCGAAGATACTCTGTAGCTTCAGGGCAGATGCCTTAGCCTCTGCATAAAAGCCTCTTCGGATATTAGTCGCAATCTCCCCAGCAAGACAGGCGCTTAAAGCAATGATGCCCTCGCTGTATTGTTGCAGCACCTCATAGTCGATTCTTGGTCTATAATAAAAGCCCTCCAGAAAACCTCTGGAGACAATTTTCATCAGATTCTGATAGCCGATATTATTCTCTGCAAGCAGTACCAGATGATGATACCGCTCCTCGGAGGCACCGACTTCACGGTCAAATCTGGAGTTCGGGGCAACATAAACCTCACACCCGATAATTGGCTTTATCCCCTCCGCCATACAGGTTTTATAAAAATCGATGACACCGTACATGACACCATGGTCGGTGATCGCCAAACTATCCATACCCAGCTCCTTGGTACGCGCAACCATTTCTCTGATCTTGCCGGAGCCGTCTAATAAACTGTATTCTGTATGTACATGTAAATGTGTAAAATTCATGTTCATCCTCCTTTCCTTCTAAGTATAGAAGAACTTAAGTCCATTCTATGTCACCCACAAAAACTTGTCAATAAGGCGTATCGCCGACAAATCAGGCAAATTTAGGAATTACACTATCCTCTTATCACAAAAAATTCCTTATCCTATCGCAACTATCGGTACAGGCGGAGTACGTCAGGCTGTTGCTTCAAGGACTATAAAAATATTGCGGGAGCAGTACTGTTCCTTGAGGGTTTTTGCTACGGAGCTATGTACCTGTCAGTAGCTCCCTGCCCACAAAGTATATTACCGTGGTGATAATCGGTACAGGCGTAGTACGTCAGGCTGTTGTAAGTAAGTTTAAATGATTTTGCCGGAGTGGTACTGTCTCTTGAGAGTTTTTTTCTGCGTAACTATGCACCCGGTGGGAGCTTCGTTCTCACAAAGTACGAAGTCCCGGTGCGAGTGTAGCAGGAAAAACCTCGAAAGAGATAGTATTACTCCGGCAAAATCTTGTGTCACTATATTCAACAGCCGTGACTCGTACACGCCTACCAGTTCTGTGGCGGCCGGTCAGGGTCAAGCACATTCTTTACATCAAATAAATCCTTCAACCGTTCCGGGTACTGCAGCATTGCCTGCCCGTCAATCGGTCTGCGTCCCATTCGGATATAATCCTTTCGGATCTGCATCCAGGGCTTGGAATACACATTCAGGAATAAACGGAAACCCTTCTGCCTGAGATAATGGTATTTGTCCCCGGTATACGGTCCTACCGTCTGCTCCATATCTACCCCGAACGGAAATACATAGACATCGGTCTTCCCGATCAGCGGTTCTACTTCCTTAAGCCATCTGTCTGTGTCCCGCTTCAATAGCTCAAATGACTCTGTCTGCATATTCTTATGGCCCCAGCTGTGAGACCCAAATTCCCAGCCACCGGCTTTTAAAGCATCTGCAACCTTCTTAGCCGTCCTTCTGTCCTCCTCATAGGTGGGCGAATTCTTGTCATTGGTACGATAACCAAGAATCCCTTCATAGCCGGTCAAAGCAATCAGGCCCTTAGCCCCCTGATAAGAGAAGTCAGGATGTGCTTCGATAAACTCATCAAGGATCGGTACGATGTCATAGGCGCCTGTCATTATGGATCCATCCTCTGCTATCATCTCACACGCTGATTTTCCATTTTCATCTATGATAATTCTATTCGCAAAGCCATCTCCATCCATATAAGCATAATAGCTGACATCATCAATGGAGAGCACCATGGGTTTCTTTCCACTTCTCAGGTAAATCTTCGCTTCCTGATAGCTTTCTGAACCATCCTTATCTACCAGTTCAGTCAGATCCGACATATTGACCAATACATAGCCATCCTCATAAAGCCTCTCGATGATCTTATTGAATTCCTTGATTGTCGCCATATACATGTTATAGCCCTTGGCCCTGCTGTCTCCGTCAAAGGCTTTTTTCGGGTCTGCAACCAGGGAATGAAAAAAGATATGATTGATCTGTGTAATGGAATCATATGTGCCGCCGTATAATACCAGCTCACTTTGCTGCTTCCCAAGACGATCAATCGCATCTGTCAGAGCAGGATACATTGAATAATCACCTTCCGGACCCACATACCCTTTCAGTAGTGCGATTGCATCCTCATATTGATAACCCAGAGCCAGACGATCTGCTTTAGCCACGAGGTCTTCCCTGTCCTTGATCTCCTGATTAAGCTTAGCCTGTAGTTCTAAAGCCTCCCGTTCCTCCGGTGTTAGTTCATCCTCAGAGCTGTCAGCCCCCTTTGCCTGTGAGGTCTTAATAATCTCGGTATCGCTCTCAGCCTGTTGATTTTCTACTTTCGGCAGAGAATCCTCTGCCGTCCTGGTAACATACCAGCGATATGCTCCGAACAGTACCAGTAGAATCACAACCTCGATTAAAATAGTATTGAATAGATGCTTTTTCGGATTTTGGTTTTGCTTTGCCATTGGTTTTGCCTCTTCCATTTTATGTCTAATGTTGTCGATTTCGTATGATTTCATTATAACATACTCAACTTTGTTAATCCTTACGATAGTATTAATTTCCTCAGTAATTATTGTTAACAATATATTTCATTTTATAAAGGATTATCATAATTTTGTAAAATAACAGAATTATGTTATCAAGCCCAAGCTGCGAACGAACCTCCAACTTAAGGTTGTACATCAGGATTACCGGTGTTACAATAAATCGGAAAGGAAATAGACCGATGAAAATCATATTTTTATCCGAAACTGCCCATCCGGCAATGATAGACCAAATGAAATCCAGAGGAGTCGTCGTCCTCATTCCAAGGGATGACCGCTTCGACTTCAGAATTGGCAGTCATGCAGATCTTGTACTGTCAATTGTTGATCATACCTTAATCCTTGACGAAAATGCCTCAAAAAGTATCTTCCGCCAACTGGATGCCCTGGGTGTTCCCTATGTGACAGGAAGCTCAAGGCTTTCTTCAGATTATCCTGAGGATATCGCTTACAATGCTGTTGTGACAGAAAATGTTCTGATTCACAGGCTTGATTATACCAATTCCCTTCTTCTGCAGCATAGCAAAAACAGTGGGAAGCAGCTGATCCCGGTCAGACAGGGCTATACCAAATGCTCGACCGTGATCGTCAGTAAGGAAAGCATCATCACGAGTGATCAGGGCATCTATGAAGCGGCAAAGGACTTCATGAAGGTACTGCTGATACAGCCCGGACATGTGTTGCTTGAGGGCTTTGATACCGGCTTTCTGGGAGGAGCCAGCGCAAGCTTTGAGGATGCAGTCATCTTTCACGGGGATCTGAGTATGCATCCTGATTTTGAGAAAATTCAGAGCTTTATTGAGTCGGAACAGAAGAAATTGATCTACTTTAAGGATTTTCCTTTGACAGATATCGGCTCCATCCTCGTATATGAGTACCCGGAAAGCAGCCTCACTAAAGACACAGTCCACAGGAAGCATGTCAATATCCCCATCTTCGTATCACATGCCGGCTGTCCCAATGACTGCGTCTTCTGCAACCAAAGAAAAATCACTGCAAAGGTTGATGCGATGACACTCCGGGAGGTGTCTGAGCAGGTGGAGGCTTATACCTCGACACTGGAGGAAGGTACTTGGACAGAACTTGCCTTCTTTGGGGGAAGCTTTACAGGCATAGAAACAGCTCTTCAGGAGAGTTATCTGAAACTTGCTTATGAATATAAAAGAACAGGAAGAATTAATGCTATTCGCCTTTCCACCAGACCGGATTATATTTCCCCTGAGATTCTTGAGCGACTGAAAAAATATGAGGTTGACATCATAGAGCTCGGAGTCCAGTCCCTGATCGGTGAGGTTCTGGAGGCTTCGAACCGTGGGCATCAGGTTACTGATGTCTACACGGCCGTGGCTTTGATTAAGGCTTATGGTTTTCAACTTGGAATTCAATTAATGGTAGGGCTGCCGGAGGATACGAAGGAGCACTGTGTTCTCTCCTCAAAGCTTGCAGCATTACTAAAACCTGAATTTGTCCGTATCTATCCTACCCTTGTCATCAGAGAGACAGAATTGGCGAGACTTTCAAGCCGCGGGGAATATCATCCTCTGACACTCGATGAGGCTGTGGACTGGACGAAGGAAATGCTTCAGGTTTTCTTTAAAAGCCAGATACCTGTTATCCGGATCGGACTTCAGCCGACAGACCTGATCACAGAAGGTAAAGAGGTCCTGTATGGTCCCTTTCATCCTGCATTTCGGCAGCTGGTTGAAAGTGCTTATTTTCTGGATCTCATAAAATCAGGTTTATCAGAATTATATCCCACCAAAGCTTCCAATCAGAATATCCTGATCCTGTGCAATCCAAAGGATATATCCCAGGTAGTCGGGCATAAACGCAGGAATATACTTGAGCTTAAGAAGGATTTTCCACACCTTCGGGTAATCCGGGACCAAAGCATCGGACCAATGCAGCTTGAATTCCGTATTACTTCCTCAGATAATACCCTGCAATAATTAGCTAAAAGGTTTTTATCACTTCCTCTGCTATGCGGATAAATTCTTTCATGGCAGAGGAAAGCCATTTATCACGATGCCATATCATCTGTGATCGAATATCATAATCACAGGCATAGTCCAGTGGAATAAGCCGCCCTGTACTGATCTCCGCTCCTGCCGCTGCTTTCGGCAGCACACAGACTCCGAGTCCGCTTTCAGTCAGGTTTTTTATTGCCTGTATACTTTCCGTCTCCAGGATTATCTTTGGCGTTACTGCGTTTCTCTCCAGATCATTCAGAAAATTTCTCCGGTAATAGGCCGCAGGTTCAGCCATGATCAGCGGAACGCCAGCAAAGTCCCTGGGACCAAGATTTTTTCGCAATGCAAGAGGGTCCTCTCGGGCTGCCAGAACGTAAATCGGTTCTACCCTTTCGGCGGTGAACAGTATTTCAGGAACTTTGCTTAGATACCCAATGGTGTAAGCCAGGTCGATTTTATTCTCTCTCAGCTCGTGCAAAAACTCCGAGCATTTCAATATCCTTAATTGAAGCTCTACCTTAGGAAAGAGCGACTTATAGGCCTTAATGATAGCCGGCATCCTTTCGATACATAAGGAATCACAGATTCCGATCCTAATTGTTCCCGTCTCACCGGTTGCCTCTCTGGAAAGCTCCTGAAAATTCTGTGACAGCTTTAATAGTTGACTGACCGTCGGCACCAGTCCGCGTCCAGCTTCTGTCAGGGTTACCTTCTTTCCAATTCTGTCAAATAAAGAAACTCCCAATTCCTCTTCCAGCTTCTTGATGTGCAGAGTGATACAGGACTGGGTATACCCCAATTTGTCCGCTACTCTGGTAAAGTTAAGCTCGTTACTTAATTCATAAAATGTCTGCAGCTGTTTAAAATCCATACCCGCTCCAATCGATAACAAATTGTTATTATAACTATGATTATGATTAATTTCTGTTATATATAAGGATATGCTATCATAGACTCATCAAACATGCAAGAAAAGGAGCTGAAGATATGAGTGAATTCGTAAACGCGTTGGTCAGCGAGGTAAGAAACAGTCTGATTCCGGAGGACAAGGATTATTTCGGCCGCCTGGTCGGAGAATGGGATATCGAATGGAAGGATCATCTTGGAACCAAGGAAGAAAGATGCGTAAAGGGGGAATGGATATTCTCCAGAGTGTTGGACGGTCTGGGAATTCAGGATCTGTTTATCTGTCCATCGAGAGAGGAACGCAAAAGGCTGCACATACCGGATGCAGAATACGGAACGACAATTCGGACCTATAACCCGTCAACCGGCTTCTGGGAAATATATTATTGCTGTTATGGGGAAAACACAAGGCTGGAAGCGGTCAAAGAGGAGGATAAGATTGTGCTGACCGAACGAGAGCGTGGTATGATGAAGTGGATTTTCTCCGAGATCGGGGAAGACAGCTTTCATTGGCAGAATATTCAGCTGATTGATGGTAGCTGGAGACTTTTCTGTGATTGTCATGCCACCCGAAGAACAAGATAATAACAGTATGATATATCGTATGGAACACATCCAAGTCCAAGTGCTTACTACTTTACATTTTCGAAAAGAAAAGGGACACAGCCTATGCTGTGTCCCACTTTTGTTATTCACGCTCAATTACTTACTGCTCAAATACTTCTCTATATTTTCAATTGCTGCCTCTTCATCGGGACCATCTGCCATGACGGTGACAGTCTCTCCGGCTGAGATACCCATGCTCATCATACCCATGATGCTCTTCGCATTCACACGTTTATCTTCGCTGGCAACATAAATACTGCATTCGTATTGGCTCGCTACCTGGACAAGTAATGCGACCGGTCTTGCTTCCAATCCTGTTGGAATATTAATTACTATTTCCTTCGTTATCATGAATATTCTCCTCCTTATGCTCACGCAATTGATCTGCTATCATACTTAATTTACGTAATCTATGGTTAACACCGGACTTTCCGATCGGCGGCAATAGCATTGCCCCAAGCTCCTTCAGCGAAGCCTCCGGATAATCAATCCGTAATCGTGCAATATCTTCTAAATTATCCGGTAAATCTCCAAGTCCTACATTATCCCTGATATACAGGATATCTTCCATCTGCTTCGTCGCCGCTGTCACTGTTTTACTGATATTGGCCGCTTCACAATTCACTTGTCGATTGATGGAATTACGCATTTCCTTCAGAATCCTTACATTCTCCAAATTCATCAAAGCCACATGGGCTTCCATGACATTCAAAAGATCCACAATCTGTGAGCCTTCTTTAATATAAACCACATAATTCTTTTTACGCATGACAATCTTCGCATCGATTGCAAAGGTCTGTATGATATCCCTTAATTGCTCTGCTTTTGACAGATCTGACAGGACGATTTCCAGATGATACGCCTTCTGCGGGTCACTCATGGAACCCGAAGAAAGAAACGCTCCCCGGATAAACGCTCTCTTACAGCAGGCATTTTGAACAATCAGATGATCCGGCAGACCCAGTCTGCTGCTATCCAAGTCATCGGCGGATAGCTTTGTTGCCTGCAGGATATTCTCCACCACATTGACATCCTTGATGATCAGCGTATAAATACTGTTTTTGTTTTGGCTTATATTGGTTTTTATTGAAATATCATTATTTATATTAAATGTTTTTCGAATCAATGTAAAGTACTTTCTTGCAACAACCAGATTTTCCGTCTGTAATTTTAAGTATTTACTTGTTCCGGACCTTATTATGTGTCCTTCGTAAGAAAGTATAGCCGACAACTCTGCGAGCCTGCAGTGCCTTGCACTGGGGAGCTGCAAAGAAATCTCGTCCTTCACATCCGATGAAAATGACATAGGAACCTCCACATTAGTTATGTATCCTTCTCAATATCCCTATGCTCAAGCTTTAAAGCATAGTCCGTTTTGCTCAGTCTGTCACCCAATTCGTTGACCAGAGTAACCGAGCGGTGCTTACCGCCGGTACAGCCGATGCTGATGAGCAGCTGATTCTTTCCTTCTTCGATATAATGGGGGATTAAGAATAAAAGCATATCCTCCAGTTTGTCGAGAAACTGTCCTGCAATTTCAGTAGCCATGACATAATCCCTGACTGCTTTATCATTACCGGTCTTTTTCTTTAACTCGGGAATATAGAATGGATTCGGAAGGAATCTGACATCGTAAACAAGGTCCGAATCCACGGGAATACCGTATTTAAATCCAAAGGAAAGAATTGTGATATAAAAGTTACTGAACTTCTGATCCTCCACATAAATCTTATAGATCTGTGCCTTTAAGTCACGGATCAGCAAATGACTGGTATCAATGATGACATCCGCTTTTTTACGCAAAAAAGCCAACCGCTCCTGCTCCAGGGCTATGCCCTTTTCCACTCTGCCCGCTCCTGACAGGGGATGCATTCTCCTGGTTTCCTTATATCTCTTGATCAGTACGTCCGTGGCACAATCCAGGAATATGATTTCACAGGGGAACCCGTCTTTCTTCATATCCGTCAGCACATGGTCAAGCTCCCTTAAAGCCTGTCCGCTTCGTATATCAAGCCCCAGGGCTACATTGCTCTGTTTCCCCTGCAGAATAAGCTTGATAAACTTCTTGACCAGCTGGATCGGCAGATTGTCTACACAAAAATAACCGGCATCCTCGAGCATTTTTAAAACCGAACTTTTTCCGGCTCCGGACATGCCGGTTACAATTACAAATCTCATACTTCTCTCCTACTAATATATTACATGTCTCCGAGGAATTTTACTTCCGGTTCAAGACGTACACCAAATTTATCCTCTACGATACTAACTACATCTTCGATCAGTGCTAAAAAATCCTTTGCTGTAGCATGGTCCAGATTAATCAGAAAACCGCAGTGCTTTTCCGATACGGCTGCCCCACCGACTCTGTAGCCCCGAAGTCCTGCATCACTGATCAACTTACCGGCAAAATATCCGGTCGGTCTCTTAAAAGTACTGCCTGCACTGAATTTCTCCAGCGGCTGTTTTTCTCTTCTCTGGGCATTTAGTTCATTCATCCTCTGTCTGATCGCAGCCACATCCCCCTTGGACAACTGCAGATCCGCTTCCAGCAGGATGTAGTTTTTCTTTTGGAGGACACTGGTACGATAACCGAGTTCCAGTTCCTCCTTTTTCAGTTCTATTACATTACATTCTTCATCCAGAACTCTGGCACCGGTCAGGCATTGCTTCATCTCACCGTCATAGGCACCTGCATTCATCGTCACCGCTCCACCAAGTGTGCCCGGAATTCCCGAAGCAAATTCCAGTCCGGTCAGGCTGTGCTCTGCTGCAGCATTGGCCAGTCGTGCCATAAGCACTCCCGCCTGCGCTGTCATACAGCCGTCCTCCCTGTGCCATATCTTGGAGAACTCGTCGCCAAGCTGCAGAATCAGGCCTCGGTAGCCCTGATCAGAGACCAGCAGGTTGCTGCCGTTTCCCATGATATAGTAAGGCATTTTTTCCTGTCTGCAGAGCATCACCAGCTGCTTAATCTCCTCGATATCCACAGGGGTTACAAAGTAATCCGCATTCCCTCCGATATGAAGGGAGGTATGAGCTTCCATCGGTTCCTGCAGTCTGATATGCTCTTCTGGTATCATCCGGATAAGTTTTTGATAAAATAAGTCTTCCAATTTATTCTCCTAAACCTCTGATATGCTATAATTTATGCAATGATCAGCTTCGCTGCTCCATAGATTCCGGCATCATTGCCCAGGGTGGCAAGTTTGAATTCCTTATCCTTTAATGTATCAATGACATAGCTGTTATAATATTTCTTAATCGTCTCGGTAAGGATTTCTCCTGCCTTTGATACACCACCGCCGATTACAAATACCTCAGGATCTACAACATGCGCAACATGAGACAGTGCGAGGCCAAGATAACGACAGGCTTCCTCTACGACCTCCTGTGCCAGCTTATCACCATTTTTAGCACTATCGAAAATCATTTTTGCACTAATCTCTTCCGAATCACGAAGCACAGAGGCTTCCCCGGATTCCTTCAGCGCTTTCTTTGCCAGCTTCACGATACCGGATGCAGAAGCATATTGCTCTAAGCATCCCTTCTTCTTGCAGCCGCAGGGATCCGTCTCCTTTTCATTCACCAGAATGTGTCCGATTTCACCTGCAGCACCCTTACTTCCGGAAAGGATGTGTCCATTCAGGATGATTCCGCCACCGACGCCGGTTCCAAGCGTAACAAGCACCAGGTTCTGATAGCCTCTGCCGCCTCCCATCCAGAGTTCGCCCATCGCTGCCACATTGGCATCATTGCCGGCCTTTACCTTCAGTCCGGTCATCTCTGACATCTCTTTCTCTATATTGAAGTTAGCCAGTCCGAGATTAGCCAACATAAGCACCTGTCCGTCCTCTGTTACCGGTCCCGGGATACCTACGCCTAATCCGATGACGGCATCCTCAGACAGCTTCAATTCTTTAATCTTGTCCTTCGTGAATTTTGCAACATCACGAAGAATATCCTTACCGTCCTCAGTTCTCTGCGTAGCAAATTCCCACTTATCCAGCAGCTTTCCTTCCGTATTGAATAAACCGGCCTTTACTGCAGTTCCACCGATATCAAAACCAAAACACACCTTATCCATAACTTCCTCCATCAGCCACGAAAGTGGCTTTCTCTCCTTTTTATAAAGTAAATCCTATTGCAGGATACACCGTTCTTAATTATCTGTCTTCTTTAAGCTATTGGTAACACGATTGTATAGTTCCTGGGCCGCATTGTAGCCCATCTTCTTCTGACGATAGTTCACCGCAGCTGACTCACAGATAATCGCAAGATTTCTGCCGGGTCGGATCGGGATGGAATGGCAGGGAACCTTGTTCCCCAGAAACTCTATATAGGATTCCTCCAATCCCAGGCGGTCATACTGTCTATCCTTGTTCCACTCTTCGAGCTTGATCACCAGATCGATAGCCTGTGTGTTCTTTACACTCTCAACACCGAACAAGGTCTTGACATCTATAATACCGATACCACGCAGTTCTATAAAATGCCTGGTAATATCCGGTGACATACCGATCAGGGTATCGTCGCTGACCTTCTTGATCTCAACAACATCATCGGATACAAGCCGATGTCCTCTCTTGATCAGTTCCAACGCTGCTTCGCTCTTACCGATGCCGCTTTCTCCCATGATCAGGATACCTTCGCCGTAAACATCTACCAAACCACCGTGAATGGTAATTCTCGGTGCCAGCTCTACGTTCAGCCAGCGGATCACTTCCGCCATGAAGGCTGAGGTTGTCTTAGAGGTACGCAGAAGCGGAACTCCCTTCTCTGTTGCCAACTGAATAAACTTATCACTGACCTCCATATTCCTGCTGAATACGATACAGGGTACATGATAATCCATCAGTCTGCTGAGAATCTGTACTCTCTGTTCCTTATCCATCTGCTGTAGATATGCCATCTCCACATGGCCGACTACCTGGACACGTTCCGAATCAAAATGATCGAAAAATCCGGCTAACTGAAGTGCCGGTCTGTTCACATCAGGCTGAGAAATCTTAATACTATTAATGTCAATATCCGGAGTACAATTCTCCAAACTCATTTTTTCTATCAGACGAACCAGTTCTACAGTATACATCCGTACCTCCATCTGCGCATTCGTATGCACCTATTATCTTACCTGCTACATTCTAACATATTCTTTCCACAACTGTAAATGCTTATTGAAGCTTCTGCTTATGAAAAAATTCATATACCTGCTCTGCTGCCTGACGGTTCATTGAAGGTACCTTCATGATATCCTCCACCTCAGCCGCCTGGATTGCCTCCAAGGACTGGAAGTGTTTCATCAATGCCCTTCTTCTTGCCGGCCCGACACCGTTGATATCATCAAGGATCGAGTGAACCTGGGCTTTGGAGCGAAGTGTCCTGTGATATTCGATGGCAAATCGGTGGGTTTCATCCTGGATTCGGGTAATCAGGCGAAACAACTCACTGCTTTTATCGATGGGCAGCTCCCTGTTATTATAATATAGTCCCCTTGTCCTGTGATTATCATCCTTCACCATACCGCAGACCGCGATGTTCAGCTTCAGCTCCTCCAGGACCCTGAGTGCTATCCCTACCTGTCCCTTACCACCGTCCATCAGAATCAAATCAGGGTATCGGGTAAAGCTGCCGAGGGAATCATCAAGCATCTTCTCCCGATTCTGTTCCTGTTCCCGTAAGCCATGGGTAAATCTTCTGGTCAGCACCTCATACATGGATGCATAGTCATCCGGTCCCTGTATGGATTTAATCTTGAATTTACGATAGTCTGCCTTTTTGGGCTTTCCTTTCTCATAAACCACCATAGAACCAACCGACTCAAATCCGGCCGTGTTGGAGATATCAAAGGATTCGATCCGTTCCACCAACGGTAGCTCCAGATACTGTGCTAGCTCCTTTAGTGCACCAATAGTCCTCGCTTCCTCGCGCTTGATCTTCTCCAAATCCTGATTCAGCACCAGCTCTGCATTCTTTCTTGCAAGCTCCACAAGTTTTTCCTTATCGCCCTTCTGGGGAACCTTCAAATACGCCTTCTGTCCCCTCTTGGCACTGAGCCATTCGCCGAGCAGCTCCTCCTCATCCGTTCTGGACCCCAGAAAGATTTCCTTGGGTATATAAGGAGTTCCTGCATAGAACTGCTTCAGAAAGCTCGCCATGATACTCTCATCGGTCTCATCCTGTACTCCGGACAGATGAAAATGATCTCTTCCGATCAGCTTACCATTGCGGATGAAGAAGGTCTGCACCACTGCCTCATCCTTATCCCTTGCAAAGGCGATGATATCACGATCCACCTGATCCGTATTCGTTATCTTCTGCTTAACGGAAATCTGCTTCACACTGTTTAACAGATCACGGTATTCCGCTGCCTTTTCAAATTCCAGCGCCTCGGAGGCATCGCTCATCTTTTGCTCCAGAAGCTTGCCCACCCTGGCATAATTACCATTCAGAAACTCGATTACTTCATCGATATTAACTTTGTATTCCTCTTCGGAGATGTATCCCTGACATGGCGCATCACACTGTCCCATGTGATAATACAGGCAGGGACGTTCTTTCCCGATGTCCTTCGGTAGATTTCGATTACAGGTCCTGATCTTATAGATTCTTCTAAGAAGTGCCAGGGTATCCCTCACCGCATTGACACTGGTATAGGGACCGAAGTATCTTGCTTTATCCTTCCTCTGTTCTCGTACGATGGAAACCTTCGGGTATGCCTCGTTCGTCGTCACTCTGATATAAGGGTAGGTCTTGCTATCCTTGAGCATCGTGTTATATTTTGGCATATGCTCCTTAATCAGGTTACACTCCAGCACCAGAGCCTCCAGCTCTGAGTCTGTGATGATATATTCAAAATGGTCTATCCGCTCGACCATCTGTCTGATCTTCTCAGTATGATTACGGCTATTCTGAAAATATTGCCGAACCCTGTTTTTTAGTATGATTGCCTTGCCCACATAGATGATCTGATCCTTGGCATCCCGCATGATATAGACACCGGGCTTCGCAGGGAGTTTTTTCAGTTCTTCTTCTATATCAAACATACAGCAGTTCCTTTCTATATTACCTTTGTCTTTCATAATTAGAAACCTGCCCATAATGAATTCTATTATGGGGTTCTTATCCTGAATATTATAGCATAGATTTGATGCAGAAACAAACCATAATAAAGACATGGGAAACAATAGCAGGAGCTCCCATAAAGGAAGGGTAATCAATAGAAAGTGGACTATATCAGACTAGCAAATAAAAGAAAGTGAACGGACCAGCTTTCCGGTCCGTTCACTTTCACATCGCTGACAAATTAATATCAGCCTCTAATCAATAATCTTTTGGGATAGGATTATTCTATGATATCTGGTTTATTCAACGGGAGTGCCAACTGTCAACTCCGTACTCTTTTTGATCCGTGGAAATCTGATTGCAGTTTTGAACATATCGCCGTCAATCTCTATGGAAAATTCTCCTCCGCTGACCTTAGTGAAGCTCTCCGCAATCGATAATCCGAGACCGCTGCCTTCGGTACTTCTGGATTGATCCCCCCTGAAGAAGCGTTGCAGGATCTCCTGTTCGGTAAAATTCATCTCATAGCCTGCAATATTCTTGATCCAGACAACAACCTGATCCTCTGTGAGCGACATCTCAATAATGACTCGGGTACCGCGAAGGGAGTATTTGATTGCATTATCAATCACATTCTGGAATACACGGTAAAGCTTCTTGCCATCTGCATAGATTATCACCGGATACTCCGGCAGGATCAGCTTGATCGGGAGCTGTGAGGTGGTAATCACATCCTCCATATCTGCCAGGGTCTGTCTGATCAGCTTCGCCAAATCCAGATTCTCGTATACTACCACAGCTTCCCCACTGGTACTTTTTGCAAGCTCGAACAGATCATTGACAATATTCTTTAAGCGCTCGGATTTTTCCTGAAGGATTCTCACATAATCCCTGGAGGTTTCCGATAAATCCTCCTCCTTGGAGAGTAGATCGATAAAGCTGATGATCGAAGTAAGCGGTGTCTTTAGATCATGGGATACATTGGTGACCAGGGCCACCTTCATCCGCTCAGATCTGATCTGCTCCTCCATCCTTACTTTGATCTCCTCATTGATATTGCTCAACAGCCATTTATTTCCCTTAAAGTACCAGATCATAGCGAACAGTTCGAGTGCCAACGGAATGGAAAACCACCATATCCGAAATGGCATGATGATTACGATAAATGCTGCATTGATCAAGGTAATGATCAAAAATATCAGCTGTCTGTAATAAAGCCTCTTCGTAAAGGATACCTGCCCGGTGACATCGTGGTAGAAGATATAATTCAGCAGCTCTGTAAAGAGCTTAATCATACGATTAATTATCCGATACAAAATACTGTCCCTGATAAAGCATCTTTCTTTGCATTTTTTCATCATGGCAAGCAGTAACCATAGCAGCAAGGCAGTGGACAAAGCAGCAATACCTCCGGCAAATACAGACAGGGAAACATTCTCTGAGGATACGAGCTCCAGATAATCGATATCAAACTGATCTAAACTCATCCCAAGAGATATGTTATCCTTTAAAGCATAGGGCAGAAATCTTGCTGCTACACCCAGTCCCAATAAAAACGGGAGAAGCAGAACCTCTGTATATGCTTTATCCATCCTTTCCGATTTTGTCGAATCTGATGTCCTCTTCCAGGCAAGTAAGCACAAGCTGATTAATGTGATGAATTCTAATGTGACAAGAATCAGAAACAGAATTGCCTTCGGCATCAGGTTCGCACGATACCCCTCCCATTCCCACTGTTTATATTTAATAAATTCCTTCGGAAAGGATATGTAAATCACATAATTATCTGTCAGCATATTATATACATCCAGCTTATCATAGGAATTCTTTCCGGCTCCCCATTTCCCATTCTCAAGATAAAAGAATGCCTCATCGTTGCTGGAATAGAACGCCCTCTCACTATGCCCTGTATCGGAGTATTCCCGTGTTCCTCCTCCTACATAATAATAATAAGACGTATTCTCCAGTACCCTCCAGGTAAAAGGGATATCCGAAACATCGTTTAGCGCATCCCTTACATAGGAGGTATAGAATTCCCTGCTTTTATGATAACTTGTAAATAAGCTTTCCGCATGACTGTTATAACCGAGTAATTGCACCAACAGGAATATGATGCCGCTCATCAGTATTACAGCCAGTAAGAATATGGCTGTCTGTATTCTGCTGCCTCTAGAACTTTTCGATTTTGTATCCAATTCCCCACACCACCTTTAAGTATTTTGGTTCTCTCGGGTTATATTCAATTTTCTCACGGATGCGTCTGATATGTACCATGACCGTATTTTCAACCGTATAAGCGGGCTCATTCCATACTCTCTCATATATCTCTTCCGCTGAAAATACTCTGCCCGCATGATTCATCATCATTTCCATGATCTTATATTCTGTGAGGGTCAGACGCACCGGTTCTCCGTCCACATAAAGCTGCTTTGAGGATTTATTCAGAGTGAGTCCGCCGGTAACGATATCCTCCGTTCCGACCGAATAGCCTGCCGATCCCAGCTGCAGATAGCGTCTCAGCTGACTTTTCACTCTCGCCAAAAGCTCCTGTGGATGATAGGGCTTTGTAATATAATCATCCGCTCCCATCGTCAATCCCAATATCTTATCGCTGTCCTCCGATTTGGCAGACAATAGAATAATCGGAATATTTCTCTTCTCCCTAATCTTCATCGTGGCTGAAAGTCCGTCCAGCTTCGGCATCATGATATCCAGCAGGATCAGATGGATTGGGTTCGAGCTCAGAAGCTCCATGGCTTCCAAGCCGTTATATGCCTTTTTGACATCATAGCCCTCCATCATCAGCAGCTTCTCAATTCCCTTCACAATCTCCCTGTCATCATCCACGACCAGAATACTAATCTTATCCATGGTTTCTTATCCTTTCCCGAGTACCTATCCAGATTATAGAAAATATTACTTTCGAATTGTTTTATATAAATCTTACAAATATCTTAAAAGTAGGGTTTCATCTTTCTTCCATATTCTAGCATATATTTCTCTTTAAATAAATTCCATATTTTGATAGATATATTAAAATAGAGCTTTGATTTGTATTAAAAAAGGAAGCAGCCAACCCATCAACTAGTGCGTGCGGGATGTCTGCTTCCTAAAGCTTCTCCATTGCTTCTATATATTATGCCTGCTCCGGAATCATAGCTTCTCCGGTAGGCTGATCCTCCGATTGAGGCTCCGGGGTAATACCCTTGACTTCGTTGTATATCTTCATGAATTCCTCTCCGGTGATCGTCTCTCTGCTGATTAAGAAATCTGCAATCTTATCAAGGACATCTCTGTTGCCCTCCAACAGCTCCTCTGCTCTGTCATAGCATTTCTTCAGGATCTGCATTACTTCTTTATCAATCTCTCCCGCAGTCTCTTCACCGCAGTTGAGTACGGCTCTGCCATCAAGATATTTATTCTCAACAGATTCCAGACCCATTAATCCGAATTTCTCAGACATACCGTATTGGGTAACCATGGATCTGGCAAGCTGGGTAGCCTTTTCGATGTCATTGGAAGCACCGGTTGTGATGGAACCAAAGACTAGCTTTTCCGCTGCACGTCCGCCGTAAAGCGTAACGATACGTGTCAGGATTTCATCCTTGCTCATCAGATACTTCTCTTCTTCAGGTACCTGCATAACATATCCCAAAGAACCCATGGTTCTCGGAACGATCGTGATCTTCTGAACCGGCTCTGCATGCTTTTCCAGTGCGGTGACCAGCGCATGGCCAACCTCATGATAAGCGACAATTCGCTTCTCTTCCTTGCTAAGAATGCGATCCTTCTTCTCTTTTCCGGCGATTACCACTTCTACCGACTCAAACAGATCCTCCTGAGTCACCACAGTTCTTCCCTGTTTCACCGCAAGGATTGCAGCCTCATTGATCATATTGGCAAGATCGGAGCCTACCGCACCGGAGGTTGCCCTAGCAATTGCCTCTAAGTCAACGGAATCATGCATCAGTACATTCTTGGCATGAACCTTCAGGATGTCGACTCTTCCCTTGAGATCAGGCTTATCTACGATAATACGTCTGTCAAAACGTCCCGGACGAAGGAGTGCCTTATCCAGAACCTCTGGCCGGTTGGTTGCTCCCAGGATAACAAGACCCTTCGAGGAATCAAAACCGTCCATATTCGCAAGCAGCTGATTCAGCGTCTGCTCACGCTCGTCATTGCCACCGCCGTAATGGGAATCACGGCTCTTACCGATGGCATCGATCTCATCAATGAATATAATACAGGGTGCCGACTGCTGTGCCTGTTTGAATAAGTCTCTTACTCTGGAGGCACCGACACCGACAAACATCTCCACAAAATCAGAACCTGACAGGGAGAAGAACGGTACCTTAGCTTCTCCGGCTACCGCCTTTGCAAGCAGTGTCTTACCTGTTCCGGGCGGTCCTACCAATAATGCACCCTTTGGCAGCTTCGCACCGATTCGGGTATATTTCGCAGGGTTATGAAGGAAATCTACGATTTCCGTCAGGGATTCCTTCGCTTCCTCCTGCCCCGCCACATCACGGAAGGTGACTCCGGTTGATTTCTCTACATAAACCTTGGCATTACTCTTACCAACCCCCATCATGCCTCCGCTGTTCTTGGAGATGGAGCGGAATAAAAACCACATTACTACATAAATCAAAATAAACGGTATTACATAAGAAAGAATTGTGTTGATCAGAGAGCCTCTGGTATCCACGATCTGCTGGCCGAAATCTACATCTGCTTTGTTCAAGCGTTCGACCAGATCAAAATCTGTGAAGTAACCGGTGTAATAGGTAGTGGCCAGCGGACCTTCTCCTTTATCCTTAGGTTTAATCTCCAACGTACCGTTATTCTTTGCAGTAACCTTTGCTATTTTACCTTCGTCAAGCATCTGAAGAAACTCACTGTAGGAGATCTCTTCCCGGTTACCTTCTTTAATCTGCGCCGCCAGTGTCCAAAACATATACAGAATGATCAGAGTAGAGACCAAAGTAATGATGATGACCATCCTGTTCGGCGAGTTATTTTTATTTTTATTATCCATCAAATCCTCCTATTCACAGAACATTTTCAGATATATCAAACAAGGTGCTGTTATCATACAGCCCCTATTTCTGGTAATACGAACTGTATACATCATTATAGCCATAGTCTAACCATAAATCAATTAAAATGTTCTTAAAATTCTGTGATTAAATTGTGTACAACTTAAACATAATCTTATTTTGTAGAAAAAGCAAGCAATATTTCGAAGGAAGGGATCTATTTCAATCTATTTTCATTGACTTCCAGGCAAAACTATAGTATACTATAGCAAAAATTGTTCATCATACCAGCAAAGGAGCCGGAAATGGTTTAAGGTCCACCATTAAGGATCGCCTGGCTATTCTCACCCATTTTTGCCTTAAACCTCGTTCAGTTGGGGTTTGATGGCTTTTTTTATTGCTAAAAACAGCAAAATGTAGCAACAATAGTACTTAAACGGAGTTCTTCAAGGGTGGAGTCAGCTCCAAAAAACGGTATAGAAGAAGAATCAAGGAGGAGAATCCTCCTTATACAAAGAAAAGGAGGAATATGAAAAATGGCTGCTAAATATGTATTTGTAACCGGTGGTGTGGTATCAGGACTGGGCAAGGGTATTACTGCTGCTTCTCTCGGACGTCTTTTAAAGGCACGCGGTTACCATGTGACGATGCAGAAATTTGACCCATATATCAACATCGATCCCGGTACTATGAACCCAATTCAGCACGGTGAGGTTTTCGTAACGGATGATGGTGCTGAGACGGACTTGGATCTTGGGCATTATGAAAGGTTTATCGATGAGAGTCTGAATAAGATGTCCAATGTAACAACCGGTAAGATCTACTGGTCTGTATTATCCAAAGAAAGACGCGGTGACTTCGGCGGTGGAACAGTCCAGGTTATCCCCCATATCACAAACGAGATAAAAAGCCGTTTCTACAGAAATGATCAAAGCAATGACACTCATATCGCTATCATAGAGGTCGGAGGTACTGTCGGTGATATCGAAAGTCAGCCCTTTCTTGAGGCAATCCGTCAGTTCCGCCAGGATATCGGCGACCACAATGTAGCGCTAATTCATGTCACTCTAATCCCCTATCTGAAAGCCTCCGGAGAAATGAAGACCAAGCCTACCCAGGCCAGCGTAAAAGAGCTGCAGGGAATGGGTATTCGTCCGGACATCATTGTATGCAGAACAGAACAGCCCTTAGAGCCGGGCATCAAGGATAAGATTGCCCTCTTCTGTAATGTTCCGAGTACCAATGTACTTCAGAATCTGGATGTGGAATATCTATATGAAGCCCCTCTCGCTCTGGAGCAGGAACATCTTGCCGATGTTACCCTCTCCTGTCTGGGTCTCCCCTGTCCGAAGCCCGATCTCACCGATTGGGAAGAGATGGTACACTCCTTAAAGAACCCGAAGGAAGAAGTCACAGTAGCACTGGTCGGCAAGTACACCCAGCTTCATGATGCATATCTCAGTGTAGCGGAATCCCTGAAGCATGGCGCGGTGGCAAATCATTCTTCCATTAATATAAAATGGATTCTTTCTGAAGATGTAACGAAGGAAAATGTAGCAGAATTGCTTAAAGATGTGAGCGGTATTGTCGTTCCCGGTGGTTTTGGTGACCGCGGCATTGAGGGCAAAATAAATGCCATCCGTTATGCGAGAGAGAACAATATCCCATTCCTGGGACTGTGTCTCGGCATGCAGCTGGCACTTGTAGAATATGCTAGAAATATTATTGGCTTTGAAGATGCACACAGTGCAGAGCTCAATCCTTCCACCACACATCCGATCATCCATCTGATGCCCGAACAGGATGGAATTGAAGATATCGGCGGAACCTTACGGCTTGGCTCCTATCCCTGTGTACTGGATGAGAACAGTAAAGCATATCAGCTTTATGGCGAGAAGGTAATCCATGAAAGACACCGTCATCGCTATGAAGTAAATAACTATTATCGCAATGAATTCCTGAAGCATGATATCAAGCTCTCAGGACTTTCACCGGATGGACGCATCGTCGAGATGATCGAATTAACAAGTCATCCCTGGTTCCTCGGAACACAGGCTCATCCCGAATTCAAGTCCAGACCGAATAAGCCGCATCCCTTATTCCGTGGGTTTGTTGAGGCCGCCCTTACCTTTAGCAGAGAAAAGGGCAGATAATAGCATCAGGGCAGATCCGATAAAGATCGCCATGTCGGCAAGATTGAAAATAATGCTCTTCAGCTTCTTATATTTGAAGCTGAAGTAGTCTACCACATAGCCCCTACTTAGCCTGTCCGCTACATTGCTGATAGCTCCACCGAGGGCAAATGCCAGACCAAATTTAAATAACCTTTTTCCCTTTTGGGGAAGAAGAATGAGAAAAAGGAGTGACACCAATCCAAGGATTACACAGGATATGGTCTTAAGAAGCTCCTTTTTTTCACCCATAAAATTCAGGAATGCCCCCTCATTATGGTGCTTACGGAGAATGATGTTACCGCCTAAAATCTCCTCTCTTTCGCCAAGCTCTCTGTGCTTCTCAAAATAATTTTTGATCTTATATTCCCCTATGACAATAACTAAAACTATAATGATATATAGCATCGTTCCTCCTCCTTCCAAAACCCTGTATGAAATCAACCTGATATAAGTATGATGTTTATTTGTATGTGATAAAAGCCACTAAGTTATTTAGTGACTTTCTTTTATTATGCCATATTTGGAAATGTTTATCAATCCATCTTGGCAATTATTATTCATTTTTTGAATTAGCCTTCTGCTTCCGATAACATTGACAGCCAGGGAATTCCTGTCTCTACAATAGCCTTTCCCTTTTGACTGCGAATATTCTTATAGGAAGGATAATGTACCCGAAAACTTTCATTATTCTTTAAGTTAGCTACTCTTTCTGATAGAAGCTCAAAATCAGGATCATAAATCAGCCTGACCCTCTTCTCCGTCAAAATAGGCTTCAGATCGGTAAAAGCGCAGGCAAGCCGGATTACATTCGCATCCGCCTCATATATTTCAAATTCCTGCTTCGGAGCTAACGCCAGAAGTTCATTGATATGGTATCCCATCCCCAGTCCATACAGGATATAACGATCTGACTCTTCCCGCAGCCAGCTTTTTGCCAACCAAAACGCCTCGGTCTGTACCTTATTATTCGTATGGAAATAGAATTTAGATCCCTCATTCTCGGCTGCCAGCGTCATCAGCCCGGAAGAAGTGAATTCAATACGGTATCCTCTTTCCAGAAGCTCGGTGGGATTCATCGGCTCCTGTAACAGTTCTATATTTCCATCCGCCTTCTCAATTACGCAGGAAATATTCTCCTGATATCTCTCTTCATCAAAGAGGATCTCTTCTTTATTAATAATCAACTCCTGCACACTGAGAAGAAAGTTCATCAGCTGCAGCTCCAGAAGATCAGCCAAAAGGATAAAATCCATGTTTTTCTTTGCATCCAGAATCCCTGTCAGCATCTCAAAGATCGACTCCGTATTCACAAGATTAAAATACTCGCGATCAGTAATAATCGCTTCAATGATGTGGTTTACCTCATCAATGGAATCGGCTATCAGACCCAAAGCTTTGTCGCACTGTTGTTTACGAAAATAATAAATTGCCTTATCCATCTTACCCAACAGTACTGTATTGTGTTCAAAGATACCTCTTATGTTCTGCGTCAAGTCTCTTCACCCCTTACTCTCTATGCTCCACTCTTTCGCCAGAGCCCGAAAAGCATCCTCCTGCTCTTGATTCCCCAGGAAATGATAGCACTCCGACAATCGTCTCAGCGGATAATCCCCTGCATAGTGGATATTCAGTTCACACTCCGTCTCATATGCTGCATTGTAATACCAGATGGTAGCCTCCCGGTAATCCTCTAACTCGAAGAAATATTCTCCCAGTTCATAGCATACCTCAGCACTGCCTTTCCCATCTGCAATATTTCTCAGGCTATATTTCAGCAGGCTGTTATAGTCCCTGCGAAGTCTGGCACATCTGACCAGGATGCATTCGTAGATCTTTCGTTCACGGTCACTGCATTCCGAGCTTTCCACAAAGCTCAAAAAATATGCCTCGGCTTTAAGAAAATCCTCCGTCTCTCCTGCAATGTACAGCTCCCTGGCATACATGGCATAAAGCTTGGGTGAGAGCTTGCCTTCCCGTTCGATCACTCTTAGAAAGGTCTGAAAATCCCTTCCTGCATGATTGGATATGGGCATATGGCTTATCACGATGTCACTGTCATAAATCACCGGAGACAGGATCACATTCTCATGCACCGGTTCCACCCATCGGAAGGTCCTCAGCCTCTTATATAGCTTCGGACGATATTCCACGTCAAAATTATAGGTTGTGTTGAAAGCCAACTGATTGGCATATTTCATCTGTACTATCTCAATCTCCGGCAGCAGCTTCTGCTTCAGGAGCAGAAACCGCTGTCGGTTTTCCTCATCAATTACTTCATCTGCGTCAGCCACATAGATATAATCCATGGTGGCTTTGGAGAAGGAAAAATTTCTCGCTGCCGAAAAATCATTGATCCAGGTAAAATCGTAAATCTGATCCGTATACCTAGCCGCAATCTGCTTAGTGGCATCCGTTGACCCTGTATCGACAATAATCAATTCGTCAGCCAGTCCCTGAAGAGAATCCAGGCATCTGGCAAGCACCTTTTCTTCATCCTTCACAATCATGCAGACACTGATCGTTATCATAATTCCTCTCCTAATTGTTTACTTTACGGTGCAATCATGTCAGCTGTGAGCTGAACAGAATAATAACGTACAATATAGCTCGGATCTCCGACAGTTGCCGGTGTAGTAACCTCGTATACCGTGAGCCACTGGTTTGCTCTGCCGGTTGCGTCGATCACGCCTGCCGGATCAAGTGCGGTATAAGAGCCATCTACGGTATCCTCAGTCTTCTTCCCGGTTATCTTATCAGGAGAATAGTTATATACCAATCGATTCGTAGAAGGAATCGTACTTCTGACATTTACTATTGTTGTATTAGGACTGGAGCCTTTGATCGGTGCATCCACAAGCAAGGTTCCTGCATCTGTAGGATTCTTGATCGTAAGCTTGGTAGTTGCCTTATCCACAGTGCCATTATCATAGTAGATCGCTATGGCTCTTGCTGTAACGTTCGACATCTTCGCCAGTTCTGTTCCTGTTAACTTAATCGTTAAGTAATTTACAACAGAAGGACTAAGGGTGCCGGGTGTATCAGGTACCTGTGTGAACGGAATGTCCTTCGTTCCAAGCTTCACTGCCTTTACATGGTTCTCGAAAGGCTTTCTGCCAACTACATTCAGCTGTACTACTATCTCAATATCACCCGAATATCCTCTGGTAAATACATAGGTCTTCTTCGGAGCAACCGGCAGGGAAGGATAGTTTACATCATAGGTAGCATAGGTAGAAGCCAACTGGAAATCCACCTGTGCCTGTGTATTAGTCGCCGCCTTATACTTGATTGCTTTCTTTCTGAAATAAAGCCTGCTTCCGTCAACAGCTTTTGTTGATGCTATCTTAACCGGAGTATTCTTAGATATTTCTGTCCATGAGGCACGATCCGGATCCAAAGTGCTTCCGGACTTGACCACAGTGTATTCATATGGACTATCCGAGGTAGCATATGGTATTTGCACGATCAAATTCTTATTTCCATTATAGCTTACGTATACATTATTATCGGCACCGGTCGGTGTACCCTCCACTGCACTTGTAGGGATGACGCGCTGTTCGGGAATATTGGTTGTAACTATCTTAGAGGACGCCGCTTTTGCTGTAGAGAATTCTCTTACATCGATTGACATTGCAGGGAAAGAATTTGTCAACCCATCAGATGTATCAGTACCGCCTGTAGCATTACTTAGCATAGTTGAGAGTTTTAGCGGTTTACTCATGGTATCGGTTACCTTAAACCAATTGGAATAGGTATTACCGCTATCCAAGGATATTCTGTACTCCTGTCCATACTTAATACCCATGGTAAACTTGCCACCGTCAATATTTGTGACAGGAGTAGTCTCCTGTTTATTAATCTTTAATCTGACCTCCGAACCGGGACGTCTTCCCTTAGTTCCGTCGGGGAGGGTTGCATCGCTAAAAACCAGACTGCTTTCACTGGCTGCTCCAAGCTTCTCCAATGCATTTTTATAGGAATAGCCACTGACATCATCCCTGAAATCATCCTTCGTATAACCGGCGACACCGCTGACATCAGCCACATCATCCAGCGCAGCCGTACGGAAATAAAGAATGGTTCCTTTCAGAAGATATCTCTTCAGCAATGCTGTTTCCAGATATTTTGATTCCAGCCATTCTCCGTCGGAGCCCTTCTTCCACTCAAGATCATTCATCGTGATTGGATTAACAGCTGATCCCTCGGTAGATCTGACATTTAATAATTCTGCTACTGTCGTGCTGCTATCAAAGTTACTATAATTAATAGATACGTCCAACTTCTGAGGTCTCTTTCTGATTATGACACGTGCCGGAGTCTGATCCTTATCACCCTTGATCTTCAGAATATTATCAGAATTCGGTGACAGATAAGAGAAGTCGATGACAGTAAAGGTCTCTACTGAAGACTTCACATCAATCACATCCCATTTGCCTCTGCTGGCTTCTGCCTCTGAAGCAAAATAGACCTTCGTATTGTTATTATGTTTTACAATAATACTCTCATCAGAGTAAGCAATCGCCACCACCTGAATCTCATCTAAGGCAGAAGCAAAAGCTTTTTTCTCCGGATAACAGATCAGTCCAAGTACTGCAGCGAAAAACAGTACAAATCGTAACATTTGTTTCTTCATGTTCACATACACCTCCGTGTGGTCGTCTATGATATCGTTCCTTTGAAAATTGAACAGAGTTTCCTCTGTTTCTCTTTGGTAAAACCCTATAAATAATTTATCGGCTTGCATAAGCCCATCCTTAACGCTTGATCAGTAATTAACAGAAAAACTATCCCCTGACTATATAATAGCATAGCTTCAGTCAGCTATGCTACTATAATTTTCAATACATTCCTGCATTGTCATGATCTTCATTCCGTTAATCCGTGCTCCTCCTTCGGTGGCATCGATAAATTCAATCGTGTCCACCCCCCGGATTCTGTTCTCTATCCACTGACGGTACATAGTAAAGCTATTGTTCGTAAATACCTTTTCTCCATAAACATCTTCTACCTGCTGCAAGCCCTCTGAGCTGACTACTTTTCTTGACGAACTATCCGTTGCATGGATATAATTACCTGTATAAGCCAGATCAAGTCCCAGAAATATGATACGCTTGCAACCAAATGCAATCCCCAAGTCCAGTGCTGTTGTACTGACTGACCCGCCTGTTTGAATAAGCATGGCATTCCTCTTACCTGCATACTCCTCTGCCCGGTCGAAACCTTTCTGACAGATCATATACTTCTTACCCTGATACTTCTGTGCAAAGCCCTTATAGGCTGTTGACAGATAAATCATGGGGATGTCCTCTTGTTCCAAACCTGCAACCTGGGCATATACCCTGGCATTTGCATCAGTTACGATGAAATAATCCGGTCTTATTCCTGCCTTCAATAATTTGCGTAATACAGTCCCTGTTGTCAGAATAATATCTTTTTTACTGATCTCTTTTAATTGCAGATAATTTTTATCAAGCGACGGACCAGCTGCAACGATGAATAAATTTTTATTCTTAAATTCTTCTTGTAGTTCATCAGCCAATCCATCATAGTTTTTAATATTTTCTTTAAAATTGCCCTTTAATATATGACTTTGGTTTATGACAGAGCTGTATTGTAGAAAATAGTTTTCCAAACGGTTTTTTACTGCTTCATTCTTTTCATTCCTCAGTGATGGATAATGAATGACGAACTCTGTATCATTATCCATAATGCTGATTCGCTCCATAAGCAAGGAATGATCAGGATCATAGATCAAATCAATTTGATACAATTCCAGCATTGCTTTGATCGGGGCATATACACATGCCAAACGGATTACATTGATATCACTTTCATATATCTCTATATGAACATACTCATCTATCAAAGCCAACTCTATCGCATGATATCCCAGACCCAAGCCATAAATCACATAGTTTGACTTATCAGGCGAATACCAGGACTTTGCTAAGTATAAAGCCTCTTGCCATACATTAATATTGGAATGGAAATAGTACGTGTCCGTTTGGTTTTTCAATGCCAAGGTATAGTCGCCATAGGAGGTAAATTCTACAGTAAAATCCTGCGCCTCTATCTCCTCAGGTTTAGGTACCTTGCTAATTAATAATCCCAGTTCAGCATTCTTATATTTTATTGCCTTGATGCTTTCCTGATATCTATCATTATCTACAAACAGACCCTCAGTAATAATTACTGCTTCCTGTATCGTTAATAGGACAGGTTTCAGAGTAACCTCATATAAATCAGCGAGCAATACATAGTCCTTTCTTTCCTGCGCATGTAATAGCTCGCTCAAAATAGTCATAAACTCATCCTGATGAACAGAGATATTTTTATCCTCGAAATAATCCTTACTCTCCGGAAGGATATTCATAAACTGACTCATTAACGATATCTGGCCATTGATCGTTCTTATAGCAGAATCATAATTTTGAATTCTTAAATAATAAACGATCAAATCAATGAATATCAAGATCTGTCTGTTAAGATCGAATAGCTTATAGATAGAAGCCTGCAAGGTATATCCCTCTTTTCACATATATTAAATTTAGTTTTAACTTATCTGATGCTCCTGGACATAACCTCAAATTCATATACCACGGATATCTTAATATCACCGGAGGTCCAATTATCCTCTGAGTTTTCTGATATGTTGCCAATTACTTGAAAAGCATAAACACTACTATCATCATAGCTCTGTAATACGTTATCTTCTGAATAAAAGGCCTTGGATAGCTGAAATACTTCATTCACCTCAGTGCTTCCTTCCCTGATCGGTATCGATTTCGTCGCTACAGTGATGTGATTGATGTTATTGTATACCACAGGCTCATTTTTATTTACTTCTACCATATATAAATTACACTCTTTAGCAGCTTCGTTCTGATCACGCTTCACATTTAATTCTGTAGACTTTATTGAGAGCTTAATATCTCTGTTGCTGAAGTTCATAATTTTTACAGTACTCGAATAAATCCTACCCTTTCCTGCTACTTCATAGGGATCTATGATGATATCGAAGGTGGTCGGCATGACGATTGAAATAATCGGATTGTCTTCTTCTAATTTTACTTTGTACTCTGCCGTTCTTTCATTCCCCTTCCGGTCCACGGCAGTTACGGATATCGTATATTCTCCGGCTCTATTCAGCAGGATCTCAAAGCTTCCGCTGCATAAGATACTGCTCTTAGTCTCCTCATTCGTTTTATACTCTTTTTTAATTAAGTTTGGTCGCTTGATATCTCCACCATTGATTGTATAATAGATATCAGCTAAACCAGAAATGTTAATTCCTGATTCAACAATATTCACCGGAATATGATACGGAATATATAACTTACTATCCTGCATTTGATTATTATTAATTATGATAAGCGGCGCTTCCAGATCCATTTTCTTCTTAAGTTCTTCTTCCTCCAGCTTCTTCTTGAGTTCTTCCTCCTCAAGCTTCTTCTGGAGCTCTTCCTCCTCTAACTTCTTCTGGATCTCTTCCTCCTCTAACTTCTTCTGGAGTTCTTCTTCCTCTAACCTCTTCTGGAGCTCTTCTTCCTCAATAACCTTATTGTCCTCTTCATCCTCTATGATAACGACATCGATTGCTTCTCCGGTTAACACACCCGGAACCGTTTCAATTACATCCCCAGTTGACGGACCTGGAACTGCAATAATCGCACTTCCGGTTGACGTATCCGGAACTGCAATAATCGCACTTCCCGTTGACGCATTCGGAATCGTTTCAATTGCACTCCCCGTTGACGCATTTGGAATCGTTTCAATTGCACTCCCCGTTGACACATTTGGAATAGCTTCAATTGCACTTCCGGTTAGCACAAAGACATACGTCTCAAGCTCTTCCTCAGAAGCCGTATCAATACCAGCAGTAATTTCTTCCTCTTTTATTTCTTCCTCTTTTATTTCTTCCTCTTTTATTTTTTCTGTCATGCCAGGTGTTATTGCTTCAGCTTGAAGCTCTTCAGATAAAATGTCTTTCGATATTAGATCCTCAGAAATTGTATTAGCTGTGATCATATTCTCTTTAAGCAATAATATACTTAAGGAATACCCCGATGCAGTCTCAAATAATCCATTATCAATAGATACTATATTACTGTTATCTACCTGCTTCACCGAGTTCTGTTCAATAGCTATTATATTTTCATCAATTACCTTATCTTCATTTTTATATAGTATCGCAGTATCCTCATAACCCAAGGACAGCGTATCATTCAATCCAACAATAAGGCTTATTGTTGCAACAACCGTAATTATGCATTTTAATTTATTTACATATCTGCGCAACATAACAGCCCCTCTTTCCTCATAAATTCAAAACAAGCAATTAATTAAATTCAGATTTAACTTTCTTGCATAGCAACTATAACTTAATTTTTGTGCTTATGTTTTCTCATTTAAACCCAATCATATTTTCGTTATTACATCATTTAAGAAAATAAATAGAATCAACCGCAAAAACCGCATATCATGCGGTTTTTGCGGATTGTTTAGCAGACTGCTCATCATGCTTCCACTAATACTTCATCAAGTATCATTGCTCCTAATTATTGAACAACTAAAGTAAATGTTTTAGTTGTCGGAGTAGGGCTATCATTAAATGTTACCCTGAATGTATATGTTTTAGCCGTTATAAAGATAGGTGCCATAATAGTACCGGTCTTGTTAAGTGTTAATGTAGTACCGGAGAAGTCCCATTCAGCATCAGTTAAAGCATAATAAGATCCTTGATACTCAGCTTCAACATTTGTTACAGCAGTAGCAGCTGCAGCGCCTGAACCCAAGTTAACTGCATAATTAACTGAGGTTAAAGACTTACCTATTGTCTTAGTCGTATCTACCATGCTGGGAGCTACACTTTCAACCGGAGCAGCAGCACCTGTTACAGACTTAACGTTCTGTGTATCTTCCAGTTCTTCAAATGTACTGTATGCTGTAGTTGTTACACCCTTAACTTTATAAACAACCTTAACAGTTGCATCTTCTGCTTGCCACTCTGCTTCCGGATTGATTGTTCCTTTGAAACGGAATACCGCTGCAGATTTATTAGGATCTACAGAATCAAACTCGTCTGCATCAGCTATACCATCATCATCTGCATCAGTGAAATTAGCCTTATCTAATACATAGGTTAAATTCGCATGAGTTTCTTCTTCTTCTAATCCTATCACAGCTTCTTCCGAACTCCAGGTAATATCACCACCGGTCGTAGTAAGTGCAGAACCGTCAGTATCTACTGCAGCTACCTTTGCCGGTACAGCGACCATGTACATCTCTTTATCATCACCTGTTAAAGCAACATCTTCTGCACTTGTTTCAACAACTACACCAGCTTTAGCCGTTAAAGAATAAGTAAATGATACTTGAACCGGAATACTACTCTTGTTGATTACAAAGATGTCAGCAGAAGAAATCTGGCTACCATCATCGCCTACTTCAAAGGGGTTGAAAGCGAAATCTGTGGTAGTTGGTACATTAAAATTAAATACTGGATTTGTTACTGTGGAATCACCATTAATTGTGCCTTCCTTATCTGATGTGTCATCTGCGAATGCAGTACTGCTGGTGCCGAGTATCAGCGCTAAGGTTAATAATACTGATACTAATTTCTTTGCTCTTTTTGTCATTTGTTTATCCTCCTTGATTTTTGTGAAGTCCGGAAAAAGTTATTCCGCAATTTCCAATGTAACTGCTATTGAAACCGAAGAAGAAATTTCACCTCCTTCATCCAATAGGTTATATTTACATATTGCATCATAGCTGCCTTTTTCCAAGGGCTTGTCCAGTTTAAGCTCCTTCAATTTAGTTCCAACTGGGAGAACAGTAGAAGTATAGACTAATTCATCTGTATCACTTAGAAATACTTCAAAAAAGACCGGACTATTATTGGATTTAGCATTGGCAACATAAGCATCGCTGGATGCTGCTTCACCATTATCAAAATGCCATATAGCATTCATGGTGACTTCATACATACCTGACTGAAGCCTATCATACATCTCACCTGCTATTTCCTCATAATTAGATTCATCAATGACGTAACTACCAGTGGGTTCAGGCTCCTTCTTGTTCAGAGCCATGTAAATAAGAATTCCGGTTACTACGATAGCTACCGACATCACACTAAACCCAACAATCATAATCTTTTGGGTTTTCGTAAGTTTCTTCTTGATTACCGAACCCTCTTCTTTGTTCTTCATTTTCTAAGTCCTCCTTAAAGCCATCTCTTAAGTATACAAAGATTAATTACTTCTAAAATATTTATCGGCAGATATTGCACTGTCTTTATAGTATATTTGGAAAATATTCTATTTTTTTTCATTTTTTGATATTAATGGTAATTATAGTTCCTCTTTAGATATTTATAGGTGGTTATAGGAACCATTCTCTTGATGCTTTCAAAATCTTTCACCTTTAATTTCTTTCGTACTCTGGAGGCACTGATTGGTTCTCCATCCAATTCTTTTCGACCTATGACAAAAAACTCAATTCCATTCCTCGGTAAGATCTCCCTCATTGTGTCGTTATATTGATTCGTAAATTTATCAAGAGGTTCTTCTCCTGCAAATCGAATAGTAATATTTAAGTAAGGAGCGATATGTTTTGCAAAAATTTCAACATCATCAGTCATATCAACAATAACCTCTTGAAGCTGATCCTTCTCAAAATAACCGGGCATTGTCGTTGATGATATAATAAAGGAGCCACTCGGCAACACTTTAATATTATTGTTTTGGTTCAAATCTTCCACTCCCAGTCGAACCATAGCAATCCTATCTTCAAAACTAAAGAATGATTTATTTTCCTCTACAACAAAGATATAGAGATATTCCACTTTTTCTATCGCAGTTTGAATCAGATATTTATGACCATAAGTAAATGGATTACAATTCATTACAATACTGCCTATACGTTTATCTTTGGTATCCTCAAATCGCTTAATACTTCTTAACCATTCTTCTATAGCAGAAATGCTGTTACTTCCAATGATATTCTCATTTTTAAAGGTAAAGCCTTCTACTGTATTCCTATCCTCTAAGGATAATTTCTGCTTGTATTCATTTATAATTGCATTAAGTTCCTCAGCAATGTAGGGAGATAGGTTTCGGTTTATATGTAATAACGTATCCCATATGTTCTCTTCCAAAGCAGGTATTCTGTTATAGGCATTAATAATAGAATGAGTATTAATACCCCTCTCCTTATAATGATGTGAACTATTCAATACTATAATAATAACAATGTCTCCCGGTTTATAATCACACAAGCGCATCTTAAAGCATTGACTCATATAAAAATTTCCGTAATTCTCAACGCAGAATTCACCGTCTAACAGCATCTGCAATCTGCTTGCAATAGTATCTTCATCCTTCACTACTATACCAAAGGTAATACATGCTCCAAACATACGTACTTTGTTTTTGTCATTATTCCTACTGCTGCCAACTGTTAAGCGCTTATTATTATAGACATTATAAAAATCACCATTAAAATTTTCTATTTCCGGGTATCCCCGTCTCATTGACAAAGGAAGATTATTATGTTCCTGCAATACTTCTATATAATCTTCGTATGTCATAAACTTTTTCAGTTCTTTTTTACTTTGAGCATCTAAATTCTCAACATCAATTTTGCCTACACTGACATCCCATAAGAAGCCGCGATCTTTAATGTTTCTTAAGGCTTCTTTATTCTCTATCATACTTAGTCCCTGATTAGGCGAATCTATAACAATTGGTATAACTCCGTTCGCTGTTAGCTTTGGAATAATATTATACGCAATGTCAAAATCACAAAAATCAGAGTTTCCTAAAGCCTCTGAATAAAAAGCTTGAATTGGCATATGTAGTATTTTGCTCTGATCGAACAAGACATAGCTTTGGTGTATCATAAAATCACAAGATATGATTAATTCCGGAACAAATGGTGCATTTACAAAATGATAGCATTGTTCCTTATCATTCCATACCAAATCATCATGATTTGACAAGTGTACCAAATTATTTTTTCTATGCACTAATCTCTCATAGATGCTAAGAGCTATGCTGTTAATACCGCAGATAATAATGTCTCCATATATTGATCCAAGTAAATTAACCGAACTCTTATAATTATCTTCAAAGTCACCATATGTTGTATTATCGAGAAAAAAGACTATTTTACCATAATTGATATACTGTAATTTATATTTCCTATAATATAATCCTTTTAAATAACTTCTGTTATATACGCTATCTACATCCAAAATGATTGTATCATCAAACGTTATAGAAGCTCGCTTCTTAGTTAATTCTGAAAAGCTCATTTCAACAAAACTTAATTTACTATCCTGAAGCAGTTCTAAAACGATGCTATAAATATCTTTATTATAATCGGTCTCATTTATTAGAATTGCATTTTTAAATCCATGCATCTGTAGTAGATTAGTTAATTTTGTATCCTTTTTTGATGATTGATATTTCTTTACAAACTCTATATCTACTGAATTTAACAGCATGTCTGTTCTATAATACTCATATACAATTTCATTCTGGCTGTTTACAATTGGAACACATCTAATCTTCCCGCCCGGTTGATCAAGAATTTCATGGGCTTTTTCTTTTGTATCTTCATACAAGAAGGTCATCCTGGTTTGTATCAGATCCCTATTTCCTTTTAAATAACGGACAAAATCCCCTAATGTAATGCCTCCATATAAAGCTTTTTCTTTTGTAACATATATCACTTTATACGGATTATTAATGAACAACATGGTTAATAACTCATGATTCAAATCCTTTTCTTCATAAATATACATTTCATCTTTAGAGCGAATTGCAATATGATTCAATAGATAACCCTCCTTAACACAATATAATCTATTCATGATCGTAGGCAACTTACATCATCAGAATTAAATGAAACATACTAGTCAGGAACATAGGCAAACAGCTTTTTCCAACGGTGTTCCACGATATAGTTCGGATTTGCATTCTTAATAATTGCTTCCAACAGCAAAGGATGATTTGGATTATGATAAGTACAGATAGCCAGTTTGGGGAAATGCTCTTTTAGTATACCGACAGCTCCTCGAAGCATGTCCGGCTCAGCTCCCTCTATATCTGCTTTAATAAAATCAACCTTAGCGATCTTTTCTTGTCGTACAAATTCATCCAATGTAATTTTTTGAACAGCAATTCCACTTTTTCCATTTGCTGCAAAATGCGAAGCCGCAACATTACTTAAATCAATTTCAAAGCATGCTTCACCACAGGAATCAGCGGTAGCATATGGCTCCGGTACTATACTCGGATAATAAGAGCTGGTTTTTCTTAAAATATCCATTACCTGAGGAATCGGTTCAAAAGAATAGATTTTTCCTCCCTCTGTCCTAACTGCCGCCATTGCTGAAAACATCCCTACATTAGCTCCACAATCAATGACAGTGTCACCCTTCTCAAGCTTTACCTGTCCATATTCATAAGGACCTTCACAGGTTTCACAAAATTCGCCTTCCTTAAAGAAGTTCGGCAAGATATCATATACCTCCAGAATGATGGAGGATGGATAAGCTTTATAAGCCTCATAGGGAAAACATACTCCTCCAAAATTAAAGCAGTGATTCTTTTTATCATAGTATCTATGCATTATGATAGCTCTGTTTGCCATCCATTGCAGAGAATAGGACATTTCACCGACACGATGCCATTTGAATACTCTGTTATAGATATCCATTTTATTTTCCAGGTCAGCGTAGTTACATAATACATGATCCATTGAAGCGTAGCTTTTAGGCAGAAGCAAAATCCTGTCTTCTCCTATGTTCATCTGCTCCAATTGCTTCATAACAGCCTTCGCATATGAAGTACAGACCACAATATAATTAAACTCAACTTTATTTAGCTCATCAGGAGTGATATAAAGCTCCCCAAAGCCTCTTCCCATCATTTTCTTACTGCTGTCATTATCCGCGATGGCTACAATTTCAACATTTCCTTCATTAATATATTCCAGCCCTTTACATATGGAATTATAGCTGCCTCCCCATAAGATAACTTTTAATTTGTTATACATTGTTATGTAGGTATCATGATGGTACCATCCCTCATAATACCTTCTCCTTTCCAATTTGATTTTGTTCTGTACGGTATCCTGTTTGCCTTCTCTTTCTATCTGGGAACATAGGCAAAAAGCTTCTTCCAACGATGCTCAATGATATAATTAGGATTCGCTTCACGTATTATATTTTCCAGCAACAATGGATGGTTGGGATTATGATAGGTACAGATAGACAGCTTCGGTGCATGCTCTTTTAAGATAGTTGTTGCTCCCAGCAGCATATTTGGTTCTTCACCTTCGATATCAGCTTTGATAAAATCAATTTTATTAATTCCTGTTTTAATAACAAACTCGTCTAGGGAAATGTTCTGTACTGTGATTATATTCTTCCCATCCATATTCTTACTTACAAGATGCGAGGCACCGGCATTCTGTTCATCCACCTCAAAACTGCTTGTCCCGCATTTATTTGTCACAGCATATTCTTCGATTCTAATATTGGGATAAAACTCCTGTATGCGTTCTATCATTGTAACCATTTCGGGAATCGGCTCAAAAGAATGAACTTTTCCGTTCTTAACCTTGAATGCCGCCAAAGCAGAAAATAATCCCTGATTTGCACCGCAGTCAATTACAGTATCTCCTTCTTCCAACTGCACCCCTCCGTACTCATAAGGGCCTTCATTTGTTTCGCTAAGTTTACATTCTTCTATATAATCCAAAAATATATCATAAATTCCCAGCATGGTCGCAGAAGGGTATTGTAAATATGTTTCATATGGTATCTTAATCCCTGAAAAATCGAAACACTGATTATCTTTATCATAGTATTTGTGAATAATGCAGGACTTATTTGCCATCCACTGCAATGCATAGGATTCTATACCGACGTGTTTCCACTTAAATAACCTGTTTTGGATCTCCATTTTCTCAGACATCGTTTTATAATCCCTTAAGATCATATCCATCACATTAAAATCTCTGGATACGGTAACAGCCCTCGCGCGGTCAATTCCCAGTTGATCCATCTGTTTTAATACTTCATACACATAAGAGGTGCATATAACGATATAATCATATTCAACCTCATGAATCTGATCAGGCGTTATAAAAAGCCCACCAAAGCCATTTCCCAGAAGTTTCTTACTTTTATCCCTATCTGCAATCGCAACAATCTCTACGTTTCCTTCGTTCAGCCAGTCCAGCCCTTTGCAAATAGAGTTATTACTTCCACCCCATAAAATTACTTTAGCTTTTGCATTCATTCTTTCTCCTTGTATAATGAAAAAGCACTGACCTCATTATACTTTTCCCTTTCCTGTAATTTTATTCTTACCTAATTTGAAGTGATATTCCTAACAGTTCCAGAAATTATACTATCTGTACCTGTTGCTATTCTTTACTCCTTGATAGATCCGATATACCTGTTCTACAGAAGCCTTGGATGTAAATGTTCGCGTCGCAAAGTCCTTTGCTGTACTTTTTATCTTCTTCACTTCTTCTTTATGACCCATTGCATATATAATCTGATTAGCTAAGTCGATATGATCACCGTATTTATACAAATATCCTGTGACTCCGTGATGAATCAATTCTTTCGTTGCTGCCGTATCGGAACCAATCACAAGAACTTCACTCAACATTGACTCAATAGTAACTCTGCCAAGGCCTTCACTTTTTGAACACATTAATGCAAGGTCTGAACTTTCTCTGAAATTCCTTAAGTCCTTCTTGAAGCCGTAGATTGTGATAACTTCCTGCAATTGATTAGCCTTTATATAATTTTTAATTTCTGCCATATATTCTTTTTTTCCTCGACCTACGATGGAAAGCCTGATATTTTGTATCCCTTGTTTCCATAGATAATCAACCGCTTTTACTGCTTCCATCTGTCCTTTTTGCTTAGAAATTGCACCGCAAATTAGTAGATTCAAGCTTTCGCCTTCAAAAAATTTATCATTACTTAAATGATAATCCTCGAAGGAAACCCGATCATATATAACCTTCATCCGATCCTTATGATATAATCTTTTATATTTTCCGTAGATAGCCTTTGAGATTAAGATAATGGAATCTGCCTTATTGACTAGATATTTCATTTTTCTTTTATTATAAAGCTCAATCCCGAAGTCTTCTTCCATAAATTCTCTGATATGCCATACATGCGGTATATGTTCAATCAGGCTTACCATTGCACCGATATCGGTACATAGATTGTTTGTATGAATAATATCGATTTTCCACTTACGCACTAAGTGAATGACTTGCTTCACTGTAAGCAATTTTTTTAGTTCATTTAACGTCTCCTCTACAATATTTCCTTCTCCTACCGGCCTGGAATTCTTATAATATTTTACTATATAGTAACTTATTCTTCGACGGATTAATTCTTTTTCCATAGGTCCCGGGTACGGGAGAATTATATAAGGAGTAACATTATATTCTTTCAGCGCATCAATCAGATCGAGTAAGGATTTTGAAGCACCGTATAGACCGGAATCATGGCAAACATATAGAATATTCATATAATTTCTGTTCCTTTCAATTAACTACAGCTCAAAGATAACATCCTCCAAAGAAACAATCGGATAATCCACCTTCTCTTCCAGGTCATCCTTAATCTCTTCATATGCAAAAACAGCACTAACCACTATGGCATCCACCGGGTCAAGTTCATCCTCCATATCCCGAACATCAATATCAGAATATGTATTTCCGGCTTCTTTATCGATAGCATACTTGACAATAATGTCAGAAGATTTCAAATCTTCGAGAAGACGGTTTCCCATCTCCCCCATTCCATAAATTGCAATTGTTTTATAACTATTATCGATAAAATACTTATCCAATGATACTCCCTGATGCTTTAGGATAAGCCATTGGTTAAGCAGTCCATAATATCTCTTAAATTTTTCAACCTTTTTTTGCTGATCCTTAATTACCTTCCCTTTAAAGTAGCTTACACCTGCTGCACCTGCAGCTGCACCCGTTAATAAGGATAATAGAACCTTAACCACACCAATCTCTTTTTTCATATCGCTTGTCCTCCTTTATCATTCTACTGTCTTTTGCAGAGCCCTTCTTACTGCATGTAGGTAAGAATATCCGTATCTTTTGTCAGGCTCCAGGTAATTTGATTCTCCCCATTCATTCCATGCATTAATAAATAGATATTCATTTTGCTCCTGAATGCTCTTTCTTATTTGCTCCGTCAGATATTTTTCGAATTTCGCCGGAGTACTTCCTGTAGTGATGATTGCATTCTTTCCTCTTCTTGGGGAATCATCATAATCGACAAATATACCACGGAATTCATTCTTTTTATGAGGGATACTTATCATTTCTTTATTGATTTTATCGTAATTTAGGACATTACATATTAGTCGGTTTATCATCTGATTATCTTTGAATTTTTCTCTGAGTCTCTTCTTTACCTCCTCGAGATATTTATTCTCAGCATTACGATTTCTTCTCCATTTTCCGGGCTCAAAGTCTACACTTGCTTTGATATATTTGCATTTCGCATCCCTATCGCTGGCTGTCTGCATTTTCACTAAGAATATCCCATCAAATCCGCTCTCTATAGCCAGCTCATTCCAGACCCTGAACATATTGTTCCGATTTGCAATTGATCCTATCTTATATATTAAGAGGACAGGCATATTATTAATTTTGATATATCTTTCATCCTTAAAGAATTTCACCAGATAATTAAAATGCTCTGTCCATTCCTTTTCTCCTCCATATTGCTGACGAATCAGTACCTCCTTTTCACCGCCCGCACCATGCCAGGTTCGCGTCCAGGGTTCGTTCGCCCAGGCCATGCAGAAAGGCAGAGTCGCATTTTTATTCTGCAACAAATGCTCGACCGGTTTTTCTAAGACCTTTTTACCGCAGAACCAGTAATGGTAAAAGCAAAATGCACTAATACCATACTTTTTCGCCAGATTCATCTGCCATTCCATAACAGAATCTTCCATCAAATCATAGTAATTATCCTTATACGGCTCACGTGGCTGATAATGCCCGTGAAACAAAGGTTTTGCTTTTTTCACATTAACCCATTCCGTAAAGCCTTCGCCCCACCAGGAATTGTTTTCAGGTATTGGATGAAATTGAGGAAGATAAAATGCAACTAATTTCATATTATAGACACATGATAATAAACTACCATGTTCTCCTTTCCTATTCGTATGATATAACAAGTCATTTCAAAAAAGCTTCTAATCCTATTCTGTAAATCAGATACAGATCAAGATTTATGACTTTAATATTCTTATTGCTTACTGCTACCCTGTGATATATATCTCCAAAGTAATTCTTATTGATAACAAGTATGATATCAATATCCTCCATTACATGATCATAGGCACTGATCCTATGTCCCGTCGGAAGTAGTTCTCCCTCTCGATTCACATTACCGTCAATCACATATCTAATGATATGATGATCACTATCATTAACCTCCAGAAAATCCTTCCCCTTCTGTCCGGCTCCCCATACAGCAATCCGGAAAGAATTTTGTTCGCAATGGGTTAACAGTTGTTGTGCCCTTACTTTGAACAGCTGATAAAAACCAAGATAGGAATAATGACATTTCCTTAATGCTTCCACTTTATCTATTAACTGCTTCGGAGATTGATCATTATACTTTGCCATTTGCAGGTATATCGGATCAACAATTTTGTCAATATAGTAATTATTTTGATAGTCAGGACAGAGCTCTCTGAGTTTCTTACTGATTTCCTGCATCTTATCCAGTGGTGGTTCATCGAATCTCTCCAGGCAGCTATCCAGCATAAAGAAATAATAGCTTCTGATAAAAAACATCTCCAGCTCTTCGCTGAATTCTGCATAAAAGCCTCTTTGTATAGACTGATCATAAAACATTTTTGTGGTTTCCATACGCTGAAAATGATGAGTACTATTCATAGTAAACATTGTTGAATTTTCTCTTATATTGTAATAGTATAAAAAATCGTTCAGCTTGGAAGCATGTTTTGCATATAGGAAAAAAAACGGTACATTGATCTGATCCTCATATTGTATTCCTTCGGCGAAAAATAATTCATTTGCTGTTATGATGTCCTTTCGCAAGAGCTTCGCAAACGGATAAGCTTTCATCGTCAATAATTCTTTTTTCTTTTCTAAGGTTAAGTCTCCTTCAATTTCCTTTCCGGTTTCCATAATGTATTTTTCTTTTCCCGAGTCTTCAAATACCCTCACTACATCACAGAAAACAATATCACTGTCCTCCTGCTTAGCTGCCTGATACATTTTCTCACAGATGGTGGTATCAACCCAGTCATCACTATCTACAAACATGATATATTCTCCGGTCGACTTCCTTATCCCGACATTGCGGGCCCCACCCTGTTTCACGTTCTTGTGGAGAAACACACAAATCATTCTGTCGGGGTATTTTTCTTCATATTCTCTCATGATATCAGCGGAGCGATCGGGAGATGCGTCATTCACTACTATGACTTCAATATCCGAAAGAGTCTGATTCATCAAGGAATCCAGGCAGCGCCTCAGATACTTTTCCACATTATAAACCGGTACGATAATGCTTACCTTCTTCATCCTTAGCTTCTCCCTTCACCATTATATAGATACCACTTCTTACTTCTCTTCAACCATAGTGTGAAAAGCATTTTTCTCTAATATTATATCGGATATTTGCAATTTATTCTGTAATACTTTTATCTCATCCCTATCTTTTTGCGTTAATTCGACTTCTTTCCCGGAATGAAGATCAAAAGCCTTCTCCTGATTAGGAAAATAGATATATTTCTCTGTAACAACAACCCCTTCGCGATTAATGATTCCCCCTGCATATTGATCATCAAAAATATCATTCCCCAATGCATACCCGATATCAAAATCCATAATATTAGCTATCGTTGGCAGGAGATCAATTTGTCCAACCACTTTTTGTATTCGTACCGCCTCTGATTGCTCCGGGAATCGCATCAGAGATACAACTCTGCTCTGTTTCATCCAATTCTGTTCAGTATTTTCAAGCCCCAGGTAATCCATCAGCTCCTGCCGATATTGCCTTGGTACACCGGAATGGTCCCCATACATCACCAAGAGTGTGTTATCATATAGACCTTTCTTCTTTAGATGCTGAATAAACTCTCCTATAGCTTGATCTGCATAATGAGCACCTTTGATATATCTTCCAAGAAATGTGCCTTCTAAATCACCAACCGGAAAATCATCTTTCTCAAAGTAATCATAAGGATGATGCAAAGACAAAGAAATCAAAAATGCATAGAACAGACCACTCCTGCTTTTCTCCTCCAGGATGTCTGTCATCTGACGGTAAAATGAGCTGTCACTTAAACCGGGAAAAATAAATTCATCATTCTTAAGCATTGAATTATCGATGAAGCTATCATAGCCATATAGCCGGTACATCAAATGACGATTCCAGAAGCTTGCCTGATTCCCATGGGCACCCAGGTTATAGTATCCCTTCTTTTTTGCAGCATGACCGATGGAATGAAATACGTTGTTCTGACATTCATAGCATGCAGGTTTATCAGACAGCGGATATAAGGAATTATTAAGCACCAATTCTGCATCAGATGTATTGCCCACACTGGTCTGATAATACATTTGATCAAAACGCACGCATTCTCTGGAAAGTTGATTCAAATTGGGTGTAATCTCTTTCCCTTCAATCACACGATCTCGCAAAAACTCCTGCATGGATTCCATCTGAACCACGATCAGATTCTTACCCTTGGCCTTGCCGGAATAGGCATTCACTGTTCTTCTCCAACACGCATCCCGGATGCACTTTATTTCTTCAGAAGTAACATTCTTGTTTTGGTGCAGGCGGCTATTAAGATAACCAAGCAGATCATTGATATGATAATAAAGGATCCCCAGGTCTCTCGCAATTCGTTTCTTATTCCAGAAATATGACTTCCGATTACTATGCTGATAGATATAAGAAAACCATATAGCACCAGCCAAAATACAAAATCCCGAAAAAATAAAGCAAAAAAGACCCGAAACCTGATGCCTCTCCAAAATAATAAGGAGAATCGCTTCAAGTGGGAGGTCAATAAAATAAAGCATATCTTTTTTCAAAAACACACCGAACACACTATTTCTAATTCCTTTCAACAATTTGATTTGATGAAGGACTACGGATGCTGTCAGAGGATTTTTGTAATATCTCATATATAAAGCATCTGCGAATAGAAGAGCGTCCATGACAAGGCTGAATATCATCCACAAAATACTTAAGCGGAGCAAACTGAAGATACCAACCAACACCATGCCCGAAGCAAGCATGGCCTGCACGCTCTTTTTGTGTATTTTCCATCGAAATGGAGGGGTATTAATATTAGTATCAAAATTAAAATATAGCATTTTTCCGGATACCCATAATAGAAGGCAAATATTGATTGCTATATATATCATAAAGTTATTCCTCCCAACACGATTACCAATAACGTCCCGCTTCTACTTTCTTATAGTCTTCGGGTATCTCACTCTCAAGCGGGCTTGTCCAAAATTCATTATACACACCAAGCTTATTCCAGGCCTTTCCTTTAATACCAAAGAACAACTGTAATATACCTCCGATATGAATGGCCTTCTTACCCAATCCCTTGACGTAATCTCCAAGAGGCAGCCCATACGCACCGGCGCCGATTAATGCAATATCAAAATCGATATCATCAATCTGCTCCTGCATACTTGCAAGAGCCTCAAACCAATCAGAGAATGTAGTCCGGTTACCGGCAATGCTTTGTACGGCTTTTAGAGTAATCAGCTCAAAATCCGGAAGAAATTCTTGATTTTGAAACAGCTTTTTTCTATTCTCATAATTATGCCTGATAGATTCCTCGAAAGGATGAATGACTAATATCTTCTTCCCTTTCAAGGCAGCAGTCCATGGGTTCTTCCGGTCAAATGGAAATACGGTATTATCGTAATCAGCAATCATTTTCTTCGGAAAGAACTCCTGATATAATCGGTTTTCAAAAGCCGAAAACCACATTGACCAGATGAAATCCATATTAGCTAAGCCGGACAGGTACCGTTCTGAAAACTGATCAAGTAATGAATCCTCGCTTGGAAAGAAACCTGCATTCACAGTCATCATCATCTTTACATTCTGCGGATACATCTCCTGCTTGGTTTCTCTTCGATTTAGGAAATAAAGATAATGACAGAGGCATTCCAGTTCTACCGATCCTAAACGCCCCAGAAAAAACGGCTCATCACCGGTAAGTCCTTCTATTATCTTTTGATTTGCCACCTCATTACTGATTATCCGATTGAAAAAGCTTTCCTTAGGCTGAACCTCACGAAGAACTCCAAGCTTAATTCTATAATAATTAGTAATTCCCATTGCAATCAGTTGGTTTTCAATCTCTTCCTCATAGGTACTGGATATAATGATACAGGCCTCAGGAAATCCGGGAAGCTTGTCCGGAGCAAGGATTGGATACCCTTTTAGCATCGTCCCCTCTAACGTTCGGTTATTATCACAGAATGCAAGAATACGTGCCCCGACCTTTTCAAATTCTTCCAATGCCCGAAGTCCGCAGGAGCCCCCTCCGAATAAAATAATCTCTTTCCCTCTGAAGAATTCAATCTCTTTCCCAATAACCCGAATATACATAATCTCTCCATTCAGATGCTCTTTGCCATTAATTATATTCTTCTCTGTAAATCATCAAATAATCGCTCGCAGGAACCGTGATCCGGATAATCAAAAACCTTGCTTAGGATATCATGATAGTGATCCGACATCTCATTCTTCTGCGATAAGGCCTGTTCTAATGCACCTTGGTCATACACCTTACGGCCCGGGGTAAATTCCGAATAATCAAAATACAACTCCCTCGATTCCTCAATATACTCTTTATAATCGTAAGGGAAGAAAAGGATTGGTCTCCCTGTCAACATGAAGTCATAGCAAACCGAAGAATAATCTGTAATTAGGTCATCAGTGAGTTTCAATATTCCGTAAGGATCAACTTGAGGATCAACCACAAGAATATTCTCACTCCCCAAGGCTTGAAAGCTGTCCTGTAGTCTTGATTTCGGGTGCAGCTTCACACACAGAAAGATCTTCTCATGCTTTAAGAATTCAGATAATCTTTCAATATTGATAACCTCAAAGAATTTTATCTCACTCTTTCGAAATGTCGGCATATAGGAAGCAACTTTATATTCCTTCCTTTTCTCAAGTAAGATATCGTGTACCGATTGTTCCTGTGGGGTCATCAAATTCTTAATTTCGTCAGAAATCAAATAATCATTTCTTGGATAGCCTTCCACCAATACTCGTTCTGTCCGGAACGCAGACGCAAAAAATGGCTTCAAAAATGAAGATGTTGTAAGTACATAATGGGAAGGTTTTTCATCCGATATTCTGCGTGGGATAGAATAAATTCTTTCCAATGTATTTCTTGGATTTCGATAATAATCAAATACATTGTCCTTTTGAATTTTCTTTAACGGAATCCCATGCCATAGATTAATCTTTTTTGCTCCACCTGACAGCGTATAGCAGATATCCTTCGAATAATTATCAAACAGATATACCTTCGCCCGAATACAGCATAAAATTCCCTGCCAGCTATAAAGGTAATGACATCGATATCCGCTTTCCTTAAGAAATCTCACAATTTCTCTGTTCTTAGAAATCCAGACAGCAGTAATCCTGTCAGCTTTATATTGAGAAAGATAAAGATAGAAGTACTTTGGATTATCTGCAAAGCGCATACCAAAAGCACTCCCAAACACCCATAGCTTTTTATTCCTTGGTACAAGACAGGATAAGCCATAGACAGGAAGCAACAACAGCTGACTCCAATACTTAATTTCCTTCCTTACTTTTCCCATACATCTTACCACTTCTGTAATATCGTTTTCCTCTCTATCGGATCCAGCGCCTTGACAATCGGATCATCATAATAGGAATCATTTTTTATATGGGTCGTGGATACCTCTTCAAAAATCGCACCCTTTGTCGATGTAAACGAATGATTTTGTCCTCTGAGTACCGTCTGAATATCCCCGGGCTTCATATAGATATCCTTGCCTTCGATATTCACAATCAGATCTCCGTACAGCAGCTGGAAAGTCTCCTCTTTGATCTTATGCATATGTATCGGATGCTTTTGACCCGGGAGGATGACAAGCAGCTTTTTACAGTATTCCCGATTGATGATACTGATGATAATTGCTCCTGTCTGTCTGAAATGCTTCATACCATAATGGTGGGACAATTCCACGGTAAATTCCTTGCCTAAGGCAATTCCCGCCTCGTATAGCATACCCTTCGCATCATGTACGACGCTTCTGACCAGGCCGATGTCAGTTATCTTTTTCTTTTCCAATAATGGTTCATTGACATGATAATCACGGCTGGCTTTAATGCCTTCCGTAAATTCCCCGCTGGTCATCTGCTTATCGTTCAAAGGCATGGCAAAGAATACATCATCCGACATGATCGGGTCACCCTGCTTCACATCGTGCTTCAGATAGACGCCTCTCATCAGGGTCCGTAGGGAATCAACCTCCTCCTGGCTGACATATTTATCATTCTCCTTCTTGGTTCTGCAGATCATCTTCGCATCAAGGACTGCCTTGACCCATCGATCTGCCTGCTCCGGATTCATGGAATAGGAATTCAAGGTAATCGTCTCAGTAGGCAGACCGACATGACGCTCTAAAATCTTTGCGCCCTTCGCGATTGCCAGCATGGGTACGATATTATCATTGGGGTCCTCATGACCTGAATAGCCGATTGTAACCTCCGGATACCTGCGATTAATCCTATCGATGAAATCCAGCTGAAGCTGGTCGAGAGGTGCCGGATATTCAGCAATACAGTGAAGAAATGCGAATTCACATCCCTTGTGAGTAAAGAAATTGTAGATCTTGTCTATATCAGATAATACCTTGCCTCCTGTTGAAATAATCACCGGCTTCTGGGTATATGCAATCTTGGTAAGAAGAGGCCAGTCAAGTGCACTGCAGCTGGCCACCTTGATGATATCTATTCCCTGATCCATGCACCAGTCCACACCATCCTCATCAAAGGGTGTGCTCATTGCAATCAATCCTTCGTCATGAATGGCATCCACCAGCTGAGTAAACTGGTCAAAATTCAATCTGGTACTCATAAATCTCGGAATATGCTTCACATCGGTACGATCCTTATAATCCGGATGGATAAAGGTATCGAGATTCCGGTATTGCAATTTCACTGCCGCTTTAATATTATATTTTCTGGCAATTCTGCTCATCGCCTTAATAATATCAATTCCATGCTCCACACTGCCCTGATGGCTGTTCGCCATCTCAAAAATAAATAAATCCTCGAACATATTCTTCTCGTTATTCATATGCATTCTCCCTATGTTTGTGAAAAGGATTAAAGGCATCCGTGACCAAATCTGAAATCATAATATGTTTCAGTCATATATTATATATCGACTAATATCATCATAATATAAACTACAAATTGTGACAATATCATATTTCATCTAATCAGTTAGATAAATAATGGGTTATTTTCAATTTTCTCAATAATCTTTTGCATCGCGCTTTTTGAATCGGTCATGACCTTCTCACGTTCCCTTGCCTTCCGGGACATCAAAGCATAGAACTCCTTGTCCTCTATGTATCTTTTTATCGTTACTTGCATTTCTTCATAATTAGCTACGCAAAAATCCTCCCCACCTGATGTCGCGACATCCCCATAACGTACTGTTACACCGGGTTTGCCCTCATGAAAGGCTTCAATGATAGAGAAGCCTCCACCCAGTCTTTTTGGATTGACGTATAGATCACAAATCTCCATCAGAGCCAGAATATCGTTACAATAGCCGATAAAAGTAGAATGTTCTTTGAACTCCGGATACTTATCACACCACTCACCATATCGTTTGAATTCGCCTGCCAGAACCAAATGGGTTCCCCACGGGAAGGTGTTCATTATGGTATTTATGAAAGCATCGGTAATCTCTGTATCCAGTCTGATACCCACAACCACCAGTACAAACCGGTCTTTGGGAATACCAAATTCCTCTCTTGTAAAGGACCCTACCCTTGGATTAAGTTCAAAGGTAAAGGTACTTTCTATGATGCTATCCCTTTGATAGCCGGCCTTAATGAGCTCCTTCCACTCCTGTTCCGCTATGGTTCTTCCTATGACAGAAAATGTAGCCTTTGTCGTTGCCAGGGTGGAAAAGGCCACACTGATCGCTGCTTCGGGAACGATCCTTCCGCAAAGATCAGCTGTCATGCTTCCGTTTCCTATACTGAAAATAAAAGCGGGTTTCCACTTCCTTACACGATCAATGATATCCTGAATTGCTGTTACAGAGGGCATATCCCCAAAAGGCTGGTAATAGGGCAGTTCCATATCCTTATAGCTGTAGTTCATATTACCATTGTACTCCGATATGACATTCGCATAGGTAGGCTGATAGATCAGCAGCTCTCCGACCCTGGTATATTGCTCCTTTGTATTGATTAAGAGCACCTTCTTCCCCAGAAGCTTCGCTAAGGTATAACAACGCTCCAGTGTTGTTCTGGTAGGGGCATGCCTTTCGGAAAGAAATTGGATGGTAAACACAATAATCGTGTTCGGGTCCCTTTCTTCCTTAGGAATAGAAGTTAAGCTCTTTGATACTTTCTCCCGGAAGCCTTGAAAAGCAGCATCGTATAGAGAGTTTAGCAGTTGAGCGGTCTCGGCATTGGTACTGACTTTATTCAGCAGCATATATCTTTTACACTGATTCCATATAAAATATCGGTTCTCGCAAGTCATAAACTCATTTTCGAGTGTATTTCTGATGAATGCATTAAAATATTGGGACTTTTTTGTTATCTGCATCAAGAAAGATAATAGGATTAGCGATCGGAGAATATCATGCTTATTATCCAATTGGGCAGCATCATCCAACATGCAACAGGTCATGCCAAACATATAATAGGAATACTCTCTCATTTCCGAATCAAACTGCTCCAGACAGCTGTAGATATCCTTTAAATTTCTGCCTGAAATGGAATCTAAATTACTAAACAGCTGATTTAACAGGTCGCTGTTATACTCATACAGATAATTCATCCTGTTAAATCCGGGAAATGTGAAGTCTGTTCCATGAGGCGCTTCGGAGTTCACGTCAGTAAGCTGTATTACTGCCTTACGCTCGGTTAAGAGTGGCTCGAACAGATAATACGTTCCCTCAATGTGATAGTACTTGCGTATCAGATTACAGGATTTCTTTGTCCCGTTGTCTTCATCCTTCCCTAAGAAATCAAAATATGCAATCACCTGACAGGAATGGCTACCAAAGATCAGCTTGGCTGCGTTGGTAAAGACAGGTTTAGTTAAGCTCTCTGCTTCATTAATCGGCAGGGAGCTTATGATTTTGTAAATCCCATATAATTCATATCTGACATTATCAGCCTGCTCATAATAGATGAAATCCGTAAAGGTCTGATGATATAATCGATATATCACTTGAAAGAGCTTCGGTATATTCGTCATGAAAATGTATTCATAATCAACTGCTTCTTTATCCAGAAGCCTGTCTATCTCACAAATCACATTATAAGGATCGTTGATTTGATCCTCCAGATTAGAAAATAAATATATTTCATTGCCTAGCTCGTCCAGCTTTTCCAGAAATTCTTCTATTTTCCCTTCTATTCTTTCCTGTCGATCAATGAAACAAAATATTCTCTTCATTCTGTCCTCCATATTATTTCATACACTCATTATGCGAATAATTCCATGAGCTTTTTCATATCGATCATTTTATCATCCACATAATAATCAGCATTTGGTTTTCCAAAATGCAATTCATGGTAGCTCAGCTTCCAGTCCTTCAGCTGATTTTCAGTGATGTCCTTCCAATCAATCCCTGTCACATAACCTCTCGCTGTATGCAGAATAATCTGATTTCCCATATCATACAGACGATTGATCAGCCTAATCATCTCCCAGTTCGGCTCGGCCACAGCGTAATCATTATCTTTTTGAAGCTTCGCGATCACTCCGTCAATGTCAAATACAAAGCGTCTGTTTCCCGCAGAAATCCTGATAAATTCCTCTGCATATGCCAATTCCTCTTCGGTATCAATGTCATAATTACGAAGCATCTGATATCCGTAGATCTTACTGCCTGACATGGAATACTGCTTAAGAATGACGCTGCCGCGTATTACGTCAATACAGGCATTTTGATAGTATACCTTCGGCAGCTGTTGTCTCGGCATATTATAGCATTCCTTGATATCCTTCATGATCGGGGTAATGCTCCCATCCTCCTGCCTGTGCCACATTTTATATGGTATCTCCTTCGCAGGAGCAATACTTCTGACAGAATCAAAGTCCGGATGATCGAGAAGTATCCTGATCATGGCATCAATATCCTCTATATCCCGGATTGGATAGGTTGGTCTTAGCTGGACCACGATATCTGCCCTATAACCTTCCTGATCCTCCAAAAATGTCAGGCAGTGATGGAATACCTCAATATCCAGCGCTGTATCGGTAGCATACTGTGCAGGCCGCAGGAAAGGAACCTCAGCCCCATACTCCCTACCGATGGCGGCATATTCTTCACTGTCCGTACTAAGAATAATACGATTGATATAGGCTGATTTCTTAGCATGTTCGATGGAGTAAGCGAGCATGGGCTTTCCATTCAGCAATCTGATATTTTTATGCGGTACACTTTTCGATCCGCTTCTTGCAGGAATAATTGCTAAGATATTCATCTATGTCCTCCCTCATTACAATTGCGGAATTGTATAATCAAGCATCTGTGCAAGGTATTCACAAGCTTCAATAATACGATGATAGACATTGGCTGTGCTGGTATAAGATTGTATTTCGTCCCTCTTAGAATCCGTGGATATAAAGTTTAGCTGTTCAATCTCATCACTCCCTATACTAAGCACAAACTGATTGATCAGAGCACTGATTGCCTTACTCTCCACAAATTCATTCGTTTCAGTTACTGCCTCCAGGAAACGTCTGCTGGCGGCGTAATAATTCTTATTTAATTTTATCTCAGTAATCAGCTTCTCACAATTCAATATGATCTTTCTGACTCTGGTCATGATCTCCTCTATGTCTTCTCTTGCTTCAGTCAGATACTCTCTGATGGTTACGATATCCTGTTCACTAAATGTCGGTTCCATCGCTTCGATGACTTCCGAACAGTTGAATTCCACTGTACAATACTGTTTTACTGCATCCTGCAGTCTCATATTTCTGGTACCCTTGATATTGGCACCACCTTCTGTCGCATTGATCACATCGAATTCTTCCATCTGAAGAATGGCACTCTCATACCAGCGTAGGAAGGTATACCAGTCATATCTCGTTCTGATCGGATTCCCTTCGATGTCCTCAACATATAATTCTAATTCGTCATTTACTTGTGAGGATCTATATTCCTCTCCGGCATGTGAGACACCTCCCAGATAGGCCAGGTTGGAGCCCACCATAATAATTCGGTGAAATCTGGCCAAAGCACAAAGGGCAAAGGCTGCTGTAGAGACTGAGCCTCCTGTTGTGATTTCACGTAACGGATGTCCGAGCCTGTTATAAATCTTTCTGATAAACTCAGAGCAATCATATATCACCTTTCGGCCCTTATGATCGTTCAGTATTCTACGACTACCCTCCAGCAGGCTTAACAACGGAGTAGTGAAACCGGGTTGATTACCGCAGCTTTCTATTGTCTTTAATGCATCGATATGAACGACAAAGTCCGGTTCAATTTGATGCTTCAACAGGCTAAGATAAGCCTTATCCACCGCCATAATAATTGATTTTCCTTTGGCTGCCTTTAGAGCTTCTATATTTTTATTCAAAGAAGGACCTGCAGATACGATAATGACAGGAATATCCTTCGGGATTCTCTCCACCAGATCCCAATAGCTGATCGAATCTCTCAGATGAATGGTATTTAAAATAGTATTTGCGGCAAGCCATTTTCCCAATTTAACCGAAGTATTTTTCGATACAATACTCGTAAAAAGATTATCCTGAATGGTAGAAATATAGCTTTTAAAGGAATCCTGAAACAATTTATCATAGCCGGGGTGCTGACATTTTATCTGAGAATACATATTCATCCAGGTGACTAATCTGGATAAAAAATAAGGAAATTCATAATCATTGATTCTCTCGACAACTAATAGTATCTTTTCATTTCTGAATAAATCGGATAATGAGTAATATTCCAGAACATGACAAAAAATCGTATAAGAAGGCTCGTATACGATGATGTATTGATAATGCTCCAGCTTGTTCAATAACTCCCGAAGGAAGATACCATTTCCAAGTCCGAACATCACAACGATGGTATCAAGATTCTTAGCACGGTATTGTTCCGCCCATCTTTGTGCTTCCTGCTTGGGATCATATTTACTGTTCAAGCGGGTCAGAGTTTCATTCTTTTCAACCTCCAGAGACAGCGCACCTGTCTTGGCAGGTACAGATCTAACCGAAAGCTGTTCTTCAACCCCGGCTACCTCCTTCTGTTGGAACAGTTCGAAAAGGGTCTTCTTACCCTCCTTCATGGCCTGCATATTATCCTGATAAAACATACCCCTATCCACTCCTAATTAATCATCTAGTTCTTCCATTTTGTCCAATAATTCTATGATATCATACTTCATCATATCTGCAATGAGAATTGTATCCTTTTGAAGCATTGCCTCCGTAATTTCCTGTAATCTTTGTGCTAATTCGATTTTCAGTGTCTGAACTGCTTCATTCTCCTCAATGTTCTTTAGCTCTGCTGCTATAATCATCAGATCATCAATCACACTGATCAGAATTTTGTAACCTTGCTGATTCTTCTGCTGATAAAAGCAGTCTGTCGTCATCTCAATCTTCTGTCTGATTTCCTTCAATAGCTGAATATTCATAAGACCTCCTATCCCAAATAATGAATCATATATGATTAATACGTCTGTCTAGCAGACGCATGATTGTCTGTTTAAAAAGAATAAGGCCGGCCAAACGGCCGGCCTTATTGTCATTGCAATAGTACGTATTACTGTAATAAGGATAAAACGCCTTGTGTTGATTGGTTAGCCTGTGCCAACATAGACTGAGCTGCCTGCTGTAAGATGTTACCCTTGGAGTACTGTACCATTTCTTTCGCCATATCAACGTCACGGATACGGGATTCAGCGGACTGTAAGTTCTCAGCGGTATTATCAGCATTCGCAATGGTATGCTCTAATCTGTTCTGAACAGCACCGAGTGCAGATCTCTGTGTAGATACAGCAGTGATAGCTGCATTAATCGTAGTAATTGCAGCGGTTGCAGCAGAGTAGGAATCTACCTTATTGGAAATCGTATTAAGACCGGTAGCCAGTGCAGATGCCTTCATATTCTTGATATTAAGGCTGATGCTCTGTTCTGCGTTAGCGCCTACCTGGAACTTCATTGCATTTGCAGTTGCAGAGAAAGAACCATCCAAGAGAACCTTGGTATTGAACTCTGTCTGCTCAGCGATACGATCGATTTCCTCTGTTAATGCAGCAAGCTCTTCCTTAATGGAATTACGGTCTGCAGAAACGTTAGTATCGTTGGAAGCCTGAACTGCTAATTCTCTCATTCTCTGAAGAATGGAGTGAGTCTCATTCAGCGCACCTTCTGCTGTCTGAATTAAGGAGATACCATCCTGAGCATTGGTGGAAGCCTGCTCAAGACCTCTGATCTGGCCACGCATCTTCTCGGAGATGGAAAGACCAGCTGCATCGTCACCAGCACGGTTAATTCTGTAACCGGATGATAACTTCTCAGTAGATTTTGCAAGAGAACCTGTAGTGATACCTAACTGTCTGTTTGTGTTGGCTGCTGCCATATTGTGTTGTACTATCATAATATTCCTCCTTGAAATATGTTTTTAGTAGCATCCATGCTACTTTATTACCAGTTGATCTCCTGTCCGGCCGTACGCTCCATTCAGGAGAAAAGCTTTAAGTAAAATATCTTTACTTGTAATATATATCGGTATAGTTATCTAAAACTTTATACCCATAAGAAACTTTTTTAATTTTTTTTGTCATAAAAATACGAGGGTACATCGTTCTGATTTGCTACTGTCTTATAATACTTCGCTACAATCTGGGAGTTCACTCTGGATTGCTTGATGTCTTTACGCTTTTGCGACAGAATCTGTTCCAGTCTGGCTTTATTCCTTTTCTCCGATGCCTGAAGCTTTACACTTATGTCAGTGATTGAGGTAATATACTCCTGCATCTGGGTGATCTCGTGATAATACTTGGCCTTTTGAACTGTCAGTTCTTCCCGTATACTTTCGTAAATACGTTCAAAACCGGCATCCAACTCAGAAAGTAATTCCAACTGTTTACCCTTTAACTCAATGGTCTTGATAAATTCATCTTCGTAAAAGGACTCCTGCTTCATGAGTTCTTCCTGGGCTGTGGTCAAATTCATCAGTTCACTCAATACTGCCAACTTTTTCTTTAGGATATCCAACAGCATCTGAATATAAGTCTGTTTGGTGGTTTGGTTCTCTAAATCCATCCGTTCCATCCTCTCTGCCACTAAAGTTTATTTCGATGCCTTAGCCAGCCTCATGACTTCTTTCCAGGTATCTCTCATTTCCCTGATGTAGGTCAAAGCCTCCTCTAATATCTCAGGATCCTTCCTGATATTTGCTTCTATCAGGCGACGATAGATGTAATCATAAACCAACTCAAATTCCTTTGCCACCGCATACTTAAAATCCAAGGTGGTGCGAAGCTCTGTAATGATCTTCTCTGCTTTGATGATATTTAAGTTCGCTTTATCCAGTTCATGTTTATCGATTGCCATTGATGCAAGATTACAGAATTTGATTGCACCTTCATACAGCATCAAGGTAAGCTCCGCCGGTGTCGCTGTCAAGACCTTACTATTCCCATAAGCTGCCGCAGCATTGGTTGCCATAACTCTTTCCTCCTAATAGTACTATTATATATATTTATGAATTACCGCCTATCATGGACATCAGATAGTTACTCTGCGAATTCATCTTGGACATAGCCTTCTCCATCGCAGTAAACTGCTTATAATAACGGGATTCCATATCCACAAGTTTTTTCTCAAACACATCAATATCGTCCTGATAGTCCTCAATCTGCTTCTTCATTTCTTTATCATTATAAAAGGTTAAGGCACTACGCATGGAGGTACTCTTCATCTTATCCCCCAAATCCTTATATAGGTCACTAGCCAGCTTAGTAAATACCTCCATAACCTTATCAGGATCATTCGTCAACGCAGTCATCAAATCATTATCCTTATCAGATACGGACTGATCATCCTTGTCACCGTTGATATGTAGAAGGCCTCGTTCCGTATACTTTGTCGTTACGATACCGAAGGTAGATAAATATTGAGATTTATTACCTACTGTAACCGACCTGCTCATGGTATTTCTAAGAGAATTAATGAGTGTGCCTATGGTGTTGTCTCTCCGAAGAAGGGAATCCTTGATCTTGTTCTCCCATTTTTCTACCTGATCATCTGTCATGGCTTCCTTCTGCTCATCGGTCAATGGCTCATAGCCTTTTGCCAGATCGGCATGATATGCATCATTCATCGCAGTAAGCACATCATTGTATTCCTTGACAAAGTTCTTAATCATGTCGTAAACCGCCTTAGTATCATTTGTGATACTCAGGGTTACGACATCCGATCCGGTCGTACCGACCAGGTTTAAGTTAATACCGTTGACAGAAACATTATTTGTGGAACTCGTCATAGCCATTCCGTTATATTCAAAGGCAGCATCGGTTGCTGCTACCGTTTTTGCACTGGTTCCCAAACCAAGCTTAGTTAAATCAACGGTGCCGGAAGCAGTAATCGAAAAGGCATTGCTTGCTCCACTATCCTTGGAGCTGAGGAATAATCTCCTTTGAACAGTATCATAGGATGCATTTATTCCGGCATTTTTCATTGTATTAACCAGATCATTTATCGTTGTATCAGCAGTAACCTCAAGACTTTGTGTCTTGCTGCCATTCGTAATCGTTATCTTATTATCCGTGCCTGCCGTTAATCCAAGATCCGTCAGCTTTGTCTTACCGGTCACTGTACTTCCGAGCTGAGCTCCTGTGACAAACTGTGCGCTTGCCAGGCTCGTGATCTTCAGAGTATGGGTTCCCTCTACCGCAGATGAAGTTGCGGTAGCTTTTACCTTGCTCTCATCGGAGGGAGTCGCTGCCTTTGTAAGGAAATTCTTCTGCATTCTCATATCAGACAGGGTCTTCGTATGAAAGGAATAAAGCTTGGAATTTAGAGTTTTCCACTTATCCTGTGACCATTCCAACTTGGTTTTCTTATTCTCTATCTTGGTTTTCTTCATGCGCTGAGCAGACATTAACTCTGCTACAATGCTTTCTGTATCCATGTTGGATGCTAAACCACTTAACCTGATTGCCATAGTGGCACCTCCTATCCTTTCTCATCGACAAGAAGACCTGCCAATTCCCACATCTTCTGGATCATCTGCAAGGTCTCCTCCGGAGGTATCTCTCTGATTACCTCCTTGGTATCCTCGTCCAAGACTTTGATTGAGACACGTTTTGTCTCCTCATGATAGGAAAACTCGCATCTGGTTCGATGGGCCTTCATTTTATTGTTCGCATCTCTGATAGCCTGCTTGATCTGATTCTCAGATACGTCTTTATTCTGACTGTTCTCCTGTCCGGTCTGAATGCCTCCGGAAGCTTTTACAATTGCCGGCACCTCTGTAATATTGATGTTAGCAGCCGGCTGTTCAGCAGCAGTACTCGTACTCTGTTTCATAACAGCATTTGCAGAATTATGATAACCTGCTCCCGATAAAACCTCTAATGACATAATAAACACCTCCATGTGTACTGGTAAATACTACCACGATAAAATAATAAGTTAGTAAGCCATCCTTGACTGTTTTTATCACTATGTGCGAACATTTTTTCGCCATAATTATCATTATCTTATACGTTATATCGGTACATCGGACAAAAAGCTTAATAGCGAATGAAGTATTTTAAGTGAAATCTTAAAAAAGGCTTTCCATAACCAATGCATCTGCAAGCTTGTCATGGATAGCCTCTTATCGTCCTGTCTATTCTGTCATAGCGAAAGCTGCCCTGACATTATCGGAACAGTTTCTTCAGCATATCATCGGAAGCTGTTGTTTCTGCCGCTTCCTTATTCGATTCCTTGATCTGCAGGTAAATCTCTTTTCTGTAGATCGGAACTGTCTTCGGGGCGTTGATGCCAATTTTGACCTGGTCACCCTTTACCTCTAAGATTGTAATCTCTATATCATTTCCAACTACGATGGATTCATTGACCTTTCTTGAAAGGGCCAGCATATTATTTGCCCTCCTTTGCAGCTTTATATGACTGTAATTGTTCATAAAAGCTATATTTAATCTCGTAATCCGGGTTCTCCACCACGATCTGCGCGCCTTTCTTCTCATCAGAATTGATGATAAACGGAGCTTTCAGATTGGCGGTAATAAGTTCAATATTACCGGGGACGGTAATCGATACAAGCACTACAACATTTTCTTCCGTCAGATCCCCAAGCGGCTTAAGATATTCATCCTCCACTTCCGGATTATACTCCGGTTTTACAATCAGAGGGTTAATGACAGGTATCGCAAGCGAAGGCTCATCCAGGCTCTGAAGCCAGGAGATGTCAGGCCTTTCTCCGCCCTCATCGTCAAATAAAATGGTATACTTTTTGCAATCCTCGAAACCAAAAATACCATTTTCGAAATAAAGTATCTTATCCTCATCAAGATCTATTTCCCCAAAATGTCTTGTCTTAACCAGCATGTCTATCGCCTTCCCTTCCATCGGAATAAATCAATCTCTTTAAACGACATTATACATGATTTGTAATTATTTTGCATTATAATTTTACAGAAAATCCAACAGAGATTTTTGAACAATCTTGGATGCTGCAGATAAGGATGCATTGTAGATTGCTTCCGCAGAGGAATACTTTATAATCGTCTCCGCAATATCCGCATCCTCGTTATTGGACATCAGATCCTCAAAATCCGTAGATTGACTTGACAAGCGGTCCTCCGTCAGTTCCAGTCGGACATATCTGCTGCCCAGATCCGCAACCGCCACATTCACCTTATCCTGCTCTCTGGAGGATACACCTATGCCCTTGGAAAATGCCTTCTGCATAAGATCCTTCTTCAAGGACAGTTCCGTATCCATCTGACTCTTCATATTCTCTAAGTCTTTCCTGTCAGCATCTGTAAGAGTCGTATCCTTTAGACGGTTTTCGATCTCGGTAATAATACCCTCGACCTCCTTCACTGCATTGACAGCATCAAGAATATCATCAATACATCTTCCGAGACTATGAGAGAAAGCATTGGACGCCTGGGTATTGATCGTCAGCTTCTGGCTGAAATTAATCTCATACTGAATCTGCTGGTCTTCCTTAGTAAAATTGGTCTCCTCATCAGCAGAGGTAGTATCCGTTCTGGTGCAGGTAAAGAAGTGCTCCGGCTTCAGCTGTCCCTCTGTAAAACCTGTCTTACGATAGGTCAAGGATATATCCGTTGCATTTTTCAGATTATCATATATATTCGACCCAAAAACCATCTCTCCTGTCTCAGGGATAAAATATACATCGTTTGGACCCGGTTGATAAGCATCATCTGCACTCGTGGTCGGATCTGCATCTGTATCCAGAGCATCCAGGGACATCACAGTAATGCCGGTAATTGACTGCTCCTCTTTTACACCGGAGGCATTGACGGTGGTATAAGTGAAACCGGTCGGTGCTGTCGCATCTAATTGATTATAAGAAAGCTGCAGGCGATAGGTCTGTTGTAAGGACGGAGCGGTTGCAAAGGTACTTGTTCCTAAGTCGGCCATGGTATATCCGCCGATCACTTTATTATCGACCTGCACCTGACTCCCGGTAAAACTCTCTGTAATGGCATAATTCAGATTTGGCTCATTCTCAGAGAAAGTCAGTGAGCTATCCGTCTTATATCCGGAGAATACATATCTTCCGGCATAATTGGCATTGCCCTCCTGATACACCTGAGCCTTCAGCTGTTCAAGATCAGCAATGATAGCTGCACGGTCTTCCGCAGTCAAAGTATCCGAACTGCCTTGTACACAGTAAGAGTTGACCTTGGTTAATATATTATTTACATTACTCAGTGAGCTTTCTGTGACATCCATCCAGGACTTAGCGTCCGGAATATTCTTATCAAAATATTGATTCAGTTCCGTAAGGTTAGTCCGCAGCTTTAACGCTCTGACAGCAATAATCGGATCCTCACTCGGTTTCTGAATCTTTTTGCCCGTGGAATACTGCTGTTCCAGCGCAGTCATGCTGAGCTTATTTTTATTGATGTTGTTCATCATATTATTTGTCATCATCTTGTTTGTAATACGCATATCCTAACCTCCTAACCAAATTCTTATTGTTAAATTTTACTTTGGCTATTTCAGAAGAAATAAAAATGAATTTCCACTGGAATTCATTTTTATTTCTTGGAATACTTCGCGTCAAGACGCGAAGTTATACACCCATATAATTGATCAACTTATCATAAATCTCATCCATTACCGTAATAACCTTAGCCGATAGATTATAGGCATTCTGGTAGCGAACCAAGTTCATGGCTTCCTCGTCCACGTCAACACCGGATACCGATAATCTCTGATTGGTGATGGAAGCAAGAATATTAGCCTGGCTGTCTGCAAAGGTATTAGCCTTATTCGTATCAATACCAATTTCAGCTACCAACGTCTGGAAGAAACCTTCCGGTGTTCCCAGTAACGTCTTGTCCTCCTTTAAGGCCAACAGCTTTTTCACAATATCATTTGCTTCGGTTCCGTTTGTAATGTCCTTAGTCGTGGATACCAGACTGGGATCAGTAAGTAAAGATTTATTCACAGCAAAATTCTCAGCCGTCACCAAATAATAATATCCGTAATTCGGTTCACCTTCTACCAATTCCTCATAATAATAACCGGTCTTGGAATCAAATCTGTCATAGTCATAATAAGTGCTGTCACCGGAGTCCTTCAGAGGTCCAAAGGTATAATCCTTTCCGTTTACCTTATCCGTTGCGGTAAAGAAATCCATGCCCGAATTCCCATTTAGATCCTGCCCGCTTCTATGGATCTCATTTACAGCCTTTGCATAGCTTCTTACAAATTCATTCAGCTGTTCCATATAGTATGGAATGCCTTTATAATTGATGCTTTCACCAATCTGTCCGATTTCTCCTGAAGCATCAGCTTCTGCATAATCCTCCAGCTCAAAATTGTATACGTACTTTCCTTCTTCAACAGTTACCTCAAAGCCTGTATATACATACTCCCGACTGCCTACGGTGATAATACCGGTTTCAGGGATATTCAACTTCTCCTGGCTGTTGATATTGGTATCCGTCATGATTACATAATTCTCACCCTTCTGAGCCTCTACCTTTCCTGTCAGATTGAACCGGTTATTACCGTCACGAACCTCCAACAGTGCCTGAAGGGAACCTCCAAGAGAATCACTTCTCATATCAAAGCGTTGACCGTTTTCCCATTCTATATCATATAAGCCCTCGACATCATTCTGGTTATCCTTAAGTTTTCTGGGCACAAGCTTCAGCTGATTATAATTGTTATTATCTACCAGGGTGACTCCATCCAGCTTTATAATATAGCTGGTAACACCGATCCCTGCTCCCACACTCTTCTCAGACACTGATATATTGGCGATTTCCGAAAGCTCATCGACCAGAAGAGCTCTCTGATCTCTTAAATCATTCGCTTTGCCTCCGGTTACCTCCAGCGTATTGATCTGTTTTGATAATGCCGCAATCTGCTGTGCAGTCGAATTAATCTGCTCTACCTTATTACGAATCTCAAAATTACATTCCTCCTGGATCCTCTTTAAGTTCGTAGATAAGGAATTGAAATACTCGGCAAAGCTCTGTGCATAATTCATCACCTGATTACGCACTGTCAGGCTAGCAGGATTCTTGGATAATTCCTGAAGACTTTCATACATGGAATTATAGGTAGTCGTAAATCCATCCACGCTGACTTCGTTAAAATAGCTTTCTATTTCATTCATGTAATAGGCCTTGCCGGAATATTCACCATATTGTAAATTGTTCTTCCAGAACTTCGTATCGTAATACTCGTCACGCTGCTGCTCCACACCTCCGACAGTGACACCTGTACCTGCCATACCGTAGGAAGAATTCATCTTGAGGGCTTTATTTGCCTTCTGATTGATTACCTGTCTGGAATATCCCTCTGTCTCAGCATTAGAGACATTATGGGATGTCGTATCCAAGGCAGCCTGATAGGTATATAAGCCTGATACACCTATATTCAAACCAAAAAATGTTGAACTCATAATACCTCCGTTCTGCTGATCGACAGCTTATGTTATAACTTGTTTATAATATCCTCCAGCATCTGGCTGACTGTGTTGACGTATCTGGAGGAGGCATTGTATGCATGTTGATATTTGATTAAATTCGTTAATTCTTCATCAGAGGATACACCGGATACCTCCAGCCTCTTATTATTGATACTTTCCACCATGGATGCCTGATTGTCACCAATGGTGTTGAACCTCTCACCGCGGTTTGCCATCTCGGAGGTAAAGGCTGTATAGTAATCATTGAAATTATACTGCGTCAATGTATTCGGTGATAATGTCGAAAATGCATTATGCCATACATCCATCAGTTTCTTCACCGCCTCAGGATCAAAGCCTCCTGAGCCATCGTTGTCTGATAGCGGTATCAAATCATAATTTTGCATGATAGCCGGATTAACTTCAATCTCTCCAATTGTAAACAAAGAGTAGTTATCCTCCGGGTTCTCTTCATTAAAGAAAAATGAAGAGACTGTTACATTCGCTCCGTTCTCATCGACGTAGGTGATGAGTTCTTCCTCACCATAATTATCCATTGACTTTCTGCTAAAGAGTGCCTGTCCTCTGGTTTTCGCAGAATCCATACCAACCGGTGCAGTATCATTATCAAGGATCACCGCCTTAGTCCCGTCCGTCAAAGTCACTTCTTTATTGGGGCTGAAGATATCATTGATGAGAGTGACAATCCCGTGAATTAACTGATCAAACTGTGCCTGAGTTGACATCACCACGGAAGCATTAATGGTTCTGTTGAATTCTGCAACCCTTACCTGATACTGGGCTTCACTCTCCACTTCCGGATCATACTTCGGAATATCGGTGTAATTGGCCTTTTTATAACCTCTTGCTACCAATAACCCCTTAAGCGATCCGATGTCCGTGTTATTCTCTGAAGAAGGGACTCTGTCAAGATTAAAGACATCAACATCTCCATGTGTCGGCCACACAGGTTTTAGCATTTCTGAGGTTTCATCCACCGGAATGGTGTCCATTCTGTACCAGGTATCCTCCGATACAAATACCGTCCCTTCCACATTGACGGTAACCACACCGACTGCATTTTCCTTATATGTAATATTAACCATCTTACTAAGCTCGTCCAGCAGGTTATTTCTTTCATCCCTTAAATCATTCGCTTTTTCAACACCGGCGGCTTCGTAATGTCTTATTTTCGTATTTAAATCCTTGATACTTTTTCCGATCTCATTGATGCGATTTACCTGCTCTTTAATCTGTGAATTCAGATTGACCTGATAATCGTTTAGCTGTCTGGATATGTTCTCGGAACGTTCTATAAAGCTTACTGCAGTCTGTATCAAGGATGCCCTGGTAACAACACTGTCAGGTTCCTTCGCAAGCTCCTGCAGGGTATACCAGAAATTATTCATGGTATCCTGAAAGGACACACCCTCAAGCTCACCGAATAAACCCTCGATTTCCTGAACTGCATTGTATTGGGCATCATAATAAGCCCCCCTACCCAGTTCCTGACGATAAGCCTGATCCAAAAAGGTATCGCGAACCTGTTTAATGGTGGCAAAATCGGCTCCCATTCCTTTCTGCATAGTGGATGCATAGGAATCGCCTAATTTAGCATATCTGAAATCCGTCTGAATCGGCTGTTGTCTGACATAACCCTTTGTATCAACATTTGCCAGGTTATGCGCAGAGGTATTTAAAGCTGCCTGACTGACATTCAGACCGGACACACCGACATATAAACTACTCATCGAGCTCATGGACTTCACCTCACCTGTTTCTTACTGCCTCGCATCGAACATCCCTGTTCCTGAAGCCAGTGTTTCATATTTCGAAGCACCCTTTGTGTAAGTATTGTTCCCCGGCGACATCCTTGTGCTCTGAATAAAATTCATATTGAATTCTATCATTTCTAGGGATTGTTGTATTAACGACTTGTTACGATTATTGATTTCGACTA
>JAEZKU010000018.1 GCA_023436065.1 Bacillota bacterium
AAATCACTGATTACCTCTCCTGCAATACTTACTTGATTGTTATCAAATACTTTATCTGTCATTACCGTACCTCTCCCTTCTTTCCCGGCGTATCTTAACGCCAATCTGCTCTAAAATGTGGGGTGAAGTAAAAAATAAATTTTCACCTACGTTTTAAATATATGCAGATTTCCATATTTTAGAAGTAAAAATAATTATATAAATAAAGAATTAACATTTTTTGTTAATTTATACAAATTCGCTTCAAATTTTTATATACTTTTTCAAAAAAGTCCGTTGATTTTCAATTAGACGATATGCTACAATATAAAGGTTGCAAAAAACGAGAATAATATTAAGTAGTAGTCGCGTGTTGAACACGCAGATTGGAGTATTATCAATGATACGAGAGGATATAAGAAATATTGCCATAATTGCGCATGTAGACCATGGTAAGACCACTTTGGTAGATGAGCTACTGAAGCAAAGCGGTGTATTTCGATCCAACCAGCAGGTAGTAGAAAGAGTCATGGATTCCAATGCACTGGAGCGGGAACGAGGAATCACCATTTTGTCAAAGAATACCGCCGTTCAGTACAATGGATACAAGATTAACATCATAGATACCCCGGGTCACGCTGATTTCGGTGGTGAGGTAGAGCGAGTATTGAAGATGGTAAATGGGGTAGTCCTGGTTGTAGATGCTTTTGAAGGACCGATGCCCCAGACCAAATTCGTATTAAAGAAAGCCTTGGAGCTTTCTCTTCCGGTCATCGTCTGCATCAATAAAATTGATCGTCCCGAGGCAAGACCGAACGAGGTGGTTGACGAGGTACTGGAGCTTTTACTGGAACTGGATGCAAACGATGAGCAGCTTGACTGTCCCTTCGTCTTCGCTTCCGCAAAGCAGGGTATAGCTACTCTCGCCTTTACGGATGAGGCGACCGATATGACGCCGCTCTTCGAGACGATCATCCAGCATATTCCCGCTCCCGAGGGTGATCCTGAGAAGGGCACCCAGATTCTGATCAGTACCATCGACTATAATGAATATGTGGGCAGAATTGGTATTGGTAAAGTAGATAATGGCAAGATCCGTGTTAATCAGGATGCAGTGTTAGTCAATGCACATGAACCGGATATGAATGTAAAAGTTAAGATTAGTAAGCTGTATGAATTTGATGGCTTAAAGCGTGTTGAGGTAAATGAAGCAACCATCGGTTCCATCGTTGCTATTTCCGGTATCGCAGATATTCACATTGGAGATACCATCTGTTCTCCGGATAGTCCGGAAGCAATTCCTTTCCAGAAGATATCAGAGCCTACCATTGCAATGTATTTTAACGTCAATGACAGTCCACTGGCAGGAAAGGAAGGTAAGTTCGTAACCTCCCGCCATCTGCGTGACCGTCTTTACCGTGAGCTTAATACAGATGTCAGTCTTCGCGTAGAAGAGACAGATACAACTGAAAGCTATAAGGTTTCAGGCCGAGGCGAGCTTCATCTATCCGTATTAATCGAAACCATGAGAAGGGAAGGCTATGAATTCTCTGTCAGCAAAGCTGAGGTTCTGTATAAGACTGATGAACAGGGTAAAAAGCTTGAACCCATGGAGCATGCCATGATTGATGTACCTGATGAATATGCAGGAATCGTGATTGATAAGTTAGGACAACGTAAGGGTGAGATGATCAATATGCACACCTCCGGTAACGGACATACCCGAATCGAGTTCTCCATCCCCGCAAGAGGATTAATTGGTTACCGTGGCGAATTCCTGACAGATACTAAGGGTACCGGAATCATCAATACATTATTTGACGGCTACGGTCCTTATAAGGGGGATATCCAGTATCGTAAAACCGGCAGTCTGATTGCTTATGAGACAGGAGAAAGTATTACCTATGGTCTGTTTAATGCACAGGAGCGTGGAATCTTATTCATCGGACCCGGTGTGAAGGTATATTCGGGAATGGTAGTCGGACAGAATCCGAAGGCTGAGGATATCGAAGTTAATGTCTGCAAGAGAAAGCAGCTGTCCAATACCCGTTCCTCCAGTGCGGATGAAGCTTTACGTCTTACTCCTCCGAAGGTCTTAAGCCTGGAGCAGGCATTAGAGTTTATTGAAACTGACGAGCTTTTAGAGGTTACACCGGTCAGTCTGCGTATCAGGAAGAAGATTCTTGACTCGACCCTTCGTATGAGGGACCGCAGAAATAAGCAAAGCAACTAATCATTTATTATCATAAACAGATTATTGCATCATAATAAAGTTCAAGAAACAGAATGGGCTAGCTTCCTGTTAGTATGAAGGAGGCATAGCCCATTTACTCATTCTATTTTCCTAATTCTTTGATATCTATTATCCGCTGATCAGGATATCTGCCGATATCCTGCAATCCCTTAATCTGATACTGCTCCAAAACATCCTTAAAATAAGCTTTCAGTGAATCCTTTGAAATAATCTTATTATTGTATTTATCCCTTGAAATCTTCATGATTGATTTCTCGTATGTAGTCATGGTACTTAATGCCTTCGGACCATACCAGGTGAAGGAGTCCATTACCGCCTCGATCAGATCAATTTCCTCCGCGGTGAGATATTCCTCTCCTCCCTCCAGAGTATGGACACCACAGCGTTTCATTCCCTCATAAAGCTTAATATAGGGGATGTTCTCATTGTTAATTCCGCACTCCTCCTGGAACAGTTCTTTATCATATAAGGCAAAAGAAAATGCCTGTGCATAATAAAGAAAATATTGTATATAGTTAGGGCAAATATCTGCGTTGCATCTGTTGACGATATAATATGCAACAGCATAAATCTTCGAAGCCATAATCTTTGACATTACGGCTTTTTTGCTTTTCTTGAAAGCTACCCCTGTCAGACATTCCTTTCTTCTGCATAAAAGATCATAATAGAATTCCGGATCATCTAATATTGCCTTTAACTTGTTGGAGTATTCATTGGTCGGTACATCTCCCTCCATGTAGCGAATAATTGTAGTCTCCCCCCAACCAAGAAGCTTAGCCAAAGGCTTTTTGCCGATACGATAACGATCAAGGATTAGCTTAATCTCATCGGCAGTTATAATTGCTTCATTACCAATTTCCACTCTGTTACCTTTCATAATTAAACTCCCTCAGTAAAAAATTGTTTCATTTGCATAATTTTGCATTTTTCTTTATATATATTATCACTGTTTATCTTGTTTGTACATGAATTTTTTAATTAATTTCTAGAACTTTCTAAACTGATTGATATCATGCACGATAATTCCGAAGCCTTTGATTAACCGATCAAACAAACCGATGCGATATAGCTTAACGATAACCATACCGATCGGAATACCTAGAATCATGCCAAGTACTCCGTATAACCGATATCCAATAAATAAGAAAAACAGTGTTGCCAGAGGATGAAGACCGATACTGTCTCCAACCATCTTAGGCTGCAGCATTTGCTTGACGACCTGGCAGATCAGGTATATGACCACCAGACCGATTGCCCTGACATAATTACCGGTTAGCACATCAACGATCGCCCATGGCCAGAGGACCGCTCCGGTACCAAACACGGGAAGTACATCCAGCAGAGCAATTCCCAGCGCAAACAGGAAGGAATAATTCACCTTCAAAAGCTCGAAGCCGATAAACATGATAATTGTTAATACAAACATGATCTTAAACTGTGCCTTAAAATATCCTCCGAAGGCCGCTTTGAAATTATCCATGATTAGATGGTAATAATTCAAGGTTGCTTCAGGGACATGCTTTTTCATTCCGTCGATTAAGTCGTTTCTGCCTGCTGCAAAGAAGTATGCAGACAAGATCACCACGATAAAAGCCAGAAAACCTTCTGCAATATTCTTCGCAAATATCCCAGCCTTACTTATTGTAGGCAGCTTGATGTCATCCGTCAGGTTGGTAGAATAGTCACCAATTGCGACAGTCAGATTATTGATCGCTCTCTGAATACTAAGCGGCAGTGAAATTGAGAACCTATTAATCATCAGGGTTACATAATTGAACTGCTCCTTAATATTGTTCAAAATATTAGGCCAGTTCTCAATCAAGTCCCTTACTTCGAGGAATAGAGCCCAGATCAAAAGGCTAAGCACTGCAATAATTATCGCGATGACCAAAACTAATATGATAACTGAACTGTGCTTCCGGTGCATTTTTACCTTCTTCTCAAGAAAATGAACCATGGGGTTCGCTATCATGGCGATAATCCATCCAATAATAAATGGCATAAAAAAGCTGAGCAATTTGGGCAAGAAAAGTATAAGCAACAAGGTGATGCCTATTGCGATGATAAAATTAGTAATAATCTTGACATATAGAAGCAATCTCTGCACTGGTTATCTCCCTCCCCGATATGCATAAAGTCAATCTTTCCTCATGTGTACTAGCTTCTTAGCTCATTATAATATATACTTTGTGAAAAAGTAAGCAATATTTTCTATTTTTAATCCAGACACCTATTATTTTTTTTAATTAATTTTATAAATTTTAACTATTATGATATAGATGACCATCAAACCTAAGCTTTATAACCAAGATTAATATAACCCAAAGGTTAAATTCTGGTTTCATAAAAATACTACCGCTCTTAGATAGTAGGTATCAGGTTAACTGATACTACTGTTTACGAGCGGTAGTCTGCAGTAATAATGTGATAAAAAATAGTATGGATGCTATGATTACGATTGTTGGTCCGGTAGCGGTTCCCATATAATAGGATAACAGTAGTCCGGTGATGCCGGAGAATACAGAAATCATGACGGAGAACAGGTGGTATTCCCGAACATTGCCCGCCAGATTACGACCGGCGGCCGCCGGTAAGATCAACAGTGCATTGATGATCAGGATCCCGACCCATTTGACCGAGAACATAACAATGATTGCAATGAAAATACTGAACAGATCCTCCAACTGATTAATATTAATATTCTTACTCTTTGCCAAAGACATATTCACGCTGATCGCATGCAACTTATTAAAGCACAGGATCCAAAATATCAGCGTAGCAAGAAATACAAGATAAAGAAGTGCCAACTCCTTTGCAGTAATACTTAGGATATCTCCAACCAAAAGTGCGGAATACTTAGCAAAGTTTCCTCCCCTTGATAATATCACCAGACCAAGCGCCATGCTCAAGGAGGCAAACACGGAAATTACGGTATCCGTCGAAACTGTATTCCTTCGTTTAATTCTGTTTAACAGTAGAGCAAATACGACTGCGAAAATAAACATAGACAGGTTCGTGTCTGCTATTCCGAATATTGTTCCCAGAGCAATTCCCGTAATAGCTGAATGTCCAAGGGCATCAGAGAAGAATGCCATACGTTTATTTACAATCATGGTCCCCAGTATACCAAACAATGGGGTGATTGCCAGGACTGCCAGCAATGCATTTTTCATAAAATCATACTTAACCCACGAAAAGGGAAGTACAGTTTCCAGAATATCATATAATAGCTTCATCTTTCGCTCCTATCCGAACACTCTGTGGAATTCCTCACTATCCAGCACTTCTGAAGGTGTCCCTTCCTTTAGGATGGATTTATCCAGGAGGATGACGTGATCTGCATATTTTCTGACAAAGTCGAAGTCATGGGATACAATGATCATTGCAAGATCATAATTCTTCTTCAACTTAGCAACATTCTTATAAAACAGCTGCATTCCGTTGGTATCTATTCCGGAAACCGGCTCGTCCAAAAGCAGCAGATTCGGTACCGGAGTTACCGCTATGGATAACAGAACCCGCTGGAGCTCCCCACCGGACAGATCACAGGCCCGCTTGTCGATCAACTCCTGTGCTTCAAAGATACTAAGCTGTTCTGCCACCCTTTGGTAGGTTTTCGTCTTCTTCTTTAAGAAAATGGGAAAACTGCTGATATATCCGGCGAACAGATCATAGACACTCATGGGGGTATTCTTCTCCATATTTAAGTGCTGTGGTACATAACCTATCCTTAAGTTTTGAACGGATTGGTTCTTCAAATCCGAAAATTCTATGGTTCCTTCATGCTTCACTTCCCCCAGGATTGCTTTAATCAGGGTAGACTTTCCGGCACCGTTCTTTCCGATAATCACTGTAACCTTCCCACAATGGATATGGACATTGATATCTTCGATGATCACCTGAGCACCGTCCCTGACGCTGATATTTTTCATTCGTAGGCAATGTAAACCGCAAGCCTCCTGCATTTTTACGGATTGGATGTGTCTGCCGGATTTACTTATTTTCACATTCATACTAATCTCCATTCCGCCGCCGATTGCGACACTATAATGAAAGACCCTATCCCAACCAAAGACTTAGCTTAGTGTATTAATCATTTCTCATCTTTAACATTTTCAAGTATTGCAAGATTGGCTTTGATTGCTTTTATATACGAGTCCGCTGATCCGTCTCCGGTAACTGCAGAATCAATGATGTACATCCTCGCACCGGTTTCAGCAGCGATCTGCTTAGCGATTGAATCACTGAATTGTTCTTCCGTGAAGAGATACCGGATATTATCCCTCTTTACTTCCTGAATAATCTCAGCAATTTCACCGGCACTTAAGGAGGTATCTGAATCGAGTGGAATCGAGTACGCCACATTCATACCGATTTTCTTCGCCAGATAGGCAAAGGAATCATGAAAGATAACTACCTCCGGGTTCTCCGCACTCTGCCCTGATCCGCTTGTCCCGTTTCTCTTTGCATAATCCTTTACTTCTTGATCCAGACTTGCCACTTTATCAATATAGGCCTGTGCATTACTTGAAACAGCCTGTTTTAAATTAGCTTCATACGGTCTGCTCTCCTCAATATAAGCTAAGATGTCGTCTCTTACATTCTCAATCTGTTTGATATAAAGCTCAGGGTCAAGCCACACATGTGCATTCCATTCTCCATGGTCATGCTCCTCTTCGGCCTGCTCCTCAGTCAGTGTATCCGATGCATGCTCTGCGTGTTCTTCAGCAGACTCTCCATTATGGAGCATCTCAATTCCCTTACTCGAGTCAATGATGTTCAGACCGGGGTAATTCTCCTCCACATCCGAAAGGAAGGCTTCCATACCCCCTCCATTCACGATTAGGATATCTGCTTTAGATATATTTCTCATATCTTCGGTCGTCAACTGATAATCATGCAGACATCCGGTATTAAGATCCGTTAGGTTCATAATCTCTATATCATCAATTCCCTCTGCAATATTCACTCCGATCATATAGATAGGGTAGAAGGTAGTCATAATCTTCAAATGATCCCCTTCCTCCGATATTTCTATTCCCTTTTTTTGATCTGATAATGATATTATGATTGCAGCTCCAATTGATAAAACAATCATGATTCCGACCAGAAGCATTAATTTTTTCATCATTTTCTTCTCTGCTCCTTACTATTGCAAATCATTTGCAATAACTATTATATTATAAGTATTTCCTACTGTCAACTTATTAAACAAATTAGAAAAGCATCTTGTATAACAAACCTGAATATGCTATTATTTGTCATAATCAAGAAAGCGATGGGATCATCCGCAACGAATTTTACTATATAGCAGAAAAATCTGTTGCAGATCATTATAACATCATGATAGGGAGGGCATATGAGAACGAACAAAAGTATTACTTTAGTAGCTGCCGCATTGATGGCAGCCTTAACCTGTACAGCAACCGTGGCTGTCGCTATTCCTTCTCCGACCGGAGGTTATATCCATCCGGGAGATGGATTTGTAATTCTGTCCGGAGTTATCCTTGGCCCATTATTCGGAGGACTCGCAGCAGGTCTCGGTTCCATGCTGGCCGATCTGATTCTGGGTTACAGTGCCTATGCTCCGGCCACCTTTATCATCAAGGGCCTGGCTGCTCTTGCTGCTGCTCTGCTATATCAGGGACTACATAAGAAAATCAGCAATAAAATAGTTCCACTATTGATTGCAGCAATCGTCGATGGCTTCATCGTAACCTTAGGATATTTTCTGTTTGAAGGCACTCTGATGGGCCTGGGGTATGGACCTGCCCTCTTGAATGTTCCGTTCAATCTGGTACAAAATGTCTTTGGTATCATAATATCTGCACTACTCTTTCCACTGCTTTTGAAGGTACCTCAAATCAGGAGCATCATGAAGCAGTAATATCTGTTTCTATCTATTATGAAATGTAATGCAAAACATTATTTTATATTTATGGTACAGCTATTGACAACGAATTTTCCGAATCATATAATTTAAATATATCGGAACTGGCGGATATGTGGATCACCACGAGGGACCGATAGGATATGATATGTCGACCGCCTGGGCAAATGCTCAGGCGGTTTTTTGCGTTTTTGATTAAAAGGAGGATTTTCTATGAATGCATGGTATGAATTTCATCCAGGGAACTGGCAAAAAGAAATTGACGTACGCGACTTTATCCTGAATAACTATCATCCCTATGACGGTGACGAAAGCTATCTTTCTGCACCGACTGCCAGAACCACTAGACTGAACGAGAAATATAGAAATCTGCAACAGGAGGAGCATAAGAAGGGCGTACTTTCTATCAACACGGAAAAAGTATCTTCTTTGTTAACCTACGCTCCTTCCTATCTGAGTAAAGAGGATGAAATTATCGTCGGCTTTCAGACGGATGCGCCTCTTCGCAGGGGAGTTAATCCTTTTGGGGGTATTCGAATGGCCCGTCAGGCCTGTGAAGCTTATGGATATACTTTATCCGATGAAATCGAAGAACATTTCCGTTATCGTACTACCCATAATGACGGGGTTTTTCGTGTCTACACTCCCGAGATGCGTGCAGCCAGAAAATGCGGTGTTATAACCGGTCTTCCGGATGCATACGGACGCGGCAGAATTATCGGAGATTATCGTCGCGTGCCTCTTTACGGTGTGGATTTTCTGATCCGGGAAAAAGAACAGGATAAACTCAGATTAGGCAACAGCCCTATGGATGAGGAGACAATAAAGACTTTAGAAGAGCTCTATCGTCAGATCGATTTTCTGGGACAGCTGAAATCAATGGCTCTTAGTTACGGTTATGATATATCAAAGCCCGCCTCAACTGCGCAGGAAGCAGTACAATGGCTCTATTTCGCTTATCTGGGTGCAATCAAAGAACAGAATGGAGCCGCTATGTCGTTGGGCAGGACCTCTACCTTCCTGGATATTTATTTTGAGCGGGATTTAAGAAATCATATCATAGATGAGACGAAAGCTCAGGAAATCATAGATCAATTCGTACTAAAGCTTCGTATGGCAAGACAGCTTCGTACACCGGAATACAACGAGCTGTATGCCGGCGACCCTACCTGGGTTACCGAAGCAATCGGTGGCATCACCGAGGATGGTAAAAGTATGGTGACAAGATGCAGCTTCAGATTTATCCATACCTTGACTAATCTGTCTCCTGCTCCGGAACCAAACCTGACTGTTTTATGGTCTGACAAGCTTCCGCACCATTTCAAAGCCTACTGTGCCAGAATGTCCATTGAGACCAATTCTCTCCAATATGAGAATGATGATCTGATGCGTCCTTCCTACGGGGATGATTATGGAATTGCCTGTTGTGTATCAGCCATGAGGATTGGTAAGCAGATGCAATTCTTCGGCGCCCGCTGCAACCTCGCTAAGGTTCTTTTGATGAGTCTGAATGGTGGTCGGGATGAAATCAGCGGTGAACAAATCGGTCCTGAGATCACATGCTTTGAAGATAATATTCCGTTAGACTATGACAAGGTAATGGCTTCCTTTCTTCCTATGATGGATTGGCTTTGCGGTCTTTATGTCAATACCATGAACATTATTCATTATATGCATGATAAATATGCATATGAAAAGCTGCAGATGGCTCTGCATGATACAGCTGTGGAACGGCTTATGGGCTTTGGTGTTGCAGGACTTAGTGTTGTGGCGGACTCCTTAAGTGCCATCCGATATGCAAAGGTTACTCCGGTGAAGGATCATCGGGGCATCATCACTGATTTTATTGTCGAAGGGGACTATCCTGCTTACGGCAATAACGATGACCGGGTGGATCAGATCGCAACTATGCTGGTGGAGCAATTTATCGAAAAGCTTCGCAAGCATCCAACCTATCGTAATTCTATCCATACCTTATCTATTTTGACCATTACCAGTAATGTGGTATACGGTAAGAAGACAGGTTCCACTCCTGATGGCAGAAAAGCGGGAACCCCTTTCGCTCCCGGAGCCAATCCCATGCATGGCAGAGATACAAAGGGAGCACTCGCATCCCTTCAGTCTGTATCAAAGTTGAATTACGACTGTTGCCGTGATGGTATCTCTTATACCTTCAGTATTACTCCACATGCACTGGGTAAGGATGAGACCTCGCGTATCGATAATCTTACAGCCCTGCTGGACGGATATTTTGCAGGTCATAGCCATCATATCAACGTCAATGTGATGGATCGTGCTCTGCTCAAAGATGCGCAGGCGAATCCCGAAAAATATCCCAATCTTACAATACGTGTATCAGGGTATGCCGTCAGATTCCATTCCTTAAGTAAGAAACAGCAGGATGAGGTAATCGCAAGAACCTTTCATGACAGGATATAAGATAGTAATTCAATGGAAAAGTTATCTAAATTAATGTACTTAAATATTGTAGATGTCTTCATTCTGTTGTATAATCAATAAGAATAATTCTACCAAGCTTGTATATAGGGTATTGTTGTATGAAATGAATAATAAGTTGCGTGATGTTCCAAAAATATCAAACCTTTATTATTCAGTACAATATACCCTTTATAAAATTCTGAAAGAAAGGAAGAGTATGATTATCATCAACCTCACGATTATCATACGGATATAATATGTCGAACAAAGTGAAAACAACGAAAGTGCAAAACGGAAATAGCAAAACGCCAAATAAGGGGAATACAAAAAAAGCCACCTATGGCACTCTGAATGACGTGAATACTAATCGATGGCTCCTGCTACCGATCTTAATTATTCTTTCTATTTTACCTTTAGTTACCCGCATGAAAGTCTATAATACAGATTTCACACGTTTTTCCTGGTTTGCGACAAACAGTGAATATACTGACTTCTTCTTATATTATAAGCAAAACTTCTTTACCTTGATTACCATCACAATGGTAATAATTCTTGTAGCCAAGATAGCGAAGGACAAACACAGTATTCATTTTCCCCCTATCTTTTGGCCATTAATTATTTATGCTTTTTTTTCACTGATATCTTCTATCATTACAGAGTATCGCAAATACAGTTTTAGTGGTAGCTTTGAGCAATTTGAATCAATCATCGTAATTATAGGTTATTGCCTGATCGTATTCTATATATATTTATTTGTTCAAACAGAAAATGATTCCCTATATCTTATTCATGCGTTATTAATCAGTTCCATCATCATTGCCTTAATAGGAGTTTCGCAAACGATTGGACGTGATTTCTTTTCATCAGATATTGCAAGAAGTCTGATTATACCTGCTAACTACTTAAATGATGGCACCAAATTAATATTTAGATTTGGCGATTATAATTTTGCATACGGTACCCTGTATAATCCCAATTATCTCGGTCTTTATGCTGCTCTGCTTGCCCCTACTTTTTTCATTCTGTTAATATTAAAAAAGAAGGATAAATGGACCATCCTTTATATACTTAGTTTAATTGTTTTGATCATATCGTTATATGGCTCCGGTTCCAGTGCCGGTATGATTTCTATCATTGCAGCAATCCTATTCTCTATTCCCTTCTTCTGGAGATATATCATAAGATATAAGAAGATACTCATACCACTATTTTGCTTAGGTATTTTGTCCGTATTGATATTAAACTTTGCTAATCATAATTTCATGATCAATAAATTGGTCAATATAACTAAGCTGCAAAAGACCAATCCCACCTTAACCGATATTCAGACCAGAGATGATAGCTTGCTGATCAAATATTCCGGAAATTCCTTGAAGGTTCAGTCCTATATGGACAACAATGGGGCTATGAATTTCATCCTGTCCGATGAAAACGGACAACCCGTATCCCAGCAGATGAATCCAGACGGAACTTATTCTGTTTTGGATAATCGTTTTCAAGGATTTATCATAACACCTTGTATTTACGATACTATTTATGGTTTTATTATTACGATAGACGGAAAAGAATGGCATTTTACTAACTACACCGGTGACGGTACTTATTACTACTACAATGACTATGGTAAATTTGACAAAATAGAAACAGCACCCTCTGCAGTATTTACCGGATATGAATACATCTTTACAAATCGTGGTTATATCTGGTCAAGAACGATACCGCTTTTAAAGAAATATATTTTCTTAGGATCCGGTGCCAATAGTTTCTCAATCGTCTTTCCTCAAAGAGACTACGTAAACCAGAAGAATTTTAATCATGGAGCTGATTTACTTACCCGGCCGCATAGTCTTTATCTTCAAATTGGAGTACAATATGGTATGATTGCACTTCTGGCATTTTTAGCTTTCTACCTATGGTATTTTATACAGAGTATTAGAATCTATATAAAGGGAACTTTCGATAATCTATATACTCAGATCGGGTTCAGTATCTTTATCGGAAGTATCAGTTATATGATTTGCTGTATTGTAAATGATTCTTTAGTTGCAGTTGCACCTATCTATTGGTCCTTGTTAGGACTTGGAATTATGATTAACTATAAGGTGATCCGTAACACAGCGCAAAGCAAATAGTTAATTACAAGCTAATCGGTAGGAGCTCATGGTTCACTAAAGATAGAACGGTTCATGTTATCTGTTGAAATATGTAAAAGGTTCAATTTAGTATTGGGGTGATAATTCACCCCAATATTTTTTATATGAAATGCACTTATAACTAGCATATCAATATTGTGATAACGTAAATAACGTATAATTAGTTTCGCGAAATTTTAACCATGCTCACAAACGATAGGTAAACATTTATCTGATATGTATTCCTGACCTCCTATATACATATTTCTAAACTCAGACATATTTAATTAAACGGTTGGTAATGTGTACTTGCCATCCGCTCAGGAATACCCTTAGCTATAGCAAAATTGTTCCCAAGTAAATGCTTCAAGCTTCAGTTTTAACAGGGATTTATTTTTATACAGTATAACAGGCCAGTTATATCGAAGGCCATGCATTGATGAAATTATAGTTAAGCTGATACAGAGGAGTATCAATGTATCCTCGTAGACGGTAAGAGAAATGTATTCTGGATATATCCTGACATGACATAGTTAACCTGCTGAACAGCTACTTTAGAGAGTCCAAAAAAACTGAGTAGGGTTTTTATTTCAGATATGTGGGAGTCCTGTCGTTTAATCCTCTTAATAATGATGATTAGAAGGGTTATACTATATTAGATTAAGCTAATGAAAGAGTCTCCTATGGTAGATAAATATTGACGTTTAAGAAATGAGATTACTACATGCAAATCGCTAAATAGAAATAAAACAAGGCAGGTTCTCAAGTGTACCATAAGACACTGATACAACCTAATACACAAAATAGCTCTTTATCCAATATTTAAGGAGGCTTTAGACGAATACCCCCACAACTTGACAAAGCGCCTAAAGGGTAGACAACCCCAATACTTGAAAAATGGCAAAAAAAATGTGCTGCAATAAATTGCAGCACATTTTATTAATTACTTTAATTACTTGGTTTCGATGGATACATTTACATCGAGTACGAACTCAAGGTAAGCACCGCCTGCACCAAGATCCTTCTTAACATGAAGCTTCTTGATAGCGTAAGTATTATTAGAGCTTGCTGAATAGTCAACTGCGAAGATATCGGAGTCAATATTCTTGCCATCTAAGCTAACATCGAATGCTTCTCTTGCAGCTTCTACCATATCGGTAGGATCAGTGATGTCAACAAGAGTCTTAGCAAGCTTCCAGGTAGGTTTAACCTGAGTATCTGTTACAGAGAAGGTATTCTGTGCAAGAACTCTGTTGTTAACCTTGTCAAAGAACTTAATAGTGTAAGTACCAACTGCTTCCTTAGTAACAGCTACTGCAGAACCGCTCTTTGCTGCAGTATCAACTAACTTAAAGGTAGCAACAGTGTTGTTGGTGCCGCCGATGGAGAACTTAGCTGCATCGCTGGTCTTTTCACCACCATCTTTTTCAAATGCTACATAGAAGGATGCTGAAGTATTAGTTGTAAGAGTTTCCTTTGTTACCTTAACACCGTTAGCATAACCGTATACAGAGAATGTTGCATCTTCTGTATTGTCATCGCTGCTGATATTTAAGTCGTAAGAAGACTTACCAACTTCAACCTTATATGAGGTAGCTGTATTAGCAGTTGTAGTCTGAACAACTACATTCAGCATGCTGGTAACTACTGTGTTGTTTCCACTATCCTTAACCTTTACGGAGTAAGAATAGGTACCAGCTGTTACACTACCTGCATCAATAGTGATCTTGCCCTGGTTGCTTGTTGAAGTACCAGCAGTCCATGAATGCATGCTTACACCTGAAGGTGTGCCAAGCTCTACAGTATACTTGCTTGTAGGATCCATCTTATCGCCAAACTGATCTTTTACTGTTAATGTTACATCAGTAGGATCGCTGAACTTATTGGATAAGGTTAAAGTGTTTGTGCTTAACTGTACAGAGGATACTGCTCTCTTAGCTACTACAGTTACAGCAACAGCGCCAACTACTGTATCGTTATACTTAACAATAACACTAGCTGTACCGGGATTAACAGGTGTTACGTAACCGGATGTGCTGTCAATTAATAAAATGTTGTTATTAGAAGATTCAAATTTGATTGCGCCGCTGATACGACCATCTTTGTTGTTCCAGTCGATAGAGTCGCCATCCCATTCCTTACCTGCGAACTTAATCCACAGATAACGTCCGGTATCATCAACTGCTACCTTGTGATTTACAGTAACCCAATCAGGAGCATTAACGTTGCTGTCCTTGATAGAGTAAGCTGCGATAGAGTCAAGCTGATAATCAGCATATTCTACACATGTGATAACGCCGCTTGCTGTAAGAGTACCAGTCTCCTGTCCAGCTGTATCATATGTAAATGTATGATAGGTAGCCTTAACAGTTGCTGAAGATCCCTTAGTGTAAAGATAGATATCTCTACCGGAAACAGAAGCGTTAGTACCGCTTGTTTCTAATGTAACTCTTGTCTTCAGGGTATCGTTAGAAATGTTAACCATATCCTTATTGTAAAGAGCAACCTTAACTTCGGTAGGTCTGCCTTCCTGAGCAGTTGTTGTTGTTACTGCAATGCTTGTTACTAATGCAGCGTCAACCTTAGCAGCTGTGAACTGAACAGCAGTCATCTCAGGATACTGTACTTTGTATACAAATTCCTCAGCAAAGTTGTTGTTCATGTCGATAGTAGCAACCTTCTTATCAGCACTAAGAGATACGCTCTTGATACCGGTAATAACGTCTGTACCACTAACAACCTGAGCTACAGTAAGCTTAGTATCTGCATCAGCTACAGGAGAGTCAAAAGTAACCTTAACTGTGTCAAGGTCAACCTGCTCAGCCTTAAGCATAGTAGGAGCAACCTTAACAGTTGTTGTAGCAGTAGCTGTTACATAGCTAGCATACTTAGTCTTGTCTGATAACCAGCTGTTGTACTTAGCTGTAGACTGGAATGCTCTAGCTGTAATAGTGTATGTGCCAGCTTCGGTAGCAGTAAATAAACCGCTGTTAGCAACGATTGTTGCACCAGCCTTATCTACTTCCCATCTGGTGATACCAGAGGTAACTTTCTTGTTACCGGATGCTGTTACAAAGCTTCTGTTGAAGTCATTAGAAGCACCAACTGCTAACTGATCTTTTGCATTAGTGATAGTTAACTTCTTGATGTTATCTCTAACAACTACAGTGCCCTTAAGGGTATCAACCTTCTCACCCTTAGCATTCTTGATAACTACAGAAATGGTAGCTGTTCCTTTACCAACAGCTGTTACGAGGCCGTTACTAGCAACCTCTGCTACATCTTCGTTTGAAGACTTCCAGGAATACTTCCAACCAGTCTTCTTGTTTGCGATGTTGAAGTCAAACTCGGTGGTCTTCTCAGCTACGTGAATGTAAACTTTCTTTGCATTCAGCTTAGGAGCTGCAGCTGCGAATACGCCTGCGGCAGGAGCGAGAGCAGTTACGATCATCGCTAATGCCATTACGAAGGATAACTTCTTAAAGAAATTCTTCTTCATATTCTTACTTCCTCCTTAAAATATATGGTTTGGTGTTATATTGTGCGTCTCCCCCCGTCTCACAAAGTCCGTAAACCCGTAAAAACATAGAAAAGATAACGCTTAATATAATCTTCCAACAACAAGTAGATTATAACAATAATGGAAAAAAAGGTCAAGTAGTTTTATCTTCATAATTTGGATAATTTACCAATTCCTGCTTTCCAAAATCGCCATAAAATCACCTGTCAAAGGCTGATTATATCGTAGTCAAAATGCTCTTGGGGAATACCCCTTCATCCAATCATTAACCGCTTCGTTCTGCCTATTAACCTCAGATGTAGAATAGGATGTGACTTCATCTGCTGTCCGGCAGGGCGCGCGACTACTGCGGTGCTGCTTTGACTATGAATATAATATGCACTTCGTATGTGTCAATTTTATGTCATGCATTTGTCACAATTAGATTATTTTCAATATTTCTTCAACAAAACTCTGCATTTTGTCTGTTTCACATACCTTTTTATGCAGTATCGGTGCAGTTCGAAGCTCTTCCACGGCTTTCGGAATAGCTGTCTGTGATACCTGCTTCAGAAGAACCGCCTGCTCATAATCCTCCTCAGGTATGTTCGGAATATGAAGTGCTTCCAAAACACTCTTGGCAAATTTAAAAGGACTTGCCGTAGAGACTATGACTGTCTTGTTAGAATCCCGGGTGTCGTTCACATAACGGTGATATACGCTTGCAGCAACCGCAGTATGTGTATCAATGACATAATTACTTTCCTGATAAACCTTCTCAATTGCCTCAGCAGTTTCTTTTTCTGATGCCCAACCGCCAAGGAAGTCTGCAAGGTTCTTCTTCATACGCTCTGTAATCTCATAGGAGCCTTTGCTTGATAAGGCATTCATCAGCTCAGCCGTCTTCTTACTGTCACAATCGGAAATATAGTAAATCAGCCTCTCCAGGTTACTGGACACCAGAATATCCATGGATGGAGATTGCGTCAGGACGAAATCTCTGTTTCTGTCGTAACAGCCTGTCTGGAAGAAATCAAAAAGAACCTTATTCTCATTTGATGCACAGATCAGTTTATCAATCGGAACTCCGATGTGCTTTGCATAATAAGCAGCAAGAATGTTGCCGAAGTTTCCTGTCGGTACCGCAAAGTTAATCTTCTCTCCCTTGGCAATCTGACCTGTCCTATATAATGTCGTATACGAATATACGTAGTAAACAATCTGGGGAACCAGTCTGCCGATATTGATGGAGTTGGCTGAAGAGAACTGATATCCCGCCTTCTTCATCCGCTCTGCCAGTTCCACATTACCAAACATCTTCTTCACACCTGTCTGGGCATCATCAAAATTACCGGTGATACCGATGACATCCGTATTGCTTCCCTGCTGGGTTACCATCTGCTTTTCCTGGACAGTGCTGACACCATCCTTGGGATAGAACACGATAATGCTGGTTCCCTCCACATCAGCAAAACCGGAGAGTGCAGCCTTTCCGGTGTCTCCGGAGGTGGCAGTCAGAATGACGATCTGATCAGTAACATTATTCTTTCTTGCCGATTTCGTCAGAAGGTGTGGCAGGATCGATAAAGCCATATCCTTAAAAGCAATAGTTGCCCCGTGGAAAAGTTCGAGATAATAAGCATCTCCTGCTTTTCTTAACGGAGCAATCTCCGGAGTATCGAACTTGGAATCATATGCTTTATTGATACAATCCCGAAGCTCCTCCTCCGTATAATCTGTTAAAAATAATTTCAATACCTCATAAGCTGTCTCACGATAATCCATTGCTGACAGCTCTTCCATTGATTTCTGAAGCACCGGAATTGTCTCCGGAACAAATAAACCTCCATCCGAGGATAAGCCTTGAAGAATAGCCTGAGAAGCTGTTACCCTTTTATTACCGTCTCTGGTGCTTTTATACATTAGGTTCATATCGTTTCAATCCCCTTTATTGATATTTCATAACGCATAGGTTATTTATCATTACCGGCCTCACACTTCGTAACATGCTCGACAAAGTCGAGAGCACATGTGATTTTCACTTTCCTGCGTTACAAGTTTCATGTATTATAACACGACAAATCCTCGGATACAATATGTTAGTTTTTATTTTCGACTCTTTCAATTAAAAGCACAGGCACTTACTGCCATATTATTCATAATGATTATTCTTACTTATAGAATTCATGCCCGCCATGCTTAAACAACCAGTTCAGATTGTTGTCAAACCAAGCAGCACTACCGGCGCTGGTCCTTTTTCTGGCGATGAAATATAATGCGCCTTTGGAGTAATCTTCCCCTTCAAGCGCTCTCTGTACAGCCTTCTTCGTCTTATCTGATACCTTGACCTTCCAGTATCTTTCATCATCCACCGGTGAAAATTGATATTCGCCGTTCTTATTCTGAAAGATGACAGCCTCAATGTTGTTCGGAAAATGTTCATCTGCAACCCGGTTCATGATGACATTGGCAATCAGGATCTTACCTTTCATGTCTTCTCCGCCAGCTTCGGCCTGGACAATACGTTCGAGCATGCTTATCTCTGAAGCTGTGACATCATAGACGAAGGACTTTTCTTTCTCGGTTGAAAGACTGTAAATATCGTCTTTCTCCTTCTTCTCCTTTGACTCCTCTTTACTGTCTGCAGATGCCTCCTGTGCAAATGCAGTAGCCAGCTCCTCCTCAATGACGCCGCTCACGGATCCGATCGATACATCCTGTACCTCAGTATCCTCTGCTTGGAGCGTCCGGGCTTCTCTCGATGTCAGAGTGGCAGTTCTGCCGCCATAAGCTTCTGCTGAACCAAAGCGTCCCAGCCCTGTCCCGTTTACCTCTGCTATACCGAAGGGCTTCTGCAGATTTGCCTGTGCTAATAAAATAGCAGGCTCTGTAACCGGCAGAACCGGCATTGTCTTGTTAATCATTTCTTGTGTCTCTTCATCTGTAGTTTTGTTTATCCCTGCTGCTTCTGAGTTGATGTTGTAAAATGCATCTGAACCCATGACCAGCATAAATATCGATAAAACATATGCAGCTACTACCATGATGATACCATGCTGGCTTTCGCGCATTCTCCGCTTTTGAAGAAACAAATTTATCATTGACATAAATTTATCCTCTCTTTTTGATATTTCAATGCTTCCATTTAATGGAATGACTGGTAATGATATTCAGCATTATAGGCAACACAAATTTTTGTGTCAATAAGGCAAGCTCATTTTCGTTATAAACAACGATATATAATACCCATTATCTTCCATCAAAGGTAATTTTACACATTAAATTTCTTTTATAAAGCTATATATTTGTATGTTTTGCACAAGTAAAATTTAACATTTTATTAACGATATATTAAATTTTTTTCATTATTTTTCGTGTCTTTATACATATTCTACTGCTTTAGTACGTTTTTAGGTCAAAATAATGGGCATTCTACACAAATGGACCTTAATATTTTGTTAACAATAATCATTGGCTCTTTGATCTGTTGCAGACCCTATCTTCATCTGTTATATTAAGAATGAGGTGATTAATCAATGCAACCTGGCGTATATCAGGCAATCATGAAAAACGGCATCAAATACTACAGAGCCTCCGTCACTTATCGGAGTAAACATATCAGTCTGGGCAGCTACCCTACTGAGGAGGCAGCCAGCAGTGCATACCTGCTTGCAAGAAGGCTTCTGGAGGATTCTTCCCTGCTGGGAATAGAGGATTACTCCGAGGAATATCCGCTGTCCTTCCATAAATGGGTGGTCTTGATTAATTTCCGTGATAACCATATCTATTTTAAGAATCCGATCTACTTAAAAAAACGCTATTTCTTCTATTATATAGATTACAATACACGTCTTCGTTTTGATGCCGAGGACCTGTTCTACTATGCACATCATAAGATCATGAAACGGGGCGGGCACCTCTTTGTATCTGACTACGGCATGCAGGTCAGTATCCTTTCAAGATACGGTATAAAAAATTATGCAGTCGCCGGTAAAGATTATATTTTTGTCAATGGTGACGACAGCGATTACAGCTATCATAACATCGAAACAATCAACCGGTATCACGGAGTCTCCCGCGTGCTGACCAAGGGCCGTACCTGTTACCTGGCAAAGATTCATATTAACGGAGATTATCTGATCGGACGTTATCCTACGGAGACAGAGGCTGCCATCGCATACAACAAGGCTGCACTTATATTAAGAAACAATGGATTAAATAAGAACTACCCCCAGAACTTCGTCAAGGGACTAGATGAGATAGCTTATGCTGCGATATATCAGAAAATAAGAATATCCAAGAAACTGCTGTCCTATGCGAACAGCCTGAATAACACCACCTCATAGCCTAGATTGAATTTATAGGCAAAAATAATAACAAAATATTAAATTTTTATTATTTTCTGGTATTATCTGATTTCTATGTTATAATAAGAGTATATTTTTTCTTCTTCCGTTTTCATAGTTTGTAAATTGAGCCATTGATTTTTCCGACAAGTGTTTCCGGTGCCACCGGAAGGCACTGACTTGACCGGATCATCAATGGCTCAATTTGTTCTGTCAGTATCGTTGTTAAGTTCCACGGTAAATACGGTTTCAGTAGTGTCACTCTTTGCATAAATCCTTCCGCCGTGCATCTCTATGATGCTTTGTGCGATCGCAAGACCAAGCCCGCTGCCTCCGGTCTCGCTGGATCTCGAGGATTCCACCCGATAGAATCTTGTAAAGATCCGTTCCAGGTCATCTTCCGGGATAACGTCTCCAAAGTTCGTAACCGTAACTATAATACCGCCATCCTTCTTTATCAGTTTGATGATGATCCTCTTGCCGCTGCTTCCATATTTGATCGCATTACTGATCAGGTTGGCAAAGGCTCTCGCAAGCAAGTCACCATCCGCCCTGATGACTGCAGAGATGACGGAAGCCGAGAATTCATACTCCAGATTATTCTCCTTGAAGCTCGGATAAAATTCGTCCACCAGCTGATTTAGCAGCTTCACGATATCCACCTCGGTAAAATCTGCCTTCACCTCACCAAAATTGAACTTCGTATAAGTGAAAAGATCCTCAATCAGCTTTTCCAGACGCTTCGACTTACTATATGCAATCTTAATATATTTCATCTGGGTCTCCTGCGGCAATTCCTTGGAGGATACCAAATCCAGATAACCGATGATGGAGGTCAAAGGTGTCCGAAGATCGTGGGCGACACTTGTGATCAGTTCCTTCTTGGCATACTCGCTTCTTCGCTCATTTTCCATGAGTTCCTTGATGTCATCTGCCATCTGGTTCAACTTCCCCGCCAGCATCGCAAACTCGTCTTCATTGCTGATTTCTATCCGGTTGCCGAAGTTTCCCTGGGATATCTGATTGATACCGTCAATCATCTGATCGATATAGGTAATAAATTTCTTCGTTAATAATAGGAAATAAGTAATGAACAGTACAATTCCCGCCGCAACCGTTACAATCGTGATAATCACCGCAGAGGTTCTCGACAGCTCCTGCACACTTTTATGCAGCATAAGATAGATTCCGATATGCAGCATCGTAATCGTCAGAAGCATATACAGAAGGCTCAGTATACTGTATAGAACGATTTCAAAGCGAAAGCTTTTGAAAATATTATTCTTCAATCTTGTATCCTACTCCCCATACTGTTTTTATTATCTGAGAATTACTCGAATCCATCTCTATCTTTTCTCTAATTCTGCGGATATGAACCATAACGGTATTATTTGCTTCGTACATCTTCTCATTCCAGACACGTTCGAAAATATCATCGGTTGAAAAGACCTTTCCAACATTACTTGCCAGAAGATACAGTATCTCAAATTCGATCGGGGTTAGCTTTACATCCTTACCATAAGCGCTCACCTTATGATTCTCTTTATTGATCGTCAGGTGATCCAGTACGATTTCCTTATCCTGTTTCTCATCATGGGAATTCGGATTGAACTTCGTATATCTTCTAAGCTGTGATTTTACCCTTGCTGTCAGCTCCAACGGATTGAAGGGCTTAATTACATAATCATCCGCACCGGTTCCCAGCCCGATGATCTTGTCCAAATCTGCGGATCTGGCACTCAGCATGATGATCGGCACTGTCGAGGTCTCCCTGATTTTCTTACACATCGTCAATCCATCCATGCCCGGCATCATGATATCAAGTATCACCAGCTTGATATCCGCACTCTCCAATATCTGAAGTCCTTCCTTTGCACTATTTGCCTTCCGGACAAGGTATCCTTCGCTGACCAGATGGATCTCCACCAAATCTGCAATATCTTTATCGTCATCCACTACTAAAATCTCTGAATGCTCCATAATCTGTCCTCCCTGTCTGTCAGCGCACCTATTGTATCTGCGCCAGTTCTTTCATATCAAGCATTTTATACCATACCTAAATTTGCCTTTATCATACCACACAAAGAATTGGAAGTCTTTAATATTTTCTTAATTATCAACACATTCCAACAGATGCTAATTACTAGGTGTTTACTTTTCTGCCGGTGCATGATAGAATACAACCTGTGAGTAGCACAGATGGTCGCGCCTATTTAGGTGAGGAAAGTCCGGGCTTCATAGGGCAGAGTGCCGGATAACGTCCGGTGGAGGTGACTCCAAGGCTAGTGCAACAGAAATATACCGCCCGGGTTTACTCGGGTAAGGATGGAAAGGTGGCTTAAGAGACCACCGCCTTACTGGTAACAGTAGGGGCTATGTAAACCCCACTCGAAGCAAGACCGAACATAAAGCGATACGGTTGCCCGCCGTGCTTTAGGGTA
>JAEZKU010000027.1 GCA_023436065.1 Bacillota bacterium
GCAAGATGAAATTTAGGACAAGTTATGGTCAGAATGCATTAAAGCATTCAATTGAGGTGGCTATTTTATCCGGCCTTCTAGCCGGAGAGATCGGTGTGGATGTTAGACTTGCAAAACGTGCCGGATTATTACATGATATCGGAAAATCGATTGATCATGAGATGGAAGGAACCCATGTACAGATTGGTGTTGACTTATGTAGAAAATACAAAGAGTCACAGACTGTTATCAATGCAGTGGAAGCGCACCACGGTGATGTGGAATTCCAGTCCCTGATCGCATGTATTGTACAAGCAGCTGATACGATTTCAGCGGCAAGACCCGGTGCAAGGCGTGAAACCTTGGAAACATATACCAACAGATTAAAGCAACTTGAAGATATTACCAACAGCTTTAAAGGGGTAGATAAGTCATTTGCTATTCAGGCAGGTAGGGAAGTTAGAGTTATGGTTGTACCTGAGCAGATCAGTGATGCTGATATGGTACTGTTAGCCCGTGATTTATCTAAAAAAATCGAGAATGAACTAGAATATCCAGGACAGATTAAAGTCAATGTAATCAGAGAATCAAGAGTAACTGATTACGCGAAGTAAAATCAAAAATGAATTCAGATAGCTAAGATTATGTTTATGCATAATTTTAGCTATCTTTTTTTGTGTAATAGATAAGTTCGTCCTATTACACAAAAACGCTCCGCTGAGGATGCGTTCTGATAAGCCTGGGACATTTGATTCTGATTTGTCGGATGAACTCAATATAAATTGACTTGCATGGAAGGATGACTTATGATGAAACTAATCGTTCATGATAATAATCGTTCATGATATAAATGAAAAGGAGAGATAAAGCGAATGAAGCCTTTGATTGCAATACCCATGGGAGATCCTGCGGGAATCGGACCGGAAATCGTAGTAAAAGCACTCGTAAATAAGAATGTGCATGAATCAGCACGTTGTGTCGTCATCGGAGATGATAAGATAATAAACGAAACCATAGGCTTTACCAAACCTGCTCTTAAGGTAAAGCAGATCAGTGATGTGAACGAAGGAGACTATACCGAAGGGGTCTTAAATCTGATTAATTTAAATAATATCAGGATGGAACAGTATCAGCCCGGAATCGTAAGCGGAATGTGTGGAAGGGCAGCTTACGAATATATTAAAAAAAGTATAACTCTTGCAATGAAGGGTGAGGTTGCAGCGGTGGCTACTCCGCCGATCAATAAGGAAGCGCTGAAAGCAGGGAACATAGATTTCATCGGACATACCGAAATCTTCGGTGCATTGACGAATACCGAGGATCCTTTGACCATGTTTGAGGTGCATGGTATGAGAGTATTCTTTTTGACCAGACATGTATCCCTTCGTACTGCCTGTGATATGATTACAAAGGAACGAATCAAAGATTATGTAAAGAGGTGCAAGGCTGTCCTTACAACACTTGGTGTGACAGAGGGAACGATGGCTATCGCAGGTCTGAACCCTCATAGTGGGGAACATGGTCTATTCGGTGATGAAGAGGTAAGGCATATCACACCGGCTGTTGAGGAGCTGCAAGCGGAGGGGTATCAGGTGGTTGGTCCAATCGGAGCGGATTCAGTATTTCATCTTGCTCTTTGTGGTAAATTCAACAGTGTATTGTCGCTTTATCATGATCAGGGACATATTGCCACTAAGACTCTTGATTTTGAACGTACCATAGCAATCACCGGAGGAATGCCGATCCTTCGTACCTCTGTGGATCACGGAACAGCCATGGATATCGCAGGAAAAGGGATTGCCAGTGAGGTAAGTATGGTGGAAGCTATTCTGCTGGGGGCAAAATATTCGGCTAACTTTGTGAAATAACGGGGGTATGGTTTGTCATGCATAACAAGAGAAAGATTCCGATTGCCGTGCTTTTATCGATAGATTTGATCCTGATTGCGGTCTATGTTCTGGGGTTCTACGGCTTGTACTATCGTGTACCAAGGCAGCTTGGAGAAGCCATGACAGCCAAAGCAGAACGTAAAGCGGTGTCAGGGATTTCCTTAGCGGATCAATTCAGCGAACAGTTCAGTGATACGGTGGAACTTACTGAGAACTCCTACAAGAATGAGGATATCTCGATATCCGTGACGAAGCATACGGAGGGAAGCGGTGCGGATCGGGTTACTTATTATGTAGCAGATATTTATCTGGCGGATGTCACCTGTCTGCAGAGCGGCTTTGCAGATGGCATCTATGGGATTGGATATACGGAAACGGTGCAATCCATGGCTCAATCCCTGAATGCCATTCTTGCCATCAACGGAGACTTTTATGGTAACGGAGACAATGGTGTTGTGATACGGAACGGTATCCTGTATCGCAGCACGATGAACGATTCGGATATATGCGTATTGTATTCTGATGGTACAATGAGGACCTATTCGCCATGGAATTTTGATGCAGAACAGGTTATGGAAGACGGTGCCTGGCAGGCGTGGAGCTTTGGACCTGAGCTTCTGGATGAGGAAGGAAATCAAAGGACAGCGTTCAATGCTGACTGGCATATCAGTAAAACTCATCCCAGAAGTGCAATCGGCTATTTTGAACCGGGGCATTACTGTCTTGTGGTTGTGGACGGAAGACAAGAGGGATATTCCAATGGGATGACCTTATATCAACTATCAGAACTGTTTTACAGACTTGGTTGTAAAGCAGCCTATAATCTGGATGGAGGGAAATCCTCCTCAATGACATTTATGGCTTCAGAAGTGAATCGTCCCGTTGATGGAGGACGTGAAGTAAGCGATTGCATCATAATTAAGGAGGCAGAATAATGACCCGGATCAAAAAGATCATACCACATTTACTGTTCATATTGTCAGGAATATTTATCACCTTCCTGATTCTGGATCAATATAATCCAACAATGGATTTTGTGAGCAATCCTATCTCGATCAAACTGTTATGGAGTTTTTGCCTTTTGTCATTATTGAATTCTATCCTTATGATGAAAGACAATCGAAGGAATTAATATACAATAATTAATGAAAGTATAACCTGATGTATAATTAATTTAATAAAGTAAAAGTACCTGTATGCAAAATAAAAATAAGTGCAGAAAAGGTAATATATAGCAATATAATCCATAAAATAGTGGAATTGTATGCGAAAATGCACAAAATGCACAAAAAGTCTCTGTAATACGGACATATGAAAGCCTATGAAAATACTTTTTTGATTTTTTTTGAATTTTCTGTTGCAATCCTAATATTTATATATTACAATGGGATAGATTTCAAATCGAAGCAATCAAAATGTATAATAAAGGATGGTACATAATATGTCATTATCATTATCTAAGAAGGCACAGGCAGTAAAACCCTCCTCCACATTGGCTATCACAGCAAAAGCCAAGGAATTGATGAGCAAGGGAATTGATGTAGTAGGATTTGGCGCGGGTGAACCTGATTTCAATACTCCGGAGAATATCTGTGATGCAGCAATCAAAGCGATCCACGACGGATTTACGAAATATACTCCTGCAGAAGGAACACTGGAGCTTCGCAAAGCAGTATGTGATAAATTTGCGAGCTTTAACCATATTAATTATGAGCCCTCTCAGATTGTGGTAAGCAATGGAGGTAAACATTCCTTAACAAACATTTTCGAAGCAATCTGTAATCCCGGTGATGAGGTAATCATCCTTACTCCCTATTGGCTGAGCTATCCGGAGATTGTTAAGCTTGCAGATGGCGTACCGGTATTTGTCAGAGGAGAAAAATCCAATCACTATAAGGTTACTGCGGCACAGATTGAAGCAGCCTGCACCGATAAGACAAAAGCATTGATTTTGAATTCTCCGAGCAACCCCTCGGGTATGATCTATACCAGAGAGGAATTGGAAGCAATTGCCGAGGTTGCGGTAAGAAAGGATTTCTATGTGGTATCGGATGAGATGTATGAACATCTGATCTATGAGGGAGAGGCTGTCAGCATTGCATCCTTTAACGAAGAAATCTATAAGCGTACCATTACCTGCAGCGGAGTTGCCAAGAGCTATTCCATGACAGGCTGGAGAATCGGTTTTACCGGCTCCTCCAAGGAGATCGCAAAGCTTATGAGCAGTGTTCAGAGCCATCAGACCTCCAATCCCAATTCCATTGCGCAGAAGGCTGCATATGAAGCGCTCGTTGGACCTCAGGATTCCGTAAAGAAGATGCATGCAGAGTTTAAGAAGAGAAGAGATTATATGTATGAGAGAATTTGTGATATCAATTTAATCTCTGCTTTGAAGCCTCAAGGAGCCTTTTATATGTTCGTCGATATCAGTCAGGTGCTGAATAAGACCTATAATGGTGAGAAGATTGGCGATGTAGATAAGCTGGCTAAGATCTTAATCGAGGATTACAATGTGGCCGTCATACCCTGTGGTGATTTCGGTTTTGCAGATCATATTCGTCTGTCCTATGCAATCTCTATGGAACAGATTAAAAAGGGCTTGGACAGAATAGAAGAGCTGGTTAATAAGTTAGCATAAATAGTTGGCTGTTGCAGTCAGTTTGCGGTACAGGAAGAATTTCTTGTATGAGTAAATGCCTGCAACAGCTTTTTTTTGTGTAATATAAGCTGACACTTTATTCTTATTCTTAGTATATAATTGCCAAATATGGGTGGTTATGTTAAAATAGGGAAGCTTTATGCAGAAATCAGATGTTCTGTATCAGGTTTAACAATATTATGCATCAAGGAGAATAACATGAAAGCTTATATTAATCCTATTGCCACCGGTATCCTACTGTCATTATTACTGATTTACCTTGCATTCATTCCATTGCTGATTCACCAGTATCGTCGTTATGGTGCGATTAAAGTACGCGGGAGCATTGTCATGTCTTCCTTTATTGTCTATATGATCACAGCCTGGTTTATGACGGTCCTTCCTCTGCCCTCTATAGAAGCAGTAGAGAGTATGAAAGCGATACAGCCTAATTTCAGACCGTTTTTATTCATACATACCTTTCTGAGCAGTACGGACTTTTCCGTGGTCAGACCCGGAACCTGGCTGTATTCCTTAAAGAGTGCAAGCTTTTATACGGTAGCCTTTAATGTTGTATTAACCATCCCTTTTGGGGTTTACTTGAGACAGTATTTTAAGCTTACTTTGCCCTTTGTAGCATTGGGAGGTTTCCTATTAAGCTTTTTTTATGAGGCGACACAGCTTAGTGGTCTCTATGGGATATATCCTAAAGCTTATCGTTTTGCTGATGTAGATGACTTGATCATCAATACCCTGGGTGCGGTACTCGGATATTTTCTTGCCGGTTTCTTAAGCAGGTTTCTCCCGAACTTATCAAAAGATAAGCCTGTCGTGACAGGGGAAGCAAGCTTGTTTCGAAGAATTCTTTCTTATATGGTAGATACTATTTTGATAGGGATCCTATTCGAAGTCACCCAGGCGGTGATCTATAGCTTAGGAATCCCCAAGGTCTATGATTTTCCTCTTTATCTGGCCTTTGAAGCGATTGTATTTTTGGTGCTTCCTATGCTTGGTAAGAGAAAACAGACTCCCGGCATGTATTTCTTAAAGCTCCATCTGACAGATCATGTCGGACAACCTGCAAAAACCTCCGCTATATTACTTCATAATCTTTTGGTTGGAATGTTATATCATTTTGTTCGGGGAGTACATGATATATTGCCCGGAAACAACTGGATTTACCAGATCCTTCAGCTGTTTATTTTCCTTTGCTTTATGATTATGCTGATCAAAAGTATATCGAAAAGAAAGGTGTGTTATTTTTGGGAATCAAAGCTGAATGCATATATCAAGGTGTTCTAGTGTAAACTTTTCTGGATTAATTATCACTGTTATGATAGAATAAAAAAAACAATATTATGTAAATTTGTATGAAAGAGGGACATATCATGGCACTTTTTGGATTTATCGGAGCCGGTAATATGGGCTATCCGTTGATTAAAGCAGCAATTAAAACCTTCGGTGTAGAGGAAGTAGTGTATACGGATGCATCAGCTGAACGCTGCAGCTATGTAAGAAAGGAGACCGGTGTCACAGCTCTTAAGGATAATCTGTCCGTAGTCTCACAGTGCAGCTTTCTGGTTCTGGCAGTCAAGCCACAGTTCTTTCCTTCGGTACTGAGCGAGATCAAGAATACGATCAAGAAGGAGCAAATTGTCATTTCCATAGCTGCGGGAATAACGAGTGAGACAATCCGAGAGAGCATAAACGATCAGGTCAGGATCGTCAGGGCAATGCCTAACACGCCTGCCATGGTTGAAAAAGGCATGACAGGGGTTTCCTTTGCCCAGGAACAATTCAGTCAGGAGGAAAGAACGACACTTGATCAATTTTTCTCTTCCTTCGGTAAATATGAGATTTTTGATGAAAAGCTGATGAATGCCGTGGTTTGTGCGAATGGAAGTTCACCGGCCTATGTCTATATGTTTATTGAAGCCTTGGCGGACAGTGTCGTGAGTTACGGTATTCCAAGAGATAAGGCGTACACGCTGGCAGCACAGACGGTATTCGGTGCGGCTGCGATGGTGCTTGAGACCGGAGAGCATCCGGGTAAGCTTAAAGACAATGTATGTTCACCGGGAGGTACGACAATTGCTGCGGTGAAGGCTTTAGAAGAATATGGTCTTCGCAATGCTGTGATGAAGGCCTCCGACGCTTGTTATGAAAAGGCGGAAGCCATGAGCCGTAAGAAATGATGATTGTCGGTCGGATATCACAAGTAGATAAGGAGTATTAGTATGAGTCCATATAAACGTTTGAAAAGAGATTTGGTTCAAAAGGGAAGTATCATAGATTTTTATAGGGACACCATTGAAATCAATGGTAAGAAGCAGACATCTTTTGATTTTATTAATCATAAAGGTGCTTCCGCCATGGTTCCTGTGGATCAGGACGGAAAAATTCTGATGGTTCGCCAGTATCGGAATGCGGTTGACAGCTACACGCTAGAAATCCCGGCAGGCGGACTGAATCCGGGAGAGGACAACTTAACCTGTGCCATTCGCGAATGTGAGGAGGAGACAGGTTATAAAGCAGGAGAAGTTCATCACCTGATCGATGTCTATACGACAGTTGCCTTCAGTAATGAAAAAATCTGTATTTATTATACAACCGGAATTACCCAGACCAAACAGAACTTAGATGAGGATGAATTCGTTACGATTGAACATCACTCCTTAGAAGATCTGACAAAAATGATTTTGAACGGTGAAATCCTGGATGCAAAGACAGTTGCGGCTATCCTTGCATATAAGACGAAGGTGGGACTATAAACCATAAAATTAAGAAGTTTCTGTAAAGCTTGTTCTATTCTGTGTTCCCGGACATATCTATGAATCAGAGGAAAAGGATGGGCAGGCTGAGAAATGAAGCAGCTTAAATTACAACTTAATCGTCTGAATGTGGTTCAGATAGCAGTGTTTTTATTGATTTTTGGACTATTCATCGGTATATTATGTGCCAATGTGTTCCGTGCCAATTTCGCCGAACGTCTGATGCAATATGAAAACAGTGTATTTGCAGAGATTGTAGATAACGATATTAATTATCCGGGATTATTCCGTTATGTACTTGGGAATAATTTTAATGATTTTATCGTGTTCTGGCTGTTATGTGTCACAATTCTCGGCATTCCATATATTGCTTTGAGAATCATTTCCTTCGGCTTTTTTGCAGGATTTTTCATCTCAGCGGTGACCATGCAGTATGGTGCTAAGGGATTGGTGCTTGTTTTGGTCTATTGTTTCCCTCACGGACTATTATATCTGCCGATTATGATCATCAGCCTGTATAAAGGCTTTATCATGTGCAGAGATATTTATCAGTCTGAGCATACATCACTCGGGAGTGTACTCAGACCAATCAGGGCGAATCTGATCACAATCCTGATACTTGCGATAGCCCTTGTATTCGCAAGCTTTCTGGAAGCTTATCCGGGTGCTTATTTCTTAAAGAAAGCATTAGCCTTATTTGTATCATGAGGCTGGAAGATAAAGGAGGTAGGAGATGGAACAGTATATCAATGATTTCATTACGTACTTACAGGATGTGAAGCATTCGTCAAGAAATACCCTGCAGGCTTATCAGAATGATTTGAAGAAGCTGGTACAGTTTCTGAATAAACTGAATATCAATTCTGTCAATAAAATCAGCGAAACCAATCTGAATTCTTATATTCTGACTCTGGAGAAGGATGGATTATCCCCTGCCTCTGTATCGAGGAATATTGCGGCGATGAAGGCTTTTCTGTTATATCTGATTAAGCATGGAATCATCACAGGAGACCCTTCGGAGAGAATACGTCCACCAAAGGTTCAGAAAAAATCCCCGCAAATCCTGGAGGCAGGTCTTGTGGATCAGCTTTTGGTCCAGCCGGATCTGACAACCAAGAAGGGGATTAGAGACAGGGCTATCCTTGAACTTTTATATGCAACCGGTATCAAGGTTTCAGAATTGATTGCAATGAAAGTAACAGATATTAATCTGACCGGAAGATATATCACCTGTGGAGAACGAAGGGAACGAAATATTCCGTTCGGTAAGACAGCAAAAAATGCTCTTCAGGATTATCTGAAGATCCGGAGCACTGCTTTTGATAAGAAGAATAGTGATATATTATTTTTGAACTCCTCCGGTGATCAGCTGACGAGACAGGGGTTATGGAAGATATTGAAATCCTATGCAAAGCTTGTCGGGATGACTCAGATTAATCCGAATGCCATACGGCATTCCTTTGCAGCGCATTTACTGGAGAATGGGGCAGACCTAGGCAGTGTCCAGGAATTTCTCGGTCATGCGGATATCACGACAACCCAGCTTTATCTGACGCATTCCTTCAAGAACAGCAGAGAGGTTTATATGAATTCGCACCCCAGGGCTTAAAGTGTAAAGCTATTTAGAAATTGCTTAGTTTCTCCTAATAAAGAGAAGCTCATAATGAATTCTATTGAAATTCATTATGAGCTTCTTATTTATGTGATGATTGCCAATTCTATGTATCTAATAGTTCTTAACGGTTTCCTTTATATCTCATTAGATTTGTGAGGTCTTTGAGCTTTTCAAAACCGAGCTTTTCGTAGAAATCCACATTGTGATCGCGGCAATACAGCTCAAGGCGCTCAACATCTTTGAAATTCTCGTGATTTACAGTGTTTTCAACGATTAATCTTCCAAAGCCCTGACCCCTGTAATCTGCTGCGACAATCACATCATAGATAAAGGCCCGGTAGACATGATCCGAAAGGACTCTGTTAAAGGCGATGATTTTTCCGTTGCTTTTATCGATAGCAGCACAGGTCCAGCTGTTCTTCAGCATTACACTCAGATCCTCGGCTTTTCTGTCTACAGCCCACGGAGCATCCTGAAACAGTCTTAATAAATCGGGGATATGCTCATCGGAAAGCTGATAAATTAATTCATATTCTGTCATCCTATTTTCCTCATTTCTGCACACATAAAGCAACTTATGGCTAAATACTGTCAGCGATGGTATAGATCAATTTCTCGGATTCTTCCCAGCCCAGGCAGGGATCAGTAATGGATTTTCCATAGATATGATCATGTACCTTCTGGCTTCCGCCTTCAATATAGCTTTCAATCATGACACCCTTGACCATACCGGCTATATCTGCTGATAATCTTCGGCTGTGAAGAACCTCTTTTACGATACGGATCTGCTCTAAGTATTGCTTGTTGGAATTCGCGTGGTTCGCATCCACAATGATGGCAGGATTGACAAGATCACGCTCATTGTACATGGACACCAATAGATTTAAGTCCTCATAATGATAATTCGGAATGGATTGTCCATGCTTATTGACTGCACCTCTTAAAATGGTATGAGCAAGAGGGTTACCGGAGGTCTGTACTTCCCAGGTACGGTATAGGAAGGTATGACTTGCCTGGGCAGCGACAACGGAATTCAACATAACTGAAAAATCACCACTGGTCGGGTTCTTCATACCTGCAGGAACATCCATACCACTGATTGTAAGCCGGTGCTGCTGGTCCTCAACAGAACGGGCACCAACTGCAACGTAGGAGAGGATATCCTCAACATACGGCCAGTTCTCGGGATAGAGCATCTCATCTGCTGCGGTGAGCCCGCTTTCAGCAATTGCACGTAGATGCATCTTTCTCATGGCGATCAGCCCCTCCTGAAGATCGGGTTCCTTCTCGGGATCGGGTTGATGTACGATACCCTTATAGCCCTCACCGGTGGTTCTGGGTTTATTTGTATAGATTCGGGGGATCAGTATCACCTTATCCTTAACCTTTTCCTGTACATTTGCTAATCGGGAGATATAATCACAAACCGCATCCTCATTGTCAGCGGAACAGGGTCCGATAATTACCAAAAATTTATTGGATGATCCGGTAATGATATCTTTGATCTGCTTGTCCCTGTCTTTCTTACGGAGAACATCTCTTGCAGGCATGGGATATGCTTTCACCAACTCCTCTGGAGAAATCACTTCTTTCAAAAATTTAAAACTCATAGCCTAAGCCTCCCATATTTTATGTTGATTTATTGTATCCTTTTTTATGTGCTACGTCAATCATATAATCAAAATTATGCATAAATTTTCATTTCAGAATTTTTTCTAAGCATACAGACTCGGATTTATTATGATAACTGCCATAAGACTCAATCCTATAGTAACCATTCCTTAAGTAAAACTGTACAGCCTTAGTGTTACAGCTTCTGGTCGAAAGAATTATTCTTTTATAGCAGTATTCCATTGCTTTGTTTTCTAAATAGTGAAGCAAAGAAGTTCCAATACCCATGGATTTTGTTCTTGTATACATGCGTTTCAGTTCAGCAGTATCATCAGAGATTTCTCTAAAAGCACCGCATCCGACAGGAATACCGTGGTCTCGCACTACAACAAAAACGGATCTTTTATGATCCATATCGGAGTAATCAAAGCTGCCGCGGCCATCATCACCGGTAATCATCTTTAGCTCCTCTGACAATTCACATATTAATTCTTTTGCGTCCTCAGACTGAACATCTTCCAACTCAAACGTAAGTTGCATCGTTTTCTCCTATTTATATTTATTCAAATAAATATATGTATTTTAATAAAAATGCGTATTAACATTGTTACATTATATCGCAGTAGCCAGGATTTCTCAACCTCATCTTCAAATCATAAGGATTTAGCGAATAATCTCGAAAATTTCAGACATAAGGGATAGGTTTTTCTGAGAATTTGGTATATAATAGGACTATTACATTTAGAAAAATAAGGTAGTGTAACATAGAATGACGGAAAGGCGTGGTAAAAATTATGAAGATGTATGATCTGATTAATAAAAAGAAGAATAAGGAAAGTCTGACTACGGAAGAAATCGAATTCATCATCCATGGGTATACCCTCGGAGAGATTCCGGATTATCAGATGTCAGCCTTCTTGATGGCAGTATGCTTAAATGGAATGAATCATGAAGAAACGGCAGCCCTGACTGTGGCAATGGCGAAAAGCGGTGATCTTCTGGACCTGTCCAGGATAGAAGGAGTCAAGGTGGACAAACACAGTACAGGAGGCGTTGGGGATAAAACCTCATTGGTACTGAGCCCTATGGTAGCTGCCCTTGGAATTCCTGTGGCAAAAATGTCCGGAAGGGGCCTGGGACATACCGGCGGAACCATCGACAAGCTGGAAAGCTTTCCGGGGTTCTCCACCTCCATATCTACGGAGCAGTTTATTGCAAATGTAAACACCATTAAGATGGCAATTGTCGGACAGACCGCCAATCTTGCCCCTGCTGACAAGAAAATATACGCTCTTCGCGATGTGACGGCTACGATCGATAATATTTCCCTGATTGCCAGCAGTATTATGAGTAAGAAAATCGCATCCGGCTCGGATGTAATCGTATTGGATGTTAAGACGGGAAGCGGAGCCTTTATGAAGACCTATGAAGCTTCCGTTGCACTTGCAAAGGAAATGGTTCAGATCGGTACAATTGCCGGAAGAAAGACCTATGGCGTGATTACTGATATGAATCAACCCCTCGGCTCTGCAGTAGGAAATACCCTTGAGGTGATTGAAGCCATCGATACGCTTCGTGGGGAAGGACCGAAGGATCTTCTCGAAGAGGCTCTTACCCTGGCCTCCTATATGGTGGTCGGAGCAGGGGTGGCAAAGGATGTCGAGGAAGCGGTTGCCATGCTGGAGAAGACGATTGAGGATGGAAGTGCCCTGAATAAGCTTGCAGAATTTGTGAAAGCACAGGGTGGTGACAATCGGGCTGTGTTTAATACGGATTTATTCCCGAAGGCAAGCCTGGTGGAAGAGGTTGCTGCCTGGGAGGACGGCTATGTCAGCTTTATTCATACGGACGAAGTGGGAATGACTTCCCTGATTCTCGGCGGTGGCAGAGAAACTAAGGAGAGCATCATCGATCTGACCGTAGGAATTAAGATTCATAAAAAACTGGGTGACCGTGTCACCAAGGGAGAAGCGCTTGCCACTCTTTATGCGAACGACAGTCGAAAGCTGGCAGAAGCCAAGAAGAGACTGACAGGTGCCTATCTGCTGAGTCAGGCAGAACCTCAAAAGCCAAAGAACGTATATGCTGTAGTAACAAAGGACAAAGTCATCGAATTCTGATTGACAAACGAAGATTCACTTAAGTACCGACTATTGATACAGGACTTAGTTACTTCGTCAGATTTGCATGTGATTTTAAGAGGCTGTGGTAAACATGATTTACCATAGCCTTTGTGATTCCTTAATTTACAATACGAAAGATCTGTTAATATCATTACTAGACCTGATAACTTCATATTATATTATAAGTAAGAGAGTAATCAGGAGTAGTGAATATGAATAAATGGATGAAAGGCTACAGAAAGTGTTGCCGAAGCAGACAAAGCATGTTTTGTCTGTTGTTAAAGGGTATAATTCTACTCATTATTCTTTTGATTACCATGAGCTTCCTATTAGAGAATTCCTCGACTTATTTTCGTACCTACAATATTTTTAAGACTCGTAAGTATTTTCTACGCCTCAGCAGTAAGGATCTGTATCTGATTAAAGGAGAAGAGTATCATCTTAAGCTGTACGCGATTAATAAAAGGGTGACCTTCTCTTCAACGAATTTTCGCGTGGCCAGTGTCGGACTTCACGGAAAGATCTTTGCCTTACAACCGGGACACGCATTTATTCTTGCGAAAGTCGGGAAAAAAGTATTGAAGTGTCGGGTTCATGTCCTCGACATCAACAAGCGTAGCATAACTTTAAAAGCAGGCGGATCGAAGCACTTATCTATAAAGGGTTCCAATGCATTCGTTCAATGGAAGAGTGCAAATCCAAGAGTAGCAAGTGTTAGTATGTTTGGCAAGGTAAAGGCTGAGAAGAAAGGAACAACCATCATATATGCCAGGGTTAAGGGAAGAACCTTAACCTGTGTCGTGCGGGTAAGGTGAAATAAGGTATAGAATAGAACCTTTAATTAAGATGGATGAAATTGTTATAAATCAGTATTACTAATTGTTAAAATAAGTATTTGACTAAATATCCTTTAAGTATTATATTTAGACATAATATGTTAATATACTACTAAATACGAGCTTCTAATCTTATTATCACAATGGACGACAAAGGAGAATGATGATGACAGAATTAACCTCAATAACGAACACAGTACGCAAATATCAGGATGAAAAAAACAGATTGGCTGTAACCAATCGGCTCATAACACTTGAAGTAATCGTTTATTATATCATTGCTTGCAGCTTTAGTATTTATGAACTGATTAACAAGAACTATGGTAAGCTTCCAATTGTTTTAATCACAATCAGTTTGGTATTCGCGTTTCTGACCTGCCTGTTATTTATCAGGGATAAGAGTTCAAAAAACTTCTGTTATAAAGCTTTATCGATGTTCTATCCTGTCTTTTTTGTTGTACTGGTATTTGAAAATGAACAGATGACCTTATTCCTGTCAATTGTACTATTAACAGCGCTAATCGTTTATTATGATAAAAAGATCTTATCCATCTTTTCATTAATCACCTTGATCTGTGGCGTTTTTAACTGCGTATACCATGTTTCAATTGTAAAAAATAGTGGGTTTTCTGATTTTTACATGATCGGTACTTTGATTATATTCTTAGCAGCAATATTTGGAGTATTTCGGACGACGATCCGGTCAATACAGTTTAATACCGATATCGTTAATACGATCATGGATAAGCAGAAGGCACAGGAGGAGATGTTGGAGGAGGTACTGGATATCTCGAATATCGTCAGGGAGAATGCCAATGCTTCCAATGAATTGGTAAATAAACTCGGTGAATCTACGATGCTTACGAATGCAACCGTAAATGAGATCTCATTAAGTACACAATCAACCGCAGAAAGCGTTCAGACACAGACTAAGATGACTCAGCAAATTCAGCAATCAATTGAGGAGACTGTTAGCATATCACATGAGATGGTTGCCCGTGCAGAGGATTCAAGCCAGTCCATACATAATAGCTTAGAGGTAATGGATCATTTGAAGGGACAGTCAAATGTGATTGCCACCACCAACACAGATGTTGAAGCTTCTATGAATAGTCTGATGGAAAAGACAGATTCTGTACGTGAGATAGCAGAGATCATTGCAGGAATCTCTGAACAGACCAATCTTTTATCCCTTAACGCAAGTATAGAAGCGGCAAGAGCCGGTGAGATGGGAAAAGGATTTGCCGTTGTAGCGAATGAAATCAGAAAGCTGGCTGACCAGACCAAGAAGTCCACGGACAATATCAATCAGATCATTGAAGAATTAAATGAGCATGCAACTCTGGCAGCGAATAATGTGAAGAAATCCATGGATGCTACCGATCGTCAGGATCAGCTGATTGAAGAAGCTGCAGAGCTTTTTGGCAGTATCAATACGAATGTAAAACTACTGGTTGGGGATATAGAAGTGATCAGCTCTAAATTGGATGGTCTCAGTGATGCAAACAATCATATTGTGGAGAACATCAGCCAGATTTCAGCTACGACGGAGGAAGTATCGGCAAGTTCTGAAGAAGCAGCAGGAGTCAGCGAAGAGAATAAAAAGAGTGTGGAGGATGTCATCCGGTTATTGCAGGAAATGCTGGATACCCTTTATAGATTGGATAAATATATCAATTAAATATCTTTTAAATAAAAACGTACTATTGACAGTACGTTTTTATTATAGTATATTAGTTAAATATAATTAATTAAATAAATCTAATTAGATGTACTTAATTAAATATATCTAATTAAATTCTTATAAAAACATTTAATTAAATCTGAAGTGACTAATTAATTATTGCGAATGAAGTCAAACAAAGCTTTCACAAATCAGATGAGGGATTGAATTACATATCATAAGGAGGATGAAATGGAAGAACAGCTTTCTGCGCTGGTCAATTTACTATGGGAAGAATGCATACGAAGTCTCAATTCGATTTTAACCGAAGAGGAAGTGAATAAGTTCTCAAACAATGACTATTATTATCTGTTGGTGATACATTCACTTCAAAAACCGAATTTCTCACAGATTGCAGATAAATTATCTTTAACAAAGCCGGCTGTTTCAGCAATGATAAAGAAGCTGATGAATATGAACCTGGTTGAAAAAGTACAATCAACAGAAGATAAAAGAATGTATTATGTTGAACTTACGGCAAAGGGAAGAGGTATCTTACAGGGGGATCGGGCTGTTTATCAATGGGTTACAGACACAATAGCAGACATTGCCAAGGATGAGAAGGAGCTTATTCTAATACAACGCATTTTCTCAGAACTAGTAGAAAGATTAGAGAATAGAAAAAGATGAAGAATATCACATTGAATCATAAACTTAAGAACATCATTGCGATCAGCTTAATAAGCATATCATTTTTGCTATATGCCATCATGCCCTTCAACGCATGCCTGCCATTTTCAGCTTGTATAATTACGGGAATTACAGGAGTGATGATGGTGATCAGCGAAGTTGTATTTTGGGTTGGAAGTCTGATGATTGGTCGTGAAGCTGCGCGAAAGCTTAGAAAGAAATTTAGTATTCATCAAGCTGTTACATATGTTAAGAGTAGAAGGAAGGGGAAAAGATGATATTTTATTTTAGTGGAACAGGTAATTCAAAACATATCGCGGAAAAATGTGCGAAGGCATCCGGGGAAAGAATAGTGTTTATGTCAGAAAATACGATTGCAGGTCAAGAAATCTATGAAATAGGAGAAAAGGAAAGTATCGGATTTATCTTTCCGGTGTATTGGTATTGTATTCCGACTATTGTTGAGAAATTCGTCAAACAGTTACGATTATCCGGGTATAGGAAGCAATATGTATATGCGGTCGCGACCTATGGAATCGCAGCAGGTAATACGATGGACCGATTGATCAAAATCTTAGATCATAAGCAATTGAAATTAAATGGTATATACGGAGTTCAGATGGTTGACAATTATGTGGTTGGCTATAATATAGCGAAGGAAGCCAGACGAAGGGAAATAACCAGAAAAGCTGAGACAGAGCTAGATCAGATTATTGCAATGATTAAGGCTCATACAACGACAGAATATATCAAAAAGGGCGGCATAGCTTTTGTGACCCCTGTTAGCAGCTATGCATACAGAAAAACCGATCATACAAAAAAGTTCCATACCACAGATGCCTGTACCGGATGTGGTCAATGTGTAAAAGACTGCCCCTGCAATGTGATACAGATGAAGAATAAAAGACCCGATTGGTCGGGAGAATGTACCTTCTGCCTGAAATGCCTGCACAGCTGCAGACAGTCTGCAATTCAGTATGGTAAATTTACAAAGAACAGAGACAGATATCTCTATACATATGAATAAAGCCAAAATCAAGTCCGGCATATAAAGCCGGGCTTATTTTTTTGTGAATGATGCGCTATAGTGCGCTATTAAAGCATAATAATGTATTAATCTGCATCAGATGCAATCCCGCTGCCTAACAAGAATGGAGGTATTATGAAAAATAGACAAAAGTATTTGGCAATACTCATATTACTGCTGGTTGCAGTTGCCATCGCCTGCAGTGTAAGGAATAAGCTTCAAAAGAGTGGGGAGAATAAGGTGATTTCAGAAAAGACAGAGGGAGCAAAGGATACAGAGGTTAACGAGAATAACCGTACAGATAATCTTAAGTCTGTTCCGCTATACCTTGAGGGAAAACAGAAGCTTATCTGTTCAGTGGAAGCAGAACAGGGCAGCTTTACCGGTGATGTCATATCGGAGGATAAGCTCTCCGGTTATAGTGGGACCGGATATATCAGCGGATTGAAGGATGAGGATGATACCCTTTCCGTTACCATCCGCGTTGAGGAAGACGGGGCATATGATCTTAATTTCATCAGTGCCAGCCTGGGAGGCTATAAAGAGAATTATGTATATATTGATGATGTGAACATGGGGACAATTACAACGATAGAGGAAGAGTTTGCATCCTCGGTTCTGGAGCATGTGTATTTGACTGCAGGGGAACATAAGGTCACGGTTATGAAGCATTGGGGCTGGATAGCGATTGATAGGGTCGAGGTGTTGACTTCAAAACAGATTAATCCACAGATATATCAGGTTAAGCCAATCCTTACCAATAAGAATGCAACAGAACCTGCAAAACGTTTAATGAGTTATCTTTGTGATATTTATGATGAATATTTTCTTTCCGGTCAATATTGCAGCACGGGACAATATGGGAAAGAATTTGTTGTTATTAATAAAGCGACAGGTAAAACGCCTGCGATGCTGGGGCTGGATTTTATAGAATACAGTACTTCGAGAGTTGCAAACGGAAGCTTGGGAAATCAGACTGAACTGGCAATCGATTTCTGGGAGGAGGGCGGTATCGTGACTTTCTGCTGGCATTGGAATGCACCGAAAAAATATCTGACCAAGAAGTGGGACAGGGGCTTTTATACTGAGGCGACCAATATTGACCTTGAAAAGATCATGAATGGCAGTGATCCTGAGGGTTATGAGCTTCTGATGCAGGATATTGATGTAATCGCAAAGGAGTTAATCAAGCTGCAGGAGGCAGGTGTGCCGATACTGTGGAGACCGCTTCACGAAGCAAGCGGTGGCTGGTTCTGGTGGGGAGCCTCCGGTGCAGAGCCCTACATAAAGCTTTATCAGCAGCTGTATGTGAAGCTTACCTACGAATACGGCATCAATAATCTGATTTGGGTATGGAACGGACAGGACGGCGACTGGTATCCGGGTGACCGGTATGTGGACATTATCGGGGAGGATGTCTATCCGGGAGAACAGATATATACCTCGCAGAATGCACGCTATCTGAAGGCTAAGAAATATACGAAAGCCAATAAGCTTGTATATCTGACAGAGAATGGATGTGTGTTTGATCCGGAGCTGGCAATCCGTGACGGTGCAAGATGGGGAATCTGGTGTACCTGGGGAGGCGATTTCGTAGCGAAGGATATCGGAATACACACCCTGAGTGAGCAGTATACGGAAGAAGACATGCTGATCAAAGCCTATTCTAATGAGAAGGTCTTGACACTGGATGAACTGCCGGATCTTACCGAGTATCCAATAAATCAGATACCTATTCCATAGATAAGTCGATGATAGATTATCATATACTCCATCCTATTTCATGTTTCGTTCATTGTCTGCGGCGATTTTATATGGTAAAATGATGGAATATGAGATGTCCTGACGACAGTACAATTTGATCGCCCAGACATCAGGAAAGGACATGATACAACTATGAAGGACATACTTTTAAAGCATCCGCTGCTTCGTACTCTGGTCACACTTCGCGGCAATCCGCGTGCCTGTGTCTATACCGAGCCTATGTGGGGATTATCCATGAATCTCTGCCTGCCTTATGCTTCGGTATATATGCTTGCCTTTGGCATGAATGACGTGCAGGTAGGTATAGTAACCTCTATTTATATGTTTTCTCAGATGATCTGTGCCTTTTTATCCGGAGCCATCATAGATAAAATGGGACGTAGAAAGAGTACCATGATTTTTGACTTTCTGGCCTGGAGCCTGCCGTGTTTGATCTGGGCATTCAGCCAGGGCTTTTGGTTCTTTGTCGTGGCCGCGGTACTGAATGGTACGATGAAGATTACCACAGTTTCCTGGGATTGTCTCCTGATTGAGGATGCGCCGAAGGACAAAATCACGCAAATATATTCCTGGGTCCTGATAGCCGGTAATCTGTCCGCATTATTTGCACCAATTTCCTCGATTCTGGTTGCAAAGCTGACTCTGACCCCGGCGATACGAATACTGTATATAAATGCTTTTATTATCATGACCGCAAAGCTTATCATCCTTTACAAATTCTCCAAGGAGACAGCAGTAGGTAAGATCAGACAGGAAGCCTGCCGCAGCGTCCCTTGGAAAGAAATGCTGTCCGGATACAAAAGTGCCGTACATAAGATTGTAACCTCCCGCGGGACCATCTTTGCCATCGTAATCAGCATCCTGGTAGAGATCGTCGGTATGCTGGGAATGACCTTCTGGCAGATTATAGCCTCACGCCGGATTGGCATCCCGGATACCTTATTACCGATCTTTCCGATGGCACGCAGCATTTTATCCATTCTGCTTTTCTTTACCGTCATCGCACATATCAACCAATCAAAGCTGAAGCGGCCGTTGTACGGAGGTTTTATCAGCTCGATTATTGCTAGTGTATTATTGATTTCCATTACGAATACCGGAGTATGGGGATATATCGTATTATCTGTTTCATTAATATTTGAGGCTCTTGGAATTGCAGTATTGGGAACGTTAAGAGAATCCCTGGTTGCGATCCATGTGGATCCGGCAGAACGTTCCGGAATCATGGCGTTACTCCAGACTACGGTAATGCTTGTGAGTGTTCCCTTTGGGTACATAGGCGGATTACTGAGTGATATTTCCAAGATACTCCCCTTTGTATTATGTATTCTGTTACTGCTGATTGGTATGCTTGTGACAGCTTTATATTATCGCCGCCCTTCTGTACAAAAGCTTTGAGCGGTGAGAGAATAAGATATGCTACCCGCAGATCAGGATATGAGATAAGCTAAGAATCTAAGACAATTTATCATAGGATTGGTCTAAAAGTGTTGGGCATAGATTAAAATAGTAATAATGCTTTTTTATGGAGTTATGATGAAAAAGTTAAGTGCAGTTATCCTCATATGTTCCATGCTTCTTCTGTTATTCAATCCATACCATTCGGATGCAGCTGTAAGAAATACGATACATGAGAAAGAAGGGGAGGCTCTTACGGTTACAGCAAAGGCTGACGCACAGCTAGATATAGATTCACCTTCCGCTGTTCTGATTGAGGGCTCCACCGGAAAAATTATTTACGAAAAGAATAAGGATGAACGTAGAAAACCTGCGAGTATCACGAAAATCATGACCTTGCTCTTGATTTTCGAGGCACTGGATTCGGGTCAGATTTCTCTGATGGATGAGGTGACGGTATCGGAATATGCAGCCTCCATGGGTGGTTCCCAGGTTTATCTGGAACCCAATGAGACTCAGAATGTCGATACGATGATTAAATGCATCAGTATTGCCAGTGCAAATGACGCATCTGTGGCAATGGCTGAATTGATTGCCGGTTCCGAGGAGGAATTTGTGGCAAGAATGAATAGCAGGGCGAAAGAGCTGGGAATGAATAATACCAATTTCGTCAACTGCTGTGGTCTGGATACTGACAATCACTATTCCTCGGCTTATGATGTGGCATTGATGTCCAGAGAGCTTATCACTAAGCATCCGGATATCAGTAAATATTCAACAGTCTGGATGGATACCATCGTTCACAAGACAAAAAGAGGAGAAAGTGAATTCGGACTTTCCAATACCAATAAGCTGGTTCGCTTTTACCAGGGTATTACCGGACTTAAGACAGGGTCCACCAGTCTTGCAAAGTACTGTCTATCTGCAACCGCAAAGAAGAATAATATGGATCTGATTGCCGTGATTCTGGCGGCACCGGATACGAAGACACGTTTTCAGGAAGCCTCCAAGCTTCTAAACTACGGCTTTGCCAACTATAGTATCTATGTGGATGAGAATAAGGATACTGTGCTTGAACCTGTGAAGGTCAGCAAGGGTGTAAAAGACGAGGTTCAAGGACAGATCGAACAAAAATTCTCCTATCTGTGTACGAAGGGTACGAGCACGAGTGACATCCGTAAGGAAGTATCCCTATACGAGACAATTGAAGCGCCGGTGGCCAAAGGGGCAAAAATCGGTGAAATCACCTATTACTCTGGAAATGATAAAATCGGAAGCGTTGATATCGTAGCTCTTGAGGAAATCAATAAAGCAAAGCTAAAGGATTATTTCATCAAGAACCTAAAGAAATATTTCATGGGAAAATAGTATCACTCGTATCCAATATGATAATTCAGACGGGTATAAAGGCTGCTGTATAATACTCATTTACAGCAGCCTCATTTCGTTTGGCCATATTATCCAGAGCTTGTTTTCACCCGAAGCTTATTGACACTTGACCTCTAACTAGTATATGATATTAAAGCAAAGTAAGCGCATTGAATAACATAGAATTAAAGGAGCCGAATATGCAGAAGGAGATTATGATCTATGGGTTAATTGCTTTGCTAATTCTGTGGATCTACATAGAGCAGCGGCTATTGATGACCAAGAAGTACCGGGTAAAATCCGATGTGTCCGGACAAACCGGATTTGTGCTGCTGGCGGACCTGCATAACCGAACCTTTGGTGCAGAGAACCATCGCCTGATCAAAAGGATTGATTCCCTCAAACCTGATTTTATCGTGATGGCCGGTGATATCATAAACAAGAAAGCAGCCAGCTATCCCGGTAACGCATATACCTTGTTGGACAAACTCTCGGACAAGTATAAAATCATATATGCCTACGGCAATCATGAACAGCGGATGGAGCAAATCGGAAAGACTTCCGTGACGGAGCTGACGAAGGAAGAGCAGTATTTCTATCAATCCTGGATAGAATTTAAGAATAAACTGAGTAAAAAGGGCGTTATTTTTCTGGATAATGAAAGCATCGTTATGGAATGTAAGGGTGGGAGGCTTCGTATTACAGGTGCTTCAATAGATGCCGAGTATTTCGGATTTCATACGAAGCAGGAAATGAATCCGGAGTATCTGCCTTCCCTTCTGGGGCAGAGTACAAAAAAGGAATATCAGCTGTTGATCGCACATAATCCGGTGTTTTTTAAGAACTATACCGAATGGGGTGCAGATCTGATACTGTCAGGCCATTTACATGGCGGTATGATGAGACTTCCGGGTATCGGAGGAGTTCTTTCACCACAAGCAAAGTTCTTTCCAAAGTATGATTCCGGGAAGCATGAGTATAGAAAAAGCCAATTAATTGTATCCAGAGGCCTCGGTTCTCATTCCATCATGCCGAGAATCTTCAATATTCCAGAGCTTGTATATGTAGAACTTGATCGTGATATGAATACGAATTAATTGTAAGAACATAAATCACTTATCCGCCATAGTCAGCGGAGTGGAGGTAAGCATGAGTATTCCGGTAAAATTGGAAGCATTTGAAGGACCGTTGGACCTTTTGCTTCATTTGATAGATAAGAACAAGGTAAGCATCTATGATATACCGATTGTTGTGATTACGGAGCAATATCTGGAGTATATCAGACAGATGGATTCTAAAAATCTGGAGATTATGAGCGAGTTTCTGGTTATGGCGGCAACCCTGGTGAACATTAAGTCGAAGATGTTGCTGCCGGTAGAGGAGACAGAAGAGGAAGAAGCCGTTGACCCCAGACAGGAATTGGTGAATCGTCTCTTGGAATATAAAATGTACAAATATATCTCCGAGGAGCTAAAGGACAGGGAGTTGGATGCCTCCAGGGTAATGTTCAAGCCGCCTACGATACCACAGGAAATTGCAGATTATAAGGAAGATATTCAAGTGGAGGATCTGCTGAGTGATCTAACCTTGGCTAAACTCCATGAAATCTTCAAATCCATCGTTAAGAAGCAGGTTGATAAGATTGATCCGATCCGAAGTAAATTCGGAAAGATCGAGAAGGAAGAGATTAACCTTGACGCCAAATTTATTCAGATACAGGAATATGGTTTATTACATAAGAAATTTTCCTTCCGAAGTCTTTTGGAGGCACAGCATACGAGGATGGAGGTAATTGTTACCTTCCTGGGCATTCTGGAGCTGATTAAGATAGGAAGAATAAGTATTGAGCAGGAATGTTTATTTGATGATATCATCATTACTTATCTTGCAGCTGATATCATACAAATGGAGGAGGTAAGCTTTTAATGGAGCTGAAAGTGATCGAAGCACAGATTGAAGCAATTTTATTTACGATGGGAGAAGCTGTGGAGGTGGAACGCATCGCAGGTGCATTAGACCATGACGTCGAAACGATCAGAAGAATAGTCCGCAGTATGATGGATCGTTATGCAAATGAAGACCGCGGAATACATATCATAGAGCTGGATGGAGCATTTCAGATGTGCACTAAGCCTGAAATGTATGAAACCATCATTAAGATTACCCATATACCCAAAAAACATATATTGACCGATGTATTATTGGAGACCTTGTCCATCATCGCTTATAAACAGCCGATCACCAAGCTTCAGATAGAGGCGATCCGCGGTGTCAAATCAGATCATGCAGTAAATAAGCTTGTAGAATATAATCTGATCTGTGAGATGGGCAGACTGGATGCACCCGGACGACCGATCTTATTCGGGACAACCGAGGAATTTCTACGCAGCTTCGGACTACAGTCCCTGGAAGCTCTGCCGGTGATGAATCCGGAGAAGATTGAGGATTTCAAGATCGAAGCAGAGGAAGAGATGCAGTTAAAATTAGACATATAGACAGTGAGGCTTCCTCCGGAAGAGATGCAGTTAAAATTAGATATATAGACAGTGAGGCTTCCTCCGGAAGAGATGCAGTTAAAACTAGACATCTAAACAAATACTAGCCAGTGGGCGGGATGTGAATCCCGCCCTTTTTCTGTATTCTAACTTGCAGTATCTGCAATGAAACATGGATAAAAGCAATATTTTAATATGATAGCAATAATTAACATGGCAAGTATTGACATTCCTGTAAATCAATTCTATGATGATTACATCGGTCTAAAATTCTATCATGTTATTTTTACAAAGCAACAGGAGGAGTTTATGAATACTTTCGTTACAATACGATACAGGTTTTCTTTGCTTCTAAGAATATTTATTACAATACTACTTGCATTTCTTCTTCTGACGACATTATCCGGCTGTTATCTACTCCCGGAGGAAGAGGAGACTATAGCTCCTCCGGTGGTACTGAAAGACCCGGTTGTGAAAGATATCATAACAGAAAAGGTTCGACTCGGAACGATTGAGAACAAGGTACAATTTTGGGGAACCTTTTTATCTCCGGATCTACAAACCCTCTTCTTTACTGATACGGGTATGCTGAAATCAGTGAATGTTGCTTATGGTGATACCGTGAAAGCCGGTGATGTGCTGGCTAAGATGGAAAGTGAAGAACTTGATCTGCAACTTGCACAGATGGAGATCAACCTTCAGAAAGCAATTCTGTATTATGATAGCCTGCTTAAGAAGGCTGAATTGAATGGAAGCAACAATGATTATGAAATAGAGAATGCGAAATTAAACATTGATTCGATAGAACTAAACATTGCTAACATAAAGGATAAGCTGTCGAAGGTTTCCATCATAGCACCTAGTGATGGTGTTGTCACCTTTGTTAACCCATTAAAGCCGGGTTCAAATATTTTGGTGAGGCTTAATTTTATTACAATCTGTAACCCGAAGAATCTAACACTTGTTGTGAAGGAGAATCAGATCAGTGAGCCATTGCCCGCAGAAAAAAAGCTTATCGTTAGCTGTAACAGTAAAACCTATCAAGGGAAGGTACTGAAGACTCCTGAAGATAATCTCAATGAGACAAATGCGAATTTTAAGAATTCATATATCATCCAGGTGGAAGGATTGGAAGAAGGCCAGGTCAAATTGAATGATACGGCATTTATTGAGTATGTGAAAGCAAAGGTGGATCATGTACTTCTGATTGATAAATCAAATATCAGAGAGGACAATGGTAAAAAATTTGTCAACATATTTAAGAACGGGGTCGTTGAGGAACGTGAGATCATAACAGGTCTGGAAGCAGATAACGGGGTTGATATAGAAGTAAAAAGCGGTTTAACCGATACCGACGAGATAATAGTGCCATAGGGGGTGCACAAGATGATTTTCATTGTCTTTAGAAAAATGCTTCAAAATAAGTGGCTTTCCATTTGCCTTCTCCTGGGCTTTGTACTCGCCGTAGCAACAGTCAGCAGTATCCCCATGTTTACACGAGGGGCTTCCTTCAACGAATATACAAAATCTCTTCGTAACAGTCAGGAGGAAACCGGTATTTACCCCGGTAATGTACTTGTTGGCAGAGCTTTATCCGTAAAAACCGATTCAGATTATGCCAATGAATATCAGAAAACAGACAATCGAGTCACGGACCATTTGATCAACCGTATAGGACTTCCCGTTCAATCCTCCGTAAAATATATAAAATCCCCTCCTGAGGATTCTAACCTTTTTCGGACAAGTAGGATTTCAACCTATACTTCCATAGCGTCACTGAGTGATCTGGAGGAGCATGTCAATGTAATAAAAGGGCGTATGAGCAACCCCGGAGTTCAAGGAAATACCATAGAAGCGGTCGTTACACCTGCTGATTTACTGGATCACCGGCTGACACTGAATAAAGCCTATGACGTCAAATCCGGTAAGGTGGTAGATGATAATGTGACAGAATATAAGCTATCCTTAAAGGTTGTCATTGTAGGTGTGGTCGAACCAAAAAGCAAGGAAGATCTTTATTGGTTTTTTAATTTTATCGGGAATAATTCTTTTCCTGTATTATACATAGACCAGTCAACCTTAAAACAGATTTATTTTACAGAGGAACCGATTGTCAACTTCATTACCCAATGGTACACAGCCCTGGATTATACTAAGTTAACCATTGACAGTATGAATACGATCAGAGAGTTGTCAAAGGAATGGAATGGAGCTTATGAAAGTAAGGAAATATCAACCTTTGACATGCCTATTGTCAAAACCTATGTAAAATATACAGAGAGCGAAAAACTGATCAATAATATCATGTGGCTTTTCAGTATTCTCGTATTTGTGATTATTACCTTCTATATTATCATGATATCCAAACTGATTATTGATTATGATAAGAATGAGATTGTATTGATCACCAGCCGTGGAGGGAGTAAACTTCATATTCTTAAGGGGTATCTACTGCAGAGCCTGACAATTGGTATTCTGGCTCTTGGTATCGGGCCGTTCCTGGGCATATTCATATGCCAGATCATCGGTTCCTCCAATTCATTTCTTGAATTTACCAATCGCAAGGGAATACCAATCGTACTTAACTACAAGACCTATTGGTACAGCATAATAGTGATTCTGATCATAACAGTCTTTATCCTTATCACTGCTGCGCTTTTTTCCGGTACTTCACTGATCAGGCATAAGCAGGAGAAGGGAAGATATAAGAATATCACGGTGTATATCAGGATCCTATTATCCTTAAGCCTGATTGTTTTATCCATTTACTGGCTCTTTTCCTATAAAATGCTTGCGAAAAGAGCGGGAGGTTTTTTACCAAATGCAGACGGACTACCGATTGATCCGATGCTTTTTCTGAACGCCTCCTTATTAATTGTTGGTACGGGTCTGTTTCTGACTAATATTTTCCCATTTATCGTAAAGCTGTTGTTTCTTGTCGGTAAAAGATTTTGGCCCACCTCCATCTATACAGCCTTCATACAAGTAGCCAGATCTGCCGGTCAGGAGCAGTTTCTTATGCTGTTCATCGTACTTACACTGTCCATCGGCATATTCAGCGCGAACTCTGCACGTACAATTAATGCGAATGCAGAGGATGCAATACGATATCAAAATGGTGCAGACATCAAATTATTGGATAACTGGGTGCATATTGAAGACGAAAATGCGATTACTGCTAATGATATGATTGCTGCATCCTGGGGAAATGTTGCAGCGCTTAAGAAAATTGAAAGCTATAATAATAGATCCGCCTCAGGACTTTTGACTGACAAATATATCGAGCCTGATTTTACTCAGTATTCCCAGTTACCCGGAGTAGAAAAGGCTGCCAGGGTCTATGTGGAGGAGTCTACCTCAATTGCCCCTATCGCAAGTCTGCCTGTCCGGTTCATGGCCATTCATACCAGTGAATTTGGAAATACCGCATGGTTCAGGCCCGAGCTATTACCATATCACTGGTATGAATATCTGAATAAATTGGCAGATCATCCGAATGGTGTACTGTTATCCGGTTCCTTTAAAGATAAGAAGATAAAAGAAGGGGACGAGATCATCCTGAGGGTTGCAAAACAGAGTGTCAAAGTAGTTGTCATTGATTTTGTTGATTATTGGCCGTCCTTTTCACAAAATACTTCTGATCCGACAGGTAAAAGTATAAAAAACAATCTGATTGTTGCTAATTTCGGGTATATATTCAACAGCATACCGATTAAGCCTTACGAGGTCTGGATCAAGAGAAAACAAGGCTATTCCGGTGCTGATATTCTAAAGCAATTAAAGGAGAAAGCAATTGAACCGCTAACCTTCAACGATACGAATAAGGATATCGCTGAATTGAAGCGGGAACCGGCTATATTAAGTACTAACGGTTCCCTGACCCTGGGGTTTATCTTGACTATGATTATATGCTTAAGCGGATTCTTAATTTACTGGGTTATTGCCTTAAAAAAAAGAGCCTTGCAGTTTGGTATCATGCGGGCAATGGGGATTTCCACCAAGAACGTAATAGGAATGCTGATCTTTGAACATTTGCTGATATCCGGTTCCGCAATTCTGGCCGGTATATCAATTGGAGAAGCAGTCAGTCGTATCTTCATACCGGTTTATGAATTATTCTACAATGCCGAGATCAAACTGATGCCCTTTAAGGTGATTGCCCAGCGAGCGGATTATATCAGGTTATACCTGGTAGTCGCTGTCATGCTGCTCATTGCTTTCTTTGTTCTCTTTATTATTACAAGGAATATCAAGGTAACACAGATTATTAAGCTGGGAGAAGATTGAGATGGAAAGTATCATTGAATTAGTCAACGTAAAACGCAGCTTTAGAGTGGGATCTGAAACCATAAACGCTTTGAGGGGTATTAATCTCTCCATCGAGAGGGGAAAGTTGACCATGCTGTGCGGTCCCTCCGGTTCAGGAAAGACAACCCTCATGAACATAGCAGGTGTACTGGATGAGCCGGATGAGGGTACGATCCTATTTAACGGTAAGGATTTAACCTCCATGTCTAAATCTGAGAAGGATGCTCTACGGCGCAATAAATTTGCTTTTGTATTTCAATCTGTTGCCCTGATGTCTTTGATGTCAGCATACGAAAATGTAGAATACAGTCTGAGGATTAACAAAACACCTTACCGCACAAGAAAAAAACGAGTTGAGGAATGTCTCGAGATGGTAGGACTCTTAAAAAGGGCAAAGCATATGCCCGGAGAGATGTCGGGAGGGGAACAGCAAAGAATTGCAATTGCAAGAGCAATCGCACATCGACCGGATATTATATTTGCCGATGAGCCTACTGCTGAACTTGATTCTACAATGGGACTCCATGTAGTAAGGTTACTTAAGAAAATGATTGAGAAGGAAAACCTGACAGTGGTAATGACTACTCATGATCAGGATATTGCAGTATTAGCCGATGTTCAGTACCGAATGCGGGATGGTGAAATTATCAATGAGTGATGCGAAAAACTATATAATTCAATGTGAGAATCTGATAAAGATCTATAAAAATAAGGATATTGAAGTAATGGCGCTCCAGGGCTTGGATTTCTGTGTTAAAAAAGGCGAACTCATGGCGATTATCGGAAACAGCGGAAGTGGAAAAACCACATTGCTCAATATGATTGGTGGCTTTGACAAAGCTACCATGGGAAAGATTTTTATTGATGGTAAGGATCTTTTCAAGATGAATGACCATCAGCTAATGAAGTACAAGAGGAATACCATCGGTATTGTCTGGCAAAATAATGCAAGGAATCTGATCCCTTATCTAACTGCCTTGGAAAACGTGGAATTTCCGATGATTATCGCTAACAAAGATAAACGCCGTGAACATGCAAAGCTACTGCTTGAAGCAGTTGGATTGGGGAAACGGATGAACAACCGGCTTAATCAACTTTCTGGCGGGGAGCTGCAAAGAATTGCTATATGCATTGCCATGGCAAATAATCCAAAAATTCTGATGGCCGATGAACCGACCGGCTCTGTGGATAGCAAAACCACCGATCAGATTATGAATGTGTTCCGGGAATTGAATAAAAACATGGGAGTTACCGTTGTCATCGTTACTCATGATCGACAGGTTTCTAAAAAGGTGGACAGAGTAGTCGCAATCAGTGACGGTAAAATCAGCAGTGAATTTATAAAGAAACAGTATGTATTAGCAGAGGAAGAGGATACCCATAATGAGTATGCAATCGTTGATAAGAGCAGACGTCTTCAGCTTCCGGCAGAGTTTCTTGAAAAACTGAATGTAGGTAGGCAGAGCATGGTTTGTGTAGGTATGTCGGACGATACCATCGTCATCTCTGCACCAAAATCGGCTCCCGACACCGGATACAAAGCACCGGAGGTGTCATCATGAAGAAGCCTGGGAATAAAGCATATAAAATAATGGTTTTGATATTTCTATTCTTACTTCTGATGATAACAGCAGGCTGTACTCATAAGGAGGAAGCTGAAGTTATACCGGAGGTTCAGGATAAAACCGAGAGTAATGATAATAACACTTCAACCGAAACCGGGGCAGACGATAATAAGAATAATACTAATAAGGTGGTTGTCGCAGAGACCAGAACCCTGGATAAATATCTATACTTCAATGCAGACATATTTTATGATGATTCGAAGGATCTTTATTTTAAACTTAATAATTGTAAGTTGAAGGGGTTATATGTGGAAAATGATGACCAAGTGGAAGAGGGACAGCTTCTGGCGGAACTTGACACGGCGGATCTGGAGTATCAGATCAGCAAAAAGCAATTAGACCTCGATAAACTTTATCTTCAATATGATAATATCTTGAATAATACCCAAGCAGCTGAGGATAACAGTACTGCCTTGGAAATACTGGAATTAGAAATTGAAGCAATCAATATTGATATCTCCCATCTGGAGGAACAGATCAGTAAGGCAAAGCTGGTTGCACCCTATACAGGGATCGTCAGGGATGTGAGAAAGATCGAACCCGGCACCATGGTACGGGCTTATGATAAGTTTATGACAGTCTGGAACACAAAGAGTGTTATTCTGGAAAGTGAGATACTCAATCCATACGGTTCTTCCATAAAACAGAATTTAGCAAATATCACTACCGGTATGGAGGTTGAAATACTATTCGGAGGCAAGACTAACCAGATCACGATACCTGCTACGGTATCAAAAATCATAAACACCGATAACGGGTTAGAGAGTGATAAAGATAGATTCTTAAGTGAACCAATTCCTTTTAAGTTGGTGATCATACCTGATGGTAAGGATGCTGATAAGCTCAGCGAAGGTCGAACGGTTGTATTCAGAATTAAAACAGGAACTTATGACAATGCTGTTGTGTTGCCTACAAGAGCAATTATTGGTTCCGGTGAGGATACCATGATTAAGGTAATGAAGGGTGAAAAGATTATTAACCGAAGGGTTGTTACGGATTATGTAGACAGGGAGAGTAATGTCGTTGTAATAAGCAGTGGTCTATTGACCGGAGAAAGAGTACTTTTGAAATAAAAGGGTATGTTATTAGGGTTTCATAACCGTTAACATGAGGGGGATAAAAATGAGGACAACATTTCTTACAATCAAAAAGGTAGCAAAAGTATCGATCGTATTACTTTTCTTAACATTTGGTCTAAGCTTACTCCTTTTTACAGATAAGGCAGAGGCTGTAATGGATAATACGGTTTCTCTTCAAACAGTAGCTGATCTGGAGAACTATCACTATCCGGACATGACAACATTGTTTCTGGGATATGACTGGACGTCATATTCCAGCTTCGAAATTGATCATCCGGGACATATAAAGGCTGTTCTTCATAGTCCGATCGGTTCCGGCCTAACCGGAGAAGTATGGATTTGCAGGGAAACACCGGGTAAGAATATCACAGGGAGAATCTCGCAATTTACTGACAAACCCACTGAAGTATCCTGGTTTCTGGAAAGCGGAACCTATTATATCTATGCAAAAATAGTCAAGCCTTCTTCAAATGTATTAGTGGAGGGGCCTTATTACAATTCCGGTCCTGATATTAGTATGGCATTGCTGTACGAAAAAGCGAAAATTAAGGAAATTGATCATTCAACCAGCTTTAAGAATAATCATGTTATTGATCATACCAATACCGTAAGAGGCTTCCTGACGAATGAGCATCCGGCTGATTACTATTCGTTTCATTTGACGGAAAAGACCTCAGTAACCATAAAATATTCCTTTGAAAACTCCTCATCCTCAAATGAAGAAACAGGATATTGTACTCTATATGATGTCAATGAGCTCTCCTTACAAAAGAGCAGCTATAAGAATGAGGATGCTTCTGTAAAAGAATTTACCTGCTTATTGGAGGCCGGTACCTACTACATTAAGCTAAGCGGTTTATTGGGAAATACAACGCTAAGTATAGAACGTATGTATTATGATATCAAACTGACTCCTGTGACAGACTGGGGCTGGACCAAAAAACAGATTAAGGTTCATATAGACACCAGTATTGACTATACTGATATTAAAGTGCTCCATTATAATGTTAAGACCTCTTTACAGGACAATAACTCTGTCTGGTCAGAGAGCAATAAGAATTATATTCCTTTGGATGGTGAGACCTTTATTGCGAAAAAGAGTGGTACTTATTCCGTCAGGATTACAGATAAGAATGGCAATAACACAATGAAAAAGCTTAAGATTACGAATATTGATGTTACAAAACCTGAGATAAAGGGAGTAAAAAACAAAAAAGCCTACAAACAAGCAGTTACTCCTACCTGGACGGATAAGCAGAGTGGTATCGATCCGAGCAGAACCACCCTCAACGGTAAAGTAATCACCAGTGGTACGGCAATTACAAAAGAAGGCAAGTATACGCTTAAGGTATACGACAAAATTGGTAACAATAAAAAAATTGAATTCTACATAGATCGCTCAAAACCCGTTGCAGAAATTGAAAACGGAAAAACATATACCGGTTCCTTCCTCGTGATGTTTAAAGACAGTATTTCGGGAATCAAGCGAATTGTCATTGATGGTGAGGAGATTCCCTCTGCTAATAATACGAAATATTTTTATCTGGATGGGCAATATGTAGTAGAGTTATGGGATCATGCAGGGAACCATTCAAAATATAAATTTACCCTTAAGAAAGAGTAGAACTCAGCTTCAAAACCCTTATTTAGGAATGCATAGCGATACCAAATGCATTCCTATTTTTTTAGACTTTATATTTTGATGCTATAATAACAGTAATACTAAACTTGAGGTTTAGAAATAGTAAAAATAATGCTTGCATGTTTGAAGGGTTTTTTGTATAATAATCCATGCTGCAAATAATAGTAGAAATAACTACATTTTTTTAGGTTTTTACATACTTCAATCAACATTTTTCAGGAATGGATGAAATGGTGGTTAGCGCAGATACTAATACAGAAAGGTAGTGATGTTAGGGTTGGATAAAAAGCTTACACTGTACGGCTTTAACAACCTCACAAAAACACTTAGCTTCAACATTTATGATGTTTGCTATGCAAAAAGTGAGAGGGAACAGAAAGACTATATCGCTTATATCGACGAGCAATACAATTCGGAACGTTTGACGAAGATTCTGGTTGATGTTACCGAGATGATTGGCGCTCATATCTTAAATATATCCAAGCAGGATTATGATCCTCAGGGAGCTTCCGTCAATATTCTGATTGCAGAAGGCTCTTTATCTTCTGATCATATTGATGAATCCTGTAATCAGGGAAAGTATATGAAGTCTGGCAGGGATACGGTTCATGCTCATCTTGATAAGAGCCATGTCACGGTCCATACCTTTCCGGAACATCATCCGGACAACTCGATTTCCACTTTTCGCGTAGATATCGACGTATCCACCTGTGGTGAGATTTCACCATTGAATGCCTTAGATTATCTGATCGGAAGCTTTGATTCCGATATTATAACAATAGATTACCGTGTTCGCGGTTTTACCCGTGATATGCACGGAATGAAATATTTTATTGATCATGACATCACCTCAATTCAGGATTATATTGATGATCAGACTTTGATGAGGTACGATGCGATTGATGTGAATGTATATCAATCGAACATCTTTCACACCAAGATGCTGATTAAGGAGATTGAGCTTCAGAATTATCTTTTCAACAAGGATGTATATGAATTGCCTCCGAAACAGCGACTGGATATCACGAATAGTCTTCGCAAGGAAATGATAGAGATTTTCAGCGGGATGAACATCTATTAATCGTGAAGGAGTGGGAGGAGTCATGAAATTTACACAGCATAACGCACCTATTTACGAAGCGTTGTCTAAACATAAAAAGAACCGTGTTGTACCCTTTGATGTACCGGGACATAAAGGCGGACGAGGAAACCCTGAGCTCACTGAATTTCTGGGAATTGATTGCCTGAAGGTAGATGTGAATTCTATGAAGCCCCTGGACAACCTAATTCATCCGGTTTCGGTAATAAAAGCTGCTGAGGAACTGGCCGCTGAGGCGTTTGGTGCAGATGCGGCTTTTTTTATGGTTAATGGTACGACGGCTGCAGTCCAGGCAATGATCATGTCCACCTGCAAGGCTGGAGAAGAAATCATCATGCCACGAAATGTTCATCGCAGCTCGATCAATGCCCTGGTAGTCTGTGGAGCTGTACCGGTTTACGTTAATCCCGGTGTAAACCATCAGCTTGGAATTCCGCTTGGAATGGCAGTGGAAGAGATAGAACAGGCAATGAAGGAACATCCGAAGGCCAAAGCAATTCTGGTCAATAACCCCACCTATTACGGTGTTTGCTCTAATTTAAAGGAAATCGTCAGACTTGCCCATAACAACGGGATGAAGGTGCTGGTGGACGAGGCCCATGGTGCTCATTTTTATTTCGGTGAAAACCTTCCCGTCAGTGCGATGGCAGCGGGAGCGGATATGGCTGCCGTCAGTATGCACAAGACCGGAGGCTCGTTGACACAGAGCTCATTCCTGCTCTGTAAAAATGATATTGACCCGGGTTATGTAAGGCAGATTATCAATCTGACACAGACCACAAGCGGTTCCTATCTTTTATTATCTTCCCTGGATCTTGCAAGAAAGAATATGGTATTGAACGGGAAGGAGATTATCGCAAAGACCTTAGAACTTGCTGAATATGCAAGAAATGAGATAAATAAGATTGGAGGCTATTATGCCTTTTCCAAGGAACTGGTCAACGGCGATACGATCTATGACTTTGACCGATCCAAGATGTCAGTAAATACAGGTGCTGTCGGACTCGCCGGCATTGAAGTTTATGACCTGCTGCGTGATGAGTATGATATTCAGATAGAATTCGGTGATATTGGTAATATACTGGCGATGATTACAGCAGGAGACCGTGCCTTTGAGATAGAACGTCTGATATCCGCATTATCAGAGATCAAACGCATCTATGGAAAGGACAAGGTTGGGCTTTTGACACATGAATATATCGATCCCGATGTAGCTCTGACCCCTCAGAAAGCCTTTTACAGTGATAAGAAATCCTTACCTTTAAAGGAATGTGTCGGACACATCTCCGGTGAATTTGTAATGTGCTATCCTCCGGGAATACCGATCCTTGCACCGGGTGAGCGTATTACCGGTGAAATCATTGACTATATCATCTATGCCAAGGAAAAGGGCAGCGTGATGACCGGTCCCAAGGATATGAAGGTAGAGCATATTAATGTTGTAGATTAGTTGAACGTATAACTAACTTAGAGATGAATAGGGGATTACTAAGGTATGACTAAGATGTAATTATGGTGTAATTATGGAGTGACTATAGTGCTATTAGTGTCAAAAGGACACATCATGATAATGATGTGTCTATAACGCACAAAGTAACACGTGAAAAGCTTGCTTTTTAGCTGTTACTATAGTGCGATAAGTACTACTGCATAAGCAGTAGTACCTTTTGACACTTTAAAATATCATCTTAAAATTGTATCTTAAAATAGCATCTTAAAACTACAACATAAATAACACTTTAAAATTAACACATTAAAATAATACTTCTTAATATATTCTTTTAACAAAATTCTTGTTGATGAAAGGGCTGGTGTCTGCGGATGGAATTGTGGTATTCAGAGCATCATACGGAGCATGTAAGGTTATCATTAAAGGTAAAGGAACAACTTTACAGCAAACAGAGTGATTTTCAGCATATTGCCATACTTGATACATTTGAATACGGACGGGCATTAATCCTGGACGGGTGTATGATGGTCACGGAAAAGGACGAATTTATTTATCATGATATGATCGTTCATGTTCCGATGGCAACCAATTTAGATATCAAAAATGTCTTAGTGATCGGAGCGGGAGATGGTGGCGCAATCCGTGAACTGACCAGATATCAAAGTATTGAGCGTATTGACATGGTAGAAATCGATGAGGAGGTCGTAAAGGCCTGCCAGGAGTATCTGCCTCTGACAGCAGAAAAGCTGACCGACCCGAGGGTTCATATCTTCTATGAGGATGGGCTGAAATTCGTGCGAAGAAAGAAGAATGAGTACGACTTAATTCTCGTAGATTCCACTGACCCCTTTGGACCGGGGGAAGGCTTATTTACGAAGGAATTTTACGGAAACTGCTTTAATGCCCTGACTGAAAAGGGTATCCTGATTAATCAGCATGAGAGCACTTATTATGAATACTATGTGGATGCCATGAAGCGTGCACACCAGAGAATAAAAGAAACCTTCCCGATTGCAATGGTTTATCAGGCACATATTCCTACCTATCCATCCGGCCACTGGCTGTTCGGCTATGCGTCCAAGCATTATGATCCCTTGAAGGATCTGAAGGAAGAAGCCTGGAATGCTTTAGGAATCAAGACAAAGTATTATAATACCAAGCTGCATCAGGGTGCCTTTGCCCTTCCCAATTATGTAAAGGAGCAGTTGAATGATGAATAAGAATATGCACATTTATTGCGGCGATAAATGTGTCATGGAGGTGTAAAATATATGAATAAAAATATTCACACATTTATTGCCTGTGATAATGACTATGAGGAAAGTGATATCGTGCTCTTCGGAGCACCCTTTGACGGAACCACCTCATATCGCCCGGGTACGAGATTTGCCTCCGCTGCAATTCGCAACGAAAGCTATGGAATTGAGACCTATAGTCCCTATCTGGATAAGGATCTTTTGAATATCAGGGTTTTTGATGCCGGAGATCTGGAATTCGGTTTCGGTAATACCCAGAGGGTATTGGAATCAATTGAAGAGATGACGGAACGTATCCTGTCCGATCACAAGAAGCCGCTGATGATTGGTGGTGAACATCTTGTAACCTTGGGCAGTGTCAGAGCAGTTGCCAAACGTTATCCGGACCTTCGCATCCTTCATTTTGATGCGCATGCAGACCTACGGGATGATTATCTCGGTGAGAAGCTATCCCATGCCAGTGTCATGAGACGTTGCCATGAGATTGTCGGAGATGACAGAATCTATCAGTTCGGTATCCGCAGCGGAGACAGGGAAGAGTTCAGATGGGCAAAGGATCACGTCTTCACACAGAAATTCAACCTCGAACAACTGGACCCCGTGATTGAGGTCCTAAAGGGAAAGCCGGTATATCTGACCATTGATCTGGATGTGCTGGATCCGTCAGTATTTCCCGGAACAGGTACTCCTGAAGCGGGTGGCGTTACCTTTATGGAATTAATTCATGCGCTGAATAAGGTATTTCAACTAAATATCGTGGCAATGGATATGAACGAGCTTTCACCGGTATATGACCAGAGCGGAGCCTCCACGGCACTTGCCTGCAAGCTGTTACGGGAATTACTTCTACAGCTGTAGATCACATACAGGTAACTAATAAATACGATTTGAAAAAGGAGAATTTGAGATGAGTAGAGCATTAATCATTGGTGCCGGCGGAGTAGCCGGGGTAGTCATTCATAAATGCTGCCAGAATTCTGAGGTTTTTGAGGAAATCTGCATTGCCAGCAGAACCAAGTCCAAATGTGATAAGTATAAGGAGCAGGTGGAAGCAAAGGGCTATAAAACTAAAGTAACCACAGCCCATGTAGATGCAGACAATACGGAAGAATTAATCGCGTTAATCAATCAGTATAAGCCGGACATCGTCATTAATGTGGCACTTCCTTATCAGGATCTTACAATCATGGATGCCTGCCTCGCAACTAAGACGGATTATCTGGATACCGCCAACTATGAGCCTAAGGATACGGCTAAGTTTGAATACAAATGGCAATGGGCTTACAGAGAGCGCTTTGAGAAGGCCGGAATTACAGCCATTCTTGGCTGCGGTTTTGATCCCGGAGTTACTCAGGTATTCTCCGCTTATGCCTTAAAGCATTATTTTGATGAAATCCATACTATTGATATCTTAGATGCCAATGCAGGTGATCACGGATATCCCTTTGCAACCAATTTTAATCCTGAAATCAATATTCGTGAGATTACTGCGAACGGCAGTTATTTTGAGAACGGTGAATTCCATGAGACAGAGCCCTTGGAGATTAAGAGAGTATACAATTTCCCCGAGATCGGACCAAAGGACATGTATCTCTTGCATCATGAGGAAATGGAATCCCTTGCCCTTAACATACCGGGAATCAAAAAAATTCGTTTCTTTATGACCTTCTCCGAACGTTATCTTACTCACTTAAGAGTACTGGAGAATGTAGGTATGACCTCCATTGAACCGATAAACTATGAGGGTCAGCAGATCATCCCTCTGCAGTTCTTAAAGGCAGTGCTTCCCGATCCTGCTTCCTTAGGTCCGAGAACCAAAGGAAAGACCAACATCGGTTGTATCTATACCGGTGTAAAGGATGGGAAAGAGGTACGTTATTATGTCTATAATGTATGTGATCATGAGGAATGCTACCGTGAGGTTGGTTCTCAGGCTATTTCCTATACAACTGGCGTACCTGCAATGATCGGAGCTGAGATGGTTCTGACCGGTAAGTGGAAGAAGCCGGGTGTCTTTAATGTGGAAGAGCTGGATCCCGATCCCTTCATGGATGAATTGAACCGCTGGGGACTTCCCTGGAAGGAAAGCTTCCAGCCGGAGATGGTTGATTAACAATATAGGAGTTCGTGATGAATATTGATTTTAATCAGGTTTCAACCCCTTGCTATGTGGTTGATGAAGGACTGTTGAAAAAGAACTTAGAGATTATGCACAGTGTCATAGAACGTACCGGATGTGAGATACTGCTTGCACAGAAGGCTTATTCCATGTATTCCACCTACCCGATGATAGGACAATACTTGAGTGGAACCACAGCCAGCTCCTTATTTGAAGCAAAGCTTGGTTATGAGGAGATGGGAAAGGAGGTTCATATCTTTTCACCTGCTTACCGTGAGGATGAATTTGATGAGATCCTGTCCATCTGTGATCATATCGTATTTAACTCGATCGCGCAGTGGGAGAAGTACAAGGCTAAGGTTTTGGCAAGTCCCCGTAAGGTATCCTGCGGCTTAAGAATCAATCCGGAATATTCTGAGATTGAGACCGATTTATATAATCCCTGTTTTCCGAACTCCAGATTCGGAATTACCCTGGACGGACTGAAGGAAGCAGATTTAACAGGTATTGAGGGACTGCATTTTCATACCATGTGTGAGCAGAACTCCGATGTCCTGGCGCGTACCTTAAGAGTGGTGGAAGAAAAATTCGGCACCTATATGCAGGATATGAAATGGATTAATTTCGGTGGCGGACATCATATCACCAGAGAGGATTATGATATCGAAACACTTGTGAACTGCATACAGCAGGTGGCAGATACTTATGATGTTAAAGTATATCTGGAGCCCGGTGAGGCAGTAGCCCTGAATGCCGGATTTCTGGTCAGCTCTGTGCTGGAGTTGGGAGAGAACGGTATGCAGCTGGCCATCCTTGATACCTCAGCCTCCTGCCATATGCCCGATGTCATAGAGATGCCTTACCGTCCGAATATCATTGGTTCCGGGAAAACAGGAGAATATGCCTTTACCTATCGCCTTGGCGGTCCTACCTGCCTGGCCGGTGACGTGATCGGTGATTATTCCTTTCGGGAACCTCTGAAGGTTGGGGACAAGCTGATATTTTGTGATATGGCAATATACTCTATGGTGAAGAACAACACCTTTAACGGCATTAACCTGCCAGCCATTTATCTGAACACCGTAAACAACGAACTAAAGCTGATCCGTCAATTCGGATATGAGGACTTCAAGCACAGATTATCCTAATTCAAGTAATTTTATAAATTTCAAAAGAATCTTATATGACTTATAAAAGTGGTCCTTTTAACAAGAGTCAGGTATAGAAGGAGAAAGAACCGGATTCCCATCATTCATTCTTGGGAATACCGGTTCTTTCTCTTTTCGACTTTTCAACTTAGGTTAATGAACCACAAATGAGAAGATTGCGAGGTTTGATCCATAGATTTTAAAGCAGACATGAATATTTGTGAGCCTGTTTAATAAATTTAAAGTAAGAAACTTTTGCAGGATGATTCCCTTGAAAAAAAGCTTAGCATTTAAAAAAAATATTTTGGCAGCCTTGCCCTGTATTGCGGTGATCGTTTTTGCCGCAGTTTTTCATTATGATAACTTGAGAAATTATTATGAGGAAGTATTTACAAAAAGCGGACTGGAGTATGTGGATACCGAAAGAGAAGCGAAGAAGGAGAATGAGCGTGCAGCAGAAAATGAAAGGGAATATCAGAAGCTGCTCCGTGCCGAAGAGGATAAATATAATCCGACCGATCAAAATTCAGAGGTGAATGATAAGGATACAGAATCAATCGTTAAGCTGCCGAAGCTCCATGCTTTATCGGCTCTTTTGCTGGATGCACAAAATAATCGGGTGCTTTATGAAAAGAACGGGTATGATAAGATGCCAATGGCAAGTACCACAAAGATTATGACCTGTATCTTAGCCCTTGAGAATTCCAAGCCGCGGGATGTGGTCAAGGTCTCGTCCTATGCAGCCGGAATGCCCGATGTACAACTCAATATCCGAGCAGGAGAAGAATATTATATGGGGGATCTTCTCTACTCGCTGATGCTCGAGAGTCATAATGATGTTGCGGTTGCCATAGCAGAGCATGTGGGTGGTTCCGTGGAAGGTTTTGCAAAAATGATGAATGAAAAGGCAAAGTCACTTGGCTGTGAGCATACTAATTTTGTCACGCCCAACGGATTGGATGCCCAAGGGCATTATACCACTGCAAGGGATCTTGCAGTGATTGCCAGTTATGCGATAAGAAATGAGGATTTTATCAAGGTCACTAATACCACCTCCTATTCTTTCAAGGAGCTTAAGAAGGGCAGAAGTCATACTGTCTCCAATAAAAACCGTTTCCTTTTTATGATGGATGGTGCAATCGGTGTAAAGACAGGTTTTACGGGTGATGCCGGTTATTGCTTTGTCGGTGCGATTAAGAGATCGGACCGAACCTTAATATCGGTTGTACTCGGCTGTGGCTGGCCGCCGAAAAAGAATCTGAAATGGGTGGATACCAAGGAACTGATGGCCTACGGTGTCACCAATTATCATGAGAGACAGCTTCCCCTGGAAACCGAGTTGGAACCGCTGCACGTACAGAAGGGGCAGCAAAACTATGAACCGCTTCATATTGAAGGGAACTTAACCTTGCTTATGAGGGACGACGAAAAGGTAAGAGTAAAATATGAGCTTCCAAAATATTTAAAGGCTCCCGTGAAGAAAAACAGTATCATAGGTTATGCTGATTACTATATCAATGATTTCTTATTTACTCGAGTTCCGATCTGTGCAGTCCTGGACATTAAAGAGCTGGATCTGCCCTATTGCTTCCGGCGTATTCTTGACTTATGGAGCTGTGACGTTATAAAATAGATATAGAAAATACCAATGTTAATGACTGAAATCAAGCTTTTCTGCTAATGCTAAGCTCAGTCATCAATTTACGATTGGAGGAATACTCATGAGTAAAAGAATCACTGATAAGGTTACCTGGGTCGGAAAGACGGATTGGGAATTAAGATCCTTCCATGGAATGGAATATTCCACAAGAAGAGGCTCCTCATATAATTCCTATTTGATCCGAGATACCAAGAATGTATTAATCGATACAGTATGGCTTCCTTTTGATAAGGAATTTGTTAATCGCTTAAAGAAGGAAATCGATCTGAAGGATTTGGATTATATTATTATGAACCATTCCGAGGTGGATCACAGCGGAGCACTGCCGGAGCTGATGCGTGAGATTCCGGATACGCCGATTTATTGTACCGCAAACGGAGCAAAGATCATAAAAGGACATTACCACAAGGACTGGAACTTCGTGACAGTCCGCACCGGAGACAGTCTGTCCCTGGGAACCTCTACGCTTACTTTTGTAGAAGCTCCGATGCTGCACTGGCCAGATACCATGTTTACCTATATGTCCGGAGAAAACATCCTGTTCAGCAATGATGCCTTTGGCCAGCATTATGCTACGGAATCTTTGTTCAATGATGATGCGGAACAGGATGAACTGTACGCAGAAGCAATTAAATATTATGCCAATATATTAACTCCCTTCAGTAAGCTTGTCGTAAAGAAGATTGAGGAGGTATTGGGACTCGGACTGCCGGTAAATATGATTTGCCCCAGCCACGGAGTCATCTGGCGTGAGAATCCGACACAGATCGTAGAAAAGTATCTTCTTTGGGCAAAGGATTATCAGGAGAATCAGATTACCATCATCTATGACACCATGTGGAATGCGACCAGAAAAATGGCGGAAGCCATAGAAAGCGGAATAGCGCAGGAGGACCCCGGAGTTAAGCTAAAGCTGATCAATGCTTCAAAGGAAGACAAAAATGACGTTATTACTGAAATCTATAAATCAAAAGCGATCCTGCTTGGTGCACCAACCATCAATAATGGAGTAACCCATGCCATCGGTGGTATTCTTGAGATGCTTAGGGGACTGAAGCTGAAGAACAAGGTAGCTGCAACCTTCGGTAGCTACGGCTGGAGCGGTGAAGGAACAAAGGTTTTATCTGAGGGCCTGGCTGCCTGCGGCATCAAACTTCTGAACGACGGTATCAGACAGCTTTGGGTTCCGGAGGACAACGGTCTGGAGCAATGCAGGCAATTCGGAAGGGATTTTGTCAAGAACCTTAATAATCAATAAGAAATAAATAAGCAATAAAATAACCGTAATAATATGGCTTAAGCAAAATAATAACCGTATTAATATGGTTGTTGCATAATACTATAATAATATTCAAAGTAAGGATACAGGTATCTCGTCATGTATTGATTGATGGGGTACCTGTATTTTTACTCGTTACTTTATTAGGAGTGTAACAGTTTCTCAGTTTCCATATAGATACAATGAATCCTGTTTTTAATTATTTTTCTATTTTTTATTAATTTTTCTAAAATCATGGAACCAATTCCGTCCCTGCTTCGTCTTATGATAGAAGGCACGAACTTCAGAGATATAAAGTCGTACATATTATGGAGGGAATTATGAAGAAAATAGTTAATAAATATAGAATTAGTAAGTTTCATCGCTTCATGAACGGCTTAGTGTTCGGAATCATTTCTGTGATTACAGTTCTCCTTTGCCTGTCATCAATCTTTGTCTATCAGACATCGGACTCCTATGTCATACTTTGGTTCTTCATCTCAATCTGCAGTATGCTGCTTGGTCTTTTCAGCATGTTTAATACGAAGGAAAGTCAAAAGGCAGGGCTATAACTGCAATATTTGCAAGATTTTGAAAGCTTTTTGCCATTGACGACAGAATACGTGGAAACTATACTTAGCTTATACAAGAACTATCATTTTCACTATAAGGAGATTAAACAATGGCAAAGGTTATCACGATGGGAGAGATCATGCTTCGTCTGTCCACTCCCGGATTTCAGAGAATAATACAGTCCGACAGTTTTGATGTATGCTATGGAGGCGGTGAAGCAAATGTTGCCGTGTCCCTGGCAAATTACGGACATGACGCATATTTTGTTACCAAGGTTCCTAAGAACCCAATCGGAGAGGCTGCGGTTGCTGCACTCAGAAGGCATAATGTGAACTGCGACTTCGTAGCAAAGGGCGGAGAGAGACTTGGCATATACTTTCTTGAAACCGGAGCATCCATGAGAGCCTCCAATGTGGTTTACGACAGAGCTCATGCCTCCATCTCTGAGGCTGATCCCTCTGATTTTGATTTTGATGCGATTTTTGAAGGAGCGGACTGGTTCCATTTTACCGGAATCACTCCGGCAATCAGTGATAAAGCCGCTGTTCTTACAGAAGAGGCTTTAAAAGCAGCAAAACGTAAGAACATCACCGTATCTGTGGATTTGAATTTCCGCAAAAAGCTCTGGTCTTCCGAAAAGGCACAGAGAATCATGACGAATCTGATGCAATATGTGGATGTATGCATTGGTAATGAAGAGGATGCTGAGAAGGTACTTGGTTTCAAACCGGGAAAGACGGATGTCACAAGCGGAGAGCTTGAACTTGCCGGATATCAGGATATCTTTGAGCAGATGATCAAGAAATTTAATTTCAAATATGTCGTTAGTTCCCTCAGAGAGAGCTATTCCGCTTCAGATAACGGTTGGTCGGCTTGCATCTATGACGGTAAGAAGTTCTATCATTCCAAAAAATATAATATCCGAATTGTTGACCGCGTCGGCGGAGGAGATGCTTTTGCAGGTGGTTTGATTTGCGGACTGCTGGATGGTAAGTCCATGGAGGAAGCTCTGGAATTCGGTGTGGCAGCTTCTGCATTAAAGCATACGATACCGGGGGACTTTAACCTTGTATCCAGAGCAGAAGTGGAAGCATTGGTCGGAGGAGATGCCTCCGGAAGAGTCCAGAGGTAGTTCAAACAGGTGGATTTTCAAGGAAGGCTTGTCCTATGCAAGCCTTCCTTTTTATATATTTCCAAATTTGTTTAGTTTGGCAGGAAAAAAAGCTTGATTATTTCTCTATGAAATATTATCATTAAGGATGTCTGAAAATTTGAAGATTTATATGGAGGAGTATCTACATGAGAAGAATTAGAGCAAAGGAAAAACAGGATGAAAAGGCATCAGTTCATTTATTAGATTCGAAAAAGAAAATTCTTGTTGCAGGGATAATCGTAGCAGTCCTCTTAATCATTTCCGGCGTATTTATATATATGGAGAACAACGACAATAAGATTATAGTGAAGAACGGCACCGATCTTAAGCTTGAATCTTTGGTTGCATATTATAGAGGTCCGGAAGATCAGCTCAACGATGGAATTACTGTGACTGGGCTGAATGCCGGTGAGTCCGTCAGCTATCCTACAGAAGCGATTGATCTGTACAATCAGGAAGCTAACTTAGAAATCAGGTTTAATTTTGAAAATCATGAATCCATGTTAGTTGATGCCGGTATCTTCAATGATGTATTCGATGGTAAGGTGACCATTGATTTTGCTCCCGTGGGAGATAATAAGGTAGAAATCCGTGTAAAAGCGAAATCCGGTGTGGTTAATTCTCCCCGCATTAATTGTGATGAAGTGTATACCATTAACCTGAATGAGGATTATATTGAAGAATAAGCTTTAACTGATGAAAAAACATAGGCGTAAATGCGTAAAAAATACGTGTATATATAGGAGGCAACTATGATAAAGCTTTATGAAAAAGGCGTGTATCTCATCAATGGCAAGGAGATTGTTGAGGAGCAAAGTGGAGCAGAGGCTGCAATTTCTGCAAAAACAGGTTTGGAGGTAAGTAAAGAAACTGCAAAGCAGGGAACGATTGCTTACGATATATTAACCAAACATAACACCTCAGGAAACGACAAGAAATTAAGAATCAAATTTGACAAATTAACCTCCCATGATATTACTTTCGTCGGAATCATCCAGACAGCAAGAGCAAGCGGTCTTGAGAAATTTCCGGTACCCTATGTTTTAACGAATTGTCACAACAGCTTATGTGCGGTTGGCGGTACGATCAATGAGGATGACCACATGTTTGGTCTGTCCTGTGCTAAGAAGTACGGCGGTATCTATGTACCTCCGCACCAGGCAGTCATTCATCAATTTGCACGTGAGGTTTTAGCCGAGTGCGGTAAGATGGTGCTGGGTTCTGATAGCCATACCCGTTATGGTGCACTTGGAACCATGGCAGTCGGTGAAGGTGGCCCCGAGCTGGTGAAGCAGTTACTGGATAAGACCTATGATATCAATATGCCGGAAGTCATCGGTGTCTATCTGACCGGTACCCCGAGAAAGGGAGTGGGTCCTCAGGACGTAGCTCTTGCAATCATCGGTGCCGTATTTGCGAACGGCTATGTCAATAACAAGGTCATGGAGTTTGTCGGTGATGGTATCGATAACTTAAGTGTTGATTATCGTATCGGAATTGATGTTATGACAACTGAGACCACCTGTCTGTCCTCCATCTGGAGAACGGATACAGCTGTAAAGGAATTTTATGAGACTCATAAGAGACCTGAGGCCTATAAGGAGCTTTCTCCTGCACAGGTAGCATATTATGATGGCATGATTTATATTGATTTATCTGAAATCAAGCCTATGATTGCAATGCCTTTCCATCCCAGCAATGTATATACCATCGATGAACTGAATGCGAATCTCTATGATATTCTTGATGAGGTAGAGAAGAAGGCTTTAGTCAGCCTGGACAATAGTAAAGTCAAATATTCCTTAAAGGATAAAATAAGAAACGGCAAACTTTATGTAGATCAGGGTACCATTGCCGGTTGTGCCGGCGGTGGCTTTGAAAATATCTGTGATGCAGCCGATATACTGAATGGTAAATATATCGGAGCGGACGAATTCTCATTAAGCGTTTACCCTGCAAGTCAGCCGGTATTCTTAGAGCTTGTTAAGAACGGATGTATTGCCAAGCTGATGGCAACCGGTGCAACCATCCGTACCGCTTTCTGTGGACCTTGCTTCGGTGCAGGTGATGTTCCGGCTAACAATGGTTTCTCTATCCGTCATACCACAAGAAACTTCCCGAATAGAGAAGGTTCCAAGATCACAAGCGGCCAGATCGCTTCCGTAGCACTGATGGATGCCCGTTCGATTGCTGCAACTGCTGCGAACAAGGGTTATCTGACATCTGCCGAGAATATCGACGTGAACTTTACAAAGCCGAGATATTATTATGACAGTACGATCTATGATAATCGCGTCTATGATGGCGTCGGTAAGCCTGACAGCAGTGTAGAGATCAAGTTCGGACCCGGAATCGTGGATTGGCCTGCCATGTCTGCTTTGAGCGAAGATATGATTCTGAAGGTGGTGTCCGAGATCCATGATCCGGTTACTACAACGGATGAATTGATTCCTTCCGGTGAAACCTCCTCATACCGTTCCAATCCCTTGGGACTGGCAGAGTTTACACTTTCCCGAAAGGATCCTGCTTATGTAGGTCGTGCGAAAGCCGTTCAGAAGGCAGAAAAAGCCAGAATTGCAGGAGAAGATATCATTGCTGCCAATCCGGAATTAAAGGAAATCTATGATAAGATTGAAGTCAAATTTACGATTGATCGCAAGGCTACTCAGATAGGCAGCACGATTTATGCGGTGAAGCCCGGTGACGGTTCTGCAAGAGAGCAGGCTGCGAGCTGCCAGAAGGTATTGGGCGGATTTGCTAATATTGCTGTGGAATATGCAACCAAGCGTTACCGTTCCAATCTGATCAATTGGGGTATGCTTCCCTTCATTTACAAGGAAGAGCTTCCCTTCGCCAATGGTGATTATATCTTTATCAAAGATATCCAGAAAGCGATCCGTGAGAAATCAGGTGAAATCAAGGCTTATGTAGTAAATAAAGACATGAAGGAATTCACCCTGAAGCTCGGTGAGCTGACAGACGATGAAAGAGAAATCATCTTAAAGGGCTGTCTCATTAATTACTATAGAGGATAGTACTGATACATAACTAAGTACGATTAAAGTGTCAAAAGGTGCTTCGCACATTTTCTCTGATACAAGTACATACTATCTCAAGCACGCTTGCATAGTATGTACTAATATCAGAGAACACCTCCGGTGCTCTTGACACTTTAATCTTATCGCAATCAAACAATAAAATTCAAATATTGACATACCTGACAATACTAATAAGCATCTCCCTCAATATAATTATATTATATAGAGGAGGTGCTTATTTTTTATGAAATACGGATATTTTGACAATGAGAATCAGGAATATGTCATAGACAGGGTTGATCTGCCCACCTCATGGACCAATTATCTTGGGGTAAAGGATCTGTGTACCGTCATAAATCATACTGCAGGCGGATATAGCTTCTACAAGTCACCGGAATATCATCGTATCACAAGATTTCGCGCAAATAGTGTACCAATGGACCGTCCCGGACATTATGTTTATCTTAGGGATGATGAAAGTAAGGATTACTGGAGTATCTCCTGGCAGCCGGTTGGCAAGCCGCTTCATCAGGCGAACTACCAATGCTGTCATGGTTTATCCTATACAAAATATAACTGTGACTATAGCAGGATTGAGGCAGAGCAGAAGCTATTTATCCCGATGGATGACCCGATAGAATTATGGGATGTGAGAATCAAAAATAATGATACCAAAACAAGATATTTAAGTGTTTTCTCTTATATCGAATTTTCCTATCACCACATTGATATGGATAACCGTAACTTCCAAATGAGTAATTATGCTGCTGGTTCCTCTTACGTGGACGGGATTATTGAACATGATTTGTTCTATGAGGAGTTCGGTTATCAGTTCTTCACCTCGAATTTTACTCCCGACAGCTTTGATTGCCTCAGAGACAAGTTCCTTGGTCTTTATCATACAGAGGATAATCCTGTGGCTGTGATGAATGGTGTCTGCAGCGGCTCCTATGAGAAGGGCGGCAATCATTGCGGTTCGTTACATAAGAAGCTTGAGTTAAAGCCTGGCGAAGAAATCAGACTGATTTTCATGCTTGGAGAAGGCAATCGGGAAAATGGTAGGAGACTGCGTGCAAAGTATTCCGATCTGAACGAAATTGACCGTGCCTACCGTCAGATGGCAGATTATTGGACGGATAAACGAAACAGGCTTCAGATCAATACTCCGAGTGAGGGAATGAATACCCTGATTAATATCTGGACGCTTTATCAGGCTGAGATCAATATAATGTTTTCACGTTTTGCCTCCTTCATCGAGGTGGGTGGGAGAACCGGTCTGGGTTATCGCGATACTGCGCAGGATGCCATGACCGTCATCCATAGCAATCCGGATAAATGTCGACAGAGAATTATGGAGCTTCTCAGAGCATTGGTATCAAAGGGCTATGGCTTACATTTATTTCAGCCGGAATGGTTTGATCCGCAGAATGATAATAAGCCCTTCCAATCACCGACGGTCATTCCGACACCGAATAAGGCTGATATGATTCACGGGATTGATCAGGCCTGCTCCGATGATGCGTTATGGTTGGTCAGCACAATAACCGAATATGTGAAGGAGACCGGAGAGTTTTCCTTTCTGGATGAGATGATAACCTATGCTGATGGAGGTAGCGGAACCGTATATGAGCATATGATGAAAATTCTTGAATTTTCAGGAGAGCAGGTCGGACAAAACGGCATCTGTAAGGGACTTCGGGCAGACTGGAACGATTGCTTGAATTTAGGTGGCGGAGAAAGTGCTATGGTGTCCTTCCTGCATTACTGGGCACTTGGCAATTTCATCGATATTGCACATTACCTGGGACGTAAGGAAGACGTGGTACATTACCGCGAGATGCAGGAAAGTGTGAAGAAAGCCTGCGATGAGGTGTTATGGGATCAGGATTGGTATATCCGCGGTATTACGAAGACCGGAAGAAAGATCGGTACAAGCAAAGATGCGGAAGGCAGGATACACTTAGAATCGAATGCATGGGCCGTCCTATCCGGACTTGCTGATCAGGAGAAGGGTGAGCAGGCTATGGATTCCATCGATCACTATTTATATACACCTTATGGAATTATGCTGAACGGCCCCTCCTATACCATTCCGGATGAAGAAATCGGCTTTGTAACAAGAGTATATCCTGGGCTTAAGGAGAACGGAGCAATCTTTTCTCATCCCAATCCTTGGGCATGGGCAGCGGAATGCATCTTAGGTCGCGGTGATCGGGCAATGAAATTCTATAATGCTTTATGCCCGTATTATCAGAATGATTTGATTGAAATCAGGGAAGCAGAACCTTATTCCTATTGTCAGTTCATCATGGGCCGGGAACATACTGCCTTCGGACGCGCACGACATCCTTTTATGACCGGCACCGGAGGCTGGGCTTATTACTCAGCTACCCATTACATACTTGGAATAAGACCTCAGTTCGATACACTGACGATTGATCCCTGTATTCCTTCGGATTGGGAAGAGTTTACCGTGAACCGAACCTGGCGTGGTGCCAAGTATCGTTTCACCGTAAAAAACCCCGATCATGTGATGAAGGGTGTAAGACAGATACTTTTGAATGGAACCGCAGTCAATAAAGTTACGGTTCAGCCGAAAGGAAGCAGCAATGAAGTTACGGTGATTCTCGGTGATGAAAAGTAATATTGGGCAATCGATAAATAGGAGGTTTGACATGATTAAATTTGGAACCGGAGGTTGGAGGGCAATCATAGGAGAAGAATTCACCAAAGACAATATTTTTAAGCTCTCCAAAGGGATGGCAAGGAAGATGAAGGATGAGGGTGTCAGTGACCAGGGAATTGTTCTCGGGTATGACAGGCGCTTCCTGTCCAAAGAGGCAATGCACTGGTGTGCGGAGGTTTTTGCTGCAGAAGGTATTCAATCCTTCCTGATTAATCGGTCCTCCCCGACCCCGCTGATTATGTTCTATGTCATGAAGCATAAATTCCCGTATGGAATGATGGTAACCGCAAGCCATAATCCTGCGATTTATAATGGAATCAAAGTGTTTACTTTAGGTGGTCGCGATGCGGATGAGATGCAGACGAATGAAATTGAAAACTATATCAATGATGTGGAGGATCATCATATTACAGGAATGGATTTTGATAAAGCAGTAGACAAAGGTCTGATTATTGAAATCAATCCTCTGAATGAATACATTGATAACATCATTGAGACCGTAAATATGCAGGCCATCCGGGACTGTGGGCTTCGCGTTGCCCTGGATCCCATGTATGGTGTCAGCGAGACCTCTCTCAGAACCATTCTCTTAACAGCACGCTGTGATGTTGCAATCATTCATGACCGGCACGATACCTTATTCGGTGGAAAGCTACCGTCACCTTCAGCAGCAACACTTCGCAGCCTGCAAAACTATGTGATCGATCATCACTGTGATATCGGTATAGCTACAGACGGGGATGCAGATCGGATCGGTGTCATAGACGATCATGGTAAGTTTCTGCATCCGAATGATATCCTGGTTCTGTTATATTACTATCTGATAAAATATCAGGGCTGGAAAGGACCTGTGGTACGTAATATTGCCACTACACATCTGCTGGATAAGGTTGCGGAAAGCTTTGGTGAAAAGAGTTATGAGGTACCTGTCGGCTTCAAACACATCTCCTCCAAGATGAATGAGACCGATGCTGTGATCGGTGGAGAATCCTCCGGCGGGTTAACAGTAAGAGGGCATATCAAAGGAAAGGACGGTGTCTATGCCGCAACCCTTCTGGTCGAGATGATTGCGGTGGTCGGTAAGAAGCTCTCGGAAATCGTGGAAGATATCTACCGGGAATACGGCTTCTACTACCTGGAGGAAAGAGATTACCGTTTCAGTCAGGAAAAAAAAGAGGAGATTTACAAGCTGCTGCTTGTGGACAGGATGATCCCTGAGCTACCCTTTGAGATCCTGAAGATTTCCTATCTGGACGGCTTAAAGATCTATTTTAAGAACGGCGGTTGGATCGGAATTCGCTTCTCAGGAACCGAGCCGCTTCTTAGGAGCTTTTGTGAGATGCCGGTAGGTGGAGATGAGAAGCTGGTGAGCAACCTGTTCGAGAATTATCTGTGCTTGGAAGCATAAACACTTCATGCTATAATGAAATATATCGCAAGGGTTATCTCAGGATAACCCTTTGTTGTAGTTTGTATCATCCTTACCATTCTTTCAATTGTAAGAAAGGTTGATTACTTAACGTAAATATATTATGTAAATTATATAAGGAGGTAACTCATGAAAAAGATCGTTTCGTTAAGACGCACCCTGCTTTTGTTAATCACGTTGCTCTGGATGATACCTGTATTATTGATCTACCTCTTTATGACAGTTTCCTATCGCAACGATATCATCAACAAGACCAGGGCCTTGATGGAGGAAGGTTTAAAGAACTTTACTTACTTCAACGCGCAAAGGATTGACGAAGCGATTGACATTTCCAAAAAAACCTCTTATGAACAGGTAATAGAAAAGGCCTGGAGAAGCTATGATAAGGGTAAGATGACTAAGTCAGAGCTTTACAGGCAGATCACCGGCAACCTGACCAGTAAATTCTACAACGACAATCGTTTTGAAATTGCCGTTTTCTATCTGAGTAAAGAACCCTCAAAAATCTACTATACCAAGCAAAAGGAAAGTAACTATATCGATATCTATCTGAAGGAAGTAGCAAAGACTGCCAATGAGATTACAGATATGGATTCCTCCGATGCCCATGTCAGGGTAATCAACGGAAGAATCTATATCATAAGAAACCTGTATACTACAACAAATTATACAAAGTTTGGTACCTTGATTCTGGAATTGAACAAGGACAAGCTGATTGATGGTATTTATCTGAATAAGGACTATGAGTTTGCTTTCTTCGTCAATGATACCAATTCCATGATAACCTATGATAACCGAATGACGCAGGATAGTCATGCCGGGCTCCTGGATAAATTGAAGGCACAGTACAGTAAGAAGGTGAACAGGAAAATCATCAGTGATAAGGATCAATTTTACAATGGAATGCTCTATCAACAGAGATATGATGATTTTCACTTTGGCTCCGTACTGATTGTTGATGATACTGTCATCTTTGCCGAGCTTCGGTCCCTCTATGTCATTATGTTTTTGATTGCCATAATCATCATCCCTGTCCTGATCTTTATGCTGTACTATCTATACCATAATATCACAAAACCGATGCGGATCATGGTGGATGCAGCACAAAGCCTTGAGAAGGGTGATATCGGTATGCAGGTGGAAGGCGCGCCAATGCCGAACTCGGAATTTGAAGTCTTAAAGAACTCCTTTAACAAGATGTCTTCCAAGATTAAGTACCTTTTTGATGTTGCTTACAGTGAAAAGCTTGCCAGAAAGGATGCGAAGATCATCGCCCTGCAGTCCCAGATCAATCCGCATTTTTTGAATAATACCCTGGAAATGATGAACTGGCAGGCACGCATGGCAGGAGATGTGACGGTATCCAAAATGATTGAAGCACTCGGAACGTTACTCAATTACAGCATGGACCGCTCCAATAAAAAAATGATTCATCTTTCTGAGGAGCTGCACTGTGTGGATGCTTACTGTTATATCATTTCCATGCGTTTCGGTAAGCGTCTGAAGATCGAAAAGGAGATTGATAACGATTTGATGCAGCTTGAGGTCCCACAGCTGATTCTGCAGCCTCTGATAGAAAATGCAGTGGTTCATGGCGTAGAGACCGTGAAAAGCGGTACCATCTGGATCAAGGTATACAAGGACGGACAAAATGCCATTCTCCGGATCATCAATACAGGAAAGGGTATGAGCGAAGAAGATAAAAAACGGGTTACAGCAATTCTTGAAGGTCGCTATGAAGCAGATCAGAAACGTCACGAGTCGCTTGGTATTTATAATGTAAATGAACGAATCAAATTGATATACGGTGAGGAATACGGACTCCTGATCGAACCCGACGGAGAGGACAGAGTTGTGTCAACCATCACCCTTCCCCTGGAATACGATCCGAATTTGCAGTGGAACAAAACGGATTTATAGCCAATATAGACAAATCGTCCCGTATATTTTGCCATTAAGATAGCAAGATTAAACAATTAATGTCAAGTTGGGCTAAAGCCTTTTTGGAAGAGGATCACTATAATATAGATATACCGAATGAGGAGAAATTAAGAAAGGTATAGTCAAAATTATTAAGGAGGATTTAATTTATGAAAAATATGAAGAAGGTTTTATCCGTAATCCTTGCATTGATTCTTGTCATGTCATTGATGACAGCCTGTGGCAGTAACAAGGAAGCAGCGGATACAACAGACAATGCCGCTGTGACAGAAGCTCCTGCAGATACAACTTCAGAAGTACCTGCAGATACAGCAGCTCAGAACCCTGTAACCCTTACTACGGTGTCCATGTATGGTGGTACCGATCCCAACGCCGGAAATTATCAGGCAATCTGTGAACAGTTCATGACGGATTATCCTTACATAACCATTGAAGATGACTCTCAAACAGCAGATCAGGACTGGAAGACTAAGATAGCTGCAGATTTTGCAGTTGGTAATGAGCCAGACGTGATTCAGTACTTTACCGATGCAAATGCCAGCGATGTACTTGCAGCAGATAAATTTGTAACAGTAGAGGAAATTAAGGCAGCGTATCCTGAATATGCAGCTGATACACTTCCCACCGCCCTTCAGGCTGCAGCTAACCCTGATGGCATCCAGAGAGCAGTTCCTACCACAGGTTACTGGGAAGGCTTATTCTGTAATAAGGATCTCTTTGATAAATACAGCCTTGAGCTTCCTACCGATTGGGATAAGATGACCAAGGCGATCGAGACCTTCAAGGCAAATGATATCATTCCGATCGCTGTTTCCTTAAATAATGTTCCTCATTATTGGATTGAGTTCTTAATGATGTCCGCAGCCGGTCCCGAGGGCTATACCACAGTTCCCGCAGAGGTTCCCGAGGATTGGTGTAAGGGTCTTGATATGTTTAAGGCCTTAAGAGATATGGGTGCATTCCCGGTTGATACAGATACCATTGATAACGATTTTGCAGGCGAATTATTCAAGAATAAGCAGGCGGCTATGCAGTTAGACGGTTCCTGGTATGCAGGCGGTATCCCGGATCAGGATAACACCGTACTTGTTTCCTTCCCTGTAGTTCCAGACGGAAAAGCTAATGCAGGCAGTATGGTTGGCGGTATCTCTTCAGGCTTTTACATTACGAAAAAGGCTTGGGAGGATCCTGACAAGAGAGACGCAGCAGTGAAGTTTGTCATGACACATACCAACAGCAAATCCGTAGCAATCTACTGGGGTGGCAACGGCCAGGCAGCTGCTAAGGTTGAGCCTTTGGATAACATGACTCCTCTTGGTATCTCCGGTTTGGAATACTCCAGTGCAGCAACAAGCATTTCCACACCTACCGACTCCAGAATTTCCCAGGAAGCTTACAATACTCTGGTTGCCGGTATCGTGGATGTTTCCACCGGTGCAAAGTCCTCCAAGGATTTATTGACCGAGGTATTGGAAATCAACGCAAAATAAGTAACATAACATCATACATTAGTGATTAGCTGTTGCAAACAGGCAAATTCTTATGCAACAGCTAATTTTAAGAAAGGCGAGAAGTCGATGCTATATAAAAAGAAGCTACCTTTGCTGGTATTTTTAGTGCCCGGACTCCTTTTAATGATTTTGTTCTTATATGAGCCCTTTATAGAAAATATCATTAACAGCTTTTATGATATGAAATCAGTGGTGAAGATGCCGGGACAGGAATGGACCTTCCTCGGACTTACTAATTATAAAAAATTGTTAGGTGATCCAAAGATACGAATTTCTATCCTGAATTCGCTGAAGATGATGGGACTTGCCATTGTATTTCAGGTAGGGATAGCATTTGTTCTTGCAGTTATGGTAAGCAGGATTAAGAAAGGGCAGCATGTGTTCAGAACCGTGTTTTTCTTCCCCATCGTTATTTCTGCTTCCGCAATCGGTCTTTTATTCAAATTATTCTATTACTATAACGGCGGTATGCTCAACCAGCTGATGGAGCTGATGGGTAAGGAGCCGATTAACTGGCTCTCTACTGCGACAGCCTTCATCATGGTCAGTATTCCTACCCTTTGGAGTTATGTAGGTTTCTATTTTGTTATTATCCTGACCGGCTTAAATGCCATTTCCGATGATATTTATGAAGCAGCTGCCATAGACGGTTGTTCCGGCTTCAAGCAGGTATTCCATATTACCGTTCCGTTGATTCGCGGAGTAATGTGTACCTGCATCACACTGGCAGTAACCGGTGCATTAAAGGTATTCGACCTTCCCTGGGTCATCGTACCGAAGGGGGCTCCTCAGGGTGTAACTCATTTTCTGGGAACCTACATGTATGAACAGACCTTTACCATCAATAATATTGATTACGGCTCAACCATAGCCTTTGTCATCGTCATCTTGGGTGTTATCGTTTCTAAGACGGTTTCAAAGCTGATGAAGCCGGATGACAATCTATAGAAGGAGGTAGTGCCATGACAGAATATAAGAGTACTAAGAGTAAAAGCTTTGGCCTATCAAAGGTACTGATTTATCTGACACTTTGCTTTTGGGCTGCTACCACGATTTTCCCCTTCTTATGGATTATTAATAACTCCTTTAAGCCCTCCAGAGAAGTGATCAATTCCTCCTTTTCTCTACCGACGGCCTTTACCTGGCAGAATTACTTAAATGCCTTTGATAATTTGAATATTCTGGTTGCTTATAAGAACAGTCTGATCATCTCGGGAAGTGTAACGATTGCTGTCATGATTCTTTCCGCCATGATGTCCTTTGCCATGACAAGATATCAGTTCAGGGGTAAGGAAGTAATCAATTCCTTAATTCTTGCGAGCCTGATGTTCCCAGCCTTCTCGACCATCATTCCAGTATTTCGCATGATGTCTCAGGCACAGCTGATCAATCATGCGGTTTCTGTCGTACTGCCTCAGGTGGCAGGTAATCTAAGCTTTGCAACAGTAGTCATGATGGGCTTTTTACGTGGTCTTCCTTTGGAGATGGAAGAGGCCGCATATATGGAAGGAGCCAATGTCCGGCAGGTCTTTACCCGAATCATTGTTCCTTTATCCAAACCTTCTCTGGCAACAGTAGCAATCTTTTGTTTTCTGTGGTCCTATAACGATCTGTTCACCCAGCTGATCATGATTCGTCGCAGACCGAAATATCCTGTCTGTGCCCTGTTAAATGAAATCAGTTCCAAATACGGTACGGATTATGGCTTGATGGCCTCATCAATCGCAATCATCATTTTGCCGGTACTGATCGTCTATATTTTTCTTCAGAAGAATATCATTAAAGGTTTGACAGCAGGTGCGGTTAAAGGATAGAATCAGAATAGATATATGATAAATGTTGCCATGTGCAGAAACGGAGAAGCGGATGTATAAGGTAGTTATTATTGATGACGAACCGATTATCGTAGAAGGAATTTCCAGAATGATTCAATGGGAGCAGTATTCCTGTAAACTGGTCGCAACCGCTAATGACGGTTTAGAAGGTGCGCAGGTTATACAACAATACCGCCCGAATATCATAATCACCGATATCTCCATGCCGGATCAGGATGGGCTTTCCATGATAGCCGGACTGAAGTCGGAATTTCCGGATATGGAAATCAGCATCTTAACAGGTTATCGCAGGTTTGATTATGCTCAGAGAGCAATCCGTCTCGGCGTGACAAGATTTCTTTTGAAGCCTTCGAATATGGAGGAGTTGAAGGAAGCCATCACCGCCATGGTAAATAATCTGGCGGAGAGTAATATTCTCCCTGAGGAAGCCTCTTCTACAGGAGTAGAAGCAGAGCATTATGACAATGAAGCCAGTAATTTCATCGTGAACAATGCCCTGAAATATATCGAGCAGAATTATCCCCACAAGCTGACCTTATGTGAAGTGGCAGAGAAGACCTATGTCAGTCAATGGCATTTGAGCAAGCTTCTGAACCGCAATTTGGGACAGAACTTTTCTGAGGTATTAAATCACATCAGAATTAAAGAAGCGCAGAAGCTGTTATGTGATCCATCCCTCCGAATCGGAGACATTGCCGAACGGGTGGGCTTCATGGATATGGCCCATTTTTCAAGAGTATTCAAGAAGCATGTCGGTATCTCCGCCAATGAATTCCGGAATACCATAGCCCAGAAGGATATCGAACCCTTGATGAAATAATAGAATATGTCTTCTGATATCATCTTGAAATAACAGGATGTTAACAGAGCTATCTCAATCTTATTATTTGACTGGAAAGCATGATTATGGTAATATCTAACTGTGATAATAATCTATCTGCATAACATTTTGATAACGAGGTGAAGCTATCCGGCATACTTGATATTACACAATCGGTAATATAAGTACGACGTGGAAAAAATCGATAAGATCATAACTCAATAGGAAGAAAGCAGCTGTAAAGGATACAGCTTTCTTTTCTATACGCAAAGTATGATTTTATGATGATTTTCCACAAAATGATTGGCAGAAATTCAGCTGTGGAAAATTCCACAGCTTTTTTTATTTTGCCAATAAAACTCTATCTTATGCAGAAATAGAAGTTATCACTCAAGTAAAATAAAATTGGTATGCGCAAAAACATGCGCAGGAAGGGAAATAACCATGAATGAATTATTACTGAATTACACCGCAAAAAAGCCTGAACTTTATGAACCAAGTACCGCGAAATTCTGGGATGATGAGCACATCTCAAAGTGTATGCTTGCAGCACACTTAGATCCTGACAATGATCCGGCTTCAAGAAATCACCGGTTTATTGATAAGTCCGTGAATTGGATTGCAGGTCTGATGCCACCTAATGAACATCCGGCACTGCTCGATCTGGGTTGCGGACCGGGACTTTATACCGAACGTTTCGCCAGACTTGGATATCGGGTGACCGGCATTGATATCTCCGGACGTTCTCTGGATTATGCAAAAGCAACTGCCAGGGATCATCAGCTTTCGATTGATTATCATAATATGGATTATCGGAATATATCCTATGAAGAAGCGTATGATGTCATCACTTTGATCTATTGTGATTTCTCTGTGTTTTCCGATGAGGACAGAAGCGGGCTTTTGCAAAGAATTTATAAAGCCTTGAAACCGAATGGTAAATTCATCGTGGATGTATTTTCAACAGTAAGCTATGAAAAAGACAGGGAAGGACAGGAATGGGCATATTATGAAACAGGCTTTTGGAGCAGTTGCCCCCATCTCTGCCTGAATGCTCATTATCTCTATGACGATTGTCATACCAGGCTGGATCAGCATGTTATACTTACTGATACTTCTGTGGAATGCTATCACTTATGGGATCACACCTTCACCACGGAGGAATTAAAGAATGATATGGAAAGGGCAGGTTTTCAGACTGTGGAATTCTATAGTAATGTTGCAGGAGAGAACTACCATCCTGACAGCGAGGTAATCTGCGCCGTTGCCACGAAGTAATCTAAAATAATCGTTTAGGATAAAGGGCTGTGTAAAATTGTTACCTTAAGGAACAAAGGTCATTTTACAGCGGCCCTTTGTTCCTTAATTAACTGTCTTGCTAAGCTATGGCTTTACTGAATAAATATTAGCAAAATGCAGAGCAAACATTATAATAATTCACGCCAATAAAGAAAAGCATAGGATAGAAGCAGAATATTCATTATCAATAGGAGGATAGATTTTCTATTGTTATTAGCAGAATTTTCTTGTGATATCGAAAAGATTATATTATGATATTAAATAAGTTAAAACGAAGAAGCACTTTATATTATTTCATCAGTATCATAGGGAAATACATATTGTATTCCTTTTAAAATATAATAGAACAGGAGCGTTATTGAATATGGCTGTAATCATCGATGGTAAGAAAATTTCTGCAGAAATGAAGGACGAGCTGAAGGAAAAGGTGGCCGGACTAAATAAAGAAGGGATAGAGGTTACACTGGCAGTGATCCAGGTTGGAAACGACCCTGCTTCGACAACCTATGTCGGTAATAAGAAGAAGGCCTGCGAATATATCGGAATCCGTTCACTCAGTTATGAGCTTCCCGAAGAGACCTCACAGGAAGAACTGCTTGCTTTGGTTCAGAAGCTGAACGCAGATCCTAGTGTGAATGGTATTCTTGTGCAGCTTCCCGTTCCGAAGCATATTGATGAGAATTTCATCATCAAATCCATTGCCCCCGAGAAGGATGTGGATGGCTTCCATCCGCAAAGTGTCGGCGCACTCAGTATCGGTCAGAAGGGCTTTGTATCCTGTACCCCCGCCGGAGTGCTTGAGATGCTGAAACGTTATAAAATTGAGACAGAGGGTAAGGAATGTGTCATTATCGGCAGAAGCAATATTGTTGGGAAACCGATGTCCATGCTGATGCTTCGGGAAAATGCAACTGTTACCGTATGTCATTCAAGAACCAAAAACATCAAGGAAGTAGCAAAGCGCGCAGATATCCTGATCGTTGCGATCGGTAAGGCACGTTTTGTCAACAAGGACTATGTGAAGGAGGGAGCAGTTGTCATCGATGTGGGTATGAATCGCGATGAGAACAATAAACTCTGTGGAGATGTCGATTATCAGGATGTGTTTGACCATGTATCTGCAATCACCCCGGTTCCCGGTGGTGTAGGTCTGATGACCGTTGTTATGCTGATGAATAATTGCGTAGAAGCGGCTTTGATGCAGAGCAAGAGATAGCCTTCAGACGATTTCTTCAAAAAAATTGATATTTTCTTTTCATAAGAAAGCTGTTACAATGTTTGGTGCGGTAAAAATTCAACAGTATTACCGCGATCATATTGTATAGTATAGGAGAAACGAATGAATATATATTTTGTATCACTCGGATGTGACAAGAATCTGGTCGATAGCGAAAACATGTTGGGAATTCTACAGGAGAACGGATATCAGTTAATAAACGAAGAGCAGGAGGCAGACATCATCATCGTCAATACCTGTTGTTTCATCCATGATGCCAAGGAAGAGAGCATCACAACCATTCTGGAGATGGCCGAATATAAGAAGAGCGGGAAGCTGAAGGCGTTAATCGTAACAGGATGCCTGGCAGAGCGCTATAAGGATGAAATCCTAAAGGAGATTCCGGAGGTAGACGCACTCCTCGGTACGGCAAGCTTTGACGAAATTCTTGTGGTTATTGAGAAGATCATGCAGGGTGGCAGGCATACTAGCTTTGAAGGGCTGGACAGACTTCCGACGGTTCGCAGCAATCGTGTACTGACGTCCGGAACCTTTTCAACCTATTTAAAGATTGCCGAAGGATGTGATAAGCATTGTACTTACTGCATTATTCCTCAGGTTAGGGGAAACTTTAGAAGCGTTCCGATGGAGGACCTGCTTAAAGAAGCGAACTATCTTGCCTCACAGGGTGTGAAGGAATTGATTCTCGTCGCACAGGAGACTACTCTGTACGGTGTTGATTTATACGGTGAGAAGACTTTACCAAAGCTGTTATCAGAGTTATGTAAGATAGAGGGAATTGAATGGATACGAATTCTGTATTGTTATCCGGAGGAGATCACGAAGGAGCTGATCGAGGTCATGAAGCGGGAGCCGAAGATCTGCCGCTATCTGGATCTTCCCATCCAGCATGCCTCAGACCGTATCCTGAAGCTGATGGGAAGAAGGACGAATAAAGCCGATCTGATCGATATCATTCAGAAGCTACGAAGCAATCTTCCTGATATTGTACTTCGTACCACGCTGATTACCGGATTTCCTACTGAAACTGAGGAGGAGCATCAGGAGCTTTACGAATTTGTCAGACAAATGCGCTTTGAACGGCTCGGAGTCTTCACATATTCCAAGGAAGATCAAACCCCTGCCGCTAAATTAAAGCCTCAGATACTTGCTAAAGTAAAAAAACAGCGTCGCAATGAGCTGATGAAGCTTCAGCAGGACATCGTATTTGATTTTACCAATGGACTGATTGGAAAACACTTTAAGGTATTGATCGAAGGAAAAATTGCAGAAGAGGATCAGGTCTATATCGGAAGAACAACGATGGACGCTCCACAGGTGGATGGTTTTCTGTTCTTAAGCAGTGACAGAGAGCTGATCTCAGGAGATATTGTGGAGGCGGTAGTTACCGGTGCCAAAGGCTATGATTTGATTGGCAACATTGTAGAAGGGGGCAATTAAGTATGAATCTGCCGAATAAAATAACCATCTTCAGGGTCTGTATGATCCCGATCTTTCTGATATTCATGCTTGGGGAAGGAATACCCTACGGCAATATGATTGCCGCAGCGATTTTTGTGATTGCTGCATTATCGGATTTACTGGACGGCTATCTTGCCAGAAAGCATAATCTTGTGACAAACTTCGGCAAATTCATGGACCCTCTGGCGGATAAGCTTTTGGTCAGCAGTGCATTAATCTGCTTCGTAGCGCTTAGAACCGTACCTGCCTGGATCGTAATCATCATCATTGCCAGAGAATTTATCATCAGTGGCTTTCGCCTGATCGCATCGGATAATGGTGTGGTCATTGCTGCCAGCTGGTGGGGAAAGCTTAAGACCAATGTTCAGATGGTCGTGAGCGTCATGCTGATTGTCAATCTGGATTATGGCTGGATGAATATACTGGAGCAAATCGCCATCTATCTCGCATTAGCGTTGACGGTCATCTCACTGATCGATTATATGATTAAGAATAAGGCAGTACTAAAGGAACAGCACTAAAATGGATCATGGAAAGGAAGTACCCTATGACAGTTGAATTAGTCAGTGTCGGAACAGAATTATTGCTTGGAAATATTGTGAATACCAATGCCAATTACTTGGCGCAGAAATGTGCCGAGCTTGGATTCTCTTTATATTATCAAATTGCTGTGGGCGATAACGAAGGCAGACTGTGTGAAGTGATCAGGACTGCGCTAGACCGCAGCGATATCCTTCTTCTGACGGGAGGCCTCGGCCCCACACAGGACGACATGACGAAGGAAGCGGTTGCAAAGGTATTTGGCAGGGAGCTGATCATGGACGAAGCTTCCAGAGAGCATATCGCAAACTACTTTCAATCCAGAAGGATAGATAATATACCGGCTGTCGTAACTGAAAACAACTGGAAGCAGGCCCTTAAGATCGAAGGCTGTATGGTCCTCGAGAATCATAATGGTACCGCACCGGGATATATTGTAGAAGAGAATGGGAAAGCAGTAATTCTGATGCCCGGACCTCCGAATGAAATGATTCCGATGTTTGAAGATTCTGTTCTACCGTATCTGAGAAAAAAGCAGGACATGCTTTTTGTATCAAAAATGATAAAGATCTGCGGCGTCGGGGAAAGTAAGGCTGAAACAGACATTATCGATCTGATTGAGACACAGACCAATCCCACAATTGCACCCTATGCCAAAAACAGCGAGGTACATTTTCGTGTTACTGCCGCAGCCAAAAGCCCGGAAGAAGCAGAACAGTTGTTAGCACCCGTTGTTGATGAGCTATATCGGCGCTTCGGTGATTTTATCTATACAACAAAGGAAGAAGAAACCTTGGAGGAGGTCACTGTCCGACTTCTGAAGGAAAGAGGACTGACCCTGGCAGTTGCAGAATCCTGTACCGGTGGATTATTAACAGGACGGCTGGTCAACGTGGCAGGTGTATCTGAGGTACTGAAGGAAGGGTTTGTCACTTATTCGAATGAAGCCAAGATGAAGAATCTCGGTGTCTCACCTGCAACCTTACAGAATTATGGCGCGGTCAGCGCACAGACAGCCGAAGAGATGGTCCGCGGTGTGGCAAAGGCAGCCGGCTCTACAGCAGCAATGGCAACAACAGGTATCGCAGGTCCGGACGGAGGTACACCCAAAAAGCCTGTAGGTCTGGTTTATATAGCCTGTCTGGTTAAGGACAAGGTAACGGTGAAGGAGCTAAGGCTTCGAGGTAATCGCATGAAGATCAGGGATCAAAGCGTTATTCAGGCTCTTGATCTCCTCAGGCGCTCATTGTTGGAAAATAGTTAGCAATTTATGGAATATGATATAAAATCATAACTTTTTTATAAATTGTTTCATAATACCATAGAAATGACACAGTTTTATCCTATTTTTAAGACAAGGAATAAATAAACATGATGAATTGTCGAAAGATGAGTACACATCTTCGGTAAACACCTGAGATATTTTGGTACATCATCGTGATAGGCATAAATTGTGAAAGGCAAGGATGATTATGGAACGCTACAATAGAAAATTGTTATTATTTATTATTATTTGTTTGAGTACGCTACTCTTCGCCGGCTGTGACCTATTCAGCTTTGATTTTTTTGAATCCTCCGAAGAGGAAAGTTCCGTTATCACTTTAGCTCCGGCAGAGGATGAGGCTGCAGTCACCATTGCTCCTGCAGATAACATTGCTTTGGAGGAAGAACCGATCGTTACACCGGGAGCCAGTCCGACACCTGCTGTACAACCGGCAGCTACGATAGATCTTTCCTTATATACCGTAAATATGGAATCAGGTGCCACAGAGCCCTTTATAGCAGCAGTGGCAAAGGATAAGGATATTACACCGGAGTTGATCGTAGATAAGGTTGTGGAAGCCATGGCAGATCGTTCCCTGGAAGTGGGAATAGAATATGTCAAAGTTGAGAAGGACGCTATCGTCGTCAGCTTTTATCGGGATAAGGCACCTTTAAGCGAAGGCGGTATCATTTATGAAGGTCCGATTCTGGACGCAATTGCGATGAGTCTGATTGATAACTTAAAGGACTACAACAAAATCATATATCGGGCTGAAGGAAAAGCTTATGTCAGCGATCATATAGAGCTTGGCATCGACGAACCCTATATGACAAAATAATAAAAATAACTCATATGGCAAACCAATTAGGTAATTGCGGTGCGAATACGCACTCGACAATTACCTAATATTATGATAGAGCATAGAAGCACAGATGATTATGTGATTTTTGTGTTTCTTATGTATTATATTAGTGTGAAATACATGATTAGTTCAATAAGTTCAAAGCATCTTTTGACACAGCTAAGATAATATGTTATCTTAGGATAGCAGCTTTGAAAAAATCAGATAAAAGGGCATGGCACCGCAGGTGACATGGATATGCACAAGGAAGTATCCGGAAAGTTTACTTTCCGAGTACTTTCTTGTGTATATAACCAGCCGAGTAATCGGCTGCCCTTTTATCCTGTTATGTGATAACAAGCTATTGATATTAAGCTAATGATATCTTGTCACATACCTCTATAATAGCTTTATCAATATTAATATTAGGAATTCACTTATATACAGGAAGGAAAAAAAGAATGGCAAAGGTCTATGTAGTCGGAGGAGGAGCCGCCGGAATGCTTGCTGCAATCTCAGCAGCACGAAATGGTCATAAGGTAGTTCTTCTGGAGAAAAATGAGAAGCTGGGCAAAAAGCTTTTTATCACGGGAAAGGGAAGATGTAATCTGACAAATGCCTGCGATAAAGAAACCTTCTTCGACCAGGTAGTGACCAATCCGAAATTCTTATTCAAGGCGTATCATACCTTCAGTAATTATGATGCTATGGATTTTTTTGAACAGCTGGGTCTGCCGCTGAAAATTGAGCGGGGCAACCGGGTGTTTCCTGTATCCGATAAGTCCTCAGATGTAATCGCAGTATTAAAACGCGAGTTGGAACGACAATCGGTAAGCATTCGTTATAAAAGTGAGGTTACTAAGGTTATCACTAAGGACGGAGCATTTCACAGCCTGCTGATCAAGGGTTCCTCCGAAGAATTGACAGGGGATGCCGTAATCATAACAACAGGAGGTCTGTCCTATCCGGTCACAGGCTCTGACGGTGACGGGTTTCGATTTGCCAAAGAGCTGGGACACACTGTGACTGAGCTTTCCCCCTCCCTGGTACCGCTTTATACGCAGGAGACCTTTGTCAAGGAGCTGATGGGACTCTCCCTAAAGAATGTAGAAATTCAGATAACCTGTGGACAGAAACAGATTTACAGAGATTTTGGGGAGCTTCTCTTTACACATTTCGGTGTCAGTGGTCCGGTCATCCTGAGTGCAAGCAGCTATGTGATTCCCTATCTGAAGAATAAGGAGCCGCTTCTTTTGACCATCGATTTAAAACCGGCCTTGACAGAAGAGCAGTTGGATAATCGGATATTACGGGATTTTGAAGAATTTAAAAACAAACAATTTAAGAATTCCCTTGACCACCTATTGCCAAACAAACTAATAGATGTTATTATTCGTCTAAGCCTTATTAATTCGGAAAAGAAAGTAAATTCTATTACGAAGGAGGAAAGGCTGCAGCTGGTTCATGTTTTGAAGCATTTTCCGCTTCATATATCGAAGCTTGCCGATTATAATCAGGCTGTTGTTACCAAGGGAGGAGTTTTTGTAAAGGAAGTCAATCCCTCGACGATGGAATCAAAGCTTGTGAAAAACGTGTACTTTGCGGGAGAGGTTCTTGATCTGGATGCATTGACCGGAGGCTTCAACCTCCAGATAGCATGGTCAACAGCATATCTTGCAGGACTTTCCATAAATATGATGAATTGATAAATCAAGAAACCCGGAGGTAATTGCTTTGAAGAATTTCAATCTTGCAATTGACGGACCGGCCGGAGCCGGTAAAAGCACCATAGCGAAAAGAATTGCGAAACAGCTCGGTTTTATCTATGTGGATACCGGTGCCATGTATCGTGCTATGGCTTTGTATTTTTTAAGAAATAGGATCGAAGCATCGGACAGCGCCCGAATTGAAGCTGTCTGCAAGGATGTGGATATTACGATTGAGTATAAGGATGGGGAGCAGTTCGTCATTCTGAACGGCGAAAATGTCAACGGTCTGATCCGTACAGAGGAAGTGGGCAATATGGCCAGCGCCTCCTCCGTGAATAAGGCTGTTCGTTTGAAGCTGGTAGAGCTTCAGCAGGCGCTTGCTGCGAAAGCAAACGTTGTGATGGACGGCAGGGACATAGGAACCTATGTACTACCGAATGCCGATTTAAAGATTTATCTGACAGCCAGCACGAAAGAACGTGCAAAAAGAAGATGGGCGGAGCTGAAGGAAAAAGGCTTACCCGCAGATCTAGATGAAATCGAGAAGGATATCATAGAGAGAGATAACAGGGATATGACCAGGGAATTTGCACCTCTTCGTCAGGCTGAAGATGCAATCTATCTTGATTCTTCAGAACTTCAGATTGATGAGGTTGTTGAAAAAATTCTTGATTTATATCATGCCCGGGTAAAATAGCTGTAAGATACACAGCCTGATACCGGGAAATGCTGAGCATTTGATTTCAGCAGAAAGAAGGAGATAGTAATGAAGGTTACGGTTGCAAATAGTGCCGGTTTCTGTTTTGGAGTAAAAAGAGCTGTTGATCTGGTTTATAAGGAGCTTGAAAAAGGAAACCGCGTATATACCTACGGACCGATCATCCATAATGAAGAAGTGGTCTCAGATTTATCAAGCAAGGGTGTTGTCGTGATTGAAAACACGGAAGAATTAAAAACACTGCCTACGGGAACAATAATCATACGTTCTCATGGTGTTTCCGAAGCCATACAAGAAGAGCTTTCCTCGTATGGACATAAAATCATCGATGCAACATGTCCTTATGTCATAAAAATACATAAGGCTGTCAGGGAAAGAAGTGTTGACGGGTACCATATCATCATCATGGGAAACCGTTCTCATCCGGAGGTTGTGGGTATCATCGGTTGGTGCAAAAATATTTTTCAACAGGAGTCTCCACAAGATTATACAGTCATTGAGAATGAGGAAGAAGCAGAAGGCTTTCAGCTCCCTAAAGATAGGAAGCTTTGCATCGTTGCACAGACGACATTTAATTACAAGAAATTTCAAGATTTAGTTGAAATTATATCAAAAAAGGGTTATGATATATTTGTTTTAAATACGATTTGCAATGCCACAGAAGAGCGTCAAACAGAGAGCGATCAGCTGGCAAAGCAGTCCGATGCTATGATTGTAATAGGAAGCAAGAGTAGCTCGAATACAAGAAAGCTATATGAAATATGCAAAAAAGAATGTGAAAATACTTACTATATACAGAAACTAGATGACCTGGATTTAAGCTTACTTAAATCTTATCAGAACGTAGGTATTACAGCAGGGGCTTCGACCCCAAACAATATTATCAAGGAGGTTCATACCGCTATGTCAGAAAAGAGTTTCGAACAATTATTAGAAGAAGAGAAAGTAGTGAAAATAAGCAACGGTGATGTTGTAGAAGGAATTGTCTTGGGTGTGAAAGAAG
>JAEZKU010000006.1 GCA_023436065.1 Bacillota bacterium
AGCCGATAACAGTAAGCAGATAAGATATTCAGCTTACAGTTCGTTACCGTGGGAGGGAAATTCCCGCAAACACCACATTTATCAGGAGGTATGCTATTATGGCAAAAAAAGTTACAGGTTATATCAAATTACAGATTCCAGCTGGCAAGGCTACACCGGCTCCCCCGGTAGGTCCCGCACTTGGTCAGCATGGTGTCAACATCGTTCAGTTTACAAAAGAATTTAATGCAAGAACGGCAGATCAGGATGGTATCATTACACCCGTAGTAATTACCGTATATGCTGACAGAAGCTTCAGCTTCGTTACAAAGACCCCTCCGGCAGCAGTATTAATTAAGAAATCACTTAATCTGAAGTCCGGTTCCGCTGTTCCTAACAAGACTAAGGTAGCAAAGCTCTCTAAGGCAGAGTTAAGAAAGATTGCAGAGCTTAAGATGCCCGACTTAAATGCAGCAAGCGTAGAAGCAGCGATGAGTATGATCGCAGGTACCGCTAGAAGCATGGGCGTAACAGTAGAAGAATAAGAATATAACAGCATGGTTGAAAGAGACTGTGCGATTGAGAATCTAATAACGTGGGAGGATATGCTGAACGATGAACATGTTCAGCAGGCAAATTCGACACAGTCGAATTCGCTTAACGGAATTTCAGCTATTCGATGTCTGCGAAAATAACGTGAGTTATTTTTGCCAACAGAATACGCAGTATTCTGTTTTCTCCGGTAAAACCACTAGGAGGTTTATATAATGAAAAGAGGAAAGAAATATCAAGAGTCTGCAAAGTTATTCGACAAATCAGTTCAGTACGATGCAGCAGAAGCAATCAGCCTTGTGAAGAAAGCAGCTGTTGCAAAGTTCGATGAGACCATCGAAGCACACATCAGACTGGGTGTTGACGGACGTCACGCTGATCAGCAGGTTCGTGGTGCGGTAGTATTGCCTCACGGAACCGGTAAGACTGTACGTGTACTCGTATTTGCAAAGGGTGATAAGGCAAATGAAGCTTTAGCAGCAGGCGCTGATTTTGTTGGTGCAGATGATTTAGTACCTAAGATCCAGAATGAAAACTGGTTTGAATTTGATGTGGTAGTAGCAACCCCTGACATGATGGGTGTTGTTGGTCGTTTAGGTCGTGTACTTGGTCCCAAGGGTTTAATGCCTAACCCTAAGGCAGGTACTGTAACCATGGATGTTACCAAGGCTGTTAATGATATCAAAGCCGGTAAGATCGAATACAGACTTGACAAGACTAACATTATCCATGTTCCGCTTGGAAAAGCTTCCTTTACCGAGGAACAGTTAAATGATAACTTCCAGACCTTAATCGGAGCTGTTATTAAGGCTAAGCCCTCCGCAGCAAAGGGACAGTATTTAAGAAGTGTTACACTGGCTTCCACCATGGGTCCCGGCGTAAAGCTGAACACAGCGAAGTTAAGCTAATCAACCGATTTCCTACCGGTTCGATGAGGATGTGCATATCATGCATGCAAATAATTTCATAAAATCGGATTTTAGGGTTGACAGAGATGAAATGTCCATGCTATAATCCTTATCGAAACTGCCGAAGACAGTAGGTGCCGTAAGGCATAAGGTGTGACCGCCTACCGAGGAAATGTTTGATTGAATCGTAATGATAATCGACAACCTCTTTCTGTCTTGACAGAAAGAGGTTTTTTTCTTTTGGCGGAAAGTTTATATGGTTCATTAAATATGCGAAACATATTTTTTGGAAATTAATAAAGGAGGTGTACGTAATGGCAAAAGTTGAACAGAAACAACCTATTGTTGAAGAGATTAAGGGTTATGTAGCTGACGCTAAAGCAGCCGTATTGGTTGACTACCGTGGCTTAACCGTTGCTCAGGATACAGAGCTTCGTAAGAAATTAAGAGAAGCCGGTGTCGTATACAAGGTTTATAAGAACACAATGCTTAACTTTGCATTTAAAGGTACAGAATTTGAAGCACTTGCAAATGACTTAAACGGTCCTACAGCTGTAGCGTTTGGTTTAGAGGATGCAACTTCTCCTGCAAGAATTCTGAACGATTGTATGAAGACAATGCCTAACTTAGAGTTTAAGGCCGGTGTTGTTGAAGGAACTTACTATGACGCGAAGGGAATTCAGGTTATCGCAACTATTCCTTCCAGAGAAGTTCTTATTTCCAAGTTACTTGGAAGCTTACAGTCACCTATTGCAAACTTTGCTCGTGTCATCAAACAAATCGCTGAAAAACAGGCTTAATTAAATTGATACCTATATACAGCGAATTGTTTACAGATACGCAGAGAAGCAGGCATAATTAAGTTTTAGGTTTTGAAAAGAATAACGAATTAACTATAAAATTAATGGAGGTAAATTAAAATGACAACTCAGGAATTTATCGAGGCAATTAAGGGCCTTACTGTTTTAGAATTAAATGATTTAGTAAAAGCATGTGAAGAAGAATTTGGTGTATCCGCAGCAGCAGGTGTTGTGGTAGCAGCAGCAGGTCCTGCAGCAGCAGCTGAAGAAGAGAAGACAGAGTTCAACGTTGAGTTAACTGACGCTGGTGCAAACAAGGTTAAGGTTATCAAGGTTGTTCGTGAAGTAACCGGTTTAGGCTTAAAGGAAGCTAAGGATCTTGTTGATGCAGCTCCGAAGGTTGTTAAGGAAGGCGCAAGCAAGGCAGAAGCTGATGATCTTAAGGCTAAGTTAGAAGCAGAAGGCGCTAAGGTTACCTTAAAATAAGTAACGAATTGAAATCCTACCCGCAAGGGTAGGATTTTTTTTGTTCTTTGCTTACTCGGAGCAGGTGCATGACAGTACTGACATTAAGTTGGACTGCAATGCACCTGTTTTGTTATATAAAATGCACTAAAAAGCCATACTAAAAGCTGAGAATATAAAAAATTATACTAAAAATAATCCGTGTAGTTCATTTTTAAAGATATTTATACTGAAAAATGGGTTTATTCTAGCCCCGTATTTCGTTAAAATGAACATACAAACAAAACAAAAAGGAGAGCATGATATGAAAAAAATATTTTCGATTTTCTTGGTATTATGTATGGTGTTAACCCTTGTTGCCTGCGGCAAGAAGGAAGAATCAAAAGACAATACACAAACACCCGAAACTAAGACAGAAGATACACAGACAACCGGGGAGAAGGATACTACTGCTGAACCGACTGCTACGGAAGCATCCGGAGATCTGGTAATATATTGCCCACATCCTCTGGAATTCATTAATCCTCTTGTAAGTGAATTTGAATCTCAGACAGGAATCAAAGTTGAGGTAATTGCGGCAGGTACAGGAGAGCTCTTAAAGAGAGTTGAATCTGAGCAGGCAAATCCTTTGGGCGACATCTTTTGGGGTGGATCATTATCCACAATGAAACCTCAGATGAATTTATTTGAGAATTATCAGTCCGTTAATGAAGATGCTGTACGTGATGATATGAAGAACGTTGAGGGTCCTCTAACCAGATTCACTGATATCCCCAGTGTTATTATGGTAAACACAGATTTGATCGGAGACATTGAGATCAACGGTTACGAAGATTTATTAAATCCCGAATTAAAGGGTAAGATTGCTCATGCCGACCCTTCCAAATCTTCTTCCTCCTATGAGCATTTAATTAATATGCTTTATGCTATGGGCAAGGGTGACCCGGAAGCAGGTTGGGATTATGTCGGTAAACTCAGCGAAAACCTGGATGGTAAGCTGTTAAGCGGTTCTTCCGCAGTTTACAAGGGTGTTGCTGACGGAGAATATGTTGTCGGACTTACCTTTGAAGAGGGTGCAGCAAAGTATGTTGCTGACGGTGCTCCTGTGAAGATTGTTTACATGGAGGAAGGTGTTATCTCCAAACCGGACGGCGTATACATCATCAAGAATGCAAAAAACATGGACAATGCTAAGAAATTTATTGATTTCATTACAGGTAAGGATGCACAGACAATTATCGTAGAGCAGCTGAACCGTCGTTCCGTAAGAAAAGACGTGGAAGCTCCCAGTTACTTAACACCAAAGGAAGATATGAATATTATCTTTGATGACGAGAGTTTAGTAGTAGAGAAGAAGGAAGAATGGCTGGAGAAATTTAACGACATTTTCACAAGCTACTAAGAAAATGAACCAAAGTCGTTAGAACAAGCTTGGAGACAGGGGACTGTTGCATAATAAAACTTTTGCAACAGTCCCTTATTTAAAAAACCCCCATGATCAAAAAGGAGAATATAGATGAGTAATGCAATTAATATTGAAAATGTTGTGAAGAAATACGGCGATGTTACAATTATCCCTGATCTTTCCGTTCAGATAAAAAATGGTGAATTTTTTACACTTTTGGGTCCTTCCGGTTGCGGAAAGACCACGCTGCTTAGAATGATAGCAGGCTTCAACAGCATCGAGGGCGGGGAGATAAAATTTGATGATAAGGTGATCAATCAAATCTCTGCACATAAGCGTAATATTGGTATGGTATTTCAGAATTATGCGATTTTTCCGCATTTGACTGTACGCCAGAATGTAGAATACGGATTAAAGATCAGAAGGATAAACAAACAGGAGATGAAAAAGAAGGTGGATGAAATACTGGAGGTCGTAAAAATCAGCGACTATCAGGATCGCCTTCCGGAGCGTCTGTCAGGAGGCCAGCAGCAAAGAGTTGCACTTGCCAGAGCAATTGTCATTCATCCAAACGTTCTATTGATGGATGAACCCCTCTCCAATCTGGATGCAAAGCTGAGAATTGAGATGAGAAGTGCCATTCGTGAGGTTCAAAAGAAGGTGGGTATTACAACGGTCTATGTTACTCATGACCAGGAGGAAGCCCTTGCGATTTCTGATCGTATTGCAATTATGAATGAAGGTGTGATCCAGCAGATCGGAACACCGGAGAAGATTTATACCAGACCGAATAATGTATTTGTTTCAACCTTTATCGGGCACTCCAATCTGTTTTATGGTACCTACGGAAAAGATGCACAGGGACACTTTGTACAATTTAAGGATGGTTATAAGGTCCATGTCCCTGACCTCCGAGAAGATGTCAAGGAAGGTACGAAGGTTACTATATCGGTACGTCCGGAGGAATTCATAATCAGCGAGGAAGGCATCAAGGTACGGATCAAGGAAAGAACCTTCCTGGGTAAACATACCAATTATCAGCTGGAATTCGAAAATGGTATGGCACTGGCAAATCAGCCTTCGTTGGAGTACTCCCAGGATGTCGGCCAGTCCTCCAAAATCTATGAAGAAGGAGAAAAGCTTACCTTAAAACCAAATGCTTTAAAAATCAATGTATTTACTGAGGATGGAAAGCAAAGTTTAATTAAAGGATGTGAATAATCATGAATAAGGAAAGTCGTTTCAAATTTGATTTCTGGACGGTTGTAACCCTTGTGATAGTTATTGTATTTGCCTTGTTTTTGGTTTATCCTTTATTCTCACTATTCGCAAGCGGCTTTAAGGATCCAGACACGCACCAATTTACACTCGATAATTTTATAAGATTTTTTCAGAAAAAATATTATTACAGAACCCTATGGCACAGCTTCCTGGTAACCACATGCACCACCTTGTTGGCCGTTGTGATCGGTGCTCCGTTGGCCTACTTCACCACAGTGTATAAAGTAAAGTGCAAAGGCCTGGTAGATATCCTGATTATCATATCCATGCTGTCTCCGCCGTTCATCGGAGCTTACTCCTGGATTATCCTTGGAGGAAGAAGCGGTGTCATTACGAAATTTTTCGCTGAGGTATTGGGAATTAAAACACCTTCGGTTTATGGTTTTGGCGGTATTCTGCTCGTGCTTACCTTAAAGCTTTACCCTTATATCTATCTGTATACGAAGGGTGCATTGAAGAAGGTCGATTCTTCCCTGAGCGAAGCGGCGGAAAGCCTTGGATGCAGTGCATTCCGTAAGGTTACTACCATTATTATTCCTCTGATTGCACCTACGATCTTAGCCGGTTCCTTATTGGTATTTATGAATGCATTGGCTGACTTCGGTACTCCGATGCTGATCGGTGAGGGCTATACAGTAATGCCTGTATTGATATATAATGAATTTATCAGTGAGACTGGAGGACAGGCGAATTTTGCAGCGGCACTTGCGGTAATCCTTGTGATTATTACAGGTATCATGTTCCTGGGACAAAAATATGTCGTTAACAAGAAGTCCTTCACCATGAGCTCCCTTCGACCGCTTCAGGAGAAAAAGCTTCGTGGAGTGAAAAACCTTTTGCTGCATGCACTGATTGCTGTTGTCGTATTTCTTTCCATCATACCGCAGTTAACCGTTATCTATACCTCCTTTAAGGCAACCAGAGGAGCTATGTTTACGAAGGGCTTTTCCCTGGAAAGCTATACGACCATCTTCGGGAACCTGGTTAAGCCAATCCTGAATACGTATAAATTCGGTATCATTGCAATCCTGCTAATCGTACTGATGGCCATGTTTATTGCCTACATCACGACCCGCAGAAAGAGCTGGCTTACGAATATCATTGATTCCATGACGATGTTCCCTTACATTATTCCGGGTTCCGTCCTGGGTATCACCCTGCTGCTGGCATTCAATAAGAAACCGATGCTGCTGAGCGGAACTGCAGTCATCATCATCATTGCATTTATTGTAAGAAGACTGCCGTATACCTTGCGTTCCAGCGCGGCTATTCTGTATCAGATCAGTCCCAGTATGGAGGAAGCGGCCATCAGTCTCGGAGATTCACCATTAAAATCCTTCTTCAAGGTAACGGCGATCATGATGATGCCGGGTGTGATATCCGGTGCCATCCTAAGCTGGATCACTGTGATCAATGAACTAAGTGCTTCTGTTATCCTGTATACAGGAGATACCAGAACCATGTCAGTTGCGATCTATACGGAGGTTATCCGTGCAAGCTACGGAACTGCCGCTGCCTTGGCCAGTATCCTGACTTTAACTACCGTAATCTCTTTATTGCTGTTCTTTAAGCTATCCGGTAAAAAGGAGATAAGCTTATAAATCTATACTCATGAAGGAGCGATTGTATGAAGAATAAAAAGCATAGTTATTTCAAAGATGATATTCGGAAAATGCTTCTATTCTATGCAATCGTTCCTGCTATACTTTTAACCCTGCTGGGCATCCTCATTTACTGGGGTGTCTGGCGGTTTTCTGTCAATAACAGTACCCGGGAGGAGAATGCCCTGGTATCCGCCGATATCAATACCATGATAAATTCCTATAGTGACTTACTTTATATGCTGGAGAGTCAGGAAGAGGTGTTTGAAGGCGAGTTGACAGCCGATATTCGTGTCGATATCTTTGAACAAATCTATGAGGTATCGAATCAATTGGATCGGAAAGCCAATGTCTATGTATTTGACAGGAACATCCAACCGATCATCACCGGAACGAATACGGTTCCAGAGTTTCTGACCGGAAGGCTTGCAGGAAATTGGGGAATTTTTCGGATCATGAATCAAAATCCTAACAGGATTGCAATCAAACTTCTTCAGGAATCCGGTTCGGATGAGAAGCGGATGGTTGTGGGCAAAGCGATGCTGAAGGATGGCAAGATCAACGGATATGCCGCCTTTGTCATTGATAGTGCCCAGTTTAGGATCACAATCGCCAAACTGGATACACAGACAGTCATCACGGATGAGAACGGATGGGTGTTTGTTTCTAATAATTACAGCTTTTTGGATACCCTGGGGCGTTTCCAGTTGGAGCTGCCGAAACAGAATACGAATGTTGCAACAGAGGTAGGAAGATACTATATTGCCTCGAACCAAATACAAGGCGGCCGGATTCATATTTATTCCGTCACAGCTCTGGATAATCAGATCGAAAGACTTCAGAATGTGATCATTGTTGTGCTTTTCGTATTCGCGATTATGTTTCTTTCCGTTATCCTATCCTCAAAGGGGATAGCGGTAAAGAAGACGAAGGATTTATATACCATCATTGAAACCTTCGAGAAAGCAAAGGAAGGAGATTTGGAAACACATATTGACATCTCCGGTAATGACGAATTTAAGACAATTGCAGAAGCTTATAACCAGATGCTGGACAGCTTGAAGGAACAGATTGAGCGAAATAAGGAAATGAGTAAGCTTGTGGCGTTCTCACAGATGAAACAGCTGGAATCACAGTTTAACCCGCATTTTTTATTTAATACCCTGGAAAATATCCGGTTTATGTGCAAACTGGAGCCGGAATCGGCTAGCAAGATGGTACAGAATTTATCCATATTACTTCGATACAGTATCAGTAACCAGCAGGAAGAAGTGACGGTAAAAGAAGACATCGCATATACGGAAAATTATATGAGTCTGCTCAAATTCAGGTTTAATCAGAGATTTCAATATTCTATAGACATTTCTCCGGAGATTGAGTTCTGTATCATACCAAAGCTCTTAATTCAACCAATGATAGAAAATTCTATAAAATACGGTTTCCACAATCGTGAGCGGCTGGCGGTCGAGATCCTTGGGTATAAGGAAGGGGATCATCTGATCATGATCTGCTCTGATGACGGAGCCGGTATGAAGCCGGAGGTATTGGAGAATATCAGGAGCATTTTAGCAAACGGTATCAACAAGAGCAGTCATATGGGACTGTATAATATTAACCGGAGGTTGCAGCTGAAATATGGGGAAGGCTATGGGATCCAGATCGATAGTGAATATGGCAAAGGCACAACCCTAAAGGTTACTTTACCGGTAATGATTATGGAAGGTTCGGGTGAGTCGGATGTTAAAAATTTTAATTGCTGAAGATGAGGATATCATTCGTAAGGGGCTTGTATTCACAATTGACTGGCTCAGCATGGATTGTGTCATCATTGCGGAAGCGGCCGATGGTGAGGAAGGACTCCAAAAGATTATTGAGCATAAACCGGATGTGGTAATCACGGATATCAAAATGCCGAAAATGGACGGGATTGAGATGGTCCGTCGGGGATTGGAGTACACCAAATTCGAATGTATCATCCTAACAAGCTATGCGGAGTTTGAATATGCCAAAAAAGCGATTGAGCTGAAGGCATATGATTATTTACTGAAACCGATTGATGAATATAAGATTGTTGAAGTAATCCAACAGCTTCATGATAAGCTGGATATGAATAAGGAAGCCGAATTTGTTCTTGAGAATATCAAAAATCCGTCCTCACGGCTGGACTTTAATTATTACATGCAGTTGGATACCTCGGAAAGCGGGTATGTTAAGAAATCAATTCAAAAGATACATGATAATTATATGGGCAAGATCGGAATTGAATCGATTTCCGAGGAGCTTGGAGTCAGCGCCAGCTACTTAAGCCGTAAATTCAAGGAGGTGACCGGTCATTCCTTTCTGGATCTGCTCAATGTTTACCGTGTACAGCAGGCAATTAAGCTGTTAAATACCGGGAAGTATCGAGTATATGAGATCTCGGATATGACAGGTTTCACAGATTATAAACATTTTTGTACCGTGTTTAAACGCTATACCTCCATGTCACCGACCGGATTTGTGAAGAAGAGAAACTAGAGGCTGGAAAAGAAGAAAGGTGCCAATGACAGAGTATAACAAAATTTTATTATTAAGCGACATGGACGGAACCCTTCTCGATTCTGAGAGCAGAGTGTCCAAAGAGAATCTGGCTGCGGTGAAGAGATTCATCGAACACGGCGGAAGCTTTGGAATCGCAACAGGGAGAAGTCAGTTGAATTCCGTTCTGTTTCTGGATGAATTACAAATTAATGCACCCTGTATCCTGTATAATGGCGGAGCGATATACGATTTTGATGCAAAGCGGTTTATTACATTGAATGAGCTCCCCAAGCAGGGGTTGGTTGAATTTATCAAGTATTGCCTGAAGGAATATCCGGAGACTGATCTTCAGATTTATTGCCCGGAGATGTGCTATTTTGTATCAGAGGAAGAGCGAACCGGTAAGGATATCGTAGCTCTTCATCAACCCTGCAGGTTCTGCGAGATAGAGGAACTGATGGAGAGGCCCTGGATTAAGATATTAATCAGTGCAGAAACAAAGCAATTACATAGCATACATAAAGCTATGGCCGATTTTGGTCTGGACGGAATTGATTCTGTCTTTTCCTCGGAGATTTATCTGGAATTACTCCCTTTCGGTGTAAATAAGGGTAGTGCTCTGACCAGATTGAGAGAATACCTGGGTGGGGACTATACAATTTATGCGGTAGGTGATTATAACAACGACGTAGAGATGTTACAGGCGGCAGATATCGGAATCGCGACCGGAAATGCACTTGATTCTTTGAAGAAAGTTGCTGATAAGATCACTGTATGTAATGATGACCATGCGATTGCAGATATCATTGATCATATTATTGAAAGTAAGGGATAATCGCATATGAAGAAGATAAGTGAATTATGGAAGAGAAGGATTGTACCTTCCGGAGGTAAGACAGCCACGGATAGCGTCAGCAAGCAATTGAAAAGTACCTTTAACAAGACAATTAGTATTCTGGCAATGATGCTGCTTATCATTATGGTTTTTACATTAACCATCACCATTGTAAATAAATCCGTATTTGAAACCTATGGATCGGGACAGGGCAAAGTCGGAAGTATGGAGCTGAAATTTTATTCCCTTCATTCCGAGCTTCGCTATCTGGTATATGATTCTTCAGCAGAGGAGCAGGAAGCCAGTATCAGACGCATTGAGGAGATCTCTCAGGCGCTGCTTCAGGAAGCAGAGGCCCTGAAGCCCGTTATGTCGAATCGGGAGAGTCAGGCTTCCTACGATGCAGCGATGTCCTTATTGTCGGAATACATACCTGTAATGGATCAAATTATTCAATATGAGAAGTCTCAGGGCAAATATAACTCAATGAAATTATACAGTGAGGATGCCAGTGATATTGCAGGGAAATTAGAGGCAAACGTAGGCGAACTATTTTCTTATCTGAGCAAGCGTGGTGAAGCTTACAGTGACAGATTTCTGGCACTGGGCGTGATATCGGTAGTGGTTGGTCTGGCTGTGGTGAGTCTGCTGATATTATTCATTATCAGGAGTGTGAATAGGACCATCGCGGAGATCAGTGAACCGCTGGAGGAATTGACTACCGTATCACAGGAAATCGCCAAAGGTAATCTGCATGTTGAAATCACTAACAGCAGTAATAATGAAATCGGTATGCTCGCCAGGAGCTTATCAAATACAGTGGCGGCACTCAATGCCTATGTATTTGATATTTCAGATAAGCTGCAGCATATCGTAGACAATGATCTTACCATTGAACTGAATCAGGAATATGTCGGAGACTTTAAACCAATACAGAATTCACTGGTTAAAATTCTTGATTTCTTAAACGAAGTATTTCACCGGATCGAGCAGTCCTCCTACGAGGTATACGCCGGAGCGGAACAGGTATCCGGGGGTGCCATGGACCTGGCGGAAGGAACGAATCAGCAAAATACAGCTATTGAAGAGATTTCGAATTCGATTCTTACCATATCCCATAATGCGAAATCAAATGAAGAGCTATGTGAGACAGCGGACAGGCTATCAAAGAGTGCAAAAGAGAGTGCACAGGCAGGACGGGCCAGAATGAATCGTATGGTATCCACCATGTCAGTCATCAACGAGAAAAGTAACCGCATCTCTGAAATATTACAAAGCATCAATGATATTTCCGATCAGACGAATCTCCTGGCATTGAATGCCCAGATCGAAGCGGCTAGAGCAGGAGAGGCGGGAAGAGGTTTTACGGTAGTAGCCAACGAGGTTGCGAAACTGGCAGAGAAATGTGCGTCAGCCTCCAAAGAGACGGAGAAGATGATAGAAGAAACACTTGAGGCGGTACAATTAGGAGATGTTGAGGTTAAAGCCACAGCGCTGGTATTACAGGAGACAGAGGAACAGATTGATATCACAGCCGATGCAGTAAATCGAATTCTCGAGGAAACCAATAAACAGCAAAATGCAGTGGAGCATGTAAGAAATGAAATCAACAGTATCTCTGATATCATTCGATCGAATTCCGCAACAGCACAGGAGAGTGCGGCAGCCAGCGAGCAATTGACCGCACAATCGGATATGCTTAGAACCTTGCTGCAGAAAATGAAGTTAAAATAAAAACTCCCTATAAAGTAACAAGTAAGGATACAGGCATCCCTCACACAGGTTCCCGGACATCCTGCCATTTTGTAAGCCATAATCAAACAAGCAAGCTTGCTTGCTGAGTTGTCTTACAAAATTGGCAAGCTGTTCGGCAAACAGTGCATGATGGGATGCCTGTATCCTTGCTCTGGTTATTCAAGTGTTTTGAAATAGTTCGTTTTTTGCTTTTTAGTTACCTCTTAGATGTAGTTACTTGTGTTTTTAAAGAATTCGTCCGAGGGGATGACCTTTGCGAACACACCGTTAATGGATGCCATCATGACATCATGTACTGTCTTGGCGGGGATCACAGCACCATTTCGGGACAGGTCCATCGTAGTGACAGCGTCATCAATCACGGTTACAGAAAAACCATAGTCCATAGCTGCTCTGACCGTCGTGTCGACACACATGTGGCTCATCATACCGCATACAATAAGGTTGTTGATACCCTGCTGTAGCAGGTCCTCTGCCAGACCGGTTTTAAGGAAGGAGCTGGGAGCATGCTTTACGTAAACCTTCTCATTTCCGAAAGGTGCCACCAATGGATGGATTTCTGCTCCCTTACTTCCCTCTAAATAAGTTGTTGCACCCGGATAGTTACTGATATGCTGCACATGGCAGACCGGCATATCGTGTTCTCTGAAGTATTCCAGGATTAATTTTGCTTTAGCCGCTGCCTGTTCGGGCTGAAACAATTCACGGGCTCCACCCGGAAAATATTCATTTTGGATGTCAATAATTACATGTGCACTTTTCATATCCTACCTCCATCATTACTATAAAATTTTCATTTTAGGTTTGTTATGAACAGATTATATCCCTATGTAGTATAGAGGTAAATTACCCACTTTTTTGTGTGTATCTTTTATCCAAAATAATATGCATCCATTATGATTATTTACATTCAATATGAAATACCCTTTCTGTCAAGCACCTCGGTCATACCGTGCTCTACAAGATAATCTACTCCAATACTCTGCATAATCATTACAGCTCCCAGCATTTTCATTCCTCTTTCCTCTGTAAGATAATATTCCACACGCAAAGGATAGCCCTCATAGGTTTGCTTTGCAACAATGCCGAAATCCTGCAGTTCTTTTAATTGCTGCAGCAGCATCTTTTGAGTGATGCCTGCGATAGCATGCTCCAGTTTCGATAAAGAGGTCGGGCCGTAATGAAGCTGGAAAACGATAATGGATTTCCATTTACCTTTTATGATATCATGTGCTATTTCCAGTGGACAGGTGTAATCCTCTCTGATTTTCATACCTTTTCATCCTCGCTTTCTGCGCTAAATTGCGAATTAGGGTGCCCCCATATTATATTCTGTATTTTCCCAATCATTGGATTTTGCTGAATTTATCATAGATTATAACATTCTGTCAAGCAACTGTTAAGATAAACTTAATCAAGCAACGAAAGCTAACATAAAAGGCCAAATTATGTTATCATCAGTTGATAGAAATGTATGCAACTATCTGTTACAATAATATGAAAGATATGAAAAATATGAGAAGTTTGATATTTATATGAGTATGAAGTTAAAGTAGAGATATATGGTACAGTACAGCTATGTAGTACAGTACAGCTATGTAGTACAGTACAGCTATATAATCAATAAGCACGTAGGGCCGTAAAAGGAGGTAACTATGATAAATGTAAATCTGCATAATTTGCGCATGCTAAAGGGTATGACCCAGGAAGAAGTAGCTGAAAAGATAGGGGTTTCCCGTCAGGCTGTAGCGAAATGGGAAAACGGGGAGAGTACGCCTGATATCCTCAAGTGTGCTGCCTTGGCAAAGCTTTATGGAACGACAATCGATGAGCTGGTAAATCATGAGGATGAACATGGCGGAGTACTGATTGCGCCAAAGGGAAAGCATATCTTCGGAACTGTTACCCTCAATGAACGCGGTCAGATTGTGATACCCAAAAAAGCAAGGGATATATTTGGCTTAAAGACCGGAGACAACCTGGTGCTGCTCGGCGACGAGAAGGAAGGCCTTGCTTTGATTAGTACGAAGCATTTAGAAGGAATGATTGAGAATTTAAACAAGGCTATGAAGTATAGAGTGGAGGATTGAATATGAGGAGGAGGTGGCTTAAGGTGTTAGGTATTGTATTACTTAGTTTGTTTGCCGCTATTGTACTTGCTGCAAGTATTTACATATATCAATGCACACATTACTGGCAGAAGGATTATAAGGATACCTTGAAGGCCGGGTTTACTGAAAAACAGGTGACATTAGCTGACGGGTCGGTCATAAATTATGCAGAAGGACCCGATAACGGGGAGCCGCTGCTATTGATTCACGGACAGACGGCTGCATGGGAGGATTATTGCACTGTTTTGCCAAAGCTTAGTAAGAACTGGCATATATTTGCCGTAGATTGCTACGGTCACGGGGGTTCCACACATGACGAATCGAAATACTACCTGAATGTTCTTGGTGATGATCTGATTTGGTTTATCAACGAAGTGATCGGTGAACCAACCGTTGTTTCAGGTCAGTCCTCGGGAGCTATCATTACTTCCTATATTGCTGCATACGGTGGCGATCTGGTAAGGGCTGCTGTACTGGAGGACCCGCCGATCTTTTCCACACAGCCGGATTACTTTCAAAAATCTTTCGCTTATTGGGATACCTATAAGGTCATGCATGAGTTTATCGATTCTGACGGTTCGGAGTGCTGGGAGTCTTATTACCTGAGACATTGTCTCTGGGGGCAGCTATTTATGAGTTCTTCCGTAGACGGGTTAGCAAACTATGCCCAGAAATATTATGAGAAACATCCGAATAAACCGGTACAGTTTTTCTTTATGCCGGAGTCGATTAATCATATGTTTCTCAACATAAGAGAGTATGATTATGCTTTTGGTGATCATTTTTATGATTATAGCTGGCATGCAGGCATCAGACATGAACAGCTGATGAGTGATGTTGATATACCCTCGATTTATATACATGCACTGGATCGATACACAGAGGATGGGATTCTTATGGCTGCTGCCTCGAACGAACAGGCACGAAAGGCAGTGGAGCTGATCGGCAATTGCGAACTGATTGAATTGTCGAGCAATCATGATATTCATCGGTTCAATCCGGAGGTTTTTATTGATGCTGTGAACAGATTTCTGAAGTAATAATAACAGTTAGCAGCAAGCGAAAAGCTCTTGCAGCTTGGGAAGAGCTTTACCGATAACTTTTCCGGTATCACACCTAGACTGCCGGAAGCATATCACGAACAGACAGGGCACGGAAATCATTACTGGCTTTCCGCGCCCTATTCTGTTATCTCAATAACGGCATACTTCCTGTTAGCTTGTTGACTTTCTTTTTTGCCCCGCAGATTGTAATTCCAAAATAATTCAAGTCGATTTCAGATACTTCTTTCATCTTCTCTATAAATTCATCATAGGTTTTGCACCCTTGCGCTAAATCTGAAAAATCAACCACTGTCAAATCTGAAAAATCCGGCTCATAAAGTTTTTCACGAATTGCCTTAATGCTTTCGATGCTCCCTTTCAAGATAGGCACAGGAAATTCAATAATGCCTAAATGCTCATTTCCCATTTTATCGGTCACATCTGCGCCGACCACTTCTGGTATTTTCTTTCCTAATGTAATACCCATGATTGCCGCCGTATTTGCAATAATCCCTAATGGTAAGTGTTCGTCAATTACCATGACACATTTTTCATTTTGTAAGTCCATTTTTAATACCTTTCCTTTCTGCTTATGTTCTGACAGGAATAATCTTATCAAAGTCAAAACCGTTCCTATTCCTGCTAATAAGGTCAACTGTTAGCTAACGTTCGTGTTTCTTTCTTCATAAGTTTTCGCTCCTTTCCGTAGATATTGTATCGTCGGCAGGGGGAAAAGTCTTGTAAGATATCTTCAATTTTCGCGAAAGGCATTACCCGCAGACAGAAAATAGAACGCATGGAATATGACTTACCTTTTTTGCAGGATAATATGACTAAGCTGTCGGATGAGTCATAAAGGGGTTTACAAATATGGTAAAATAAGCTAAATTGGTTATTAACGTTATTACATTTAGATTAGTTAAGGGGTAATATAGAGGAATGGGAATAAGGGGAAACTTAGAATGAAAAGAAAAAGAATACAATGGTCTACAGTAATATTTATTGTCGTTTTACTGCTTATTGTAGGTTTTATTGCTAGTTTTATCATGGCCTTTTACGGTAATCCGATCACATCGGTAATCGCAACAGCAAAAATCCGACATTATGTAGAAGATTATTATTCTGATATGGATTTAGAAGTACCAAAGGCAAATTACAATTTTAAGTTTGTTGAGTATGTCTCCCATGTGAGCTCTAAGTCCAGTCAGGATACCCGGTTCAGCGTATCCTGGTCTGACGGTAAAATCAATGATTCCTATGAGGAGGATGTCATAGGGCGATATACCACCTATGACCGTATCAACAGAGAGTTCAGTGAGAAGGTGGAAGAAGTCATCGGAAGAGAATTTCCCTATCAGACCTCGATCCTTTTTGCTACATTGGGTGAGGGGGTACAGGATTACGATATGCTGTCGCTTGACATGGTGCTTGATGTCAAGGAGCCTCCAATGCCAGCCAAGCTTGTGATCTATATAATGAACGATGAAGTCAGTTATGATTTTCTGATAGCCAGTTTGCTGGAACTTGATCAGTTGATGGGCAAATATGAGATCCCGATTGATCAGTATACGGTTGTTATAGAGGAGCCGTTGATTGAAGGAGAAGAAAAGCCCAAACCGAATGGAAATAGTATTCACCTGCTTGATTTTCCGGCCAAAAATCTGAAATCTGCGGATTTGTTATCTGTGATCAAGGAACACCAGAGGATCTGGGAAGAACAGCATGAAAAGTAGCCTTACTTATATCAAAGCTTACCAATGACACCATGAAATGAGACCTGGCTCTTGGATAGTATAATCGGATTTGATGATGAAGGGGGAAAAGTAATATGAGCGTGTATTTTATTGCCAATATTAGAGTTCATGACGAGCAGGAGTATCAGAAATATCTGGATGGCTGTGATGAGGTATTTGAGAAATATCTCGGGGAATATCTTGCGGTGGATGATCATCCGGTGCTTCTGGAAGGAAGCTGGGATTATTCTAAGACAGTGGTGATTCGCTTCCCGTCGAAGGAGGACTTCGATAACTGGTATCACTCAGCAGAATATCAGGAGCTGCTGGAACACAGACTGAAGGGTGCGCTTTGTGATACGATATTAGTAGAGGGAAGATAGAGGCGAAGTTCAAAGAAGCTCACTAAAGACCAGAGCCCATGGGGGTATCGTTGTGTTTAATGGACAAATATTAGGGTTTTATATAGGGATACTTATATTGACTGTCTTGCTTATTCTATATCTTGTTGCAGGTCTTTTTGTAAAGTATTTCATTAAATCCAACAGAATAAAACCAAGCATAATAACCAGGATATTTTATATGGATGATGAAAAATTTCTTATAAAATGGGAGAAGAATAGAAAAAAAGGTAAATTGAAATATATTTTATGTAACTTTACAATTTATTGTGTCGTATATTTGGCAACTTCTATAGTCTATATTACGGTAACGGACAGTAACTTTAATTTGCCTTTATTCTGTGGGTTATTAATAGGGAGTATCATTGGAGTGCCTATTAATTGGAATAGGAATGAAGATAAATACCATAAGTTATTAAGGAATAGACAATAAAAAGCCTTTTAGGCTTTCAGTAGACTCACGAATTGCTAAAAGCTGCAATTCGTTCGTTATACAAATGCTACCTCCGGTAGCTGCTACATGATGTGAGACATCATGTAGCTCAAATATATACAATTTAAAAAAAGAAATCACCACTGTGATTTCTTTTTTTAAATTGTATATATTTGTTTGTATAAAATCGAAAAAGTCCGTAAATTTGGTGTTGACAGTGGACAATATATGTGGTAGTATGAAAGATGCACTATTGTGGTGTTGTATGCCTAATTACTAATATTATAGCATATATGAATCAAATTGAAAAGTAATTTTTTATTCAGAACAATGATTAATATATGGGAAGTATTCTGAGAATTTCATATTCAGGATGGAAGCGGTATATTAGTCAGAATTACTTATAAAAATTCAAGGGGTGAAACGTCAATGGACAAGAACAGAATGCATCCAATTAAAGTTGGTAATAACGTTAGAATGAGTTACTCCAAACAAAAGGAAGTCCTGGAGATGCCCAA
>JAEZKU010000070.1 GCA_023436065.1 Bacillota bacterium
ATATCATCAGGCTAAAGTTGTTTGCAACTGCGGTAACGAATTTGTAACAGGATCAACCAAGGAAGATATCCACGTAGAAATCTGCTCCAAGTGCCATTCATTCTATACAGGACAGGTTAAGGCAGCTGCTACTCGTGGTGCAATTGATAAATTCAACCGTAAGTATGGTTTAAGCCAGGATAAATAAGTAACAGAAGAAATTCTGTTATAACCGCGTAAAAATAATACACGTTAAAAATTGGGTTGAGGTATCCTTCCTCAGCCTATTTTTAAATAATAATTATTGCTGGGGTTACGACATATTTTCATTAGTTCTATCAGGATTCGGATCGGTCGGGCGAATACTGACCGACAGAATACAATGAAGAGAAAGGTTTGGGTGCTAAGATGAAACCATCAGGAATTGGGGGCATGTCCGTAATGGAAGGCGTAATGATGAAGAACAAAGACATTTACGCCGTCGCAGTACGAAAGCCTGATAAGGAGATTGCAGTTGAGATACAAACACATAAAGATCTCTCTGATAAGGTGAAGCTTTTCAAACTGCCTATATTCAGGGGAATGTTAGCTTTTGTGGATTCCCTGGTTGTAGGTATCAAGGTTTTAAATTATTCCGCCAGCTTCTTTGAAGAAGAGGAGGAGACCCAGAACAAGAAAAAGAACGAGAAACAAAAGAGCAAGGGTAAGGATGTCGAGGAAGATTTTGAGGTTGAGGAAGTAATCGCAACGAACAATGGTGCCGGCAATAAGGCGGGTAATAAGGAAGCTGCAGAAGAAGCTGCGAAAAAGGAATCAAGTTCGAGTGCATTGTTCACAGTGCTTGCAGTTTTGATTTCCATCGTTATGTCCGTAGCACTTTTTATGGTACTTCCGGTACTGATCACCAACCTGCTTGCCAAGGTTGTTATTAATCAATATTTACTCGCATTTATCGAGGGTGTCGTACGTCTTGCTATTTTTATCGGATATATTATTTTAGCTTCGCAGATGAATGAGATTAAGAGAGTCTTCATGTATCACGGAGCCGAGCATAAAACCATCAATTGCATCGAACATGGCTATGAGCTATCTGTAGAGAATGTAAAAAGGCAATCCAGGCAGCATAAGCGCTGTGGGACCAGCTTCATGCTACTGGTGGTACTGATCAGCTTAGTATTCTTTATGATTATTCCCGGCGGCAATCTGTTGTGGAGAGTTTTGTCCAGAGTGCTCCTGATTCCGTTTATTGCAGGTGTATCCTATGAATTTATCCGCCTGGCAGGTAAGAGCGAGAGTAAGGTGGTTCATGTGTTAAGCCAGCCCGGTCTGTGGATGCAGGGACTTACTACAAAGGAACCGGATGATTCTATGATAGAAGTGGCAATCAAATCCGTAGAGGCGGTATTTGATTGGAGAGCTTTTCTTGAGAAAAATGAAAAGAAGGGTAAAGCTGCAAAATCCGGTACTACAAAGAAGAATAGCAGTTATGTGAAACAGGCTCAGGATACAAAGAAGCAGACACCTCCGGCTAAGAAATCCTCAGATACGAAGGAGGCTCCTGAAGCGACAGCCGCTGCTTCGGAGACACCGGTACAAGCTCGCAGCGAGGTGAAGGCCAGCATCGGAGGACTTGCTTATGTCGGCAAAGTAGAGGATTCTGAGAAACCTGAGAGTGCACATAGCAATCAGATTGGGCGTAACAGAGGAACTGCGCCGATTGGCATCAAACCGAATATCCAGCTGCAATCTGAGGAAGAGGACGATGATATCCTTAGGGCATTGGACAAATATTTTGATGAAGGAAAAAAGGACGATTAGGGTTTTGAATAGAGGTCTTGGATGAGTACTTACAGGGAATTATTACAGTCAGGCCGTGAGTTATTAAAGAATTCTGAGATAGCAGATGCCGATGTGGATGCATGGTATCTGCTTGCCTATGTCTTTCAAATGAACAGGACGGATCTCCTTTTAAAGGGGGATCTGGTTGCACCGACAGAGCAGGAGGCTGATTACCGCAGACTGCTCAGCCTCCGTGCCGAACATATTCCGGTTCAGCATATTACCGGTACCCAGGAGTTCATGGGATTGGAGTTCAGGGTAAGCCCTGATGTCTTAATACCGAGGCAGGATACAGAAATTCTTGTGGAGGAAGTACTGAAGGTATCGGAAGGAAAAAGTGTTCTGGACATGTGCACCGGTTCCGGCTGCATCATAACCAGTATAGCGAGGCTTGGGAAACCATCCCTGGCTGTAGGGGCCGACATTTCGGAAAAAGCTTTGGAGATCGCTGCTGAGAATAGTAAGAGGAACGGTGTCTGCGTTAAGCTGTATCATAGCGATTTATTCGATAAGATTACCGGAAGCTATGATATTATTGTATCCAATCCACCATACATTCCGACCAGTGATATCGATGAGCTGATGCCGGAAGTTCGCGAGCATGAACCGATCCTTGCGCTGGATGGGAGCGAAGATGGCCTGGAATTTTACAGAAGGATATCAGCCGAGGCAGGGAGTTTCTTAAATACAGGAGCGTTCCTGTTCTATGAAATCGGATATAATCAGGGAGAAGCCGTGAAGCAGATACTGCTTCGGGAAGGTTACACTGATATTATGATAAAAAAGGATCTGAGTGGGCTTGACCGGGTGGTGTCCGCACGAAGACCATAATTAATTCAAATGCATTTTGTATAAGCTGCCTTACGGCAGGATGGAGGTTATTATGTTTGATAAGTTAGAGGACCTTCTGGTTCGTTTTCAGGAAATTGAAGATGAGATGATGAGCCCCGACGTTGTGAATGATCAGAACAATTACCGGAAGCTTCGGAAGGAACATGCCGATCTTTCTGAAATTGTAGAAAAATACAAGGAATATAAGGCTACCCAACAAAGCATTGAAGATAGTCTTGCGATGCTTGAGGAGGAGAGCGATGAAGAGCTTCGTGAGCTTGCGAAGGAAGAGCTTCAGGAATGTAAGCAGCGCATTCCGAAGATAGAGGAGGAGCTTAAGGTTCTGTTGTTACCGAAGGATCCCAACGATGAGAAGAATGTTATCGTGGAAATCAGAGGCGGTGCAGGAGGCGATGAAGCAGCTCTCTTTGCTGCGGAATTATACCGTATGTACGTCATGTATGCGGAGCGTAATCATTGGAAGATCGATATGATGAACTTAAATGAGAACGGGATCGGCGGTTATAAGGAAGTTATCTTCATGATTAATGGTAAGGGTGCTTATTCCAAGCTCAAGTATGAGAGTGGTGTGCATCGTGTACAGCGTGTACCGGTGACTGAATCAGGTGGGCGTATTCATACCTCTACTTCTACTGTGGCAATCATGCCCGAGGCGGAAGAGGTTGACGTAGAGCTTGACTTAAATGACTGTAAATTTGATGTATTCCGTTCCTCCGGTAACGGTGGACAGTGTGTTAATACTACGGACTCCGCGGTTCGACTGACCCATATTCCGACGGGTATCGTAATATCCTGTCAGGATGAGAAGTCACAGCTAAAGAATAAGGATAAGGCAATCCGTGTCCTCCGTGCGAAGCTCTATGAATTGGAGCTGGAGAAGGCCCAGAGTGCGGAAGCAGAGGCCAGAAAGAGCCAGGTAGGAACCGGCGACCGTTCCGAAAAGATCCGAACCTACAATTTCCCGCAGGGACGTGTGACGGACCACAGAATTAACCTTACCATCTATCAGATTGATAAGGTGATGAACGGTGATCTTGACATCCTGATAGACAGCCTGATTGCAGCCGATCAAGCTGCGAAGCTGGCAAAAATGAATGATCAGTAAAACTGCTAAATGCATAATATGATTAAAAGGACTCGTATTAGATTGCTAATATGGGTCTTTTTATGATCCCTTCAAGGCTGAAATAAAGACGGGATTAAGAAGCATGTGAATAATTATTTGACAGGAAAGTTCAGTGGTTATACAATATTAACGATGGAAAGGCAAATCATGTAAGCGAAACCTTCCGGCACTCATTGAGTACAGGAAGGTCTTATTATAATAATGAAGGAAAAGAAGCTTATGAAACAAAAACAGGTCATTAGCAGTCTTAGCAATTCCCAGATCAAGAACCTGATCCTGCTTCAGAAGAAGGCGAAGGAACGGGAGGAGCAGGGCATCTTTGTGATTGAAGGAATTAAAATGTTTGAAGAGGCAAAGGAAATGGGACTCTTAGTGAAGGCCTATGCTTCCGAAAGCTTTTTCAGGGAGAAGAATGAGGAGAACCCTGAATATTTTGATGGTCTGGACTATGAGATTATCACAGAGGCTGTATTTAAGGAGGCTTCTGATACAAAGACTCCACAGGGTATTATGGGTACAGTCAGAGTCTCCAGATATCAACCTGAGGAGCTGTTAAAGAAAGAAAACGCCTGCCTGTTACTGCTGGAGGATATCCGGGATCCCGGTAATCTGGGTACGATGATAAGGACCGCCGAAGGTGCGGGAATTACCGGCATCATCAGTAGTGCGGCTTCTGTGGATCTATATAATCCCAAAGTAATCCGGGCTACAATGGGCTCGATCTACAGGCTTCCGTTCTGTCAGGCGGAGGATTTTTATCATACCTTGCAGTTGATCAAGGAACAGGGAATCACAATTTATGCGGCGCATCTTCAAGGGATACCCTACGATACGGAGGGGAGCTTCAGAAAAAAATGTGCTTTCTTAATCGGAAACGAAGCTAACGGACTGTCAGAGCAAGCATCCGCACAGGCAGACGAATTGATAAAGATACCCATGGAAGGGAAAGTGGAATCCCTCAATGCTGCAGTGGCAGCAGCGATCCTGATGTATGAGGCAGCCAGACAGAGGAGATCAAAATAGGAGCATAGGCGATGGCATTCGAAGTATTTAACAGAACAGAGAAAAAATATCTCATTACAGAGGAAATCTATCGGACTTTGAGATCGGAGCTTGAGGAACGGATGCTCCCGGACGGATTTTGCAGGAATGGAGAATTCTATACCATCTGTAATATTTATTATGATACACCGGATCATCAGATGATAAGACGCTCGATAGAAAAGCCAATCTATAAGGAGAAGCTGAGGCTTCGAAGCTATGGCACGGTTTCATCAAAGGACAAGGTCTATTTAGAGATTAAGAAGAAATTCAAAGGATATGTCAATAAGAGACGCTGTTCCATGCATTTGGAGGAGGCCTGCAGTTATCTGGCAACAGGGAAGCGCCCGGAAGGGAAACGACCCTCGACGGAGCAGGTACTTCGTGAGGTTGACTATATTCTGCAACGATATCCGGAGCTGGCCCCGGCACTGTATCTTTCTTATGACAGGATTGCATTATTCGGCAAAGAGAAAGAGGATTTCAGAATAACCTTTGATACCAACATAAGGACGAGGCGCTATGAATTGGGCCTGGATAAAGGGAATTATGGGAAGCTGCTGCTTCCCCAAGGTCACTGGATCATGGAGGCTAAGACAAACGATGCAATGCCGTACTGGTTTACCAGGTTATTGTCCGAACACCGGATCTATCCTGTCAACTTTTCAAAATACGGAGAGGAGTATCGCCGGGCATTGAAGCGGGGAGAGCTTTCAAAGCTGTCAACCGATCAAAATAGAATGTGCGTATAGGGGGAAGAAAAATGTTTCAAACAACTATTGATAATGTCTCGACACAGGCGGCGCTCGCCATCAGTATCAGATCACTCCTGCTCTGTGTCGCAGTAGGGCTCCTCATCGGAGTATTGATTACCGGTGCTTATTTTATCATAACGCCTAAGCGTGGGCGTTCGGCAAGTTTTACCTTAAGTATGGTTATCCTGCCCGCGATTGTTGGTGTGGTGATCCTTCTGATTGGTGGTAATCTTGCGAGAGCATTTTCTATGGCTGGAATCTTTACGATTGTCAGATTCCGAAGTATACCGGGTGATGCGAAGGATATCTCCTTTGTGTTCCTGACGATGGCCACAGGTCTTGCTGTCGGGCTGGGGTACCTGACACTGGGTGTTGTCGTGGCTGTCCTGATCAGTGTTGTCATCATCCTTGTCAACAGAACAGGCATCGGTATTTCGAAGCAGAAGGAAAAGAGTCTTCGAATCACTGTTCCGGAGGATATGAACTATCAGGGGATATTTGATGAGGTATTTTCACAATATACCAGCTTCTGTGAAATGCAGAAGGTAAGAACCAGTAATATGGGAACACTGTTTGAATTAACTTATGATATCATCCTGAAGGATGCCGCGCAGGAGAAAGAATTTATCGATGCCCTTCGATGCAGAAACGGAAATCTTCAGATCGCTTTGTTCGTGAAGGAAGGAAAGGATCAACAGCTTTAGGAGGCTTTCGGTGAATAATCCATAGAAAAAATTACATAATATAAATGTCATGACCATTCTGTGTCATGACATTTTTATGTTACAAGGCTCAGATTAAAATATGATTAGAAGACGGTCGGTTCTATTGTAACCCTTATCACGAATGGTTAGAATAAATATAGCAAACAATGGAAGGAGGAATTGAGTTGACGAATTCGATCTATTGGCTATTGATACTGGCGGTTTTAATACTGATAGAGATCATAGCCCTGAATCTGACCACCATATGGTTCGCGGCAGGAGCTTTGCTGGCCTTTGTTGTGTCCTTATTCTATGATAACCTGGTTGTGGAACTCATTCTTTTTCTGGCTGCATCCTTCATCTTGCTTTATTATATGAGGCCTTTTGTTTTACATTATTTTAATCCGCAACAAGCAAAAAGGAATTATGAAGGGGTGATCGGTAAGGATGGCCTCGTGAATATTACCATAGATAATATCAGCAAAACGGGTAAGGTTACGGTTGACGGACAGGAATGGTCCGCAAGATCCTTTGAAGGGAACATCATTGAAGAAGGCTCCAGGGTAAGGATTCATGGAATATCCGGAGTCAAACTGGTGGTTAGCAAATTAAGGGAGAATAATTAGTGAAAATTACCCAGTAAGAAAAAATTAAGATTTTAGTTCTTGATAAAGATTGTCTGTTGATATATTATATTGCTAGCTTAGAGATATATATTGGAGTATGTACCCCCAGGGTACACTATATTTATGAAAAGGGTGCCGGTACGGTCCGGTTACACCTGCTAGTAGGGGAATGGATATGAGAAAAATAAAGAGCGTATTTGCTTCGCCTTATTTTATTGCTTTCCTGTTTGTGCTTAAGATGATGGTATATTATTCTCTGATCGAGGTACATCGAATGGAGATGGTTATGATCGTACTCAGTCTTATTGTATGGGGAGTAATATTTGTGTTATTTGGACGAAGCGAAATAAAAGGGAAGAAAGGAATATTCCTGACAGTATACTTTCTTCTCAGTTTACTGATGTTTGCGGACACCATGTATTACAATTATTATAACACAACAGTATCGATCAGACAGCTATGGCAGGCTAAGAGTGTAACTGCTGTACCGAAGAGCTTTCTGGCGACTTTGATTCCGTCCAGTTTTCTGCTGTTTGTCGATATACCCTTCGCTTATATGTGTTTCAAGAAATATGCGACCAGAGAGATATTATCCAAGATTTATCCCTGGAGAAGGTTTAAGTACATTTTATATGCATTTACCGCTGTGATCATTACATTAATCGCTAATCCGTTTCATTCTGCAGCCATTGCTAGTGTAAACAGCATGGAGTTTTTCACGAGCCATGTAAGTGATATCTGTGAAACCATATCCGATAACCTTGAGGCCGGTGATATGCCGAAGGAGGAGATTCTGGAAGTGCTGGAGGCAACACCGACTGAGCCTGCAAAGGTATTAAAGTATCAGGGCATCGGTAAGGGTAAGAACCTCGTCGTTATTCAGATCGAAGCACTTCAGCAGTTTGTGATCGGAGCAGAATACAACGGGCAGGAGCTGACACCGAATATAAATCGTCTGGTAGAAGGGGATTCCCTTTACTTTGACCACTATTTTTCCAATGTGGGGAAGGGAAATACAGCAGATGCCGAGTTCTCCTCCATGAACAGTCTCTATCCATTGATCGACGGGGAGAGCTACCGTTTATATCAGGATAATACCTATGAGGGTTTACCCTGGCTTCTTCGTGAGCAGGGCTATACAGCCTTTGCAATTCACGGCTATAAGGGAGAATTCTGGAACAGGGAGTATGCCTATCCGAATCAAGGCTTTCAGGACTTTTACAGTTTGGAGGACTTGAATCAGGAAGAAATGATCGGAATGGGTATTTCGGATAAGTCCATGTTTAAGCAGCTGATTCCCATTCTGCAGAGCCAGACCGATCCATTTTTTGCATTTGCAATAACTTTATCCAACCATCATCCGTTCGTTATTGATGAACAATACCTCACTCTGAAGCTGAAGGAGGAGGATATGGGTACTAAGTTTGGAGATTATCTGCAGACGGTACACTATACGGATGAAGCAATCGGACAGTTTATTGATGATCTGAAGGCTGCCGGTCTTTATGAGAATACAGTGATCGCACTTTATGGTGATCATCATGGTTTAAACTGTGGTATGGAAGAGATCACCGATCAGATGAATGCCTTCCTGGGCAGGAACTATGATTATGATGAGATGATGAATATTCCTCTGATTATCCATGTTCCGGGAAGCAAGATTCACGAGACCATCAACACCACAGGCGGTCAGGTGGATTTTATGCCGACGATGGCGAATATCATGGGTCTGACTCTGGATGAGACCTTTACAGTAGGGCAGGACCTAGCAAATGCGAAGGAGGGCTTTGTGGCTTTCACCGCTTATTTGGGAGAAGGCTCCTTTGCCACGAATGACACCTTCTTTTTGGTATCCCGCGAGGGTATCTTTGAAGGAAGCAGGGCAATCAGGATCGGAACCGGGGAAGAGGTCGATGCGGCCAGCTATCAAGAAGAGTATGACAGAGCGCTTCTTCTGAAGAAAACCTCAAAGGAAGTACTCGAACAGAATATGATTGCCGATTACATTACACATAATATTACACAGTAGCCATCATGAACCGACCATCAACCGTTAGATTTCAGGTCTGACCTTTGGGGTCGGTTTTTTTATTGATGAATAGATATTCATATCGTCCTCAGCAGATGATATTGAATTATGTGCTTGACAAATGATTAATTTTGGAATAATGTATAAATACGCACTACAATAGTATAAATATAAATACCATAGTATCATAAAAACGGAAGCCTCATAAATACCCCGGGTATTGCGAGTGACGAAGTACGATGTTAAAGGTATGGAGCATATTCTGAAAAATAAATGAAGGAGCCGGAATACGGCAGAATGGAGGATGTTATGAATTTAAAGGGACGCAGTTTATTGACATTGAAGGATTTTACCCCTGAGGAGATCGATTACCTTCTTACACTGGCAGCAGAATTGAAGGAGAAGAAAAAGCAGGGGATCACAGGGAACAGTCTGAAGGGAAAGAACATTGCCTTAATCTTTGAAAAGCCCTCAACAAGAACCCGCTGCGCATTTACCGTGGGTTGCGTGGATGAGGGAGGCCATCCGGAGTATTTAGGAAAGAATGATATTCAGCTTGGACATAAGGAAAGCGTGGAGGATACTGCACGTGTCCTTGGAAGGATGTTTGACGGAATCGAATTTCGTGGCTTTAAGCAGGAAACTGTGGAGAAGCTGGCTGAGTACAGCGGTGTTCCGGTATGGAACGGATTGACGGATGTTGATCATCCCACGCAAATTCTTGCAGATTTCTTGACTTTAAAGGAGCAGTTTGGTAAGCTTAAAGGGCTGAAGCTTGTATACGTAGGGGACGGACGTAACAATATGGCCAACAGCCTGATGATCGGTTCCGCCAAAATGGGAATCGATTTTACGATTCTATCACCTAAGGCTCTTTGGCCTGAAGAAGCACTCGTTACCATGTGTAAGGAATATTCGGATGCCTCCGGAAGCAAGATAGTGATATCCGATGCTCTTGAGGATATCGAGGGGGCGGACGCCGTATATACGGATGTATGGTGCTCCATGGGCGAAGAAGACCTGGCAGCAGAGCGTATCGCTCTCTTAAAGCCGTATCAGGTGAATGATGCTCTGATGGCTATGACAAAGAAGGAGAAAACGATCTTCCTGCATTGTCTGCCTGCTGTGAAGGGTAAAGAAGTAACCGAAGAGGTTTTTGAACGTTTTGCAGATGTAGTTTTTGATGAAGCAGAGAACCGTATGCATACCATTAAAGCTGTAATGGTAGCAACGCTGGGAAATATATAGACCGAGGTATCCTAACATGAATGACCGCAAGAAACAATCAAAGAAGTCTTCCGCAACAATAGACATGATTAATACTGCAGCCGGAATCGTCCTGATTGTTTCTGTTGTCCTGATCTTTGTATTTCCTTATAATCATTATGCAATTCTGGCGGCATGCATCTCCGGTGGATTCATTAATATAATGAACGGGCTGAAGCAGAGAAAGGAACCAGGAAGAAAGTCGATGGCCATGACCCTGATCATGATGGGTGTCATCGTGATCTTTCTGGGCTTTGTGATAATCAGTATAGTTTGATCAATAAAGGGAAATGGGTGCTGGTATGGATCAGGATAGGGTTGTGCTGTGCGCAAGCAGTGCATATGAGAAAAAATTCTGGATCAATGAGGATTTTAAGGCATTGCCGGAACAGATTAAGCAGGAATTAAAGATTATGTGCGTCCTGTTCACGGAGGATGTCGGAGGAATCCTGACAATGGAGTTTGATGAGGATGGAACTCTGATTTTCAGAGTGGATTCGGAGGAATCGGATTATCTGTACGATGAAATCGGAAGTGTTCTGAAAATCAAACAGCTTCAGAGAGAGAAAACAGAGTTTCTTGAAGCCTTGGAGCTATATTACAAGGTGTTCTTCCTCGGGCAGGATCCGAATGCGCTACTGGATGAGGAATAGCCTGAAGCGATAGCATTGCTGTAAGGAGGATATATCATGTTATTAGTAATTGATGTAGGAAATACGAATATAACCCTCGGTGTTTTTGAGGATGAGAATTTGAAGGCGAGCTTTCGCCTCACGACCAATACGGCCCGTACCTCGGACGAATACGGTCTGGTGCTTTGCGACCTGTTAAAGGCAAGAAATATCGGGATTAAGGAGATTACCTCTGTGACAATCGCATCTGTGGTACCGAAGCTGATGCATTCGCTGGGTTCCGGTATTATTAAGTATTTGGGTATTACTCCTTTGATCGTAGGAAGCGGAACGAAAACTGGAATTAAGGTGAACACCACCAATCCCAAGGAAGTGGGAGCGGACAGAGTGGTGGATGCGGTAGCCGCATATGAAATCTACGGCGGCCCGGTTCTTGTGATTGATTTTGGTACCGCCATAACTTATGACCTGATCACGGCGGACGGTACTCTGGCAGCTGCGGTAACCTGCCCCGGACTTAGAATATCAGCGAATGCCCTATGGACGGAGACAGCTAAGCTTCCCGAGATAGAGATCATGATGCCGGATACCATCCTGGCCAAGGACACCATCACCAGTATGCAGGCAGGTCTGGTATTCGGCTGCATCGGTCAGACGGAATACATTGTAAAGAGGATGCTGAAGGAAGCAGGGATCGACAAGTGCAAAGTGATTGCGACCGGCGGACTGGGAAAGATTATCTCTGACGCTACGGATGCGATCGAGGTATATGATCCGAATCTGACCTTAAAGGGCTTAAAATTCATCAGCGATAAGAATAAGAAATAACCTTCCGTAGAGGAATATAATATAATAGGCAAAAGATTTTCTGAGCAGTCACTCTGATCGGAATATATGATTGAAATGGAAACGGAGTTAACATGAGTTTTAATATTGGAAACGTAAGAATAGACGGAACATTGTTTCTTGGACCGATGGCAGGAGTTACCGACCTGCCATTTCGTTTACTTTGCAAAGAGAAAGGGGCTAACCTTGTCTATACAGAGATGGTCAGTGCCAAGGGAATACAATATAATAATAAAAATACGGAGCAACTGCTCGACATCAGCGAGCAGGAACGGCCCTGTGCACTTCAGTTGTTTGGAGCCGACCCGGATATCTTAAGTGAGACTGCAAAGAGACTGGAGTCCCGCAATTTTGATATTCTGGATATCAACATGGGCTGCCCGGTGCCGAAGGTGGTCAATAACGGAGAGGGCTCTGCATTGATGAAGACCCCCGAACTGATCGGAGAAATCGTCCGAAAGGTATCAGGCGCCATTCAAAAGCCGGTTACAGTGAAGATCCGGAAGGGCTTTCAGGAAGAGAATGCCGTGGAGGTGGCTAAAATTGCAGAGGCGAATGGTGCGGCTGCTATTGCCGTACATGCCAGGACGAGGGAACAGTACTACAGCGGCAAGGCAGATTGGGAGTGTATACGAAAGGTGAAGGAAGCAGTATCCGTACCTGTAATCGGAAGCGGGGATATATTTACCCCTCAGGACGCGAAACGTATGCTTGACGAGACCGGTTGTGATGCACTCATGATTGCCAGAGGTGCAAGAGGGAATCCATGGCTGTTCGAACAGATCCAGACCTATCTTAAGGAAGGCATCCTGCTTCCAAAACCGAACTTTGGTGAGGTGAAGGAGATGATCCTGCGTCATGGAACATTGTCCGCAGATTATAAGGGAGAATTCATCGGAATCCGTGAGATGCGTAAACATGTGGCCTGGTATACGATAGGTTATCCGGGTTCCTCAAAGCTTCGTAACAGAGTGAATGAGATCGAGACCTTAGAGGATTTACGTCGTCTGTTAGAGGAGTATGAAAAACATGTAGAAAATAACCAAACCAAACTGTGATATCGAAGGATACTTATATAATTGTAACAAATATTATGATTTCTTCTAAAAAAGGGTTGCATTTTTCTGAAATTGAGATATATTAGATTTTACAGCAAAGACAAATGTATGCCATACAAGAACAAGATGGAGGAATAAAGATGGGTAAGTTAAAGGTAGGTATTCTTGGAGGAACAGGAATGGTAGGGCAACGCTTCATTTCCTTATTGGAGAACCATCCCTGGTTTGAAGTGGTTACTGTAGCTGCAAGTCCAAGAAGCGCAGGGAAGACATACGAGGAAGCAGTAGGGAATCGTTGGAAGATGAGCACACCAATGCCAGAAAGCGTTAAGAAGCTTGTCGTAATGAACGTAAATGATGTTGAAGCAGTCAGCGCAGGTGTTGACTTTGTCTTCAGTGCGGTAGATATGACGAAGGATGAGATTAAGGCGATTGAAGAGGCGTATGCTAAGGCAGAAACCCCTGTCGTATCAAATAACAGTGCCCATAGATGGACTCCGGATGTACCTATGGTAGTACCGGAATTAAATCCCGAGCATCTTGAGGTAATTGAAGCTCAGAGGAAGCGTCTCGGAACCAAGAAAGGCTTTATCGTAGTGAAGCCGAACTGCTCCATCCAGAGCTATACACCGGCTCTTCACGCTTTACGGGAATTTGAGCCGACGCTGGTGGTTGCTACAACCTATCAGGCGATTTCAGGTGCGGGCAAGAATTTTGCAGACTGGCCGGAGATGGTTGACAATGTCATTCCTTATATCGGCGGCGAGGAAGAAAAGAGTGAGCAGGAGCCCCTTCGTATCTGGGGTAAGGTAGTGGACGGAAAGATCGTAAAGGCAGAAGGTCCTGTTATTACTACCCAGTGTATCCGTGTTCCTGTAACGGATGGACATACGGCAGCAGTATTTGTTAATTTCAAAAAGAAACCTACGAAAGAAGAAATTCTGAAGGCATGGGCTGAGTTTAAGGGTATTCCTCAGGAGCTTCAGCTTCCCAGTGCTCCGAAGCAGTTCATTAAGTACTTTGAAGAGGATAACCGTCCTCAGGCAAAGCTGGACCGTGACTATGAGAACGGTATGGGCGTATGCTTTGGCAGACTTCGTGAGGATACGGTATTTGACTATAAATTTGTTGGATTATCTCACAATACTGTACGTGGTGCAGCAGGCGGCGGTGTACTGACTGCGGAATTACTGAAGGCTCAGGGCTATATTACAGCAAAATAGACTCTTCCGAAGGTATTGGGAATAAGAAAGAACAGCAGGAAAATATAATACGGGAATAGCAGTATTCCTTTACTAAGAAAAGCTCTCAAAGCATTTGGGGTGAAACCCATGCCGCGAGAGCTTTTACATATTTCAAAGAGGATCTTCGTTATGATTGGTGGAATAACATACGGATGAATTCTATCGCATTCTCTTTATGCTTGGAATTCACTATGATACCAAGAATGTAAGGGTCAGAATTATCTGCATACTCACTGAATAATTTGGTGTCAGTAAGATAAATACCATAAGCATTTTCTTCTGGATCATCCTCTGTAGCAGTAACATACAGATAATCCGTCAGCTCGGAGTACAGATCCGTAGGAAGGTTATCATAGAGCTTATCGTTAAATCCGTTGTTGGTATACTGCTTAAACTGTGATTCAGGAGCGATCATCAGGTCAACATCTCCGGCAGATACATAGGCCACCAATGCGGTTTGCATGTTTAGTGCATATTCGGTATCACCGTTTAAATAAAAGCCACGGTTTAAGATGACATCCTGCCTTTGTGGATCTAATTTCAGATAATCGGATACCTCGGTCTGATATTGCTCCCAGATCTCATCACTGATGGTATTATTGATGATTGCAGCATAGAGCTCTGTTTCTACCTTGGGGGTTACGATACTATGAATAATATAAACAGCAAATCCGATGACAAGAAGAACAGCCAATGCATGAACCTTGTAGTATTCCCAAAGATAAGCGAGTTTACCTTTGTGGGACATGTCTTTAAGCTTTTCCTTCTCGGTTAATTCCTGTCGCTGTTGATAGATGGATGCATCTTCAGATAATCTTGTTTGTTTTGGCATAACTGAACCTCGCTTTTCGTAACATAGTTTGATTTACGGTTAGGGTTAACGTGTCAAAACACCTACGGTGCTTTTTAGGATACAGGATAGTGCTATTGCAAGCGAGCTTGCATAGCGTTATCCTGTATCCTGAAATGTGCTGCGCACATTTTGACACTTTAGTTCTGCGCTGAGTTACCCTCTAATAGACAAAATCTAGTGTACCATATTTGTTTTTAGATAAAAAGAAATAAATTATTAAATAATTCTTAAATATATAGATGATAATGGAACCCGGGAGATTTGCATATATTGGGCTTTTTCGATCGCATTATGTTACGTATTTCGTGATAACTAACAATTTTCATATTCATGATTACTTTTGGTTGAAAAGCCTTAAAAGGTATAATATAATTGGGAATGGAGTATTAAAATAGTAATAAGGAGGATATATACAATGCAGTTTGGTTATTTTGATGATTCTAAGAAGGAGTATGTTATTACGACACCTACTACTCCGTATCCTTGGATCAATTACCTGGGATCCCAGGCGTTCTTTTCCTTGATTTCGAATACCGCCGGAGGCTATAGCTTTTATAAGGATGCGAAGCTGAGGAGAATTACACGTTATCGTTATAATAATGTGCCTTTGGATCTTGGAGGCGGTCGTTATTATTATATTAACGATGAGGGAGATGTATCGGCTCCTGGTTGGGCTCCGGTCAAGAAGGAACTCGATAAAAATGAAAGCAGACATGGTATGGGCTACACAAAGATTACCGGCGCAAGGGGAGGCGTAGAAACAGAGGTAACCTTCTTCGTACCCATGGATACCAATGCCGAGGTACACAAGGTAGTGGTAAAGAATACTTCCGGTAAGAAAAAGCAGGTGAAGCTGTTCTCTTTCTTAGAGTGGTGTCTGTGGAATGCACAGGATGACTCCACCAACTTCCAGAGAAATTATAATACCGGTGAGGTAGAAATCAAAGGTTCCGTAATCTATCATAAAACGGAATACAAGGAAAGACGTGATCACTATGCGTTCTTTTCTGTAAACGCTCCGATTGCTGGTTTTGATTCCGACCGCGAGAGCTTTATGGGAACCTACAATGGTTTTGATAATCCTCAGGCTGTATTTGCAGGAAAATCAAATAACTCCGTGGCAGACGGATGGCATCCGATTGCTTCCCACTGTCTGGAGGTTAATTTAGAGCCCGGCGAGAGCAAGGAATATGTGTTTATGCTGGGATATGTAGAGAATGCTTTCGAAGAGAAATGGGAAAGCAAGAATGTCATTAATAAGATGAAAGCGGAAGAGATGATTGCACGCTTTGCGACTACAGAGGCTGTGGACAAGGCTTTTGCAGAACTGGCTGCTAATTGGGATCAGCTGTTATCCAAATACAAGGTGGAATCAGCTGATGAGAAGCTGAACCGTCAGGTCAATATCTGGAACCAGTATCAGTGTATGGTTACCTTTAACCTGTCCAGAAGTGCTTCTTACTTTGAGTCCGGTATCGGCAGAGGTATGGGCTTCCGTGATTCTAATCAGGATCTCTTGGGCTTCGTTCATCAGATTCCGGATCGTGCAAGAGAAAGAATTATCGACCTTGCTTCCACACAGCTGCAGGATGGCGGTGCTTACCATCAATATCAGCCGCTTACCAAGAAGGGCAACGATGAAATTGGAGGCAACTTCAATGATGATCCGTTGTGGTTGGTGCTTGCAGTGACCTCCTATATCAAGGAGACCGGAGATTTCTCCATCCTTGAGGTTATGACACCCTTTGATAATGATGAGACAACAGCGACTCCACTGGCAGATCACCTGAGGCGTTCCATTGATCATGTTATCAATAACGTAGGTCCTCACGGACTTCCATTGATCGGTCGTGCAGACTGGAATGACTGTCTGAACTTAAACTGCTTCTCCACAGAACCCGGTGAGTCCTTCCAGACCTCCACCAGCAAGGATGGCAGAGTGGCAGAGTCCGTCATGATTGCAGGTATGTTCTGCTATATCGGTGAGGAATATATCGCCTTAATGAATAAGATCGGTAACACAGCTGAAGCGGACAGAGTAAAGGCAGAAGTAAAGAAGATGCGCGATGTCATCATGAAGGACGGCTGGGATGGTTCCTGGTTCCTTCGTGCTTACGATGATTTTGGCAAGAAGATCGGTAGTGATGAGAACGAGGAAGGCAAGATCTTCATCGAGTCACAGGGTCTTTGTATTATGGGTAACTGCGGAACAGAGGATGGAAAAGCGATCAAAGCTCTGGATGCAGTAGAGGAACGCCTCGGAACCAAGTACGGTCTCGTGCTTCAGAACCCTGCATTTACAAAATATTATGTTGAATACGGTGAAATCTCCACTTATCCGGCCGGTTATAAGGAAAATGCCGGAATCTTCTGCCATAACAACGCATGGATTATGGTTGCGGAAGCGCAGATGGGAAGAGGAGATAAAGCCTTTGATTACTATACAAGAATTGCACCTTCCTATACAGAAGAATATTCAGAGATCCATCGTATGGAGCCCTATGTATATTCCCAGATGGTAGCAGGTAAGGATGCAAGACGCCATGGTGAAGCGAAGAACTCCTGGCTGACAGGTACTGCTTCCTGGAACTTTGTAGCGATCTCCCAGGCCATCCTCGGCATTAAGCCCGAGTATGACGGATTACAGGTGGATCCCTCCATACCGAAGGCTTGGGACGGATATAAAGTGACCCGTGAATTCAGAGGAGATACCTACCACATCACAGTGAAGAACCCGAACCATGTAAGTAAGGGAGTAGTGAAGCTGGTTGTGGACGGCAAGGAAGTACAGGGCAACATCATCCCTCTGGCCGGCGATAAAAAGGCACATCAGGTTGAGGTAGTGCTTGGATAATACAGCCTGCTTCTGCTATAATTTCTGTTAAAGTAATTAGAATTCGATAGAACGACAAGAGGCTGCTGCAAAATGATGAGAGAAATCGGACATTTTGCAGTGGTCTCTTTTTACAACCCTGAGTTAACAGGGAAAGGACGGGAATGCTTTGAAAAACTATTTTAGGCTGGGAATACTGCCGTATTTAATAGCAGAAGGAATACTTTTTTCGCTATCATTTTTTATTATTCTTCTTTTTGAGCTTATGGTTGGCCTCCGCCTTGGTCTCAGTCAGGGAATGGAGGCTTTCAAAAACCTGGAAGGCTTGACGGAGATACTGAATCATGCTCTATCCCAGGGAGCAGGTTATCAGCTTTCGGTACTTACTGTAGCTGTCTGGGGAGTCATATCGTTCTTCTGGTATCGGATTGAGACAAACGGTGAAGTACACGCTAAAGCAGAGGATTTTCTATCAGGAACGAATCTGCTGCTGTTTCTTCTTCTTGGATTGGGGGGACAAGGCTTCTTTACCGGGGCAATCAGATTATTGGTGGGCAGCTTTCCGAAGTTTTTTGAGTCTTATACAGAAACAATGAGAGGTCTGACAGAGGGGAATATATTTGTTGTTGTGTTATATACGGTGCTGATCGCTCCCATAGCTGAGGAAATAGTTTTTCGTGGTGTAATTCTGCATAAGGCAAGAAGAGTACTTCCCTTTATCGGGGCTAATGTTCTGCAGGCAGCATTCTTCGGAATGTATCACCAGAATATTGTCCAGGGAATCTATGCGGCTTTGCTTGGCTTCCTATTCGGACTGGTTTGTCGGAAATACAATTCTCTTTATGCCCCAATCCTGCTTCATATTCTGGTAAATGCCAGTGCCTATCTGGTGATGACCCAGCCGACATCTGTGCTTGGTAACCTTATGATGCTGAGTGGAAGCGTGGGGATTATGGCTGCTTCAATATACTGCTTGAAGCTGTGGAGGTTTCATGGCAATCCGTAGAGTGGGTTCAGAATATGAAGAAGGATAAATTTTTGTTGCAATTTCTTCCTTTATCATATAAGATACTACTAACAACTGAATGCATAGAAATCGTTATGGACAGTAGCGGCATAGCTGAAGTGAGAGAAAAGTTCAGCTCCGATTTTTCTAACGTACCCTGCAGGGACGGGAAGAAGACAATCGGATCAAGCACAAAACCAAAGCGATTTCAATTTTCCAAATGGATGGTCTTGACCTTGGAACATTTCCCGGCAGGAACTGGATATTTGTATAAAATACTGAATAAGCTTATTTTATAAGGTATAATACTTATCACATATGTGCCGGTGAATGAGATTCTGTTACTGACAGCAGGCTCCTTCCGGCATATTTTTTTGTCTGTATGCAAATTGTCAGGGAAAAGAGCCTGACATATGATCGGGATGCCGTAGAGCAGAAACATTCCTGAAAGTGTGACTGAGGGAAGGGAAGTCTTTGGAGGATGGTTTTCAGCTGTGAAATTGACCAATACTATGATTAGATTGGAACAATCAGAAGGAGAATATTATGAAGACTATCACAAATCAAAGAACCTTAACAGTAGTACAGCTGGGGTTATTCACAGCAATCATCTTATTGATGGCATTTACGCCACTTGGGTACATTAAAACTGCAGGACTTGAGATCACATTATTGGTGGTTCCGGTTGCTGTTGGTGCAATCGTTCTTGGACCAATGGCTGGGGCGGTTCTTGGAGGGATTTTCGGCTTGACCAGCTTCATACAATGCTTTGGAGCCAGTCCTTTTGGAGCAATGCTTCTTGGAATTAATCCCGTCGGCACCTTTATCGTCTGCGTTGTTGCCCGTGTGTTGATGGGATGGCTGACAGGTCTTATATTCCTGGCATTGAAGAAGGGACATCATACCAGAGTAATATCACATGCCGGCGCAAGCTTGATCGGACCGCTGCTAAATACTTTCTTTTTTATGACTTTATTATTGCTGTTCTTCTATAAGACAGAATTTATCCAGGGGATCGCAGGACAGCTTGGTACGACGAATATATTTGCCTTTGTGCTTGCTTTTGTCGGCATTAACGGTCTTGTGGAGGCAATTGCCTGCTTTGTGCTAGGCGCAGCTGTATCCAAGGCACTGGATCTGTTTGCGAAAAGATCCGGAGCGCGGGTATAAACGAAGCTGTAATATCATTAAAGTGTCAAAAGGTGCTTCGCACTTTTCCAACAACAGCAGATTGCCATTGCAAGCTAAAATATTTTTGTTGACATACAATTAACGGCATGTTACAATATTCTAGCTGTGAATATTGTGTGACAATATTTACAAGGTTAAAGAAGAGAATCCATCTCTCACCCATAGCGTAAAGTGATTTACTGTGAACGGGTTATATAAATGTAAATAGAGCATTTACATTTTTGTGACGAAGCATACAAGTTTTATGGATGCATTCAGGTGGATAATCTTTTTATCCACCTTTTTTTATTGCATAAGCAATATATCCCATGTAACAGTGAACTTATAACCTATGGAGGTGTAGTACTATTAGCGATTTAATGATTAACGAACAAATCAGAGACAAAGAAGTTCGGTTGATTGGTGAAGACGGTGAGCAGTTAGGAATAGTGTCTTCTAAGGATGCATTGAAGCTTGCGAAGGATGCTAATCTTGATCTTGTCAAAATAGCTCCCACAGCAAAACCACCGGTTTGTAAGATTATCGATTATGGTAAATACAGATACGAGATGGCCAGAAAAGAAAAAGAAGCCAAGAAGAAGCAGAAGGTAACCGATGTGAAGGAAATCAGACTATCACCCAACATTGATGATAATGATCTGAATACAAAGGCGAACCAAGCGCGTAAATTTCTTACTCACGGTGATAAAGTGAAGGTTGCATTACGTTTTCGCGGTCGAGAAATGGCTCATACAGCCTCCTCCAAGGTAATCTTGGATAATTTCTTTACGAAGCTCGAGGATATTGCAGTAATTGAAAAACCTGCAAAGCTCGAGGGAAGAAGTATGATTATGTTCTTAACAGAAAAACGTTAAAATACTAAAATTTAAGCAGCCTTTCGGATGCCGCATACTGAACGGATGCATATCCGGCTGTATTAATTATTAAGGAGGAATTATCATGCCCAAGTTAAAAACAAGCAGAGCAGCAGCAAAGCGTTTCAAAGTAACAGGAACCGGAAAATTAAAGAGAATGAAGGCTTATAAGAGCCATATCTTAACGAAGAAATCCGCAAAAAGAAAGAGGAATCTGAGAAAAGGAACTATGACGGATTCAACTAATATCAAAAACATGAAGAAAATCTTAC
>JAEZKU010000054.1 GCA_023436065.1 Bacillota bacterium
GTTCTGGCACGCCTCATGCATCGGCAGTGGCGTCAATCCGTCACGAGAGGAACCGCGTCATGAATCAGGCACTCTGGGTCGCGAAGACCGGTCTGGATGCGCAGCAGACGCGCATGTCCGTGGTGGCCAACAACCTGGCCAACAGCAACACCACCGGCTTCAAGCGCGACCGCGCCAGCTTCGAGGACCTGCTGTACCAGCAGGTGCGCCAGCCCGGCGGCTCGACCTCGGCGCAGACGCAGCTGCCGACCGGCCTGCAGCTGGGTACCGGTGTGCGCGTGGTGTCCACCTCCAAGCACTTCGAGCAGGGCAGCCAGCAGCAGACCGGCCGCGCCCTGGACGTGATGGTCAACGGTCGCGGCTTCTTCGAAGTGATGATGCCCGACGGCACGTCCGCCTACACCCGCGCCGGCACCTTCCCGGTCAATGCGCCGGGCGAGCTGGTCACCAACAGTGGGCACCCGGTGCAGCCGGGCATCCAGGTTCCGGAAGGCGCGCAGTCGGTGACCATCGGCAGCGACGGCACGATCAGCGTGCAGATGGCAGGTGAAGCGGCCTCGGTGGAAATCGGTTCGCTGACCCTGACCGACTTCATCAACCCGGCGGGCCTGCAGGCCCGTGGCGAGAACCTGTTCGTCGAGACCACCGCTTCCGGCCCCGCCCAGAACGGCACGCCGGGCCTGAACGGCCTGGGCAGCGTGGTCCAGGGGGCGCTGGAAGGCTCCAACGTCAACGTGGTCGAGGAACTGGTTTCGATGATCGAAACCCAGCGCGCCTACGAAATGAACGCCAAGGCCATCTCCACCACCGACTCGATGTTGGGTTACCTCAACAACAACGTCTGATCCCGCCTTTCCGGATACCGCCATGACCCGTCTTCCTTCCCTCGCCCGCCTGGCCGCCGCGCTCTCCGCGACCGCCCTGCTGGGCGGCTGCGTGATCGCCGGCGACGTGCGTCCGTATCCGGCGATGGCGCCGATCGCGCCCGTCGTGGCCCCGGCCCAGCCGGCCACCGCCGGGGCGATCTACGCCGCCGGCCCCGGCCTGAACCTGTACGGCGACCGTCGTGCACGCGACGTCGGCGACCTGCTGACCATCAACCTGATCGAGAACACCACGGCCAGCACCACCGCCAGCACCAAGATCAGCAAGGAATCGGAAGTCAGCATTGGCACCCCGACGCTGTTCGGCGCGCCGGTCACCCTGGGCGGCAAGGACATCCTCAGCGCTTCGGCCGGCGGCGACAGCGACTTCAACGGCAGCGGCAACAGCGCCCAGAGCAACCGGCTCATCGGCAGCGTCACCGTCACCGTGGTCCAGCGCCTGCCCAACGGCAACCTGGTCGTACAGGGACAGAAGAACCTGCGTTTGAACCAGGGCGACGAACTGGTGCAGGTGCAGGGCATCGTGCGCCACGCCGACATTTCCGTCGACAACACCGTCGCCTCCAGCCGCGTGGCCGACGCGCGCATCGTGTACGGCGGGCGTGGCGCAGTGGCGCAGTCCAACGCGATGGGCTGGCTGGGCCGTTTCTTCACCTCGGCGCTGGCGCCGTTCTGAGCACCGACATGAACCTGCATTCCCTCCCCACTCGACTGTTCGCGGCTGCGCTGCTGTCGCTGTCGCTGGTGTTCCCGGCCGGCGCCGAACGCATCAAGGACCTGGCCCAGGTCGGTGGCGTACGCGGCAACGCGCTGGTCGGCTACGGCCTGGTGGTTGGCCTGGACGGCAGTGGCGACCGCACCAGCCAGGCGCCTTTCACCGTGCAGAGCCTGAAGAACCTGCTCGGCGAGCTGGGCGTCAACGTCCCGGCCAACGTCAATCCGCAGCTGAAGAACGTGGCCGCCGTGGCCATCCACGCCGAGCTGCCGCCGTTCGCCAAGCCCGGCCAGTCCATCGACATCACCGTCTCCTCGATCGGCAACGCGGTGTCGCTGCGTGGTGGCTCGCTGCTGATGGCCCCGCTGAAGGGCGCCGACGGACAGGTCTATGCCATCGCCCAGGGCAACCTGGTGGTGGGCGGCTTCGGCGCCCAGGGCAAGGACGGCTCGCGCGTGTCGGTCAACATTCCCAGCGTCGGTCGCATCCCCAACGGTGCCACCGTCGAACGTGCCCTGCCCGACGTGTTCGGCGCCAGCGGTGAGATCACCCTGAACCTGCACAAGAACGACTTCACCACGGTCTCGCGGATGGTCGCCGCGCTCAACAATGCCTTTGGCGAGGGCGCCGCCCGCGCCGTGGATGGCGTCACCGTGGCCGTGCAGGCGCCGACCGACCCCGGTTCGCGCATCGGCCTGCTGGCCCGCATCGAGAACCTGGAAGTCTCCCCGGGCACCGCGGCCTCCAAGGTGGTGGTCAACTCTCGCACCGGCACCGTCGTGATCGGCGCGCAGGTGCGGGTCGGCCCGGCCGCGATCGCCCACGGCTCGCTGACCGTCACCGTCAGCGAAGCCAGCACCATCAGCCAGCCCAACGCCTTTGGCGGCGGCCAGACCGTGGTCGCGCCGCAGTCCACGATCACCGCCAGCGACGACGGCAGCCGCATGTTCAAGTTCCAGGGCGGCACCACGCTGGACGAGATCGTGCGTGCGGTGAACGAAGTCGGCGCTGCCCCGGGCGACCTGATCGCGATCCTGGAGGCGCTCAAGCAGGCCGGTGCGCTGAGCGCGGAACTCGAGGTCATCTGACCATGCGCATCGCTCCTTCGCCCATCGAACTCAACCCGGCCACGCGCACCGATCCGGCCCGGATCGACCAGGTCGCGCGGCAACTGGAAGGCCAGTTCGCGCAGATGCTGATCAAGAGCATGCGCGAGGCAAGCTTCGGCGACTCGCTGTTTCCCGGCGAGAACCAGATGTTCCGCGAGATGTACGACCAGAAGATCGCCGAGTCGATGACCCGCGGCAAAGGCCTGGGCCTGTCGGCGATCATCGCCCGCCAGCTCGGGGGCGGCGACGCCGCGCCGGCACCGGCGCTGGATGCCGGCCTGACCCCGGCGGATGCGGCCCGTGCCTACCAACTGGCCGCGCCGGCGGCGTCCCGACCGTCGCTCGGTGACGCCGCGCTGGAGACCCTCTCCGGCGACGAGCAGGCCGGCATGCTGGCCCCCATGGAGCAGGCGCTGGACCTGATCGCCGGCCGCGAGAGCAGTGCGCTGCACGCCGCGCAGGGCCGCAACCAGCCCTACCTCGCCACAACGGCAACCGACCCTGTCCAGCAGGACTGGGCGCTGGATGACCGCTGGACCGCGCAGGATGCCGTCGCCCGCCAGCGCGGTCGCGCGCCGGGCAGCGTGGACCTGCAGGCCGCCGCCGCGGCGTCGCGCGAACTCGGTTCCCATACCCCGGAAGGCTTTGTCGCCAGCATCTGGCCGCATGCACAGCAGGCGGCGAAGGAGCTGGGCGTCAACCCGCGTGCCCTGGTCGCCCAGGCCGCGCTCGAGACCGGCTGGGGCCGCAAGCTGATCCAGCGCAACGACGGTGGCAGCGCCAACAACCTGTTCGGCATCAAGGCCACCG
>JAEZKU010000022.1 GCA_023436065.1 Bacillota bacterium
GTTATACTTGCCATACGGAAATGCTCTCTTTCTTTTGTATTTTGGTTGTGGTGACTTAAATATAACACAAAAGAGCATTTCCGTTTTTATTTATTTAGATTTGTAACACATGTATTGTAATCCTACAATTCAATAGGTTCTATATCACTATGGATTTCTTGACAAAGTAAAAAATTCATGCTACACTTGTTAAAATTCATTACAGCGAGAGAAAAGTCAGTTTCTCCTGCAATAGATCAAAGGCAATGAAGAGAAGAGTAATCTTATTGACAACGAGAGAAGCAAAAGCTTTCTTGTCTTAAGTTCACAGAGAGTCTGTATATGCTGGGAGCAGATAACTTAGGTAAGATGAAACAAGGCTCGGAGCCGCATACGGATCGCCGCTTGGCGTGATGCTATGACGTCAGTCCACGTTACAGGACCAGGGTATGAACCATTCTTAATGGGAGTACTCAATGAGGCTTTTCTGGTGACAGAAAAGTGAAATAGGGTGGCACCGCGATAAACAATCGCCCCTTGGAATATGATTATTTCAAGGGGTGTTTTTTATGATTTCAAAGAAAATAATGCCGGGAGAACGTCCCGTTTTCCCGAAGAAGGCAGTCATTACAGCAGGCATGCCATATGGGAATAAAAATCTGCATTTTGGTCATGTAGGAGGCATGTTTGTACATGCAGACATTTTCGCACGATTTATGCGGGACAGAATCGGCAAGGAAAATGTAATCTTTGTATCCGGGACGGACTGCTATGGCTCGCCGATACTGGAAAGCTATCGCAAATTAAAAGAAACCGGTTATGAAGGAACGATTGAAGAGTATGTTCAGAGCAATCATTTAAGCCAAAAGGAAACGCTAAGTAAATATGAAATCAGTCCGAACCTATTTGCAGCTTCTGCGCTTGGCAGAAGCGGGGAGATTCATCAGGAGGTCTCCAACTGGCTGTTTGATTCCCTATACGAACAGGGATATATCAAGAAATACTCCACTCCTCAGTTTTATGATGAGGAGCTGGACATTTACCTAAATGGACGTCAGGTAATTGGACGGTGTCCGATCGCAGGTTGTACCTCCGAGCATGCGTATGCAGATGAGTGCTCCTTAGGACATCAATATATGCCTAGCGATTTAATCAATCCAATCTCAGTGCTTTCCGGTAAGAAGCCATCCTACCGTAATGTAACGAACTGGTATTTCGTTTTGGATGAATGTATTGAAGAGCTTCAGGAACGTATGGATTTCTTAAGGAAAAATACGAACACACGTAAATATCAGCTTAATATCATTGATGAATTTCTGAAGAAACCCTTGTTACATGTGCCAAGAAAGTATTTTGAAGATCTTGAGGAATTGGAAGCCAAGCTTCCTGCTCATACAACAATTGATGAGGATAAGAAAAGCTCCGTTACCTTTGAATTTGCTACTCTGGATTTAAGAGATGAAGCGAGACAGGTATTAGATTCACTTGGAATTCACTATACCGCCGGTAAGACACTGGTACCGTTCCGGTTATCCGGTAATGTGGAATGGGGTGTAAAGGTGCCGGACAAAAAGGAGTTAAAGGATCTGACCTTCTGGGTGTGGCCGGAGTCTTTGTGGGCACCGATTTCCTTTACCAGAACCTATCTGGAGTCAATCGGCCATGCTCAGGAAGAATGGACTGATTGGTGGAATGGTGAGGACTCCCTAGTGTATCAGTTTATCGGTGAAGATAATATTTACTTTTATTCCATTGCTGAGATGGGAATGTTTCTGCATCTTCTACCCGAACAGGGTGGACTTAAGCTGCCCCATGTAATACCCAACCGTCATATTTTATTTATGGATACGAAGGCAAGCAGCAGCTCGGATATTAAGCCTCCGATGGCAGATGAGTTATTGGAATTCTATACTCCGGAGCAATTACGTATGCATTTTATGGGGTTGGGCCTTTCCAATAAGAGCACAGGCTTCAAACCTCAGGTATATATGAAGGAAGAAGACAGGGTAGGAGTTGATATGGTCCTCAAGGACGGTAATCTGTTGACCAATGTATTTAACCGTCTGATACGATCCTGTTTCTACGCAACACAGAATTACTTTGATGGAAAGCTCCCTTCCGGTGAAGTGAGTGAAGAAATTAAGACCTTGTCAGAGAAAAAAGTCCTGGAATATGAGATGCATATGTATAATCATGAATTCCATAGAATTTCCTATGTACTGGATGAATTCATTCGGGAAGTCAATAAGTACTGGGCCGGACAGATTCGTATCGCGGATGCGAATAGCGATGAGGCACTTCGTAAACAGACGTTAATTGACTGCTTCTATGCATGTAAGGTCATGGCGATCCTTGTTCACCCTATTGCACCAACAGGCTGCGAAATGTTCCGGGAGTATCTCAATATTGATGATACTTTATGGAACTGGGACAATATCTTTGCACCTATCGAATACTATACCGGCGATCCGGATCAGCATGAGCTGAAATTCCTGGAGCCGAGAGTGGATTTCTTCTCAAAATTAGAAAGCCAGTACACGAATAATCAATAGTCTATCATCAATAAAACTCTACCTGGTATGGATTGAATACTAAGGTAGAGTTTTTATTAAATTGAAAACAGAATTGTGATCAGATATGGAAATGTATGGTATTCTATAATGGATTATGTTAAAATAACAGAAATTGAAACTAATTATTATTAGGAGAACATATTATTAGGGCTATGTGAAGTTCATAGTAGTTGTCATGAAGTGCAGGAGGGAGAGCAAATGTTAGAACAACTGCAAGATATCATTGATTATCTGAATGAGAATATGTCTGATCCCGTTCCCCAACATATCTTACAGAAAGAGATCATGCATAAACCATCTGATGCATCTGAAATCAGCAGGCTAAAAGAATCAAAGTGGTATCAACAGCTTGCATCCGAGCAATGGGAAAACGGCTCTTGGGGCAGATTTCATACACAAGATACAAAATCTCCATTAATGCAAAAATTCACTACGACTGAAGCTGCTATCAGACGTGCCCGAGAATTATCGTTGGATGATAAGGATGAAATGGTTCAAAAAACCATTCGACTTATGGAACGGTATATCCATGGTCAAGAGGAATGGTTGGATACGAATGAACATTTTTATGGGTTTGAGGTAGCATTTATAACATTAGTCGCGGCAAATCTGTCCTTATTTATTCCCAGACATCCCCTGGTACAGAAAAAGAAAGAAATAGTTGCCGAACATCTTTCAAAAGGGCTCAAAAACGGTTCAATAAACGAAGCTATATGGGAAAATGAGAACAAAAGGAGCAATGAAATTTTTTTAAGACCAGATATGGTCTATACTATCTGGCTGTTACAACACAATGATTTTTTGGATCAGACTAAGGAAAGAGAGTTTCTAGAGTATATATGGTATAGAAAAAAGGGCATTTACTATCGTACAGACGGTCCTTCTTCAGAGTTCATTCATTTAGAGTCCAAAGGCTTTCTTACATGGCTTTCCGGGCTGGAAAGCTTATGTAACTTTACGTTGTTTCCTGAATTTATGAGTATGGGAGCCTCCGGGCACCTACTAAATGAAATCCATCGACTAATGTATGATACTGTTACCCTGCCTAGTGCAAGTCCGATCTTTGGGCATTATTCCGAATCTTGGTCGAATAAAAATGCACGTAAATATGATTTGATCCTACGAATGCTAAGAATTCTTATAAAATGTTAAGTTTTGTATCTAAGAAGTGATCCATAAAATAAATGGACGGTCTTCTTTTATACGTAAGAAAAAAGAATAATAAGAAAGGGATTTCATATGAAAGCAATTGTACTGGATATGTATGGAGTAATCATAAAACAAACAGGAGAGGATTTTGTTCCATATGTGCAACGAACCTTTCCCAATCTGACGACAGAAGATATATACACACCCTGGTTCAAAGCTGATGTAAGTGAATTAACATCCTTAGAGGTATGGGAGGCCCTTGGATTTCAAGGTGATTTGGAGAAAATCGAGAAAGAATATTTAGATACCATGGAGCTTAACGATGGTTTTCTGGAGTTCATTCAAACAGTAAAAAAGCAATATCAATTAGCTATCATATCGAATGATTCGAGCCGGTGGAGTAAATATCTTCGTGATAAGTTTGAAATTAATAAATATTTTGATGTGATTAGTATCAGTGGTGACCTAAAAATCCAAAAACCTGACGAGCGTATCTTTCAGCTGACCATCGAGCAGCTAGGCTGTAAAGCAGAAGATTGTTACTATGTAGATGATAGAGAAGGAAATCTGGAGGCTGCAAGCAGGTTGGGAATGAATGCGATTATGCTTAACAGTAGACATGTTCAGTATAACGGCAATATTGTGAACGACTTTGTTGAGCTTGCGAACATGGTAATGTGATTTATTCAAAATGTGGGGGTATTATTACACTCCATGACCTTGAATGTAGTAAGCTCCAAGAAGGAATGGATTAGTATAGCTACGGAGGTAAAGACCTTATGTACACGCGCTTATTAGATAAAGAGGTAGCTCCTACGGAGGCTGCGATTAAGGAGTTTCTTGGACCGGAAAGCTACTGTACTTTGCTTCAGCTTGAGAAATTTCTTGACGAGTACTACATACTAACGAAAGAGCTAAAGTTTCCCTTTGGCAAACAATATGGCTGGGGATATAAATACAGCCATAAATCAAATCATCTTTGTCATGCTTTTTTTGAATCAGGAGCCTTCACGATCACCTTGCAGCTGGGGGATTCCTGTGTTTCAGAGGTTGAAGAGCTATTACCAACCATTTCAGCAAAGGCCAATGAGCTTTGGAAGAACCGGTATCCCTGTGGTACGCTGGGTGGTTGGATCCATTACAGAGTGATCTCAAGCGATGAGTTAGAGGATATCATAAAGCTGATTAAGATAAAAAAGAAACCGGTGAAGTAGATATGAACGGAGACTAATGAATGTTGAAACATGATATAGATTTATCTCGCTTTTTACAAAAAGGTCAAGTTACAAGTGAATACATGGATCATATGCTTTATATGACAACCAACAGTGCTATTCCAACACAAAGATTTGACGCAGAGCATTTATCGATAAATTCTTATATCTATCTGCCGGACAGATATCAATTACCGCTTAGAATTGATTTAACGGTTAAAATAGATGCGCCTGGTTTATATATACTTTTTGGTAAAGGACATGTGAACTTCGGTACATTATGGTCCGATAATCGGAGGATCGACGATATAGTAGCTCCGGCTAGAAAGACATTAAACTATCATAATCATATAGCAATTGATCAGTTCACCAACATCTCAATCTTGTATGATTTAAATGAAATGCAGATCATAATTGACGGAGAAGAGAGGTATTACTCCAAGAAGGAGCGATATATGAAAGCGCCTCTATTTAAGGATATGAATTCAGCCGGATTTGAATTCAAAATAGCATGTGATAAACTACAGGATAATAAATCGTAGTATTCCAATATATTTATTTTATGCCTAACAATAGAGTATTTGAGGTTTTATATCTTGCGATAACGTCATCTGTTTTGAAAATGATAGATTGTGTTAAGGGGACCTAATAAATATAGTTAGAACTTGTGAGGATAAATATGATCAATAGAGCACTTCTTGTAATAGATATGCAGGAACATTACATGAATAATTATGATAGAGAAGCCCTGATTAATAGGATAAATGAGAAATGCAGACAGGCAGAAGCAGATGGAGCACTAATCATTTTTATCAAGAACTGCGGGAAGCTGCAGGGTGAAAGTAAATGCTATGAACTGGCGAAGGGGTTGTATGTTCCGAAATCGTATTCATTTGTGAAAAATCATCCAAGTGTATTTACTAATCTGGATTTCAAGCAATTTCTTAAGGAACATGACATTGGAAGTATCAATATCGTAGGAATTGATGGGAGCTGCTGTGTTGCATACACAGCACTTGATGCTGTTGCAGAAGGCTATATTGTCAGCATTTCGTTGAATTGTATAGGAAGCAGAAGCCAGAAAATCCTTGAAAAACAGATAAACAAGATGGAGGATGCGGGTGTATTAATTGAGAGATAAATAGGCAGTTTACGACCTTAAGCTAATGCATCGATAAATTTGACCTGTAGGAAGGGAAAGAATGATACGAGCGATAATATTTGACATGTATGAAACATTGATCACACACTATCAGAGTCCACTATATTTTGGAGCACAAATGGCGGAAGATGCAGGCATTCCGGCAGATAGATTTCAAGCACTTTGGAGTCCTACTGAACATAAACGATCGATTGGAGAGCTAACCCTGGAAGAGGTATTGGAAATGATCCTCCGAGAGAACCATTGTTACTCAGAAACACTCTTAAAGAAAATGGTAGAAAAACGATTAGCGGCAAAGGAAGAGTGCTTTAGACAGTTGCATTCTGAAATTATAGCAATGCTTTCAACCTTGAAAAAGAGCGGGATTCTGGTTGGATTAATCAGTAACTGCTTTTCTGAGGAGGCGTATGTGATACGTAGAAGTGAACTGTTCCCATATTTTGATGCGATTTATCTTTCGTACGAACAGGGAATTGCGAAGCCGAATATTGAGATATTCAACAGATGTATGGATAGCTTGTCTGTGAAGCCAGAGGAGTGCATCTATGTAGGAGACGGGGGAAGCGAAGAGCTGGAAACAGCAAGTAAACTTGGAATGAAAGCACTTCAAGCAGCTTGGTATCTAAAAGAAGGAACAACACAACCTTCAAAGAGAAAGCATGATTTCATACAACTGGAAACACCGCTTGAGGTGCTGGGTTATGTGAATATATAAGAATAACATCAGAAATAGGCACAGTTAATTAACAGGCTATAAGAATTATTATTACTGAGTAAATAAGATGTGTGATTATAATTAACACGGACATAATTAATATTTATTATAGAATTTAGTGGTAAGATTGGGTTGCAAAGGAGATTAATAAGTGAATAAGGATAGAAACTGGATAGTTTTATTTATTGGAGGAGCTTCGGGCACCGGCAAATCAAGCCTAGCATATGAAATTGCCAGGTACTATGGTGTGAATGTCTTAGAAGTTGATGATATATACCTTTCCATAGAAGCTGCTACAACAAAGAATGAATTTCCTGCAATACATTATTGGAATTCCGGTGTAAATTGGATGGAAGTCGGAGTTGATGCCAATGTAAACTGGTTGATTGATGTAAGTAAAGAATTAATTCCGGTATTGAAGGCACTTGTAAACAGGCATATTGAAGATCATTTACCAATTATTATTGAGGGCGATTTTATTCATCCTGAATTCGTAAAATCTTTTGATAACTCGGAGGTTAAATCAATTTTTATGATTGAAACAGACAAAAATCAAATACTAAAGAATTATTTATCTAGAGAAGGTGGTGATTTACAACATTACAGAGCCGAAATAAGTATTGCATATGCAAAATGGATAGAAGATAATTGCAATCAGAATGGGATTAATGTGATTGAGTCTAGACCCTGGGATACTATTTTAACAAGAACTAAAAATAGTACAATGTGATGCAAATCTATTAAGTGATTGGAGACTAAAAGAATGGATTTACAGTTAATTAACAGAGAATTTTCTATATGTAAGATAGAAAAAATGGATACTGATTTATTAGAGAAAGAATTTGTTTTTATTGGAAAATCAGATCATGAATTATCAATCATATGCGAAACGAAATTAATCCCTGAAAATATAGTACAAGTAGAACATGGATGGAGTTGCTTCCGTATTGCAGAAGATGCTGCTTTCGAAAAATACGGGATGATAGCATTTTTATCAAAAATTATTGCTGGTGAGAAAACCGGAATTTTAGTTGTTGCTACATATGATACTGATTATATTTTTGTGAAAGAGAATAAATTATCAGATGTCAAAAGAGCACTGGAGCTAAATGGATGCAAGTTTATTGGATAATGAAACAACCATGTGGAGAAAATAATGGACGAAAAAGTGATAAGAGAGGTTTGCCTGGCACATCATTTAAAATGCAACATAATCAACAAATTGGTGGGCAGCTTTGATAAGGAACTGTTTATTATTGATGATAAATATTTGATACGCACGTCAAAGCAATCAATGCTTGAGGAACAAAATAGAATTAATCGAGTAAAGGGCTTGAAGCAAGCGCCTAAGATTTTATATGCTTCTGACCAAAGCAGTACAAATAGTAATTTGTATTACCTTATCCTTCAGTATGTACCAGGTTGCGAATTGTTAACAAACTATCATAGCATCCAAGAAAGGGATATACATAAAATAGGAATAGAGATTGCTGATTTTTTGCACGAACTTCATAATCTGAAAGGGAAAAATTATGATATCGGTCATTACATACCGATCATACCAGCTTACGATAAGTCGTGGAAATCAGGGCATGAAATTTATTGGAGTGATATTTATATTAACCTTAAGAATATACAATTATCCGAGGCAGCTCAACACTTATTGGAAGTAAGTAATGAATATATCAGGTCTAATATATTCTGCTTGGAATATGAGAACGGCCCGTCTCTACTACATAATGATTTCCATTATAAAAATATAATCATGTATAACGATGCTTTTTCAGGTGTCATTGACTGGGAGTGTTCACAATATGGAGAAGCCGACTTTGATCTCATACACTTACTGCATTGGTGTATATTTCCCCCGTCGAAGGATATGGATATGTCGCAACTGTTTACTACGATATTTCGTTCCTATATGAAGAAATGCAGCATTCCAATGATTGAAAAGAGATTAACTATTTATTTGCTTGAACATGATTTTATTCAAATATTATGGAGTAAAGGGAAAAGAGCAGATGAACTGCTAGAAAGAATAGAATGGTGGATAGAAAAACTGGACCAGTACATTCAAAATATAAATAATTGAATTTACATATGAATTTTAGTACGTGAGTTATATATCCCAATATTGACATCGCTTTATAGCAGGTGATATGCAGATTTATCTAGCTATATCGATTTATATAGTAATGTAAGGTAAAGTATAGATTATTTGAGGAGAGATAACATGCAAACGGAAAATGGAATTGGGTGGGAACGTAACAATAGGACATTCTTTGACGAGATTGTCATAAATTACGATAAGGTACGATGGGGATACCCTGATGAGTTGTATATGGATATTAACCGATATATTGGACCGAAAAGTGGGAAAAAAGCTCTTGAGATTGGAGCGGGGACGGGAAAGGCGACAGTCCAATTTCTTAATATGGGGTACGATGTTACCGCGGTTGAGTTGGGTGTACATATGTCTGAATTTTTATTGGATAGATTTAAAGATTATACAGATTTTAACGTGGTTACAGCTACTTTTGAGGATGCCTCATTGGAAGAGGACAACTATGATTTAGTATATGCCGCCTCAGCTTTCCATTGGGTGGATGCAGAAATAGGATGCCCAAAAGTATATCGGCTTTTAAAACAAGGCGGGACCTTTGTCCTGTTCCGTAACAACCCCGTTCCGGCTGACGGAGAAGAAATATATGAGGAGATTCAATCAGTATACGAAAAATACTATCATAGTTATTATACGTCGAGAAAAAGACCGGTCAGAAAATCCAGAGAAGATTTTTGGAAACCCTCCGAGATTTATAATTCATTCCGATTCGAGGATCTAGAGCTGTACGGATTTCGTGATGTAATAATGAAACTTTACGATGCATCGCAGACATATAGCGCGGATGAATATATAGCTCTTCTAGATACTTACTCCGATCATAGAGGCTTGCCGGATGTCAATAGAGAAGCCTTGTATGCGGGAATCAAGGACGTAATACTAAGGCATGGAGGGCAACACAAGGTTGATTATATTTTTCAATTATATATGGGGAGAAAGCCAGGCTGTTAGGAGGATATCATGAAAAGACTAATTACAGAGGCTCTGAGAAATCAATTTGACTCGACTTATCACATGGCACGCGTGCTTGTAAAAATATGTCCGGAAGAAATCTGGGCTACATCCTATAACGGGGTGCCGTTTTGGCAGCAGGTCTTTCACTATGTATATTATATTGATTTTTGGATGCGTGAAAAGTATGATGACAGTGAGTGGCGAACAATGATTTTTGATGATACCTATACCACTGACTTGTATGCAAACAGTTATGAAGGCTTATTTATCTCACAAGATAAAATGATGGAGTATCTTGATGTAATTCAAAAGAAAACTGCTGGCGTTTTTGATTATTTGGATGATGATAAATTGAGTCTTTCAGTTTTTGGCAATGAGCCACTGTTTACTTATACAGATGTAATTCTTGGGCAAATAAGACATATCATGTATAACATTGGATACCTTAACGGCATATTACGTGAATTAGGGCTGCCTGAGTCCGACTGGTATGCCTATAATGAGCCGGAGGGTTCATAATCATATTCGTTCAATAGTAGATTACAAATGGCATGGGGAGTTACAGGAGGACATATTTCACATTTATGAAGTAAAATGGCTTCCCGCTACGTTTATGAAATATATGAAACAATAGAAGAATGAGATCTACAATTTTGAATTTGGAGGCTCGGAAAAATGTTAACAAAAGAACGCAAAAAAAGACTTGAAACAGACTTATGGATCATTGTTATCGTATCAGTATTGATTCTTGGAATTTATAGCATTTACAACAGAAGTATAAATGAAATGGTTTCTAATACATCTATTAATATTGTATTACGTGTATTATTGATAGGTGGTATATTTCAGTTTGGACTTGCAGGGCTGGGAATAACGATTGTGGCAATCTTGAGAAAAGAAAGCTTCTTGAGCCATGGGCTGACTCGAAAAAATATACTGCCTGCCATAATGCTTAGTGCGTTATGCTGTATTCCTGATTTTATTTATAATTATCTTGCAGGAAATGTACATACATGGTTTCCCTTTTCGGATGTAAATACAACAGCTGAAGTGATAGTAAGCGGATTCCCATATAATGTTCTTGGTATGCTCATCACAGCGATTTGCTGGGGGTTCTTTGAGGGATTCAATTATGTTGTGATCTGCGATAAACTCAGTGAGCGATATCCATCAAAATACCGGTTTTTTGATTGGGGAGCTATTGTTGGAGCTATCATGTGTATCCTCATACATGGAGCAATAGGGGTAACACCAGCTGCAATTGCTGAAATGTTGTGCACGATGTTTTTGATTTATGGAATGCTTATTGTTCGTAAAGTCACAGGGAATGCATGGGGATGCGTGCTGATCTTTGTGTTGTATTGGAATGCGTTGTAAAGAAGGAACAACACCATCGTGGAGGTCTGTATAGTTGAAATTAATAGATATAAAAAGCAAAAACTTATGGGGAATAAGTATGATTGCATTACTCGGTATATCATACTGGTTTTGCAGATATGCTTTTTTTGATATGCATGGTATGAAACAATGGCCAAATCTATTGGCTATAATAGGTATGGCCATAGTAATTATTGCTTCTATATTTGGACAACACATTATTTCAGTAAGCACTGTGATAGGGTATATGGGTGGTTTCATCCTTGCTATGATATTTAACACTGGTGGTATGGACCAGGGTGGAGGAAGAACAAATAATGCCTGGATAATATGGGGAACTGTATACAGCTTTTCAATTCTGATGGGTGTAATTTTAACTTTGGTGTATCGCTTGGTATCGAAACGGAGAGAAGCAGGAGTGTAGCAATCGGATTTTATAGAATAGCTAAGGCAGGGAAATAGAAAGGGATAGTATGAGAATTAAAAAGGGCTTCATCACTTTTATTACTATATTGGCTGTTCTTGTAGGAAACATCCTTAATTTTCGAGAATTCATAAATGATTATTGTCCGATCAAAATAAGTAATGTAATAGTAACAGCTTTCTATGTTGCAACATGGATAATTGTTATAAGTATCAGTATTAAATATAGATTTATTAAAATACTTAAGGCTTATACAGTATTTTGGCTTATCACATTAATTCATGCATTATTAATAATTATTACATCTACGACAGGGGCTAATTTTGGATGGGCGATACTATCCTATATTCTTGTTATGTGCCCCTGGTATGGGTTGCATTATTATGTAAAAGATTATATATTCATTGGTATTTTGATTTCAATTTTCGCGTTATCTGTACTCGTGATTAATACTTTCTTTATTTGCACCAATAACAGATTTAATAAAAAATCTAAGTAAAGAATTAATCATTTTAGGAGATCGGTTAATATGGGAAGTATATTTGATGAGGGAAAAGATATTCTTTATGAGATAGAAAGTACAGGGAATATCAAGTTATTGCATGATTTATTCATTATTAGAACGAAAGTTTGGAAGTATCATATGATTCATGATGAATTTGGGAGTTATGGGATCTTTGACGATATTACAAAGTTAGATAGCCCATTGGTATTTGATTTAATACCAACTTCAGTGGAAATAGTCGCTAATCAGAGCGATGAGGTATTTTTATCGACTGCTTTATCTTTGCTTTTAACATGTGTGGAACACTCTAACACAACAGAGATACCGGATGAGCTATTAAAGAATTGGACATGTATTAACAATAAAGTCATCGAATTTAAATGCAAAGATAGTTCTGAGATATGGGATAGAATCAACCAATGGTATAGAATAGATTTAAGCTAATAAGTTACATGATAAATGTATACAATTTTGCCGGACGGACAGGACTTAAGCGACGTTCGTCATACATAGTGGCTGAGGGATTTATAAGGATTAAGAAAGGTTGTGATAATGCTATGAAAACAAAAAAACAACAAGAACTGGTCGATTCTTTTCTAGATGCACTTGATAATGAGCTTGGTTCGCTGTATCGAGAAATCGTAATGTGTTTATCTGAGCTTGGCTATTATCCGCGTAAGCAACGGTCATATATTGTGTTTAAGCACGATTTGCACAATAGAGAGATGGCGAAAATGGGTATGACATTGACAAAGGATGCATCCCCGTATTTTGACTTGCGTTTTTCGGCCTGCACAGGATATTCAGAAAGATTCGCGGATGTTGTCAGAGCTTATATCAACAAAAATCCGAATAGATTATTCCCGCACTGCAAAAACGACAAATGCGTTTTTCGTGCCGATGGAGAAAGAGCTCCATATTATGAAGCTGCGTTTCTTGATGGAGAAACAAAATCCTGCTGCGGTGCAAAAGCATTAAATATACCAAATGATGATCTGGTTGCGATTGATGAAATAAAATTACTCATCAAGGAAGAACACGAATACTTAATGAAGCATGAAGCCAGTATAGCGTAATATTAGATCTTATTGATATACATCCTTATATTAGTATAAAAAAATTTTTGAGTGAAGGATCTAATTAACCTATAAGTGAAGATATAAAGAATAATCAATGATCTTACAATAAAGAGCATAAAATATCGCAAAACACTTAATAACATTTCGTTAAACAAGCGTTTTGCGAATAGTATGATAAACTGGAAATATGAACTTCTGCCTTGAAAATCACTTCTCTCAGCCCGGTTTATCATGCTGCGGGCCTTTCCCTGATGGTCAAGCATGTTATGGTGAATATCATGATGATGAAGTATATTTTATTATTATCTTTTTGTTTTCTTCACAAATGGATTATCGCAATGATTTACTTCCTGATGAATTACAATTGGATCTGAAATCAATCCATAAGCTGCATCCTCCGGATAAGTGATTGCTATGACCGGATTATCACCGGCGTATTCGATTATATCATCATAGGTTTCCCAAATTGTGCAAAGGAAAAAATGCGAATAATCATCCTGATCAATTATTTCAACATATGCTCCAAGATTTCCTTTGAGCGATAATGCATCCTTCACACCCGTTTCATTTAAGTATTCTTGAAATGCATTCTTCTTTTCTAATGGTACTATTCCATGCCAGGTTCTTGATATCATTTTTACACCTCATCCTCTTTTGTAAATACTACTCCATATTATGGAAAAAAGCCTTATTATAAGGCTTTCATCACATTTATCAATATTTCTGTAATCGAACTATCTTAACTCATCGGTTAAGTGTACCTCGAATTAAAATCTCTGTTCACCAATAATTCTCTGAAGTTCAAGTACCTCTGCTTTGGATAAATCTTGATTCTTTAAGTACTCAACCAGAAATGTACTTAATGATCCGTTATACAGCTTATTTAATAATACTTTGGTTTCGATTGTCTGAACGGTACGCTTGGAAATCGCAGCTTTACATAGAAAGCCGGGATCCTCCCGTTTGATTGCACCTTTTTCAATCAGACGATTGATTACTGTATAAGTCGTATTCTTCTCCCACCCGATATATTCCTTGATTATCTTGGAAATATCCTTTGCGGCCAGAACCTTGTTCGACCACAACAATTCCATGATATTCAATTCTCCTTCGTGAAGACGTATTTCTGGTAATGCTGCCATGAAATCCTACACCCCTTAACCTGATTAATTAGTACTACAATTGTAGAAATTAAAATACAGCATATGCTTCTCCATTCATCTGCTGTATTCCGTAGTGTTTTCAAATCTAACTTATCTGCATAGTTGGAATATAATTAAAGCTAAGAAAAGATTATATATGATATATATGTAGCCTGTAAATACAGGGACTTACCGTTGTAGAATGATTTATCGGGGGTGACAGGCATATATATCTACACGCGTAGACAGTGCCCGTATTCCTATACTATAATAATAGAATAAGTTTGTCAATAGTTTTCTTAATAAATTCGTAAAACTTTAGTTAAAATATGGTATTACAGGCAGAATACAGCATAGTAGGGAACATATTTGATTTGATTGGAAAAATCGAAATTTTTCGATGATATCTTAATGGCATAAGGAAATTCACATTTTTGCCTTAATACACTGATACACTTCGATCTCGTATTTGAGCTTTCGTGAAGTTCAATGGGAATGATCTCATTATTCTTGGCTATAATGAAATCAATCTTTGCCATCGCTTCGGATTCCCAGAAGACAAAGGGATAATTCTTTGCCTGAAGGGATTGTGCGACATAATTCTCTAGAAGTGCTTTTTTATTATTCACAACACCGCTTATACTCTGCTCTTCAATAATTTTTGAATACAGTAGGCCGGTGTCGGGAAGGTATAATTTAAAATTGCTGTTGGAAGGATCACAGGAATTATTCAGTAAAAGCAGCTCAGAAGGGTTCTGAAGCTGGTCAGCATTGATCTTATTGCAGCGTATTACGTAATTTTGTTCTACGAGCTTTTGGATTGCATCACGATACATTGCATGGGTGGTACCTTTTCGAATAATTTTATACTGGAATTTCTTATTGTCCTTCATCAATTGATAGGTAAGACTATCAAAAACCTGCTTCATTTTTAAGGCATCACTGTCCTGATTATCCCTGTCAATGTAATCATGATAGGAACCCACGAGAAAGGAATGCTGTTCAGAGACATTCACAGCATCGGAAAAATTCAGATATTCATTTACAGGTCCAGGCATTCCGCCAATCTGCAGATACAGTTTGTGGAGCGATAAAAGCTCCTTATGTACGATTTCCGGGATATTGGTATTCGTATTGAAATGATTCACTATGGCTTCTATGTACCACTCATTGCCGATTGCCCTTAAGAATTCATCAAATTCCAAGGGATGTACCGAAAGCTTTGTAAATACTTTCTCCTGTTCCTTGGTCAACGGATGACTGGAGATGGCAAGGATATATTGGAAGCTACCGGTAAATAATCCTTTGGTTAGGGCATGTATTGCTTCTTCACAGCGTCCGATTTCATCCAGGATTAATATTCTGCCTTCAACAGGATTACTCTCTGTAAGCTGAAAATAATCGGCTACTCGCAAGGCAAGCTCTCCTGCTTCTAAATTACTGAATAAAGAAGCACATTCAGGATTGCGCTCAAAGTTAATATAAGAGATTTGCTCAAAAAAAGCTTTGGCAAAATCATATACGAGGTACGTCTTGCCAACGCCCTTTGCTCCGGTCAGTAATATCGGTCTGTCACTATTTTCATTTTTCCATCGGATCAATTCATCAATGAGTTTTCTTTTCAACGAAAATTACCCCTTATGTCTTAATTTCTCTAATAATTCGGTAAAGTACACAGGCAGAGGCGCAAAAAATTCTACATACTTACCGGTGGAGGGATGGATGAAACCCAGAACACCCGCATGCAAAGCCTGTCCCTCCAGATGGAACGGATCCTTTGACGGACCATAGACGGTATCACCAACCAGCGGATGATGGATACTCGCCATATGGACTCTGATCTGATGGGTTCGTCCTGTTTCAAGGGAACACTCGATATGTGCATATTGATTGGCCAGATTCTCAATTAATCTGTAATTTGTTGCAGCGGGTTTACCGTTCTTATGATTAATGGCCATCTTTTTACGGTCCTTGGGATCTCTTCCGATCGGACCTTCTACTCTTCCGTCTTCAACCTTGAGGGTATGATAGACGATTGCCTGATATTTACGGGTAATAGAGTGTACCTTCAGCTGTTCTGCGATCAGTTGATGCGCTTTATCGTTCTTACAGGCAACTAAAATCCCTGTCGTGTCCCGGTCGATCCGGTGAACGATACCGGGTCGCAATACTCCGTTGATACCGGATAATTCTCCTTTGCAATGGTACAGCAAAGCATTTACCAGGGTTCCCGATGCATGTCCGGCTGCAGGGTGGACCACCATGCCTTTTTGCTTATTTACGATGATGATATCCTTATCCTCATAAAGAATATCGATAGGAAGGTCCTCAGGGACGATTTCAGCCTCGATTGGTTCAGGAAGCAGGATTGTTACCCGCTGACCTGCTTTTACTCTAAAATTGGCTTTTACGGGCTTCTCCTCAAGGAAAATACGTCCATCCTCTATCAGCTTCTGAATATAGCTGCGGGTCAGCTCTGACTGGATGACGGACAGATATTTATCAATTCTGTTACCGGCATTCTCTTCATTTACTATGAATTCCAGTAGCTCTTCCTGTTCCGGCAGCTCCATTACTTCCTCGTCCATGGAGTATCGTCCTTTCTTAGTTTACATAATAATATTCTGTATATCAATATTGTCTATTTATCTTCTATGTCCTGTGCTGAACTGTTTTCTTCCTGAGCAGTCTGCTCTTGATCACGGTCAAAAAGAATGTCTGTTTCTTTGGCGGGCTCTTTCTCTTTCGGCCCTACAGCTACAGTTTCTGCCTTCCTCTTGTGAAAAAGTCGGTCTAAGAAGGCAAAATCCTCATCCTTGTAATAGAATATCGCAAGAATAAAAAGCAGGATGCAGGATACGGTCAGGAAGCTGTCCGCAATGTTAAACAGCGGGAAATCAATAAGCTCAAAGTAGATGAAATCTACTACATGTCCCAGAAGAAAACGGTCAATCAGATTGCCTACGGCACCGCCAAGGATCAATACAGCGATGACGCGGAGTGCTTTGAGCCTTTTCGTCTGAGGAATCTTAAAATACAGATATCCGATCAATATCATAATAATCAGGGTGAAAATGCTTAGAAACTGCACCTTTCCGCTCATAATCCCCCATACTGCACCGGTATTCTCATGATATTGCAGGGATAATACGTTGGGTATGATTACCAGTGGATCCTGATTCATAAGGGTACTTCTTACCCAGAACTTCACTGCCTGATCAATTCCCACAATAAAAATAAATAATATCAAATGCTTCATTCGTTCCTTCATAATGTCCTCCAATACAGATACCCGATGGTATGTATTATCCTTAATTTATTATTGTATGAATAGCTTCCAGCATTTCATCCTTGGTCACGGTGGTATCAATCACAGAGCTTCCTATTCCGGTCAACAAAATGAATTTCACATGATCTGCATCCATTTTCTTATCCAGTTTAGTTACCTCATAGATCTCCTCAGCCGATATACCGTTCGTGCTGATCGGTTGGCGAAACCGCTGAATTGTTGCCAGAATATCTTGATAAGCCTCCTCACTGATATTACCGCGCTTCATGGAGAGATACGATGCCGCAGCCATCCCGATGCAGACGCATTCGCCGTGCAGTAAGGAGAAATTCTTAAGCTTCTCTACGGAATGACCGATCGTATGTCCGAAATTCAATAACGCACGATCACCCAGCTCCTTGGGATCCTGTTCTACGACCGCTTTCTTTATCATACAGCTCCTGTTAATCATATCACGAAGGGATTCATATTTACGAGTACAGACCTTGATGGTATTATCCTTAATCCATTCGTAGAGAGTAGCATCTTTAATCAGTCCATGCTTGATGATCTCTCCCATTCCGGAATAGTATTCAGCCTCCGGCAGGGACAGAAGGGTTGAAATGTTCATATAAACCAGCTTTGGCTGATAAAATGCTCCAACCATATTTTTATATGCCTTGAAATCAACACCGGTCTTTCCGCCGATACTGGAGTCCACCATGGCAAGCAGTGAGGTGGGGATCTGGATGAAACGAATTCCGCGAAGATAGGTTGCGGCAACATAACCAGTTAAGTCTCCTACGACTCCCCCGCCTAAAGCCACCAGTACATCATTGCGGTCAAAACCAGCCTGAATCAGCTGTTCATAACATAAACCGACAGTATCAAGGGTTTTGCTTTTCTCTCCTGCCGTAAAGGTATAGCTATGGACTGAACTTGCGATAGGAAAAAGCTGTCGTGATACAGCTTCAAGATAGAATTTTGCGACATTGCTGTCGGTCAGGATCATAAATCTCCGACCTTCCATGCCAAGCTCCTTGATCGCCTGAGTCAGCATTGTAAAATCAGGCTCAAGATGTATGTCATATGCCGGATGACCTTCGTAGTTTACTGTTAGTTTTAGATTCTTCATTCTTCATCCCCTCATCGTATTTTCACTAGGACTAATTTATCAAAATAAGCATAACCGCATCAATCATACGAGACGAGGTTATGCTTTCCTCTAATAATCTATTCATTCTTTATCGTGAAGAACTCAAATCCGTCCTCAGACAGATATTTCTGCTCTTCTGCCGAATTGCTTTCAGCTTCCTGTGAGCTATTCTGTTCAGATAGCTGTTTAATCGAAGAGGCATCAATCTCGGTTTCCTTGGTCTCCCTATATTGAAAATCCTCGATATTTACGGAAAAACTCTTACTGTTCAGAAGCTCAAGCTGAGCATGCAGCAGATTCTCAAAATGTATCTTGAATAAATCATATTGCTGCATCAGATTCAGGGTCTTATGCTCTAAGAATTTTATCTGCTTTCGTGACTGCTCTATGATCAGGTCAGCCTTCACCCTGGCTTCGTTCTCAATGAGTTCCGCTTCCTTCAAAGCCGTTGCTTTCGTATCCTGAGCAGTCTTTTCTGCAAGAATTAATGCCTTTTGAAGGGTTTTCTCAATAGACTTGTAATAGCTTAAACTGTCGCTTTGCTCTTTCAGTTGTTTCTTAAGAGCTTCATTTTCCCCCAGTAATGCACCATAATCCTCAGAAAGATCGCTTAAGTACTGCTCAACATCTTTTTTATCATATCCAAGACCTGTCTTAAACTGCTTATTCAAAATTTCTGAAGCTGTTAGCATATTTCCCCCTGTTCCTGCGCACGCATAGTTTAATCTTGTTCTATCTTTATGCTGAGTATAATAATACTTTTACGCTATATCTTCCCTTTTTGGTCTGATAGGAGGTACCGGCAAAAACAAACTTTCCCATACCGCGTACCGATACGATGTCGTTCTCTTTCAGGGTGTAGCTGTTGGACAATATCTGCTTTCCTCCGACGAAGACCTTGCCTCCTTCAATTAATCCGGTCAGGCTGCTTCGGGAGCTTTTAAAGGCAACAGAAAGAATACTGTCGAGACGGACTGAGGAGACGGTCCCCAGGATCTCAGTAAATTTCGGCTGGAAATGAAAATCCTTCTGCTCTATGATTGTACAGGAAACCATCGTATGCTTCACCTTGGTCAGTTGTTCCGTGATGAACGGACTAATCGTAGTGTGAGTAAAAATAGTTCCCTTGTTGTCCTCTATGATAATATCTCCGATCTTACCGCGGTCCAGTCCAAGGTTTAGGACAGCACCGAGAAAATCACGATGATTGAGTGAATCGCTGAATTTCTGATTGATAGGCTCTACACGAATACAAGCAATCGGAAAAGCAATCTCTTCCTCCTTTGTAATCTGTTCATTTCCACAAAAACAAAGTATTTTCCTCTCGGCATCTGAAAAACCTCCGTTCGCAAAATACTTTATCCTGGGTAATTCATTTTTCAGACCGGATATCAGGCTCTGCTCATTCAGATTAAGAAAATCAGAAAACAGATTGATCCCTCGTTGATAGGAAGTGTTTGCCAAATCTAACAGCCGTTTGCGTAAAAGCTGTTCCTCTTTATCCTGATTCATCATAATTAGAACTTGGAGTGAAAAGTCGGAGGTTCAAAGCCGCTTTCCTGTATTAAATCAAGATAATCTCCGGAGATATCCACGGTATCGGGGGATACGATAAATATTGCATTGGAGATACGGTGCAGTTTGCCGTTGATTGCATATACGGAACCTGAGATGAAATCCATGGTTCTCTGTGCAAGCTTGTCATCAAATCCTTCCAGATTGATTACAGTAGCTCTGCCGGTTAACAGCATGTCGCAAATTTCCTGAGAATCTTCAAAGGAAGTAGGTTTCATGATACAAACCTCGAGGCCCTTGGGTGTAGTACGGATAGGAACTACCTTACCTGTAGAAGTCTTTTCCGTCTTAGCAGTTCTTTCTCTCCTAAAATCAGTGGTGCTTGCAGGAGCAGGTGATATCTGCTGGCTCTTTGGTGCTTCTGTGTATCTTTCACTCTTTACTTCTTTTCGTTCCTCACGTTTTGCCCGCTTAAATTCTTTTTCGGACTCCTCTTGTAAATACTCCTCGTAATCGTCCTCATCCTCAGTCAATTTCATGGAATTTAAGAAACTTTTAAAAATATTCGACATCCGTCTATACCTCCATCTCGCCGTTAACGGCATAAACATTTCTTTCAAAACAATTTTCTAGTGGCTGTAATCCCGTTCACCAAAAATGCCTGTCCCGACACGGACCATTGTGGCACCTTCTTCAATAGCCACCTCAAAATCTCCTGTCATGCCCATCGAAAGGATATCAAACTGTTCTAATGGTTTGGAAATGTTTCCATCATGAATATTATCAATGTTTTTTGTTTTTATGTCAACATATAATTGTCGCATTTTTTCAAAATACTTTCTGTTTTTTTCGGGATTTTCCACGTATGGAGCGACTGTCATCAAACCTCTGACCCTTACATGTGTAAGGCTTTGCAGCTGCTTGATCAAGCCGGGTGTTTCCTTTGGACTGACCCCAAATTTGGTATCTTCTCCGGCAATATTCACCTCGATCAGGATATCGCAGATCAGTCCCTTCTTAGCCGCTTCTTCCTCAACCTGCTCCGCGAGCCGCAAGGAATCTACGGAATGAATTAGCTCAGCCTTATCAATGATATACTTTACCTTATTACGCTGAAGGTGTCCGATCAGATGCCAATGCACTCCCTCAGTAAATTCTGACTGAAGGTCCTCATACTTCTGAACCAGCTCCTGCACCTTATTCTCTCCAAAATGGCGCATACCCAGCTGATACGCTTCTCTTAACATCTCATTCGGTTTGGTTTTACTGACAGCGATCAGTGTGACCTCAGAACGCTTTCTGCCGGACCGATCACAGGCCGCTTGAATTCTCTGTTCGATATTTTGAATATTGTTTAGCATAATGGTTTACTCCAATCCTGTAGGGTTTACGCAAGAGAAATATCATCTTTGTAGATGAATTCTTGTTGAGGTATATTTGATAAGACAAAAGGTCCAGCTGTGAGACAGCTGGATGACTTGCATAAGAAAGCTCTCGGAAAGACGACTTTCCAGAGGCTTTCTTATGTAAGTCTATCATGTCACCTACGGTGACATGACCTTTTGTCATACTATACTGTAATTGATATGAATGATAGGCTGAACTTTGCAATAAGTAATTGAGCAATTACGTTGCTTCTACCCCACCCTTAATAGATAATCGCTTCATCTACAGCCGTTGTTCCGTCCAAGGCGATCTGGTCATACGCGGACAGACCCTTCGGAGTGTTAATTTTCACTATAGCATATTCCTTGTTCTCATACAGTATCTCAATCCTTCTAAATACTGCATAGCCTTGGTTTACGTTATATACACCGGTTAATTTATTCGTCAGACCCAGTCTGTACAGGTCGTTATTGCCTGAATTACTCATTTCTTTTTTGACAGGATACTTGATACTGGTGTTGGCTTCAAAATCCTTCGTATCCACATATGCATAAGCATCATCCTCAAAATAGATTTCGGTTGGAGTAAAGGTATGCTTCGCCTCACCGCTCTTCTCATTATAGGTTTCCACGATCAGGCCTTCTTCTGTACTGTCTGCACCCTTGGTGAAGTATTCTTTAGGAACCAGATAGAATTCCTTCTCAATGATTGAGGATAAAGGTATCTTTAGGCCCTCAACCGTGTCAAAATCCAGCTTTACCTCCAGATAACGATCCTCTATGTAATTGGAAAGGTATTTATTTAACGTAAGTTTGGCGAAGTAATCAGAACCGCGACTGCTTAAGGAAAGTGCTGCCGTAAGCTCCAGATCATCCTCCAGAATTGTGAAGCGGACCTGCTCCTTTTCGCTCAGCATGTCATATTGTTCCTCGGTCAGAGGAAGTATAATATTCCATTTCTCAGAGGAAATCAGCTTATAGATCGGAGTATTCTGATCTATAATATCGGTAGTTCTAAGTCCTGTTCGGGAATACTCCTCTACCTTGAACATATCCTTTGTGACCTGGTCAGCCTCAATTTCCTCATAACCGTCGGTATAATAGGTTATGATACCGCTGCTTGGACTGGTCACGGCATTCAGATTGTAGGCTTGTCCGGTTGCATCGAGCAGGGTTTGCTGATTATTTAATATTGTGGTGTTTAAGATATCGAGCACCGTACTTTCCGTATCATCCTTAAAATGATACACAGAGGAAAAATCATCATCGGTATAAGAGGACCGGAAGGCATCAATAGAATGCATCAGCTCAGCACTATCCTGCTTTGAGATCTTGATGGGTACATCTCCGCTTGCCAGAATGTCACTCATCATACCGGAATCATCGATGGAATAAACCGTCTCATTCTTAGCGACACGGGCACCCTCCTTCTTGTAGTAGGACACATAGCCTGCTTTATCGGAGGTGATGATTTTCTCATCCCGCAGGATCAAACCTGTTATACGGTTATCGACAGCGGTACTGCCTTCATGAACCTCATAGATGGTCAGTTGCTCTTTCGTAAAGTAAATGTATACGTTTATCGCTATGTAAAGAAAAAGGATTAAGAACACGATGACACCGATATTAATACTCTTTCTTTTTTTGAATTTCACGACCTTTTGGTTGCTCAAGCTCCTGCCTCCTGAATATTACATTGATATCAAAATAGCATAGGTTACTATGCAGCATAGATACCTTTACCATTATACTTACTTTTTAAGAAATTTTAAACCCTTTTTTCGGTTTTTCATACAAACTAGAACTAATTTAACAGGAATGTAAAAGTTTGATAATACCAAAATTATATAGTAAATGTCGTTGAATGAATAAAATTCAAATAAAGGGTTATGATATGAAAAGAGACAAAAATCAAGTGGGTTTCTGCGATTTGAATTACGTCATCCAAAATGAAGGAGGTTCGTTATGAAAACATTAGATTATATCGCTTTGGTCCTGGTTGTTATCGGTGCAGTGAACTGGGGATTAATCGGCTTTTTCAGCTTCGATTTGGTGAAAGCGATTTTCGGAGACATGACTGTTGTTTCTAGAATCATATATGCCCTTGTCGGTGTTTCCGGCTTATATGCTTTAAGCTTCTTCGGAAGACTGAGAAATGAATAAAAAAGAATATCTGTCTGAATAAGACAAAAACAGGAGCGCTAAATAACGAGCGCTCCTTAATTCTTTTATTACGTTAAATATCATCTTACAATGATACAATGACATTCTTCTTCATGATCTCAGGAAGTTGATCGCTATTCATGGAAATGCTGAGAATGAAATCAACATGGAATTCCTCAGATATCTTTTCTAATTTGGAGAATACTGATTCAAAATTATCATCATTAATATAAGCTATTTTTAGGAAACTATCCAGGAAGATTGATTGTATGTCATGATTTCCGGACACGATACCGCAGATAAAACCGATAAATTCACTACTGTTCTCGATGTAATAATCCCTGACATTCTCCAGGCGGATCTTATTACTGAGTTCGTACATGTGCTTGTTGCTTTTGTCAAGATAAACAATGCTTCCCTTTGCAGCCTTCACTTCGGTGTTTGCTTTGTCGATAAGGATTTTTGTCTTTCCCTTACCTTTTTCACCTGAAATAATCTGTATCATTGTAATCTCCTCCTTATGGTGGGCGCAACGTAAGATGTGCGGTGCCAAATATTAAATTGTATCATGGTTTTATAGTACAATTATAGTACATATGGTATTGAAAAACAACTATAAAATTCCTTCTAAGGGTATTTTAATAATACGAATCAAGGAGCTGTTTTACTTAATATATCCAAGCAAAAATGACATTTGTGAGTATAAAGCTTCACTTCCGGAAGCCTTCATGATAACAGATATATACTCCTTACCGGCAGCATCCTTGGCAAGCAATACCAGGCAGCTACCTGCCTTCCTTGTCGTTCCGGTCTTCCCTCCGAGAATCTGGATACCTTCGGGTGTTTCAGTCTTACCGTTAATGTATTGATTGGTTGCTTCAAAGGTCTTCTCCTTAGCATTCCCATCCTTATCCTGATATACCGCCGTATAGGAATCAGTTCCTATGATGGAGCGGAAGGTATCATAGGATAATAACTCATGGAAAATCAGATACATATCATAAGCTGTAGTATATTGTTCATCATTATGAAGACCGTTGGAATTGACAAACTTCGTATGAACGGCACCAATTCGTGCAGCCTCTTCATTCATCTTCTGTACAAAGGCTTCTTCACTTCCGCTGATATGGTCAGCAATGGCGATCGCCGCGTCGTTACCTGAATAAACAAGAAGGCTTTTCAACAAGGCTTCCATAGAAATCAGGTCGCCTTCTTTAAAGCCGCATAGTTTTGCACCGCCTTCTGTGATATGGGATGCAGCATAACTGACTGTAACCTGATCGGTTAACTCCCCATATTGCAGAACCACAAGAGCTGTCATCAGCTTTGTCAGGCTTGCAGGATATAATCTGTCATAAACATGTTCAGCATAAAGAAGCTTTTGATCCGTAATGTCGACTAATAGGCTTGATCCGGAGCCGGACAATTCTTCGGCATTGCCGGTATTATCTTCCTGAGTCACCGTAACCAGATCTTCAGAAAAATAATCTGCCTGCGTCAGTTCGGTATCTACAGCTGTAGAATTGGATGCAGCTTGATAAAAGGTCAGAAGCTCTTTCGATTGTGAACAGCCTCCGAGGGATAATATAAGCAGACTAACGCAAAGACAAGTTATCAGCTTCTTTCTCATAGGAACCACCTCATTTATAATCAGGTTTTAAAGAGCTCTCTCCAGTCTAGGTCACCGCGGTCTAAGGCCTTAACGATAAGCTCGGCAGTTGCCAGATTGGTTGCCAACGGGATGTTATGCTTATCACAAAGCTGGAAGATGTTATTTACATCCGGCTCATGGGACTTCGGAGTTAACGGATCACGCAGGAAGATGATCAGATCCATCTGATTATGCTCAATCTGGGAACCCAACTGCTGTTCACCGCCAAGATGACCGGCCAGATACTTATGAACCGTTAAGTTGGTTACCTCTTCAATCAGACGTCCGGTAGTCCCTGTTGCATATAGATTATGCTTACTTAAGATCCCACGGTATGCGATACAGAAATTCTGCATCAGCTTCTTTTTTGAGTCATGGGCTATCATACCAATATTCATATATACCTCCCTTCTGCCGCCTGTTAACGGCACACTATATAGTTAATTACTTATTTCCCCTTATTCATTAGCATAGTATATGAAAGTTGTCAGGCTTAACTGCCGGACCGGGATCTCTTGGGCTGGAGACGGATATTAAGTATTATTCCGACAGCCATCATACCGCTGAGCATGGAGCTGAGCCCCGAGCTCATAAAAGGCAACGGGATACCGGTGTTCGGTAGTATCTGAGTTGCTACACCAATGTTGACAAAGACCTGGAACATGAACATTGAGGCTAAGCCAACAGCTATGAGCATTCCCATATAGTCAGGCGCCTGCCTGGCCGTATTAATACAGATATAGATGATCACCGCATAAAATGCCAGGATCATACAACCTCCGAGAAATCCGAATTCTTCACCGGCTACGGCAAAGATAAAATCACTTTCAGAAATCGGAAGGTAATCATAGCTGCGGGTATCCAAACTGCTAGTCTCCAATGCTTTACCGTACAATCTTCCGGAGCCGATTGCTCTGACCGAGATATCCTGTTGAAACATGGTATCAGGATATTCCTCAGGATTCAGCATGGATAATACTCTTTCCTGCTGATACGGTTTTAGCAGTATCTGATAATCCTGCTGGATATACCAGAATAGTCCCATAACGATCGGTATACCAAGAACAAGTACCGGCAGGATAATCTTCCAACTGAGTCCTGCCGCAAAGATCATCATTAAGAAGATGAAGGCGATTACAAGACTGGTGGAAAGATTGGTCTGAATTAATATCAGGAAAGTTGGTATTCCTACTGATACGATGGCCAAAAGCAGAACAAAGAAGTTATTGATCTTTGATCTTAGGATGGAAAAAAGCTTTGCTACGAATATAATCAGAATGATTTTCGTAAGCTCCGATGGCTGGAAAGAAACAAATCCAAGGCTTAGCCATCGTTTGGCGTGGTTAATTGTCACACCATTCACTCGCACCAATATCAGTAGTACCAGATTGATTACATATAAAACAATATAGAACATCGATATGAAATGATAATCGATTAGGGATAGGACGATTGCACCCAGAATACCGCCGAGCAGTCCTGCAAGATGCCAGATAACTTCGCTTTTCGGTTGCACCTGCATGATCAGATAGGCACCGAGGGAGCCCAGGATCAGGACCACGACTATTAGCGGTATACTATAACGTTTGAAATCATATTGTTTAAAATTGAACATCAGGCAATTTCCTTATTTCTTAGAGGCCTTCAAATCCTTAATCGGAATATTGGCAAATAACGCCGGAACGGATCCATTATTTGATTCGGAATCCATTTGAGTGATTTTGATATCCAGTCCTTCTAAGTCTATTTCAATGTATTTTGATATTACGCTAATAATATCATTCTTAATTTGTTCCATGATTTCGGGAGAACATCCGGCGCGATCAGAGACTAGCACCAGCTTCAGCCTGTCTTTTGCTATACTGCCGGTTCCCTTTTTTTTAAAAAAATCTGAAAAGCCCATTTTGCTACCTCCCCTATTTTCTTCGTTTGCCAAACAGTTTCTCGAACAATCCTTGCTTTTCCTCCAGATTCAAGAACGGAACTTCCTCGCCCAGCAATCTGTTGCATATATTCATATAAGCTTTACCTGCCAGAGAATCATTGCCTACCAAGGGTTCACCCTGATTTGCCGAGATAACGATGTTTTCATCATCAGGAACAATTCCGATAATGTCGATGGCCAGAATCTCGCTGACATCGTCGCTGGACATCATATCTCCGCGCTTTACCATATCCATTCTGATTCTGTTGACAATCAGATGCGTCTGTTTCATCTCATTGGCTTCCAATAAACCGATGATACGATCTGCATCACGAACTGCAGAAACTTCAGGTGTTGTAACGACTAAAGCTCTGTCTGCACCTGCTATAGCATTCTTGAAGCCCTGTTCGATACCTGCAGGACAATCAAGAATTATGTAATCAAATTCCTCTCTGAGCTCATCAACAAGCTTTTTCATTTGCTCAGGGGATACTGCACTTTTATCTCTGGTCTGAGCCGAAGGCAACAAATAAAGATTAGGATAACGCTTATCCTTGATCAGGGCATTGCGGATTCGGCAGGTTCCCTCAATGACATCTACAAGATTGTATACGATACGGTTCTCCAAACCCATGATAACATCAAGATTTCTTAAACCTATATCGGTGTCAATCAATACAACTTTTTTCTCCAGCATTGCTAAGCCGGTACCTACATTTGCTGTGGTGGTTGTCTTACCAACGCCACCCTTACCCGATGTTATAACGATAACTTCTCCCATGCGATACTTTTAATCCTCCTGTATTATGGCTCACAGTTCTTCAACCTAAATGGGTTAAAGTGTTAAAAGCACCGAAGGTGCTTTCCGGATGCAATGCATTGCTATGCAAGCTTGCTTGTAATAGCGATGTATTGTATTCGGATAACGTGCGCAGCACCTTTTAACACTTTAATCCTAACAAAAATCAAGAAGAACAGGTCACCACTTATTTTTAAAAATCATAACTTTTTTTATTTAAATTATCCCGCTTACAAACTAATATCGTTAAGAATATTTTTGTTCAGCGGTTCAATATAAATATTACCATCTTCCAGAAATGCAATTTTAGTTCCCTTAGTCTCCTCTTTGACAGGCTTGTCCGGGGACCTTGCAATGACGTCTGCAATTCTGATCTGTGTAGGACTCATATCAAGTGCAACGACAAAGGAATTGGTATTTCCTGTGGCACCTGCGAAAGCATTGCCCTTAAGAGCCCCCAATACAATGATATTTCCCTTGGACACTACTCTTGCTCCATGGTTTACGTCTCCGATGATGATCACACTGGTTTCAAACTCCAGTGAAGCACCGGAACGAAGGATTCCTTTATAGAATTGTCCGGTATTATTGGACAGCTCCATCAGCTTCTGTTCCACTGTCTTTTTATATATTTCTTCTTTGTCGGGATCATTCTCCATGACACATACGATATGCATATCCGTGTTCTGTTCGATGATATCAAGAATTTCTCTCTGCTCATCATTACTCAGAAATCTTCCCTCAAAGCTGATAGCCATCTTGGCATTTTCAAAAAACTTGCTTGATTCCTTGAATTTCTCGGCTACGACAAGTTTCAGTTCCTCGAAGGGAAGATCAGGACTCAGAACAACAATAATACCGTATTTATTTCCTTTAATAATTACAGAATTACCCATTATAGTACTCCTTCCCGGTTTATTCTGGATGATATCGGATGCTATTCGATCGCGCTGCTGTTTGATGCTTCCGGAAGAGTCACATCACTTTCCAGAAGCTTATCTGCTTCATCCAGTTTAAAGTATAATTTATATATGTCCTTCGCAAGCTCGGCGGCATTACTTGAGGTATAACCGTTCGGAATAACCGCTGTAATGGAAATCTCAGGATTTTCATAGGGTGCAAAGGAAACAAATAATGCATTATTGGGATTAACCTTGCTGATCTGTGAGGTACCGGTCTTACCGGCAACTGTAACACCGAAGTTCCGATACAAACCATAGACAGAGCCGCTGGGAACATTCACAACATTGTACATACCCTCCAATACCCTGTCCCAGGTGGTGGGGGCGACATCCTCTAATTTATGGTTCACCTTGGCATGGTTCTCTGTCACGGTACCATCTGTCTGAACAATCTTGTCAAGCAGGGTCAGGTCATAACAGGTACCATGATTCGCAAGGGTTGTCACATATCTTGACAGCTGAACAGGGGTATATACGTTCGAACCCTGTCCGATGGAAGAACGTACCGAGTCTACTGTGGATATCTGCGGCATAGCTTCATCCATCTCGACACCGGAAGGCTCGTTCAGCCCGAACATGGTAGCATATTTCTCCAGCCTTGACAGACCAAGCTGTGGTTTGAATTGTCCTGTTCCGTCGATACTTAAGCGCCAGCCCATCTCATAAAAATAATAGTTACAGGAAACCTTAAGGGCATCTGCTATGTCTACGGAACCGTGGGAGCTTGGCCAGATATGACATTTTGCTGAAGGGGTGATCTTTGTGAATTCACCAAGATCGCGAATCTTTTCGTTGGGAGTTACTACACCCTCCTCCAGAGCTGCAAAGGAAGTAATCATCTTGAAGGTGGAACCGGGAGCCGTCTTTTCAGACACCGGGCGGTTACGCATCGGTCTGGAATTATCATTCATCAGCTTAGCAAAGTAAGTGGCATCCACCTTATTGGCAAACTTATTATTATCATAGCTTGGATAGGTGACCAATGCAAGAACATCTCCATTTACATCTGTGACCACCAAAGAGCCGCTGCAGGGTTCTAAAGCCAGCATCGCCGGGGTGATATCCAGGGATTTGATCTTCCCACGGATAAAATCATATGCGGAAGTATGACCGCTACTCAGCTTTTCGAGTTCATCTCCTTTACATTCTATCACATTTTGGTCGATTAATAAAAGACAAATTTCAGTTCCTGATAATTTATACGTAAAAATCAAGTTTCTGTATATCAGCTTTTTGAATTTATCATCGGTACTGAGAATATCCTTGGTACTTGCCAAAAGCTTCTGATAAAGCTCTTCCGCACTGTAATATTCGTTGCCAACACCCAGCTTCGACAGATCTACCCAATTGTTGGAAAGAGCATACTGAAGCAAAGCACTCAGACTGATTTTATTATTCTTATAATCAGCAAGGGTCTTATCATCTTTATTGATATTCGTATCAATAAAATAATTGTCAGACAGAACGGCATAAAAACGTTCGAGGTAATTCTCCATCTCGCCGGCTTTATCGTTCGTAACCGTATTGTTCATCTTCAGAAGGGAATCCAACTGCTTGTAGACATCCTTCAAGGTATTGCTGTATAGCTTATAAGTATTCTTTTCTAAGGTCTGTGCTTTTTTATCCTCAAAATGGTTAATATCAATGACATTATTATTAATCAGGGCATAATAAACCTCATAGATCGGGATGGTAATCTCACTCGCACTCTCTCCCTTACTTCCATAATCCATATCCGGTACGATATTTTTCAAGAGGATTCCGGCAATCTTTTTCTCAAGAATATGATAGGAATTTCTCTGCAAATCGCTGTCAATCGTCAGATAGATATCGCTTCCAGCGACCGGTTCCTTACGGTCAATAATGTCTACCACTTTACCGGAGGTATTGACACTGACGGTCTCAGTACCCTTACTGCCGGCGAGCTCTTTCTCATATTTCTGCTCCAGACCGGTCTTACCGATCACATCGGTGGCATTATAATATTCGCCTGACGCATTCATCTTGTCCAATTCTTCCTGGCTGATCAGTCCGGTATATCCGATGATATTGGCAAAATAATTACTGTCTTCATAAACACGTTGCGTCTGCTGCTGTATCTGTACACCCAAGAGATCCGCACCGCTCTCTTTTACTGCTGCGACGGTAGTATCACTGACCTGGGACGCAATCGTAATCTGTGCATATTTGGGGAAATTCAAGAACAAGGCGTAACGGACAGCCATAATTTTTAAGGTGTCCTCTACGGAATATTCATCCGATATATCGAACATATCGGTATAGCCGTCACCCGTACCGTGCTTTAAAAATTCATACACATCCCTGGCTGTGGCATCCTTCTGTTCCTGCTTCAAGGTCTTGGTATCCTCGTCAAGAACAAAGGAATAGACATTCTTTTTAAAGCGCTCAAGAGCACTTCCTTTGATGGTGAATTCCAAATCATTTGTACCCTTTTGCTTGATGTAAAATTCGGTATCCAGGGTATCTCCGCTTTTTTCGATGATTTTGATGAGCTTATGGATGATTGCATTCCTCTGCTCATTGCTTTCGATTTTCGTGCTATCCTCCATAACGACAGAATAAGTCAATACATTGGAGGCAAGAAGCTTCCCGTTGCGGTCGTAGATGTTACCGCGGGTACTTTTGATTTCCCTGGTTTTACTATATTTTAATTCCTCACTCTGTTCTATCGTAGGGCCCTGCACAATCTGAAGCACAAAGATCCGGTTAACGATGACGCCGAAAAGGATGAGGTAGATTATGGTAATAGGAAAAAGTCTGGATTTTAGTAGTCTTTTTAAATAATCCAAGAAAACATCAAGCACTATTTATCCCTCCTCATCAGTTTTGCGTTCCAAACGGTGGTTGATCATATGTAATAGTTTATACAGCAAAATTGAGACAGCTATCGTGTAAATGATCTCAGGAATGATGATTCTTCTGAGATAGAACAAAAAGTTAAGTCTGCCTCGCAGTAAGAATTCAAAAATGTAATAGAAGAAGTTATAAATCAAATCACTGATACCGATGAAAATGATCGGCAGAGTGTAATCATCCTCTGAATAGACCTTGTTGGTGAAGCCCATAAGATAACCGAGGAGCAGATATAATAATGCGTATAATCCGATGATATAGGAACCAAACATCAGATCTACCAGTAATCCGCTGAAAAAGCCCAGTACCATTCCGGAAAAGCGTCCGCGCATATAAGCAGTGGAAACCACCAGAATTAATAAAAGATTCGGCATGATATCCGCCATCTTAAAATAATGGTAGGAGGAGCTTTGGATTACAAACAATATAATGATTTCAAGTATATATACGATTAACCTCTTCACACGATTACCTACTTTGTCTTAATCTATCAGTGGTTCCTTGAGTTCTGTTATAATCAGTACTTCCTCCAGGCGCTCAAAATCGACCACTGGGGTCAGATATGCTGTTTTTGTCATGTTGCTGGCATCCAGGGTAATATCGCTGATATAACCGATCAGGATACCCTGAAGAAAATTCGGGCTGATATGGGAGGTGACAACCTCATCTCCGTCAGCAATCCGTGCATCCTTGTTGATCAACTCGACACGGATCTTACCATCATCCATGAGCTTTAAATCACCCTGCACGACACAGGTATCGGAGGTCTTTAAAAACATTCCGCTTACGCTGCTGTTATCGTCGATGATGGATCTGACCACCGAATAGTTATAGTGAACCTCTGTGATGATACCTGCAAGACCGTTTCCTGCCAGTACATTCATATTTACCTTTAAACCGTCCCTGGTTCCTTTATCTATCGTATATACATTATACCAGTTGTTGGTATCCTTACTGATGACCCGGGCTGCGACCTTGGGATAGTCCAGATACTTCTGATCAAGGTCGTAGAGCTCACGTAGCCCGTCCAGCTCGTACTTATCCTGCAACAGGAGTTTGTTCTGGTAAGAAAGGACTGCTACCTGATCCTTCAGCTCCTCATTTTCTTTCAGAAGCTCATTAATATTTCTTAAATTGTCAAGCTTGTCGGATATATAGGTTCCTACCGAATTGATGCCGACCTGCATGGGTGTTATGACGGTTCCTACCGCTTCCTTTACCGGAGACAGCTTCTCACCGTATCGGAAGGAAAAGAGGATCAGACCGATACAGAGTACCACCAGTGCGATCAGAACATGTTTCGGGTTAATATTTATTTTTGTCCTTCGTCTCATTCCAATTCTCCATTTGCTCTAAATTCATCTTGCAACCCTTAATTCACCAATGTTTTTGGCTTCAGTGCATCTGCCAGGGAAGCAAGCTTATGATCCTCCATAATTCTGCCCAGACCATTGACTACGGTATTGGCGGAATCGGGACAGATATTGATCTTCAAATCGGTCTCCTTATGCATCAGCTGATCCAATGCGAAAATTTTGGCCGAACCGCCCGTGATATAGATACCACTGTCAATAATATCAGAAGAAATCTCTGGAGGAGTACGTTCCAGTATGATGCGGATGGCATCAATGATGGAATATAAATATTCAGAGATAGACTCATAGACATCGGATGAGCTAACCTCCATCTCAGTCGGCAGACCGGTTACGACATCGCGTCCGTATACCTTGACACTTGCTTCCACTCCGCCATTGGCATGAGCAAGCTTTTTCTTGACATTTTCTGCGGTCTTATCACCGATGTAGAGGTTGTATTTTCTCTTTACCATGCCCTTGATGGATTCATCAAGACGATTACCACCGACCGGAATTAATTTAGAGAGGACGATGCCACCGAGGGAAAGAATAGAAACCTCTGTGGTATCTGCTCCGATATCTACGATCATAACGCCTCTGGCGGTCATGATGTCAAGTCCTGCACCAACTGCATCGGCAATCGGCTTTTCCACTATTTTAATCTTACCGACCTTCAGACTGGAGCTTGCGATCAGATCATAGAAGGATCTGCGCTCCACCTCGGTGATATCCGTCGGAGTGGCTACGATATAGTCCGCAGAACCGATCTTCTTGGAACCACCGATCCTATACATGAAATGATGAAGCAAGGTCATCATATTGGCCACATCCGCAATGACACCGTTTCTGACCGGATAACTGACATTAATGTTCGCCGGCGCCTTCTCGTACATTTCAAAGGCATCGTTACCGGAGGCAATGACATTCTTCCGATCGGAAATTGCGATGATATTACGCTCATCGAGAACAACTCCCTGCCCCTTCTTGTAAATCTTGATGGTACTGGTTCCGAAATCTATACCGAATGCTCTAGAAGCCATGCGTACTCCTCCTGTCGAAAAAATAAAATGTTTTGATGAGTGACATCAGGAGGAGTGATCCTCCCTGTCGAAAAAATAAAATGTTTTGATGTAATTCAATTCACTGCCTAGAAAAACCCCTGTTCCTTCAAGCTGATATATCTATTATCGCCAATAATAATATGATCCATAAGCGAAATACCGATTAATTTTCCAGCTTCTGCTATCTTCTTCGTGACCCTGATATCCTCCGAACTCGGCGTTGGATCACCGCTTGGATGGTTATGCAGAAGAATGATATTCACCGCCTCATATTTGACCGCATATACAAATACTTCTCTTACAGGCATGATTGAGGTGTTGACTGTTCCCTCGGAGATAACCAGATCCTTGAGGATTCTGTTCTTGGAATCCAGCATGACTAAAAGTACCTGCTCCGCTGTTCGATGACGCATATCCTGCATATAATAGTCAGCTACACTCTGCGGTGCGGTTAATCGAAGACTGTCCCGGGTGGCTTCCTTTGCCATCCTTCTGGTCAACTCTGTCAGGCATAACAGCTCGATCGCTTTGACTCTTCCAATCCCCTTGATTCTCGTCAATTCCTTCATGGAAAGATAATTTAACCCCTTTAAACCAGGGTAGGCAGTTGAATAATTGAGAATATTCACTGCCAGATCAATTGCTCTTTGCTTTTTTGTTCCGGTCCGGATGATGACTGCAAGAAGCTCGGCATCGGATAAGGCTCCTGCCCCATACCTCTCACATTTCTCATAGGGACGCTCAGAAGTGGGTAATTCTTTGACTGTCAGATAGTTTTCGCTCATAAGATCCTCCTTCGATTATCTCTCTCCAAGAAATCATCTGCATTCGGATCGGGCGAACTTTATAACACTTTTTTATAAATTATAACGGCTGCAGCAGCACCGAGGACGCTTCCGATGGTAATCTTCAAGCGTAAACCGAAGCTCACTGCAAGGACACCCAGATCAAGGGTGACAATATTGTTGCTTTTGGTATCTCCGATGGCAAAATTCATACCGTAATTCAACCAATTCAAGGCTGTAACCTCCTTGGTGAGCTGACCGAGAAAGCTACCTACAACAATACCTGCAAGCAAAATCAGAAACAAAGACCAAGCATTTTTCCCATATGTTCTTGCCATGAAAGCATGTCCCCCTTATATCATTATCGATTAACATTTTATCACAAGTGCACTGATTTGTATACTTGAAAGCTGTATGAAATTATATCTATTGCGAATAAAATACATTAAGTTTTTCTTACAAATATTACAATTCCGAACAAAGGTTACAGTTTCACCAGTCCTGTCTCTGACAGCTTCTGTACCGACATCATAATTCCGAATTTCGCATGATACCAGGTCAGTCCACCCTGGAAAAATACCGTGTAGGGAGGCTTAATCGGAGCATCCGCGGACAATTCGATGGAGGAACCCTGTACGAAAGCACCGGCAGCCATAATGACATCACAGGTGTAGCCCGGCATAGCCCAGGGTTCGGGAACAACATAGCTGTCCACCGGTGCAGCAGCCTGGATTCCCTTGCAGAAGGCAATGACTCCTTCAGCAGTTCCTAAGGTAACAGCTTGTATGATATCATAGCGCTCTTCGCTTCCATTCGGATGGACACTATAGCCGAGGCGTTCATAAATATTGGCGGCAAAGATAGCACCTTTAAGCGCACCTGAAACTACCTGAGGGGACAGGAACAGACCCTGAAAGAGGGATGCATTGAGGCCCAGCGTAGCTCCTACCTCCTTACCGAGACCGGGAGCGGTCAGACGGTAAGCTGCATTCTCAACAAATTCCTTTTTACCAACGATATAGCCGCCGATCGGAGCAAGTCCGCCGCCGGGATTCTTGATCAGCGAGCCGACACAGAGATCCGCGCCGACTTCGGTAGGCTCTATGGTTTCCACAAATTCACCGTAGCAGTTATCCACCATACAGATGACATCCGGCTTGATCTCTTTTATAAATCGAATCAGTTCACCGATCCTTTCCACGGAAAGAGTCGGACGGCTTGCATAGCCCTTGGAGCGCTGGATGGTAACAAGCTTCGTATTCGATTTGATTGCAGCTCGGATTCCTTCCCAGTCAAAGCCTCCGTCACTAAGTAAATCCACCTGGGCATAGGTGATACCGAATTCTGCGAGAGATCCCTTGGTCTTTGTGATACCGATGACTCCCTCCAGGGTATCGTAGGGTTTGCCTACCGGTGAAAGAAGCTCGTCACCCGGTCTCAAATTGCCAGATAATGCTACAGTAAGTGCATGGGTACCGCTGATCAGCTGAGGTCTGACCAAAGCATCCTCAGCACGGAATACATCTGCATAGACCTGCTCCAGCGTATCCCGCCCCATGTCATTATATCCGTAGCCTGTCGTAGCAGCAAAATGAACATCACTTAATCTGTTCTTCTGCATGGCGGTAAGCACCTTCATCTGATTAAATTCTGCTACTTGATCAATTTCTGTAAAACGCTCCTTTAGCGTATGCTCTATCTCACTGCAATACCGGAAAACCTTTGAACTAATTCCAAGGGCTTCGTATTCAGCCTGTAATTTATTATTCAATGCTTCTTCCTCCAAGATATTAATATATATTCTTCTTTGTCATATGAACCCGGTAGTATTCTATACCGGCTGATCTTAACTGAAAGCTTCCTGCCCGATGTCATCACTTTAGGATTCCTTTCTCTCTTAGCAAGGAAAGCATAAGTGACAGTAAGGCCTGCTCGTTGGGATACTCCTCCTTATTCAGCCAGATAACCTCTCTCTCCCGTTTGAACCAGGTGAGCTGCCGTTTGGCGAAATGTCTGGTATCTCTCTTAAGAATATTGATTGCCTCCTCCAGACTGTATTCACCCTCCAGATAGGCTAGCAGTTCCTTATAACCAAGCCCCTTCATAGATACCAGATCCCTTGTATACCCCTTTGCTGCAAGTGCCTTTACTTCGTCAAGCAGTCCGTCCCTCAGCATATCGTCAACCCTTTGGTCAATCGTACGGTAAAGCTCATCGCGGTTCTTATTCAGGACGAAATAGCAGAAACGATATGGAGAGGTCTTACTTCTCTGCTCCTTATTATGCTCTGAAATCTTGTCCCCGGTCAGCCTGGCGAATTCCAGTGCACGTATGACTCGTTTACTGTTATTGGGATGGATGGCTTCTGCACTGTCAGGGTCTGCGTTCTTCAGCAGCTCATGCAGATAATCCGGGCCCTTCTCCTTGAGTAATTGCTCCAATTCTCTGCGATAAGACAGGTCAGCTTCATTCTCAGAAAAATCGATATCATTTAAGACTGCCTGAATATAAAAGCCGGTACCGCCGACAAGGATCGGGATCTTATTCTTCGCATATATCTGTTCCATGTATTGTTTGGCAAACTGCTGGAACAGGACGACGCTGAAGTCCTCCTCCGGTTCCAATTCATCAATCAGATAATGGGGAACCCCCTGCATCTGCTCCGGAGTGATCTTTGCGGTGCCAATGTCCATATACTTATAGACCTGCATGGAATCGGCAGATATAATCTCACCGTCTACTGCCTTGGCAAGAGCGATCGATAAGGAGGTCTTGCCTACGGAGGTAGGTCCGGTAAGGATAATTAACGGTTTCTCATTCATATATTCTCCATTTATAATAGCTTGATTCAAGCTTATAGGATGCGCTTGAATTTCCGCTCCAGTTCATATTGACTCATTGCTATGATGACAGGTCTGCCATGCGGGCAATGATAGGGATTCTCCAGGGTTAAAAGCTCCTTGATCAATGCAGCGGCCTCCTCGTAGGAAAAGGAATGGTTCGCCTTTACGGCTGCCTTACAGGAAAGGGAAGCCACCCGCTCCAGAATGGACTTTCCACCGGAGGTTGGTGCGATCATCTCATCCGCCATTTCATCAATGAACTCCAAGATAAGCTCTTTCTCGGATATACCATAGAGATCGGCAGGAACCGCCCGTATAGAATACTCATTTCCACCGAAATGTTCAATCTCATACCCTAAGCTGGTCAGCTCGGGTTCTCTTTTGTACAGTACCTCCTGTTCCCGAAGGGACAGGGTTAAGACGATGGGTGGCAGTAGTTGTTGTGAGGTATGGGTTTTATTCTTGGCAGCAGCCATAATTCTTTCATAAAGAACCTTCTCATGAGCAGCATGCTGATCGATAATATAGAGCTCCTTACGATATTCCACCAGCCAGTAGGTAGAAAATACCTGACCGATGATTCTGTGTTCCTCCATTGCGTCTTTGGATAAAAAAGGCTTATGTGAAGCTTCGGGAACTGAAGCCTCGGTGGAGACAGCTGTATTTGCCCCTTCTTCGAAAGCCGGATCGGAGAATAAATCCAACTGTTTTCCGCTCACAATGTTCTTTGCATCCGCTCCCTGATCAGGTTCGACAGCTTTGTTCTGAGTGTCAACTTCTGAGGTTATTTTATCTGTAACAGTTGAAAGAACCTTTAGTGCCTCCAGACTGGCCTGAGGTGTGTTGTGCACGGAGTTATTCGCAGGATAGACAGGTTTGCTCTCAGCAACCTTATTTTGCGCGTGAGCAGTGGACTGATCATGACCGGGAGCATGGTAACTAAAACTTTCGTTTTGCCTGGTCTCCTTTCCCAGTAAAGAATCTCTTCGCTTTTGCTCGAAGGGCTCGGGCAGTGCCTTCACCGGTTCATTGGCTTCCTTCTGTTCTACAAGGGATACCTTAGGGATCATCTCCTTGCCTGACAGGGTATCCCGGATAGCCTGATAGGTCGCCCGGTATACCTCCTCTCCGTTCTTCAGTCTGATTTCCAGCTTCTGAGGATGGACATTGACATCGATCATGGCAGGATCAATCTCATAATAGAGAGAGGTAAAAGGATATTTATGCTGCATCAGGAAGGGATGATAGGCTTCCTCGATGGCTTTTGTAATCACATTACTCTTAATATATCTTCCGTTGATAAAGTAATTCTCAAAATTTCTGTTGCCGCGGTTAATGACCGGCTTACCGATAAAACCTTTGATACGGATTCCCTCCGTCTGATAATCCACATTCAGAAGCTCTTTTGTAACGTCTCGGCCGTAAACCTGGTAAAGGATGTCCTTCGTATTATTATTACCGGAGGATTGGAGCTTAACCTGATTATTCATAATGAATTTAAAGGATACGTTCGGATGGGAGACCATCAGACGCTCCATGAGATCACTGATATAACCGGCCTCTGTCATGGCTGATTTCAGGAATTTCCTACGGGCGGGGGTATTATAGAACAGATTTCGAACCAGAATGGTAGTTCCGCCGGGACTGCCGATCTCTTCAAAGGCTTTCTCCTCTCCACCTTCGATGATATAGCGATATCCGTTCAAAGCCGTTGTGGTTTTGGTGATCAGCTCTACCTGAGCTACGGACGCAATACTGGATAAGGCTTCACCACGGAACCCTAGACTGGTCACACTGAGCAAATCCTCGGCAGTGCGGATCTTACTTGTGGCATGACGAAGAAAAGCCAATGGAATATCCTCCTTGGCAATTCCCGATCCATTATCTGTAATACGGATAAAGCTCAGACCACCCTCCTTGATCTCTGCAGTTATGGCAGTCGCACCGGCATCCATGGCATTTTCAATCAATTCCTTGACAACGGCGCTGGGGCGTTCTACAACCTCTCCTGCTGCAATCTGGTTAATGGTGGCTTCATCAAGAACATGAATCAATGACATAATTCTCTCCAATCCTGTATATTCAACGATGTTATCTGGGTAACGAATGTGAAATGCTCAAAGTTTGTATCTATTTAACGTAAGCCAAGTAAGTTAAATTCTATCCTTGATCTTCTTCTGAAGCTGATACAGCTTATTGATCGCATCTATCGGGGTAAATCTGGCGATATCGAGATCACGAAGCTCGGCAATGATATCCTCATTCTCAGAAGTGGAGAACAGGGAAAGCTGATTGCTGCTCTGTCTTGATTTCTTATTTCTTTTCTCGTTGTCCGATTTTACTTGGTTTTTCTCTTCAAAATCTTCAAAAGAGAATTCTTCCTGAACAAATTCACTATTAGGGTTCATCTCTTCGGGAACGGACAGATTTCTGGTCTTGAGGGCAAGATCGTTGCCGGTCAGCTCCAGAACGATCTCAGAGGCACGCTTTAGGACATAAGTCGGAACTCCTGCAAGCTTTGCGACCTGAATACCGTAGCTTTTATCTGCTCCACCCTTGACAATTTTACGCAGGAATACGATATCCTCTCCCTGCTCCTTCACGGCGATGCAATAATTATTGACACCCTCAAGACGGCCTTCCAGCTCGGTAAGCTCATGGTAATGGGTTGCAAATAAGGTCTTGGCACCCAAAAGCTGACTGCTGGTGATATGCTCCACCACAGCCCAAGCGATACTTAAACCGTCAAAGGTCGAGGTTCCGCGTCCGATTTCATCCAGGATTAACAAACTGTTTTTTGTTGCATTTCTTAAGATGTTGGCAACCTCGGTCATCTCCACCATAAAGGTACTTTGACCGCTGGCAAGATCATCGGAGGCTCCTACTCTGGTGAAAATCCGATCTACGATACTGATCTGTGCCGAAGCTGCAGGTACAAAGCTGCCTATCTGAGCCATCAGCACAATCAAGGCAGTCTGACGCATATAGGTGGATTTTCCGGCCATATTCGGTCCGGTGATGATGGACACACGGTTCTGTTTACTGTCCAGTAAGGTATCATTTGCGACAAACATATCATGGGAGATCATACGCTCCACAACAGGATGTCTGCCGTTCTTTATATGGATGGAACCATTGGTATTCATTTCGGGTCTGACGTAGTTATTTTGTTCTGCAACAAGGGCCAGGGAGGCAAATACGTCGATTTTAGCGACTGCCTTGGCGGTCTGTTGTATCCTCTTCACCTCTAAGGCAATCCGGTCCCTTACCTCACAGAACAGATCATATTCGAGGGAAAATAACTTGTCCTCTGCACCCAGGATGATATCCTCCAGATCCTTGAGTTCAGGAGTGGTATAACGCTCCGCATTGGCCAGAGTCTGTTTTCTGATCCAATTCGCAGGTACCAGACCAGCATAGGAATTGGTTACCTCCAGGTAATAACCGAAGACTCTGTTATAGCGAATCCTTAAGTTCTTAATACCGGTAGCTTCCCGTTCCTTCGTCTCGAGATCCATAAGCCAGTCCTTACCTTCGGTCTTTGCTTTTCTGAGACGATCCACCTCTTCGTTATAACCTTCCTTGATGATACCGCCCTCTTTTAAATTAATCGGCGGCTCTTCCGCTATGGATGTCTGAATCAATGCATGAATATCCTCCAGGGTATCCAGCTGTTCATACACCTCTTTTAAAAGCATGCTGTCAAAGCTCTGCAGCAGAAATTTGATATGAGGCAGCATGGATAAGGAGGAAGTGAAGGCAATCAAGTCCCTTGGGTTGGCACTTTTATAACTGATTTTACTCATTAGGCGTTCCAGATCGTAGATAGGATTCAGATATTCCCTGATTTCTTCTCGGGAGATCATATTATCCTTTAACTCAGCTACGGCTTCCAGCCTCTGATTAATCATATCAAAATCGATCAAAGGCTGCTCCATATAGCTTCGAAGAAGTCTTGCACCCATGGCGGTCCTGGTTTTGTCCAGAACCCATAATAAGGAGCCCTTTTTCGCCTTCTCGCGAATAGTCTCACACAATTCCAGATTACGAACCGTAGAGCTGTCCAACAACATGTATTTCTCATAGGTATAAGGGGTCAGCTGTGTGATATGGGACAGATAGCTTTTTTGCGTCTCCATCAAGAACTGCATGATGCAGCCTGCCGCTATCACACCGATCGTGTAATCCTTTAATCCGAGACCGTCCAAGGTCGCAACATGAAAATGCTCTTTTAAAGCCCTGACGCACAACTCATCATCAAAATACCAGGGCTCCAAGGGAGACAAGGTAACATTCAAATTATTTTTCAGCGCATCAATATTGACACCGGATACAAAGAAGGTGTCGTTACAGATAATCTCTGAGGGAGACCATTTAAAGATTTCATCCATCAGCTTTCGTTCATTGTCAACCTCAGTCACATAATAATCACCGGTGGTCACGTCTACGATAGAGATACCGTAAGCATTGGTTGTATGTATGACAGCCATCAGATAATTGTTCTTCGTCTCATCCAATACCTGCGTATTGATATTCGTACCCGGAGTAACAATCCGGACTACTTCTCTTTTCACCAGACCCTTGGCCATCTTCGGATCCTCAACCTGCTCGCAGATGGCAACCCGATAACCTCGGCTGACAAGCTTGCTTAAGTAGCTTTCTGCCGCATGGTAGGGAATACCGCACATAGGAGCGCGATCCTCCTGACCGATGTTTTTTCCGGTTAATGCGATCTCTAATTCCTTGGAACAGACATGTGCGTCCTCAAAAAACATTTCATAAAAATCACCCAGCCGATAAAACAAAATACAATCTTTATATTGTTCCTTGATCTCTAAGTATTGCTGCATCAAAGGAGTTAATTGAGTCATGGTGAACAAATCCTTTCCTTCGTAAGTAAACTAAAAAACCATTACAATTATATCATAATGATAACCGATTGCAATGGTTTTGGTCATATTAAATCTGTACGTCATCAGCCAGATTTTCACCGTCTGCAGCTGTTGTCGCAAGGATATCACAGCGTTCGTTCATCGGGTGTCCGTTGTGTCCCTTCACCCATTCGTAGGTTACCTGATGGGGCTCCATGGCCTTCAGAAGACGTTTCCATAGGTCAATATTCTTGACAGGCTCATTCTTTCCTCTCGTCCAGCCTTTTTTAATCCAGCCCTCCAGCCAATGTTCGTTAAAAGCCTTAACAAGATATTGAGAATCAGAATAAAGCACTACCTCACAGGGCTTCGTCAGAGCTTCAAGTCCTGCTATCGCAGCCATAAGCTCCATTCTGTTGTTGGTCGTCTTTTTATAACCAGCACTGTATTCTCTTTCATGAACTGTACCCTTCCCGTCCACATAGACTACGATGGCACCATAGCCACCCGGTCCCTCCGGATTTCCCCTCGCCGAACCATCCGTATAAATCGTCACCTTCATATCAAAACTCCAATCTCAAATAAGATAAACATTGTCCAAACATATAATCAATCCAAAAATCTGATAAATAATAAAACTATGTTAAAGAACATAATAGAACAATAAAACAATAGAACAAAAAAAACTTCGAAACTAACGCTGAACATCGATAACAAAAGCACGTAATAAATGAGGTCTATCGAAGAATAGGACTAGTAAAGATATAAATACTATTTATTTACTAAGTGAACAGGTACGATGACAGGCTTTATCTATTAGATTGACTATATCACTTTTTTCGGTAATACTTGCTTTCCAATCGGAGCGGATATTCCGGAAATCGTCCATGGATGGACGATTTAGGAGTGGGCGACAGGGAGGTCGCTCCGCTCCGACGGAATGCTAAAGCTCCGGCAGGAAAGCTTAGTATTACCAGAAAGTGATATCCGGAAAGATAATAGATAAAGTCTGTCATAGCACCGTCCCTAGAAAGAATCCAACATCAAACTTTTGTCCATTCTCCGGTTGTCAGGAATTCCTGTGCAGCCTGTTCCGCTCCTTCGATGATCTCGGACGGATATCCCAGCATGTCGAGTAAACGTATTGCATTCTTGGAAATTGCCTTTCCCTTGTATAACTGATAATCAAAGATAATCTGATGATCCTCGATTCTTTCCTGGAAATGATAGTTGGAATAGGCTGCCTCCAGGATATGGGTCAGCTCAATGTCATGCGTTGCTGCAAAAACAAGTGTGTTCTTTGATGCCAGTGAAGACAGGATTCTGGAGGATGCGGCAATACGCTCCAAGGTATTCGTTCCGCGAAGTACCTCGTCTATAAAGCAAAGGGTTGGAACTTCGTCATTTACACTGTCCAAAATTCTCTTCAGGGATTTGATTTCTACGATGTAATAGCTTTCACTGCTGAAGATACTATCCCTAAGTGCCATGGAGGAATAGATCTGGAAATAGCTTCCTCTATAGCTCTTGGCAGTGGCGGTATAAATGGTCTGGGATAAAATCGCATTCAAAGCCATAGTCTTGATAAAGGTGGACTTACCGGAGGCATTGGAGCCTGTGATCAATACGGACTGCTGCTCGGCAATGGAATTGGGTACGGGCTCCTCCAGTAGCGGATGATATAATTCGGTCGTAGCTATCATAGGCTTCCCGCCCTTTATAAGCTCAGGCTCACAGTAATAATAAATCAGATTACGGAAGGAAGAGGCTGCTATCATGCTGTCGATATACCCAATAACTTCATAGATACGGTTTAGTTCTGCCCGGTTTTTCTTATAAAAGCCAAGCATGGAATTGTATTTTATGATGTCAAGATGGAAAACCATTCGGAGATTATCAAGAATGATCTCCAGAATATCACCGCTTCCACTCTTGGAGGTTAGCAAAAACCCTCCTCTTTGGATTTTTCCGAAATGTTTGATGTCTTCCTTCAATCTGTCCGTATAAGTCCTGATCTCCGGAAGATCCATGCGGATTAAGGCTTTGCAGCTATCCAGCAGACGAAAGATATAGGAAAAGATCGCAAGGTAATTCTCAATCTTTGCCTTGCAGGAATAATAATGAAAAATATTTATGATAAAAAAGGCCAGCGTCAACAATCCGCCTAAACCGGGAATCACAAAGATCAAACCGATGGAGATCAACATTGCACAATCCAAAAAATAATGAATTAAATTGCTCTCTGTCTTCTGCACTTCCAGACGATTGATATATTCATAGACTGAGATATGCTTGATCTTGCCCATATTATGAAGTCCGGCTTGCAGTTGAAGCCTCTCTGTTTCATGCTCATTGAAATAGTTCATCAGACGGTTACGTTCTTTTAACTCTGTCTCGTCAAAGCAAGGTTTACGAAGCAGTGCATATAGGTATTCTTCGCCAATGGAGGATGCGGTATTATTCATCTGCATATAGACTTCATCCATATCAAGATCATTCCAGGTGATATCATCCACATCGAGACGGTTGTCCTGCCTTGATCGATAAAATAATTTGAGGGATTCCATCTTTTCAGAGGTATATTCTTCGTTTGGGGTGTCTCCCCATTCCCTTTTCAGCCTTTCTATTAGAAGCCTTCTGTTTTTTATTTCAGTCAGTCTGCTCCATAGGACTAAGATCAATATGAAACCTAGTATAGCTATAAAAAACTCCATTCGTATATTCTCCCAACCTGTTGTTTCATTATGATGATAAACTGTAATCTGCGATCCGGAACGGTCATCTTAGTTAATCATCAGGGTTATTATAACTTTCGTTCCAAATGAAGTCAATTCTAACAGGATTAATTTTCGGTTAGAATTGAAGCATCATGCCTTAACCGTAATATCAGTTAAAGTTGACAATTTGTCAATCAGGTAAAGAAAATGGTTGGACATAAGTCCAACCATTACTATGTTTTGTATTACATTTAACGACAAGATTTATTAATATATTACAAAATAATAAACTACTATTCATGAATATATCTTACGCATTTTACAGGTGTTCTGTATCTCATGTTACTGATCTTGATACCATCTCTTCTATTGCTTGCATGGATCACCTGACCGTTACCGATATACATAGCAACATGATTGATATAAGAGGAGCTACCATAGAATACCAGGTCACCGGGCTTTAAGTTATTGGTTGAGATCGTTGTTCCGCCTCTGGCCTGACTTCTTGAGTCACGAGGAATATAGTAACCTAACTTTCTGTAGAGAGCCTGAGTATAACCGGAACAGTCAACTCCTACTCCGAGTGTGGTTCCTCCCCATACATATCTGTCACCCAAATAATTCTTAGCGAGATCTACTAACTTCACACGGATTGATGATACGCCGGTACCATACTGTAATTCTTCAATCGATACCGCTTTTGTCAATTCAAAGGATAAATCAACATATTCCTTTGCAACATAAGCAACTGTACCATCTGCGGAATCTTCGGAGTCAAGGCTGACCTTAACCCACTTTCCATGCTTCTCATCATCAGTAAATACTTTGGAATCAAGAACGATTAACTCTTCACCCTTCGCTACCTGATCAATCAGCTCTGCATCCGTGGAAGGAAGCGCTCTGACATTCAGTCCACTGGTATTTGCCTTAGCCACATAGCTGCCGACCTTCTTGGCAAGCTGGGTTGCTTTCGTACCGGTGATCAGAAATTCACTCTTCACATAACCGGTTACTTTACCGGATTTTATCTTGGTCCAACCATTATTGCTTGCCTCAAGAACCTCACAACCGCCGTCCTTCGGAAGCTTACCGAGAAGCTTTTCATTTTCTCCGGGGCCTGAACGGATCATTAAGTTCGTATCTACGTTGGCAATACCAATATTGGTAAAACCGGGAATGGGTATCTCATAGGTTGATAAACTGGATATGGTTGATCCATCACTATTCGTGGCGGATGAGACTTTATCGAAAGTAAAACCGGCAACAGCTTCCTCATAAGCCATCGCAGTTTTTGGAGTGGCTGTGAGTATTAATGTTCCCGTGACACATACCAAGGAAAATCTAAGGAGCTTCCTATTCATTACATATCCTCCATTTTTCTTGTTCTATTCGGCGAAATATTAAGTCGTCACATCTTGTAGGCAGTATGTAAAGTAAATTGTTAACTTAATTATTACACAAATATTAAATATGTTACGTATGTATTATATCAAAGGCCATAAATTTTGTCAACTATGTGTCAGCTTTATTTTAAATTTTAGTCATTATCTACAAATCAAGAAAAAAATACTTTTTTTATGGGACATTCTACCTATGCGCTTTTCCATTAGAAGAGTACGATTACAAAGATTTATTAAATTTTCAAATGATAAATAATGCAATAACAAAAAGAGATAAACTTGTGCAATATGACAAGTCTATCTCCCTTATCAATTTTTTATTCAAATCATTCGGATTATATAATGATGCAGACAAGTCCACCGTTACTGTCATTGATAATCTTCTGCATCGTCTCCTGGAGCTTAAGCTGGCTTTCATCCGTCAGCTTATTGATCTTTGTATTGATACCGTCATCTACGAGCTGCCGGATTGTCTTTCCGAAGATATTCGTCTCCCAGATACCTTCCGGATTCTCCTTTGCATTTGCATTGATATAATTGATCAGATCCTTAGCCTGGTCCTCGGAGCCTACAATCGGTGCAACCTCAGTCAGAATGTCAGCCTTGATCATGTGGATGGAGGGTGCGGTAGCCTTAATTTTGACACCGAACTTATTGCCGTGTTTCATGATTTCCGGCTCTTCTATTCTGACCTCATCTTTCAGGGGAGCAACAATGCCATATCCCTTCTGCCGTACCTCATTAGCTGCAGCGGAGACCTTTTCATATTCTGCTTTTCTGGTTGCCAGGTCCTTCAGAGTATAGATCAGTTGATACTCTCCGTTGATCGGCACACCGATCAGGTCACTCAATATCTGATAATAATACATATCATCAAATTCAACATTGACGCTGACCGTTCCGTCCTGCATATTGATTTTGTCCAGTTTGAAGCGCTTGACGTAGTTACTGTTGGTATCAAAATTAGCTATTCGGGCATCCTTTACCTGCGATACCTTCTGGAACAGCTCCTTGACGGATGCAATTAAATCTGTCTTCAGCCAATGATTCTCAGGAAGCATCTCTGCCCATTTCGGTATGTAAAAGTCAAGTTCGGTCACAGGAAAGACGGACAGGATATTCTCCATGATTCTGGTGATATCCTCCTTACGCAGCTGCTCCGCATTCACAGGCATGACGGGTACATTATATTCCTCCTGCATCTCTTCCGCTATTTTTAAGGTATCATTGGAATAGGGCTTATTCGTATTCAGAAGAACGATGAAAGGTTTTCCAAGATGCTTTAGTTCATTGATGGTACGTTCTTCCGGGAAATGATAGCTCGCTCGGGGAATTTCACCGAAGCTTCCATCTGTAGTAACGACAATGCCGATCGTGGAATGATCATTGATTACCTTCCTGGTTCCGATTTCTGCCGCCTGGGTAAAAGGAATTTCCTGCTCAAACCAGGGTGTATGTACCATGCGTTCATGCTGGTTTTCAATATGTCCGGAGGCTCCGTCCACCATATATCCTACACAATCGATTAACCGAATTTTCACCTTCGTCTCGTCATTGAAGGTAATCGTGGCAGCTTCCTTCGGGATGAATTTAGGCTCTGTCGTCATGATCGTCTTACCAGCAGCCGCCTGGGGCAATTCATCAATTGCCCGCTCTTTGCTATGGACATCCTCTATACCCGGTATTACCAAGAGATCCATGAACCTCTTAATAAAGGTAGACTTCCCTGTTCTGACCGGCCCTACCACACCGATGTATATTTCACCGCCTGTCCTAGCCTGGATATCATTATAAACATCGTACTGCCCTAACATATGCCAACCCTCCTTAT
>JAEZKU010000068.1 GCA_023436065.1 Bacillota bacterium
AAACGTCAATGGACAAGAACAGAATGCATCCAATTAAAGTTGGTAATAACGTTAGAATGAGTTACTCCAAACAAAAGGAAGTCCTGGAGATGCCCAATCTTATTGAAGTGCAGAAGGATTCCTACCAATGGTTTTTGGACGAGGGACTCAAAGAAGTATTTGATGATATTTCTCCGATTGCAGACTACAGCGGTCACCTGAGTCTGGAATTCGTGGATTTCGCGTTATGCGAGGATGACATCAAGTACACGATCGAAGAGTGTAAGGAACGAGATGCTACTTATGCTGCTCCTTTGAAGGTAAAGGTAAGACTTCATAATAAAGAAAATAACGAGATCAACGAACACGATATTTTCATGGGAGACTTACCATTGATGACTGCCACCGGTACCTTTGTAATCAACGGTGCAGAAAGAGTTATTGTAAGCCAGTTAGTACGTTCCCCCGGTATATATTATGCAATAGATCATGATAAGATTGGTAAGAAATTATTTTCTTCAACAGTAATACCGAACAGAGGCGCATGGTTGGAATACGAGACAGATTCCAATGATGTGTTTTACGTACGTGTTGATCGTAACAGAAAGGTTCCGATTACCACCTTCGTAAGAGCATTGGGATATGGCACGAATGAGGAGATTAAGGCGCTGTTCGGTGAGGAACCTAAGATCCTTGCCAGTTTAGCAAAGGATCCCTCTACTGCGAAGGACCCGACCGGAAGCTATCAGGACGGTCTGCTTGAGTTATACAAGAAGCTGCGTCCCGGTGAGCCTTTGGCTGTAGAGAATGCTGAAGGATTATTAAACAGCATGTTCTTTGATGCAAGAAGATATGATCTGGCGAAAGTCGGAAGATATAAATTCAATAAGAAGCTCCATATGCGTAACCGTATTGTTGGTTTTGTATTGTCTGAGGATGTAGTTGACAGATCCACAGGCGAGATCATTGCAGCAGCAGGAACTCAGGTAACTGACGCAATTGCAAGACAGATACAGAACGCCGCAGTACCCTTTGTTATGGTACAAGCGGAGGAGCGTAATGTTAAAATCCTTTCCAACCTGATGGTTGACCTTGCCTACTATGTAGACATAGACAGCGCAGACAGGAAGGAACTTGGGGTGACAGAGGATGTTTATTATCCTGTGCTTAAGAGCATTCTTGAGAACAACACCAAGATCGAGGATATTAAGGATGCAATCAAAAAGAATATCAATGAATTAATTCCGAAGCACATTACCAAGGAAGACATCATTGCTTCTATTAACTATAACATTCATCTGGAATATGGCATCGGTCATTCTGATGATATTGACCACTTGGGCAACAGAAGAATCAGAGCGGTGGGCGAACTCTTACAGAACCAGTACCGTATCGGTCTCTCCCGTATGGAACGTGTGGTAAGAGAGAGAATGACTACACAGGACTTAGAAGGCATCAGCCCTCAGTCCCTGATCAATATTAAGCCTGTTACGGCTGCAGTCAAGGAGTTCTTTGGAAGCTCCCAGCTGTCCCAGTTCATGGATCAGCACAACCCTCTGGGTGAGTTAACCCATAAGAGACGTCTGTCAGCCCTCGGACCCGGCGGTTTGTCCCGTGATAGAGCAGGTTTCGAGGTTCGAGACGTACACTATTCCCATTACGGAAGAATGTGTCCGATCGAGACTCCAGAAGGTCCTAACATCGGTTTGATCAACTCTCTTGCAACCTATGCAAGAATTAATGAATATGGCTTTGTTGAGGCTCCCTACCGTAAGGTGGATAAGACCGATCCGATGAACCCTCGGGTTACGGATGACGTTGTTTATCTTACTGCGGATGAAGAGGATAAATATATCGTTGCACAGGCAAATGAAGAGCTGGATGGCAACGGATATTTTGTTCGTTCCAGTGTTTCCGGTCGTTATAAGGAAGAGACCTCCGAGTATGAGAAGCAAAAGATTGACTTAATGGACGTATCCCCGAAGATGGTATTCTCCGTGGCTACAGCCTTAATTCCTTTCCTTGAGAACGACGATGCGAACCGTGCCCTCATGGGTGCGAACATGCAGCGTCAGGCAGTGCCGCTTCTGTTAACCGAGGCTCCTGTAGTTGGAACCGGTATTGAAGCAAAGGCAGCAATTGACTCCGGAGTCTGCGTGGTAGCGAAGAAGTCCGGTATCGTTGATCGTGTTACTGCTAAAGAAGTTGTAATCAAAAATGATGACAATACAAAATCCTCCTATCGGATGATCAAGTTCTCTAAGAGTAATCAGGGAACCTGTATCAATCAGAGACCGATTGTATTCCGCGGTGACAGAATTGAAGCCGGACAGGTAATTGCGGACGGTCCGTCCACAGCAAAGGGCGAGCTTGCTCTTGGTAAGAACCCCTTAATCGGTTTCATGACCTGGGAAGGTTATAATTACGAGGACGCGGTACTTTTAAGTGAGCGTCTGGTACAGGAAGATGTCTATACTTCCGTGCACATCGAAGAGTATGAAGCAGAATCCAGAGATACCAAGCTGGGACCGGAAGAAATCACAAGAGATGTTCCCGGTGTCGGTGATGATGCTTTAAAGGATCTGGATGAAAGAGGTATCATCCGTATCGGTGCTGAGGTTCGTGCCGGAGATATTCTTGTTGGTAAGGTTACACCGAAGGGTGAGACTGAGCTGACTGCAGAAGAAAGACTTCTTAGAGCAATTTTCGGTGAGAAAGCAAGAGAGGTACGTGATACTTCCCTTCGTGTTCCTCACGGTGAGTATGGTATTATCGTAGATGCGAAGGTATTTACGAGAGAGAACGGTGATGAGTTATCCCCTGGTGTAAACCAGACGGTTCGTGTATATATTGCACAGAAGAGAAAAATTCAGGTCGGAGATAAGATGGCCGGTCGTCATGGTAATAAGGGTGTTGTTTCCCGTGTATTACCGGCGGAGGATATGCCTTTCTTACCGAACGGAAGACCTCTTGATATCGTGCTCAACCCTCTGGGTGTTCCTTCCCGTATGAATATCGGACAGGTACTTGAAATTCACTTGTCCTTAGCTGCAAAGGTTCTCGGTGTTGATATCTCCACTCCGGTATTCGACGGAGCGAACGAGTATGACATCATGGATACCTTGGAAATCGCCAATGACTATGCGAATACCACTTGGGAAGAATTTGAAGCAAAATATAAGGATTCTCTGGATTCAGAATTGACGGAATATTTAAAGAATCATCCTGAGAACAGAGAAGATTGGAAGGGTGTTCCGATCAACCGTGACGGTAAGGTAAGACTTCGTGACGGTAGAACCGGTGAATATTTCGATGGTGCGGTTACAGTAGGCTTCATGCATTACTTAAAGCTCCACCACCTGGTAGATGATAAGATCCATGCTCGTTCAACCGGACCTTACTCCTTAGTAACACAGCAGCCGTTGGGCGGTAAAGCACAATTCGGCGGACAGAGATTCGGTGAGATGGAGGTTTGGGCACTGGAAGCATACGGTGCAGCTTATATCCTTCAGGAAATCCTGACAGTTAAATCCGATGATGTTACCGGTCGTGTTAAGACCTATGAAGCAATTATTAAAGGTGAGAACATCTCAGAGCCCGGTATTCCTGAATCCTTTAAGGTATTACTTAAGGAACTTCAATCCTTAGCACTCGATGTTACAGTTCTGGATGAGAACGGTAACGAGGTGAAGATGACAGAAAGCATTGACTACGGTGATTCAGATTTGACTCCTTTGATCGAGGGAGATAATAATTTCAGATATGATGAAGGCTATGAAGAAGCTGGCTTCACCCAGGCAAATGTTGAAGATCTTGATGCAGATATTTTCGATATCTATGAAGACGAATCAGAAGATATACTGGAAGATGGAATATATGAGGACGAAGAGGATGAAGAACCTGCGGAGAACATTTGCCCGAACTGCGGAGCAATCGTGGCGGAAGGCAGTAAGCGCTGTAAAGCTTGCGGACAGTCTTTAACCTAAGATAAGAGCAGATTTTCATTCTAAAACGAAGGGAGAGCCAAAGGATGTCTGAGATGATTAGCAGTATTCAAGAGATAACCTATGATGCTATAAAAATTGGTTTAGCTTCACCTGAAAAAATCAGAGAATGGTCAAAGGGAGAAGTAAGAAAACCGGAGACAATCAATTATAGAACCTTAAAGCCTGAGAAGGATGGTCTGTTCTGCGAGAGAATCTTCGGACCCAGCAAGGACTGGGAATGCCATTGCGGTAAGTATAAAAAAATCAGATATAAGGGCGTAGTCTGCGATCGTTGCGGTGTTGAGGTAACGAAAGCAAGCGTGCGTCGTGAGAGAATGGGCCATATCGAACTGGCAGCTCCGGTTTCCCATATTTGGTATTTCAAGGGGATACCGAGCCGTATGGGTCTGATTCTGGACCTTTCTCCGAGAACTCTGGAGAAGGTATTGTATTTCGCTTCCTATATCGTACTCGATAAAGGAACCTCCGACTTACAGTACAAGCAGGTTCTGAATGAAAAAGAGAAGCAGGAAGCGATTGAGAAATACGGTTACAACAGCTTCCGTCTCGGTATGGGTGCAGAAGCAATTCAGGAGCTGTTACAGGCAATCGACTTAGAGAAGGAATCAAAGGATTTAAAGAAGGGCTTAAAGGATTCTACCGGCCAGAAGCGTGCGAGAATTATCAAGCGTCTGGAAGTAGTGGAAGCCTTCCGTGAGTCCGGTAATTCACCGGAATGGATGATACTTTCGGTTATTCCGGTTATTCCTCCGGATCTTCGTCCGATGGTACAGCTCGACGGTGGTCGTTTTGCAACCTCCGATATGAACGATTTATATCGTAGAATCATTAACCGTAACAACCGTCTGAAGAGACTTCTTGAGCTTGGTGCTCCGGACATTATTGTTCGTAACGAGAAGAGAATGCTTCAGGAAGCTGTTGATGCGTTAATCGATAACGGTAGAAGAGGAAGGCCTGTAACCGGACCCGGAAACAGAGCACTCAAATCTCTGTCCGATATGTTAAAGGGTAAGCAGGGACGTTTCCGTCAGAACTTACTTGGTAAGCGTGTTGACTACTCCGGACGTTCCGTTATCGTGGTAGGACCTGAATTAAAGCTTTATCAGTGCGGTTTGCCGAAGGAAATGGCAATCGAGTTATTCAAGCCCTTCGTTATGAAGGAGCTGGTAGCAAGAGGAACCGCTCATAATATAAAATCCGCTAAGAAGATGGTGGAAAGACTCCAGTCTGAGGTATGGGATGTCCTTGAGGAGGTTATCAAAGAGCATCCGGTTATGTTAAACCGTGCTCCTACCCTTCACAGACTCGGTATCCAGGCGTTTGAGCCGGTACTGGTTGAGGGTAAGGCAATTAAGCTGCATCCCCTGGTGTGTACCGCTTATAATGCGGACTTCGACGGTGACCAGATGGCTGTGCATTTGCCTCTGTCCGTAGAAGCACAGGCTGAGTGCCGTTTCTTACTGCTTTCACCAAACAACCTCTTAAAGCCCTCTGATGGTGCACCCGTAACCGTTCCTTCCCAGGATATGGTTCTCGGTATCTATTACCTGACCATCGAGAGAGAAACCGGTCACGGAATTACTCATTTCTATAAGAGTCTGAACGAAGCTATTCTTGCTTATGAGAATGGTGCAATCTCTCTTCATGAGATGATTAAGGTTAGAAGAAGCGGTCTGAACAAAGACGGGGTAATGGAGACCAGATCAATCGAATCCACCCTCGGACGCTTTATCTTCAATGAAATTATTCCTCAGGATCTGGGCTTTGTGGACAGAAGCCTGGATGAGAATTTCTTAAAGCTTGAGATCAACTTCTTAGTTGGTAAGAAGCAGTTAAAGCCTATCTTAGAGAAGTGCATCAACATTCACGGTGCAACTAAGACTGCGGAAATCCTCGATGCTGTAAAGGCATTGGGTTACAAATATTCCACACGCGCTGCGATGACCGTATCCATCTCCGATATGGAGGTACCTGCGGATAAGGCTCAAATCATTGCGGATGCGGAAGCTACCGTCGAGAATATTGCTAAGGAATACAGACGCGGTAGAATGACCGAGGACGAGAGATACAATACTGTAATCGAGACCTGGAAGGAAGCGGATAAGGTACTGACCGAGAAGCTGCTCGGCGGTCTGGACAAATTCAACAATATTAAGATGATGTCCGACTCCGGTGCCCGTGGTTCTGATAAGCAGATTAAACAGCTTGCAGGTATGCGTGGTTTGATGGCAGATACCTCCGGTAGAACCATCGAGTTACCGATTAAGTCCAATCTTCGTGAAGGTCTTGACGTATTGGAGTACTTCATCTCCGCACATGGTGCCCGTAAGGGTCTGTCCGATACAGCGCTTCGTACCGCTGACTCCGGTTACTTAACCCGTCGTCTGGTAGACGTTTCACAGGATCTGATCATCCGTGAAGTGGACTGCTGCGAGGGTCATGAAATTCCCGGTATGTGGATTAAAGCGTTTACCGATGGCAAGGAAGTAATCGAAAGCTTAGAGGAGAGAATTACCGGAAGATATTCCTGTGAGTCTATCTTTGACGCTGACGGTGAGATGATTGTAAAAGCAAATCATATGATTACACCGAAGCGTGCAGCAAGAATTATCGCAACAGGTGTTGAAAAGGTTAAGATTCGTACCGTATTATCCTGTAAATCACATATCGGTGTATGTGCGAAGTGTTATGGCGCAAACATGGCAACCGGTGAAGCTGTTCAGGTAGGTGAAGCAGTAGGTATTATCGCTGCTCAGTCCATCGGTGAGCCCGGTACACAGCTGACCATGCGTACGTTCCATACCGGTGGTGTTGCGGGTGATGACATAACACAGGGTCTTCCCCGTGTTGAGGAGCTTTTCGAGGCCAGAAAACCGAAGGGTCTTGCGATTATCGCAGAGTTCGGCGGTGTGGTAACGATTAAGGATACGAAGAAGAAACGTGAAGTAATTATTACAAATAATGAGACTATGGAGTCCAAAGCATATTTAATTCCTTACGGTTCCAGAATCAAGGTTCAGGAAGGCGATGTTCTTGAGGCTGGCGACGAGCTGACAGAAGGTAGCGTGAATCCTCATGATATCTTAAAGATCAAGGGTATCCGTGCCGTACAGGATTATATGATCCAGGAGGTTCAGAGAGTATATCGTTTACAGGGTGTTGAAATCAACGATAAGCATATCGAGGTTATCGTTCGCCAGATGCTGAAGAAAATCCGCATCGAGACAAACGGTGATACTAATTTCTTACCCGGTACACTGGTCGATATCCTTGAATTCGAGGATGAGAATGAAAGACTGATTGCAGAAGGCTTAGAGCCTGCTGACGGCAAGCAGGTAATGCTTGGTATCACAAAGGCTTCCCTTGCAACAAACTCTTTCTTATCAGCTGCATCCTTCCAGGAGACTACCAAGGTTCTTACTGAAGCTGCAATCAAGGGTAAGGTTGACCCGCTGATCGGTCTGAAGGAAAATGTTATCATTGGTAAGCTGATCCCTGCCGGAACCGGTATGAAGAGATACCGCTCTGTGAAGCTGGATACTGATACGATGGATGAGTATATGCTTTCCGAGGATCTTGACGACGAAGGTAGCTATATGGATGAGTATGATACCTTCGAATATGCGGAAGATGCTTACAATGAAGGCGAATATCCTGAAGAAGGTGAAGAAGGTTATTACGAGGGAGAAGACGGTATTCCGGAGATCGTATACGACGAGGATAAGTACTCCAGAGAGAATGACCTGATGCAGAGAGAGGATGCTATCCCGGGAGTAGATGATGCTCATGTAAACTATGGTGAGAACTCCCATAATGATGGCGACTGGACAGAAACCGAATTCAACTTAAAGGGTATTTCAGAAGATGATTACAGTGACGGGCTGTAAGCCTGAGCAGTAATCACACTGACAAGAGCAATTCTATAGGAATATATAGTAGAGTCACATGCAGGCTAAATGTCGATCCCTGATGAAGAATTGGGAACGACAGAGAGTCTGTATGTGACTTTTTCGTTTCGCTACAAGTAAACCTCACATATTTATAGCGCTGTCATAAGATAGTATCATCAACAGGTATGGAGCAGCGGGCAATGAATAATAACAATAATAAGTTTAACGAAGCAACCTATAAGACATTGGATGAAGCCCTGGAATTAATAACCCAGGCAGTGCGTGGTGAACGTGAGGATGAATTGTTCTATGAATATCTGATTTCAGTCGCTCCGACACAGGAAGAGAAGGAGATCATCGCGGATATCCGGGATGATGAGATGAAACACAACCGGATGTTTCGTGAAATCTATGAGTACTATACGGGTTTTGAATTGGCACGGGCGGATCGTCAGGAATTTACGGAACCGGCTTCCTATCTGGAAGGAATCAAGCGGGCGTTATTCGGTGAGCTTGCAGCTATGGAGAGATACAGAATCATATATGCGGGTCTTCCATCCAGGTATTACAGGGACATGGTACTTGAGATCATGACAGATGAATTAAAGCATGCGGATAAATATAACTACATCCTTAACCTGAATTTAGAGAATGGGAATGGGATGAATTCCGGTCAGCTTCAAAGTCAGAGCCAGGGCCTCAACCAGGGTCAGGAGAAGGGTCAGATGGATGAGGGCCAGAGCATGACATTGGAGCAGGTACTGGAATATATCGATCCTATTGTGAATGAAGCAATGAAGGAAGCAGAAGCCGGAACTGATTTGAGAAAGATCTTCCAGAAATATATTCTGATCGGAATTCTGATTGGTAACGGTTACAGTACGGAGCAGGGAGCTGAACAGGTGAAGGCATGGGAAAACGAAAACTACATATGATTATATATGATACCTTTGAATAAGATAAGGAAGAAGTAAAGAGGTTGCCCGGGCAATAATATGATCCCCCTTAAGTAGAATTGGTTATTTACCATGTCTACTTAAGGGGGAATATTATGATCCGGACAGTCTTTTTTGTGCTTGTTCGCTTCGATTATTTGATGTTTATGAACATTAGATGGTTTATTACTTGACATATTGTGGAATATAGTATAAAGTAACTGTATTAATTGAATTAATACAGTTGGTATAATTTATTTTTATTATCATATCCTCTAATATGGAAGGAGGGAGTGTAGCTGTGATATTGATAGATTATAGAGATCATAGACCAATCTATGAGCAGGTGGTGGAGAGATTTAAGGATCTGATCCTAAAGGGTGCGTTGGAAGCGGATAGCCAGCTGCCCTCAGTAAGAAATCTTGCGATGGAATTATCTATTAATCCGAACACAATTCAGCGGGCTTATGCCGAGCTTGAGCGACAGGGTTATATTTATTCCGTGAAAGGAAAGGGAAATTTTATCGCGGCCGGTGATTTGATCTTTCGGGAAAAGCAAGCTGAAATATTTCAAAAGCTGGGAGAATTGGCAAAGGAAGCGAAGGGGATTAGAATTCCGAAGGATAAATTAATCGTCGTAATAGACGAAAGCTATGGGGAGGAGAGGGACGATGATTGAAGCGATCAACGTAAGTAAGCAATTTGACAATATAAAAGCAGTGGATCAGGTTTCGGTAACAATCAAGGAGGGTAATGTCTTTGGCCTGATCGGTACCAACGGTGCCGGAAAGAGCACATTTTTAAGGATGCTGAGCGGTATCCTGAAGCCTGACCGGGGGTCCATTCAATTGGATGAAATGGAGGTTTATGAGAACATTTCAGCGAAAAAGCTGTTCTTCTATATTTCGGATGACCAATTCTTTTTCAGTAATGCTACTCCGAAGGATATGAAGAATTTCTATAAAAGAATTTATCCTGAGTTTGATTGCGACCGTTTTGATACGATGATGAAGCAATTCGATCTGGATCCAAGACGAAAGATCAATACTTTTTCCAAGGGAATGAAGAAGCAGGTCTCGGTGATCTGCGGAGTCTGTGCCAATACAAAATATATCTTCTGTGATGAGACCTTTGACGGACTGGATCCGGTGATGCGTCAGGCTGTGAAGAGTATCTTCATCCGCGAGATTGCAGAGCGGAACATGACAGTGATTATAGCCTCACATAATCTTCGAGAGCTGGAGGATATCTGTGATCATGTCGGAATTCTGCATAAAGGGGGCATCCTGCTCTCAAAGGATCTTTACGATATGAAGCTGAGCGTACATAGAGTGCAATGTGTACTCAAAAGTGGAGAGGAAGCAGCTGATGTATTCCAAGGATTAGAGCTGTTGAAAGCAGAACAGCGTGGCAGCTTAAATACAATCACAATCAGAGGTACTTATGAGGAAATTGCAGAAAGGCTTACAAAGGCAGAACCAATCTATTCGGAGATCCTGCCTTTGACCCTGGAGGAGCTATTCATCTGCGAAACGGAGGTAGTCGGCTATGATATTAAAAAGCTTATTTATTAATCTTCAAAAGGAAGATTTGAAAAGAAAAATATGGACAATTGCGCTTTTGCTTTTGTTGTTCTTTCTTGTCCTGCCTGTGATGAATGCATTGAACTTAGAGAGCATAGACAATCTGCTGACCTTAGATCAGATCAATGACAGAATTATATCGATGCTGGGCCCGGAGCATTCCGGTGTAGCCATCTTTACGATTATAGCAGCAATCATCTGCGGCATCAGCAGCTTCTACTACGTACATTCCAAGAAGCAGATTGACTTTTACCACAGTACACCTGTAAAGCGATCAACCCTGTTTGCTGTAAACTATCTGGACGGTTTCTTGATTTATTTCGTATCCTATGGTTTGAATCTGCTTTTGAGCTTTGTCGTGCTTGCAGCAAATGGCTATATGTGCCGGGAAATCTTTCAGGCAGCCATGACAGCGGTGCTGATCAACAGTATCTACTATTTGATGATATATACCATAGTAATCATTGCAGTCATGCTAACCGGCAATTTTGTAGTCAGCTGCCTTGGAAGCGCAGTCCTTTTGCTGTATGGTCCGACCCTGATGTTGGTGAAGGAGGAGTATTTCCGTGAATTTTTTGATACCTATTACTCGGAGGTATTACTACGGAACCAATTGAAGTTCTTATCACCGATATGGGTTTATCTGAGTGTCAATGACACCTGGAACAAGGGAGAGAGTATCCTGCTTTCGATCGTGATCGGAGCAGCGGTTACGGCTGCCTTGATTGCCTTTGCTTTATTTTTGTATCTCAAGAGACCATCTGAGGCAGCAGGTAAAGCAATGGCTTTTGCAATATCAAAGCCGGTAATTAAGTTCCTACTGGTGATTTTACTGTCCTTAGGCGGCGGGGCATTGTTCTTCAATATCACCCATAACAGTGATGGCTGGCTTATCTTTGGTATTGCGTTTGCCTTATTTGTCTCCCATGCCATTATAGAAATTATCTATCAGTTCGACATCCGTGGGATATTACGCAATAAGAGACAGCTTCTGATATGTGGTCTTGCAGTCGGCATTATTGCCAGCTGTTTCAGATTTGACCTCTTCAAATTCGATGCATATCTTCCGAAGGAAAATGAAATCCGGAGCATGGCCGTATCCGTTAGCGGAATTGATGGTAATATAAACTATTTTGAAATAGAAGACGGGAAATATAAAAGATATGACAGTTCGGCATATCAGTTGAAGAATATGAAGCTGACGGATTTTTCGAAAGCCTATGAGCTAGCAAAAGTCGGTAGGTCAACCGGGAAGGAAACCGGAGATAATTATGCGGTGGGTGGCAGCTATACCTATTGTGTGAAATATGATATGAAGAACGGTAAAACAGTATACCGTCAGTATAGGCTTAGTACCTCTGAAACCTATCAACAGCTGCAAAGGATTTATGAGAACAGTGATTACAAGGTTGTTCATTATCCGCTGTTACATTGGGATACCACGAAGATCGGAAAGGTATCCTTAAGATACTACTCAGAAATGGTCAATCATAAGGAATTCGGTATGGATGGAAAGGAAAGCTATACTCTTGCATTGCAGGGTACAGAAAAGCAGGCATTCCTTTCTACCTATATAGAGGAACTGAAGACCTTGACTTTGGATGAAGTAAAGGATATCGAGCCGCTGGCAACCGTTCTTTTTGAATATAACACCTATGATGTTAACACCTATTATGTCTATCCTTCTTTTACAAAGACCTTGGAATTGATGGAGAAATACGGCTTTGACACTTCGAAAAAGATTAAGCTGGAGGACATCAGGAGAATCACGGTAGGGGATTATAGACCGAAATACGATCAGGCCACTGTAGATGGTATCATTTCAACCAGTATGGCGAAGGACAGCTATAAGGAAGAGACTTATTCAAAACCGGAGCAGATTGCCCAGATCCTGCCCAACCTGGTCTCCAGGGATTACTTCTATAGTAATAGCACCTTGATCGAAGGAGACGATTATACGAATGTTATTCTCTATGTATTCAATGAAGATTATGGTAGTGAAGTCAGTTATGGATATATGTTTAAAAAAGGTACCATACCTGACTTTGTGAAAAGTGACTTACAAATCACCGAGTAAAAAAGGATTGCATTTGGTAAAAAAGCATTGTATCATGATATAGACGTTTTGGAATAGTATATCCTCTATCGTTTCAGATGTTATTTGTATTGTAGATGAAAGGGAGAATATCATGATGGGTTATATGAAAAGATATGAAGAATGGTTGACTAATCCTTACTTTGATGAAGAAACCAGACACGAGCTGGCTGAACTTAAGGGAAACGAAGCTGAAATAAAAGAAAGATTCTTTAAGGATCTTGAATTTGGAACCGGGGGCCTCCGAGGAATCTTAGGTGCCGGTGTCAACAGGATGAATCTATATACAGTCAGGAGAGCGACACAGGGTCTTGCGAATACCATTCTGAAAACAGGAGGAGAGAGCAAGGGAGTTACGATTGCCTATGATTCCAGAAGAATGTCTCCGGAATTCGCTTTGGACAGTGCATTGTGTCTTGCTGCAAATGGAATCCATGCATATCTTTTTGAAAGCTTGAGACCTACGCCGGAGTTGTCCTTTGCACTTCGGACCCTTGGTTGTATTGCCGGTATCGTTATAACCGCAAGCCATAACCCTGCTGAGTATAACGGTTATAAGGTATATTGGGAGGATGGTGCCCAGATTACGTACCCGAAGGATGAGGAGATCATAAAAGAAGTAAATTCCATCACGGATTTTGCATCCGCGAAAACGATGAAGAAGGAGGAGGCTCTGGCAAAGGGCTTACTTACAATCATCGGTAAGGAAATTGATGATAAATACATTGCTGAACTGAAGAAGCTGGTACTTAACCCGATTAGCGAAGAAGGCAAAAAGATGAAGATCGTATATACTCCGCTGCATGGTACCGGTAATCTTCCTGTAAGAAGAATTCTGTCCGAGCTGGGCTTTGATCAGGTTTATGTGGTTTCGGAGCAGGAACTGCCGGATTCTGAATTCTCTACTGTAGGATATCCTAATCCTGAGGACCCGAAGGTATTCAACCTGGCGCAGAAGCTGGCGAAGGAAGTAGGAGCAGATCTGATCCTGGCAACCGATCCGGATGCTGACCGCCTGGGTATCATGGTAAAGGATGAGAACGGTGAATTTGTTCTCTTCAACGGAAATATGACCGGCGCATTAATCGCGGAATACGAATTCTCACAGAAGGCTGAGAAGGGAATTCTTCCGAAGAATGCTGCCTTAATAAAAACAATCGTTACAGGCAATATCTCAGATCTAATCGCAGAGTATTACAATGCGAAGCTGATCGAAGTATTAACCGGTTTCAAATATATCGGAGAACAGATTAAACTGTTTGAAGAGACAGGTTCCAATACCTACATCTTCGGTTATGAAGAGAGCTATGGATGCCTTGTCGGTACCCACTCCAGGGATAAGGATGCTATCGTTGCCGTGATGAGTCTGTGTGAGGCTGCAGCCTACTATCGCTCCAAGGGCATCTCTCTTTATGAGCAGATGAATAATATCTATGAGAAGTATGGTTACTTCAAGGAGGATCTTGTGTCTGTGACGCTCAAGGGTATAGAGGGCATGGAGAAGATCAAAGAAATTATGGAGAGCTATCGAAAGAACCCGCCGAAGACAGCAGGAGACTTCAAGGTACTGAAGCTTCGGGACTACAAAGCAGATACGATTACGGAGCTGGAGACCGGAAAGGTGACTTCAACCGGACTCCCGAAATCCGATGTACTATACTTTGATTTAAATGACAATGCCTGGTGTGCAATCAGACCTTCCGGTACCGAACCGAAGATTAAGTTCTATTTCGGCGTAAAGGGGAGCTCTCTGGAAGATGCAGACATCAAACTGCAGAATCTGATGAGCGACGAAGTATTCGCGGTAGAGTAAGAAGAGCAATTTTAGAAAATGTGATTAAAGTAGTAGAGAAATCATAGCGGTAAAGTAGGCAACACAGTAGAACAATTAGATCGATAGAGTAATCAGAACTGTTAATAATCAGAATAGAATATTCGAAAACAGTAAAGGAATAGAACGAGCGCGGACCTGTGTCTTCCGACGAGTGTGTGAGGGGATACACAGGTCCGCGCTTGTTCTATTCAAGCCGAATCTACCACTTATTGATGTGAATTTTTTCTTGGGGGGCGAAGTGATGCTGTTTCGGTTTGGATACATCCTCCGCGGGATAGCCGATAGAGATATAGCAGGGCAGGTAGTAATGATCGGGATGTCCCAAATATTCCTTTAGGTAATCAAGCTCGTCAGGAAAAGGAATTCTAAAAGCAGCACCTAAGCCCTCTGCGGTAGTTGCCAGCAGTATGTTCTCTATGCAGCACCAGATGGAAGCGAAGTAGTTGAGAGAATTCAATGTCTCAGGTGTGAGCAGAGGATGATCCTGCTTGAAGAAGGGAAGGATCAGACAGCCACCCCGATAAAGCATGGAATATTGCTTCGGAACTCCATCCAAATACATCTCCCTCTGACAGGCATCAGTCATATTCCAAGCATCAAGAACACCATTGATCTCCTCCTTGGAATAGCTTTTCCTGATTTTACTTATGATGTTTGCTTTCTCCTCCTTGTCCGAGATTACTACGAATTCCCAGCTGCGCATATGGTCGTTGGTAGGTGCCTTCAGACCAGCGTCAATAATTCTGTGAATTACCTCCATATCAACCTCTCTGTCTGTTAAATCCCGAATTGTGTGTCTTTCATTAATTACATTATAAAATTCCATGGTAAAACTCCCCTCTATTATTAGTATGATCATATTGTACCATATAGTACTAAATAATGCAAACGCTTGTTTGAAAAATTTTGAGGAACGGCTGATGTTATTTTAAAAGAAAATAAAATACAGAGGGTGCATTGCACCCTCTGTAGGAAAGTTTTCTTATTCACAATTCTTGATTATGCAAGCTTCTGGCCGCAGTTTGGACAGAAATTAGCCCCCTCGGTCTTTGCACCGCAATTCGGACAGAAGTTCGGCTTTGTACCTCCTGTGGGGGCACCATTACCTGAGGGCTGGTTCATGTTCTTCATCATCTGATTGGCAGCATTCATACCCATCATCATACCTGCCATGTCGGAGGCAACACCACCGCCACTCATCTTACCGGAGGCCATACCGTTCGTCAGTTCAATCTGCTGATAACGGTTCAAATCACCAACCATCGAGTGGGAAGCGTTCTTGTTGATCATTGCCTGGATCTCTTCCGGATAAGTAAAGCTCATGATATTGAAGGCTGTGATGGAAAGTCCTGAATCGAAAAGCTGCATGTCAAGGTCGGAACGAATACCATTTGAAATATCAAAGGAGTTCGCCTGCAGGTTGAACATATCCTTGCCTTCCTTGGATATCCATTTCATGAGCAGCTGATCCAGAATTGCGACGATACGCAATCTGACGTCCTCAACATTGTAGGATTGTTTCACACCGGCTATCTTATCAATCAGTTTGACATAATCAGCCACCTTAAAGGTGAAGGTACCGAAGGCACGGATCGGCATCCCGCCGGGAAGCTGCTGTACAGGAATGTTGATGGCGTTCTGAGTACCCCATTTCACCTGAAATTCCTTTGTATTAATAAAGAGTACCTCTGCGCGGATACCACTGTTGAAACCAAATTTAAATCCCTTTAATGTGGAAAGGAAGGGAATGATCTGGGATTCGATATCGTAATCCCCTTCATCTTTGAAGATTCCTTCAATCTTTCCGTTATAGAGAAATACCGCGTCCTGACCGGGACGGATAATCAGACGACTGCCCTTCTTGATCTCGTCGTTGCTCCATTTGTAGAAAATCATATCATCACGAAATTCCTGCCATTCAACTACATTTGCAAATTGCTTAGAAAATAAACCCATATTGATTTCCTCCATAAGATTGATACATAAATCAGGCTGTTTTACTCCTGTTATGCGCGTTCTTCTTAAGATTATTATAAATGAATTTAAATGTTATTGCTACTAAAACTTACCACCGCCGGAGCTGTGGGAGCGCCCGCCCATTGATGTACCGCCCCGGAAGCCTCCTGCATTGAAGCCACCGCTGGCGTGGTTGTTCTGATTATCCTTTGGCTTCGGTACTCTGGTGACATGGGTGCGGATATAATCATCTCTTCGTCCAATCAAACCGGATTGCTTCTGGTCCATATAGGTAGCACTGCCTGCCGTCATTCTGCCTCCGGAACGGGCAGCCATGAGAGACACGGTAATGATTCCTATGACGATTGCAGCCAGTAATTGAGCCCAGATATTTGTTACCAGATCCTTGGCGGAGGATTGTGGCTTTCCATAATCATCAGGCCAGGTTTCATCATAGTACGGAGCATTGGGATTGTCATTCTGCGGAGTCCCAACACTGTAATCATGATCGGTATTGATCTCGGAATCGTCACCCATATATGCGGCAGAACGATCGATGTAGATCGTAAAAGCATCGTAATAATTTCCTTCAGAAAGGAAGGGGGTGATCTCGTCGATGATGACATCTATCCTTTTGGAATGAATATAGGTCTCGGCAGATCCATAGCCCTCCATAAAAACAACACGGTTACTCATATCCACCAACAGGTAGACCCGATCGCCCACCGGCAATGTGTCTTCAAAATCCTCAATATAATCCTCTGCATAGATTGCGTTCGGATCGTTGTGGGTCAAGATCATGATCTCTACCCCTGCGGCATCACCGGACTCGATACATTTCTGCTCGAGCTCTTCTATCTCAGAGGAGGAGAGCAGACCGGCCTCATCATAAACATGCTGTGTAACTTTACTTTCGGAAGCATCTGCCGCATATGCCGGTATGGGCTTGAAGAAACCTGTAGCTGCGACAAGCATCACTACGGCAAGAATAGACAGGACTTTATGGTGATTGAACTTCTTCATGACAGCATCCCTCCTATTATAGTAATGATACGAAAGAGAGCAAAGCAGCCAGCACTGACCCCTGTAAACCAGCCAAATATTTTTCCTTTACTCAGTGGAGGTTTACCGATAATCTTGCCGGTCTGACCGTTCATTAGAAAGATATGTTCAGCCTGACGATAATCATAGCATACCATCCATACGGGCATCAGTGTATAATCCGCATGCTTCTTCCGAATCCTGATGTCCTTGCGGTGATATGTAACGGAGGTATATCCGTTGATTGTAGAATTCAGATAGCTATCTACATAATCGCCCACTCTTTCCTTGATTCGCGGTAGCATATCCTCATCCGTAAAATCATATTTCTCAGCGATATAACCTGCAAGATAGGGCATGTTAAAATCCTTCAGGTTCTCATAAGAATAGGGTTCCAGCTTATCCATCATGTGATCCTCCATTTTCTTGGAAGCATCACAGGGAATGCGGTTGTAGTTCAAATCTACCTTACGGTAAACGTTATAGTATTTGGTCTCCGTGTAGATCCAGTCCTTATCGGAATAAGTCCGAACTCTGGTACAGGTTGCTTCGGCTTCCCCTCGACCGTTGACATCATAGAGCCAGAAGGGGACATAGAGACCGGTAATGTTCTTGATCCTGTCCGCAGTCATAAAATCCTTAGGAGTCAGTAACCCCTTTCTGCACCATTTGACAAACGCTTCCTGAGCCTGTTCCTTGCTGATGGAAAAGGGAATGACCTTCGCAGGAGCCAGGCTTCCGCTCAACCGGTCACTTAGTACGACACCTGCTCCGCAGAAGCTGCAGGTAGTGGCTGCGGTATTCGCCTCTGTAATCAGTACCGCACCGCAGTTATTACAATGGTATTCGTGGGTCTCCCCCTCATTGAAGGTGGAGTGGTGGCTCGGTTCATCAGAATCATTTGCATCGGCATAATCATGCTCGAAGCCCGAGTTGGCGGCGTTAATGTCATCATCATCCGCATCGTAATGGATGGTTTCATCCTCATTTTCCCCGGGTTTGGGTATGCTCTCGATTTTATCCGTCCGTCCGCAGTTATCGCAGCGGAGAAATCCGGTCTTCGTGTCAAAAGCCATGTCTGACCCACAATTAGGACATTTATAATGAATAACAGTGGACATTTGCAAATCCTCCATTTAATTATTGCATAATAAACTTAAATCTGAATCTGAGAAAAGTCCGCAGATCAGCAGTTATCTGATTTATCTGCGGACATTAATCTTCTGATGTTTTATAATTACTTATTCAGGCTTGCCTTTAACGCGGCCAGTTCGTCATCCACACTGGAATTGGTTTCGTACTTTGCAGCGAGATCCTCAATTGTCTGTTCGGAAGAGGAACGGTTAAGCTCTGCCATGGCATTCGCCTTATCAAGCGCTTTGTCTGCCATCTCTTCATACTTCTTGAAGCTCGCAATGGAATTATTGGCACTCACTACGGAGTCGCCCATACGGTTAATCCGCTCCTGAGTCTTTGCAACAGCAAGCTTACCCTTGATCATATCCTTGCGTGACTCAAGTTCGTTGATATCATCAACTAATTTATCATGCATTTCACGCATATGGGTTGCATTGGTATGAGCCAGATTGTATGCTTCCTGAAGTCCGGGAAGCTTAGCGGACAGGGTTGCCTTCTGTTCGAGAAACTTTCTTGCATCGGCTTCATTATTCGCTTCAAGTGCTTTTACTGCATAGGTCTGCATCTTATTTATCTCTTCGCTGCATTCATCTAAGGCTCTTTTTGCTCTCTGCTCTTCAGCCATGATGGTTGCTGTCTCAGACTTTACCTTACCAAGATCGGAGTTCAGATTACGAAGACACTGATCAATCATTTTCTCGGGGTCCTCTGCTTTATCAAGCAGTGCATTGATGTTGCTGGACATGATGTCCTTGAACCTTGTTAATATACCCATGATAACATTCCTCCATATATTTTATTCTCAGAAGCCCATTTTATAAGGCTTCTCTGTTTCCTGCTTACAGTTATAAGTGTAACTTTTATTACCAGCAACGTCAAGTTAAAATACAGTTAGAATGATAAGAGGATACTAAGAGAATGCTAAGAGGAAGCATGAATATAGGTTGTTTTTCGGGTAATCCTGGTTTATAATAGTAATTCGAGATGCGGAGTAATCGCCATGCGGAAACATGTCGATAACAGTTTGTGAAAAGTAACAGAACGGTAAGGTTCGTTTTTTATTAGAATGCCTGCAAAGCAGGCATATGGAGGTTTCTATGTGGATTGCTGATGACTGGAAGGATTATGAGGTGATAGATGCCTCAAAAGGAGAGAAGCTGGAACGATGGGGAAATTATATTCTGGTAAGGCCGGACCCGCAGGTGATCTGGGATACGCCATTGCAGAACAAGGGTTGGAAGAAACCGAACGCCCATTATCACAGAAGTACTAAGGGCGGGGGCGAATGGGAATTCTTTGATCTGCCGAAGCAGTGGGATATCACATATAAGGACCTGACCTTCCATCTGCAGCCCTTCAGCTTCAAGCATACAGGCTTGTTCCCGGAGCAGGCTGTGAATTGGGACTGGTTTTCGGAGAAAATTAAGAATAGCCGGGGTAGACAGATTAAGGTGCTCAACCTGTTTGCCTATACAGGTGGAGCAACTCTTGCGGCAGCGAAAGCAGGGGCAGCAGTCACCCATGTGGATGCTTCTAAGGGAATGGTAACCTGGGCTAAGGAAAATGCAGCGGCCTCAGGACTCGCGGATGCACCGATCAGATATATCGTGGATGACTGCGTTAAGTTCGTGGAACGGGAAATCCGTAGAGAGAACAAATATGATGCTATCATTATGGATCCGCCCTCCTATGGCAGGGGCCCCAAGGGTGAGATCTGGAAGATTGAAGACAGCATCCATCCCTTTATTCAACTATGTACAAAGCTGTTGTCGGACGAGCCGCTATTCTTCCTGCTTAATTCCTATACCACCGGTCTGCAGGCAGGTGTACTTTCCTATATGCTTTCTACCGAATTGAGTAAGAAGCTCGGCGGTAAGGTGACAGCGGATGAGATCGGATTACCGGTGTCAGAGAACGGACTGGTGCTTCCCTGCGGAGCAAGCGGACGTTGGGAGAAGTAATGGCCTTTTATAACTTAGTCTTCTTCCAATAAGTATTTTTTTATTCCATAAAAGGCTAGTGGTACCTGATAGGATTGAAGGTCTTGAAGGGGGATCAGAGCGTTATTATCTTTCTGCTCGATCAGCTGCTGCTCAAGCTTTCCCAATTGATATCCGTTCGGTAGGGTGATCACTTTTGTAAAGGAAGAGGCTGAGATAGAATTCTTAGGACAATTATAGACACATCTCAGGCAAACCACGCAATTGTTTCCGAAGGAAGGCCGGTTATTCTCCAAGGTAATATTGTTCATCGGGCAGGCGCGTTCACATAAGCCGCATCCGTTACAACCGGCATTTACCCTTAAGAACCTTCCGAAGTATTTGGAAACCGGTTTTTCTATTTCGCCGATAGAAGCCATAACGCGGTCGAACACGTTGAGCCTGGTTATTCTGACTTTACCGGAAATAAGATCTGTGGCAATCCGGTTTATCTTGTCAGGCAATACCTGCAATAAAAGCTGGGACAGGTCATTGGGAGTCTCGAGAAAGATATTGGAGGGCATGACCAGCATTCTTTCATAAGGCACCCGGTAGCCCTTCTGACGTAAAAGACGAATGGTATTGATACGGCAGCCGGTATTGGGCGTCACTTCACCACCACCGGATACCGAAAGGACTGCTGTAAGACTGCCATTCCCATTTGGCAGGTTTTTTATAAATTCATAGATGGGTTTTGGAGCATTAAAAGAGTATACCGGATAGAGGATAACCAGCATATCACTGGGGGCATAGTGAAAGGGCTTTCTCTTATGTAGCTCTTGGCAGCGGACCTGCGTCCCTCTCTCTGCTAATGCCTGGGACAACATATCCGCTGCTCTTTTCGTTCCTCCTGTACCTGTAAAATATACAATTTCAATTCTGTTCGGTTGTTTATATGAACGCATCATGACACCTCACTTTTGGGTAGTAATTAGGCTTCATTATAATATAGAAATTAATGGAAATCAACCCACCCATGTCTACTTTATCCTGAATTTTCTCTTTTCCGTATAAAACAATAAGAATTGCTAAAACTTCATATTATAAGTCGCAACGAGTGTATAGGAGATGACTTAGAATATGAAGAAAAAGCTTTTGTACAATCCCTATTTACTATATAGCATCGCATTTTTGATACTTCTGCCGATTGTCTTTTATCCCTTTCTTGCAGAGGGAAAATCCTTTGTATGGAATGTGGACGGAATCAACCAGCATTTCCCGATTCTTCTTTACTACGGAAGAATACTGAGAGGGATACTTACCGGGGCCGGTTTTGCCATGGTGGATTTCACTTTGGGTATGGGATTTGATACAATCACTACCCTCCATTACTATGTCCTGGGAGACCCCCTGGCCTTACTGTCCGTATTCATGAATCTGGAGAATGGGACAGCCTTTTATACCGCTCTGATCCTGCTTCGTCTGTATCTGATTGGAATCAGCTTTTTATTGTTCTGCAGGTACTGGAGGTTTGAGGGGAGGGGGAGGATACCGGGAGCCTTAATCTATGTCTTCTGTGGTTATACCTTTTATTCCGGAGTCAGACATCCCTACTTTCTCAATCCCATGATTTATCTGCCTCTGCTGCTGATCGGTCTTGAGGAAATGCTTCGCAGGAAGAGGCCTTATATATTGATTGGCATGGTTTTTATCAGTACCATCAGTAATTTCTACTTTCTCTTCATGCTGAGCGTGATATCGGCTGTCTATGTGACAATCCGATACTTTGTGTCCTATGCAAAACAGGACAAGCATAAGCTTTTGGGTTATCTGATATTCGGGTTACGGATTGGGAGTCATTACTTATTAGGAATGCTGATGGCCTCGGTAATCTTTTTGCCGGTTGTCTATGCATTTTTACAGAATGGCCGAATGGGATCAAAACCGGAGCCCTTGGTCAGCTTTCTTCATTATAATATCAAGTATTATGTAACATCGCTTCAGGGTATGTTTGCCCCCGGTGTTGACCCCGGATTTTGGATGGAGCTGTCCTTCCCGACCCTGGCAATGATCAGTTTTGCCATCCTGTTCTGTAATAAAAGGTTTAGGAAGCTGAAGTATAGCTTTCTACTTGTTGTTTTGGGGTGCGCAGTACCGGCCTTTGGTTATTTTATGAATGGCTTTGCCTATATTACAAACCGCTGGTGCTTCCTGATGCCATTCGCGGTTGCCCTGATGGTCACGGTTACCTATGAGGAGATCTTCCATCTGGGTCCATGGGAAAAAGTGCTCCTGCTATTAGGATTAACAGGGTATGGAGTTCTGAGCTTTGCCTTTGCTTCAGAAAGGATAGTAAAACTGACCTTTGGCCTTCTGCTGGTTACAATCCTTCTGATTCTGCTACTTCAGCAACGTCATCAGAGGAACCTGGAGGTGATACAGCAGCTCCTCCTGACTCTGTTACTTCTTGTGTCCATAGGGTTCAACGGGTATGCGTTCTATTCTGAGAAATTTGGTGGCTATGTGGAGGAATTTATGACGAAGAAAGAGGTCAGGGAGCTGTATACGGGAGGAGAAGCTGCCGCTATTTCGGCCATACAGGACGATGGTCTGTACCGGATAGAAACCTTCGGGGAAAATATTCGAAACGAGGCCCTGCCAATGCAGTTCAATGATGTATCGGCCTATTACAGTCTCTTGGACGGTGGAGTGACCAACTATTATAAGCAGCTTGAGGTTCTGAATCAAAGAGCAGCAATTCGGATTGATAATCAGGATAATCGGACAATCCTGAACGCAATCGCCGGGGTGAAATACTTTGTTACCTGTATGAAGCGGTCAGCTCCCTATGGCTATGAACTGGTGAATAGGATAAAGGACGGTGATATAACCTATTACCTCTATCGGAATAAATATGCCCTTCCAATTGGATATGTCTATCATGAATACCTGCCGGAAGAGGACTATGAGCAGCTGAGTGCATTGGAAAAACAGAATGCTCTTTTATATGCGGTGGTCCTTGAGGAAGACAGTGATTTAGCTGCGATCAGTAAGCAGGATTTCAGTACCGGTATCCATCAGTTGGATTATCAGGCGTCGGTGGACGGATTGGTACTCGGGAAGGAGAAGATCGAGGTACAAAAAAAAGAAGCTAAGCTGCTGCTTAACTTTGAAAGTGAGGGCAAGGGCGAAACCTACCTGCAGATCCAGGGCTTATCGATGGATAATAAAGTCGTTAATATGCAAATCATCCATGTCAAAGGCGAGGATGAAAGGCATAAGAATATTAATGTCAGAAGTAAATATATCAATTCATATTTTGGGAAGATAAACTTTCTGGCCAATACCGGATACAGCAGGGAGAGGAAGAGCTGGATCCGCCTCACATTTCCCAAGGTCGAAAGCTATCGGTATAAAACAATGAAAATCTTTCATGTTGATATGCTTCAATACAAGAACAGAATGAAGGAACTTGCGCAGGAAACGCTGACGAATATCAAGACGAGCAACAACAGAGTTCAGGGAGAGATAGAACTGAATGATAAGGGAATCCTGTTTTTGTCCATTCCCTACAGTAAGGGGTGGAAGGCTTATGTTGACGGTAAGGAAAGCAAGCTTCTCAGAGGTAATGTCATGTATATGGCACTTCCCGTTACGGAAGGGAAGCACCGGATTCAGCTCCGATACCGTACTCCTTACCTGATGGAAGGGGCGATACTCTCAATGTTATCCTTCCTCTACCTGATCGGAAGGCTACTGTATGAGCGGGAGCGGGGTGCCCGTGGCTGAGAAAATATTCTTGCCAGATTCTACAAATGTGTTACAATATATTCAAATAGATCAACTGTATGTAGCTACAGCTTCTATATATTAAAGGGAGAGATGAGTGTGAAACTGTGCATTGTATCATCTCCATGCAAAGTCAATTAAGATGTATTTGCATGGAGTATTAATCGTCTTATTTTGACTTTGCATCCTTAGATGATCATAGAATAAAGGAGTAAAGTTAAAATGAAGCTTTTACAATTAAATAAACAAGCAAAGAATTATTATATACTGATTATCGGGCAGTTTGTATCCCAGTTCGGAAGCAAGCTGACCAGCTTTGGACTGGTACTGTGGTCGTATAAGCAAAGCGGCTCCGTATTGTCCATGTCGCTGCTTTCCGTGTGCTACCTTGTGCCTGAGGTAATGCTGAGCTTTATCTCCGGTACGATCAGTGACAGATGGAATAAGAAGAGGATCATGCTGGTTGCCGATGCGATAGCAGCATTTTTCTCGGGCTGTGTCCTGCTGATGCTTTTTACCGGACGTCTTCGGGTAGAGTATCTGTACCTGATCAATTTTTTCCTGGGTGTGACGGATTCCTTCCAGTTCCCGGCATCCGAGGTTACGATTTCGTTAATCGTACCGAAGGAGGATTACATCAAGATCAGTGGCATCAACAGCTTTTTTACTTCGTTCATCGGTATTTTTGCCCCGATTGCGACAACAACCCTGTTTGCCTTCTTTGGACTCAGAGTCCTTGTGATGATTGATCTTGCAACCTTCCTGTTTGCTTTTCTGACCTTGGCTTTCGGAGTACACATCCCTGAGCACGCCAATGAGGAACGGGAGAGGAAATCATTATTTTCAGAATGCATCTATGGAATTCGGTATCTGGTGACGAAAAAGGATATCTTTAGTCTGGTTATATTCATGGGATTTGTAAATCTTGTGGCAGCAGTATATAACACGGACCTTGCACCCATGATTCTGTTGCGAAATGGCGATAACGATGTGCAGCTGGGTATTGTCAGCAGTGCTATCAGCGTAGCCGGCTTGGTCGGAAGTATTTTTGTGTCAAAGATGCCTGCTCCAAAGAAGAGAATATCCCTGATACTGAACATCATGACCTTTTCGTTTTTGTTCTGCAACGGATTATTAGGTATAGGACAGAATTATTACGTATGGACGCTGGCGGTATTCGGGGGAAATTTATTAATTCCCTTTCTGACGGCAAATGTGGAGTACATCATGCGTACCAATATCCCGATTGAATTGCAGGGAAGAGTGTTTGCGGCACGTAATACACTGCAGTATACCTCGATCCCCATCGGCAATCTGTTGGGAGGGTTTCTCGCGGATGATGTATTCATACCCTACATCAGAAGTTCAAGCCTAAAGCCCTTCTGGAAAGTGCTGGTCGGAACGGGAGATGGAGCCGGTCTCGGACTGCTGTTTATATGCTTTGCGATCATAGGTACACTTGGTACCAGTCTCTTTCGGATGAGCAAGAGTCTGCAGCTTTTAAACAAATAATGATAACCGCTTCCTGCTTAAAAGGTGGGAAGCGGTCTTGCGTTCTATAAATAGTGATATGACAGAAGTATTTGAATGGGGGGGAGAGTTATGCTTCAAAGTGAAAGATTACAATACAGAAGATTATCGGAAAAGGATTTATTAATTTTTCAAGCTTTATATACCAATCCTGAGGTGATGCGGTATGCTTATATGGATCGTTTAGAGCCCGGGGAGAAGACCGAAGAAGCCTTTCGGGAGGTGCTTAAGCTACAGCAGGAGGACGTGGGAGATCAGTTTGTTGCGGCACTTAAGGATACCGGAGAGGATATTGCGATTGTTGACTACGAGGTTCTGAAGAAGCATGAACAGGGCGGCATCTGTGAGATGGGATATTTTATCCTGCCGGGATACTGGGGCTGCGGATATGGCTCGGAGATGGGACAGGCTATCATAGACGAGATTTTTCACAATCGGCGGTTTCATAAGATTGTGGCAAGCTGCAACGGGAATAACCGGGCTTCAGAGAATATTATGAAAAAGCTGGGTATGCAGAAGGAAGGCATCTTACGCAAGGTACGCTATAAGGATGGAAGATGGGATGACGAGATAAAGTACGGGCTTCTTCGGGAAGAGTGGGAAGAGCTGAAAAACCTTTAAAAAAAGTACTTGCAAATACTTTACGCTTAGTGTATAATATCAAATGTTGTGACATTGATAGCGTTGAAACGTGAGGTTGCTACCTGCTATGGTAGGTTTTCCGTGGAGCGAAGGTCAAGTTATGAAACTGGCGACAAGTCACTGTACCATATAATGTTCTGCCATAGGGCAGATAAAACGTGTGATGAATTTCATATAACACTACAGCGGCAAATCAGTATGATTTGTCAAAATGTATGGAATATGAAGATACACACGGATGAGTGTACAGTCACCACTTGTCGTACTGAAATTAAGTGCGAAAAGGAGGCGGCTTTTTTTATGGCAAGTCAAGTAATGAGAATT
>JAEZKU010000014.1 GCA_023436065.1 Bacillota bacterium
AGGAGGGAAGAAACGTGCCAAGAAAAGGACATATACAAAAAAGAGATGTATTGGCTGATCCGTTGTACAACAATAAGGTTGTAACAAAGCTCATCAATAACATTATGTTAGACGGTAAGAAGGGTACTGCCCAGAAGATCGTTTACGGAGCATTCGAAAGAATTGCTGAGAAGACTAGTAAGGAAGCCGTTGAGGTTTTCGAAGAGGCTATGAACAACATCATGCCTGTACTCGAGGTTAAAGCGAGACGTATCGGTGGTGCAACCTATCAGGTACCGATCGAGGTTAGACCCGATAGAAGACAGGCGCTGGCTCTTCGCTGGTTGACTATGTTCTCCCGTAAAAGAGGAGAGAAGACCATGCAGGATAGGCTTGCAAACGAGATTATGGACGCTGCCAACAATACCGGCGCATCCGTAAAGAGAAAAGAAGATATGCATAAGATGGCTGAGGCTAATAAGGCATTTGCTCATTACAGATGGTAAGAAGCTCTTGCCATTGCATATTTAGAACTAAATAGTTGTATACACATCATGAATACGCAGATTAGTAGCTCAAGTTTATGAATGTCATTTCATTAGATTGATGCTAATCTGCTTATTGTGGAGATTTAAGGAGGAATTATCCTTGGCAGGAAGAGAATATCCGTTAGAGAGGACTAGGAACATCGGAATTATGGCACATATCGATGCCGGTAAGACAACTCTTACCGAGCGTATCCTGTACTATACCGGTGTAAACTACAAAATCGGTGATACTCACGAAGGTACTGCAACCATGGACTGGATGGAGCAGGAACAGGAAAGAGGTATCACAATCACATCAGCGGCTACCACATGCCATTGGACTCAGGAATTCGAGCATAAGAAGATCCCCGGTGCTTTAGAGCATCGTATCAATATTATTGATACTCCCGGACACGTAGACTTTACCGTAGAGGTTGAGCGTTCCTTACGTGTACTGGATAGCGCGGTTGGTGTATTCTGTGCTAAGGGCGGTGTAGAGCCTCAGTCTGAGACAGTATGGCGTCAAGCTGATAAGTATAACGTACCGAGAATGGCTTTCGTTAATAAGATGGACATTTCCGGCGCAGACTTTTTCAATGTTGTTAGAATGATTAAGAGCAGACTTGGTAAGAACCCTGTTCCGTTACAGTTACCGATCGGCAAGGAAGATACCTTTAAGGGTATAATCGATTTATTCGAGATGAAGGCTTATTATTATCTGGATGATAAGGGCGAGAATATTGAGATTACAGATGTTCCTGCTGATATGAAGGATCAGGCTGAGGAATACAGAGCAGCTATGATCGAGTCCATCTGCGAGACAGATGACGAGCTGATTGAGAAATTCTTAGAGGGTGAAGAGCCTACCACAGAGGAATTAAAGGCTGCATTAAGAAGAGCTACAATCTCAACTCAGATCATCCCTGTGCTTTGCGGAACTGCTTACAGAAATAAGGGTGTTCAGAAGTTACTGGATGCCGTTATTGAATACTTGCCTGCACCTACCGATATCCCGGATATCAAGGGTGTGGATGAAGATGGTAACCCGATTACCAGAAAATCTTCTGATGAAGAGCCTTTCGCAGCATTGGCATTTAAGATCATGGCCGATCCTTTCGTAGGTAAGCTTGCGTTCTTTAGAGTATACTCCGGTACCTTAAATTCAGGTTCCTATGTATTAAACTCTACAAAGAATAAGAAAGAGCGTGTTGGCCGTATCTTACAGATGCATGCTAATAAGAGAGAAGATTTAGAGAAGGTTTATTCCGGCGATATCGCAGCAGCGGTTGGTCTTAAGGTTACAACTACCGGTGATACCATTTGTGATGAGAAGAGTGTAGTAATTCTTGAGTCCATGGAATTCCCGGAGCCGGTTATCAATGTCGCTATCGAGCCTAAGACTAAGGCTGGACAGGATAAGATGGGTGAGGCTTTGGCAAAGCTTGCTGAAGAGGATCCTACCTTTAGAACCTATACCAATGAAGAGACAGGACAGACCATTATCGCAGGTATGGGTGAGCTCCACCTTGAGATTATCGTAGATCGACTTCTTCGTGAGTTTAAGGTTGAGGCAAACGTTGGTGCACCTCAGGTTGCTTACAAGGAAAGCTTTACCAAGACCGTTGAGGTTGACAGCAAGTATGCGAAGCAGTCCGGTGGTCGTGGTCAGTACGGTCATTGTAAGGTTCGTTTCGAGCCTATGGATGCAAATGCTGAGAAGACCTACGAGTTCGTAAATGCTATTGTCGGCGGTGCTATTCCGAAGGAATACATTCCTGCAGTAGATGCCGGTATTCAGGAGGCTTCCAAAGCCGGTGTACTCGGCGGTTATCCCGTACTTGGTATCAGAGCTACTTGCTACGATGGTTCCTACCATGAGGTTGACTCCAGTGAAATGGCATTCAAGATTGCCGGTTCCATGGCATTCAAGGATGCGATGCACAAGGGTGGTTCCGTACTGCTCGAGCCTATCATGAGAGTAGAAGTAACTGTTCCCGAGGATTACATGGGTGATGTTATCGGTGATATCAGCTCCCGTCGTGGTCGTATCGAGGGTACAGAGGATGTGAATGGTACTAAGCTGATCAGAGGCTTTGTTCCGTTGTCCGAGATGTTCGGCTACTCCACAACCCTTCGTTCCAAGACTCAGGGTCGTGGTGCATACTCCATGTTCTTTGCTTCCTATGAGCCGGTTCCGAAGAATGTTCAGGAAAAGGTTTTATCAGCAAAGGGTAAGTAAGCACAAATATATAAAAATGTTGTTGCCGTAATGGATTATGCTTGAAAATATTTCTAAGTTGAAATATAATAGGGCATATGAGGCAATATATAAACAAGCCCATATAAAAGGATCTTTGAATTCCTTTAGGAAAATGTCTGAACGTTTTCCTTGGGCAAGAAATTTATTTGCTTAAAAGCATTTATTATTTAAAGGAGGACGTTGTAAAATGGCTAAAGCTAAATTTGAAAGAAACAAACCGCATTGTAATATCGGTACTATCGGTCACGTTGACCATGGTAAGACTACTCTTACAGCAGCTATCACAAAGACTCTTCATGAGAGATTAGGTACTGGTGAAGTTATTGCATTCGATCAGATCGACAAAGCTCCCGAGGAGAAGGCACGTGGAATCACAATATCTACCGCTCACGTTGAGTACGAGTCCAAGAAGAGACATTACGCTCACGTTGACTGCCCCGGACATGCTGACTATGTAAAGAACATGATCACCGGTGCTGCTCAGATGGACGGTGCTATCCTCGTTGTTGCTGCTACTGACGGTGTTATGGCTCAGACAAGAGAGCACATCTTACTTTCCCGTCAGGTTGGTGTACCTTACGTTGTAGTATTTATGAACAAGTGTGATATGGTTGATGATCCCGAGCTTCTTGAATTAGTTGAGATGGAAATCAGAGACTTATTAAATGAATATGAGTTCCCTGGCGATGACACTCCTATTATTCAGGGTTCTGCTCTGAAGGCTCTTGAAGATCCTAGCTGCCCTTGGGGTGACAAGATTCTTGAGTTATTCGATGCAGTTGATAGCTGGATTCCGGATCCTCAGAGAGCAACAGATAAGCCTTTCTTAATGCCTGTTGAGGACGTATTCTCCATCACTGGCCGTGGTACAGTTGCTACAGGTCGTGTTGAGCGTGGTGTTCTTCATGTATCTGAGGAAGTTGAAATCGTTGGTATCAAGGAAGAGACACGTAAAGTTGTATGTACCGGTATCGAGATGTTCCGTAAGCTTCTTGACGAGGCTCAGGCTGGTGATAACATCGGTGCACTTCTTCGTGGTGTTCAGAGAAATGAAATCGAAAGAGGTCAGGTTCTCGTTAAGCCCGGTACAATCAAGTGCCACAAGAAATTCACAGCTCAGGTTTACGTATTAACAAAAGAAGAAGGTGGACGTCATACTCCTTTCTTCAACAACTACAGACCTCAGTTCTACTTCAGAACAACTGACGTTACCGGTGTTTGCAATCTGCCTGCAGGCGTTGAGATGTGCATGCCTGGCGATAACATCGAGATGAACATCGAGTTAATTCATCCGATCGCTATGGAGCAGGGTCTTGGCTTCGCTATCCGTGAGGGTGGTAGAACAGTAGGTTCCGGTAAGGTTGCTACTATTATTGAATAATTAATTTCTTTATAATTTAAGGAGGTGTTTTTAACACCTCCTTATTTTTATTCCACAAAACACCTCTTAGGTTTTTTGATCATACTGCCGATATAATATTGTGTGATGACAGCGAATGAAAAATCACATGTGAAAATCCACATGTGATTATTACTTTAATTTGTTATGGGTTAAGTCATAATGGAGTTTTATCCGGTAAAAGGGAATTCCGATTATCCTAAGCAGTAAACCGGCAGATAATAGGATAACCGGTAGCCGTTCCAGGTAGTGAGGAACCGGGGCCTTCGTACTGAAGTTGTACTGCCAAAGAGCCATAAAAAGTATGGCGATCAGGAAGGTTATGGAATTGGATAGATAGCTCAGGCGGCTATATCGGTATCTCTTCCTTAGATGCTCCAGGAGAAATGCCTCATCCTTTGCTACTGTAATCAATAAGGGATTCCTTGCATTCTTAATGTTGTCCCGGATTGCATAGATCAGAACAGGGGGGAAAGCGTTTAGAAGAATCACAGTATACAACGGAGCCATATTATAATGAAAAAAGGAAAAGCCTATCGCAGTGACAGACAGTATCAGTGTCAGAAAATGGCGACTGATTATTAAGGACCGATATTGCGACAGCATACGTATTTCCTTCTTCATCATGATCGCTTTATCGTTCATTGATATCACTCCTTCCCTATGTCAGCTAAGGGTATTATATTATATTTTCTGCAATACCTCAACTGCTTAATATACCTCGAAAAATATCGGTATTTACTTAATTAATTGAAAATTTCCTTTGAATATTATAGGAAAAGCGTATATAATATACTCGTATATGTTTAAGTTGCCGAAGATTGGAAGAAAATATAAAATGAGGAAACATTTAAGACTTTGAGCAGCATCGTAGACAGTTGGGTCAATATAAAATTAGTTCATTATTCTGTAGCGGCATAAACAGGAAAGGAGATATATTATGTTAGGTAGTGATATCGGAATTGATTTGGGTACCGCAAGCGTATTAGTGTATATAAAAGGTAAGGGTGTTGTGCTAAAGGAGCCATCGGTAGTGGCTTTTGACAGAGATTCTAATAAAATAAAGGCTATTGGTGAGGAAGCAAGATTAATGTTGGGAAGAACTCCCGGCAATATCGTTGCTGTACGCCCGCTCAGACAGGGTGTAATCTCTGATTATACGGTGACTGAGAAGATGTTAAAATACTTTATTCAGAAGGCAGTCGGCAAGCAGCGCTTCCGTAAACCCAGAATCAGTGTCTGTGTACCCAGTGGGGTCACAGAAGTCGAGAAGAAGGCAGTAGAGGATGCTACCTATGCAGCAGGAGCCAGAGAAGTGGCAATAATTGAGGAACCAATTGCAGCTGCTATCGGGGCAGGCATTGATATCTCCAGACCTTGTGGCAATATGATCGTTGATATCGGTGGTGGTACAACGGATATTGCAGTGATATCTCTCGGAGGAACAGTAGTAAGTACTTCGGTAAAGATAGCCGGTGACGATTTTGATGATGCAATTGTAAGATATATGAGAAAGAAACACAATCTTTTGATCGGTGAAAGAACCGCAGAGGATATTAAGATAAAAATCGGTTCTGCATACCGCAGACCTGAGTCAGTATCCATGGAGGTAAGAGGACGTAACCTGGTAACAGGACTTCCGAAGACAATCGCAGTTACCTCAGAGGAGACAGAGGAAGCATTGAAGGAAACGACTTCCCAGATCGTAGAAGCAGTTCACAGCGTATTGGAGAAGACACCACCGGAGCTTGCAGCAGATATTGCGGACAGAGGTATCGTGTTAACCGGAGGCGGCTGCTTGTTATACGGCTTGGAAGAGTTGATAGAAGAAAAGACAGGAATTACAACGATGACAGCAGAGGACCCTATGACAGCAGTAGCAATAGGTACCGGTAAGTTTGTTGAGTTTCTGTCAGGGAAAAGAGATTAACAGGAAGATAGAACATCTTCCTGTCTGAAGAACTGCGATGCTCGTGCAGTGGCACTCACACCTTGTTCTTCCAAGGCTGTGAAGCTCGCACAGTGGTGCTCGCTCCCTGTTATTTTGAGGTTTTAAAAGTTACTTATTGTTTTATAAAGGTGCAGGAAAGAGGTTGATGGTATGGTAAGAGGATTATATACAGCCTACACCGGAATGAAGAATGAACAGAAAAGGCTGGATGTTATTGCGAACAATCTGGCGAACTCAGCTACCACCGGCTATAAGGAAGAAAGTACTACCAGCCAGTCCTTTGACGAGCTTTTGACGATTAAGGTCAAGGACGAATCAGAAGCTTACAATAATCGTCCGATCGGACATATGAGTCTGGGAGTAAAGCTTGGCGAGGTTTATACCAATTATGAACAGGGATCGCTGAGACAGACTGCTAATACGTATGATCTGGCTTTGGAGGGTAAAGGCTTCTTTAAGGTGTCCGTAACTGATCGAGCAGGAAATGTTAGCACAGAATACACACGAAATGGTTCTTTTACCATGACTAAGGATGGTCACATCGTGGATGGAGATGGAAATCACTTGATGGGAGAGGGCGGAGAACTTCAAGTACCGACAGATGCAGCAAAGGTTGTGATTGACGCGACCGGAGGTGTGTATGCGGATGGAGTATTGATTGATACTCTTGAGGTTGCTGATTTTGAAGACTATGATTACTTAATCAAATCAGGTGATACAAGGTATAAGGCACTTGAAGGTGCGGTTGAGACAGCATCTAATGCAACAGTGAGACAAGGCTATACAGAACAATCCAATGTGAATGTGGTTTCCGAAATGGTTGAAATGATCTCAGTAACCAGAGCCTATGAAGCAAATCAGAAGATCATGAAGTCTATTGACGGTACATTAGATTTGGCAGCGAACTCTGTAGGTAAGGTATAGCATAAGGTGACAGTTTAATTTAGGAGGAATAGCTTATGATGAGATCCTTATGGACCGCGGCGTCCGGCATGATTTCGCAACAGACCAATGTAGATACAATATCCAATAATCTAGCAAATATTAATACAACAGGCTATAAGAAAGAAACTGCAGAATTCAAATCCTTATTATATCAGACTCTGCAAGAGCAATCCTATGATAATAACGGTGACCCGAAGCCCTATGGTGTACAGGTGGGATTGGGTGTAAGAAATTCTGCGATTACTTCCAGATACAGTCAGGGAAATCTGACAGAGACAGGGAACGATTTTGACCTGGCAATTGATGGTAATGGCTTTTTCATGGTAAGAACTGAGGATGGACGGACCGCTTATACAAGAAACGGCTCCTTTCAGTTAGCAATAGGACCGGAAGGATTGACGTTATCCAATTCTGATGGTAATCCTGTACTGAATACAGAGGGTGAGGCAATCACGATCAGTGGAGAGTATCTGGCATCCGAACTTAAGATTAATGAACAGGGTGAACTGTGCTATCCGGATGAAACAGGAGTAGCGGTTCCCATCGGACAAAAGATCGGTATTGCACAGTTTAATAATCCTGCAGGACTTACCAAAGGCTCCAATAGCCAGATTTTTGCATCTGAGGCTTCCGGAGAGGCGCTTCTTGAAGCGAATAATATGAATTTAAGCCAGAGTAAGATCCGCCAGGGATACTTAGAGTCATCCAATGTCCAGGCTGTTGATGAGATGGTGAATCTGATTGTTGCACAACGTGCTTATGAGATGAATTCCAAGATTATCACGGCATCGGATGAGATGCTGCAACAGGCAAATAACTTAAGGTAAGCAATAGGGTGAAAATCCATGCTTATGCCTAAGTCTTACTGATTTTTTAGAATGGAGGCTTTTATGAGTATTCCGATCGGTTCAGATTCAATCTATTCTATTTCCTCTGATTATTTATCCAAGTCTGCGAAGAATTCTAAGCTGGAAGAGACGCTTAGTAATGCAAAGAATGCCACGGACGAGGAACTGATGGATGCCTGTAAGTCCTTTGAAGCTTATCTTCTCGAGCAGGTATTCAAGGGTATGGAAAAGACCATACTGAAGGATAAGGATGAGGAACAGAATGATTATCTCGCTCAATTCGGTGATAAGCTTTATGAGGAATATGCAAAGGATGCATCCGAAAGCGGCAGCCTTGGGATTGCCCAAATGCTTTATGACTCCATGAAGCGGAATCAATAATGCTGCGCTGCACGACAGGGGATGAGAAAGCTTTGTAATTACATAAAATCCTATCATGTCATTTCAAGCTGAGGTCCGGTAAGGGGCAGTTTGGAATGACATTTTTCACATATTAAGAAAAAATCAGGTATTGATAAAAGGATCAATTGGAGGGGACGATGTCGGAGATCATAGAAGGATATATTGAAAGGATCATTTTCCGAAATGATGAAAACGGATATACGGTACTTAGCCTTCATTTTGACGAGGAAGAGCTGACCTGTGTCGGTACCTTTCCCTTTATCAGTGAAGGAGAATTCGTTCAGCTTACCGGAGATTATACGGACCACCCGGTCTATGGGCAGCAATTCATCATCGCGGAATATGATCTGAAGGAACCGGAAGACCTATACTCTATTGAACGATATCTAAGCTCCGGAGCAATCAAGGGAATCGGTGAGACCCTTGCAGGGAGGATTGTCAAGAAATTCAAAGAGGACACCTTCCGTATCATAGAAGAGGAGCCCGAACGATTATCAGAGGTTAAGGGAATCAGTTCGCGAATGGCAAGGGAAATCTACTGCCAGTTTGAAGAAAAGCGGGATATGAGGAGTGCCATGCTGTTTCTCCAGCAATACAATATCTCGGGAAACCTGGCTGTCAAAATCTATACAGAGTACGGACAGAGGATGTATGATATCTTAAAGGAGAACCCTTATAGACTGGCGGAGGACATCGCGGGAGTAGGGTTTAAGACTGCGGATGATATCGCTCGGAGGATAGGAATAGGCAATGATTCGGATTATCGAATCAAAGCTGGCATCCTGTATACTCTTTTACAATCTGGTATGGATGGTCATGTCTATCTTCCTGAGTATGAACTGCTGGCGAGAGCAAAGGCCTTGCTGCTCGCAGAAGAGGAAGCCATTCGAAGGCAACTCACGACCCTTAGCCTGGAAAAGAAAATAATGATTAAGGATGATGGTCCCGAGAAGCATATCTATTCCTCTCTGTATTATTATATGGAACTGAATGTAGCCCGTATGCTGCATGATCTGAATATACGGTATGAGACCAATCCGGAGGTGGTACGTAAGCGTGTGGCTTCCATCGAAAGCCAGTTTGAATTGGAGCTGGAAGAACAACAGAGGATGGCGGTAACTGAAGCTGCCGGAAACGGTCTTCTGATTATTACCGGAGGGCCCGGAACAGGTAAGACGACCACAATTAATACGATAATCAAATTTTTTGAATCAGAAGGATTGGATATCCTCCTTGCTGCTCCGACAGGCCGTGCGGCAAAGAGAATGACGGAGACCACCGGTTATGAGGCGAAGACGATTCACAGACTGCTTGAGCTTTCCAAGATGCTGGAGGGTCAGGAGAACAAATTTACCTTTGAAAGGAATGAATTGAATCCCTTGGAGACGGATGTGCTGATCATTGATGAGATGTCCATGGTTGACATCTCCCTGATGCATGCCCTGCTGAAAGCAATCTCGGTAGGAACGAGACTGATTCTGGTCGGTGATGTGAACCAGCTGCCGAGCGTCGGACCGGGTAATGTCCTGAGAGATGTGATCAATTCCCACAGCTTTAATGTCGTTAAACTTTCTAAGATATTCCGCCAGGCCGCAGACAGTGATATCATCGTAAATGCCCATAAGATCAATGATGGAGAGCAAATCCGGCTGGACAACAAAAGCAGGGACTTTTTCTTTCTGAAGAGGGAGGATTCGAATGTTATCGCTGCTGTCATGATTAATCTGATTAAGAATAAGCTGCCTAGCTATGTGAAGGCGACACCCTTTGACATTCAGGTTCTGACCCCTATGAGGAAGGGGGAGCTTGGTGTGGAGCGGCTCAACCAGATCCTGCAACAGGCACTAAATCCACCCACACGGGAGAAGCGTGAGAAGGAATATCATGAGGTAGTATTTCGCGAAGGGGATAAGGTCATGCAGGTGAAGAATAATTATCAGCTCACCTGGGAGATCAAGAGTAAGTATGGTGTAGTAACTCAGTCCGGTACAGGTGTATTCAATGGAGATGCAGGCGTGATCAAGGAAATCAATCTGTTCTCGGAACACCTGATCGTGGAATTTGATGATAACAGGCTTGTTGATTACGGCTTCGGTCAGTTGGACGAGCTTGAACTGGCATACGCGGTAACCATCCATAAATCACAGGGGAGTGAGTATCCGGCGGTAATCCTTCCGATCCTGGACGGACCAAAGCTGCTGTTTAACCGGAATCTTCTTTATACCGCTGTAACCAGAGCGAAGAATTGCGTCACAATTGTTGGAAGTGATACAATGCTACAATTCATGATTAATAATAAGAATGAGCAAAATCGCTATTCCGGATTATGTGATCGAATAAAGGAATTGAGATAGAAAACTGAGTAAAATAATGGAAGTTTTATCTAGAAAAATAATTTTATAGTGCATTTTATGGTAAAGTAAGATATAATATCAATAACATAAGAAGATAATAAGAACTATAAATAAGTATGGAGGCGATTGCTTTGGCAGATACAACCTTAGTTATTATGGCAGCGGGCATGGGTAGCCGGTACGGAGGGATAAAGCAGCTGGAGCCGGTTGGTCCCGGTGGAGAGATTATTATGGATTACTCAATCTATGATGCTCTAAAAGCCGGATTCAATAAAGTGGTATTCATCATTCGTAAGGATTTGGAGAAGGACTTTAAGGAAGTTATCGGAGAAAGAATTGAGAAACTGGTTAAGGTTGAGTATGTTTTTCAAGAGCTTGATCATCTCCCGAAGGGTTATCACAAGCCGGAGGGAAGAACAAAGCCCTGGGGAACCGGTCAGGCTATTCTATGTTGTAAAAATGCTGTTCAGGAACCCTTTGCGGTCATCAATGCGGATGATTATTATGGAAAAGAAGGGTTTAAAATCCTGTATGAGTTTTTAAATGACAAATCCTACAAGAGCAATCAATATTGCATGGCCGGCTTTATTCTTGGTAACACCTTAAGTGAGAATGGAGCAGTGACTCGAGGCGTGTGTAAGGTAAACGAAGCCGGTGTGCTGATTGATATCAACGAGACCTCAGGAATTGAAGCGGCAGGAGATCATGCCATAGCCTTGGACGCAGCAGGTCAGGAGTTCTCACTCCCTCTTGACAGTGCGGTTTCCATGAATATGTGGGGTTTTAAACCGGAACTTTTCGACTATCTGGAGCCTGGGTTCGTGGACTTCTTATCAAAGCTTGGTGAGAATGACTTAAAGAAGGAATATCTTCTTCCGACCGTAATCGGAGATCTGGTGAAAGCGGACAAGGTAGATGTAAAGGTATTAAGGACACCGGATCGTTGGTTTGGTGTAACTTACAAGGAAGATAAGGATTTTGTCGTGAAGTCCATCAGAGCATTGATCGACCGGGGCGACTATCCGGAAAAACTATTTGTGTAAAGGATGAATCGTTAAGTTGCTTCGTACGATAATAGACATGATATATCCGGCCAGATGTCCTATATGCGGAGAAATCGTTATACCAAGGGGAAGACTGATCTGTAAAGCCTGTGAGGATAAACCCTCCCTGGTAACGGAACCACGCTGTAAAAAGTGCTCTAAGCCGATTGAGCTTGAGGAGAAAGAATATTGCAGTGATTGTGAGCGTAGATGCTTCCACTACGATTATGGTTTTTCGGTTTGGGTATATGATGATGTGATGAAGCAGTCGATAGCGAATTTCAAATATCAGAATAAAAAGGAATATGCAGCCTATTATACCAGTGAAATTCTGAAAAACTACGGAGACCGGATACAAAGACTTCAACCGGATGCGGTCGTTCCGGTACCTGTTCATATCAGTAAATATATTGAAAGAGGATATAATCAGGCAGACATACTTGCGCGCGGGATTGGAAAAGAACTGCAGATTCCTGTGCTTTCAGATTTACTCCTAAGGACGAAGAAGACTCTACCGCAGAAAAAGCTGGATGATAAAGAAAGATTGCGTAATCTTATGGAAGCTTTTCAACTGAACGATAAACTGGCAGATACCTATCCGAACAAGCTGTCCAGGGTATTATTGGTGGATGACATATATACAACAGGCAGTACTTTGGAAGCTTGCACTAATGTGTTAAAATCCAATGGAATAAAGGAAGTTTATTTTATTGTATTATGCATAGGAAAAGGTTATTAGGAGGGAAACATTATGGATGTGAGAAATTGTAAGGGGTGCGGTAAGCTGTTCAATTATTTGTCAGGTCCGCCGTTGTGCCCGAACTGTGCTCAGGCCCTGGATCTAAAATTTGAAGAAGTCAAGGAATATGTATATGATCATCCTCGTTGTGGTATTCAAGAGGTTTCTGAAGAGATGAATGTACCGGTTGCACAGATTAAGCAGTGGATTCGCGAAGAAAGACTTGCCTTTGCCGAGGATTCCATGATCGGTCTGGAATGTGAAATGTGCGGTATTACAATCAAGACAGGACGCTATTGTAAGAGCTGTAAGGACAAGCTGGCGAAGGGATTAGGGAATCTGTATCAGGAGGATAAACCGGCAGCTAATCAAAGAGTGAAGGATCCGAGAGATAACCCGAAGATGCGTTTTCTTGGTGGGAACAACAAGGATATCACATAAGATAGAATAAAAGAGCTTAAGAATTTAGTATTTTGTATGCGGTCATCCGATACGATACAACATTCTTAAGCTCTTTTTTTATCAATTTATTATACGATCCTGATACCATCATCCGACAGGGTGATATTACCTGACTTATATAGTTTTCCGATGGCTCTTTTGAAAGCATTCTTGCTGATATTAAATTCTGCCTTGATAGTCTCAGCATCAGATTTGTCGTGATAGGGGAGAAAGCCTCCGGCTGCAGTCAATTTATTCATGATGAGCTCGGCGTCTTTATCCATCTGAACATGACTTTTTTCACGCAAGCTGAGGGTCAATTTTCCATCCTCGCGAACCTCCACGACTCTTGCGTTGATGATATCTCCGATTTTGACAGGAGAAAAAAGTTCGTTCTTCGGCAGCATAGCGGAATAACGGTTATCCACTGCAACAAAAATTCCGAAGGCATCAATTTCGTCATATACGATGCCTGATACCATATCATCCTTCTGATAGGGGGAGTTGGAAGAAAGCAGATGATATACTTTCATCGTGGCACATAAGCGCTTACTCTTGTCCAAATACAGGGTCACAAGAATCTGATCCCCTTCTTCGACTTTTCTGGTCTGCTCTTTGAAGGGAAGAAGAAGATCCTTCATCAATCCCCAGTCAAGAAAGGCACCTACCTTGCTGACCTCCTTTACCCGCAAGACAGCCAGCTCGCCGATGGTGACAGGAACTTTGGCGGTTGTTGCGATTTCTCTGTCTTCCGAATCACGATATAGAAAGACGTCCAGCCAATCACCCACTGCAGTCCCTTCCGGAACCTCTCTTGCCGGAAGCAGTATTGTGTGCTTTGATTCTTTGCCATCCGCACTCAGATATAAACCAAAGTCCGTCTTCTTTACTACCTCCAATTTTTGATACTTTCCTAATTCTATCATATCAATTTCCTCTCTCAACAAATTACTCATGTGTACCGACAAATTCTACTATGGCATAAGGCTTGCCTTTCATATCAGCCAGGACTATGGTATAGTGATTCTTTTCCTCTGTAACCAATGGAAGAATTGTGTCACCAAGAACAGCCTGCATACGATATTCTGCTCTCATGGATAAAATCTTGAAATTCGAGGGCAGAAATTCCTCAGCCAGTTTAATGTATTGCCCATTATTAACATGGTTATACGAATCAATATTGGATTTTGTTACAAGGACGGGACGCTGTTCTACGAAGTCCTCTGGGATATTGATTTTTCTTGTCGCAGGCTCCATTGGATAGGGAGGCTCGATCGTATAACCAAGGCGATCCTCCGGTACCCTTAAGGGTCGGCCCGTAGTTGTGTCAATATATACCCATATAGAATTGGCAGCAGCTAATACGGAATCCTTTTCGTCCTTCATGATGAAGTTGCGGTATCCGTAAAACCCTTTAAAATCATATGGCCAGGTGCTAACCGCAATCCGCTCTCCAAGACAGATCGGCTTTAATAACTGAAGCTGCCAGGAGCTTAACAACCATACCCTGTTATTCTCACTCAGATATTGAAGTCCTCTGCCCAACTCTTCTGATTGGAAGGTACTGCAATCCTGAAAATAATTAATGACTCCGGAAGGATCCATACATCCTTTGAAATGATTTAATTCGGTATATCGTACTTTGCTGTTAAAGGTATACATTGAAGTCAGCCTTTCATAAATGGAAAACAATTCATAATCATTTTTCTATTATAGCATTACTTTAACATTTTAAATAGTTTTTTTTGAAAACACAGGAGATTTTGCTATTTCGCTTAAAAATGCTGGTATTCTGAAAATATATTTGTTATAATAAGCTTGTTTATAAAGGAGGGATAATTAATTGGACTCGGTAGAGTATTATGATAAGAACGCAGTGGAGTACTTCGAACAGACAGTAGATATTAATATGCAGACTTTATGGGATCTCTTTACTGCCCAGCTGGCTGAGGGTGCCAGTATCCTGGATTTAGGCTGTGGCTCAGGAAGAGACAGTGCGTATTTTATTTCCTGTGGCTTTGATGTAACTGCGATGGATGCATCTGAGGAAATGTGTGACTTAGCGAGTATACATATAGGACAAGATGTATTGAAACTATCATTTGCTGAAATGGATTTCAATGAGGTTTTTGACGGAATATGGGCATGTGCATCATTACTTCATGTCCCTGGCGATCAGATAGATGAGATATTTGCGAAAGTAGTGAAAAGCCTTAAGGAGAACGGCATTTTATTCATGTCCTTTTATTACGGGGATTATGAAGGAGAGCGTAATGGCAGGTACTATAAGGATTATCGCACCAAGTCAATTAAGGAATTGATTTCCGGATATGAGAACCTGGAGATTATCGAATTAGACAAATGTGATGATTTGAATCCGGAGGCAAGTGCTCAATGGATTTATGCATTACTGCGAAAGAACGAAACAGCATAAGAATAAACGGATATAGAAATAAAGAGGGCTGTTGAAGAATCCCCATTTAGCAATGAGTAAGGATAAGCGTCCGTACTCCGGCTATCAGAGGGTATTTTGCAACAGCCCCTTTTAAATCATATAAATGAAAGTCTAGATCTTCATGTCAAAGTTTTTACCGACAGCAGGATTAACGGATTGCTCCATCATCTGAACAATGCTATCTCCGGACTGCTCAAATACGTCCAGACTTTTTGCAAGTACTGCTATATCTATAGGAGAACTGTGGGTACCGCTTACATTGGGTGTAACACTCGGAGAGATGGAAGTGATTGTCATACTAACTCCTTTCTTGCAGAACAAAGAATAAATCGTATAATAAAAGTAATAATGTTACTGAACAGGAACAAGTGACAGGTATATAATACTTGAAGATAAACTGTTCATGACCTTAAGCTTTGTTGGCTACTTTTATTATAACATATATTCGACAAAATGTAACGCTTGATCTTAAAAATATCATTTCATATAGAAAAAAATATGAATTAACCATGCTAGACAATGGAATATATCATCCAAGGAGGAAACGAATATGCTTTATGATGTAATTATTATTGGTTCCGGGCCGGCCGGACTGTCAGCTGCAATCTATGCAAAAAGAGCAGAGCTGAAGGTGGCTGTGATCGAGAAGGCTGGTTTGAGTGGCGGACAGATCATAAATACCTATGAGGTTGACAATTATCCCGGGACACCCGGAATCAGCGGATTTGAATTAAGTACTAAGTTCAGAGAGCATGCCGATAAGCTGGACACCGAATTTATCGACGGTGAGGTGGTTGATTTCTCTCTGGAGGGAGAGATAAAGATCATTACTATGGACGGTGGGATACAGTATAAGGCCAAGTCAGTGGTGATAGCGACCGGCGGGGCACCACGTCATCTGGGCACACCGGGTGAAGAAGAACTCTCCGGGATGGGTGTTTCCTATTGTGCGACCTGTGACGGAGCATTTTTCAAGAATAAGACGGTCGCTGTTGTCGGTGGCGGAGATGTAGCGGTCGAGGATGCCATCTTCCTTGCAAGAATATGCCAGAAGGTATATGTAATCCACAGAAGAGATCAGTTCCGTGCATCTAAGAGCATTTCCTCCAGATTACTTGCCCTTGAGAATGTGACCGTATTATGGGATAGTGTGGTGGACAGGATCGTAGGCAAGGATAAGGTGGAGGCGATAGAGGTTTCCAATGTGAAGACGAAGGAGACGGTAAATTATGAGGTGGCCGGGGTATTTATCGCAGTCGGCTATTTGCCCAGTTCCGATGTTTATCAGAAAGTGGTTATGACGGACGAGGCCGGATATATTATTGCGGGTGAGAATTGTGAGACCAATATTCCCGGTATATTTGCGGCAGGGGATGTAAGAACAAAGGAGCTGAGACAAATCATTACTGCAGCCGCTGATGGAGCGAATGCAATTACAGGTGTAGAAAAATATTTAAATAAACTGGAATAGGCAAAATATGACAAATTGACTGAAAACACTTAAAAATAGCGGCTTATTGTAAAATTAATTGTCGTTTTAACTTGATTAATATTGACACAAAGTGGCATTTTTGATATAATTACCTCGTCAGATGTAATAATTTCGTAATAATTCCTTGTTACGAGTTGCTGGTTACCTGGGAGGTATAGGAATGAACAGAATTTGGGCTAGAAAGGCAGCATTACTTGTAGCTTCAGCCGCAATCTATATGGCGATACCGGCAGCAACTGCTAAGGCGGACACGATTCCGACAGAGCAGGGTGTAGCTGGTTTCGCTTATTTATTGGACAATTATTACTCTTGCAATGAGGGCAATAAGGTGGCCGCGGATGAGACCATATTAAATATTCTTAAGACAGAAATCATTTCACCCTACGCAAATCTGGGTGTTTCTATAGCTGATAATTATGTTAATGTCAGAAAAGAACCTTCTACGGACAGTGAAGTAGTCGGTAAACTTTATCGTGGCTGTGCCGCAGATATTTTAGAGCGCCTGGAAGGGGACTGGGTCAAGATTCAGTCCGGTGACGTAAAAGGGTACATAGCTTCTAATTTTTTAGCAATCGGTGACGATGCGGAAGCGATGGTGGATGAGTATGCATCGCAATATGCCACTGTCAATACTCAGACCCTGCGTGTTAGAGAGGATAAGAGTGTGGAATCCAAAATACTGACATTAATTCCGGGTGGTGAAACTTATCCGGTGAAAAAGGTCAGTGGAGATTGGGTTGAGATCGTCTTAGGTGCGGATGAAGATACCGGTGGAGATTTCACTGGTTTTGTATCAAAAGAATTTGTCAATATTAAGGTTGAATTTAAATTTGCTATCTCAGTGGAAGAGGAACAGCGTATTCTACGCGAACAGCAGGAGGCTGAACGGGCAGAGCGGGAACGTAAGGAAAAACTGGCTCAGGAGAAGGCTGAACGTGAAGAAGCAGCAAGAAGACAAAAAGAGGAGCAGAAGAAAGCAAATTCAGAACAGAATGTGAAACCACCGACCTCATCGGGGTCAGGATCATCGCTTCGCAACGAAATTATAACCTATGCACAGAAATTCGTCGGAAATCCTTATGTATGGGGAGGCGAAAGCCTTACCAGAGGTGCTGACTGTTCCGGTTTTGTACAAGCTATCTATGCTGACTTTGGCTACAGCATACCGAGAACCTCCAGAGAACAGGCTGCAGGAGCAGGCAAGAGAATCAGTGAATCAGAAATGGCTCCGGGCGATCTGGTATTCTATGCGAACAGCAGGGGAACCGTAAACCATGTAGCGATGTATATCGGTAATGGTAGGATCGTGCATGCTGCTAACTCCCGTCAGGGTATCATCAGATCCAATGTAAAGTACAGAGATATTTATTGTGTCAGAAGAGTTGTTAATTAGGAATAAATAAATTTATGGTTATGGTAACGTAAGCCCCTTGAGAAGGATTGGAATTCGACTCAGGGGGCTTATTTATTAATACTCGATTTTTCAACTAATGGATATATTTCTCTCAATACTATTTTGATTTAGAATTAATTTTAGTCTGTCTTTATTCGTCATTTTACTCACCCCTCATATATCGTATTTACACCATAATTAATTCCATATTAATCTACATGTAATTTTAGTCAACTCCGCAAAAGTAGTAGTAGGTTTATATACTTTAGAAATACCCACGTTTCTTAGTTGGAAAATTTAGAGAAGTGTGCTAGAATAATAAGGTAGGACTGGTTATACAGCGGAGTTTACAATATGTTATAAGTTTAATACTCATTATTTGCGTACCTGCATCACGGTACATGGGGGGTTTGTATGACAGAGAACGAGATTAAGGAGCGGAGAAAATATAAAAGGCTCCCGATAGAGCTTCATCTTGAAGTAGATGAGGTTTTTAAACAGGATAATATCGTAATAAAGAATCTGAATGCATCTGTATCCGTGTTCGATATCTCCAAAAGCGGAATTGGTTTTATCAGTGATGCGAGTCTTCCCCTGGGATATTATTTCAGAGGGCGGATCAATCTGGGCAACGGTGATTTCTTTAATGTGGTGATACAGATTATCAGGGCGCATATCACGGAATTTAATAACAAGGTATATGGTGCTGAGTTTGTAGGTCTTGCTCCCTTTCTTGCCGATAAAGTGGACCATTACGAGAAGAAATTACTGAAAGAGCATGCAAAATTGCAGCCTGAGAATGAATCTAAGGCCGATGTGAAAGACAGTATGCAGAATTAGTAAACATTGTGGATATACCAAATAGAATAAATAGGATAAGTGTTAACACCGGGAGTAATATGGGCTTGTGTATAAGCTCATATTACTCCCGGTTTATATATATATTTGATACTAAAATCGGAATGATGGAAGATGTGAAGCAATAAATATGAAATTGATTAAATTTAAGCGACGTTTTCTGAGGAAGTATTTGCTAAAAAATTATCATAAATACCTATTGACAAAGATGAAAATGTACATATTGCACAAAAGATGCCTGAAAGATGGTAAAATATTACATATTTCCGGTTCAAATGTACAATTCATCAAAAAGTTATCCACAGGCGGGAAGGCTTATTTTTTAGGAAATGAAAGTTATACACCGATTTATCCACATTATCCACAGGGATAAACTACTCTTGTCGCACAGCCAAAAGAGTGTCAATAACGAAAGTGCGTTTTGTAACTTATGATAAATCGTAATTTGGGACCCAAAAGTTGAATTTGAATGCTTGACAATGATGTTGTCGGACAATTGTTTGCCTGTAATTAAAATTTAATAAAAAATTATAGAATATTAACAAAATAGTAAATTATATACATAAATGCTTTCAATTAAGTACATAATTGTGTAGATGGAGTGTAGAATTTCTATATTCATGGACATCAAACGGGATAATATTCAAAAAACACAAGGTGTAATTATTACAGGATATCCCATCAGAGGGTAATAGTGCTTAAAGTGGCTTGTCACTTCCTATGCCATATGATATAATGAAATCAGCATAGAAGTGGTAATGCTAACAAGAAAGTAAAAAGGAGTTGGGCATTATGCGTTATATAATCAGCGGTAAAAATATCGATGTAACTGAAGGCTTAAAAACGGCTGTATATGAAAAGATAGGGAAACTTGAGAGATACTTCACTCCTGACACTGAAATTCATGTAACACTCAGCGTAGAAAAAGAAAGGCAGAAAATAGAGGTGACCATTCCGGTTAAGGGTAATATTATCCGTGCGGAACAGGTAAGCAATGATATGTATGTTTCAATCGACCTGGTAGAAGAGATTATAGAGCGTCAGTTGCGGAAATACAAAAATAAATTAATAGATCATAAGCAGGCATCCTCCAATTTCAACCAGACCTTTATGGAAGATGATTATTATGAGGATGATACTATTAAGATTGTGAAGACAAAGAGATTCGCAATCAAACCAATGGATGCGGAAGAAGCATGTGTTCAGATGGAGCTTTTAGGCCATAATTTCTATGTATTCCGCAACGCCCAGACCGACGAAGTAAACGTAGTTTACAAACGCAAGGGCAACACCTACGGACTCATCGAACCAGAATATTAACGTTTAAACGGATTAACCCATAAGGAAGACACCCGCTTTGTGCTTGCACAAGGAGCGGGTGTCTTTTTTATGGGTAAGCGTAGCGAAAAGCGAGTGAGCTTTAGCTCACGAGCTTTAATCCGTTTAAACGTTAATTGCAGCCAAGGGATCGTGCTTGCACGATAAGCGAAGCTCACGAGCTTTAATCCGTTTAAACGTTAATTACAGACAAGGGATTTCGTGCTTGCACGAAGACCCAGCTTACATAAAAAGTCAATTTTTGGGTATGTAATAAAATTAGGTTGAATAGTAGGAAGGTAAATGTTACAATACTAGTTGAACGATTTTTGGATCAAATTTGGAATAGTACAGGAGTGAATATAGAATGGGAATAATAGAAAAGGTATTCGGCACTCACAGTGAGCGCGAAGTGAAACGAGTATTATCAATCGTAGATAAGATAGAAGCACTGGAACCGAAATTCGTTAAGCTGACGGATGAAGAGCTAAAAGCGAAGACCATCGAATTCAAGAATAGACTGAAGAATGGGGAAACCCTGGATGATATATTGGTAGAAGCATATGCAACCGTGAGGGAAGCTTCCAAACGAACCATAGGCTTAAGACATTTCCGTGTTCAGCTCATTGGTGGAATTATCCTTCATCAGGGTCGTATCACCGAGATGCGTACCGGTGAAGGAAAGACTCTGGTTGCAACCTTGCCTTCCTATCTGAACGCACTGGAAGGAAAGGGTGTTCACGTTGTTACAGTAAATGATTACCTGGCTAAGCGTGACTCCGAATGGATGGGACAGATACATGAATTTCTCGGCTTGAAGGTCGGAGTCATTTTGAACAGCATGGAAAAGGAAGAACGTCGTGCTGCCTACGCCTGCGATATCACCTATGCAACCAATAACGAGCTGGGCTTCGATTACCTGAGAGATAACATGGTTATCTATAAGGAACAGTTGGTTCAAAGGGAGCTTCATTATGCAATTATCGATGAGGTTGACTCTATCCTGATTGACGAGGCAAGAACACCGTTGATCATATCCGGTCAGAGCGGTAAGTCTACCGAGCTTTATCGTGTGTGCGATATTCTTGCAAGACAGATGGTAAAAGGTAAAGAAAGTGCAGAGCTTACCAAGATGGCTGCTCTGATGAAGGAAGAGATCGAAGAGACAGGTGATTTCATCGTGAATGAGAAGGATAAGAATGTCCATCTTACCGATGAAGGTGTAAAGAAGGTTGAGCGTTTCTTTAACCTTGAGAATCTCGCTGATCCTGAGAACCTGGAGATACAGCATAATATAATTCTTGCACTGCGTGCCCATAATCTGATGTTCCGTGATAAGGACTATGTGGTTAAGGATGATGAGGTTCTGATTGTAGACGAATTTACCGGACGTATTATGCCGGGCAGACGTTATAGCGACGGTCTTCATCAGGCGATAGAAGCGAAGGAAAATGTGAAGGTGAAGAGAGAGAGTAAGACACTCGCGACCATTACATTCCAGAACTTCTTTAATAAATATCATAAGAAATCCGGTATGACCGGTACTGCTTTGACAGAGGAAAAGGAATTCCGTGAGATCTACGGTATGGACGTTATCGAGATTCCTACGAATCTTCCTGTAAAGCGTATCGACCATCAGGATTCGGTATATAAGACAAGAAAAGAAAAGCTGAGTGCGATCATCAATGAGATTATAGAATCTCATAAGAAGGGACAACCGGTGCTGGTAGGTACGATCACAATCGAGTCCTCCGAGGAAATCAGCGCCATTCTGAAGAAGTATAATATCCCGCATAAGGTATTGAATGCAAAGTTCCATGAGCTTGAAGCTGAAATTGTAGCAGAAGCAGGACAGTTGGGTGCCGTAACGATTGCGACCAACATGGCAGGCCGTGGTACCGACATTAAGCTCGGAGAGGGTGTAGTCGAGGCCGGTGGCTTAAAGATTATCGGTACGGAGAGACATGAAGCAAGACGTATTGACAACCAGCTGCGTGGTCGAGCAGGACGTCAGGGTGATCCCGGTGAATCCAAATTCTATATTTCACTGGAAGACGATCTGATGAGACTCTTCGGTTCAGAGCGTCTGATGGCAATCTTTAATGGTCTTGGTTTGCCTGAGGGTGAGCAGATCCAGCATAAGATGCTTTCCAATGCCATCGAACGTGCCCAGAAGAGAATTGAAAACAATAACTACGGAATCAGAAAGAACCTGTTGGAATATGATCAGGTCAATAACGAACAGAGAGAAATTATCTACGCTGAGCGTAGGAGGGTTCTTGATGGTGAAAGTATGCGAGATACCATCTACCATATGATCATCGAGACGGTGGAAGGCTGTGTCAACTCCTGCATCAGTGACGATCAAAATCCGTTGGAATGGGATATGAATGAACTGAATGACCTGTTGCTGCCTATTATACCATTGCAAAAAATTGAATATCCTGAAGATCAGTTAAGGGGTATGAAGAAAAATGATCTTCTTCAGCAACTGAAGGAAGAAGCTGTAAAGCTCTATGAAGCCAAGGAATCCGAGTTCCCTGAGACCGAGCAGATCAGAGAGATAGAGCGTGTCATCCTGCTTAAGGTTATAGACCATAAGTGGATGGATCATATCGATGATATGGACCAGCTGCGTCAGGGTATCGGTTTACAGGCCTATGGTCAGAGACAGCCGGTAGTGGAATACAAATTCCAGGGCTTTGAGATGTTTGACGATATGATTAATGCAATCCGTGAAGATACCGTCAAGGCACTGCTTCATGTCCGCATCGAACAGAAGGTTGAGCGTGAACAGGTTGCTAAGGTTACCGGAACCAATCGTGACGACAGTATTGCCAATGCGCCTGTCAAACGTGCTGCTAAGAAGGTTCAGCCCAATGATCCCTGCCCTTGCGGTAGCGGAAGAAAATATAAACATTGCTGTGGTAAGAATATATAAATATTAATTTCATATAAGAGAATATTTATAAGTAATATGTATTGAGATTTTAAAAAGAGTAATATATAATACAATAAAAGAGGTGATTTGGTGGTAGAATTAGATCAGTATAAATATACATTAAGTACCTATGACAAACCATTAATCGAAGTGGGGGATTCACTTTGACTTAGACAAGAAGAGTCTAAGGGTCAGAGAAATTGAACAAACCATGGAAGAGCCTGGCTTTTGGGATAACAGCGATAAAGCACAGGAATACATGAAGGAACTGAAGAATTTAAAGGATACCATTGAGGATTACAAGCATCTTAAGACAAGATATGAAGACGTTCAGACCTTAATCCAGATGGGCTATGAAGAAAATGATGAAAGTCTGCTTCCGGAGATTGAGGAGGCTTTGGACTTATTCATAAAGGATCTTGATGAACTGAAGCTGCGTACCTTATTATCCGGTGAGTATGATAAATACAATGCAATACTTACTCTGCACGCCGGTGCCGGAGGGACAGAAAGCTGTGACTGGGCAAGCATGCTCTGCCGCATGTATCAGCGTTGGGCTGATAAACGCGGCTTTACAACGGAGATGCTTGACTTTTTAGAAGGTGAAGAAGCCGGGTTAAAGTCCGTTACTTTGCAGATCAACGGTGAGAATGCTTACGGTTATCTGAAGTCAGAGCGCGGAGTACACCGTCTGGTCCGCATCTCTCCGTTCAATGCGGCGGGGAAAAGACAGACTTCCTTCGTATCCTGTGATGTAATGCCGGATATCGAAGAGGACACCGGAATAGAGATTAATGAAGAGGATTTAAGAATTGATACCTATCGCTCCAGTGGAGCCGGTGGGCAGCATGTCAATAAGACCTCCTCTGCAATCCGAATCACCCACATCCCGACCAATATCGTGGTTCAATGCCAAAACGAACGGTCCCAGCTACAGAATAAGGATAAGGCTATGAAGATGCTGAAGGCAAAGCTTTATCTGTTAAAGCAGCAGGAGAACCTCGAGAAGATATCAGGCATACGCGGTGAAGTGAAGGATATTGCCTGGGGCAATCAGATCAGATCCTATGTTATGCAACCATATACTCTGGTCAAGGATCACCGTACCAATGAAGAAGTAGGTAATGCCATCAATGTTCTGGATGGTAATCTGGATCCATTTATTAACGCATACTTAAAATGGAATGCACAAAACAGTTAACTTGAGAGATTCCTAAAGGAGGAGTACCTATGCAAAGTACGAAGCAGGCGATTTTTATGCTTGGAGAAGAAGAGTATGGAATGGATATCATGGAAGTAAATATCATAGAGAAATACATGGCGATCGAACCGGTAGCCAGTTTTTCGAAAAACCTCAAGGGAATTATAAAACTGAGGGGTGATGTTATTCCGGTATATAGTTTGCGCAGGAAATTTGGCATGGAAGATATTGAACCAACTGACGATACCCGGTTCATCATAACTACCTCGAATGGAATCCTGATGGCTTATGAGATTGATAAAGTATCGGAAATAGTACAGTTTGATGAAGGACAGGTATTTGAAGTGCCTCCGATCATTCAGGGGAATGATACATCTTACATGAAGTCCGTGACTAATATTGGGGAACGTCTGGTTATCATACTGGATCACGACGGGATACTGTCGGAGGAAGAACAAGCTAAAATTAAAGCAGTTGTGAAAAAATAACTGCTTAAAATAGGATTTGGAGGCTAAGTAAATGAAGAAGAAAGTAATTGGTATGTTTGTCGTAGCAGGCTTGACAGTGTCCCTATTAGCCGGTTGCGCAAAGAAGAATGACACCCTGATCGTTGGTACTGAAGCTGGCTTTGCACCTTACGAATATATGGAAGGTGATCAGGTAGTCGGAGTTGATATGGATATTGCCCAGGCAATTGCTGATAAGCTGGGTAAGAAATTAGAGATCCAGAACATGGATTTCGATGGCGCACTGTTGGCTGTTCAGCAGGGCAAGATTGACTTTGTGGCAGCAGGTGTTTCTGTTAGTGAAGAACGTAAGGAAAAAATGGATTTCTCCATTGATTATGTGGACTCTACGGAAGTGGTTGTTGTGAATAATTCAGCACCCGCTGTAACAGCTGTGTCTGATGCTGATCTTGCCGGTAAGGTAATCGGTGTACAGCAGGGTAATATTGCTGATTTCTATGTTGAGTCAAATGTCGAAGCAAAGGAAATCAAACGCTATACCAAGTTCGCGCAGGCTGCAGAGGATTTAAAGAACGGTAAGATTGACTGTATCGTTATGGATCAGTATCCGGCAGAGGAATTAGTGGAGGCAAATACTGAACTCTCCATCCTTGACGGAGCTCTGTTCCAGGATAAGTATGCAATTGCAGTGAAAAAGGGAAATAAAGAATTACTGGATCAGATTAACTCAGTTATCCAGGAATTAAGGGATAGTGGAAAAATTGAAGAATTTACGGCTAATCATACAAGCAAATAATATGACTGAATGATCATACAAAACAAGGGGGCTGTTATCTATACTGACAGCCTCTCTCTTTGTTTACAGATAGGATAAAAGCGTCCAAAGCCCTTTTGCCACAAATTTATACTAACTCTCGGGAGGTAAGAACTTGCTGAATAATTTATATGAAGCCTTTTATAATGCATGGGTACCGGATCAGCGTTACATTGTCTATTTTGAAGGTTTGAAAATAACACTGCTGATCTCATTTTTTGCAATCCTAATCGGTATCGTAATCGGTGTTCTGGTAGCGATTGTGAAGGTCACGGCTAATAATGCGAAGATGAAATGGTTGGTATCGATCTGTAATGTCTATATCAATATCATACGTGGTACTCCTTTGATGGTACAGCTGCTGATCATCTACAATCTGATTTTCACATCCAGGAACACGAATGAATTGGTTGTTGGTGCGGTGTGCTTCGGCATCAATTCCGGTGCTTATGTGGCAGAAATCATCCGTGCCGGTATTGAATCCATTGATCGCGGTCAGATGGAAGCAGGGCGCTCTCTGGGTCTCAACTACATCCAGACAATGCGCTTGATTATCCTGCCTCAGGCAGTACGTAACATTTTACCGGCTTTAGGTAATGAATTTATCGTATTGATAAAGGAAACCTCTGTAGCGAGTGTCATCGCAATTAACGATCTTACGAAGGTGGCCCAGTATATCGGCTCCAGAACCTGGGATATCCTGCCGCCCCTCGTGATAGCAGCAGTGTTCTATCTGATTATTGTCATGGGCTTTACTAAATTATTGACCATATTTGAAAGGAGGTTGGCAAAGGGTGATCGTCACTAAGAATCTGAAAAAATCCTTCGGAGAGCATGTGGTTCTGAACGGAATCAATGAAACAATCGAAAAAGGTGAAAAGGTTGTTGTCATCGGCCCTTCCGGTTCAGGTAAGTCAACCTTCCTCAGATGCCTAAATCTGTTAGAAGAGCCAACCGGAGGAGAGATCTGGTTTGAGGGAGAGAATATTACGGATAAGAATACCGATATTAATAAGATTCGCTGTAAGATGGGAATGGTATTTCAGCAATTCAATCTGTTCCCACATTTGTCCGTACTTGAGAACATTACGCTGGCTCCGGTTAAGCTTGGGCTGATGACGAAGGAACAGGCGGAACAAAAGGCATACGAGCTGCTTGCACGAATTGGTCTGACCGAAAAGGCGAAGGCTTATCCCAATCAATTATCCGGCGGACAGAAGCAGCGTATCGCAATTATTCGTGCGCTGGCTATGAATCCTGATGTTATGCTTTTTGATGAGCCGACTTCTGCGCTCGATCCCGAGATGGTCGGGGAGGTGCTTGATCTGATGACTCAGCTTGCGGAGGAAGGCATGACCATGGTTGTGGTAACCCATGAGATGCGTTTCGCTAAGAAGGTGGCAACCCGTGTCCTGTTTATTGATGAAGGTATAATCGTTGAACAGAATACACCGGAGGAATTCTTCGAGCATCCGACCCATCCCCGTCTGCAGGAGTTTCTCTCCAAGATACTTTAATACTTATACTGACAATAAAAGAGGCTGATCAAAACAAGCGTAGTTGTTTTGTATCAGCCTTTTGCTTTGATTCGGGTAATAAAATCATGAACTAATCTGGCAGTTATCCCCCATAAATTCTCATCCTGTAGTTTATAGACAAGGATACTGTATCTGAAGCCGCCCCAGGGCTTCTGATAGGTATCCGGCAGACCCAGTTCCTGTGCAGGGAGCAGGATGAGTTCCTCTCCGGTCTCCTTGTCAACATGGGTAGGACTTACGTGAACCTCGGCACTGTAGCGATCGGGGTCATGCTCCATAAAGTATGAGACCGGCAGGGTAATTACCTTTTCTACCTCTCTTGGATTGGGGATGATCTCATCTTCGCTGACCTCAGCGATACCGACAAAAGCGTCGATAATCGCACCCATCGGTGCAACAATCGTGTTAAGTCTTCCGATGATTTCTATCTTATCTCCGGGAATACCCAGTTCTTCTGTTGTTTCTCTGATTGCAGTCTCTTCCAGGGATAGATCCGTCTCATCAATTCTTCCACCGGGAAAGCAGAGTTCGCCGCCCTGACGGATATTCTTACAGCGCTTCTGGAATACAAAATGATAAGCCCCGTCAATTGGAATTAACAGAACCAGAACCACAGAGCGGAAATATTCTTCACTCTGGCTGATCTTAGCGTGATAACCAATCTGCTCCTGCAATCTTTTAAAATCCTCAATATTCACTAGCAGATCCCCCTTTACTATAAATAATTTTAAGATTGGAGGAGCAAAAAAGCAAGCGATATCTAAGGATTTATTTTTATACAAAAGTACTAATAATTATCCTTGCCCTTTCAAGCATATCTTACAAAGATTTTATTTTTGCTTTATTCATGGTAAAATGCTCTTGCAATATGAATAATTATATGGTAGTATATCTTTCTTAGAAAGACAATTGTATTTGTTATACATACAATTCGAAACAATGAATGCATATATTACCCTGAACAAGCTCAGGAGGTGCAAAAACATGAATGACGATCAATATTTTATTGTGAAAAAGAAGGCAGTACCGGAGGTATTGCTTAAGGTAGTGGAAGCAAAGCGTCTGCTTGATTCCGAACGCGTAATGACGGTGCAGGAGGCGACGGATGCTGTAGAAATCAGTAGAAGCTCCTTCTATAAATATAAGGATGACATTTTCCCTTTTTATGAGAATACCAGAGGGAAGACGATCACCTTCATGCTTCAGATGGATGACAGACCGGGGTTACTGTCAAAGGTTTTGAACCAGGTAGCCAAGTGTGAGGCGAATATTCTCACGATCCATCAGAGTATTCCGGTCAACGGAATTGCGCTTTTAACCTTAAGCATCGAGATTCTGCCCCAGACGGACAGTACCGTAGTCATGATCGATGCGATAGAAGCTATGGAGGGAATCCATTATGTAAAAATGGTTTCCAGAGAATAATGTGAAGTATAAAGCAAAATAGTTACCACATAAACAGGAGGAGCAGAGATGATTAACATTGCAGTCTTAGGATACGGCACCATTGGATCGGGGGTAGTTGAAGTACTGAATACCAATGGTGAAAGCATTAAAAAAAGGGCCGGCGACCATATTAATATAAAATATGTCCTGGATCTTCGTGAATTTCCGGGCGATCCGATTATGGAGAAATTAGTTCACGATGTGAATATTATATTAGAGGATACTGATGTTAAGATAGTCGTTGAGGTTATGGGCGGAGTCGAACCGGCATATACCTTTGTTAAGCAGGCAATGTTAAAAGGAAAGAGTGTCATCACCTCCAACAAGGAGCTGGTAGCAAAGCATGGTGCGGAGCTTTTGGATCTTGCTAAGAGCAATAACTTAAACTTCCTGTTCGAAGCAAGTGTAGGCGGGGGTATTCCGATTATACGACCCTTAAATCAGTCCCTGACTGCAGATGAGATTGTTGAGATTACAGGTATTCTGAATGGTACCACGAATTATATCCTGACTAAAATGAGTGATGAGGGTCTGGATTATGATACGGCACTTTCCGATGCCCAGAAGCTCGGTTATGCTGAGCGTAACCCGGCAGCGGACGTGGAAGGCTATGATGCCTGCAGAAAGATTGCTATACTTTCTTCTCTGGCATTTGGAATGCAGGTCGATTATGAAGATATTTATACAGAAGGAATCACGAAAATTACTGATACGGATATCAAATATGCAAAATCCATGGGAGCCAGAATCAAACTGTTTGCATCCAGTATCAGAGGGGACGATTCTTTGGTATATGCCATGGTTGCACCTGTCATGATTAAGGCTAATCATCCGCTTTACAGTGTAAATGATGTCTTTAACGGAATTTTTGTCAAAGGAAATGTCATCGGCGATGTGATGTTCTATGGAAGCGGAGCCGGTAAATTACCTACCGCGAGTGCTGTCGTTGCGGATGTAGTGGATGCTGCCAAGCATATCGGAAAGAATATCTGGACGATCTGGAGCAGCAGAAAATTAGAGCTTACGGACATCAACCAGGTAGAACACAGATTTTTTATCCGTATGAAGGATAGCTCCCGTGTAAAAGAGGTAGTGGCGGAGCTTTTTGGCAATGTCGAGGAAGTTAACCATCCCGAAGTTAGCGGAGAATATGCATTTATTACTGAGAATGTTACGGAACAGAAGCTTAAGGAAAAGATTAACGAGTTAGGCGATGTGTTGAGTGTCATTCGGGTCAGATTTTAATTCATGATGAGTGAAAGGCTGCAAGGCTGACTTTCATTGATTACTTAAGAAGAAAGGAATGAATCTTATGAAATACATCGTTGTACTTGGAGACGGTATGGCTGATGAACCGTTGGAAGTATTGGGAAATAAGACACCTCTCATGGCAGCAAAGACACCGCAGATGGATCAGCTGGCAAAGCTGTCTGAGCTCGGCTTGGCATATACGATACCGGAGGGAATGAAGCCCGGCAGTGATACAGCAAATCTTGCAGTACTTGGGTATAATCCAAAGGTTTATTATTCGGGGCGGTCTCCTCTGGAAGCCTTGAGCATCGGAGTGGATATGAAAGACACGGATATCGCCATTCGCTGTAATATCGTGACCTTATCAGAAGAAGAGGTTCCCTATGAGCAGAGAACAATCCTGGATCACAGCTCCGGTGAGATATCTACCGAGGATGCTGCGATATTAATTGAGGCTGTCAAAAAAGAGTTAGAGAACGATATCTATAAATTCTATGTGGGCACCAGCTACCGTCATTTAACGATCTGGAACCACGGTGAAGTAATCGATTTTACACAGCCGCATGATATCCTGGGAAGAGTAATCGGTGAGTATTTACCAAAGGATTCTGCATTCAGGGAGATGATGAGGAAGAGCTATGACATTCTGAACAATCACCCGATCAATGTTGCAAGAAAAGAAAAAGGTTTAAATAAAGCAAATTCCATCTGGTTCTGGGGAGCCGGAACTAAGCCGGCGTTAACCTCCTTTGAAGAAAAGACGAATAAAAAGGGTGCTATGATATCCGCAGTCGATTTATTAAAGGGAATTGCGGTCGGAGCCAGTATGAAGGTCATCGAGGTGCCTGGTGCAGACGGAACCCTTCATACTAATTATGAGGGTAAAGCGATGGCAGCAGTTAAGGTGCTTTTAGAGGAGGATTATGATTTCGTCTACCTCCATGTGGAAGCACCGGATGAGATGGGACATCAGGGGAATGTGAAGAATAAAGTGCAATCGATAGAATACCTTGATCAGAGAGTGATTAAGCTTGTTGTGGATGAGATGAAGAAGGCAGGGGTGGATTATCGGATGTTGATTATGCCTGATCATCCTACGCCGATCCGATGCCGGACCCATACCAGCAGCCCGGTTCCCTATCTGCTTTATGACAGTACTGCAGAGCAAAATAACAATTGGCTCTATAACGAGGAAGAGGCCGAAAAGAGCGGCAATGTAGTCAGGGAAGGCTACACAGTGATCAATAAGCTATTATCGAGGTAGGAGGCAGCCATGCTTATAGTTAAGAAATTCGGCGGAACATCCGTTGGCGATAAAGATAGAATTCTCAATGTTGCCGGAAGGATAGCAGAGGAGTATAAGAAGGGTAACGAAGTAGTAGTGGTACTCTCTGCGATGGGCAAGACAACGGACATCCTCCTGGCACAGGCAAAAGATATTAACCCGAATGCATCAAAGAGAGAGCTGGATATGCTTATGGTTACCGGTGAGCAGGTTTCGGTTGCTTTGATGGCAATGGCACTTGATACTTTGGGAGTTCCGGCGGTGTCCCTGAATGCATATCAGGTAGCGATGCATACCACCAGTGTTTATGGAAATGCAAGGCTAAAGAGGATTGATACAGAAAGAATCGAAAATGAATTGGAAGCAAAGCGTGTAGTTCTGGTTACCGGCTTCCAGGGAGTAAATAAATTTGATGATTATACAACACTCGGTCGTGGAGGCTCTGATACAACCGCGGTTGCTCTGGCAGCAGCACTGAATGCAGATGCCTGTGAGATTTATACGGATGTGGATGGCGTGTATACCGCAGATCCAAGAATTGTACCTACAGCCAGAAAGCTCGAGGAGATCACCTATGATGAAATGCTGGAGTTGGCATCCTTGGGTGCGGGCGTTCTGCATAACCGTTCCGTGGAAATGGCTAAAAAATATGGGGTACAGTTAGTAGTTCGCTCCAGTCTGAATTTATCGGAGGGCACGGTTGTTAAGGAGGAAGTAAAAATGGAGAAAATGCTTGTTAGCGGTGTGGCATGTGATAAAAACGCAGCACGTATCGCAGTTATCGGCTTGGAGGATCAGCCAGGGGTGGCTTTTAAATTATTCAATCATCTGGCAAATCATAATATCAATGTAGATATCATTCTGCAGTCCATCGGAAGGGATGGCACGAAGGATATCAGCTTTACCTTGAAGGAGGATGACCTTGATGAAGCAATTGCAATCCTGGAACGTCATCAGGGTGGCAGCCTGACCTGTCAAAAGATAGATGTGGAAAGAGAAGTTGCAAAGGTTTCCATCGTAGGGGCTGGAATGATGTCCAATGCAGGTGTTGCAGCGAAGATGTTTGAGGCTCTTTATGATGTGGGAGTGAACATCAAGATGATCTCCACCTCTGAAATCAGGGTTACGGTTCTGATTGATGAAGTACATGTAGAAAAAGCGATGATTGCGATCCATGATAAGTTCGCTTTGGCATAAGGATTCTTGTTTATTTCGGAGTGTGTTTAGAATATATGGTTTTATTCGAAAGGGGAAGGGCTCTGGTCCTTCCCCTTTTGTCTGTCCATTGCACGGATCGTATTTTTTAACGATTTTCTAAAAAGTATGCTAGGATAAAGGAAATCCTATATAATAATGAAAGACATACACAAATGTTTGAGAAACGAGGCGAAAAGATGAATAGTAAAAAGCATCCTGTACTAAAATTAATTAAAAAATATCTCCTGCTTCTCATCGGGGCTTTTGTAGCCGCCGTGGGATTAGAAATATTTCTGATCCCCAATAATATCATTGATGGCGGTATCGTCGGAATTTCTATCATCACAAGTATTTTATCGAATATACCGATTGGAGTATTCACATTCTTGTTCAATGTTCCATTCCTCTTTATCGGCTATAAGCAGATTGGAAAGACCTTTGTCATAACCTCACTATTTTCTATCACTATGTTCTCGCTGTTTACTTTTGTACTTCATCCGATAACAGGGCTGACCAGCGATATCCTTCTGGCAACGGTGTTTGGCGGAATAATACTTGGGGCCGGAGTCGGGTTGATCCTTCGTTACGGAGGCTCCCTGGACGGAACAGAGATTATTGCAATTATTCTTTGTAAACAGGCAATGTTTTCGGTAGGCCAGATTGTTATGATATTCAATGTATTCATCTTCATTATTGCAGCTCTGGTACTTGGCTGGGACAGAGCGCTGTATTCGATGCTGGCTTATTTTGTAGCACATAAGGCTGTGGATATTGTAATGGAAGGCTTTGATGAAGCGAAAGCAGTATTTATCATTTCAGAAAATACCATTGAAATAGCGGATGCCATCAATGCCCGACTCGGTAGAGGCGTTACCTTCCTGGAGGCTAAGGGAGGATATTCGAAGGATAAAAAGCAGGTAATCTACTCCGTAATCTCTCGTCTGGAAATCTCAAAGCTTGTCTCAATCGTGAATGATAAGGATGAGAACGCATTTGTAACCATCAATGATGTGTCCGATGTCATGGGCGGAACTGATCGTAAGCGCGCCATCCATTAAAGGTAATGAAGGCTGTTGCATACTATATTATCCTTACCTTAAGCAATGAAAGAATATTTTGCAACAGCCTGCTTTACGTTTATTGGATGGCGCTTTTAGGTTATGCGACTGAATCGAAGTTCATCCCTTTAAGGAGGCTTCCCTCGATAGATTTGCGGGAGGCTTCATAGGGATTACTTTCGTTGTACTTGATCTGTGTTCTGGTTGTTCCGCCTGCAATATAAGGCTTTCCGCATTCCGGACAGATATCCGTCTTTAAGGACACAGAGGAGGACACCAGCTGGTTGCCCGGCTGATTACCCATGGCAACGGCATTGGATACATGCTGCTGTTCATGAGCGGATACTGCAGCAAAGGAGGCCTCAGGAGAGATATGAGTGGGTGATTGGAAGGATACATTTGCTTCATTGGACACATCCATATATTTTCGGCTCTTGCAGGTCTGGCATTCAGATTGCTGAGCTTTATCCACACGGATGGTTGCCTTATCTGTGACCGGTCGGATACTGCTGATCTTAGTCACGGCAGAAGCAGGGGCATTCAAGGAACTGATGCCGGCAGCCGGATAGGTATAGGTGGTATAGCCAACGGAACCGATCATGAAAGCACCTCCTTTATCATGGATAATTCCGCGAATTTTACAGTACATGACATAATATGGATCATTTAATACTTTTATTATATTGTAGGTTTTTGAAGTAGTCAATATTCCACACGGGCATTTTTAAGTAATTCCGGTTGCTTTTCATGGTAGCGGATGATATCATTAAAAATGGTAAAAATGTTACTTAATAGAATATAGAAGAATGATAAATATGATTTAAGGAGCAGAACAATGGATATTTTAAAACAGATAAAGGAAGAACTCGGTATTCGACTGGAACAGGTTGAGGCAGCTGTAAAATTGATCGATGAGGGTAATACCATTCCTTTCATTGCGAGATATCGTAAGGAGGCTACCGGTTCTCTGGATGACGAACAGCTGAGAAACCTTCATGAGAGATTACAGTATTTAAGAAACCTGGAGGAGAAAAAAGCACAGGTATTGAACAGTATAGAGGAGCAGGGTAAGCTGACAGAGGAGCTGAAGGCACAGATCTTAGCTGCAGCCACCCTGGTTGTAGTGGAGGATTTATACCGCCCTTACCGTCCAAAGAGACGGACCAGGGCTACCATAGCCAAAGAAAAGGGATTGGAAGGACTTGCTGCAATCATCCTGGCACAGGAAACTCAGGAACCCTTGGAGCAGGTAGCAAAGGAATACCTTTCTGAAGAGAAAGAGGTGCGCACGGTGGAGGAGGCGATTGCCGGAGCGATGGATATCATTGCTGAGGATATCTCCGATGAAGCTGAGCATCGCAGTTACATCCGTGAGGTCACCACAAAGGAAGGAACCCTGGTGTCTGTCGCAAAGGATGCCAATCAGGAATCCGTCTATGAGATGTACTATAATTTTGAAGAGGGGATCACCAAGCTGGCGGGGCACAGAATACTTGCCATCAACCGCGGTGAGAATGAAAAGATACTGACCGTCAAGGTAAATGCACCTGAAGAGCGTATCCTTCGTTATCTGGAGAAAAAGGTGATTGTGAAGGATAATCCTTACACCAAGGATGTATTAAAAGCCGTCATGGAAGACAGCTATAAGCGTCTGATTGCTCCTGCAATTGAACGTGAGATCAGAAACGAGTTGACAGAGAAGGCAGAGGATGGTGCCATCAAGGTATTCGGAAAGAACCTGGAACAGCTCCTGATGCAACCTCCGATTGCCGGACAAGTTGTTCTTGGATGGGATCCGGCCTTCCGTACCGGCTGTAAGCTGGCAGTTGTGGACAGCACCGGAAAGGTACTTGATACAGTGGTCATCTATCCGACGGCTCCTCAGAATAAAGTAGAAGAAGCAAAAGCAATTTTAAAGAAGCGGATTGATAAATATAACATCACACTCATCTCGGTGGGTAATGGTACAGCCTCCAGAGAATCAGAGATGGTAATCGTGGAATTGCTAAAGGAATTGAACAGACCTTTAAAATATATCATTGTAAATGAAGCAGGTGCTTCCGTTTATTCCGCAAGCAAGCTGGCAACAGAAGAATTTCCGAATTTTGATGTAGGACAGAGAAGTGCCGCTTCCATAGCAAGAAGATTACAGGATCCGCTGGCTGAGCTTGTAAAAATTGATCCCCAGTCCATAGGAGTAGGCCAATACCAGCATGATATGAATCAGAAGAAGCTGGGAGAGGTTCTGTCCGGTGTAGTAGAGGATTGCGTGAACAAGGTCGGTGTGGATTTAAATACTGCTTCCGTGTCCCTGCTCGAGCATGTATCGGGTATCAGTAAGGTAATAGCCAAGAACATCGTTGCCTACCGTGAAGCCAACGGACGTTTCCGCAGCCGTGCTGAGCTTTTGAAGGTCCCCAAGCTGGGACCGAAGGCCTTTGAGCAATGTGCCGGCTTTATGAGAATTCTCGGAGGAGATAATCCTCTGGATGCTACCGGAGTTCATCCGGAATCCTATGCCGCAACACAGGATCTCCTGACAAAGCTTGGCATGACACTGGAGGATGTGAAGGAAATCCAGGCAAAGGCCATGAAACAGAAGGCTGGTGCAGAAACAACCAAAAAGGCAGAACCCAGGACCGATAAGAAGCCGAAGACAATTACCGTAAAGACCCAGGACACCGTTTTCGGTAAAGCGTTGGCAGTTGCTGTCGGCAAAGGAGGAACCATGGTCGCTGAAGCTCCCCAGGCAAAATCCAATCCTGCCACAGACCAGGGTGAGGATATCATCACCATCGGAAGGAAGATTAAGGATAAGCATAAGCTGGCTCAGGAGCTTAATATCGGTGAGATAACCCTGACCGATATCATCAAGGAGCTGGAGAAGCCCGGACGTGATCCGAGAGATGAAATGCCAAAGCCGATTCTCCGGACAGATGTGCTTGAGATTAAGGACCTGACAGAAGGGATGATTTTGAAGGGCACAGTGCGCAACGTGATTGATTTTGGTGCCTTTGTTGACATCGGCGTTCATCAGGATGGTCTCGTACACATCTCCCAGATGTCCGATAAGAAATTCGTAAAGCATCCACTGGATGTGGTAAGCGTCGGAGACATCGTAGAGGTAAAGGTCATCGGTGTGGATGTGGCGAAAAAAAGAATTCAATTGTCAATGAAGCTTAATTGATCTTACTTCTGAATAAGTTAGGAAATGAAAACTTAAAATATTTTGCATACTTATATTGACATAGCGAATTGTCTGTTGTATGATGTTGCTGTAAAATAATAAAGGTAAATTCTTCGGGGCAGGGTGAAATTCCCGACCGGCGGTATAGTCCGCGACTCCAAGCTGGCAGTTAACCAGTAAGGATTGATTTGGTGAGATTCCAAAACCGACAGTAAAGTCTGGATGATAGAAGAGATGCAGGATATTAAGAATTTCAAGCCCCGATTTTTAACAAAATCGGGGCTTTATTACATGCTTCCATCAATGTCTGCAAAGCTGACAATATGGAAGGTGCTGCATTACCGGGAATTTTTCCTTTGAATCAAAAGGAGAGAATAATATGAGAACGAACACAGCAGTAAATCAAAGAAGTGCAATTACCACAAGGGAACTTGTTACCATCGGTCTTTTATCCGGTTTGGCCTATGTCCTGATGTTGATCCATCTTCCCTTTAAGTTTCTGGGATTTTTGGAGGTTGAATTCAGTGATATTCCGGCGGTCATCGCAGCGCTGCAATTCGGACCCTTTGCAGGTGTAGTGGTTGAACTGATCAAGAACCTCATTAAAGCGCTTACTGCATCTACTACAGGGATGATCGGAGAGCTGGCGAACTTCATTATCAGCAGTGCTTTCATGATTCCGGTGGGAGCCTTGTATAAGCTTCGTAAGCTGAAAAATATACGGAATTCAGGAACAGCAGTACACAGTGATACGAAAAACCGTTGGAACGGAGCTTATCTTATCATGATTTTTATTGTAGCAACAATATCCTTTGTTGCTGCCGGTGCATTAGTAAATTACTTTATCACACTTCCTCTGTATGCAAAGCTGTTTGGGGGAATGGATGTAGTTGTAGGTGCAGCATCTGCTCATATGTCCGCCATCAAGAATGCAGCCGGATTGGTTATCCTTGGGATTACGCCCTTTAATATTGTGAAAGGTATTGGAATGTCGGTCCTTGGATATTTGACCTATAAGATGCTGAAGGGAAGAGTCCTGGAATAATAAATATAGATGATTGAAGGGCTGTTGTATTTGATACAACAGCCCTCTGTGTTTATTTTGTTATCTTTTTAACCGGGCGGGCTTCAATATAACCGCGATAGCCCCTCGGCTCCAGTTGGAAGCGCGGAGCAGCCTCGGGATCCCATTCATAACCATATAGCTGGGGACTGAAGCCGTCAATATGCTTCCAAACCTCCTCGATCTCATCGGAGAAGTTATCGTCATCGTAGGGTTCCCCTTGGAAGACCATCATAGTGCAGGGTGGAAGCTCGATCAGTTCATATCCCTCCGGTATCAGATTAGAATAATCCAAGGGCAGCTCAACTCCCTGTACATATTGAGAAGTACCGGGCTTGATGAGAGACTTTGGCAGCCACATGCCGACCGGTTCATAGAGAGCTTCCTTGACACTTGTAAGAAGTGCCCAGATATCACAGCCGACCTCCTCGCAATATTCAAAATATTCTGTAGCTTTAAGGCCTCTCTTTAACAGTGCTTTTCTGGTAGGACGTTCGATTACCTGTACAAATACGGATTTTGTAGTTTTCTTATCTTCCAATTTCATTTCCTCCTTTTTGAAATACAAGTTCAGGTCGCAAACCTTGTAAGGCAGAAACAGCTGGACCGGAGGGGTTGTCTTGCTGTATTGATGCGGAGATACTCCGAATTCTTTAGAGAAGGCCCTGGTGAAACCCTCGTGGGAATCGAAGACGAAATCCAATGCTACATCGATGATCTTGGCATCATTATCCCGAAGATAAAGTGCGGCTTTTGTTAAGCGCAAGCCACGGAGATAATCAAAGGGAGTCTTCCCGGTCAGCTCCTTGAATATCCTGGCCATATGCCAGGGGGAATATCCGGCGACATCGGCCAGCTCCTTCAGGGTAATACTCTTATAGATATTGTTCTCCATATACAGCTGTAACTTCTGCACGGTCTTGATCTGTTCTGCATTACTCATTTTTCTCACCACCTGTAAGAAAAGTATACAACGAAGGAAAGTCTGCTTCTTGACTTGAATTGCGGATATCGGTACGGTTTGCTTTCTTTCATGATATCAAACGGTTGGATTATGTCAATGGATACTATCTTTTTTTTGTCTTTTCTGATATAATGCCGTGTAGATAGCAAGGACAACGGAATGAAAGGTATTTATGATATGAAGATAGATAGTTATAGTGCAGAAGATACCTATAAGATAGGATATCAGATGGGTATGAAGGCAGGAAAAGGTGAGATATATTGTCTGAGTGGCGATCTTGGGGTCGGAAAGACCGTGTTCACCCAGGGCTTTGCCAAAGGACTCGGTATAGAGGAAGCGGTGAATAGCCCGACCTTTACCATCATTCAGGAATATGCTGATGGAAGGTTGCCCTTCTATCATTTTGATGTCTACCGGATTGGTGATATCGAAGAGATGGAGGAGATCGGCTGCGAGGATTATTTTTATGGCAGTGGTGTCTGCCTGATTGAATGGGCAGAGCTGATCGATGAGCTTTTACCAAAAGATAAGACAAGGATTATGATCAAAAAGGATTTGAATATGGGCTTTGACTATCGTGAAATCACTGTGGAGGATGGAAGGGAGGAAAGCCTCAATTCGTGACGAGGTATGAATGGAATGAAAATATTGGCGCTTGACAGCTCGGGACTGGTAGCTTCTGTTGCAATCGTGACAGAAGATGCAGTTTTGGCTGAATATACTGTAAATTATAAAAAGACTCATTCGCAGACTCTGCTTCCCATGCTGAACGAGATAGTTGGTATGGTGGAGCTGGATTTAAAGGAAGTGGACGCAATAGCCGTTGCGGCAGGACCGGGATCCTTTACAGGCCTGCGGATCGGTTCGGCAACTGCAAAGGGGTTGGGACTGGCAATGAATAAGCCGATTGTTGCAGTTCCGACTTTGGACGGGCTGGCATATAATCTGTACGGAACAGAGAGTGTCATCTGCCCAATGATGGATGCAAGAAGAAATCAGGTATATACGGGATTATATGAGTTTAAACACAAGGAGTTCCGGGTGATAAAGGAGCAGACTGCAGCTGCCGTGGAGGAAATCCTGAAGGAGATAAATCAACTGGGCAGAGAGGTAATCTTTCTGGGTGATGGTGCAGCTGCCTATCAGGAGCTTATTTGTGAGAAGACAAAAGTGGATTATTCCTTCGCACCGGTCCATATGAACCGTCAGCGTGCAGGGGCAGTCGGAGCCTTAGGGCTGGAGATGTTCAAGAAAGGTCAGATTGAACCGGCTGACCAACATGAACCAGTCTATCTGCGAGTGTCCCAGGCTGAGAGGGAACGAGCTGAGAGACAGCTGCATGATAAATAGGAAGAACCGGATATTTAGGAGGCTTTCATGGAAATACGCCAAATGACAGAAGAAGATTTATCTGAAGTAATTGCAATAGAACAGGAAAGCTTTTCGGATCCCTGGCGGGAGGAAGATTTTCGGAGTTCGCTGCTGGATGAGAAGAACGGTTATCTGGTTGCTGTTATAGACGGCCATGTCGTGGGTTATTGCGGTTGCTGGGGAATTGCAGGAGAAGGGGACATCTATAATGTGGCTGTGAAGAAGGAATTCAGAAGACAGCACATCGGAGAAAAGCTGCTTCGGACACTAATAGAGACCTCTGGCGCAAGGGGTATCACCTCCTTCACTCTTGAGGTCCGGGCTTCCAATACAGCGGCCATTTCCTTATATCAGTCTTTGGGTTTTGAGCCGGCAGGGATACGGAAGGATTTTTACTCTAAGCCGAAAGAAGATGCTGTCATTATGTGGCTATATATGATGCAGTAATTCCCACTGTAAAAATCAAAAGGTTTGTCTTATAATGTTCATTAGAGCGATGCATGATCATATCAGGAGGGATAAGTCGTGAAAAGGACTAATGTCGTTAAGAAGAGTGGGGAATTTCCGATTTGCTGTAATTCTTGCGGGAAAGCATTGAAGAAAGAGAATGGAATTCTGATAGAGGATGCATTCGAAGCAACAAAGGAGTGGGGTTACTTCTCCGGACGTGATATGGAGGTACATCATTTCAATCTTTGCGAAGAGTGTTATAATAAATTAATCGCAAGCTTCACAATTCCGGTAGAGGTTCATAACAAACTGGAAGTTCTTTAACTTAGGATAACAAGAATACTCATCTGTTCGTGATATTTTGAAATTTAATAATGTTATCATTCATAAAGCATGAATTAGCCTGGCTGCCGGAGATTACTCCGGCAGTTTTTTCATATTCTCTACCAAGTACTTAATGTTATTGGAAAAGACCCCGATATATATATCAGGAAGGCTATGGACGTTTTTATTCGTTACCATCTGTAATAAATGGGTAGACAAGAGATTGATAAAACTATAAAATATACGTATATACGTTTCGTGATAGGTGTAAACTTTGATAAAATAACAAATCATGCAGGATAGAAACAGGAAGATCCGAATGGTTTTTGGAAGGGCTTGATTATTAGTGTTAGATGTTTGTTTATTAGGAACCGGCGGTATGATGCCTCTGCCCGGCAGATGGCTGACAGCGCTGATGACAAGATACAATGGCAGCAGCCTCCTGATTGATTGTGGTGAAGGAACCCAGATATCCATCAGGGAGAAGGGCTGGAGCTTTCATTCTATTGATACAATATGCTTCACCCATTATCATGGGGATCATATCAGCGGGTTGCCGGGATTGCTGTTATCTATGGGAAATGCAGACCGCACCGAACCGGTGACCTTAATCGGTCCGAAAGGGCTGGAACGGGTAGTAAATGCGCTTCGTATTATAGCACCGGAGCTACCCTTTGAACTTAAGTTCATCGAGTTATCCTCCCCTGAGGAAGAGATCTCGATCAATGGATATCAGATTAAGGCATTTCAGGTAAAGCATAATATCATCTGCTACGGTTACAGCATTACCATCAGACGGGGTGGAAGATTTTATACGGAGCGGGCTCTCGAGAATAATGTCCCTCAGAAATATTGGAACCGCCTGCAGAAGGGTGCAACGATTACCGATGGAGATATTACTTATACCCCTGACATGGTAATCGGTCCGGAGCGGAAGGGCATCAAATTAACCTATTGTACGGACACACGGCCGGTCAAGTCGATTTCAGAGAATGCAACGGGTTCTGATCTGTTTATCTGTGAAGGTATGTACGGGGAGCAGGATAAGGATACCAAGGCAAAGGAATACAAGCATATGACCTTCAAGGAAGCGGCAAGGCTTGCTGTGACAGCTAAGGTGAATGAATTATGGCTTACCCACTACAGCCCGTCCCTGACAAGACCGGAGGATTTTATCGGAGAAGCAAGGCAGATATTTGCGAATGCGAAGCTCGGAAAAGATCGGAAGAGTGTAACCTTAGAGTTTGATAAGGATGAGTGATCATAAAGGAGGAAACGGTATGAAGAAGGCAAAGAATAGGACATCAATAACCATTGCAGTTATGTCAATCCTTGCAATAGCATTATTAGGGTTTTATTTTTACTGGAATTACCGTACAAAACCGATAGAAGAGGTCTCTTTGGAGGATATGACGGAGGCACAGAAGCTGATTGCCAAGGACCTGGAGCTTTATTATCCTGAGACGCCCAGGGAGGTTGTCAAGCTGTTCGGCAATATGATCAATGCACTCTATGATAATGTTTCCGACGAAGATATGGAACCCCTGGCTTTAAAAATAAGAGAATTATATGATGAGGATTTCCTCGCCGCGAATCCGAAGGAGACCTATCTGACCAATTTGAAGACGGATCTTGCCGAATGGAAGAAAAGCAACAGGCGCATTGCTACAAACTTTATAGTGAAAAAAGAGGATGAGCAGCAAAGTGTGATGGAAGGAGTAAACTATTCCATTAATTATATTTCCTTTACAATCCAGGAGGGTGGTAAATTTACAGAGACCTGGAAGGTAATGCTTCGACAGGATAGCAATAAGAAGTGGAAGATCCTTGGCTGGCAGGTAGAGAAAGAGGAATAGATTCTGCTTAAATTTATAGATGTTCGTTAGAATGGAGTTTATTATGACAAAAGATGTTTTAATCTTAGCAATAGAAAGCTCTTGCGATGAGACTGCAGCTGCTGTGGTCAAAAACGGAAGAGAGGTACTTTCCAATATTATTTTTTCCCAGATAGAATTGCATAAAGTATATGGAGGAGTGGTTCCGGAGATAGCTTCCAGGAAGCATATTGAGAAGATCAATCAGGTGATTGAAGAAGCGCTGGCTGAGGCAGAGGTAACACTGGAGGAGATTGATGCAATCGGTGTGACCTATGGTCCGGGACTTGTCGGCGCTCTTTTAGTTGGTGTGGCTGAGGCCAAGGCAATCAGCTTTGCAGCTAATAAGCCATTGATCGGAGTGCATCACATTGAAGGACATGTTTCTGCAAATTACATCGATAATAAGGAGCTGGAACCACCGTTCTTGTGTCTGATTGTATCCGGAGGACATACCCATCTGGTATTGGTTAAGGATTATGGAAAGTATGAGATCATAGGAAGGACCAGGGATGATGCTGCAGGGGAAGCCTTTGATAAGGTGGCAAGGGCCATCGGCTTAGGCTACCCGGGTGGACCAAAGATAGATAAATTATCCAAGGAAGGTGATAAACATGCGATTGCTTTCCCGAGGGCTCAGATTGAAGGTGCACCATATGATTTCAGTTTCAGCGGACTAAAGTCGGCTGTATTGAATTATATCAACTCCTGTGAGATGAAAAAGGAAGAGATTAATACTGCTGACATCGCAGCCTCCTTCCAGGAAGCAGTGATTGATGTTCTGGTAAGCAGAACTATCATGGCTGCAAAGGATTATCATATGAAGCAAGTGGCTATTGCCGGAGGTGTGGCGGCCAATTCCTCTCTGCTTGAGGCAATGGAGAAGGCATGCAATGAGCAGGGATTATCCTTTTGCCATCCTTCAAAAATATTATGTACGGACAATGCAGCAATGATCGGAGCCGCTGCCTATTATGAATACAGGAATGGAGCGAGGGCAGGGCTCGACCTGAATGCCGTGCCGAATTTAAAGATTGGGGAAAGATAACGTTATGAATAATAAGGTTACAGCAATCGTATTGGCTGCCGGACAGGGAAAGCGGATGCATTCCACGGTGGCCAAACAGTTTCTAATCCTAAGGGATAAACCGGTGGTGTATTATAGTCTCAAGGCCTTTGAGATGAGCAGCGTGGACGAGGTTCTCCTGGTAGCCGGAGAGGGACAGGTGGAATATTGCCGCGAACATATTGTAAAGGCATATGGTCTTAAAAAGGTATCCGGGATCATTGAAGGTGGGAAGGAGCGGTATGATTCTGTTTATCGGGCTTTGATGAATTGCGGTTCTTCAGATTATGTCCTTATTCATGATGGGGCAAGACCGTTCATAGATGTGAACAGTATCGAAGAGATCATCCGGCAGGTGAGGGAATGTAAGGCCTGTATCTTCGCTACTCCCGTCAAAGAGACAATTAAGGTGGTTGACGGGGAGGGTATCATCACATCGACGCCGGATCGGGCGACACTCTGGACGGCACAGACTCCCCAGGCTTTTGAGTATGGAGCTATACACAGGGCATATGAACTGTTCTATCAGGAGAAGGAGACGAGAGGCAAGACCGTCACTGACGATGCCATGGTTTATGAGACTTATCTCGGTAAGCCTGTAAGAGTGCTGAAGGGGGATTATCATAACTTAAAGCTGACCACACCCGAGGATTTGATCATTGCAGAACAGATCATGGGACAGTTTGAGGTCTTGTAATCTACAAGATGTACGAATAGAATCAAAAAGAGAAACAATTCTTTTCATGAATAATCGAAAACCTCTTGACACAACATATTTGAGGTGATATACTAGCTAAGCGACGTTTGGAGAGATGCCCGAGCGGCTTAAGGGGCTGGTCTTGAAAACCAGTGATTCTGCAAGGAACCGTGGGTTCGAATCCCACTCTCTCCGTCTCAGGTTAAGTCAACTAAATATAGTGGTTCTAAAATTGTTAGACAATATAGATAGTAATTTAACATGAAAGAAAAATGGATCATCCAAATGGAGAATTACCCAAGTGGCTGAAGGGGCTCCCCTGGAAAGGGAGTAGGTCGTTAATAGCGGCGCCAGGGTTCAAATCCCTGTTTCTCCGTTCTACTTTTATGAGTTATAAATCATCCGAAAAACTGGAAAAAAATTAATTTAGAAAAGTAGTTGACAAAGAGTTGGATGCATGATAAGATAGTCAAGCTGGTGTTGAGAAACACAGTAAACATCGGCATCACAACAACATGAACCTTGATAATTGAACAGTGAAACAACCCTGAAAATTCTAAAAATATGAGACAACACATGAGTCTCAAAAATAGATTTTCATTGATGTTAAAACATCACGAACCGTATCGGTATGAAAGTCATTTATGACAAATCATATGGATACACCACAAAAACAGTAGATGATAACAAAGTGTTTGCTTGCAAACACTTCACAAATATCTTTATAGATATTTGGCCAGATTTATCATGACTGGATCAAAAACTTAAACATGAGAGTTTGATCCTGGCTCAGGATGAACGCTGGCGGCGTGCCTAACACATGCAAGTCGAACGGAGTTTATATTATGAAGTTTTCGGATGGATTGATATAAACTTAGTGGCGGACGGGTGAGTAACGCGTGGGTAACCTGCCTCATACAGGGGGATAACAGTTGGAAACGGCTGCTAAAACCGCATAAGCATACATTGTCGCATGACAGAGTGT
>JAEZKU010000058.1 GCA_023436065.1 Bacillota bacterium
GTTATACTTGCCATACGGAAATGCTCTCTTTCTTTTGTATTTTGGTTGTGGTGACTTAAATATAACACAAAAGAGCATTTCCGTTTTTATTTATTTAGATTTGTAACACATGTATTGTAATCCTACAGAAGATAGCACTAAGGGATGGTAAGCAATATTGCTTTTTTATACCATTACTGATATAATGCATTAAGATATGAAAAGTAACTCATTTGCAGAGGAAGAATAGCAATGGAAACAACAATCAAAGACATAGCTCGAATTTGTGGTGTTGCTGTAAGCACAGTATCCAGAGCCATCAACAATCACCCCGACATCAATGAAGAGACTAAGAATCAGATTATGCAGGCCATTAAGGATTATAATTATATTCCAAATAACAGCGCCCGTAATCTGAAACGCTCAGAATCAAATACCATTGCGGTATTGATCAAGGGCATCAGCAATCCTTTCTTCAATAATATGTTGAAGGTGTTTGAGAATGAGATTCAGAAAAGGAAGTATTCTTTCCTGCTGCATCGTGTAGAAGAACATCAGGACGAGATAGAACTCGCCTTGTTGCTGGAAAAGGAAAAGAGACTTAAGGGAATCGTATTTTTGGGCGGCTATTTCTGCCATTCCGAGGATAAGCTGAATAAGCTGAAGGTTCCATTTATCCTGAGTACCGGTGGTATCGGTGAACAGATTAATAAGGAGTACTATTCCTTTGTGGCAGTGGATGATTTTCAAGAAAGCTATAAGATGACAGATTACCTGTGTAAACTTGGTCATAAGCGGATTGCTGTCATAGCTGCACCCCCGGATGATATGAATATCGGAAAGCTTCGTCTTGACGGCTATCGTAAGGCGCTTCAGGATAACGGAATTTCCTTTGACCAGGGGCTTGTCTTCTATGGAAAGGACTCAGGGACTGAGGCATTTTCAATGCAATACGGTTATGAGGTTACTAAGGAATTAATCAAAGCAGGCACTGATTGTACCGCTATCTATGCGGTCTCTGACAGCATGGCTGTGGGAACCTGCAAAGCGATTTTTGAGATGGGCAAAGGAGTACCCGAGGATTATTCTGTTGCGGGATATGACGGTATGGATATTTCCTTTTACTATCATCCCTCTATCACGACGATACGCCAACCAGTAGAGGAGATGGCAGAAGAGACGATAAGAATACTTTTTGAACTGATTGACGGCAGGATCAAGCAGGAGAGTAAAACCTTTGAGGCTGAGCTGGTCATCGGACAATCAACAAAACATAGATAAGATGATGAGGGGCACCTACATAATCCAGTACTCGCACGAAAGCGATACCGGATATTACAGTGCCCCTCATTGTATCCATGAATTGCTTATATTAATTTTAATAGATTTTTAATTTGGAAAAAGAAAAATTATATTGTATGATAGGATTAAAGTTTCAAAAGCACCTACGGTGCTTTCCAACTATAATAGATTGCACTACAAGCCAGCTTGTAATGACAATCTATTGTAGTTGGAAAAGTGCGAAGCATCTTTTGACACTTTGATCATAATAGGAGTCAACAAGGAAGTAATGGTGCTGTAGTATTTGGCAGATTGGAGACCGCAATGAATAAATTTCGAGAATTTATGTATGGCAGATATGGATTTGATCAATTCTCCAGAGCTCTGGTGGTGGTATCACTACTGCTGTCTGTCTTTACCATATTCATTAAGGCAAGCTGGCTTACACTGCTTTTGTATATTCCGCTGATCTATGTATTCTATCGTATGATGTCCAAGGATATCCAGCGAAGAACGAAGGAGAATATGGCATATTGCAGGATGGCAAACAGTGTGAAGAAGAGACTGACTAACCTTAAGTTATCCTTAGTAGGTACGAAGACACATGCGTACTATAAATGCTCAAAATGTAAACAGACGATACGGGTTCCGCGTGGAAAAGGGAAGATCTGTATCACCTGCCCGAGGTGTAAGGCAGAATTTATCAAAAGAACATAATGAAGCAAAAGCCGCTTGACAATAAGCGGTTTTCTTTTTATTATGAAATTGAACAATGTTCAATTTTAAATTGGTATCAAACTGCAATTAAGGTTATCTAGCGCACTTGCAGGTGAAGGGAAAAGATATGAAATCAGAAAGAACAAAGGAAAATATAATCAGACAGACAATTGGCCTGATCCAGGAAGCGAACGGAGAGATTAAGGATATTACGATCAGAAAAATTGCTGAACGGGCAGGAATCGGAGTAGGCTTAGTCAATCACTATTTTTCATCAAAGGATGCTCTGATTGAAGTATGTGTGCAGGCAATCATCAGCGAGGTCATTCATTCGTTTCGTCCGGAAGGATACGAAAGTAATGATCCGGTTGTAATCACAAAATGTGCTGCAAAGCAGGTAATGGATTTTCTGATGGACAATAAGCAAATCTCAAAGGTTTCAATACTAAGTGATTTAGAAAGGCCTGCGGCGAAGGATAATACAATGAAATCCGTTTATGGCTTCGGCAATTGCCTGGCGCAGGGAGAACTGACTAAGGAGCATTTGATCAATTCCTTTATCCTGACCACGGTCCTGCAGGGAGCTTTTCTGCGAAAGGATATCTTAAAGGAAAGCCTGGGTATTGATTTTAATGATAAATCAGAACGAGATAACTTGATAGACTATATCATAGAAAGGTTTGGTGGTAAGGATGTACTTAATTATTAATGGATGCCCCCGCAAGGGAAATACCTGGAAGTTGGTTGAGGTGGCGAAGGAAGTTATTCAGAAGGAGAAGCCTGCCACTGTTTTCGAGGAAATAAACTTAGTTGAGGAGAAGCTGCCATTTTGCACCGGTTGCAGTAATTGCTTTCGTCTGGGACATGAAAAGTGTCCGCATAGCGTAAGTATGATGAAAATAATCAAGGCAATAGAGTCTGCAGAAGGGGTTATCATTGCTTCCACTACCTATTTCAGAAGAGAAACTTCGATTTTAAAGAACCTTTTTGACCATTTATGCTTTATGACACATCGTCCGCACTTTTTTACAAGCAAGGCTCTGGTTATTACAACCACGGGAGGGGTGGGCGGAAAGGCTGCCGCAAAAGGGATTGCATCCTTTCTGGAATCGATTGGCTTCAATCGATGCTATCAGTTTAGTGTCGCAGCCTTAAGCTGGAATGCATACCAGGTCAGCAGTAAAACGAAATCAAAGCTAACCAGGGTCACCGAAAAATTTGTGAAGGACGTCAGGTCGGGGCAGCTACACAGCCCTTCCTATCTGCTTCTGATACCATATAATTTGTTCAGAGGTATGGCTCTTTCTTACCGGAAGGGAACGGAGTATGAGACACAGGACGGGATCTATTGGACGGAGGAGTGCCGTAGAAACGGGGTATATGACAGTGCTGTTAAGATACCCTTCTATAAAAAGCCGTTTGGACAGCTTTTTTATCTGATCGGAAAATATGCAGGGGAAAAAATGATGGTCACCTATAGAAAATAATTGAATGCTATTTGGCTAATCACATATTGGTTAAGGTATTGCTTGAAGAAAGGATGGCATTTTTTAAGATTTCCTTAAAGAAAGCCGGATGTATTGCATTATCAGGGGAAATGAGATAGTATAAATTTAACTGTGAAATAATTACTAATATAAGACATAAGGAGTAGAAAGCATGAGATTACATAAAAAGGATAACGATACTGTTCACGGTATGAAACAGTTATTACGCACTATGATTTCCCTGATGATTACAGTCTGTATGATTTTGGCCCCGAGCTCTGCAGTATTGGCAGCTGCACCGGACATACCGACAGCAGATAATACCGCGACGGAGCAGCCTGAGACTATAGTACAGCCCAAATATGGAATTATGACATCCAGAGTTACCGCAGGTTATACCTTTTATGATTTGAATGACCAGTCTGAAGACAACGCAGCAATCGAGGTTACCAAAAAGGGGCATGTCATGGTTCCGGTTGTTGAATTGGCCCAGTTGATGAACGGTGTCAGTTATCAGTACTTAAAAGCGAAGAAGACGATGACTGTAACGAACACGCTAAACGGTAAGAAAATCGTATATACACTCGGAAAGAATTATCTGAATTATTACTCCTCAGCACGGGCTAAAGCTTCAAAGAAGAAAATCTCTGAGGCCGTATATGTATCCGAAAGAAGCGAAGCTTTCATGGTGCCTGCCGACTCTCTTAAATATATTATGGGGACTACCGCAGGCTTCGGATATTATGAGCCCTCTCAGATGCAGGAGAAGGGCTATGATACCTATACCTACGGCGGGTTATTTGTGTACAATACTACGCAGGCAATTACGGAACTTCCCTTGGCACCCAAGGTATACGGAATACCATCCACAGTGAAGATAATTATACCGGAAGGATACTCTGTGGCACAGATTTTTGATCTGCTGGTGAAGAAGGGTGTCTGTACTTCGACAGCAGGACTTTATAAAGCCATGGAGATTTATGATTATACTGTGAATTATCCGCTGATCAAGGAGCTTCCGGAAAATCCGAACCGCTGCTTTAAGCTGGAGGGTTACCTCTACCCGGATACCTATGAATTCAAGCTGCTAAGCAAGCCCGAGGATGCGATCGGTAAGTTCCTGCGCAACAGTAAGGTCAAGATTACCGAGGCTGACAAGCAAAGAGCAGCAGAACTGGGTTACAGCATCAATGAGATACTGACCATCGCCTCCATGATCGAGAAGGAAGCCGGTAATAAAGCTATGATGCCGGATATTTCCTCTGTCATCCATAACAGGTTGAATATCAAAATGAAACTTCAACTTGATTGTACAATTAATTATGTTGAATGGTATATCAAGCCTTATATTACAGGAGATAAAAACCGTTACAACAGTTTCTACAATACTTATAAATGTCCGACATTGCCGGCAGGACCTATCTGCAATCCCGGAAGGTCTGCCATTAATGCAGCGCTGTATCCGTCAAATACGGATTATCTGTTTTTCTACAGCGACAAAGAGGGAGTATACCACTTCTCAAAGGATTATGTAAAATATCCGGTTGAGGAGGATGCTGTGGATACAACAGAATAAGGACTTATGAAGAATGATGCAACAGAGTAAAAGCAGATGATAGAATACGCAGACCGACTAAGCAAAGTATAGATAATTCCAAAAGACATAAGCTATATCATACAAGGATTTCACCGTCATAACTTTCAGATACAAAAACTTTCGAAATACAAGGGCTTACAACAGTGATGTTTAAACTTGCACAGAGAATAGCAGATTTGAAAGGAGAGGTAGAGATGAGCGTACGTGAGATTAGTAAGGTAGTAACCGGTTCCAACCAGACGGATGGTGCGGGAGTGAAGCTGGTGAGAGTTCTTGGCTATGCAAATGTATGGGACTTTGATCCTTTTCTTATGCTGGATGCCTTTGACTCTGAAAATCCTGAGGACTATATCAAAGGCTTTCCATGGCATCCCCATCGAGGCATTGAGACAATCACCTATCTGATTCACGGTGAGATTGAACACAGGGACAGTATGGGTAATCAGGGAGTCATCCGTGACGGTTGCTGCCAGTGGATGACAGCAGGTAAAGCAATCATGCATCAGGAGATGCCGAAGCCCTCAGATCATATGCTGGGTGTACAGGTTTGGCTCAACCTTCCGAAGAAGCATAAGATGACTTCCCCGCAGTACCGGGATCTGAAGGCCGATATGATACCAAGAGTGGAAGAAGAGGGATGTCGGATCGGAATCATTGCCGGCAACTACAAGGACCATGCGGGGGCAACCGGTGGGGACTATGTGAAAGCAACCTTCCTGGATGTGGAGCTGACCGAAGCCTTCACCTGGGAATGGAGTACCAATCCTGAAGATACTGTATTCGTATATATAGTCTCCGGTGAAGGGTATTTCGGGGGAATAGAAAAGCAGATGCTTCCTGCCAGACGAGCTGTTCTTTTCAAGAAAGGAGAAGAACTGATCGTTACTGCCGGAAAGCACCCGCTTCGTATGCTCGTATTTGCTGCAAAGCCCCTTCATGAGCCTATCGCCTGGGGCGGACCAATCGTCATGAATACCAGTGACGAAATTGACCGGGCCTTTAAGGAAATCAGACAGGGGACTTTCGGAAGATAAGTTACCGCTTAGTGGTCCATTTGGAGCAATCCCATACCTGAGTAGCCACATCTTCATAGAACTCAGGCTCATGGCAAATGAGAAGGATGCTGCCCTTATATGCCTTTAAGGCACGTTTCAGCTCATCCTTCGCATCCACATCCAGATGATTGGTGGGCTCGTCGAGCAGCAGAATATTGGTCTCACGATTAATCAGCTTGCAGAGGCGTACCTTAGCCTGCTCACCACCGCTTAATACTCTGATCTGACTTTCGATATGCTTGGTGGTAAGACCGCACTTAGCAAGCGCGGATCGTACCTCGTACTGTGTATAGCCGGGGAATTCCTTCCAGAGCTCATCCATACAGGTGGTCGTATTACCGGGTGCCATCTCCTGTTCGAAGTAGCCGATATTCAGATAATCACCGAGAGTGACCTTACCACTAAGGGACGGAATCAAACCAAGGATACTCTTAAGCAGAGTGGTCTTTCCGATACCGTTAGCTCCTACTAACACAATCTTTTCTCCACGCTCCATGGACAGGTTCAGAGGAGAGGACAGAGGTTCTTCATAACCGATGACCAGCTCCTCAGTCTGGAAGATGTAACGGCCAGCAGCACGAGCCTCTTTGAAGTTAAACTCGGGCTTCGGCTTCTCCTTGGCCAACTCGATGACCTCCATCTTATCCAGCTTCTTCTGTCGGGACATAGCCATATTGCGAGTGGATACCCTCGCTTTATTTCTTGCAACGAAATCCTCCAGCTCCTCGATTTCCTTCTGCTGGCGGTTATAGGCAGCCTCCAGCTGCCTTTTTTTCATTTCATAAACCTCCAGGAACTTATCGTAATCACCCACATAACGGTTCAATTCCTGATTCTCCATGTGATATATGATATTGATTACGCTGTTTAAGAAAGGAATATCATGAGAAATCAGAATGAAGGCATTCTCGTATTCTGTCAGGTAACGCTTCAACCATTCAATATGCTGAACATCGAGATAGTTGGTCGGCTCGTCGAGTAGCAGAATATCAGGCTTTTCCAAGAGCAGCTTACCCAGTAAAAGCTTGGTTCTCTGTCCACCGCTTAAATCTGCTACATCCGTATCCAGACCGATATCATCTAAGCCCAGTGCATGGGCGATTTCCTCTACTTTGCTGTCAATAATGTAGAAATCGTGCATCGACAGGAGCTCCTGAATTGTGCCAAGCTCCTCAATCATTTCTTCTAAGGCATCACCCTCTGCTTCTCCCATGGTATCACAGATCAGGTTCATCCTTTCCTCCAGCTCAAAGAGATAGGAGAAGGCTGATTGGAGGACACTGCGCAGTGTCATCCCCCGTTCCAATACTGCATGCTGATCCAGATATCCGACATGGACATGCTTGGACCACTCTACCTTACCTTCGTCAGGCATCAGCTTGCCTGTCACAATATTCATAAAGGTGGATTTTCCTTCGCCGTTGGCACCGATCAATCCGATATGCTCACCCTTCAGCAGACGAAAGGAGACATTGTTGAAAATTGCGCGGTCTCCAAAGCCATGACTGAGATTCGTTACATTTAAGATACTCATAAATACCTCATTCCTTATATTGATTCGATCGGTGTGAAGGTTGACTGACTTTCACACAGACCGGTTATTTTTACACTGCAACTCATAATTTTACACGAAGTACGACGAAAAGACAATTCAAATAATTAAATTTAATAAAATAATTAAATTCGATATTACTTCAATTTTTTATACAAAAATTAATGTTGAAATTTGTTAAAAAATTTATTGTTATTTTTTGGATACCTATTTATAATTAGACTAATGACAACATCATTTCGTGTCCATACTATTCATGGTAGGACTCAAATATAGAAAGCGTACGATTGGGAGGATAAAAGAATGAAAGCTACAATAGATGAATTATTGCAGGATGCCCAGAGTAGAGGAGCATCCGATTTACATCTTACGGTGGGAATTTCCCCGCGATGCAGGGTAAACGGAGAATTGGTGGATATGGGGTATGATGTACTCAGACCCTCTGATCTGATGGAGATTGCTATGCCCATGGTGCCTGACCGGTTGATGGAGACCTTGCAGGATAACGGAGAGGTGGACTTCTCCTATTCCATTAAGAATGTGGGAAGATTTCGAGTCAATATGTTTAAACAGCGTGGTTCCTATGCTCTGGTTATCAGAATCATCTATACGTCAATACCAACAGCCGAAGAGCTTGGAATGCCGGCATCCATCATGGAGCTGTCCAAAAAGAAGAGAGGATTAATTCTTGTTACCGGTCCTACCGGCAGTGGTAAATCTACAACACTTGCGACAATCATAGATATGATCAATAACAATCAAAATCGTCATATCATCACCTTGGAGGATCCGATTGAATATCTTCATAAGCATAATATGTCAATCGTAAATCAAAGGGAAGTCGGTACGGATTCCCGTTCCTTCTCCAATGCACTCAGGGAAGTGCTCAGAGAGGACCCGGATGTCATCCTGATCGGGGAGATGAAGGATTATGAGACGATGGAGATAGCCATCAGTGCAGCTGAGACCGGACATCTCGTGCTGACCTCCCTGAATACGGTAGGAGCAATCAATACCTTAGAGAGAATTATTGATGTGTTTCCTCCACACAGGCATCAGCAGGTAAGAGTCCAGCTTTCCTCGGTAATGGAGGGAGTAATCTCGCAGCAGCTGATACCGACAGCAAATCAGACAGGCAGAGTGGCAGCCTTTGAGGTGATCTTATCCAATCCTTCTATTAGAAATTTTCTTCGGGAAGGCAAGCTGGCTCAGATCACAACCTATCTTCAGACCAATAAACGTCAGGGTATGAAGACTATGGATGAAGCAATTTATGAGCTTTATCTCTTCGGTAAAATCACAAAGGAACAGGCTTTATTCTATTCCCAGGATATTCCGGCTATGGAAAGAAAGCTGAATTATTTCGTAAAGGATGATGATGTGTAATACCCGGATCAAGGCGGAACTCTTTTTGCTGGATTTCTGGGGACAGGCATGTTATAATCATTTGAAGTGCTTACATTGGAGGACAACATGGACAATCATTTAATAAAAGCAAGAATCCGTAAGCTGTGGCAGATATCAGTGAACAGAGAGACCATAACCTATATCATAGCAGGCGCTCTGACGACCCTCGTAAACTTCTCCAGCTATGAGGGACTATATCGGCTGGGATTATCCAATCTCTGGGCAAATGCCTGGGCCTGGGTGATCGCGGTGACATTCGCTTATATCGTGAATAAGAGAAATGTATTCATGTCAAAAAGCTCAGGGATTAAGGACGAAGCTTCAAAGCTTACCAAGTTCTTTGGGGCCAGGCTTGTGACTCTGGGAGTCGAGCAGTTCGGTATGTATATTTTTGTTAATCGACTTGGCTTCTACCGTCTGCTCGTTAAGGCGTGTCTGGCGGTCATCGTAATCATTTTAAATTATTTATTCAGTAAGCTTTATATATTTAACAGAAATCGTGAAAAATAAGACAAAGGAACAAGAAAGGCACAGATATAGATATGAATGGAATGAAAGCCAAAGCAATCGTACGCTTAAGAAAGGGAGAAGGCAGGACCCTAAAGAGCGGCGGTCTCTGGATTTATGATAATGAGATTGACCGGATTACCGGGGATTATGTGGATGGAGATCTGGTATATGTGCATGACTTTGACGATTATTATCTTGGCTGTGGATTTATTAACTCCAATTCCAAGATCAGAGTCAGAATTATGTCAAGGGTAAAGGGACAGGAGATTGACCATGATTTCCTTACGATGCGGGTTAAGACTGCCTGGGAATATCGTAAGACTACTGTCGACACGGACAGTTGCCGGATTATCTTCGGTGAGGCTGATTTCCTCCCGGGTATCGTAATCGATAAATTCTCAGATGTACTTGTGGTACAGTCACTGGCACTCGGGATTGACAGGCTGAAACTTACGATTCTGGATATTCTCAAGGAGCTTTTAGCACAGGATGGCATTACAATCCGTGGTGTCTACGAACGAAGCGATGCCAAGGTACGACTGAATGAGGGAATGGAACGGGTAAAGGGCTTTATCGGCGAACCCTTCGATACCAAGGTACAGATTATCGAAAATAATGTTAAGTATATTGTAGATGTGGCGGAAGGGCAAAAGACAGGCTTCTTCCTTGACCAGAAATATAACCGTGCCGCGATTGCGGGCTTGTGCAAAGGGGCAAGGGTTTTGGATTGCTTTACCCATACCGGTTCCTTTGCGTTAAATGCAGGCATGGGGGGAGCACGCGAGGTCATCGGAGTCGATGCCTCAGAGCTCGGAGTTGCACAGGCAACTGAGAATGCAGCTCTGAATGGATTATCAGACCGGGTGAAGTTTATCACAGCGGATGTATTCGATCTGCTGCCGGAGTACGAAAAGCAGGGAGAGCTGTTTGACGTCATCATACTGGATCCGCCCGCCTTTACAAAATCCAAGAATTCAGTAAAAAATGCGATTAAGGGATATCGTGAGATTAACTTAAGAGCAATGAAATTGATTAAGGACGGAGGGTATCTTGCAACCTGTTCCTGTTCTCATTTTATGACACCGGATTTATTTGCGGAAACCATCGGACAGGCGGCCAGAAATGTAAGGAAGAGAATTCGTCAGGTAGAATACCGTACCCAGGCCCCGGACCATCCCATCCTCTGGGCAGCGGATGAATCCTATTATCTGAAATTCTTCATCTTCCAGGTAGTGAATGAGAAATAAGGCGGTATGCATATGACATATGAAGAGGCTAGAAGCTTTATAGAGGAAGCAAATCAATATGGAAGTAAGCTCGGACTGGAGACAGTGACCGAGCTTATGTCGCGTCTGGGGAATCCGCAGGAGGAGCTGAAGGTGATCCATATCGCCGGAACGAACGGTAAGGGCTCCACAAATACCTTTATTGCATCGATCCTGGCAGCAGCGGGTTACCGGGTTGGAAGATATATCTCCCCGGTCGTATTTTCCTATCGGGAGAGGATTCAGATCTTCAATCCCTATACTAAGGACGACGTTTCACAAGCGCAGAATAGGAGCGCATCTATTACAGAAGAAACAGAGTGCCCCTATCAAACAGAATACATCAGCAGACAGGGAATCATTGATGCCATTGAAAAGATAAAAATGGCATGTGAAACAATGGTTTCAGAAGGGGTTGCCCATCCGACCTCCTTTGAGATAGAGACAGCGATGGCGATACTGTATTTTCGAGAGATTGGTGTGGATTTTGCCGTGATTGAGGTGGGACTCGGTGGAAGAATGGATGCAACGAACATTTTCACAAAGCCTGTCTGCGCAGTCATCACTTCCATCAGCATGGACCATATGCAATTCCTTGGGGATACGTTAGCTTTGATTGCGGAGGAGAAAGCAGGAATTATTAAGAAAGGCTGTCCGGTTGTGACCTGTAGCCAGAAGTCTGAGGTACTTGAGGTACTGCTTAGGGTCAGTCTGGAGAAGAAGGCACCTTTCACACTCGCAGATCACACAAATTCGGTCTTATTATCCTTTACCCCTGAGGGTACGGAGTTTCGATATCAGGGAGAGGAATACCGTATTCAGCTGTTAGGTGCACATCAGATCATGAATGCGGTACTCGCCATCGAGGCAGTGAAGGCACTGGGTTCGGAGGGCTTTCTCATCTCAGAGGAAGCAGTGAAGGCCGGTCTATCCAGTGCAAAATGGAGCGGAAGGCTTGAGGTGATCGGGCAAAAGCCGTATTTCATCATCGATGGGGCACATAATGAAGAGGCAGCCCTGCGGCTGGCTGATGCAGTCAGACTGTATTTTCAGGGACGCAGAATCATCTATATCATGGGTATCTTTGCGGATAAGGATTACTGCAGGGTGGTAGAGCTGACTGCACCGCTTGCGGATCTGATCATTACCCTGACACCGGATAACTTAAGGGCGTTAACTTCTGATGTACTGGCAAAAGAAGCACAAAAATACTGCCCGGCAGTGCTTGATGCCAAGACTGTCAGGCAGGCGGTAGCTTGTGCTTATGAAGCCGCAGGGGAAGAGGATATCATCCTGGCCTTTGGCTCACTTTCCTTCCTCGGAGAGCTGAAGGAGATTATTTCTTCGGTTCAGGAGCATCCAGATCCGGCGGATTAAAGGTACTGACTTTCTTACCGGCTCCGGTTCCGATAATGTAGGTATTCGTATTATCAAAATCCTTGAAGAACACATAGTTCGTGGTTACATGAATCTGTTTGAAATCACCATCCATCAGGAAATCATTTTTCTCGGTCTTCAAATCATAACGGTTGATGCCGTTATGCTTCGCATCATCCACCTGATAGAACAGGTATCTGCCGTCCTTCGTGATATTATAGGTACTGCAGCTCTTCTTGATGACGGGTACGGGATCTGAACCGTCCAGGTTCATACGGTAAATATGGTAATTTTCGTCTATATTGATATAGTAGATGGCATCCTCTGTAATAATTGGATATGCAATATTTCCTGCGATACTGGTGTGTGTCGTAAAGCTCTTTAGGTCCATGGCATTGATATTATGATCACCGCTATAGCCGGTATACAGGAGAGAGTTATTCTGAACCGTGAACGGTATCACCGCATCCTTCAGCAGTAGGCGTTCCTCCTTACCGTCTATCTTATATCGGTAAAGATATAACCCGATATGTGCATCATATCTTTGAAAATACAGATGATTGCCGTGCAGCATCAGATAAGCTCCGGGATTCCCTGTATAAGCAAGCAGATTACTGCCATTATAATTCAGACGGAAAACACCGGTGTTATAAAACATCATGATACTTCCACGGGAATTCTCACGGGTATTATTGGCACGGACATAATAGATGTAATTGCCATCCGCATTGATAAATACGGCTTTATCATCATAAATCTTCTTGATATTCGAACAATCCAGGTTCATCACATAGAGCTTCCCATCCGCAGCATCATTACTGAAAAAGATTTTTCCGTCCTTTTCGCAGAAAAGCCCTCCGTTATAGATATTTCCCGGGGTATTGCCAATCTCATCTTCTTCATTATAGTAAGTGCGGCCCGAGGAATATACCAGGACTGCCAATATAGCTATAATCGTGATACTGGAAAGGAATATTAGTACTTTTAACACTGTTTTTGTCATGGTAACCTCCAAAGATGAGTTGATACGCAGCTGTTAACGAAAGATTAACCTGGTAATATGCAGTTCATAATTACTGAACGGTAATATTATATTACTTCATAGGAAGGTTTGCAATAATGCAAATGGTTTATGACACTCTTAAGATAGCGATTAATTAAACGCTTTAAAGTGTTAAAGTTATTTGTTGCATCTTAAGGATGATAATAGTATAATGTACCAAAAGGTTCGACAAAAGCAGGGAAGTAGTAATCGGTTAACCTTGCTCATGAAATATATGTTACATATGGAGGAACGGGAATGATAGATTTAGCAGAAAGCAGAATAAAAATTGATGAGATTGACCGGCAGATGGTGGAGCTGTTTGAGAAGAGAATGGAGCTGGCCATGGACATTGCTAATTATAAAAAAAGTGTTGGAAAGCCGATTTATGATGCCGCCAGGGAAGAGGAGAAGCTGACGACATTAAGAGCAATGGCCGGAAGTGAGTTCAATAAGAAAGCGATCGCTGATCTATTCAAGCAGATCATGTCCATGAGCCGCAGACTTCAATATATGCTGCTTGAGGACCAGGAAAGCCTGGGCTTTACAGAGGTGGAGCATTTCCCGAGAAATAAGGAGACACAGATTGCATTTTACGGAGAAAGGGGTTCCTATACAGAGCAGGCAATGTTGGAATACTTTCAGACCGAGGTATCCGGCCTGCCGATGGAGACCTTTGAGGAAGTGATGCAGGCTGTTCAGGGAGGAAAGGCGGAGTATGGTGTCCTCCCGATTGAAAACTCCTCGACGGGAACACTTTCCGATATCTTTGACCTGCTGTCTGAATATAATGTCTATATCATCGGAGAACATATGGTTAAGATCGAGCATAACCTGTGGGGATTGCCCGGAGCGAAGCTTTCCGATATCAGGCAGGTTTACTCCCATAAGCAGGGGCTGTTGCAGTGTTCACAATTCTTAAGTATGCATCCACAGATGAAGCAGATTGTTGGCGGCAGCACCGCCGGCAGCGCGAGAAAAGTATTGGAGGAGCAGGATATCACTCAGGCTGCGATTGCCAGCAGAAGGGCAGGAGAATATCTGGGACTGTCGTTGCTTCAGGAAGCGATTCACAATGAGGATCACAATACAACACGCTTTATTGTCATTTCCAATCAGAGGATATACAGTCAGACTGCGGAGCGCACCAGCATCTGCTTTGCCCTGCCCCATCAGAGCGGTTCCCTGTATCATACACTTTCCCATTTTATCTACAATAATATCAATATGACCAAGATAGAATCAAGACCGATCACAGGTAAAGCATTTGCCTATCGATTTTACGTAGATATCGAGGGAGGCCTAGAGAATCCCGCAGTGAAGAATGCGCTGCATTGCATCAGGGAGGAAGCACTGGAGATGAAGATACTGGGCAGTTATATTCCCGTTCATGCATAAGTGAATTCATATAATTTTCAAAATCTAATCACAAAGTAAACATAATTTACTGTTACACTATCCTTATCAAAAGGAAATCACGGGTTAGCCGACCTGGCTCCCGATCTTAATAGGACAGCATTTTGAAAGGAGTGTACCTTATGAATAACGAATTCGAGAAGAATGAAACAGGCGAGAACAGCAATGTTCAAAATTCAGACAACCTTGAGCAGGTAAGCCATAATTTCTCAGAACACGGGAATACAGAAACGACTTATTCCTATACAGGCGATGGGATTATTCAGGATAATCATCCAAGCAACTCACAGAGCGGCTATGGACAGAGTAATTACAGTCAGACAGGATATGGCCAAACCGGTTATAACCAGTCAGGTTACGGTCAGATGAATTATAATCAGACCGGTTATAATAACAATCAGAGCTTTAACGGTGCAGGCAATTACGGAGGCTCCTATTATGGGCAGAATATCTATCCTACACCGGAAGAGAAGAAGGAAAAGAGAAAAAAGAGCAGAAAAGGATTTGCGAAAGTTGCTAAACTGACAGCCGCAGCTTTAGTATTCGGTATCATTGCAGGCGGTGCCTTCCAGGCATATTATATGCTTGCATGGCCGGCAGACTCAAAACAGAGTCTTACCGACAACGGTAATAAGATAGAGGTTACCGAGGTGCCGCAGAGCGTGGACAACAACGGTACCATCCCCACCTCTGATGCGGCTGCACAGGGTGTCGTGACGGATGTGTCCGATGTAGTGACAAAGGTAATGCCCTCCATCGTCGCAATCAATTCCTCAATCACACAGACGTCCACTGACTTCTTCGGAAGACAGTATGAGCAGCAGGGTGAGAGCAGCGGTTCCGGTATCATCATCGCACAGAATAATTCCACGCTTCTGATTGTCACTAATAATCATGTGGTAAACGGAGCCAGTTCAATAGAAATCGTATTCTCCAACGAGAAAAAAGCGACTGCAACAGTCAAGGGATCTGATGCAAATGCTGACCTTGCAGTTCTTTCTGTAGATATGAACCAGTTGGATCAGGAAACCGCAGCAGCAATCAAGGTTGCTACCTTAGGTGACTCATCTACTGTGGTTCCCGGTGAGATGGTCGTAGCCATCGGCAATGCACTCGGTTATGGACAGTCTGTGACAGTAGGCTATGTAAGTGCTGTCAACCGTGAGGTCACCATCGAGAACCAGAAGATGACCCTTCTTCAGACAGACGCCGCCATCAACCCTGGTAACAGCGGCGGTGCATTACTCAATATCAAGGGTGAAGTGATCGGTATCAACTCTGTGAAATTCGCTTCTCAGGAAGTAGAAGGCATGGGTTATGCAATCCCGATTTCCGATGCAGTACCGCTAATCAATGAGCTGATGAATCGTGAGGTAGTAGCAGCCAATGAACAGGGCTTCCTTGGTATCGATATCTCCACAGCTCAGGAAGTGACAGAGGCATACTCTCAGCGGTTCAATATGCCGATCGGTATCTATGTCAATGATGTTGTAGAAGGTTCACCGGCTGCGACGGCAGGTCTGATGCAGGGAGATATCATTACAGGTCTGGATGGAGTTAAGATAGAGACCATTGAGGATCTGAAGAATGCGCTCCAGTATAAGAAGGCTGGCCAGGATGTGAAGCTGACAGTCCATGTAATTGAAGGCGGGGCATATGTAGAGAAGACTCTGAATGTAACACTTGGAGAGAAGCAGTAATCATAGATTATACTAAATTGATATCAATAAAATATGAGATATAAAAGCAGGAGGTTCAGCTTATGCTGAACCTCCTGTTGTTATGCGCACCAGTATGATTGAGACTTAGACTGATGAAGAAACTGCGGCAAATAATAGTGCATTTACAGTAAAGAATGGTTACAATGGACTCAAAGAAACTATGGAATAACCTTGATAGATTATCAAAAACCACCACCCAGGGTGATGCTACAATAGGCAGCTTACAGACAATCTATCAGTATGATAAGCTTGGTAACCTTATTTACTCCAAGGATAGCATGGGGGCAATCAACACCTATACCTATGATAGCCTTGGCAGGAATCTAAGTCAGACAGTAAAGAATGATACAGGTGATTCAAAGATAACCAACTTTACCACCTATGACCTAAACGGAAATGTTCTGACGAAAACCGATGGGAATCTTAACACAACTTCCTATACTTATGATGCCTTGAACAGAAACGTAACAATTACGAATGCGATCAAACAGGTGACGACCAATACCTATGATGCGAATGGTAACCTTACCCAGCAGAAAGATTATCTTGGCAATATTACGAAAAATGTGTATGATGGTATCAATAGGCTGGTAGAAACCAGAGATGCCTATAACATAATCATTAAGCAGCTGGAATATAATGATGCCAATGCTCAGATCGCTGCTTATGATGCCTTACGGAATAAGACAGTATATCTGTATGATAAGAACCTCCGACAAACAGGAACCAAAGACGCCATGGGGAATACTTCCTCGATGGTTTATGATCTGCGCGGCAATATTATCACGAAGAAGGATGGGAAAGGAAATACTATCTCGTACCAGTATGATGCAGAGAACCGCCTGACCAAGGTAACAGATGCCTTGGGAAATAGTACAGCATACACCTATGATTCTGCTGGGAATCTGCTTACTCAGACAGATGGCAATGGGAATACCACTACTTATCATTATAATGGTGCTAATCTGATATCTTCTAAGATTGACCCATCAGGAGCATCAGAGAATTATACATATCATGACAACGGTAAGTTGAAGGAGAAGACTGATCGTAATGGAATATTAACTTCCTATACCTACGATGTATTCGGCAGACTGTTAAAGGAGTATGCCGGAGGACAGGTTCAAAGCTATACCTATGATGGTTACCATGGCTGACGAAACAGGGACTACCATACGAACCTATGATGCCTTGAACCGTAACATCTCTAAGGATGTCCCTACAATCGGTAAGAGCGTTTATGAGTACGACCTTGCAGCAACCGCAGGAGAATATTCCGAACGTACCACAGATCCCAAGGGAAATGTTATACTTAAGACCTATGATAAGGTAGGGAGATTGTCCAAGGTTACAGCAGATGGAAAGACAACACAATATGGATATTATAATGTAAAATGCAAAGTTAAATTCTTGATTGCATGGGTAAATTCGTGTTTGATGATTTTAGTCTTGCACAGAATGTGGTATGGTTGTCTTGGTTAGTGGGTTCCTCCGAACAGATTACGGAGGATAAG
>JAEZKU010000061.1 GCA_023436065.1 Bacillota bacterium
TCCCTGCACAGAAGGGTCTGTTCCAGAAGCCTACCATCTTAAATAACGTTGAGACCTATGCTAACATTCCTCAGATCATCTTAAACGGTCCCGAATGGTTTGCAGCAATGGGTACTGAGAAATCCAAGGGTACAAAGGTATTCGCACTCGGTGGCAAGATTAACAACACCGGTCTTGTGGAAATCCCCATGGGTACACCTCTTCGTGAAGTTATTGATGAGATCGGTGGTGGTATCCCGAATGGTAAGAAGTTTAAGGCTGCTCAGACAGGCGGTCCCTCCGGTGGATGTATCCCCGCAGAGCATTTTGATATTCCGATCGACTATGATAATCTGATCAACATTGGTTCCATGATGGGTTCCGGTGGTCTGATCGTCATGGACGAAGACAACTGTATGGTTGATATCGCTAAGTTCTTCCTTGAGTTCACAGTCGATGAGTCCTGCGGTAAATGTACTCCATGCCGTATCGGTACCAAGCGTCTGTACGAAATCCTTGATAAGATTACCAATGGTCAGGGAACCATGGAAGATCTGAGTAAATTAGAGGATTTATGCTACTACATCAAGGAGAATGCTCTCTGTGGTCTTGGACAGACAGCTCCCAACCCGGTATTATCAACATTACGTTATTTCAAAGACGAATATGTTGCCCATGTAGTTGATAAGAAATGTCCTGCCGGCGTATGTAAGGCTCTTCTTTCCTACATTATTGACGCTGATAAGTGTAAAGGCTGTACACTCTGTGCAAGAATTTGTCCTAACGGCGCAATTCAAGGTAAGGTTAAAGAGGCTCATCTTATCGACCAGAGCAAATGTATCAAGTGCGGTGCTTGTATGGAGAAATGTAAGTTCGGCGCCATCTCTAAGAAGTAACGATTACATGTTAGATTATATCAAGATGGAGGTATAAAATGGAAACGGTTAATATTAAAATAAATGGCATGCCAATTCAAGCACCTAAGGGCGCTACCATATTAGAAGCGGCGAAGCTTGCCTGCATCGATATCCCCACACTCTGTTACTTAAAGGATATCAATGAAATCGGTGCTTGCCGTATCTGTGTCGTTGAAGTCAAGGGTGCCAGAAGCCTTGTTGCTTCCTGTATGTATCCGATTTCAGAAGGCATGGAAATCATCACAAATTCACCTAAGGTTCTCGCTTCCCGTAAGAAGACCTTAGAGCTGATCTTATCCGATCATGACAGAAAATGTTTATCCTGTGTACGCAGCGGCAACTGCGAGCTTCAGAAGCTTTGCAACGACTTAAACGTAAAGGATGAGTATCTGTACGACGGTTCCCGTACTCATTACGAGTTGGATGATACTTCAGCTCATATGGTACGTGATAACAATAAATGTATCCTTTGCAGACGCTGCTCTGCAGTATGTGACAAAGTTCAGGGTATTGGTGTAATCGGTGCCAACGAGCGTGGCTTCGACACAAACATCTCCTGTGCCTTCGATATGGGCTTAGGTGACACCAGCTGTGTATCCTGTGGTCAGTGTATCGCAGTCTGTCCTACAGGCGCACTGTTAGAGAAGGATTATACCGATGAGGTATTTGCTGCTCTTGCAGATCCTGAGAAGTATGTGATTATTCAGTCTGCTCCTGCTGTTCGTGCCGCACTTGGTGAAGCATTTGGCTTACCGATCGGAACTAACGTAGAAGGCAAGATGGTAGCTGCACTTCGCCGCTTAGGCTTTGATAAGGTATTTGATACTGATTTCGCAGCTGACTTAACCATCATGGAAGAAGCAAACGAGTTGATCGACAGAATTTCAAACGGTGGTAAACTGCCGATGATCACCTCCTGTTCTCCCGGCTGGATTAAATTCTGTGAGCATTATTATCCTGATATGTTAGATAACTTATCAAGCTGTAAATCTCCTCAGCAGATGTTTGGAGCTATCACCAAGACCTACTATGCAGAGAAGAACAACCTTGATCCCAAGAAGATTGTTATGGTCAGCGTAATGCCTTGTACCGCGAAGAAATTCGAGATTGGCAGACCCGATCAGAGCGCAGCTGGCGTACCGGATGTGGATCTCTCCATCACAACCCGTGAGCTTGCAAGAATGATTGACCGCGTAGGCATCAACTTCTTATCCCTTCCGGATGAAAAGTTCGATGATCCGCTTGGCAGATCTACAGGTGCAGCAGTAATCTTCGGTGCTACCGGCGGTGTTATGGAAGCAGCTCTTCGTACCGCTGTTGAGACCTTAACAGGTGCAGAGCTTCCCAGCCCTGACTTCAAGGAAGTCAGAGGAACCAAGGGTATCAAAGAAGCTACCTATGAAGCAGCCGGCTTAAATATCAACGTAGCTGTTGCTTCCGGTCTGGCTAATGCAAGACAGCTTCTTGACGATGTGAAATCAGGCAAAGCTGATTATCATTTCATCGAAATTATGGGATGTCCCGGCGGCTGTGTAAACGGCGGCGGACAGCCTCAGCAGCCCGGTGTTGTCAGAAACTTCAGCGATATCAGAGCGCTCCGTGCGAAAGCATTATATGATATCGATGCTGAGATGGCTGTAAGAAAGTCTCATGAGAATGAAGCGATCAAGACTCTTTACAGCGATTACCTTGGCAAGCCCGGTAGTCATAAGGCTCATGACATCCTTCATACCACCTACGTTAAGAGAAGCATCAATTAGTTATAACAGGCTTACTAAGTAAAATGAATGCAGCTGTACCAAAGTGCAGTTGCATAACAAGTATAAAGAAAGAGAAAGGATCGGTCTTCCATTAGGAAGCCGCTCCTTTCTCTTTTTCTGTACTCCCCTTTATATCACCATTCATAGCTGCCTGCGAATCATACACCATTTTTCTGGGCTATATTGACAAATGACAGACGCAATCATATACTTTACTTACACGAAAGTACTATCCCGCAGTGGACTAAAAAGAAACAGATATGCTTTCGTCGTACCAAATATAAGGAACTGTTACAGTTGCCTGCCCCATTAAGGCCGGCAATATCAGGAAGGAGCGGATCATATGACTACAAAGAAGATTGAACAACCATTACTGCTGCTTGATAATAGTAATATGAACACCTTATTTAATGAGGGCGAATTCAAATGCACCAATATGACCTTTGAAGAAGCCCGCGAGATCATCGGGATGTATAACCAGGATGAGATCATCTTATGTTTTTCTCATCCGGATGCCTATGATATCATCTTTAATTACATAGGAATACCGAAGCGCGATTATGAATATAAGCCCATTCGGAATATGCGTATCAATCAGGACGGTATTATCTTCAAAATGTACGTGACTCCTTCTGAAACACAACCGATCATCCATGTCGATGGTGTAGAAGCAAAGAAAATCCAGAATGTCTATGTGTACTGTGTCCATGTGACCAGAGTGAAATAGTGATAGTAATATTATTGAACAGGAAGGTTCGACGAACTTATTATGTTAAAATAAAGATACGCTCTGTGGGAACAGAGCGTATCTTTTTGCTGGGAACAATATATAAGGGGAAGTATATATAATGAGGGGTTATATATACTGAGATGTAAGCAAATTAATCATGAAACAATATTTACAAGTAATATTTTTATATTAATAACTATTACTGTTATTATAATACTATCTGATCAGCATTTTGTCAATACTAAAATATATTTAATTTTTTATATAATTAATCTATATCATTTGTAACTCATGCATCCTTAAGTACAAGTTCATTATAGGCAATACATCATCCGGTTACTGTGATTAGAATCACAAAAATAACTGCATCTGAAACTATAAAAAAGAGACTGCGCTATCTATTTAGCATCAGTCCCTTTACTATCAGCTACTATTCTATCTCTTTTTTCTGAACACATTCCGGGCACTTCCCGTAAAAAAAGGTTACATGACCTTCAATCCTGCCATCAAAATCAGCACCGGCTACCTCATTGATGTGATCAATCGATTTCATCTCGATATCAATTACCTTCCCGCAGCCATTACAGAGGAAATGATAATGTGGCTTTGCATTTGCATCAAAACGGTCTCCGCCGTCCTGACAGCTAATCTTAATAATCTCGCCCTGTTCCGCAAGAAGATTCAGATTTCGATAAACAGTCCCCAAGCTGATATTCGGATGCTTGGCTCTGATACTCATATATATCATATCCGCGGTAGGATGCTCATTTGTCTGTAAGAGATATTCCTTAATCGCTTCTCTTTGTCTACTGTATTTATTGATAGCCATAATAAACACGCTCCTACAATAATAGTAATTATTATTATATGCTACTATTTGGTCTTAGTCAAGAGATTTATCAAGTCATCCTTTTGACCGCATATATGGTCGTTCTATTTACGGTTCGCAGGCTCAATATTGATGCTTTTACCTTTAATCTTAGCGGTCTTCATAACCTGTATTACCTCTGAGGCATATTCTCTCGGCACTTCAACAAAGGTATATTTATCATACATGTCGATGGAACCGATCAGCTTTCCGGGCATTCCGGTCTCACCTGCAATTGCGCCCAGGATATCTCCGGGTTTTACCCTTTGATTTTTCCCAAGATTGATGAAGAGTCTGACCATTCCTGCCTCAGCTCCGGTATCACCGAAGTCTTCCATAGCCTTATCCTCATCCTTTGCACAGTCATCACCCATCATAAGCTTTAAGAACGCGGCAGCTATATCTAAGGAGGTATACTCCTCATCATTAACCTTTTCTTCAATGATGTTCATCATCTTGGTAAGATCCTCCGTCTCTATGATGGAGGCAAGCTTATCCAATATCTTGTCCGCCTTTACTGCAGTTACATCATTGATCGACGGGATCGGTTGTGCCTTAATTTTTGTCTTACAGTATCTCATGATGTCCTTCAGCTTATATATTTCCCTGCCTACAACCAGAGTGAACGCCCTTCCATCCCGGCCTGCACGTCCCGTACGACCGATTCGATGAACATAATACTCATCATCCTGGGGTACGTCATAGTTGAATACCGCCTCTACATCATCCACGTCAATTCCTCTGGCGGCTACATCGGTAGCTACCAGTATTTCTGTTCTTCCGTTACGGAAGCTGTGCATAACACGGTCTCTTTGCTGCTGCTTTAGATCACCATGAAGTCCTTCCGCAAAGTATCCTCTACCCTGCAGTGCTGCTGTCAGCTCATCCACCTGCTTCTTTGTATTACAGAAAACTAAGGAAAGCTTAGGATTATACATATCAAGAAGTCGGGATAATACCTCCTCCTTATTTCTCGGTGTTACCTCATAGTAATACTGTTCGATCTTCGGGACAGTCAGTTCCTTCTTTACTACCCGGATCATCTCAGCATCCTTCTGATAGGTTCTTGCAATCTCTAGTATAGGTGCCGGCATGGTAGCAGAAAACAATACAGTCTGTCTTTCCTCGGGAACCTGGCTCAGAATTGTTTCAATGTCTTCACGGAAGCCCATGTTGAGCATCTCATCAGCCTCATCCAGAATAACCATATTTACATTATCAAATTTTACGGTCTTACGTCTCATATGATCCATAACCCGTCCCGGTGTTCCAATGATAATCTGTACTCCGGATTTCAGGGAACGTATTTGCTTTGAGATCTCCTGTCCTCCGTATACGGGAAGAATCTTAATCCCATGCATGAAGGTCGCAAGCTTACGGATCTCCTCAGCAACCTGAATAGCCAATTCCCTTGTCGGGCACAGTACGATGGCCTGAAGACTTCTGTTCTTCGGATCTATCTTCATCAGCAGAGGTATACCGAAAGCAGCGGTCTTTCCTGTACCGGTCTGCGCCTGTCCTACAATATCCTTTCCCTCTAAAACAACAGGAATAGCTTTCGCCTGTATCGGTGACATTTCTTCAAAACCCATCTCCTCTACTGCACGAAGTATACTTGGGCTTAATTCCAATTCATCAAATTTCGTTAATTCCATTCTATTATCCTTTCTTTGTATCCCCTATCTCATAGCATTCCCATTGACCGTCCGCCCGATGTATCGAAAGCCGAAAGTCTGAGGCCATAAAAGTTTAGACCTATATGTCACATTAGACAGCTGTTACACCATTCTAATAAAAATTCGCTTTTATACTTCCCATAAAAAAGCTCTCAGTCTGTCAGACCAAGAGCTGGTTCATTTTATATAAAACATATTATGAAACAGATACTTTGCGTAGTATACCATCGAAAGCGGCTTGTTGTCAAGGACTTTCCAAGTTATTTCCTCTTTCTCCCTGTTGAAGTATTGCCTCTCTTAGATGTAGCCTTCTGGTTATGACTGAAGCTCCTCGAATTACCGGATTTATCACTATGGCCACCCTTACCCGGGTTCCTTTTCGCTGAGTTGTTCTTATGGAACGGATCGTCCTTCTGTTTCACTGCCGGTTTATGACCTTTGGAAGCCTTCCCCTCTGCCCACTGCTTTTCCTTTGCGAACTGTCTGGGACGCACCAGGCACTTTTTATCAAATCCGATCAGTTCTGCCCTGTCTGCCTTACGGAGGGCTTCCACAACGAGCTCATAATTCTTAGGGTTTCGATATTGTATCAGCGCACGCTGCATTGCTTTCTCATGCGGTGACTTCGGTACATAAACCTCCTTCATTGTCCTCGGATCCAAACCGGTGTAATACATACAGGTAGATATGGTCGAGGGTGTCGGATAGAAATCCTGCACCTGCTCCGGCATATATCCCAAATCTCTTAAATACTCCGCCAGCTCCACCGCTTCCTTAAGTGTAGAGCCCGGATGAGAGGATATCAGATAGGGTACGATAAACTGATTCTTACCCAGTTTTTGATTAGTCTTCTTATATCTCTCCTGAAATTTCTCGTATACTGCATTCTCCGGTTTTCCCATCAGGGATAATACACGATCACTGATATGCTCCGGTGCCACCTTCAGCTGACCGCTGACGTGATGTTCACAAAGCTCCTCCAGGAACTTATCATCCTGATCCGCCATCAGATAATCGAAACGGATACCGGATCGTATAAATACCTTCTTTACCTTAGGCAATGCCCTGAGCTTACGAAGCAGATTCAGATAATCCTTGTGATCCACCTTCAGGCTCTTACAGGGCTCGGGGAAGAGACATTGCTTATTCATACAGGCGCCCTTTGTAATCTGTTTTTCACACGCTGTGTGTCTGAAATTCGCCGTCGGGCCACCCACGTCGTGAATATAACCTTTAAAATCCTTATCCCATACCAGCTGGCTCGCTTCGGATACGATAGATTCATGACTTCTTGTCTGAAGGATACGCCCCTGATGGAAGGTCAGGGCACAATAATTGCAGCCGCCAAAACAACCCCGGTTGCTGACCAGACTGAACTTCACTTCTTCTATCGCAGGAATGCCTCCGGCAGCCTCGTAGGAAGGATGATATTCTCTCATATAAGGAAGGGAATATACCCTGTCCATTTCCGTCTGGGTCAGGGGCTTGGCAGGAGGGTTCTGCACCACATATTCATTCTCCTTATACTGTTCCACCAGCCTCTTTCCGGAGAAAGGGTCCGTATTGCAGTATTGGATATAAAAGCTCTCGGCAAATGCCTTCTTACTCTCGACAATACTCTTAAAGCTCGGAAGTTGAACCGCATCATAAACTGATTCAAGGCTCTTCGTCTTAAATACAGTTCCGTTGATAAAGGTGATATCCTTGATATCTAAGCCGCTATTCAAGGCTTCCGCAATTTCAACGATCGAGTGCTCACCCATACCATAAGAGATAAGGTCAGCCTGTGAATCAAGCAGGATCGAACGTTTTACCTTATCACTCCAATAATCATAGTGAGCAAGTCTTCGAAGGCTTGCTTCGATTCCTCCGATGATAATCGGAACTTCCTTATATCTTTGGCGGATCAGATTACAATACACCACCGTCGCATAATCCGGTCTTTTGCCCATCACCCCACCGGGAGAGTAGGCATCCGTCTGTCTTCTCTTTTTGGCCACCGAGTAATGGTTCACCATGGAATCCATATTCCCACCGCTGACTAAGAAGCTGAGTCTTGGCTTCCCTAGGAGCGTAATACTGTTACTATCCCTCCAGTCAGGTTGAGCTATGATTCCAACCCTGAAACCATAGCTCTCCAATACTCTGCTGATAATGGCCGGTCCAAAGGAAGGGTGGTCCACATATGCATCCCCTGTCACAAAGACAAAATCACATTGTTCCCATCCTCTTTGTTCCATTTCATCGATACTTATCGGTAAAAAATCTCTCAGCATTGTTATTCACTTTCTTTTTCACTACTCAACCGACTGTGCTACAAGGAAATTAACAGCCTTTTCCCATAAAAGGCTTTCCTGTATCTGTTCCTTGGTGCCGTAATTCTGATAAAACTCATCCTCGGTCTCTACATCATATTTCTCCATATAATCTGCAAGCCCTTTGGAATACTCATCATCAGTCAGTACCATGTTCTCAGTCTTGATTACAGAATTCAGTACCAGCTCCTGTGCTGCCCTGTTCTCGGCATAGGCTTTTTTCTGCTCATCATAGGCTGCCTGGGTCATACCGTTTGCTTCGATGAAAGCGGCCAAATCCATACCAAACATCTGAGCATACTGTAAATAATAGCTTTCCATCTCATAACCGTAATAATTGATCAGGGTCTGAGGATAGGAGGAAATCTGTGAATTGCTGATGATGGCCTGAATAACGCTGCCAATCTTAGCATTCTTCATCTCTTCTTCGTTTTCTGCCGCAAGCTCTGCACGTTTACCTTTCTTATATTCTGCTACGGTATCATAATCCGTATTGTTCTTGACATATTCATCATTTAATTCAGGTAACTTCTTAGCCTTGATGGAGTTGATGGTAACATTGAATACAACTGCTTTTCCTGCCAGCTCCTCGGAGGGATAATCTGCAGGGAAGGTAAGATCAAGCTTAACCTTCTCACCGACGTCATGTCCGACCAGACCTTCTTCAAAGCCCGGGATGAAGTTGCCTGAGCCGATCTCCAGATCATAGCCCTGAGCGGTTCCACCTTCAAATGCTACACCGTCCTTTAAGCCCTCATAATCAATGTTAACGATATCGCCTGTCTGAACAGCTCTGCCCTTCACTTCTTCCTCTGTTGAATTCGAAGCAAGCTCGTCCTCAATTGCATTGTCCACATCTGCATCAGTTACTTCCAATTTATCATAGACAGCTTTTACACCCTTATACTGGCCTAAGGTGATATAATCGCTTACTTCATAGGCCTCTCTGACGGGAGCCTGCGGTGCGGGAGAAACCTGTGCTGTATCTTCTGCCGTGTCCTCAGGAGCTTGTGTTGCCTCAGCGGTATTGGTCGAGCTGTCATTTTGTGCGTTCAGCTCATCTGTTACGCTCTTTTTCCCACAACCCCATGCAAACAGCGTTACGCTTAAGCCTATCATCAATAACAATGTCTTCTTCTTCATTATATTATCCTTTCCTCTTCAATCCGGCAGAATCCTATTGTTTTCCGGAATCATATTTTCAGTGCTATATTCCGTTATATCATATTTGCAGTGAAAAAGAAAGTAAATTTCAAAATTTCCATAAAAATTTCACGGTAAATTCACAGAAGAATACGGACAAATTCTCCGTAAAATCGGCATCTGAAGCATCCCCCTCCAGGATATTCCCCATTACGATTCAATGGATAACATGAACAAGGGAGCCTCTGGAAAGTGTAATAGGATTATGAATAAAACACCCCGTAGATTATTCGCTCTGAACAGAGCAGATAACCTACGGGGTAATCAGTCGTACTTATTTATTTCCTTATCATATTATATCTTGATATATCTGTCGACATCTGTGACAAAGATGGTCGCACCACCTACATTTACAACGACATTCATGGAAGCATATTCTATCGCTCCGACAGGGTTGGATATAATCTGCTGCCTCGGTCCACATTCCTTCTTAACGATATCTATTACAGTATCCACCTTGTCTTCGTCAGTACCGATCATCAGGGTAGTGTTACCTTCTCTCAGGAAGCCGCCTGTGCTCGCCAGCTTGGTAACATAAAACCCCTGCTTATTCAATGCTTCTGTTACATAGCTGCTGTCAACATTACGGACAATTACATAGATTAACTTCAAATAAATCCCATCCTTTCTATCAAATATTCCGCTGAAGCGAAATTTGTAAAGGCATATCAATTTACATTCCATAAAGAAAGCTTTGGCTTCTATCATAATTATAGTATATAGACTTCGGAAAGTAAAGCCATATTCCGGTATCCTAAGTTTAAAATATATCTGATTCCTTCGGCTTTTTTCGTAAAAAAGAGGCTGTCAGGCAACGATTCTCTCATTGCTGTTCTGACAGCCTCTTTGTTATCGGTCGTTTTTCTTAGTTATTGATCTTAATATGCGATACTTATAGCTTTTCTACGCCAAGCGTTACTTCCTCGCCGTTTACATTCCATTCTTTCACAAAGCCCTGAACACTATCCACTACCAGCTCTTTTGCCAGAACCTGTGATTTGATTTCTTCCGCATTACGAAGAATGATCTCCTTAATCCTGTCATTGCCATTCTGAGATACGCGGATCTGATCCATGACCTCGAAATCAGCTTCCTTACGCATCGTTTGAATCTTACTGATAATTTCGTTTACAAAACCTTCCTCAATAAGAGCCTCGGACAGGTTGGTATCCAGCACAACCGTGATACCATGGTCGGAGTCAGAGATGAAGCCCTCTGTCTGGGCAGCCTCAATCAGTAAATCATCCTTCTCCAGTACTGCTTCCGAACCTTCTATCGTAATCTTCAGCTGTCCGGTAGCATTAATCTCATCCATTGCCTCATTCCCGTTCAATTCTGCAAGAATGGTACGGATTGCACCGATCTGCTTGCCGAATTTGGGTCCGAGCGTCTTCAGCTGTGGCTTAAAGCTATAAGAAGTAAAGTTCCGTACATCATCTGTAAATACGACTTCCTTCACATTCAATTCTTCAGCGATGATCGCGGTATAGAATTCAGAAACAGCCTTCTCTGCTTTAACATACATCTTACCGATTGGCTGACGGTTCTTGATATTGGCGGCATTTCTGCAGGCACGGCCAAGTACGACAACTTCAAGAACCTCTTCCATATCTGCCTCCAGCTCAGCATCAATAAAGGCCTCGTTGTAAACCGGATAATTACACAGATGGATACTCTTTGGAGCATTTTTATCCACACTGCAAACCAGATTCTGATAGATGTCCTCTGTCATAAACGGGATAAAGGGTGCTGACAGCTTACATACGGTAACAAGTGCGGTATATAAAGTCATATACGCATTGATCTTATCCTGCGGCATTCCCTTCGTCCAGAAACGTTCCCTGCTTCTTCTTACGTACCAGTTGGATAATTCATCCACGAAATTAGCCAATAGACGCGCAGCCTCTGTAATCTGATAATTCTCCAGAAGGCCATCCACGGATTTTACCAGGGTATTCAGTCTCGAAAGCAGCCATTTATCCATAACCGGAAGCTTATCATACTCCAGGGTATATTTCGTGGCATCGAATTGATCAATATTTGCATAAAGTACGAAGAATGCATAGGTATTCCAAAGAGTACCCATGAATTTTCTTTGTCCTTCGGTGACTGCTGCGTGATGGAAGCGATTCGGCAGCCATAACGCTGAGTTGATATAGAAGTACCAACGGATAGCATCCGCACCATGCTTGTCAAGCGCATCAAACGGATCTACGGCATTTCCCTTGGATTTGGACATCTTCTGTCCGTTCTCATCCTGAACGTGACCCAATACGATTACATTCTTAAAGGGTGCCTTATCAAAGATGAGCGTAGAGATTGCAAGCAGCGAGTAGAACCATCCTCTGGTCTGATCCACCGCTTCGCTGATAAAGTCAGCCGGGAAATTATCCTCGAAAATCTCTTTGTTCTCAAAAGGATAGTGCCACTGTGCGAACGGCATGGAACCGGAATCGTACCAGCAGTCGATCACCGGTTTTACACGTGTCATCTGCTTACCGCACTCCGGACACTTGATGGTAACAGCATCAATAAAGGGTCTGTGAAGCTCAATATCGTCAGGACAATTATCGGACATCGACTTTAACTCTTCAATACTGCCGATACAATGACGGTGTCCGTCCTCACACTCCCAAATCGGGAGAGGTGTTCCCCAGTAACGGTCACGGGAAAGGCCCCAATCCTGTACATTCTTCAGCCAATCACCGAAGCGGCCCTGTCCGATGCTCTCAGGCATCCAATTAATCGTGTTATTATTGGCAATCAGTTGCTCCTTCACTGCCGTCATCTTGATGAACCAGGATTCTCTTGCATAATAGATCAGAGGAGTATCACAGCGCCAGCAGAAGGGATAACTATGCTCAAATTTCAGTATTTTAAAGAGCAGCTTCTTCTGAGCCAGCATTTTCATGATCGGCTCGTCAGCTTTCTTGCAGAACATGCCTGCAAAGTCGGTTGCCTCCGGCTTGAATTCTCCCTTTCCGTCAATCAGTTGCACGAAAGGAAGATCGTATTTTTTACCTACACGGGAGTCATCCTCACCGAACGCAGGGGCGATGTGAACCACGCCGGTACCATCGGATAAGGTTACATAGCTGTCACAGGTAACATAATGTCCCTTCTTATCCAGCTTTGCATAGTCGAATAACGGTTCATATTCCTTATATTCCAAATTCTTACCTGTGTAAGTCTCTTCGATCTCATAGTCACCCTCAAGAACGCCAAGCAAAGCTTCTGCAAGGATATAATGCTCTGTTGCAGCAACCACTGCCGGTTCATGATCATGGCCACCTTCGCTATGTGAGTGTCCACAGGTGCAGCTGCCGTCCTTCTTCAGTACATTTCCCTTCTCATCCACGGATACCTTTACCTTAACATAGGTTTCTTCAGGGTTTACGCAGAGTGCTACGTTGGAAGGAAGTGTCCAGGGTGTTGTGGTCCAGGCAAGAATATACTCATCCTGGGTTCCTTTGACACGGAATTTTGCGATGACGGATTTCTCCTTCACATCCTTATAACCCTGAGCAACCTCATGGCTGGACAGAGGGGTTCCGCATCTTGGGCAATAGGGAACGATCTTGAAGCCCTTGTATAAAAGTCCCTTATCCCAAATCTGCTTCAAGGACCACCACTCGGATTCTATATAACTGTTATGATAGGTTACATATGGGTCATCCATATCCGCCCAGAAGCCGACTGTACCGGAGAAATCCTCCCACATGCCCTTATACTTCCATACACTTTCCTTACATTCCTGAAGGAAGGGTTCCAGACCGTATTCCTCGATCTGCTCCTTACCATCGATCCCAAGCTTTTTCTCGACCTCCAGTTCTACCGGAAGTCCATGGGTATCCCAGCCTGCCTTACGAAGGACCTTATAACCCTTCATCGTCCTGTATCTCGGAACAATATCCTTAATTACTCTGGTCAGCACATGGCCGATATGAGGCTTGCCATTCGCTGTCGGCGGTCCGTCATAGAAGGTATAGGTCTCGCCTTGCTTACGTTCCTCAATGCTGGCTTCGAAAATCTTGTTCTCTTGCCAGAATTTTAATACTTTTTTCTCGCGGTCGACAAAGTTTAAATCGGTTGACACCTTATCGTACATACAAATCCTCCTAAATAATGAAATAATGATTGTAATGTTATAGGAGGAACTTTCCTATAACATAAAAAAACTCTCATCCGAAAAAGGATGAGAGCATATGCTTTCACTTAACCACCTGTTTCACGTACTTCACATTTAAGCCTTCTGATCCGCTTATCGTGGACATACATTATCTATATAACGGTAGATACCGGCTTAACCTACTCGGTCTGTATCTGACACGCCTTTGGGTCTTGCAACTAGGGAGTGATTTTCAGTCATAGGCTACTGATACCGGGCTCACACTACCCCCGGCTCGCTGAGACGTTTGCGTTATGCTTACTCTCTCCGTCAACGTTTTTATCAATTTTCATTATGATAGTATAAATTGCCCCTATTGTCAATACTTTTCTTAAAGCCAGAGCCTTTCTCCCATATAATTCCATCATCATTGTCCATTCCGGAACCTCTTTGGAAATAACAAAATATTGCTTAAGTCGATTGACACCTTGACTTCTCCTTGAATCTGGTATATGTTTTGATATGGTGTTATAGTTTTTATATTTTAGCATCACATACGTATTTGGAGCTGCTTTACTGCAGCATGGAGGTTATCATGGGTAAACAGAATCTGACCTTATTAACTGATTTTTATGAACTGACAATGATGCAGGGTTATTACAATAATAAGAATAACGAGACCGTCATCTTTGACGTCTTCTACCGCGAGAATCCCAGCGGAAGCGGATATGCCATCTGTGCCGGTCTAGAGCAGGTCATAGATTACATCAAAGCACTAAGCTTTTCCGAAGAGGATATTGCTTATCTGCGGAGTCTGAACATATTTCAGGAGAGTTTCCTATCCTATCTAAAGGATTTTTGCTTTACCGGGGATATTTATGCCATTCCTGAGGGGACTGTCGTATTTCCGATGGAACCGCTGGTCAAGGTCATCGCCCCCATCATGGAAGCTCAATTGATCGAAACTGCATTACTTAATATCATCAATCATCAGAGTCTGATTGCCACCAAAGCATCCCGTGTGGTATATGCTGCAGGCGGACAGCCGGTAATGGAATTCGGCCTTAGAAGGGCGCAGGGACCGGACGCCGGAACCTTAGGTGCCCGTGCCGCTGTGATTGGCGGTTGTATCGGCACCAGCAATGTCTTATCTGCCAAGCTCTTTGATCTTCCTGCTCTCGGGACGCATGCCCACAGCTGGATTATGAGCTTTGACGATGAGCTTTCCGCTTTTCGTAAATATGCAGAATTATATCCGCAGAATACCACGCTGCTTGTTGACACCTATGATACGCTCCGTAGCGGCGTTCCCAATGCCATTAAAGTATTCGAGGAGCTTCGTACCTCAGGCAAAATGCCGGAGAAATATGGCATTCGTCTTGACAGCGGTGACCTCGCCTATCTGTCGAAGAAAGCAAGAAAGATGCTGGATGCTGCAGGCTTTACCGATGCAAAAATTACAGCCTCCAGTGATTTGGATGAGTATCTGATTGATTCCTTAAAGACTCAGGGAGCTAAAATCGACTCCTGGGGTGTCGGGACCAAACTGATTACCTCAAGAGACTGCCCCTCCTTCGGAGGTGTCTATAAGCTGGCCGCGATACAGAAGAATGGTAATTTCATACCGAAGATAAAGTTGTCCGAGAACCAATGGAAGATTACTAATCCGGGCAATAAGAAGATTATACGTATCTATGAAAAGGAAAGCGGCAAGGTGAAGGCAGACCTGATTGCTCTCGCTGATGAGACTTTTTCAGAAAACGAGAGACTCTTACTGTTCGATCCACTTGCGACCTGGAAGAAGACCTATTTGGATCCCGGCACTTACACCCTGCGTGAATTGCTAGTTCCTGTATTTCTTTCAGGGAAATGCGTCTATACCTCCCCCTCCGTCATGGAGATCAGGGAATACTGTATCAATGAACAGGATTCCTTATGGGATGAAGCAAGACGATTAATCAATCCTCATATTGTATATGTAGATCTCTCTGTTAAGCTGTACCGCATGAAGACTGAGCTTCTGGACAGTCTGACAGAAGAAATACAATAGCATAATTATGGATCCTGCTCTGCTATAAAATCCGATTAATCCCACTTCATTTTTCGTATGGTTGTGCTATACTATACTTGATAGGCTTAGACAAATGACAAGCAGATCGTCCCTTCCCGTTCTAATGTACGAAAGGAGTTATTGTTTTGAAAAAAAAGACCTTGGTCGCTGTTATTGCATCCATGACCACCCTAGTTCTTGTGAGCGGAGCCGCATTTCTGCGGGTTGCTCATGTAAGTGGAGATACAAATGAGGCTTCCGCTCTCGCATCTGTTCCCGAATCGTCCGGGAAGGATTTGAGCAAAGGCAGCTATACATATATCCCTCCTATTCCGGCAGAAAATAACGCCGAGGAGGATGCCACCGTCGTTGAAACAGAGCCGGAGATTACCGAAGCACCCTTTGTTCCGGCGACTGAGATGGATTTAGACCCTTCCAGTCTTACTGTCTTTGTTAACAAGGAATATGCCTTACCTAAGGATTACATTCCGGAAAAATTGGTTACTCCGAATGTCATATTCAACCTGATTTCCTATGACGAGCGTACTCTGATGCGCCCGGAAGCAGCTGAGGCATTAGAGCAGTTATTTGCAGCAGCAAAGGAGGATCAAGTCATCCTGTATGGTATCTCAGCATACCGTTCCTATCAGCGCCAGACTTCTATATTCAAAAATAATATAGTGAAGAAGGGGAAAGCTTACACTCTGCGTTATTCAGCAGTTCCCGGAACCAGTGAACACCAGACCGGCCTCTCGATCGATGTATCGGCAGAGTCGCAGGATTTCAAATTAGATAATACCTTCGCCAAATCACCGGAAGGTAAGTGGTTGGAGGAGAATGCACATAAATATGGTTATATTATCCGATACCCCGAAGGTGATGAGGATATTACCGGCTACGCCTTTGAACCCTGGCATATTCGTTATGTCGGCAAGGATCTGGCTACCTATCTTTACACCAATCGTTTGACCTTGGAGGAGTATTATCACTACACCCCGAGCCCGGATTTTGATTTTGAAGCAAAGTACGCCGGTATCATTAACTATAAGCCTCCGAAGGTGACTCCGATTCCGGAAGGCGATCCCTCTATCGTGATCGGAGCCAACGGTGAGATCATTGACGGTAGTCTGGAGGAAGAACTCCCCGAAGATGATACGGAAAGTGTTCCGACTGCTACACCTAAGCCCAAGGCAACACCAAAGCCAACACCTACACCTGCAACACCTACACCTGCAACACCTACGCCTACAATTGCACCTACACCGGACGCCGAGCCCACACCGAGCGAGCCTACGCCGGCTGAGCAACCGGCAACTACCGAAGCTCCGATCCCTACGTCTTTACCTGATCCGGCAAGTACAGAAATTCCTTTGAACTAAAGTGATTTTTGTGGTCAAAGCGGTGTATGATTATCGAAAGAAGTAACATAATAGATCTATGGGAGGAATTTATGCGTATCATTCTTGCAGCATTATTTTTGATAGTATTTTTTATCATCAGTATTCCCTTGTATTTAATCGAGCTTATCATCGGACGCTTTAACCACCGTGCCATGGTGGCCAGCTCACAGCGGATCGTCGTAGGCGCATTCCATATCCTGCTTTTTGCCTGTGGAGTTAAGAAGACTGTCATAGGCAGAGATAACATTCCCAAGGATGAGGCTGTACTGTATATATCCAACCACCGAAGCTATTTTGATGTTCCTGTAGCTTACAGCTCCGTCCCGACGTTGACAAGCTTTATGGCTAAAAAGGAAATCGGAAAGGTACCTTTCTTAAGTACCTGGATGAAATTTCTTCAATGCCTGTTCCTGGACCGTGAAGATATTAAGCAGGGGCTAAAGACAGTATTAAAAGGCATTGAACTGGTTAAGAACGGCTATTCCGTATTTATCTCACCTGAGGGAACCCGTAATCACGGTAAAGAAATGCTTCCCTTCAAGGAAGGTAGCTTCAAGATTGCGGAGAAGACAGGCTGTGCTATTATCCCGGTAGCAATCACCAATTCGGACGAGGTATTTGAAAACCATATGCCCTGGATACGAGCAGCCCATGTCATCATCGAATATGGGAAGCCCATTTATCCGAAGGACTTGGAAAAGGAACAGCAGAAATTCCTTGGTTCCTATGTACAGGGAATTATCAAGGATATGCTTGAAAGGAACGAAGCCCTGATATAATCTCCAATCCTTCTGTATATTTTCTTAAAATGAAATTTTCTATTTATTTTTTATTAAAAAGATGGTACAATTATCGTTGCCTTGTGAACAACAGGGTACTTGAAATCGTAAAATTATGAGGAGGTACATAACCCGTGAATACATTGTCCATTGTATTGATCATCGTGGCTGTCGTGGTAACCGGTGTTCTAATCGCATTATATTTTGCAGGTAGAAAGCTACAGAAGAAGCAGGAGGAATCCGAGGCTCAGATGCAGTCAGCTGCGCAGACGGTCTCCATCCTCGTTATTGATAAAAAGAAAATGAAACTGACAGAAGCCAATCTTCCTAAGATGGTGATTGAGTCAACTCCGAAATATTTACGTCGTTCCAAGGTACCGATCGTAAAAGCTAAAATCGGACCGAAGGTAATGAATCTGGTATGTGATGCCAAGATATACGATCTCGTTCCTGTTAAAAAAGAAGTGAAGGCTGTTCTCAGCGGTATTTATATCATGGATGTAAAGGGCTTAAGAGGAAATCTTGAACAAAGAAAAGAAAAGAAAAGCCTTACTCAGAAAATCACAGGCATATTCAAGAAAAAAGAGAAATAGAATATATCCTCTTACCTATGCGGCTCCTGTCAGAAAGGTAAGAGGATTTTTTGTTGTTCACGCCAAAATTTTTGGGTATCTGTAAGAATGGAGGTTCCAATGAAAAAAAGAAGTCTTGTGTTTCTGTCTATTATTTGCATCCTGTCCATCTGCGCTTTGACCGGATTATTGATTATAGCCTTTGATCGACAGTTGAAAGAGTACAAGCAGCCTATATCCGAGGATAACAGCTTTATTCCGACGCCCGTTCCACAAGTGACTGTAGCCGCGACCCCGTCTCCGACACCTACTCCTACCCCGGTGCCGACTCCGCCTCCCAGTCCTATCGTCCTGGGCTTCGCAGGAGATGTCAACCTGGATGAGGACTCCTATCCGGTAAAGAAATATGATTCTGAGGGGAAGGGTATTCTTGGAGTACTGTCCCGGGATCTGGTGGAGGAAATGAACAACGCTGATATCATGATGCTGAATAACGAATTTGCCTACAGCGAAAGAGGAGTGGAGGAAGAGGATAAATCCTATACCTTCCGTGCCAATCCCAAACGTGTGAGTATCCTGAAGGAAATGGGGACGGACATCGTAAGTCTTGCGAACAACCATGCCCTGGATTTTGGTCAGGATGCCCTGATTGATACCTTCAGTACCCTGGATACCGCCGGGATAGACTATGTGGGTGCCGGGGAGAACCTGACCAGAGCAAAATCACCGGTATATAAAAAGGTCGGTGATAAAACAATTGCTTATGTTGCTGCTTCCCGCGTCATCTTTGCCGGAGACTGGTATGCGACAGACAGCAGACCCGGTATGGTTGGAACCTACGATCCGGCAGAGATCCTTGACTCCATAAAGGAAGCCAAGGAAAACAGTGATTTTGTTGTTATCTACGTACATTGGGGCGTAGAGCGGGAGCATTATCCCGAAAAATATCAAAGGCTGTTCGCCAAGAAGTATATCGATGCCGGTGCGGATGCTGTAATTGGCTGTCATCCCCATGTCATGCAGGGAATTGAATTCTACCAGGGAAAGCCGATTGCTTACAGCCTTGGCAACTTCTGGTTCAACAAATCCAACAAAGAATCCGGGATGTTGAAGCTTTATCTCGATCCGGACGATACACTACGGGTCCAGCTCCTTCCGGTGATGAATAAAGACATGAGGTCCTATCTGCTGACGGATCGTAAAGAGATCAACGATTACTATCGTTTTATGCAAAAGCTGTCCTTTAACGTTGTGATTGATGAAGATGGTTTCGTCAGCGAAGATGGTAAATAGAGGGCTTAGCCTGTATCATAATTACCGTTCTATGATCGGAAAGATGGGAACCCTCTGTATACAGAGTATACTCCAATTTCACCAGAATGGAATTCTCAGTCTCTTCAAGAGAAATTCCGGAGGTTTTTACCTGAAAGCATAAGTCTCCGTAGGGTGTCTGATAAATCGCTTCTGTATTTTGATCTGTGTCAAAATACATTTGTGAGGATGCAGCACCCTTTTTTGTTATCTCAATACGATTCGGTGTTATTTTTATCATGTTCTTAATGATGGCACCCTCTGTTTCTGCGGGCTCATTATATTGAATGTAGTGCTTTTTGTTCTGTAGATGGTATACTCCGTCCGCCTTAAATATCATAACCATTTCATCTGAATCCAATTGCCGACCTTCTATATTCACAATAATATCCTTCGTCATTTTACCTCTCATTCCTGCACATGCTTTCTGTGCATATCATTCCTTGTATGCCCCATCCTGTTCCTATTGGGTTCTTTCATTGTACTACTTGTACCGGGACTGTTCAAGCAGGAATCAGCTGCCCGTGAGCAGCTTAGGCAGATCATTTTAATCCCTAAGACCCTGATTCCTTTGTATGAAAACAAAATATCCGGCAAGACTTCTGATAAAGAACCTTTACAAAAATTGAGAAAGGATTGAAAAAGAATGAGTATCTTACATAATGCGCAAAGAAGAAATTGGTTACACTCCTTATTGCTGCTCCTGCTGCTTCTCTCGTTCGGTGCAGGTAATCTGGCAGTCAGAGCGACAGCAATGCAGGATCAGGATATCCAGGAGGGAATTGCCGAGGAAATTCTGCGTTTTCATGTCATAGCTAACAGCGACAGCACTGAGGACCAGAGATTAAAGCTACTTGTCAAGGAACGCTTAGTCAACTACCTGTCACCAATGCTTACAGACTGCATGAGTCTCACCGAGGTCAGAGAGGTTGTTCAGGAGAAGCTACCCGACTTAACCGCCCTTGCCAATGCTACAATACAAGCGCAGGGCTACGATTATCGTGCCACTGCCTCATTAGAGGACAGCTATTTTCCCTTGAAGGTATACGGCGCTTATACCTTTCCCCCCGGCTACTATCACGCCCTCAGGATAAAGCTTGGGAAGGCCGAGGGTCAGAACTGGTGGTGCGTTATGTTCCCCCCTCTCTGCTTTGTGGATGAGACCTACAGCATTGTCGATGAAAAGTCCGGAAAGAAGCTTTCCAAGCTACTGACAGAGGAGGAGTATGAGACACTAATCAATAAGAAAACTCCCGTAAAAGTCCGCTTAAAGCTATTGGAGTCCCTAAAGAAATTATTCGAAGGCAAAGATAAGACTGCTTAAACATTGTGTCAGCTGTACTGATATGATACAATAAATTATATTCCGATTGGAGTACAGGATGTTTTACGGGGGTAACAAATCGATGATTACAGTAAATGCTTATGCAAAGATAAATCTTGGACTGGATGTGTTAAGAAGACGTGAGGATGGCTATCATGATGTATGTATGATCATGCAGTCTCTTGAATTACATGATGTGATAACCATCACACCGACAAACGAGCAAGGAATTACCATGACCACAAATCTATCCTATCTGCCCAGTAATCAGGACAATCTGGTCTATAAGGCTGCCTCTCTTTTTATGGAAAGCTATGGGCTAACCACCGGTCTTTCCATACACTTAGAGAAACAGATTCCGGTTGCAGCGGGGCTCGCAGGAGGAAGCTCGGATGCAGCAGCTACCCTTCTAGGCTTAAATCAGCTGTTTCATAAAGACATCCCAAAGGAAGAGCTCATGAAGCTTGGAGTTAAAATCGGTGCTGATGTTCCGTATTGCATTATGCTTGGAACCGCGCTGTCCGAAGGAATAGGTGAGCTTCTGACTCCCCTGCCGCCCATTCCCTCCTGCTCCATATTGCTGGTGAAACCGGATATCAGTGTCTCCACCAAATATGTATATGAGAATCTTCATCTGAATGAGAAGAGCCTTCACCCCAACATTCAAGCCATGAGAAATGCATTGGACAACGCGGACCTGCACACTTTGGCGAAATCTATGGACAATATATTGCAGACAGTTACCATCAAAGAATATCCGATTATCTCGGAGATCAAAGATAAGATGAAGGAGCTGGGTGCACTGAACTCACTGATGAGCGGAAGCGGACCCACTGTATTCGGAATCTATCAGAATCGGGAGCTGGCCAAAAAAGCGCTTACATATTTCAAGAGACACCGGCATTTTGGAAAGCAGGTCTTCCTGACTACCCCATATTGGCCCAAATAAGTTACCACGAAATTGTATTATCAAACAAGTATAGAAATAGTTTCTTATATAAAAAAGGAGATGTTTCGCAATTCGCAACATCTCCTTAACTTTATGAATTATTCTGTCTGTTATGCCTCTTCGCCTGTTCCGTCTCGCCATTCTTCCAGTTTCTTGATGGTAGTGTCTATCGTCCTCTGACATATCTCAGGAAGTTCACCGCCCCAGGCCTTCTTTGCTTCCTCCAGCCCTTTCTTGACAGCCTCGATCATCTTATCTGCTTTGGAAGGGTCACTGCCTGAAAGTGCTTTTGCGAATTCCACCAGTCTGTTGGAGGTTTGCTCCACGCCCCAATAACCGTCCTCTGCGATATCCTTCTGTGCCTGAGCTCTGGTCTCATCATCTACCTGAACCTTGCCTTCGCGAAGCAGCTGATAGATATCAGTTGCATCCGTATAGGTATCTCCCTGCTTTATGAGCAGCTTCTGAACCAGCTCCCTAAGGCTCTGTGTCCGTCTGTCAGCATCTGCCTTTAGACGATTTATCGTTACCTGATCTCTGGTGTACGTCTTCTTTTCTGTTTCCGGCTTCGGTTCGGTTTTCTCATATACTGCTGCAGAAGTCTCCTCCTGCTTTGTCTGATTCTTTTCGGCGTTTTGATTAGCTTTTGCTTTCGCTGTTGCTCCACTTTCGTAGGTCTGACCTACACTCGTTATCCCGTTTACACCCATGTTATCAATCCTCCATGATGAATGATGGCAGGAGAAACTTTTCTCCTTGGTTTTTAGTTCGGCCTTCCGTGGCCTTCCTTACCTGTACTGGGTATATCGGCATAATATGTCAAAATGTTAATAGCAGATCATAAATTATAATACAGTATCTACTTTCTTGGTAATGATCAGCTTATCACCTTCCTGAATACGGTCATTCTCCAACTCATTGACTGCCATGATGTTATCCACAGTCGTATAATATTTCTTAGCAATATTCCACAGAGTATCGTCTCTTTTCACAACATATCCTATGATACCCGGCATTGCCTGAAGTTTTTCCATGTCCAGTGGTACCACTGTAACATCTGTAATAATGGGCTCGGTAATCACGTCAAATACAATCGAGTTCAGATTGATGGTTGCTTTGACTTCTATCTCCTCGCTGTCCAGCATCATGACACTAAGCTGGTCGATGCCCGGCTTAACTTCATAATTACTGCCGGCTTTCATTCCTTTCAGCTCGATAACCTGTGAAAATGGTATCGCACCACGAAGGGAATTCAAAGGTCTGTGGTCCTCTTCGGAGATATACAGAATTTTTACATCTATGATACCATCTACCTGAAGCTCTGTTCCCTCCGCATTTACATCGTCGATTTGGATATCCCCGTTCGCATGGCAAATCTGAAGAATTTTCGGTTGACTCTCAGATACCCTGATTCTGTCGGCAATCCGATACTTGCTGTTATTCTTGATGACCAGATTCTCAAAATCCGCATTCCGCATGACCGGAGTAATTTCTTTCAGCGGACTGTAGATGTCACATAGAATCTCCGGTTCACAGGTTTCATAAGCTTTAATTCCCAATTCCAGATTGACTTCAATGTCCAGAACTCTCTCTTCGCCGTCCGAATCCTGCTTTACCTCCATGTTCTTACTGGCTATATAGAAGGTGATATCTTCTACCATATCCTCGTTGCAGCCGTTACATTCAATCGTACCGCTAAAGGGTATCTCCGTCTCGTAATATTCAATCGGATTATCCTCATCTTCACTCGAATACAGCACAAAAACCGGTATTTCACCCTTAATCGTGAACTTGTCTTCCAGAAGTCTTACTTCAGCATTACTTAAACCGATGTCCTGATAAAGCAGAGAGGTTATGTTTGCCTTATTTGTCGGAAGGACTATCTCATCCTTGATTCGATAGGTGTCCTTTTTATTTATGGCAACATTGGTAACCTCAATTTTCTTATTTATGTACTGAATATCCTCGGAGCCTTCCACCATGACTGCAGTCTCTTCATCATACAGGTCTTCTACAGCCACATAGAGTCTTACGATGGAACGCACACTCAGCTTTCTGGAATTGATCAGTCCGGTAGACAGATCCTCCAGCTCCCATTTTACAATCGGTTCATCATCCGTACAATTAACATCCATGTTGATCGACTCATCAAAGGGGATTTCACCGGACAGATTTTGAATAGGTCTGGCATCACCATCGCTCAGGCATAATGCATTGAAGCGAAGTGCCCCTTTCACAAGCAGCTTACCATTCACAGCTTTGATGTCATTAATTCTGACCTCACCCTGCGCAGTAATAATCTGGTCAATGTCCGGTTTGACGTCGGGGACATTGAAATCATCGTCCAATGTAAGCTGCAGGGTACTCTTACATCTCAATTTATTCATATGAATATTCTTTTTTATCAGGTCCACTTAAAATCCCTCCTTAGATTTGGACATACGATGGAATGCCTCTTTCATATCTTATTCAAGCCCGCATGAATTTAGACTTTTAATTATGAATAAAGAGTTAAATGGCTGCTTTTAATACCTTTGACCCAATCTTAAGATAATCTTTATATTTTTTTTAATATTCCTTTAATGAAATTTGAAAAAAATACTGTATAATTATCGTTAATATTGATTGACCCATATTATTCCATAATCATAGTATCTTTAGACTTTAAGTCATTGTGAAGGAAGGACGGCATAGCCGTATAATCTATAGGGGCAAACAGAAAAGGGAGGTTTTAAAGAAAATGAAGTTTGTTACACGTTCATTCAGAGTTATATTAGTATGTTTACTACTGGGTGTATTTCTCATCCAGTCCGTTCCGGCCGATGCTTATGCAATATCCGGGACGAAGGTTGCCGATATAACAGATCTGGCAGGTATTACAAAGGACAGTGCAGGTAAACAAGTAGTAAAAGGTAAGTATGCTACCCGGGAAGAATTTGCACAGATGCTGGTTTTGGCTTCCCTGAGTGCAGGGGATGTTAAATCAACCAAGACATCCAAGCTTTTTCAGGATGTAAAAACAAACAGTGAAAAAGCAGCCTATATTCAGATGGCAGTATCCAAGGGCTTTATGAGCGGATACCTGGGAGGAAAATTCAAACCGAAGCAGGCTGTTACTCTGAAGGAAGCTGCTTATGGAACCCTCGCGATTCTCGGATATACCAATGGGGATTTCAGTAACCGGATTTCCGGCAGCAGATTTGACAAATTCAAAGAGCTGGGCTTAAACGAGAACATCAACAAAGGGGAAACCGGTAAGCTGACGAAAGCAAATTGCAACGATCTGTTCTACAATTTATTGAATGCAAAGAATAAGTCAGGACAGATTTATGCTCAGACACTCGGCTACGGTGTAGATACCGACGGCAAGGTCAATTATCAGACCTTGCTTGAAAAAAAATCCAAGGGTCCTGTTCTTGCAGAAGGCACTTGGAGCAAGAAATTAGCTAAGGATATTTCCGAATACAAGATACTTCAGGATGAAAAAAGTATCTCCCCCGATGATATCAGTGAATACAGCGTCATATATTATGCAGATCAGTTGAATAAGGTATGGGTATATGACAAAAAGATCTATGGTAATCTGGACGCCATTACTTATAATAATGGTTCTCCGGTGCAGCTGACTGTATCGGGAACAGCTTATAATGCGGAGAAACCCGATGATATAAGCTATCTTTTGAGAAACTACAGTATTAAGAAGGATCAGATGGTCGTACTTCTTCTGGGAAGAGATGATAAGATATCCTATATCCTGCCTCTTAGTTCGAGGCTCGCCGGCGGTAACTGGCAGAAAGGCCTGGGCTTTGATATCAGTAAGGCTATGATCTATAAGAACGGAAAAAGAATTACCGTAAATGACGTTAAGAATACAGATATTATTTATTATGCAAAAGAGTTGAACAGTGTATGGGTATACAGAGATACCGTCTATGGTGTGCTGAATTCGGTTAGCCCGACTCTCTCAGCTCCGACAGCCATCACTGTTGCAGGAAAAACTTACGACTTAACAACTTATCCGGTGAACACCTCCGGATCAGATTACGGTGATATGAAGGATATGACCGAGAATGCCTGGGGTGCAAGACTTGTGCAAAATGGCATCCAGGAAGGTGATAATGTCGCAGTGGCCTTCGGTTACAACGGTCATGTTGCAGACATCTACAAAATTGATCAAATGTCCACAACTCTTTCCGGTTATGTTTTAGATGTAGCGGATAAGGTAGTAAAGGATGATAACGGAGAAAGTACCGTAAGTAAGGTAATCCGTATCGTCGAGACCGGCGGAACCGAACTGGAATTCTCAACCTTGGAAACTTCTTACCGTTCCGGTGACTTAGTAGAGGTAAGCTTCCAGAATGGAACCTCCAGTATTAAAAAGGTTGATTATTACAACGGAAGTAATATTTCTGAAGTCACTTCCATGAAGCTGGCTTCCGATGCAAAGGTTCTTGAGGTAAATGAGAAGTATTATACTAAGGTGTCCACTTCCCGTATGAAGGAAGTTACTTGGGGATCAGACCAGGTTGTCTTCTGTCGCGTGAATTCCTCCGGTGAAATTACGGATTTAATCCTGCGCTACATAACGGATTCTTATTACCAGTACGGTATGCTGAAGCAAGTAGTTGCCGCAGATGCATTAAAGGGCATATATACCAACCAGGTCATCTTTGATTTCGGTACCGAGAGGACTATTGCCTTAGATGCAGTCCCGGGAGACACCAATCCGGGTCCGAAAGCTGTAAAATTTGAAAATAATACGATAAAAGAGATAAAGAACCTGCAACAGGCAAGGCTTCTTTATATCGATGGAAAACAGGCTCATTCCACTAATAAGGTTTATCGTATCTCCGATGATGTACTTGTATTCTTCTACAAATCAGGAAGCTATTATAAAGGTACATTAAACGATGTGGTCAGCAAAAAAGGTACATTGATTGACGGATATATGGAAAATGCCAACGGACCGATACGGATTATCGTGGTTACCAAATAATGAAAGGATCAGGACAGATGAAAAGGATCACTTTTAAAAATATGAATCGAAAGAAAGCAATTAAATGGGTTATTATCCTGGTGTTAATCGCTGCGGTTATTCTCTTTTTCGCAACAAGATCGAAACCGACCAAAGCAGACACACAGTTCACAACCGCTCAGGCTGCCATTGGAAATGTAGAGTCCTCCATCTCAGGAAAGGGAACCTTAAACCCGGCAGACCAATATGAGGTAAAGTCTCTGGTTAAGGGAGAGATTCTTATGGCTCCCTTTGAAGAAGGGGACTCCGTGAATAAAGGGCAGCTTATGTATCAAATCAGCACCAGCGAGATAGAAAACAGTATGAAGACTGCTGAATTGAATGTAGATAAAGCAAAGCTCCTCTATCAGGACTCACTTGAAAAACAGGCAGATTTAAGTGTAACTGCCAAGGAAAGTGGATATATCAAAAAGCTGTATCCGAAAGAAGGCGCTACTCTTCAGCCAGGCGCAACGATTGCAGACATTTATAACAACGACGTCATGTACCTTGACCTGCTCTTCCCCTCCTACGAGGTGAAAAGCTCCTGGCTCGGTAAGTCTGCCTCCGTTATCATGGAGGCAACCGGTGAAACCGTGAAAGGTAAGGTATCCAATGTCAGCAACATGGAAGAGGTTATAGAAGGCGGAGTACTGGCTAAGAAAGTAACCATCAGCGTAAAGAATTCCGGTGGAATTAAATCAGGAGATCTTGCAGAAGCCTCCGTATCAGGAGTTACCTGCAACAGCAACGGCAGCTTCCGTGCTGAGACCGAGACTACCCTGACTGCCGAGACAGCAGGAACAATCGCACAAATCCACGTAAAGGAAGGTCAATGGGTGAATAAGGGTGCAACCATCCTGACCCTTTCCTCCAAGGATCTGGATAGACAGATCGAGACAGCGGATATCAGCATCCGCGAGGCTGAGCTTACTCTGGATACACAGAAAAAGCAGATGGAGCATTACACCATCACCGCACCAATTTCCGGCACTGTTATCACCAAGAACAAGAAGCAGGGAGATACGATCGATCCTGCCACAGATGCACAGGCCGGACCCATGGCGATCATTTATGATATGGGATATCTTAAATTTGATATGAATATTGACGAATTACAGATCAGTAATCTGACAGAGGGCCAGAAGGTTTCTATTATCACCGATAACTTCCCGGGTGCCAATTTCGAGGGTGTCATTGAGAAGATCAGTTTAAAGGGTATCACCAATAACGGTATTACCTCTTATCCTGTTACCATTAAGGTTGAGCAGTATAACAATCTGCTGCCGGGTATGAACGTAACCGGAAATGTTATCATCGAAAAGGCTGAAAACGTACTTACTATTCCAAGTGCTTCTCTGCAAAGGGATAACATCGTGTACGTCCAGTCTGAAGGGGCTGTGGCAGATCCGGAAACCGGAGCACCGGCAGGCTTCAAGGCAGTCACTGTAGAGGTTGGTATCAATGATGGTGTGAATGTCGAGATTAAGAGCGGTATTAAGGAAGGCGAGACCGTCTATGTTCCCTATGACAACAGCATGGTAGATACTGCAAGTAATATGTGGTAACATTGAGCTTCTCACAGAACGATTTTCAGAACGGAGATTAATATGGAAAAGGAAGCATTAATAGAACTGAAGGATATATATAAAATATATAATGTTGGCGATACGGAAATCAGAGCCAACAACGGCATCAATATGACTATTTACAAGGGAGAAATGGTAGCTATCATCGGCAAATCAGGCAGCGGTAAATCGACTGTCATGAATATTATCGGTGCCTTGGATACTCCTACCAGCGGTCAGTATTATCTGGAAGGAAAGGATGTAAGCCAGCTAAAGGGTGATGATCTGGCAGAGATCCGCAACAGGACAATCGGTTTTATCTTCCAGCAGTATAATCTGCTACCAAAGCAGAACATCCTTGATAATGTCGGATTACCCTTAATGTATGCAAAGGTAGGAGACAGGGAACGTAAAAGACGTTCCCTGGAGGTTCTAAAAAAGGTTGGTCTGGAGCATAAGCATAAAAGCTTTCCGACGCAGCTTTCCGGCGGACAGCAACAAAGAGCCTCCATCGCCAGAGCTCTCGTTGCAGAACCTTCTCTGATCCTTGCAGATGAGCCTACCGGTGCTCTGGATTCCAAAACCGGCAAGGAGGTACTAGACATCCTTCATAAGCTACATGACGAAGGAAATACCATCGTATTAATTACGCATGACCAGACAATTGCCACCGAAGCAGAAAGAATTATCAAGATCTCGGATGGGGCTGTCGTCTATGATGGCGATGCAAAGGAGTATAAACATGACAATATGGCAGACATTGAAAGTAGTATGGGCTAATATATCCAAAAACCGCATGCGTTCCTTTTTAACCATGCTGGGAATGATTATTGGTGTATCCTCAGTAATCACTTTAGCAAGCCTAATACAAGGCTTCTATAATGATATGCTGGATTCTTATGCCGATATGGGACTCTACAATGTCAGTGTCACCATATACGGCAGGAATGGTAATAAGATGATAACCGAATCGGATATGTATCAATATGCAAGAGAACATAAGGATACGATCAAGGGAGTTACTCCCACCGTTCCGATACAGGCTACGATCTATAAAAACGGAGATAAGATAGAGACTTCTTCCATCAGCGGTGTGGATGAATACTATACAGAGCTGGTCAATAAGAAAATCGATTCAGGCAGAACCATATCCTATTCCGATATCTCAACGATGCAAAGAAATTGTGTGATCGGCTGCTATGTAAATCAAAAGCTTTTTAAAGGAAAAGCACAACCCGGAGATACCCTGTTATTGAACGGTGAGCAGCTCACTATCGTAGGGGTACTGGCTCCCAGTTCCGGTAAACCCGAGCAGGCAACCGAATGGTCCTCCGATAACTGTCTCTATATCCCATATTCAACAGCCAGCCGACTATTCGGTTATGGACAAATAGGTTCCTATGAGTTCTACATTAAGGACCGTTCCCAGGTTGCTGCTGAAACAGAGAAATTACAGAAATACTTATTCAATATATTCCGCGAGAAAAAAGCATTTTATATCAGAAATATGGTTGATATGCTAAACAGTATAGACACTGAGCTTGCAATATTAACAGTAATGTCCTCTGTTATTGCAGGTATTTCCCTGGTAGTAGCCGGTGTAGGAATCATGAATATCATGCTTGTCTCCGTATCGGAACGAATCAAGGAAATCGGTATTCGCAAATCTCTCGGAGCAAAATACCGGGATATTAGGCGGCAGTTTGTACTGGAAGCAGGATTAACCAGTACACTGGGTGGCGTCCTTGGTATTTTATTAGGTACATTCCTTACCTATCTGGTTGGTAACCTGGCGAAAATAAATGCCCTCCCTACCACCAACAGCATCATCATCTCCTTCTGCGTATCCGTGGGAGTCGGTGTGATATTCGGATATATGCCGGCCAGCAAAGCAGCGAAGCTTAATCCGATCGATGCCTTAAGAAATGAGTAACAACGCTATTCAGTAAACCTTCGCATATACATTACCCCAAAAAATACCCTGTAGAATTGACACAATCGTGTTTTCTACAGGGTATTTGATTTATCTATTCTGTTCTCTAGCTGCAAAGAATTAATTCAACGTCTTTAGTAAGTATATCGGTGTAGCTGTAGGATACTGTTCGCACTGGCATATCCTTATTCTCCTGGATCTTAATGAGAAATATACTTGGATAAGTTTCTGAAATAATACCTTCTGTAATATCTACTTTATGCCTTCCACGGTTAATACGAATTTTTACCTTCTTACCTGTTTGGTGCATCACAGCATTTCTTACACAATTCACATCTAATTGCTTCATCATTATTCTCTCCTCACCAATGCTTCCTCTCACCTTAGAAGGAATTACCCCTGCTGGTTCCGTACACATTCTTCTAAAATAAATCCGTAACAAACTACATGCTTCCCATGTAGTATACCATAAAAACGGGGTAACGTCAATGAATTTTCAGACAATTCAAGGCTGGTGACGTGAGTTGTGCACATAAATTTGCACATGAAAAGCTTAAATTTTTAGTAACTTTTATGGAATAATTTTACGATGCTAGTACATTTAGCCTACTCATTTATAGGAATTTAGCACAAAAAACTTCTCATTTTCAAGCAAAATACCGACATATTCCCATATTTTCAAAACCACAACATGTTGATGTGTGGTCCATGGCCACCAACAAAATATTGTTATTTTTAACCAATATTCTTACAGAACTCTTACGCTTTGCTTGAGCTTTTCTTAAGCTGCCCTCATACTTACTTAAAAACAATCGGCTCTTCCCTGAACTCCAGCTTTACCACCACATAGGGATAGGTGACCCCTTGTGTAACCACATCCTTTTGAGAGGGCCCGATCAGGTTCGTATTAATATAGATGGCGTTACTGGTGAGAAACAATTCATCCACCGAGATGCTGTATCCGCCGCTGTTCTGCTTACCATAGCCTACCACGATATAAAGATTATCCTTATTGGAATAGGAGAGCTTAAAGGGCTCCTCTTTCTTTTCATCGATGATCTCCTTCAGTTCTCCGGGCAGATCCGCATCCTCCACCACAGTAAATTCAAGATCTTTGATCTTCTTGACATCCGTGTTCCCCTGTTTACAACCGGTTAATCCTATCAGTGTCAGCATTATCACAAGCAGTAGAATCATCATCCTCCTACTTCTCTTCATAACAGCCTCCAAAGCTTATTATCTCATAGGATTCTATGACTCGTACCGTAAAAAAATGCCGGATTGAAGTCGTGAATATTACTGAAGCGCTTTCAACTGTTTCGCTTCAAAGGGCTCTCCGTGTCCGGGATAGACTTTTTTGATATTTTTACCCTTCAGACTGTTTATACTGTGGTTCATTTGATGGAAATCCAAAGCATTCGGTGCCGGCAGAGGTACCTTACTATTCGCAAAGATATCTCCGCAGATCAGGTCTCCTTTTCCTGTCAATATCCCGATCGAACCGGCTGTATGCCCCGGTAAGTGCAGGATTTTGGCATCGACCCCAAACCTGGATAAATCCTCTCCATCAGCAAGAAGGATATCCGGTGTAAAGGCATCAAAATCGCTTAAAACCTTCTGCATCATCTTACGGATTGGTTTTCGAAACAGGAAGAACAGAAGGCGATTCATAGGAGAACTGAACCTGCTGTTTTCCATTACTTTATCAAGCGTCGGCTGCTGTACCAGTTCCAAATCCTTCTCGTGCATTGCGATCATCGGATGAAAATCATTTTTAATCTTCACTACATTAGCCGCATGATCACTGTCTCCATGGGTAAGTATGACGACCTTTAAGCTTCCCACTGCACAGCCTTCCTTGACCAATACAGCTTTTAACTCAGTATATCGATCCGTATACTCCTTATCCGTAGTAAGGTGTCCGCCTGTATCGACTAAAAGAAAGCCTTCCCCTGTCTTTATCAGATAGCAGTTCACACCCTTTAAATCAATTCTGATAATCTCCTGCGCCATGTTACTTACCTCCTGGCTTTTTTACAATGTCTTTCCTTAAAGTTTCCCATTATTCATGATATTTGTGATATGCTCCATGAGTCGCCTCTAATACCTTAAGATAGAGCTCATCGAACTCCTTCCGTTCCATATCAAAATACTTGGTCCAGGAATCAGCAAAGCACAGATAGGCATAATTAGGCATGAAGCTGGTAAAAAACTCAGCTATTCTTCGTTCCTGCAGGGGATAATCAGCACCCTTAACTTCAGCCTCTTTTGCAATCATGGCATCAACAATCCGAAACAGCACCGGTCTTTCCTTCGTTTTCTTCAAGGAATCGATTAGTATCACACGAACCAGATCAGCATTCTTTTGACCAAAATCATAATATATATTTTTCATACGGTTTCCAGAAGCTTCTGCTTTTTCCTGATGCGTTTCCTCCATCACTCCGGAGATCAGGTTAAGGTATTCCTCAATGAAATTGTCTACCAATACCTGAAAGATATCATCCTTACTCTTAAAGTGGTAGTAAATTAGCGATTTCGGAACCTGCGCTTCCCTGGCTATCTCTTCTATTCTTGAGCCTTCAAAGCTCTTTTCTGCAAATACCTTCACGGCAGCCTGCAGTATGCGTTCTTTTGCATTCATTGTATAACCCATAGCTTCCTCCAAATTAGTACCGAATGTTCAGTTCTAATTTAAGATAGCACGAATGGTATAAATTGTCAACCACAAAATAATATGAGAGGCTGCAACCGCTCTTTGGGACCACAATACATGGTCTGAAAGCTTATAGCAGCCTCTCTTCTATTTACACCGCGCTTTGAACCTGTGCTACCAGTTCATTATTCTCCTCGTCGATTAATATGGTATCCTCAGGCTTTACCCGGTCACTCAGGATTAATCTGGCACTTAAGGTCTCCACGTTCTTCTGAAGGAAGCGTTTCAATGGTCTCGCCCCATAGGCCGGATCATAGCTTCGCTCTACAATGAATGCCTTGGCCCGGTCTGTCAGACTGACGGTAATTTCCTTGTCGATCAGTCTCTTATTCAGATCATCGAGCATCAGATTTATGATCATATCAATATTATCCTTCGTCAACGGCTTAAAGAGGACGATCTCATCCAGGCGGTTTAAGAACTCCGGACGGAAGGAAGCACGCAGCTCATTCATAACCATCTCTTCACAGCTTTCCGTGATCTCGCCATAGTTATCAATTCCTTCAAGCAGATACCTGGAGCCGATATTGGAGGTAAGTATGAGAATCGTGTTCTTAAAATCCACCGTTCGTCCCTGGGAGTCCGTAATACGCCCATCATCCAGTACCTGAAGCAGCACATTAAATACATCCGGATGTGCCTTTTCCACCTCATCGAACAGGATGACCGCATAAGGCTTCCGCCTTACTGCCTCCGTTAACTGTCCACCCTCTTCATAACCGATATATCCGGGAGGAGCTCCAATCAGTCGAGCAACTGAGTGCTTTTCCATGTACTCACTCATATCGATACGCACCATGTTTTGCTCATTGTCAAAAAGGCTCTCAGCCAGGGCTTTTGCCAGCTCTGTCTTGCCCACACCGGTAGGTCCCAGAAACAGGAAGGAACCAATCGGTTTTTTGGGATCCTTAATGCCCGCCTTGGAGCGTAGGATAGCATCTGCCACTTTGTCCACTCCCTCATCCTGTCCGACAACCCGCTTATGAAGTTCAGCGCTTAAATGCAGTGTTTTATTGCGCTCCCCTTCTGTCAGCTTCGTAATCGGGATACCGGTCCAACGGGATACGATTTTGGCAATCTCCTCCTCGCTGACATTCTCATGGACAAGCATATTCTCATCCTGCTTCCCTCTTTCCTCCTGTGACAGCTGTTTCAAAAGCTCCGGCAGTCTTCCGTATTTTAGCTCGGCTGCTTTATTCAGATCATAGCTTCTTTCTGCCACTTCAATTTCATTATTTAATTCCTCGAGTGCTTCCCTGAGCTTATGAACCTTCTCCATGGATGCTTTCTCGCTGTCCCATCTTGCTTTCTGGACAGCAAAGCTGTCACGAAGCTCCGCCAGCTCCCGCTGCAGCTCTATCAGACGTTCCGCACTTAACCGGTCATTTTCCTTCTTTAGAGCCGCCTCTTCTATCTCCATCTGCATGATTCTTCTCTGCATATCATCCAGTTCAGTCGGCATTGAGTCAAGCTCTGTCTTGATCAGTGCGCAGGCTTCATCAACCAAATCAATGGCCTTATCAGGCAGGAAGCGTTCTGAGATATAACGATCTGACAGGGTTGCAGCACTCACCAGGGCGCCATCTGTAATCTTCACCCCATGGAATACCTCATATCGCTCCTTTAAGCCTCTTAGGATAGAGATTGTATCCTCCACGGTAGGTTCCTCCACCATAACAGGCTGAAATCTTCGCTCAAGGGCAGCATCCTTCTCAACATACAGACGATACTCGTTCAATGTGGTTGCTCCGATACAGTGCAGCTCACCTCTTGCCAGCATCGGCTTAAGCATATTACCGGCATCCATGGAGCCCTCAGTCTTCCCTGCTCCGACGATCGTATGAAGCTCATCGATGAACAGGATAATCTGTCCTTCGCTTTTCTTCACTTCCTCCAGGACTGCCTTTAATCGCTCCTCAAATTCACCACGGTATTTGGCACCGGCAACCAGCGCGCCCATGTCAAGGGCAAACAGCCTTTTATCCTGCAGAGCTCCGGGCACATCTCCCCTGACAATTCTCTGTGCCAGTCCTTCTACTACAGCGGTCTTACCAACACCGGGTTCTCCGATCAGCACCGGATTATTCTTTGTCTTTCTGGATAGGATTCGAATTACATTCCTTATCTCGGTATCCCTGCCAATTACAGGATCCAGCTTCTGTTCCTTGGCTCTTGCAACCAGATCATAGCCATATTTCTCAAGCGTATCATAGGTAGCCTCAGGATTGTCCGTCATTACCTTCTGATTGCCTCTGACTGTCTGCAGTGCCTTCAGAAAGTCCTCCCTGTTGACGCGAAATTCACCAAACAGGGCTTTTACCTCCTTATTTGGCTGCTTGAGCATACTTAGAAACAGGTGCTCCACCGATACATAGGAATCCCCCATCTGTTTTGCTTCATTCTCTGCGTAAATCAGAATTTTATTCAGATCATTGCTGATATAGACCTGCCCACCGGAGACCTTGGGTCGTTTGTTCAATAGTCCCTTCACCTGCGCAAGGAATACCTCGGTATTTATGTCCATCTTCTCCAGCAGCTTCCGGATCAGACTGTCTTCAAGATTGAGCAGCGCATAGAGAAGGTGCTCTACCGTAATCTCCTGGTGGCCGTATTCATAGGCCAGCTTCTCGCAATTCTCAACAGCCTGGATCGAGTTCTGAGTAAATTTGCTAATATTCATATGTTATCCTCGTACAACTTACACCGTTCGTAAATCATACTCTCCTTTCTGCGTTTATCATAAACAGCCTTCATTTACGTTATTTTTTAATTTGGTTGTCTGTTCTACATCAACTATAACATATGGATCATGATAATGCAATAGCCGTTTTATTTAATTAAAAATTTTTATCCGGGAATTGCCATTTTCTTAACCTTGTATTATAATGTACCCAATAAAATTCCCCTATGGAAAGGACAATATTATGTCAGGTAAGAAGAAAGGACTTCCGAAACAGTTTACTAAGCAATATGCCGATCTGCTCTATATGACCCCCAGCAAGATAACAGCCAAGGATATCGCCGCAGTTTTCGGAGGTACCTATGGACTGACCATTGAACTCTGGGCTGAAATGGACGTATTGGAGCTAACTCTTCCGAATCAGAACTCTGTCGATTTTGAACCCGTAGACATTTCCTTCAAGGATCCCTCCGATGCTGCCTTCGTGAAAAACCGTGGTATCTCCAGCATCTACTATATCAACTTATGTCAGGATGATTTACCGGAGGTAATCCCTTACTTCGAGCAGCTGGTGAATCAACATTCCGGCTTTGTATGTGCGGACAGTGAAGATTTCACTCCCATCTATGCCGGTAGTTCCAAAAGATAAGAAAGAATAAAGGAGTTAACATAATGAATGCAAAATCAGCAGCCCTAAAGGCTGCTTTTCCACTTACCATTCCCGTTTTAACAGGATATCTCGTACTCGGAGCCGCTTACGGGATCCTAATGAACAGCAAGGGCTTTTCCCTGATCTGGATTGCTGTAGCCAGTATCTTTATCTTTGCCGGTTCAATGCAGTTCCTGACCGTCGCTCTGTTAGCCGCCGGATTTGACCCAATCGGTGCCTTTCTCATGACGATTGCTGTCAATGCCAGGCATCTGTTCTACGGTATCTCTATGCTGAAGCAGTACCGAGGCATCGGGGGTCTGAAGTCCTACCTGATTTTCTCTTTGACAGATGAAACCTTTTCCATTCTGTGTTCTGCAACGCCTCCTGAACATGTAGAGAAGAAATGGTTCTATTTCTTTATCTCACTTCTGGACCATCTTTATTGGATCATCGGGTCCATATTTGGCGGTATCCTGGGCAGTATGCTGCACATTAATACGAAAGGGATCGATTTTGTGCTTACCGCATTTTTTGTTGTTATTATGATTGATCAGTGGAATGCTGCAAAAAATCATCTTCCTGCCATCATAGGAGTTGTCAGCGCCATCCTCTGCAGAATCATTTTTGGTGCTTCAGATTTTATTATACCCTCTATGATCTGTATCATATTGCTCGTTACCCTACTAAAGAAACCGATGGAAAGGAGTAAACTGCTATGAATTACACCACTGTCCAGTTAATCATATTCTTTGCCATCGTATCCCTTGGTACTTTCCTTACCCGGGCCCTTCCCTTTATTCTGTTCCCAGAGAACAAGGAAATACCCAAATATGTCAAATACCTGGCTGACGTCCTCCCCTATACCATCGTCGGATTATTAGTCATCTATTGTCTGAAAGATATTCGCCTCACTGCGGCTCCTTTTGCGCTACCGGAGGGAATCAGCCTTCTTGTAGTAGTCCTTCTACATAAATGGAAAAAGAACACCCTGCTCAGTATCGGTGCGGGTGCTCTGTTATATATGTTCCTTATTCAATATGCATTTGTTTCATAATGAAGCAATCCATTAAATAATTTCTTTAATTCTGACATTGCGTTCACGGGAAAGATCTACATAACTTTCCCCTATACGAATTACAGGTCTGGAGAGTGAAAGACGATTGATCATAATAACCTCTCCTTCTCGTCCATCACTTATTCTGACTAAATTGTGCATATAGGATTCGACAATACGCTCCAGGAAAGTCATCAAAAATCCTGGATCGTATTTCAAGAAACCTTCCCGTTCAAACTCATCCACCACATCAAAAGGACAGATTGCATCACGATAACGGCGATTCGAGGTCATTGCATCATATACATCGGCAATTGCAATGATTTTCGCAAAATCATCGATCTGTTCTGCAATAAATCCATTTGGATAGCCACTTCCATCACATCTCTCATGGTGCATCAGAGTCGTATATTTTACTCTGATATCCACCTGTTGGTCCTTCAGCGCCTGATAACCCTTGATGGTATGGGTCTTGACGATCTTAAATTCCTCGGGTGTCAGTTTCCCGACTTTTTGGATAATTTCCTTCGGAATCAACATCTTTCCGATGTCATGAAGCAATCCGCTTAGGGTAAGTATCTTGATGTCCTCAGGTGAAAATCTGAGCCAGTGTCCGAATACATTGCAGATCAGTGAGACATTCAGGCTATGCACATAGGTCATGTCATCGTAGTTACGAATACCATGAAGCATCTCCAGTATATGTGCACCGTTACGACCCTCCTTCAGGATACGGTTGGTCTCTTCCAAAAGCGCATCAATGTCAAAACTGATGGTACCCGAAAGAATCTGATTAAAGTTTTCTTCTATATTCTGTACTGTATCAACGTAGGTGCGGTTAAATTTCTTAAATTCCGGAGTGCTTCGAAGCATCTCAATATAAGAAACCTCTTCAATTATCTCTATCTTCGGACTGTCCTTATATATCAGCAGGCCGTAAATATTATAAAAGCGTAATCTCGTGATCATTCGTTCATCAAGTATTGTGTTCTTTGTAATAATCAACTGATTTTTCGAGCTATAGATGTCTGAGGCAACCTTCATCCCGACCTCAGCCTGATCTGTTCTTATTCTTACAGCCTCCACTACATTTCACCTTCCGTTCTCATAAGTACAACTAAATAAAGTATAACTATAAATGTATATAAATTCAAGTGTCACTTTATACTATAATCACAAAAAGGGCACATTACATACCATACTCCAGAAGCAGTCCGACGGGGCAATGATCACTTCCCATCACCTCTGAATAGATGATACTGTCTGTTATCCTATCCTTCCATTGGTCGGAGATCAGAAAATAGTCAATACGCCATCCAACATTCTTTTCCCTGGCTTTAAACATATAAGACCACCAGGTATAGGCATCCGTTTTATCAGGATAAAGATATCGGAAGGTATCTACGAAACCGCTTTCTAAAAGCTTCGTCATCTTATCTCTTTCCTCCACTGTAAATCCGGCATTTCGCGTATTCGTCTTAGGATTCTTTAAGTCAATCTCCTTGTGAGCAACATTCATGTCCCCGCAAACGAGCACGGGTTTCTTTTTGTTTAGCTCTGTCAGATAGTCTCGAAAAGCCTCTTCCCATTCCATCCGGTAATCCAGTCTCGCCAGTTCCTTTTGTGAATTTGGTGTATATACAGTAACCAGGTAGAAGTCTTCATACTCCAGAGTGATGACTCTTCCCTCCTGATCATGCTTTTCAATATTTAGATCATAGGTAACTGCAAGAGGTTCTTTTTTGCAGAAAATCGCCGTTCCTGAATAACCCTTTTTCACAGCAGAATTAAAATACTGGTGGTAACCCTCATAAGAAATCTCCACCTGCTCAGGCTGCAGCTTCGTCTCCTGAAGGCAGAAAAAATCCGCATCCTCATTTTTAAAGAATTCCTCAAAGCCTTTATTGCAGCAGGCGCGTAAACCGTTTACATTCCATGAAATCAGCTTCATCTTAATTACCGTCCCTTCCTCTTAGCAGTAGCTAAACCTTCGTACCTATTTTTGCATTTAAATTATTCAACTACATATGATACAGCTTTTGTTTATTCACGTATCACAGATGGACAATGATATCAAATACGTCCATCACTGTTTCTGCAATCGCATCCGCACCGGCAGCCTGCATTTCCTCCCTGCTGCCATAGCCGTACAATACTCCGAGAGAGGCGATCCCTACTGCCTTCGCTCCGAGTACATCATGCTCCCTGTCTCCAACCATGACGATTTTCTCTTTTTCTGTGATGCCGTTTCTTTCCATCGTATAGCGGATGATCTCTTCCTTTGCAGAACGGCTGCCATCCATGTTGGCACCGCAGACATCTTCAAAATATTCGGTCAGATGAAAATGCTCCAATATCTTTACTGCAAATTCCTCCGGCTTTGAGGTCGCAACATAAAGCTTTCTTCCTGACGCCCTCAGTTCTGAAAGCAGCTTCTCCATTCCTTCATAAACTTCATTTTCATATAATCCCGTAACCTTAAAATACTCCCTGTATTTTGACACGAGCTCCTCTGCCTGTGTTGTGTCAAAGCCATAATATTTCATAAAGGATTCCCGAAGCGGCGGACCTATGAATTTGCACAGGCTGTCCAATTCCTCTACGTTGATTCCTTTGGATTGCAAGGCATACCTGACAGATTTGGTGATCCCCAGCTTTGGATTAGTCAACGTACCGTCCAAATCCATAAAAACATACTCTTTCATAGCTTATCCCCTCCCATTACACTTAAGCATGACCAACCTATCAGAATCACGCTGCATATCATTCACACTATTCGCTCTGTGGCTTTCTAACCTGCTTAATATTCTTTTCAACCTGCTTTCGGGGCAGCATCACCTGATGCCCGCAGCCGAGGCATTTGAGGCGAAAATCCATACCTACGCGAAGTATTTCCCATTCATAGCTGCCGCAGGGATGCTGTTTTTTAAGCTTTACGATATCACTGATATTTAAATCCATGGAGCCCCTCTATCCTCTCTGATCAATTAGTTTTATAGAGTATAGTATATCATAATCCGATTACTAAAAAAATAATTTTTTCAGTTGCATTTCAATGCGATGTGGTGTAGTATATATTTATGCTTCACGTAGTATTTATTACTACATAACAGAGTATTTATATTGCAACACGTATAATTCCCATAGAAAAGTGCATACTAAGACAAAAATGTTTTTTTAGGATTTAGAAAGACAATCTTTTAAGGAGTTGATTTTATGACAGCAAAGAAAGTAAAAGCAAAAGATCCAGGCAGCTCAATCACACATCTGATTGGTACCCTGATGGCAGTGTTTGCAGCCATTCCCTTATTACTCAAGGCCGCCAGTCAGCCAGGTCCTGTCCACCTGATTTCCCTTGGTGTATTTATCTTCAGTATGATCCTGCTGTATTCAGCCAGCACCATCTATCATACCTTCGGAAAAACCCTAAAGGTGCATATCCGGCTGAAAAAGCTCGATCATATGGCTATCTATGTACTGATTGCGGGAACTTATACTCCTATCTGCCTGATCGCCCTCGGTGGCAAAACCGGTCTTATTCTGCTTGCTCTGATCTGGGGGTTGGCTGTCATAGGTATTATCGTTACGGCTTTTTGGGTACACTGTCCGAAATGGTTCTCCTCTGTCATCTATATTACCATGGGCTGGACCTGCGTTTTGGCTTTCACACAGATCATTAATTCCCTTCCCATGGCTGCTTTTGAGTGGCTTTTGGCAGGAGGAATCATCTATACGGTCGGTGGTGTGATTTATGCCCTGAAGCTCCCGATTTTTAATAATAAACACAAGAACTTCGGATCCCACGAAATTTTCCATCTCTTTGTCATGGGCGGCAGCTTCTGCCACTTCATCCTGATGTATAATTATATCTCCACAATGCCGTAATAGCAAAAGAAGCTTGGATATTAGGTTAACAAAAAGGCTGTTGATTGCATTTTCCTTCAGAAAATGTCTCAACAGCCTATGTCATATCTATGTTAAGCAGCCGAATAGTCTGGTAAATTATCAGGACAGCAACTGTTCACGCTCTTTTTGAGGTAAAATAGATTCGGTTGCGAATTCTCAAAGATATGTATCCGTACCCCAGGATTGCTGCCCCGGCAACATTATCAGTTAATACATTATACGCATAAAACCCACGTTTGTTACTGAAAAGAATTCCTTTGCCAATTGGCAAATTCTCATAAGAAAGGACCAGCCTTCCTCCTATAATACCGGAGGGCTGGTCCTATTTCAGTCTATACAAATCTATCATTATATCGATCTGATATCTATAATCTCTTTAACAGCTCTTCCCGCTGCGCTTCAAAACCGGGCTTACCAAGTAATGCGAACATATTCTTCTTGTAGCTTTCCACACCGGGTTGGTCAAATGGATTAACTCCAAGAATATATCCACTGACACCACAGGCAAATTCGAAGAAATAGAAGAGCTCTCCAAGATAAAACTCATTTTGCTCAGGAATATTTACGCTTAAGTTCGGAACATTACCGTCAGTATGAGCAAGCAGGGTTCCTTTCATAGCACTCTTGTTGACAAAATCAACGCTCTTGCCCGCAAGATAGTTCAATCCGTCCAAATCTACTTCCTCTTCCTCAAGGATAATCTCGGATCTTGATTTGTCAATATTAATCACTGTTTCAAAGAGCGTTCTCTGGCCATCCTGGATGAATTGTCCCATGGAATGAAGATCGGTAGTGAAGTCTACAGAAGCAGGGAAAATACCCTTCTGGTCCTTACCTTCGCTCTCACCGTATAACTGCTTCCACCATTCAGAAACAAAATGCAGGGAAGGCTCATAGTTCACAAGAATCTCGATGCCCTTACCCTTTCTGAGTAATATGTTACGAACTGCAGCATACTTTAAGGCATCGTTTTCCTCAAAGCTCTTGTTGAGACAGTAATTTCTCATGCTTGCAGCACCTTCCATCAGCTTAGTGATATCAGCTCCGCTGACAGCGATCGGAAGAAGTCCGACTGCAGTCAGAACTGAGAAGCGTCCACCTACATCATCCGGAACCACGAAGCTTTCATAACCCTCTTCTGTGGCAAGGTTCTTTAAAGCCCCTCTTGCTTTATCCGTGGTAGCATAGATTCTCTTTGCAGCCTCTTCCCTGCCGTATTTCTCATTCAATAATTTCTTGAATACACGGAAGGCAATCGCCGGCTCAGTAGTGGTACCGGACTTGCTGATAATGTTGATAGAGAAGTCCCTGTCACCGATCACTTCGATCAAATGGTTCATATAGGTACTGCTGATATTATTACCGCAGAAATAAATCTCCGGTGTCTTTCTGATTTCCTTCGAAACCGAATTATAAAAGCTGTGTCTGAGGAATTCAATCGCTGCTCTTGCACCAAGGTAAGAACCGCCGATACCGATTACAAGAAGCACATCCGAATCCTTCTTAATCTTTGCCGCCGCTTTCTGAATACGGGCAAACTCCTCCTTATCATAATCTACAGGGAGATCAATCCATCCCAAAAAATCATTTCCTGCGCCGGTCTTATCAATAAGTTGGTCCTTAGCAGTCACAGTCAGGCTCTTCATCATCTCAAGCTCAGTATCTGAGACAAACTTTTTCGCAACAGAAAAATCAAAGGTTACCTTGTTAGCCATGTCATATAACTCCTTTATAATTTTTTCTTATATTCTAACAAAGTCAACCTATTTATTCAATGTTTTTTCTTCACATATTGCTATTATGCAAAAAACTCTTTTAAGACATCTTCCACCAGCTTATCCTCCAAAAGGTCAGAATTATACTTGTCTTTCACAGGTTTTTGTTTTCCGGCCTTTTGGCCGTCATTTATATCATTTTTTGCGGACGCCTTAGCATAAGAATTTCTTTGCTGCTCCTGCTCTTTACCGGCAGCAATTTCATCCATTCCCTGTAGTATCTTATTCATATCCGTTCTATCCTGGGTTGGCTTCAATTCCTCTTCAATGCTATGTAGCAGCTTCTCTTTTTCTGCTTCCTTCTTTCTCTGCTCCGTCTGCTTCTCCAGAGCCTTGCGCTTCATCTCTTCCCGTCTTGCCTCCAATGCCAGCCGTTCTTCCTCAATCTTCGCCAGCTCCTCTTCACGCCGTTTTGCTGCCAGTAACCTGCGTTCCTCCAGACGTCGTCTTTCCTCCTCCCGTCTTGCCTCCTCTAACTTACGTTGTTCCTCGTCTCTCTTCTGCGCCAGAAGCTTCTTCTCCTCTTCCTTCTTGCGTCTTGCTTCTTTGCGGCGATTCAGCTCCTCCTTCGATTCCTCCTTCTGTACTTCCTTGGAGGCACCGGCCTGCTTTTTAGACTCGGTAACCTGCATAAACTCCCGTCGGATTTCCTCCAGCTGCTCCGGATGAAGGGCTTCCTGCTCCAGACGGGTCTTACAGAAATTCTCAAGGTAATCCATGATATTTAATCTCAGCATTCTTTTCTTCATCTGGAGATTAATACTTTTATCCACAAGGATCAATAATGCACAAGTCAAAATTCCAACAGCTCCGTTCAGTAGTACACGTTGTTGTCCACAATCATAAATCACTCCGAAAAGAGCTAAAATCGGTACAAGAAGAAGATTTAGGTAAAGAACTTGTCCACTAAAATTCTCCCATGTGGATAATAATACTCCACAAAATCGATGCTGTAATACACTCTTATCCACAAATGTATCCACATTATTCACACCGATTTTGTACTTGAAGCAAGCCTCGAATTTCAATTTCATGTGTCTGATAAGCTTATTCTTCGTCGTTCCCGGATGATCCGATTCCTTGATCAGATGCTTATAAACCAAATCCAGGAGAAGGCGAACCAGCATGCCCAACCCGAACAGTGCAGCAAAGCTGTATAGGATGATATTCTCATCATATAAAAATTTGACCATAAAAATCCCCTCTCTTTTCCATAAATTTACATTTATTATAGCTTACATTCGAAGCTTTGAAAAGAGAGAGGATGAAAAATCGATTGACATGAACAAACATTCATCGACGTATTCTATGAAATTTTACTTTTTCTTTATTAGGTCCGGCATGTTGAAATAGGTGTCCAGATTATCGTCCTTCACCTCAACCGTATAGCTCATGGTTTCGTATCCCTCACGGATAAAGGTCAGAACATGCTTGCCTATCAGCTTCTTAAAGCTGCCGGGTGATTTGCCCATATATTCACCGTTCAGATAAACAGAAGCCCCGACCGGATTCTGGACATAAATCTTATGCTCATCGTCCTCATCAAAATCATCATTCGAGATATTTTCCGTATCCCCAATATCTATATTCGCCGGTGTTTCAATATCATCAGCGCCCTCTGCCTCCCCGGAATTATCCGGATCGTCATTCCGGCTGTCCTGATCTGAATCGCCGGTCTCAGTACTATCATTCGTCTCAGATACGGCTACCGTATTTTTGCTGTTGCTTTCCGGCAGATCGATATGGATCGTCTTTCCGGCAGAAGCCACCTTCAGGATTCCGGTATAGGTAGTATACCCTCCCAATGAAACCTCAATTCTGTGCTGCCCATAATCCAGCTCTATGGGACTGGCATAGGACATCAGCTCACCATCAATATATAAATCAGCACCGAACGGGGAAATTTCAAATGTGATACGTCCCACCTTTGCGGCATCCGGTCCAAGATCACTCAGGGAGACAACTGTTTCCTGGTCACGATTTACCGTGATATTCTTAGTAGCTGTATATTTTGCATTCTCGACTGTCAGGTTAAAATTACCTTCTCTTACCATAATAACCATATCCTTGACAATCTGTTGGATGGATTCATATCCGATGGTAATGAAATCCCCGATGAAATTATCGTAATCCACGAGGCGGACTGTACCATGCCCTCTGGTTACCGTAACAGACCAGATCGTCTGGTCATAGCCCCAGACCGTTAATTCATCCTGCTCTGCAAGTTCAGTGACCGGAACTCTTTTCGCTTCATTGAAAATAATGATATCATCGGTATATCTGTATTTACTGGAGGCTATCTTCATAACCCGCTTGCTTCGGTCAATACTTAAATTATTCACTCCGACATATTCCCAAGCCTTGGTTGAAATCCTGATCGCTGTCAGCTTCAATTTCCCCGGTTCATGAAATACCTCGAGCATAGTTCCGGCCGGTATCTGACTGATGGACATCTGTTGTCCGTATTTATCCGTAATATTGGTGCCCCCTGTATATCCGTAGGTCAGGCTCACCTCATGCACCACATCATATAAGGTAAGCTCCATCGTATCGGGATTGACCTCTGTCAGCACACCCAATACCTCCTCTCCGGTCGGTATCGGTGTAGTGACTAATGCCTCTGTCACATTCCCCGGAAGATTGGAGCTAATCTTTGGCGTGTTCTTAGACGTCTGTGAAGCAGTCAGCATGGTAACCAGAAGAATAACCGACAGCACACCCAGTCCCATAAGCAGACTAAGAATCGGTCTGTGATTAATCTTCCCTTTATGAGGCTCTATTCTTTTCCTGTGTCGATCTGATTTTCGTCCGGAACCTTTTTTCGGAGTCCTTCGAGCAGGCTTTTTAGGAAGCTTTTGATCGGGCTTCTGAGTGGGCCTCTGTTCGATAATCTGATCATCCATAATCTTTATGTCCATCATTCGTACCTCAAGCTACGTTTATGTTACATCATACTACTTTATTATAGACTACTTAAGATGCAGTTTCAATCCTTATAAGAGCTTTTCCAGACATCAGCTATTAAAGAACAGTCTCAAGCTTTCTTAAAAACATCTCCTTCTTCTCATTCTGCTCACCGATGACATTCAACTTCTGGATATTCCGACCGGATACCCAGGATTTCTTTCCGTTATAATAGAAATTCGTGATCTTCCAGAACTTCTCCGGATAAAGCAGAAGGACATACAGCACTTTAAGCTCGTGTTGTGATATGGACTTCACCTGACTGTAGGAATCAATGATCCTGCTGCCATACAGGATATCCCAATCATTTTTCTCCATGACCTTGCGGATGAATTGATACAGATCGAAGATCTGTAGTCCTATATAGGATTTTTCAAAGTTCGTTGTGGCGATAAAGCTTCCTGCACCCCCAAGCTCTGTCGCATAGACAGGCTGCTTGCTCACCCATCCGGGTGGAACATAGGTTTTTGTTAAGGCATCGGACTTACTTTTCTGCATAATGATATTATGGTAGGTATAATTACCGTGGCAGACGGCCCTTTCCCTGATCGCTTCTGCCAGCAGCTTATCATATCCTGAAGCGGCCAGTCTGTCTGCAGCCAGAAGTCCCTGTTCATAAAAGGTTTCATAGTAATTCAGATAAGAAAGCTCAAATTCATTTTTCTGTCGTTTCTCCCTGATATATGCTTTGACCCGTTTCAATTCACGATTTCTCTTATCGAAGGTCTCCGTCAGATCGGGTGAAATATTATGTTCCAGCTGTTCCTTTGTAAACTCTACATCCCGAAGCAGCAGGTGAAGACGGGCCAGATTCGCGGCAGCCGCCTCAATCTGGGATAATTCCTTCAGATTACATTCTTCTCCCCAGAACCAGTTTTTCATAATATATTGACATCCGGCGCTATCCTCGGATATGATATCATCTTCCAATGTTTTTACATATAGATCCGTATTGGCATATCCACAAAGCAGCAGGTGTTCCTTGACCCTATGCTCAAATAGAGCCCGGTTTCTAGAACCATCGAAGCATTTAAAAAGCTTCAGCCCGCAATCCGTTTCCAGGAGAAAAGCTCCCCTGGCTCTGTATATGTTATATATCTTCAGACGATATCTTTTTAATGCTTCCTGACTCCTATCCTCCACAGCCAATCCCCCTTACTCTATTGCGGCAAACCCGTCTTACTAATATTATGATAGGATATGCAAATTCATGATTACAAACATAAAAGAAGAAATACCTGTTTTATAATACTTAAATAGAAAGCAAAGGAACCAGCTTCCCTCACACACTCGTTGGAAGACATCCTACTGTTTCCAAATAGTGTATTATGGGAATGCTGGTTCCTCTGCTTTCTATGATTTACTTTTTTCAACAGGAATTTCTTTTTTACGTTTTGTAATAGTATCTCAATCAAATTGCTTTTCTTCTATCATTGTCCTGGCTATGGCAAGCAGGGTGTCAGTATCATTCTTCTCCGGTTCCTCCAAAACCATCGATAGCAGCCTGTGCAGGATTTCACCTATCTCGCGGCCGGGCTTAAGACCAAGCCGGATCAGATCCTTACCGTTGATTTTCATTTCCTTCAGACTAACACATTCCTCCCTGTCAACGATTGCCTGATACAGCTCTCTGACTGCTTCCAGCCGTTCAAATTTTTCTATGGTGTACTTTGGGTTCTTCGCCGAGGTATCCGCCCGATTCACCTCAAACAGCAGTTCCATCGCTTCCCTACCTATCTTCGATGCGGCCTTGCGCATCCCTGCCGGAGTCAGTACAAACCGGTAATCATGCCAGCGAATCAGATGAGTCACTGCATCTATGGTATCATTGTCGAACTTCAGCCGTCTTAGGATATTCTTTGCTGTAACGGAGCCCTTCTCCTGGTGACCGTAGAAATGGTTCTGCCCATCCTTACCGACACTGATTGTTCCCGGCTTTTCTACATCATGCAGCAGCATAGTCCACCGTAAGATTGTTCTCTCTCTGGAAGAAAAACGCTGTTCCTTAAGCTTACCGGCCACCTCCTCCACAGCTTTGATCGTATGCTCTCCCACGTTGTAGATATGATGAATGTTCTTATGAGGAGTAGTCATCATTGCATCAAATTCAGGCAGGATAACCTTCGTTATTCCTACCTGGTATAAATCCTTCAATCGGTCCGGATGATCCGAAATCAAAAGCTTCGTAAGCTCGACACGTATTCTTTCCGCACTGATATTATTTAGGTTTATACAGCGTTTGCTGATGGCCTTCAGCGTCTCTTCTTCTATTGTAAAGCCCAACTGGGCCGAAAAACGTACCGCTCTGAGTATGCGGAGCGCATCCTCGTCAAAACGCTCCTCCGGGCTTCCAACACAGCGGATCAAACCACGTTTGATATCCTCCATACCACCGAACAGATCAACAAAGCCTTCCTTTTCATTATACGCCATAGCATTGATCGTAAAATCCCTGCGCTTTAGATCCTCAACTAAACTGGAGGTAAAGGAGACCTGCTTCGGATGTCGGTTATCCTCATATTCCCCATCCAGGCGGTAGGTAGTAACCTCGTAGTGGTCCTTGTCCATCAGAACAGTTACCGTACCGTGGAGAATCCCCGTATCTACCGTCCTGCGAAAAATCTTCTTTACCTCAAGAGGTGTTGCTGAGGTAGTGATATCCCAATCCTCAGGTTCTCTGCCAAGAACCATGTCCCGAACACATCCGCCTACTGCGTATGCTTCATGTCCATGCCTTATTAATTCTTCTATGATATCATTTACTTTCTTCGGAATATGAAACCTCATGAACAGCCTCCATTAATCAAATCTACCCCGATTATAACAAAGCGAAGCGGCTATTTCAAGGATTCAACAGGTATTATTCCAATGCTTTCTTTCACTTGATCAGTCGCTGATCTCATTGATAATGGGAAGCTTTGCTTCCTTCATGAATACGACACTGATCAGCATCAGGGCAATCCCGCTGAAAAACATGACAGGAGCAATGCCACTGTATTTTAGGACGATTCCGATCACTCCATATGCGATGGGCATGGACGCTTCTCCAATCAGTGTCGAGGTTCCAAAGACCCTTCCCCTCATGTCGGAAGGCGTATTCGTCTGCAAAAGCAGCTGCCAGAAGACACTTGCATTGGCTATCACCGCTCCAATGAGGAAGAAGATCGGAAGATAACATAATATAATGGAGATACCAAAATAACTGGCACAACTGATCGCTATAAAACATATTCCATAGCATAGCATCAGCTTCATCAGACCCTTTTCTGACATCTTCTCCGGAGAATCGGCTTTCCTCCACCTTCGGTAGATGGATCCGCCAATCAGACCAATTCCCAACATCATCTGAAGCAGTCCCAGATTATTGACTCCTGTGCCGGAAAGCCCGCTTGCCAAAAACGGCAGACTGACGGATAAACTGCCAACGAAGAAATGTGCCGCTCCGATTATTGTCATAATCTTTAATAAGTTTTTTCTCTTCCCGATATAACGTAATCCTTCCCCAATATCACGAATAATATTACCCTCTGCCGCCTCATTTTTCAGGTAAGGTACCTGATACTTCATCAAGGCTGCCAATACCATTGCAACAAAAAAGGAGATACTGTTTACCGTGAATACCAGATTGGTACCCAGGAAGCTTACTATTAATGCTCCCAGCATCGGCCCCAGAGTAGAGCATACGCCCCCAACCAGCTGACTCAAGCTATTTGCTTTTGTCAAATTCTCCTTACCGACAATATCCGGCAGTATCGCCTGACTGGACGGGTTGAAGAAGGCTCCTGCTATCGAGAGACAGATACCGCTTGCATAAACCTGCCATATCACCAGCAGATCCGAATATGCCAGAATACTGATAGTTAAAACCAGAATTCCCCGAACCGCATCCGAGAGTACCATAATGTGTTTTCTGTTCCATCTGTCACTGACTGCTCCGGTAAACAATCCCATAATGATCCCCGGTACCGCAGACGCAAACATAAACAATCCCATTGATACGGTAGAGCCGGTTTTCTGCAATACCCACCAGGCCAAGGCAATCGCATAGAGCTCATCCCCAAATTGGGAAATCAATTTACCGGTCCAAACCAACTTAAAATTTCTATTAATCATTTCTAACACCAGCCTTTCAGCTTTAAGCATAAACTGTAAAGCTATAGTCAGGTCAAGTGTAAAAATTAAAGTACATGTAAAATGCAAAGTTAAATTCTTGATTGCATGGGTAAATTCGTGTTTGATGATTTTAGTCTTGCACAGAATGTGGTATGGTTGTCTTGGTTAGTGGGTTCCTCCGAACAGATTACGGAGGATAAG
>JAEZKU010000069.1 GCA_023436065.1 Bacillota bacterium
CGCAAAGTTCCGGACAGCCATCAGGAAATAGAGACTTATGCACATAAACGCAATCCTATCAACCATCCTTGTGTGGTTTACCGTAAAAGCCAGTTGGAAAAGGTCGGCGGGTATCGGGATATTCCAAGATTTGAGGACTATGATCTGTGGGTCAGATTGCTGCTTCATGGTGCTAAAATGGGCAATATTCAAGAGCCCTTATTATATATGCGAGCTGGAAAAGACCTTTATCGGCGCCGCGCAGGTTTGAAGTACTGTAGGGATATCCTGCGCTTTTGGCAGGAAATGAGGAGACTCGGTTTCACTAGCCGCATTGAATATACTTTCAACACTATAAGTCGTTGTTCTGTAAGCCTTTTGCCCAACAAGGTAAGACAATCGATATATAAGCGGAGTTTAAGATCACAAGAAGGGAAGAATGAAGAAATTTGAGGCTTTATCGTTGACATCAGAAGCTTAAGTATGTATAAATACTAAGGCAGTGTGACAATTCTGGTTGCAGAGCAATTAATAGTGAGTTCGGTGAATGAGAATGGACAAAATTTTAACAATCGCTGTACCCGCATATAATGCGGCTTGGTGTCTTGACAAATGCTTGATGTCTTTTATTGATGAACAGGTATTAGCCAGATTGGAAATTATCATCGTTAACGATGGATCTACTGACACGACAGGTCAGATCGCAGACGGCTTTGCTGAAAGATTCCCTAAATCCTTTAGGGTTATACATAAACAAAATGGAGGGCATGGTTCCGGTATCAATTCAGCAATTGATGTGGCGTTAGGAAAATACTTCAAGGTTGTTGACGCCGATGACTGGGTTTTAACTGAAAATTTGAGAACGTTTGTAGAGGTTCTTTCAGAAACTAACGCCGATGTGGTGCTTACACATTATCATACAATCGATATGAGAACTCAAAAACGAAGGCCATTTGTGTCGCGTGGCTTGGACTTTGATCAAGTCTACACGCTTGAAGAATTTGTTTCTGCAGGCAAAGACGCGCTTTCTTGTGCCACTTTTCATGGAATCACTTATAAGACGGCTGCCTATAGGCAAAGCGGTACAAGGTTAACTGAGAATATTTATTATGAAGATCAGGAGTACGCCACTTTGCCGTTCTTATCGGTCAAGACAGTGCTGCCGCTAGATCTGTTTTTATATGAATATTTGATTGGCAATGCCGAGCAAAGTGTTTCAGACCAAAATCAGGTCAAAAGAGTTGGACATATTGAAAAGATTATTTGGAGCTTGGAAAAGTGTTATCAGGATCACCCTTCAATGACAGCGGGTGCAAGAACATACTTTAAAAGTAAGCTTACGGATGTTATACTAAGTTATTATGTCGTGTCGTTGGTAAAGAACAACGATAAAAAAGCAGGTCGTGAGGCAGCCCGGTATCTGCGAAACGAGCTTTCAAAGCAAGATGAGTCTTTAGTGAATGAGACAAACCGAAAATACCATATTGCTCTGATTATGAATTATTTGCATATGAGTAATAAAAGCTTAGAAAGATTGAAGCGTTCGGCGCTCTATACTGTATTGTATCGAGCGATTAGAAGGAGATAGAGGACAGAAATGGAGAAGAGTCAAAAAAAAATCTTTCAGGAGCGACTGCTTAATCTGTTCAAGTTTAGGGATTTATTCGTGCAGCTTGTTCAACGCGATATTAAGCTTAAATACCGCAGAAGCTTTCTAGGGTATATCTGGAGCGTGCTGAATCCGCTGTTAATCATGGTGGTACAAGCTATCGTTTTTTCCATGATGTTTAAAAGAGATATTGATTACTTTCCAGCATATTTGATCGCGGGCAACGTGTTGTTTGGCTTTATGCGGGAATCCTCAAATCATGCGCTTTCTTCTGTAACCGGGAATGCAGCTTTACTTAAAAAAACCTATGTACCCAAATATATTTTTGCGTTATCGAAAGTAACCAGTGATCTTGTAAATATGTTTTTTGCATTTGGCGCTTTAATTCTCGTCCTCATATTTACCGGTGTACCTTTCACTTGGTATTGGCTTTTGTTTTTCATTCCAGTCATAGAGTTGTATATTTTTTGTATTGGTTTAGGTATGTTCCTTGCGCAAGCAGCTGTTTTTTTTAGAGACATTCAATATATTTGGGGTGTCGTGACAACGGCATGGATGTATTTAACACCTTTGTTCTATGATATAGAGTTTTTGCCTGATTCTTTAAGATGGGTCATTGAGCGTTTTAATCCTATGTTCTACTATATAACACAGTTTAGAGATTTTGTTGTCTATGGTCAGATGCCTTGGCCTCCTCTTATCTGGCGTGGAGCGTTAGTGTCAGTGGTCATGTTATTAATTGGTGTATGGAGTTTCTTGCGCAGTAAAGACAAACTCATCTTACATATATGACAGGAGAAATTATGGACGAACAATATGCTGTTCAAGTCGAAAATGCGACTGTACGTTTCAATATAGCAAGCGAAAAAATAGATAATATAAAAGAGTATTTTGTGAAGTTGGTTAAGCGAAAGCTTTACTTTGAGGAGTTTTTTGCGGTTAAAGATGTGACTCTTAAAGTGAAACGTGGAGAGTCTTGGGGTATTGTAGGCCGGAATGGTTCTGGGAAGTCGACACTACTAAAACTGATTTCGGGTATATTGGCTCCTTACAAGGGTACCGTCACGATCAATGGATCTATTGCACCGCTTATCGAGCTGGGGGCAGGGTTTGATGGCAACATGACAGCATCAGAGAATATTTACTTAAATGGCGCCCTTTTAGGCCATTCCAAGAAGTACATGAAGGAACAGTTCGACAATATCGTTGAATTTGCAGAGCTGCAGAAGTTTATGGAGATGCCTATTAAGAATTATTCTTCTGGTATGCGGGCAAGGCTTGGATTTGCAGTCGCCACAGCTGTCAGACCAGAGATACTGATTGTGGATGAGGTCCTCGCTGTTGGCGACTTTGAGTTTCAGAAGAAGTGTGAGCAGCGAATGAATGAGATGATGTCGGGCGGTACGACGCTGCTTTATGTCTCGCATTCGATTGAATCGGTCAAGAAGCTATGCCAGAATGCCATTTGGCTTAAAAATGGTGAGACCGTGATGCAGGGAAGTGCAGAAGAGATATGCGAAGCATATCAGCAGAAATGAGAGGATAGTATATGATCAAGTATATAAAGGCGATATTAAAAAGAATGTTCCCCCCTTCTAGACAGTATTTTAACAGACGTATGGAATCTGTCGATAAACATTTAGAGGCATTAGATAAGCGTTCTTTTGATACATCGAGGAATTTGGATGCTATTGCT
>JAEZKU010000020.1 GCA_023436065.1 Bacillota bacterium
AACTAAATATATATAATAAAAGGGATTACAATAATTTTCCCATGAGACCTTTAGGGTGGAAATCTCCCAGGTCTATACTATTTAATTTTGTTAAGTATGGTGTAACATATGTTTGACAACCCTACAACATCTATTTGCTTGAATTTATTGGGTGCAATTTCACCTTTTATTCTGCCCATTGCATTTGCTCGTAGGGAATGCCCATCTTCTTACATTCTTCGCAAACAATTTGCTTTTCAATACTATTCCCAATGTTGTATTTCAAAATCTTATTACGGAAGACAATAAATTTAATATTTCCCGCTTTAAAATCAACAAACCAATTTCCACCTTTTGTCTCATCTGAAATCATTACCTTTGATAACAAATTAGGAAAATCTTTGTTTGTCGAAGTGAAATATATAACTGTCCAGTATTTTGGATTTCCTTGTTTCTTCCATATTTCTACTTTGTTGATAGTAAGACAATCAAGTATCAAATCATTTTCTATACTTTCTTTAATAAGGATGCCTTCATATATGCCAGCTATATCATTAAGAATAACATTGTTTCCACATGTATAAATCTCTTTCACGCTGTCAATTATCAAATCATCTTTTAGCAAAACATCTATAGAGACCTGAAAAAATTTACTCAGTATCAAAAGCTTATCAACACTTGGTAATGCAATATCCGCTTCCCATTTCGATATACATTGTCTACTAACATTACAAATTTGCGCCAAATATTCTTGTGAATACCCGTATTTCTTCCTTAAAATTTGTATTTTTTCAGATAGCTTCATTTCTATACCAACCTTTTGCTTTTAAATAAAATACTATCATTCAAGAATGTAGGATTTTTCATCTTCAATGATAATTGCTTGATTATTTGTTAGATTTATGTGTGATATATGGTTAATGTCTATGTCCCCGGATATGTTACCTTCCATACAGTGTACAGTTAATGTGCATGGTAAAAATCCAAGGTTATCTTTAAATTCATTAACGCATATTAAACTTCCAGCACTTATACCAATATATGTCCCTCCCTGGTTAATGAAGTTCTTCAGCAAACTTACAAAATTTGCTTCATGCATTTTATCAAGAAGATATCTACTATTGCCGCCACAGACATAAACTGCATCAAAAGTAGTCATTTCTTCATATTGCATTACGTAATCAAGGTTATAGGTCTTTATGTTTCCAGCTGATATTCCGGTATTAAGTAAATCATCCATACACTTTGGTAATACAGCTTTTGCGTCATCATCAATAGCTGCGGTTGGTATCCATATTGCCCTTATTTCGTTTGCTGGTTTATTAACCATATCAAGAAATTTTTGCTCAATTTTTTTGTTTTCAAAACCGGCAGATGTTAAAATTATTTTTTTCATTATGTACCTCCATAGTAATAATAGAATATTGTAATATAAATATCATTATAATAATTCCATCAATTAACATCTACCAACTTATAAGTTTATTTTCGCAACCTACAAGTGCATAAATTATATATTATATTAAGGACAAAACTTAAGAAAATACTCAGTTGTATGCTACATTCTAGTACATATATTTTTATTATAGCATTCTATTTTGCTTCTGCCAACCAATGCCAATAATGGTTAATGCGCCTTTCTTGAGCTGCCATTGTATCCGTATACACAAGATTTTCAAGCAACTAAAAATCGCTAACCCCTGCTTTATAAGGATTAGCGATACTATTCAACTAAGCACGAGCGGGATTCGAACAAATCCCCGCACACACAAATACTGATAAATAGGAGGTTTGCGGCTTCTGTAATTTATCTGCACACATTCTTGCACACACGGGAAATATTCATTTTATGTCAATTCTTTTGATGACTCAGTCATGATAATAGATTGTTTCATCTATGTTTTCCCATTGTGTTATATTAGTGATACATAATTGATATTTATATTCGTCTTTTACAGCAGAAACAATTTGATGGTACCATTGACTCGGTGACCAAGAGCCAACTGATAATGGGTATAAACAATTTTTTGAAGCATCCCAATATACCCCCATAGCACTTCTATAAATCATTTCAAAAGTAACTGTCTGCGGTTGTATGCAGAGTCTATTTGATTTATCTATCCAAATTTTCTTTATTTCTTCAGTATCCATTCTAAATCTCCTAACAATAATATTTCGGACTGATTACTTACGCCCCCAATAATAATACCATTTATCCTCAATAAACGTTAATTCAACGTCATCTCTATTTTTTAACATGCTATCATTCAGCACATAAACTAATTTTTGATTCCATGCATTACTAGTACATGTTCTCGTGAAACTCACATAATCACCGTCGTAATAGATAAATTTATATTTTAACTTGTTTAGGATGTATTCAACATTACTTTCTACATCATCATCTAATATATCTTTAGCTTGTGAATCAAAAGTATTTGAAAAATATCCAATCTTATAAGAATCATCATTATGTAAGATATGAGTGCCTTCTCCATAAGAAACCATATATTGGGCAACAGTAATAAATTCCTCTTTGTTTTTCTTATATGAATTTATCATTGATTCTTCAGATACATGATCGGGATAAAATAGCGAAAAAAACCATGCTGGTATTATTATAATAAATACTACTAAAAGTAATAGAAAAGACCATCTTAAATAACGGCTTTTCTTTTTATTGCATACATATATACAAACTATAATCAAAGAGAAAAGTATTAAAAAATATATAGAAATTATGCCACCCATTAACGCTTAACCTCCAATATTCAATGTAAAAAATTGATTAAATAATTTCGCTCAACTTTTGCTAGCTTAATTATGCTAGTGATAGGACAATATTCATTTAATAATTATACATTTCCTAAAAGTGGAAGTCAATCAAAGTATATGAAGTATATTATATACACCAATTATGAAATGTACACCTTTTTCTATAGACATGATAACGGTTACTCGTTAACTCATCGAGTAAACGGTTATTTTTTTCGATATCTCGATTCGAGTTATGGCATATTATGTTTGATAAAAGATGAAAGGAGAAAAAACAAACAAAAAAATTAAAAATAAAAAACAAAAAAGCAAACTGACGGAAAACAAAATTCAAATTTTGTTTTCATAAGGCAATATCAGTTTATTTGATAAAGCGTTATTGCCGGCAAAGCCGGCTGTCCGTATGAAGAAAAGAAGAGGGAACTAGGTTCTCTTGACTCAAGACTAGCTGTAACGGGATTTTACCTGACAAACCACTGTATTGGAAATTGTAAACCATTAAAAGCCGCTCTGCTATTAATGGTTAGGCTGGATACCCTTTGACTGTATCCTTAGGAGCAATAAACACTAAGCCCTGTGTTTTAAATAAATTGGGCGTGCTCAGCTTAAACAAAATGCAATAGAAGCAAAGTGGTTAAAGCAAAAGGAAAAATCGTTTGCTTTGTAAGTTTGTACCTAGAGTACAGACTTCGTCAGGCGCAATTTAGTTTGCGCAGAAAAGAGGTAAAAATGGCTCGAAGCAGAGAAAAACATGAATCATTAGTTCATCAAGCAGAGGTGAAACTGAAATCAAAACTGGCAATTGGTCATCCAAAGCATGACGATAAGATGGCCGATAAGGCAAAGCGGAAAGAAAAAAAGAAAACCGAGTCCCGGGCGAAATTAACCTATGAAGAGAGTATCACTATGCAAAAAATCTATACATGGAATACCTTTAGGGATTATTTGAAACATGCCTGTTACTTTGTCAAATGGTGCAAGAAACATTATGGCTGTCGAACTTTGGATGAATGCCGGCAGTATGTGGATGAATGGCTAACAACAAGACTTGAATTATCGCCATATACTCAGAAATTAGAAGCTTGTGCCCTAGCCAAAGCTTATGACTGTTCCTCTGAGGATTTCATAAAAACTGGAGTGCGCCATAGAGCTGGTATTACAAGAAGCAGAAAGTCTGCTAAACGTGACAAGAATTTCTCTGAGTCAAAGAATAAGGAGTTTATAGAATTCTGTAAAGTAACCGGATTACGTAAGAATGAACTGAAATGCCTGCGGGGAACACAGTTAATCAAAAAAAACGGATTGTATTACATAGCTGTTACCAAAGGGGCGAAAGGTGGCAGATACCGGGAAGCTCTCATCTTATCTAATGTCGAAGCGGTTGTGAAACGAATGGAGAAAGCAGGAGACAAGAAAGTATGGCCACGCGTTCCTGACATGGATGTACATTCTTATCGTAGTGAGTATTGCACAGAAATTTATAATACCTTTGTAAGACCAATGGAAAAGATACCGAAGAACGAACGTTACCATTGCAGGCAGGAACTAAAAGGAGTCTGTTATGATAAGCGTGCCATGCTGATTTCAAGTCGGTTCCTTGGGCATAACAGAATTAATATCATAGCAGAACATTATTTACGATAACTCTTATGCCCGCAGGATCTGCGGGCATATTTCAGAAAAATGTTTCGTTTTCAAAATCACCTGTCATATTGTACTTATGAAACATGAAATAGAGTGTTTCAAATATGATACAGGAGGACACATAATTATGCTTGATGCATTATCAATCTTGCAGGAAGCGTATGAATGTGGTATCTTGGATGCAACAGAAGTCGCAATAAAAATAAATATGACCAAAGAAAACTATGTAAAAGAGCGTCATCCATATTCCATCAGCACCAGGAAGGATGGGCGCATCATAACCACCGTAAGGAGAGAAGAGGAAGAAAGACAACAGATATCCGGAACAACCTACGAAGAACTGATTAGTAAGCTTTATGATTTTTATGCTGACCGTAAAAGGGATTATACTATCAGCGATTTGTATGAGGTCTGGATAGAAAAGAGGGAGAAACAGGCTTGTGATGGAAATATCGACATTAAGACTGTAAAAAGAGACGATGAGCATTGGCGAAAGTATTACGCCAGTAACAAGCTTGTCACCATCCCAGTTAAAAAGATAACCACCAAAATACTCAACGATTTTCTGAATGATGCCATTACCACATTCAAGCTTTCAAGAAAAGAAATGAATAACATGAAAACCATTCTTAACGCTATCTTTAAGCTTGCAATGGATTTCGAGATACTTTCAGTCAATCCTTTGCTGAACGCGCGTGCAGAAGTGAAATTCCGCTCAGTCCAGAAGAAAAAGGATGGTACTAAGCTTTATCTTGAAAATGAGATGGAAATCCTCGAAGAATATCTCTATCAGCAAAAAACGATGGAAGCCTATGCCATTCTAATGGACTTTCAAATCGGAACCAGAGTTGGAGAGCTGGTAGTCCTGACAAAGGAAGATATGCTTGATAATGAAGTGTATATCCATAAGATGGAGATTGTTGATGAGGAAAAGGTAAGCGGAAAGTATAACCGAATTGGCTATAAGATTGTGGAGTATGTGAAACATGATATCTCATCCGGTTATCGTACCATTCCACTCACCGACAAGGCACTGAAGATTTTAGAAGAGGTTAAGAAGCTCTCGGAAAATCATAAATATTTGTTCACGCAAAGCAATGGTGAGAGATTGACGAGTCGAAGCTTTAATTACTGGCTTTGGAAGTATTGCAGAGACGCAGGGATATCGTTCAAGAGCAGTCATTGCATCCGTAGGACCTTTGCCAGCCGATTGTTTGCAGCTGGTATGCCGTTAGCTGAAATCAGCGTGTATATGGGGCATGAGGACATTGAGACAACCAAAGGGTATATCTACAATTACCATGAGGTAGAGCAGAACCGGTCCTACATGAACAGGGCATTATGACCTGAATAACGTAAATTGACCTTGCACACATCCTGCACACATGATTTAAAAGCAATAAAAAATCTCAAATCCTTGATTTATAAGGATTTGAGACCATTTTCATTTAAGCGCGAGACGGCGCACGAGGTCCGGGGGACCTCGGTCCTGCACCGACCGGAGCGGAGCGGAGACATTCGAACTTCGAGTCCAGGATTGGACTCGAATAACAAAAAACGGATATCCATTTTGGATATCCGTTTTTGTTATTGAGAGCGCGAGACGGGATTCGAACCCGCGACCCTCGCCTTGGCAAGGCGATACTCCACCACTGAGCCACTCGCGCATTTATGTCTTTGTGCTTATCGGTGTTTCGTAAGCACATGACATAATATACTATAGATTAAGAGGAATGTCAATACCTCCGGGTCAAATTTTTGAATTCTTTTTATAATTTATATTATTCATATAATTTAAGCAATTGTTATGGTGCAGACATACTCGTTGTTCTGGAAGGACTTATTTTGGAGTACCTCTGATTTGGATAAGGTGACATCTACCCAGAGCTCCTCGGCAGCAAGCAGGAGATTAGCCATCATGATACCCATGTCAATCATTTTGTTATAGTCCAGGGCTTTCGCTATAAAAAGATTTTTCTTAGCGAAGACATGGATACGGTTCTTATATACCACGAATCTCCAAGGCTGACTGTTGAGCACGGAAGGGGCCAGTCTTGCCGCTGACAGCACCTGCTTAATATCGGGAGTGACCTCCTCTTTATAAACAACGATTTCCTCCTCAGGCAGACGCTTAGCCTTTGAACTGTCCCTGTATAAAGCGGATTTCGTCTTACCGAAAGCAAGAGCAACCACATATTCATATTTCATGGTAGCTTTGAGGCCGCTGCCGGGGTAAGCCACAAGGAAACAAGTACCGTAACCCTTAGAGGCAAGATATAGATTCATCTGTTGCATCAGATAGCCGGCATTCAGCATATAATCCTCCTTGGTCTCGGAGGAGATGCACAGATAATAGGGGGCTTTCACGTTGAAGGGACCGTTGAATCCCTGCTTTGCCTCGATATTGCTGACCAGTTTAAATTCTACTGCGATACCGTCGATCAGCATGGGCAATTGATTTGCATATTCCAGAAGCCCTGCAATTTCTTCCCATTCCAATTTCTCCTGCTTGAAATGATGGATACTCTTTCTGGAAAATATAGCTTCAAATGTATTCATCTTATTGATAACCTTCTTCCTTACTCGTTGGCAGCATTCGTATTCATGGCTCTTTTCTTATAATAAAGAGGAGAGATGCCATAGTACTTCTTGAATAACTTGCTGAAGTGGTAGACATCATCATAACCTACCTGGTTAGCTATGTTTTTGATGCTGCCGCTTTCGCTGTTCAGCAAAATATCCTTTGCTTTCTCCAGGCGAATCTTGATTAAATAGTTTATAGGTGACTCTCCCGTCTCTTCTTTAAAGATCTTAGAAATATAGACAGGACTTAGATACATATTGTGTGCAATCTGCTCCAAAGATATCTTATGCTCATAATTTTCATTCAGATAGTTGATGATGCGGTTGACGGCATAGCTCTTGTTATAGGACTCAAAGTTACAGCCCTTCTGTTCGGTATTCTCAACCTCCGCAATTTCACGTAAAACTAACAAAAGCATTTGCATCAGATGTGTCTTTAGCATAAAATATCTGCCGACCTGGTTGCTTTCCTTTTCCGCAAGCATGGAAAAGCAATGCATGGAGATTTCCTTTTTTAACTCCCCTGTGGTATGGAGAATACAACCTCCGTCGGGTAATCCGATAGAATTGGGATCCATATTCTTGAAATGGAAATCCGTAAAGCCGGAGATGAATTCAATCGTCGGCTCCTTTGGATTAGTAATGATATGAGTATGTTTCACACCGGGATTACAGATTAGCAGGTCACCGGCTTCCACATCATATTCTTTTCCCTCTACTAGATATTTCCCTTTTCCGGATAAAATATATGCCAGCTCAGCAAAGTCATGATCATGATAGACCCCATCATTTAACATCTTAACTTTCGAGACATAGAAAACAGTCGGGTTAAAATCATTATAGGTTAAATCATAATCAAAGGCCATAAATCTTCCATCCTTCCATTGCTGCATGAAGCAGTGCCTCACTTGAACATATTCATCCGGTTAAGGTAAGAGCGTTCTAACATTAGAAAATATTATATCATTATAAGTTAACTCAGGTAAATGAAATTTTCAAAAATATTTCTGGGTTTTCATGGTTTTAGGATAAAATACCCAGAGAATGACAAGGAGATATAGATTTATTGATTTGGGACTTTATTCGGAGTCGTATTAGGTACTATATTCAGGTATTTCTTGAAGGTTTCCTTGGAATGGAGTAAAATATCAGGGTGCGTATTTAACGAAGTCCGGTTATAGACCTGGACTTCTTGCAGGACAGAAGGAATTATACGAGGAAAAATAATATGACATATGACTATAAAGAAATTGTACCTTATCTGCTTCATTGGTTTGATTATAATGCCAGAATATTACCGTGGAGAGAAGACCCTAAGCCGTATTATGTCTGGATTTCGGAGATTATGCTACAGCAGACAAGAGTAGAAGCAGTCAAGGGATACTTTGACCGGTTTATTACAGCCATACCCGATATCAATGCCCTGGCGGGAGCCGAAGAGGAAAAGCTTTTAAAGCTGTGGGAGGGACTGGGATATTATAACCGTGTCAGAAATCTGCAGAAAGCAGCGATACAGCTTTGTGATCAGTATGATGGTGAGATGCCGGATAGCTACGAAAAACTGCTGTCTCTTCCGGGCGTAGGAGAGTATACCGCAGGAGCGATCGCTTCCATAGCATTTGGTCTGCCTGTCCCGGCAGTGGATGGAAATGTTCTGCGTGTGATGAAGCGGATTGCAGGGAGCTTTGATGACATCACGAAGCCTGCAGTGAAGAAAGCACTTTGGGAAGACATCTTTGCCGTTATACCGAAGGATCGGCCCGGTGACTTTAACCAATCCCTGATGGAGCTGGGGGCCACTGTTTGCCTGCCAAACGGGAAACCCTTGTGTGAACAATGTCCGGTGATGCATTTATGTAAAGCCTTTCATGAGGGGACAATTCTTCAGATACCTGTTAAGCCGGGTAGAAAGGAACGCAGAAAGGAAGAGCGGACGATATTACTGATGGAGTTTGAGGACAGAGTTGCAATCCGTAAGCGTCAGGGAAAGGGATTATTGTCGGGGCTATGGGAATTGCCGGGTATAGAAGAAAAGCTTACTCCTGTCATGCTGACAGAATACCTTAAGGCTCAGAAGATAAAAACAGTTCAGCTTCTTCCGATGGGTGAAGCCAAGCATATCTTTACCCATGTGGAGTGGCATATGATTGGCTACCAACTGATACTTTCAGAATTACCGGTAGAGTACAGTGCGGCCAATGACATCCGGTGGGTCAGACCGCAGGAAATCATAGATACGTACAGTGTTCCGAATGCTTTCTCAGCTTTTACGAAGCACATAAAGGGGAAAGAAATTAATTGAAATGATAAATAATCATTGTAAAATAGGACAAATATGCTATGATAGAAAAGGAATTTATTGAAAATAGTTGGAGTGTGGACTTATGAAGAGGAGCTTAATATTTATTATATTAGTTGCTGTGATGTTATTGGCAGGATGCAAGAAAGAAGAGCAGATGACGAATTTTATTCCGACTCAGGCACCGGAAGAGGATTACGAGGATGCTGATGTGACGGAGAACACAGATGATGCGGATCAGGACGATGAGACCTCTGATACATCAGGAGACAATGCTTCGGACGCTCAAGCTTCTGAAGACGGGACAGAAGCACCGGCGCAGAATACGGTACATATTGGTCAGACTACAACAAAGTTTGTGAATCTGGACGAATATGATGCAGTCCTGAATGTGCGTTCTAAGCCTAGCAAAGATGGTGAGATAGTGGGCTTTCTGGTACATACGGAAAAGGTACAGGTAATAGAGATTAAGGATGGCTGGGCCAGTATAAAATATAATGATGGAATAAGCTATGTCAGTTCGGATTTCCTGGTAAATGAGCGTCCGGATTATATAGACCCGCCGACCAAGGCACCGACGCCGACGAAAGCACCGACACCGGTACCAAATCCGGCAGCAGGGACTACAGAGGAGCAAGACGCTCCACCTGAGATATAGGGAACAGATGATTGGTTTAATGTAATGTTTTGATATATTCCATGAATTTCTGAAGAGAATCGGAGAGGAAGGCATTCTTTGAATAAGAGAAGCCGACCTCTCTTTTATTAACCGGAATCTTCAAAGGGATCTGTACGAGAGTTCCCTCTTCAAGTTCCTTTTGCACAAATTCTTTGATTACACAGGCAACACCGAGGCTTGTCTTGGCAAATTCAATGAGCAGATCCATGTTACTGATCTCCAGGATATGTTTAGGCTCGATGGAATTGGTTTTGAAGTAATCTTCGATATATTTTCTTGATACATTCTCTTCATCCAGCAGCATGATATTGGCGGACGAAAAGAGATCCGTCGCATTATCCCTGAGCTTTAGGTTATTGAGATAGGATTTGGTGGCTACAAAAATATCCTCGATCTGTCCCAGAGAATAGAAGGTAAAACTATCGTTGCCGGGCTTTGCCACAAGTCCTATATCCAGGGAATTGCTCTCCAAAAGCTTTAGCGTATGGAAGGAGGATTGATTGTCGATGGTTATCTTAATATGGGGATTCTCTTTCACAAAGCCGTCCAGATAAGGAAGCAGAAGATACTTACATAAAGTAGTACTGGCACCGATGCGCAGATGACCAATTCCAAGGCTGTGTATCTGCTTTAATTTCTCCTCAGCACGCTGAAGGGTATCAAAAGCATTCTTCGTATAATCATAAAGAAGCTTTCCCTCCTCTGTCAGCTTTACTCCGCGTGAGCTTCGGATGAACAGGGTAATGGCGAGATTGTCCTCCAGACTTTGGATTGATTTGCTGACAGCAGGCTGACTGATATACAGCTGCTTGGCAGCCCTGGATATGTTGCCGGCTTCGGCTACACAGTTGAAAATGTAATATAAGGATAGATTTTGCTCCATTGCAATACCTCCTGTGTTTATGAAAGCTATATGTGCTTTTGTGGTCCTGGACTATAACTTTTGGTTATAGCCGATATTATTAATATGTATTTTAATTATAACAGATACTATGCTAAAATAGCAATAAGAAAATATGCAGCAGATAAAAGCTGCCTATAATAAACCAGAAGGAGCGTATATTTGTATGAATTACAATATAGCTGTAATCCCGGGAGATGGTATTGGCCCGGAGATTATCACGGAAGCGAAGAAAGTACTTGATCAGGTGGGAAGGAAGTTCGGACATAGTTTCAACTATACAGAAGTGCTCATGGGTGGGGTTTCCATAGATGCTCATGGTGTCCCGCTGACAGAGGAGGCTCTTGAGACAGCTAAGAACAGCGATTCCGTATTACTTGGAGCTGTTGGAGGCAATGTCGGACAGTCCAACTGGTATAGTCTGCCACCGAATCTCAGACCTGAGGCAGGTTTACTGGCGATCCGAAAGGGACTGAAGCTTTTTGCCAATATCCGTCCGGCAATCCTGTTCGAGGAGTTGAAAGGTACCTGCCCGTTAAAGGATGAGATTATTGGAAGCGGTTTCGACTTTGTCGTGATGCGTGAGCTTACCGGAGGGTTGTATTTTGGAGATCGCCATACGGTAGAAGAGAATGGGGTCAGGAAAGCAACAGATACGCTTGTATATGATGAGAATGAGATCAGAAGAATAGCGAAATGGGCTTTTGAAATTGCAATGAAGAGAAACAAGAAGGTCTGCAGCGTCGATAAGGCAAACGTATTGGATTCCTCCAGACTATGGAGACAGGTCACAAAAGAGGTCTCTAAGGATTATCCCGAGGTGGAACTGAGTGATATGCTGGTGGATAATTGTGCGATGCAGCTTGTGAAGAACCCAAGACAGTTTGACGTCATCCTTACTGAGAATATGTTCGGGGATATCTTATCCGATGAGGCAAGTATGATTACAGGTTCAATCGGAATGCTTGCTTCCGCCAGTCTTGGTGATACAAAGCTCGGTCTATATGAACCCAGTCACGGCTCTGCACCTGATATTGCAGGACAGAATAAGGCCAACCCGATTGCAACGATCCTTTCCGCTGCTATGATGCTCCGTTATTCCTTCGAGCTGAATCAGGAAGTTGACAGTATTGAAGCAGCCGTGAAGACAGTCCTGCAGAAGGGATATAGGACCATCGATATCATGTCGGAGGGTATGACATTGGTAGGTACTAAGGAGATGGGGGATCTGATCCTCAACGAGATATAATTCTATGACATAGTATAGGACGATTAGAAGGAGGAAAAGTACGATGGGAATGACAATGACGCAGAAGATTTTGGCTGCGCACGCAGGACTCAGTCAGGTAACGGCCGGGCAGCTGATTGAAGCAGAGCTGGATCTGGTGCTTGGCAATGACGTAACCGCTCCGGTGGCTATTCATGAGATGGAGAAAATGAAGATTAAGAAGGTGTTTGATAAGGATAAGATCGCTTTAGTTCCGGATCATTTCACACCGAATAAGGATATCAAGTCTGCGGAGCATTGCAAATGTGTACGTGAATTTGCAGTCAGCCAGAACATCACTAATTATTTTGAAATCGGCGAAATGGGAATCGAGCATGCACTGCTTCCCGAAAAAGGTCTTGTGGTTGCCGGAGATGCGGTCATAGGTGCGGATTCCCACACTTGTACCTACGGTGCTCTGGGAGCCTTCTCCACCGGTGTAGGAAGCACTGATATGGCAGCAGGAATGGCTACCGGAAAAGCTTGGTTTAAAGTACCGTCCGCGCTTAAATTCGTTCTGACCGGAAAGCCGGCCAAATGGGTCAGCGGTAAAGACGTCATCCTACACATTATTGGGAAGATCGGGGTGGATGGAGCTCTTTATAAATCCATGGAATTTGTTGGAGACGGCATTAAAAATCTGACCATGGATGATCGCTTTGCCATGGCAAATATGGCAATTGAAGCCGGGGCCAAGAACGGTATCTTCCCGGTGGATGAACTAGCAATACAGTATATCAAGGAGCACTCCAAGAGAGAATATAAGATTTATGAGGCAGATGCAGATGCGGAATATGATGAGGTATATGAGATTGATTTATCCGAGCTAAAGCCCACCGTTGCCTTTCCTCATCTACCGGAGAATACACGTACCATTGATGAGGTTGGAGAGGTGAAGATAGATCAGGTGGTAATCGGTTCCTGTACCAATGGAAGGATCGATGATCTGAGAATAGCTGCAAAAATCTTAGAGGGAAGAAAAGTTGCCAAGGGAATGCGTGTCATAGTATTTCCCGCGACACAGGCAATCTATCTGCAGGCAATGGAAGAGGGACTGCTCGCTACCTTTATTAAGGCGGGGGCAGTAGTCAGTACACCAACCTGTGGTCCCTGTCTCGGAGGACACATGGGAATTCTGGCAGCAGGCGAACGTGCCGTTGCCACGACCAATCGTAATTTCGTAGGACGCATGGGGCATGTTGATTCTGAGGTTTATCTGGCAAGTCCGGCAGTCGCAGCAGCAAGTGCGGTAACCGGAAGGCTTTCCGGACCGGCCGAGCTTGGATTATAAGGAGGGAGGAAAGAATATGAAAGCATTTGGAACAGTACATAAATATGGTGATAATGTAGATACCGATGTAATCATTCCGGCACGTTATCTGAATTCCTCCGATCCCAAGGAGCTGGCGGCTAAATGTATGATTGATATCGATAAGGATTTTGTGAACAGGGTAAAGCAGGGTGATATCATGGTTGCCAATAAGAATTTCGGCTGTGGTTCCTCCAGAGAGCACGCACCGATTGCCATAAAGGCAGCAGGTATCAGCTGTGTCATAGCGGAGACCTTTGCAAGAATTTTTTACCGAAATGCAATTAATATCGGTCTTCCGATTATTGAATGTCCACAGGCTGCTAAGGAAATCGAAGCCGGGGATCAGGTGGAGATTGATTTTGACAGCGGTATGATCTATGACAAGACAAAGGGAACGCAGTATCAGGGTCAGGCATTTCCTGAATTTATGCAGAAGATCATAAAAGCAGAGGGCTTGATTAATTACATTAATAATAAATAGAAGAAACACCATCCAGGACCTTCGTATTGTACGAAGGTCCTTTATGTATATGAAAAGGTGCCTCCGCTCAGGTGCGAAAATGTAAGCAAGCTGACACTTTGTTCTATTGAAGTATTAGTAAGGATAGGGTATGATAGTCCTCAAGAAAACCATGAGAGGAGACACCACTTCTATGCAGGACTTTATTAGAAGTATAAGGATGAATCTGGAGGATGCCGAAGACAGCTATTATAAGAGGATTCCGGCAATCTATAATCTGACTACACTGGACTTTGAAGATAATATCACCTTTTTTGTCGGAGAGAACGGTACGGGGAAATCCACTCTTTTGGAAGCGATTGCTGTAAGCTATGGCTTTAATCCTGAAGGTGGAAGTAAAAATTTTATGTTTTCCTCCAGGGTTACGCATTCCGATCTTTATCAACATATAAAACTAATCAGAGGGGTGAAAAGACCTTCGGATGACTTCTTCCTTCGAGCGGAAAGCATGTACAATCTGGCTACAGAGGTAGAGAATTTATCCGACCCCGGATTCATACAAGGGTATGGAGGGAAGTCACTCCATGCACAATCCCATGGTGAGAGCTTTCTTGCCTTGCTTGTCAACCGTTTTCGTGGAAAAGGTCTGTATCTTCTTGATGAGCCTGAGGCTGCCCTTTCGCCCCAGAGGCAGCTTTCCATGTTGATTCGTATCCATGAATTAGCGAAGGACTCCCAATTCATCATTGCTACGCACTCTCCAATTCTGCTTGGTATGCCCAATGCGACTATTTATTCCTTTGACGAAGAGGAAATCCATAAAATCAGCTATGAGGATACGGAAAGCTATCAGGTTACAAAGCTGTTCCTTAACAGCAGGGAGCAAATGCTGCATAGGTTGTTGAATCTGTAACATTGACCATGCCACCTACATACTGTGAAATAGAACTTCTTATAGGTGATGGTATTTTCTATGAATGGTACGATACAATATACGATCAGGCCGTATGATACGATATGGATGCTTGCCCAGGTATTTAATACAACCGTGGATTCAATCATGGAGTTAAATCCGGGAATTGAACCACGTAATCTGATGATCGGGCAGGTCATAACCATAAGGCCTGGGTTTCAGTATTATCCTCCCTTCTCAAATGCGCCGAACGGATCTGAATTCCCAACACGCAATATGAGATCAATGCCGGGTACAGGTATGAACGGGTCGACCATGCCGGGCAGAGGGACAACAACTGAGCCAACCATGCCGGGCAGGGGAACGACTGAGTCTACTATGCCATCCATGCCGGGCAGAGGAACAACTGAGCCGACTATGCCGGGCAGGGGAACAACAGGGTCAACTATGCCGGGATCGGATAGGATGGATCAGAATAGGATGGACGAAGACGGGATGGATGATGACAGGATGAACCGTGAAATGATGGATCATGATATGCAGGATATGTGTGGTTACATGATGGATCTGGTCGAAGAATTCCGCCAATTATGGGTGGAACATACTGCATGGACATCATTCACTATTCTTTCCATGGTAAAGAACCTTCCCGAAGCTGAGGTATATACGCAGAGATTACTTCGTAATCCCACTGATTTTGCAGATGCATTAGAACCCTTCTATGGTAAAGAGGCTGCGCAGGAATTTGGTCAGCTTCTGACCCAGCACCTAACCCTGGCCGCTGAGATAGTCAACGCTGCTATAGCCGGAGATAACAATGCGATGACTGATGCAGACAGGAGATGGCATGAAAATGCTGATGAGATCGCCGCACTTCTCGCCTCCCTCAATCCTCACTGGAATCAGGAGGACTGGATGGCGATGTTATATGAGCATCTTGACAATGTAAGCAGGTATGCAGATACTTTGATGTCCGGGGACTATGCAGCCAATGTAACTGCCTTTGATCAGATGCTGGACCAGGTTCTCGAGATGGGAGACATGATGGCAGACGGAATTGCGATGCAATTTCCGGGTTGATGAAAATTTATGAATAATGAATTTTTTGATTTTCTCTTGCTAACAATAATATTGTAACAGAATAGCACAAGACTTATGTGCGGACATCTTATACATTATGATTATGTTTGGAGGAGAAATCTATGGCTATCAGAAAAATGGATAAACCCAACGAGGGGATAAAATGCGTTGTCAATACCTGTGAATATTATATGAACGGTGATCACTGTTCTGCAGAACAGATACAGGTTGAACCAAGAAATGCACAGGAATCAGATGAGACGGACTGCACAACCTTTGCACCCAAGAATTCAACTTTCTAATCAATAAAGTAACAAGAAGAGGCTGATTTGATTACAAAACAGCCTCTTTCGTATTTTACTTCTATATTCAGATGTGAAGAATTCGATTGTGAAACAATTCAAATATGATGCAATTCAAACCTAAGCAATTCAGCTCTTGAACAGATGTATTGTTCCGTCTTTATTCATCTTTACCAGGATAGTCGCTATAATCGGGAGGAGCATCAAACCAAGGACCCCCATCAATTGTGCTCCTACATACATTAGGATCAAGGTTACCAAAGGATGCAAACCGATTTGCTGGCCAACAATCTTAGGCTCGATGGTCTGACGTACAGCTGTTATGATCAGGTATAATATAAGCATTCCGATTCCAAGCTTTGTATTACCAATCACTAAAGCAATGATAGCCCAGGGAATTAAGACAGCTCCTGTCCCAAGGATCGGCATGACATCAACAATTGCAACCAATAAACCAAACAGGAAAGGATTAGGTATCCCGAGGATCCAAAAACCGGTGGATAATTCAACAAAGGTAATAGATATGATTGCTGAATAAGCTTTGATGAAGTTACCAAGGGAGCCAAGGACATTATCCTTTAAGTGTATAATCATATCCCTGCGTTCAGGCTTAAATTGTATCACGACAAAGCGGGAGATGCGCTTATAATCAATCGTAAAGAAGAAAGAGGATACCACAGTGAAGATCAGTTTGATTAACAATGTGGGCAATTGGGTAGCTGTCCTGGTAATTGTTCCTACCACAGTGGTGGATGCATTGGTCAGGAAGCTGATAATCGAACTGCTGATTTCCTCAAGAAATCCCTGTAAATAATCCTCGATACCGGGGAAACGGTCCATCATGTCAAGTATTAATGCCTCAGCGGCAGGTCTGATTGTCGTTTCGTACATATCAGGCAGGCTGTAGAACAAATTCGTTATGAAATTAAATATCTTATAGCCCATCATGCTGGTCAGAAATCCCAACGCTCCATACAAAATGATCATGGTAAGGAGAGATACGATCAGTCTTGGAATATGGGCCTTCGAGGAAATGAAATCAATTGGCTTACGGAAGATAACGGCTATTATCATACCGATCACAAAGGGCATCAATAAAGGTAATACAAACTTAATACCTACATAGACGAGTAATAGGATGATCAAAATATAGATTACAAGGATGATAAATGCCTTCTGTTTGTTTTGATTCATAAGTCTCTGCCTTTCCGGTCTTGGATTAAAATGAAACCCCAAGAGTATCAGCGAAAGATTCTCTTGGGGTTTTACCCCTACCTATATTATACATGGGGTTTCCCTTACTGTAAACATGAATAGGGTACATTATTAGTAATTAATGTATTAAATTATAAAAATTAAGAATTCTTCATTACGATGCTCTCCAGAATATCTGCAACATCCTCACAATTATCACAGCATTTTTCCAAGCGGTGAAGGATCTCTGTCCAGCACATCAATTCGATCGGATCTTTAGAGGTATGATACAGATTTCTCATGGAATCAACATATAAAGCATCGCCATCTTCCTCAAGGCGATTAATCTCTATAATTCTGTCGCGAAGCTTCTTGGAGCTCTTAAAGCTCTTGAATTCCTCAAGTGCTTCATCCATCACCTTACAGCAGTCAACGATCAGCTTTGTGAACTTTAAGATTTCAGGACGGATGGTCTGAATATTGAACATATCGATGTAGATCAGTACGTCTTCAACAGAGTCTGTAACATCATCAATTTCCTGGGTAAGAGTGGTGATATCCTCACGCTCGATCGGAGGAAGGAATTCCTTTACTAAGCGGTTCATGATCTCATGTTTGGCAAGGTCTGCATTATGTTCAATCTGATGAGCTTCAGTCACTTTTTCACTGATGTGTTTGGGATCGAAATTGGACAGGATATCATGCAATGATACTGCTAAATCAGTGGAAAACTTAGAAAGCTTAGCAAATGCATCAAAATAATTATATTCGTTTTTTTTGCTCATAATATTTACTTCCTTCCTTATTTAAAATATTTTCATAAAGATATAAGACATCACAAAACCTAACAGACCACAACCGGGGAAAGTCAGTATCCAGGCATAAGCCATTTCCTTCACGATGCCCCAGTTTACGCTGGACATTCTCTTGGCGGCACCAACACCCATGATAGCTGTTGTTTTGGTATGAGTGGTGCTGACGGGGATACCTGTAAAGGTAGCCAGCATCAGACAGATTACTCCGGCTGTATCTGCTGCAAAGCCCTGGGGTGTACTCAGCTTAACCATACCCATACCGACTGTCTTGATTATTTTATATCCGCCGATGGAAGTACCAAGAGCCATTACGACTGAGCAAAGGAGCATTAACCATGTAGGAATTGTAAACTCTGTGATATTCCCCTGACCTTTTGCTAGAAATACACCGAGCAGGAAGACTCCCATGAACTTCTGTCCGTCCTGCGCTCCGTGCATGAAGGCCATCATCGCACCCGCGCCTACTTGGCCTTTACGGAAGAAGAAGTTCGTCTTTCTTCGATCCATGTCTTTACAGATAAAATTAATTATTTTGATTATAACATAGCCAAGAACGAAACCGAGAACAGAGGAAAGCACCAGACCATAGATAACCTTGACCCATTCGTGTCCATTGATACCGGATCCTCCCTGAAGTGCGACTGCTGCTCCGGAGACACCGGCGATTAAAGCATGAGACTCACTGGTGGGAATACCGAAAGCCCAGGCTGCGGTGGCCCACACAACGATGGCAAATAATGCGGCACAAAGGGCAATTAGGGCTTTTTTTGTATCATAACCGAAGTCAACCATATTATAGATAGTTCTTGATACAGCACTACTGATTATAGTCATTACAAATACACCGAGAAAATTAAATACAGCTGCCATAACAATAGCGCTCTTTGGACCAATGGAACGTGTTGATACGCAGGTAGCAATTGCATTAGGAGCATCAGTCCAGCCGTTAACCAGAATTACACCGAGTGTTAATACTACTGTAATTAATAAGGCCGGGTTTGATGTCAGCTGCTGCAGAAACTCAACAAAATGGATAGTCATAATAGCGCCTCCTAGAAAACTCTAAAATTATTATTGATGGTTAATTACCGAAATCAACCATAGAAATCTTATCACGAATAATAGACATAAGCAATCATAATTTGCATAAAAAATTAATAAAAATTACTCGGATTTTGCTCGCAATTAAAACGTATTATACATATTTTACATGGGTTTTACATGGATTTTACATTACTTCATACAATATCTGGAACTATATTATTTCTCATATCTTGCTATTGTAAACATATCAGAGAAGAAATAAGATTATATATGAAAAAAAACCATAATAAATTTTAATTTGACATTGATTTTTGAAGAGAAATCCTTTAATATATACTGTACTACTTTAAAGTGCTACCTAATAACAATGGAGTTATATTTTAGTTCTATATAAATAAGAAGAAAAGGTGGTTTTAGGATGAGAAGTGACGCAGTAAAAACAGGAATATCGCAGGCCCCTCACAGATCATTGTTTAATGCTTTGGGGATGACAAAGGAAGAGCTTAGGAAACCACTGATTGGTATAGTCAGCTCCTATAATGAGATTGTACCGGGGCATATGAACCTGGATAAAATCGTTGATGCCGTAAAACTAGGGGTTGCCATGGCAGGCGGAACACCAATCGTATTTCCGGCAATTGCAGTATGTGATGGTATCGCTATGGGACATCAGGGAATGAAGTATTCTCTGGTAACCAGAGATCTGATCGCTGATTCTACGGAAGCAATGGTTATGGCTCATCAATTTGACGCGCTGGTCATGGTCCCGAACTGTGATAAGAATGTTCCGGGATTATTGATGGCAGCTGCGAGACTCAATATCCCCACGATTTTCGTCAGCGGCGGACCGATGCTGGCAGGACGTGTGAGAGGGAGCAAAACCAGTCTTTCTTCACTGTTTGAAGCAGTTGGTGCTTACAGTGCCGGAACGATGTCAGAGGAGGAAGTGGAGGAATACGAGAATAAGGCTTGTAAAACCTGCGGCTCCTGCTCCGGTATGTATACCGCTAACTCCATGAACTGTCTGACTGAGGCAATCGGTATGGGCCTAAAAGGCAACGGAACCATTCCCGCGGTTTATTCGGAAAGAATTCGTCTGGCTAAACATGCCGGTATGAAGATCATGGAACTTCTTGAGAAGAATATCTGTCCCAGAGACATCATGACGAAGGAAGCTTTTATGAATGCGCTGGCTGTGGATATGGCTCTTGGCTGTTCCACCAATACGATGCTTCATCTCCCGGCGATCGCTCATGAGGTTGGCTTTGATTTAAATATTGATATTGCGAATGAAGTTAGTGCAAGGACACCGAATCTGTGCCACCTGGCACCTGCAGGACATACCTATATGGAGGACTTAAACGAGGCAGGCGGAGTCTATGCAGTGATGAATGAATTAGATAAGAAAGGGCTCTTAAATACAAGACTGATTACCGTAACGGGTAAGACAGTGGGAGAAAACATCAAGAATTGCGTAAACCTGGATCCTGAGGTTATTCGCCCGATTGAGAACCCGTATAGTGAGTCCGGTGGTATCGCAATATTAAAAGGTAATCTTGCGCCAGATTCCGGTGTGGTTAAGCGCTCCGCAGTGGATCCTTCGATGCTGAAGCATGAAGGCCCCGCAAGAGTATTTGACTGTGAGGAGGATGCGATCGTAGCTATCAAGAGAGGTAAGATCGTACCCGGTGATGTCGTTGTCATCCGATATGAAGGACCAAAGGGCGGACCCGGTATGAGAGAGATGCTAAATCCTACCAGTGCGATTATGGGAATGGGACTTGGTTCCTCCGTTGCATTGATTACAGACGGACGTTTCTCGGGTGCTTCCAGAGGAGCCTGCATCGGTCATGTATCACCTGAAGCAGCGGTCGGAGGCAATATCGCCCTGATAGAAGAAGGAGATATCATTCATATAGACATCAATGCAAATTCCTTGAATTTCGTCGTTTCAGAAGAAGAGCTGGCATTCAGAAGAGCAAAATGGCAGCCTAGACAGCCAAAGATTACGACGGGTTATCTATCCCGCTATGTGGAGATGGTGACCAGTGGTAACAGAGGTGCAATACTTGAAATACCAAAAAGGAATGCCTGAAATATTAAAGCTAACCTAGGAACGGAGGAAATTATGGAATTAACAGGAGCACAGATCGTAATTGAATGTTTGAAGGAGCAGGGAGTCGATACCGTATTTGGTTATCCGGGCGGAACAATTCTGAATATATATGATGAATTATATAAACACAGCAATGAAATCAGACATATCCTGACATCCCATGAGCAGGGAGCTTCCCATGCAGCAGACGGATATGCCAGGGCAACGGGTAAGGTGGGAGTATGTCTGGCAACCTCAGGACCCGGTTCTACCAACCTTGTTACCGGTATCGCAACAGCCTATATGGATAGCGTGCCAATGGTAGCGATCACAGCCAATGTTGCGGTAAACCTGCTGGGAAGGGATTCCTTCCAGGAGATTGATATTGCCGGTGTGACGATGCCGATTACAAAGCACAATTACATAGTAAAGGATGTCACTAAGCTTGCAGAGACCATCCGCAAGGCTTTTAGGATTGCTAAGACCGGTCGTCCCGGTCCGGTGCTGGTGGACATCACAAAGGATGTTACCGCAGCCAAGACTAAATTTACATCTGTCAAACCTGAACCCATTTTGCGCAAGACAGATGAGATCACAGAGGAAGATTTAAATAATGCAGTGGAGTTGATCAAACACGCCACGAAACCCTTTGTATTTATCGGTGGTGGTGCAGTTATTTCCGAAGCACATGATGAATTAAAGGAATTGGTGGAGCTGATAGATGCCCCTGTAGCAGATACCCTGATGGGAAAGGGTGCCTTCGACGGTACCGATATTCGTTACACGGGTATGCTCGGAATGCATGGTACGAAGGCCTCCAACTTAGGTGTTACGGAATGTGATCTTCTGATAGCCATAGGAGCCAGATTCTCTGATCGTGTTACGGGTAATGCCAAGAAATTTGCTAAGAATGCAAAAATCTTACATATTGATATTGACCCGGCTGAGATTAATAAAAATGTCATGGCATATTATAGTGTAATAGGTGACATCAAGGAAGTGCTCAGGATATTGAACAGCCGTGTCGGTCAACATTCTCATAAGGATTGGATGGAGCATGTCATCGGATTAAAGGAAAAATTCCCTTTGAAGTATAATACGCATGCCCTGACCGGACCTTATATCCTGGAGAAATTGTATGAATTAACGGATGGCGATGCAATCATCACGACGGAAGTCGGTCAGCATCAGATGTGGTCCGCACAATTCTTCCAATACAAGCTGCCCAGGACCTTTATCACCTCGGGCGGACTCGGAACCATGGGTTATGGTTTGGGCGCCTGTATCGGTGCTAAAGTCGGAAGACCGGAGAAAAGGGTAATCAACATCGCCGGTGACGGATGCTTCCGCATGAATATGAATGAGCTGGCTACCGCTACACGCTATAATATTCCAATCATTCAAGTTGTCTTCAATAATCATGTATTGGGTATGGTTCGTCAATGGCAGACCCTGTTCTATGATAAGAGATACTCCAATACTAATTTAAGCGACAAGGTGGACTTCGTGAAGCTTGCTGAGGCAATGGGTGCGAAGGCATACCGGATCACCAAGAAGGATGAGGTCGCGAGTGTCTTTAAAGAGGTACTTGCCTTAAATGAGCCTGTTCTGATTGAATGCATCATTGACAGTGATGATAAGGTTTGGCCTATGGTTGCACCGGGTGCCGCGATCGAAGAGGTATTTACCGAAGAGGACTTAAATAAGAAGTAATCATAAGCTTTGCTTATTTGTTGTATTATGATAAAAGCATTGACAAAAAAATAACAGAGTCTTATAATGAACATAATACTTTACTAAACTAAAGTTCTGAACTGCAAAATTTAATAATGTAAGCCTTAAGGAGGATGAACAAGTGGGTAGGATTTATAATTTTTCAGCAGGACCGGCAATGTTACCGGTAGAGGTTTTAAAGGAAGCAGCAGAGGAGATGCTTGATTACAAAGGTACCGGAATGTCTGTTATGGAGATGAGTCACAGATCAAAGGCATATGAGGCTATCATCCAGGAAGCAGAGAAGGATTTAAGGGAGCTTATGAATATTCCCGATAATTATGAGGTACTTTTCCTGCAGGGCGGTGCATCCCTTCAGTTTGCCATGCTCCCTATGAATCTGATGAAGAATAAGGTAGCAGATTACATAATCACAGGCCAGTGGGCTAAGAAAGCATATCAGGAAGCTAAGCTTTACGGTACAGCCAATGCGATTGCTTCATCCGCAGATAAGACTTTCTCTTATATTCCGGATTGCTCCGATCTTCCGATTTCAGAGGATGCTGATTATGTATATATCTGTGAAAATAATACCATCTACGGAACGAAATTTAAGAAATTACCCAATACGAAGGGAAAGACATTAGTTGCCGACGTATCCTCCTGTTTCTTATCCGAACCGATTGATGTAACCAAGTACGGAGTGATTTACGGCGGTGTACAGAAGAACATCGGACCTGCCGGTGTGGTAATCGTTATTATCCGTAAGGACTTAATTACAGAAGATACTCTTCCCGGAACTCCTACCATGATGAAGTACAAGATTCATGCAGATGATCATTCCTTATATAATACTCCTCCGGCATATGGTATCTATATCTGCGGCAAGGTGTTCAAATGGATCAAGAATATGGGTGGTCTTGCAGCAATGAAGGCTCATAATGAGAAGAAGGCAGCTATCCTATATGATTTCCTTGATCAGAGCAAAATGTTCAAGGGTACTGTAGTGAAGGAAGACCGTTCCCTTATGAATGTTCCTTTCGTAACCGGTGATGAAGAACTGGATGCGAAGTTTGTAAAGGAAGCAAAGGCAGCAGGCTTCGAGAATTTAAAGGGCCACAGAACTGTCGGCGGTATGAGAGCAAGTATCTACAATGCAATGCCTATAGAAGGTGTTGAGAAGCTGGTTGAATTCATGAAGAAATTTGAAGCTGAGAACTTAAAATAGCGAAAATAAAATCTATGAAGGCCTCCGGATGAGTTGATGCAAGGGAGTGTCATAAGCTGAAAGGGGAAAGGGTTATGAAATATAATTGTCTAAATCCTATTGCTGATATAGGACTGAATATATTTACTGAGGGATATGAGAAGGTAGAAAACATCAACGATGCTGATGTCGTTTTGGTAAGAAGTGCAGCAATGCATGATATGGAATTTAATGATAAATTGATTGCAATAGCCCGTGCAGGTGCCGGAGTGAATAATATTCCCTTGGAGAAATGTGCAGAGCAGGGTATTGTAGTTTTCAATACACCCGGAGCAAATGCCAATGGTGTAAAGGAACTCGTAATCGCCGGTTTGATGCTTGCCTCCCGTGATATCGTCGGGGGTGTAAACTGGGTTCAGACCGTAAAGGATGATCCTACAGTTGCTAAGCTCGTAGAAAAAGGGAAAGCAAAGTTTGCCGGTAAAGAGATTCTTGGTAAGAAGCTCGGTGTAATCGGTCTAGGTGCAATCGGTGTACTTGTTGCCAATGCTGCAAACCGTCTTGGCATGAAGGTATATGGTTATGATCCCTTTATCTCCGTAGACAGCGCGTGGAATTTATCTCGCGATGTAGTGCATGTGAAGACCAGAGAAGAGATCTACAAGGAATGTGATTACATCACAGTACATACTCCTTTGATTGAGGATTCTGATCCCAGTATCAATACAAAGGAGATGATTAATACAGATTCCATCAGCAAGATGAAGGATGGCGTCATCATTCTGAACTTCGCGAGAGATCTGCTTGTTAACGATAGCGACATCGAAGTAGCCTTGAAGTCCGGTAAGGTAGCAAAATATGTGACCGATTTCCCGAATGACAAGACTGCAAAAATGGAAGGTGTAATAGCTATTCCTCACCTGGGAGCTTCCACGGAAGAATCTGAAGATAACTGTGCAGTGATGGCTGTAAAGCAGCTGATCGATTATATGGAGAATGGTAATATCAGAAACTCTGTCAATTATCCGAACTGTGATGCAGGTGTATGTACTACCGCAGGTCGTATCGCCATCTGCCATAAGAATATTCCGAATATGCTGACCCAGTTTACCGGTGCATTCTCTACTGTTAATATCAATATTACCGATATGGTGAATAAGAGCCGGGGAGACTATGCATATACCGTGCTCGATGTAGAATCCTCCAATAACGAAGAGGTTGCTGCAAAGCTCGCTAAGATCAGTGGAGTACTTAAGGTAAGAATTATCAAGTAATTTTATAACGTATTATAGATTAGGATATCAAAATCACCTTTTGACACCCTAATCAGATTAAGTCAACTAATTCAGGGACATAGGAACCGGCGGTTGCTCGCAAACATTCCTATGTCCTGTTTTATAGACATTTGTCCTGTTTTATCGACATTTGTCCCGTTTCTATCGACAGATAGTGAAATGATAAGGAACGATAATTCATAGATAAAAAGTGAAAGTTAGGAGAGAAACAGTATGGCGACAGTGAAACCTTTTCTATGCATCAGACCAAATGCAGAGGTAGCTCACCGAGTGGCGGCATTACCCTATGATGTCTATAACCGTAAGGAAGCCAAACAGGAGATCGAACGAGAACCCCTGTCATTCTTAAAGATTGATCGGGCGGAGACCAATTTTCCTGATCAGGTGGATACCTATGATCCCTGTGTATATCAAAAAGCCAAAGAGCTGCTTGAGACGATGGGCAAGGAGGGTGTATTTCTTCAGGAAGAACAGGAATGCTACTATGTCTATGAGCTGACGATGGAAGGCCGTTCCCAGACCGGTCTGGTTGCCTGTGCCTCGATTGATGACTACCTTGACAATACGATAAAGAAACACGAGAACACGCGCGAAGAAAAGGAAATTGACCGGATAAACCATGTGGATATTTGTAATGCTCAGACCGGACCGATCTTTCTAGCATATCGGACACATGAGGTGATCAATCGGGTAGTGGAGGCTGTGAAAAATGAGCAGGCCTTATACAGCTTCACGGCTGTGGATGGTATTACTCACAGGGTATGGAGAATTGCTGCCGGAGACAGGATGGAGGCGATCAGGAAAGCCTTCTGTGAGATTGACAGCATCTATATCGCTGACGGACATCACCGGGCCGCCTCCGCTGTGAAGGTGGGCATAAAGAGAAGAAAGGAACACCCGGATTATTCAGGCAGTGAGGAGTTCAATTATTTTCTGTCAGTTTTATTTCCTCATGACCAGCTCATGATCATGCCTTACAATCGTACGGTAAAGGATTTAAATGGTCTGAGTAAGGAAGAATTTATTCAAAAAATTTCTGAGAACTTTAGTGTGGAGTATCTGGGTACCGTGCCATTTGCACCGACGAGCAAAGCAACCTTTGGCATGTATATAAAGGATGGCTGGTATCGTCTGACTGCGAAGGAAGCACTGAGAGCCATTACGGATCCGGTAGCAGCGCTTGATGTATCCTTGCTGCAGGATTATCTGCTGCAGCCAATCTTGGGAATAGAGGACCCCAGGACAGATAAAAGAATTGACTTTATCGGAGGCATAAGAGGTCTTAAGGAATTGGAGCGCAGGGTTGCGGAGGATATGGAGGTGGCGTTCTCCATGTATCCTACTTCAATCGTTGAGCTCTTTGACGTATCAGATGCAGGAAAACTGATGCCACCCAAATCCACCTGGTTTGAGCCAAAGCTACGGAGCGGTTTATTTATTCATCGCCTTTCCTAAGCGTATTTATAAACAGAAAAGGTTGAAAGCTTGGATTTTTTTTGAAAAAGTGGTATAATATATAAGGGTACTCATACTATGTCACTCGGTCAGAGTGCTATAGAGCAGAGTACTCTTATTTCATAAAATTTTTAATCGAAGGAGGATTTATAATGGCAAATTTACGTGGTACGAAGACATTGGAGAACTTAATGAAATCCTTTGCGGGAGAATCCCAGGCTAGAATGAGATATACTTATTTTGCATCCGTTGCCGGGAAAGAAGGCTATAAGCAAATACAGAATATTTTTCAGGAGACAGCCGACAACGAGAAGGAACATGCGAAGGTATTTATGAAGCTTGCTCTTGAACATTTGGATGGTGAAAATCCTGCGCCGGTTGAAATCAATGCAACATATCCCTTTGCTTATGGTGATACGATAGCCAATTTAAAGTCTGCTGCAGCGGGTGAACACGAAGAAGCTGAACTTGATTATCCTGCTTTTGCAAAGACAGCCAAGGAAGAAGGATTTCCTGATATTGCTACCCGTTTTCAGCTGATTGCCAAGGTTGAGAAGCATCATGAGGAAAGATATCTTAAGCTTCTTAAGAACCTTGAGGACGGTACCGTATTCAAGAAGGATGGTAAAGTATTCTGGAAATGCATCAATTGCGGATATATTCATGAGGGAGATGCGGCTCCGAATATATGTCCTACCTGTCAGCATCCGCAGGGATATTTTCAGTTATTGGATGACTGCTTCTAATATAGTAATAATTGATTATCATCGGCACAGAATGCATGTTCTGTGCCGATTTTTAAATTAAATATCCATTAAAATACTATAAGATTTGTTGTAATTATTCATTTGATTTGATAGAATATTCAAGAATATCCGATATATTCCATTTCATATACCAGTACTTGAGAGTAAGGTGGTGATATATGTTTACGAATGACACGGCAGGATGGGAGAATGTCTGTGTAAAAGATGAGCTGGGAAGATCGCGGTATCGGTATTCTAATAATTATGAAAGCAGGGGAAAAATGAAAAGAAAGTTTTTACTATTATGTGTAGCGTTTTTGCTATTCACAACCTTGTTTGTGCCTGCTAAGTCGGTACAGGCCGCAGACAAAGCAGTACCTAAAGTCGGAGAGAAAATCTCCGGATTTGTTGTAGAGAAAGTAAAGTATGATTCTGCAACAAATGCAACTAATATTATGTTCGAGCATAAAAAGACGGGAGCAAGGCTGCTTGTGATCAATAATAATGATACAAACAGAGGGTTTTCCATTAAGTTCAATACTCCCGCGGATAATGATGAGGGGACCAACCATATCATAGAGCATTCCGTTCTGGCGGGAAGTAAGAAATATCATAGTAATTTTTTGGTAACGGATCTCTCTAATACTACATATGTATCCTTTGTCAATGCCTTTACCTCCAAGAACATGACGATGTTTCCGATTTGTTCAAAAAGTGAAGAGCAGCTGTTGAAATCAGCGGATATTTATCTTGATGCAGTATTCAACCCGTTGATGGTTACCGATCGAAAGATATTCGAGAGGGAAGCTTGGCGCTATGAGTTAAGTGCTCTCGATGGTGAATTGACCAGAAACGGAATCGTATACAATGAGATGCAGGGGAACTATGGTAATATCGAAATGGTTGCCGGCTTTAATGCTGAGAAAGCAATCTTCCCGGACAGTAATCAGAGCAATAATTCCGGTGGTGATCCAAAAGCAATTCCGGAGCTGACCTACGAAGAGCTTAAGGCAACCTATAAAAAGAATTATCATCCGTCCAATTCCTTTATCGTTCTTTACGGTGATCTGGATTACAAGGCATTCTTAAAAATGATTGATAAGGAATACCTCTCCACTTACAGCAAGAAGTACTATAGCATAAGCAGATCTACCCAGAAGCCCTTTCAGAAGTTAGTTGAAAAGACCTACAGCTTTCCTGTAGCAAAGGGTAGTAATACCAAGAAGCAGGCTGTGATTGACCTTGTATTTGCAACAGAGGACATTAAGAAAATGGGTGGACAGAACTTTGTTGAACTGGACACAGCAATTTCTCTTCTTAATATGAATAATTCACCCATCAAGCAGGCAATGGCAAAGAGCGGTATTGCTGAGTCTTACAATATAGAGCTGAGTACCAATTCCTTTCAGCCGACCATACACTTTATCGCGACCAAAGCAGATGAGACCAGAAAAAAGGATTTTTATAATCTGGTAATGAAAGAATTAAAACTGATTGTGAAGAATGGTCTGGATACGGAATTAGTGAAGTCCTCCCTTCGTTATCTCGATTTTCAGAAGGCAATCGGCAGTACTGAGAGCAGTGCGTTCATAGGATTGAGTTCGGCCAATATGAAGGATGTTCTTTTTGAGGATGCTTTGATCGATTATAACAGCTATCGCGAGACGATAGTGAAAAATCTTCCCAAGAAAGAGCTTGAAAAGGAAATCGAGAAACGAATTGTAAATAATACCTTTGCAGCACTCACTGTTACAGTTCCGAAAGCCGGGCTCCTGGAACAGCAACAGAAGAAGCTGACAAAAGAATTGGCAGCAAAGAAGGCCTCGATGTCTAAGAAAGAGTTAACTGCATTAATCAAAAGGACAGAGGAAATCAAGGCTTGGAATGATGAAAAGACCTCTGACGAGGTATTGAAGTCTTTAAGAGCAGTTTCCTTAAAAGACCTTAAGGTAGATGTGAAAAAGCGTGAGGTTGAGCAGGCTACGGTGGATAAGGCCACAGTATTGACAACTACTGCAGATGTTGATTCCATCGGAGCAGCACAATTTAGCTTTGATATCAGTCATCTTACTGCAGAAGAGTTGCTATATCTGCAATTCTATAGTCAGATGATCAGTAACGGTATGCCTACCTCGAACAGGGCAGAAGGCCAGGTATTGAGTGAAATGGCGCAAAAGGCATATGGTCTGAGCAATTCCGTCTCAGTTTTATATAGGGATGGAAAGGCTACCGGTGCTTATCCGGCTTATAGCATGAGTTATTATGCCTTCGACACCGATTTTAAGGATGTCTTCGATTTGACTGCAGATATACTCCTTAGAACTGATCTTGAAAATACTCAGACCTATGGTATAAGAACAGCATCTCAGATCAAAGCGCAATACCAACAGCAGTTTGCCGATCCGATTAATTTTGCATTAGTGCGCTCTTTGGCATATACCAGTCTTGCTTATCGATATGCGAATTATATTACCGGCCTGGATTACTATAATTTTGTGATAGCTCTGGAGGATAAACTGGCCAGTGATCCTGCTGCTGTTGCCAAGAAGCTGGCAGAGGTTCGTACAAAGGCATTTAATAAAGGCAATCTGACTGTTCTTTTCGCAGGTAATACCGATACAAAGATGTCTTTCACAGCATCGTTGACAGACTTTACTAAGCAGCTGCCGGATCAGACCTATGAAAAAGCTGAGGTTAAGTTACCTGTTCCTGATAAAAGAGAGGCACTGGCAACCAATACCACAGTACAGTACGTCGGTGCGAATTCCGCTTTGGCTGCCAATGGAGTACCTTATAGCGGTAAGATGGACGTAATCAATAATATTCTCAATAGTTTGATGCTTGTTCCGGAAATCCGATTGAAGGGTGGAGCATATGGTGCCGGTGCAGTAGCAGATACGGATAATTATTATGTATATACCTATCGCGACAGTAATTTTGTGAATTCGCTAAAGGTAATCGGAACTACGGATGAATTCTTAAAATCAGTTACACCATATCTGACCGAGGATACTCTTGAAAGCTATAAGCTTTCGGCCTTTGCTACAGCAAGTCCGGTTACGAATGAGCTGATAGACGCTATCCAGACTCTGATTCGTCAGAAGAATGGTTTTTCTGCTCAGTTTATGATAGATTATCTGTCACAAATCAAGGATACTACAATGGCTGATTTTGAGACCTACGCCGGTTATATGGAAAAGCTTAATCAGGAAATGAACTATGTTGTTGTTGCAGATCCTGCAACAATAGAAGCAAATAAGGATCTGTTTGATAAAGTAATTTATCTTCAAAAGTAAATAAGCTTTCATTGCGCAGCCTGTGAGGTATCCCATCCCACGGGCTGCGTTTTTAAGACAAAATGCAATTACTGATAATGACATTAATTTCAATATGAACTGATTAATTCATAATAATTTCACTTTCTAATTATATTCTTGTGTGATAGAATATAGGAAGTCGTTGAGAAAACTCTTCTTATATTAATAAAGATACCGCTTAGCGGCATCATATATCGAAAAGGGAAAGGGATTGGTGTAATAATGAGTAATCTGTTTAATTTGGAAAATCCGGTTTTTTCATTTTTGAGCAAAGCCTGCGATGTTATTATATTAAGTCTGATATGGATTGTATTATGCATCCCGATTGTCACAATCGGACCGAACAATACGGCGATGTATTATGCGGTGGTAAAGGTGGTCAGAAGAGAACGGGGATATCTGCTCCGGGAGTTCTTCAAATCCTTTAAACTGAATTTTAAAAAGGGATTAATTATTGGAGTTTTTCTTACTCTAACCTACGTCGTTCTGGGCTTTGACCTGATGTGGGCATGGAGTAACCTAAAGAACGGAGGAACCAAAGGATCGATACTCCTCGGAATATTTGCAGCGATTTCTATCCTCGTAGTTTGCTTTTCCCTTTATGTATTCCCGATCCTGTCAAGATTTGAAATGTCCATCAAGCAGATGGTGAAAGCCTCCATATTTATGTCTATCAGGCATTTACCTTCTACGATTGCAATGATTATCATTACCGCGGCAGGTATTTTGCTGGTATATATTCTTCCTTTGTTATTCTTTATATTACCCGGGGCGATCGTTCTTTTGAATTCCTTACTGATGGAAAGGGTTTTCAAGAAATATATGCCAAAAGCTGAAACGGAAGAGGAAAATACAAGTAAGGACGAGTGGTACCTCGAATAATGAATTGATTTTGCTTATATTGTTATTCATTTCGTATATCAATTTGAATATTTGGGGATGCTTTCAGTCATTTTTCATAAAAAATAAAAAAGTTAAAAATAATGCTTCACTTTTTTATGAAAACATGATATATACTTATATTATAATATTTTAACTCACGGAGCAAAGGTGTTCTCAATTTTTTTGAGGACACTTTTTTCATAATAGCATAGCATGTGAAGTTCCATGAGTATGAAAAATCGGCGTATAAGGGAATGATTAATCGCCGTGTATAACCATGAAGGGGGATTTGGTATGTCTGAAAAATTAACTGAACTTTTTGGAACCGATGTATTTAACGAAGCAACCATGGTAGAACGTCTACCGAAGAAAACATTTGCGGCTTTAAAGAAGACAATCGAGAATGGCGAGGATCTGGATCCGAATGTAGCTGAGGTGGTAGCGAATGCGATGAAGGATTGGGCGATTGAGAGAGGTGCAACACACTATACTCATTGGTTCCAGCCTTTAACCGGAATTACAGCTGAAAAACATGATTCCTTTATCAGCCCCACACAGGATGGCAAGATTATCATGGAATTCTCAGGTAAAGAGTTAATTAAGGGCGAACCCGATGCTTCCTCCTTCCCGTCAGGTGGTCTGAGAGCTACCTTCGAAGCAAGAGGATATACAGCTTGGGATTGTACTTCACCTGCTTTCTTAAGAGAAGATGCGGCAGGAGTTACACTTTGCATCCCTACAGCCTTCTGCTCCTATACAGGAGAAGCACTGGATATGAAGACCCCTTTACTTCGTTCCATGGAAGCACTCAGTACTCAGGCAGTCAGAGTTATGAAGTTATTCGGCCATGACAATGTGAAGAGAGTAACAGCTTCCGTTGGTCCTGAGCAGGAATACTTTTTAGTTGATAAAGCAAAATACTTAAAGAGAGATGACCTGATCTTCTCCGGCAGAACCTTATTCGGTGCTATGCCTCCGAAGGGCCAGGAGTTAGATGATCACTATTTCGGAAGCATCAAGGAAAGAGTTGCTTCCTTCATGAAGGAATTGAACATCGAGCTTTGGAAGATGGGTGTTACCGCGAAGACACAGCATAATGAGGTTGCTCCTGCACAGCATGAGTTGGCACCGATCTATGCTTCCGCTAATATCGCTACAGACCACAACCAGTTGGTTATGGAATGTATGAAGAAGGTTGCTAACCGTCATAACCTTGCATGCCTGCTTCATGAGAAGCCCTTCGCAGGTGTGAATGGTTCCGGTAAGCATGACAACTGGTCCATGGTTACCGACACAGGTAAGAACTTACTTGATCCCGGTAAGACTCCTCACGAGAATGTACAGTTCCTGTTAATGCTTGCAGTAGTATTAAAAGCTGTTGATGTTCATGCTGATCTGCTTCGTGTAGCAGCTGCAAATCCCGGCAACGATCACAGACTTGGTGCGAACGAGGCACCTCCTGCAATCATCTCCGTATTCCTTGGAGAGCAGCTTGAGGATGTAATCACACAGCTGATTGAGACAGGCGAAGCTAAGAGCAGTAAAGACGGCGGTAAGATGAATGTAGGTGTTCACACTATTCCTGAATTCAAGAAGGATGCTACAGACAGAAACCGTACTTCACCTTTTGCATTTACCGGTAATAAATTCGAATTTCGTATGGTTGGTTCTTCCATGTCCATCGGAACAGCGAATACCGTTCTCAATACTATCGTAGCAGATGTTCTCTGCGAGGTAGCTGATGCCCTTGAGAAGGCAACTGATTTTGATGTAGCAGTTCATGATCTGATCAAGAAGTTGCTTACAGATCATAATAGAATCATCTTCAATGGCAATGGTTATGCAGAGGCATGGGTAGAGGAAGCAACAAGAAGAGGACTTCCGAATATCAAATGTATGGTTGAAGCTATCCCTGCACTGACCACTGATAAGGCTGTTACCTTATTTGGCAAGCATCATGTATTCTCTTCCGTAGAGCTGCATTCCCGTGCGGAGATCATGTTTGAGGCTTATGCTAAGGCAATCAACATTGAAGCTAAGACTATGATTTCTATGGCTAAAGCAAAATACATTCCTGCTGTTATCAACTATACCAAGAGCCTTGCGGATTCCATCAATGCGGTTAAGGCAGCTGTAGCGGATGCTGATGTCAGTGTACAGAGCAGTTTATTAACAGAGGTTTCAAGCTTACTGGCAAAAGCTCAGGCTGCTGTAAAGAAGCTTGAGAGAATAACCTCTGAAGCAGCAGCAATCGCAGAGGTATGCGATATGGCAAAGGCATACTACGAGAAGGTTGTTCCTGCTATGGCAGAGCTCAGAGCACCGATCGATGCTTTGGAAGTAGTGGTAGATAAGGAATTATGGCCGGTACCTACCTACGGCGATCTTTTATTTGAGGTATAAGATAAAGAACTTCGTATCTTTATCAGGAGATTAGAATATATTTTCATATGATAAGGCTGTCCCCTATTCGGCTATTGCCGGATAGGGGACAGTTCTTATTTATGGCATATGAAGTGATTCATCAATAGTTCATGGTTCATTATTTATGTATAAAGATGTCGATGGTTTTGATATTTGAATATAGGTGTTGTCGATATGTGATTTAAGGTGTTGTCGATATGAAAGTAAAAGTGTTGTCGGAAAATGAGTAAAGTTACTGCCGGTATGTTTGAGTAAAGTGTAAAAACACCGTAGGTGCTTTCCGGATATAAGGCTGTGCTATGCAAGCTTGCTATTAAGAGCATGGTCTTATATCAGGAAAACATGCGAAGCATTTTACACTTTATTTATATAGCAGTCAGATACAGATTTTACGATGTTTCGTTTCATAATAGATCGAATCGCCTTAAATTATGTCGGTTAATAACATATGTCGTGCGGTCAGTTTGATGCAAATTTGTCTTGACAAATCTTACAACATGCTATATATTTTGAATATCAAACTATTTGTAATACAAAATATATTTAGAATGTCTTATGAAACATTACGAGTGACGAATGCATCTGGATATGTTTATAAGCAGTTCCCGGGAGTGAAGCATATGAATGAGAAACTGATCGAGATCAATAGGATGCTGGTCGAGATATATGACGACGTAAACCATATTGAGGAGTACTCCATCAAACAGGGTGCCTTCAGTGATTTGTCGATTACGGAGATACACACGATTGAAGCAGTCGGATTGTATCATCCGAGGACAATGTCTGAGATTGCAGCCGAGTTGGGGATTACCCTGGGGACCTTGACAATCGCAGTGGATAAGTTGATCCGGAAAGGATATCTGGAAAGAAGCAGAAGTGATACGGATCGCCGAATTGTCTATATAACGCTGACGAAAAGAGGAAAACTGGCATATAGAATCCATGAGAAGTTCCATATGGATATGGTGAGGGCAATTATGATGGATTTCTCATCGCAGGAAGAGGAAGTGCTATTAACGGCACTCAGAAAACTAAATCAACACCTAAAGGATATATACTCATAAACAGTAATACAAGGAGGACTCCAGGATGGCACATACCGCAATAGTAGGACTTGGAAGCTATCTGCCTGAGAGGCGCATGACGAACGATGATATGGCAAGGCTGGTAGAAACCAGTGATGAATGGATTGCTTCCAGGACCGGAATAAGGGAAAGGCGGATTACAACAGGAGAGACTACCTCGGATCTGGCATATGAAGCAGGGAGAAGAGCGATCGCAGATGCGAAAATGGAGCCTGAGGAATTGGATTTGATCATCTGTGCTACGATTTCGCCGGATTCGTTTATGCCATCGGTTGCATGTATCGTACAGGATAAGCTTGGTGCCGTAAAGGCAGCAGCATTTGATATAGCCGCTGCCTGTAGCGGATTAGTATATGGAATTTCAGTAGCGACAGCATTTATAGAAAGTGGAATGTATCGGAATATTCTTGTCATAGGTGCTGAGACCCTCTCCAAAGCACTTGATTGGTCGGACCGTTCCACCTGCGTACTGTTTGGTGACGGGGCCGGAGCGGTAGTATTACAGGCTTCTGACAAGAAGGGAATACTGGCTGTGAATCTGCTGAGTGACGGTAGCAAACAGGATTATCTCTGTCTGCCCGGTTTGCCCCTGAGTAATCCTTTTCTTTCAACGAAGGAAGCAAACCTGCCCGTCATCACGATGAAGGGTCAGGAGGTGTTCAAGTTTGCTGTAAGGAGTATAGCGGAGAATATCAAAGCGGTTCTTTTAAAGACCTCTTGGAAGAAGGAAGACATCCGCTATGTGGTTGCGCATCAGGCGAATTGCCGGATCCTCGAGCAGGCTGCTAAGACCTGCGGCATCGAATCGGAGAAGTTCTTCATGAACCTGGACCGGTATGGCAATACCTCCGCAGCTACGATAGGAATTGCCCTGGACGAGATGCAGCAAAAGGAAATGTTAAGCTTGGGAGATAAAATCATACTGATTGGTTTTGGCGGCGGTATGACCAGCGGGGCAGTTTTAATTGAATGGATGAAGTAATACTTTCTTTTTTTTGAAGTAATAATTCAAATTTTTTAAGGAGGTGAGGCGGATTCGGGATAATGTGGAATGATATGGATACCATTTGGAAATATCAATGAGATATAAGTTAAGTTAATTATTCAATTATATTAAAAGGAGGATATCTTCCCCCTCGAGGGAAGATGATTAAGAAAATGGATTTAAACAGAATTAAAGAGTTGGTGGCAGATCAGTTAGGTGTTGATGTAGCAGAGCTTACGCAGGAGACTTCCTTGAAGGAGGATCTGAATGCAGATTCTCTGGATCTATTCCAGATTATTATGTCTTTGGAGGAGGAATTCGGTATTGAAATCCCTACTGAGGACACAGAAAGCATCGCTACCATCGGGGACATCGAAAAATATTTAAACAGCAGAAACGAACAATAGAGTAAATGACTCTGAGGAAAATGGAGAGTATGTGGCGATGAAATCTAGAGTATGCGATTTACTGGATATAGAATATCCGATATTCCAGGGTGCTATGGCAAGGATATCTGATGCTTCTTTGGCTTCAGCAGTGTCTGAGGCAGGTGGGCTCGGTATCATCGCTGGAGGAACAGCGCCGGTGGAGTATATCAGAGCTGAAGTCAGAAAGGCGAAGGAACTGACAAAGAAGCCTTTCGGTGTAAATATCATGCTGCTCAGTGAGTTTGCCGATGGTATGGCTCAAATGGTATGTGAAGAGGGTGTCAAGGTCGTGACGACCGGTGCAGGAGCTCCCGGTAAATATATGGAGCAATGGAAAGCACACGGAATTAAGGTAATACCCGTCGTTCCCTCTGTAGCTATTGCAAAGCGTATGGTAAGAAGCGGAGCAGATGCAGTCATCGCCGAGGGAACTGAGTCCGGGGGGCATGTCGGTGAGCTGACTACGATGGCACTGGTACCACAGGTAGTAGACGCGGTCGAAGTTCCGGTCATAGCAGCCGGAGGTATCGCAGATGGTCGTGGGATGGCTGCCGCCTTTATGCTTGGAGCAGAAGCAGTGCAGGTCGGAACCAGATTCCTGACTGCTCACGAATGCACCGTTCATTCTAACTATAAACAGAAGGTTTTAAATGCAAAGGATATTGATACGGTAGTAACAGGACGTTGTACCGGTCATCCGGTCAGAATATTAAAGAATAAGCTTAGTCGTAAATTCCTGGAGCTGGAAGCGTCAGGAGCATCCATTCCCGAGATTGAACAGCTTGGTGTAGGAGCACTTGCAAGGGCAGTAGTCGAGGGGGATATGGAGCTTGGCAGCGTGATGGCCGGTCAGGTGGCGGCAATGATTAATAAGGAGCAATCCTGTAAGGAGATCATAGAAGAATTACTTAGGGAAGCGAAGCAGCTGCTTTCGAAGGACTGGAGGTAGCCATGGGAAAGACGGCATTTATATTTGCAGGCCAGGGTGCACAGTATATCGGAATGGGCAAGGAGCTTTACGATGCATTTCCTATCTGCAGACAGACCTTTGAGGAAGCAGGAGAAAGCTTATCACGAAACCTGAAGGAATTAATCTTTCAGGGAACAACGCAGGAGCTTAATCTTACCGAAAACACTCAGCCTGCGGTAGTGACGATGTCCATCGCTGCATTTCGGGCAATTCAACAATATGGAATTGAGCCTGATATCGTAGCAGGTTTAAGCCTTGGTGAGTATTCCGCGTTGACAGCCGGAGGAGTATTTACACTGTCTCAGGTGGTTCCGCTGGTTCGCAAACGAGGTCGCTTTATGCAGGAAGCCGTACCGGAGGGGATCGGCAAGATGTGCGCGATACTTGGCTTATCGGAGGATAAGGTTCGGGAAGTCTGCCATGAAGCAGGAAGTAAGGGAATTGTCGAGCCTGCGAACTTTAACTGCCCGGGACAGATTGTGATAGGCGGTGAAATCGCGGCAGTAGATGAAGCTGCTCGTCTGGCGAAGGCTATGGGTGCCATGAAGACCATAGATCTTGCAGTCAGTGCTCCCTTCCATACCTCCATGCTGAAGCCTGCTGCAGACCGATTAAGAGAGGAGCTTGAACCGATGGAGCTGGAAGCTTTGCGGTTACCTCTGATCAATAATGTTGAGGCTGATCACACTGCTTCAGATCAGATCAAGAAGCTGCTTTATCGCCAGGTGATGAGCAGCGTACTATGGGAACAGTCTGTCCGCAGGATGATTGCAGAGGGTGTGGATCAATTTGTTGAGATCGGTCCGGGGAAGACCTTATCCGGTTTTGTGAGAAAGATTGACCGTGGACTGAAGGTATATAATGTTGAAGATATCGCCTCTCTCGAGACAGCAGTGAAGGCGCTGCAGAGTACACACACTACAGAGTATGCACACTAAAGTGTGTAAACACACTAAAGTGAGTAAACACACTAAAGTGAGTAAACACACTAAAGTGTGTAATCAAACTTAAGTTTGTAAGTCAGAAAGGATAGAAATATGCCAAACGGAAAGGTTGCAGTAGTTACCGGAGCCGGTAAAGGGATCGGAAGGGCAATTGCACTTCGATTATCAAAGGAAGGCTATCAGGTTGTGATCAATTATCGCAGCAGTTTAGCACAGGTAGAGGAATTACTTGAAATCATACACCAAAACGGCGGTGAAGCAACAGCGGTCCAGGCGGACGTAAGCCGGGAAGAGGAAGCGAAGCAGCTGATCAGTGCTGCAATTGAAAAGTACGGCAGGATAGACGTTCTGGTTAATAACGCAGGGATAACGAAGGATAATCTTATTGTGAAAATGTCGGAAGAGGAATTTGATCATGTAATTGACATTAATCTAAAGGGTACATTCTTCTGTATGAAATATGCTTCAAAGCAGATGCTGAAGCAGAGAAGCGGCAGAATGATCAATATCTCATCCGTTGTAGGACTGATCGGTAATATCGGCCAGACCAATTATGCGGCTTCCAAAGCAGGCATCATAGGTATGACGAAGGCTGCTGCCAGAGAGCTGGCCTCCCGAGGGATCACTGTGAATGCGGTTGCTCCGGGCTTTATCGCAACAGACATGACGGAGAAGCTGGATGATCGTCTGAAGGAAGCCAATATCATCAACATTCCTATGAGACGGTATGGGACACCGGAAGAAGTGGGAGCAGCAGTCAGCTTCCTGGCTTCCGAAGCAGCCGATTATATCACCGGGCAGGTGCTGCAGGTAGATGGCGGAATGGTAATGTAGGAGGATTAATATGGACCATAGAGTGGTAGTTACGGGGCTGGGTGCCATTACCCCAATCGGAAATAACGTGAAGGACTTTTTTAACAATATAAAAGCAGGAAAGTGCGGTATAGACTTCATCGAAGGCTTTGATACAGAAACCTTTCAGGTCAAGCTTGCGGCTCAGGTAAAGGACTTTGATCCAAAGAATTATATAGAGTTTAAGGAAGCCAGAAGAATGGATCGTTTCTCACAGTATGCTGTAGCTGCTGCGAAGGAAGCATTGGAGGATTCGGGGATAGATCTGGATCAGGTGAACCGTGATCGCTTTGGTGTGATTGTGGGGTCAGGAATAGGGGGTCTCGGACTCATAGAGAAGGAGACGAACACGTTGACGGAGAAGGGACCAAGAAGGGTCAACCCTTTGTTCATTCCCATGACGATCACCAATATGGCAGCAGGAAATGTTGCAATGCAATTCGGTGCAAAGGGTATCTGTAGCAATGTGGTGACAGCATGTGCAACAGGCAATAACAGCATTGGTGAAGCCTTCCGCAGTATCAAACATGGATATTCCGATTTCATCCTGGCTGGAGGTACTGAGAGTTCGGTTACTCCGCTTGGTATAGCAGGTTTTTCGGCGCTCACGGCACTCTCCACAAGTCACGATCCGCTCAGGGCTTCCATTCCTTTCGATCAGGACAGAGACGGTTTTGTCATGGGAGAAGGTGCAGGTATTCTTCTTCTTGAGGAGTATGAGCACGCCAAGGCAAGAGGTGCTAAAATTTACGCAGAGGTTGTTGGTTACGGTGCATCCTGTGATGCTTATCATATTACGGCACCCTCACCTGATGGGGAGGGCGGAGCAAGAGCGATGAAGCTTGCGATGGAGGAAGCCGGAATTACTCCGGCGGAGGTTTCTTACATTAATGCGCATGGAACGGGTACACCGACCAATGATAAGACAGAGACACTTGCTGTGAAGCTGGCCATGGGTGAACAGGCATATCAGATTCCAATGAGCTCCACCAAATCGATGATCGGTCATCTCCTTGGAGCAGCCGGAGCTGTAGAAGCAGTAATCTGCATTAAGGCTCTGGAGGAAGGTTTTATCCCTGCGACTATAGGTCTTATCAAACAGGATGAAGAATGTGATCTTGATTATGTACCGTTAACAGGAAGAACAGCAGAGCTTTCGTATGCTATGTCCAATTCCCTGGGATTTGGCGGTCATAATGCCACACTGCTGTTTAAAAGCTGGCATAAATAATGCAATTTGCTTTGCAGCCTGCTGATACATGGGAACAATTGCAGGTTATTTGTAATCAGGATGATTGGTTGGAGGTAAAAGATGGATTATAAGACAATAGTTAATTTGATGAAGGAAATGAGCCATACCGAACTAACAAAGCTTGAAATAGAAGAAGAGGGGTTTCGTATCTGTATTGAGAAGGGAAAAAAGGATGAGGGTGAACAGGTATATCCTCCTCAGCTGACCTGGACCCAGAATACGATACCTGCTATGCCACAGTATATACAGGGAATGTATGCACCGGGGCAATTGATGCCTTCCTCGCCTGTATTCCCGGGAGCTATGCAACATATGACTGTACCTGCTGCAGATGGAGCGAATAGTACGGTTACTTTAGGAATTGCTGCTCAGGCGGAATTAAAGAGTAATCAGGATACCTCAGGGGATGACCAGAACCATAAGAAGCAGGTATCGCCCATGGTGGGAACCTTCTATGCACAGCCTTCCCCCGACAAGCCTCCCTTCGTGAAGGTGGGCGATAAAGTAAAGAAGGGGCAGACCCTCTGCATAATCGAAGCCATGAAGCTTATGAATGAGATAGAGAGTGAACATGACGGAGAGATCGTGAAGATTCTCACAAAAAATGAAGACATGGTGGAATTCGGTCAGCCTTTATTCTTGATTAAGTAGTGGAATGGAGATTACTATGTTGAATATTGATGAAATACAAAGAATTTTACCTCATCGCCCTCCGTTTCTTCTGGTTGACAGAGTGGAAAAACTGGAACCGGGTAAGGGGGCAACAGGGAAAAAATGCGTGTCCATGAATGAACCCTTTTTTGTAGGACATTTTCCCGGGAAGGCAGTTATGCCGGGCGTGCTTATACTGGAGGCCTTAGCACAGATGGGAGCAATCTGTATGCTGACCGTACCGGGAAATGAAGGAAAACTGGTATTCTTTGGCGGTATCGATAAGGTTAAATTTAAGCGCCAGGTGGTACCGGGTGATGTTCTGACTCTGGAGGTGGAGATAACCAAGAGTAAGGGCAGCTTTGGTGTCGGAACGGCAATCGCTTATGTCGACGGGCAGGTTGCCTGTGAGGCAGTTCTGACCTTTGCGCTGGGAGACCGTGAATAAGGACATCGTATGAATACACCAGGGATGTCAATTTGAACGGAATTGAGTGAGGAGAGAACAGCAATGTTTAAAAAAATATTAATTGCAAACCGTGGTGAGATTGCGGTAAGAATCATCCGTGCCTGTAAGGAGATGGATATAGAGACGGTTGCAGTATATTCGGAAGCAGATAAGGAAGCACTGCATGTCATGCTCGCTGATGAGGCAGTATGCATCGGTCCTGCAAGATCCAAGGACAGCTACTTAAATATGCAGAATATCATCAGTGCAACTGTATTGACCGGAGCAACTGCGATCCATCCGGGCTTTGGTTTTCTTTCGGAGAACAGCTCTTTTGCAAGAATGTGTGAGGACTGCAATATCACCTTTATTGGGCCGAAGGCTGATACGATTGATCTGCTGGGGAATAAGTCCAAGGCAAGAGAGACCATGCAGAAGGCCGGTGTTCCTGTTGTACCGGGTTCAGAGGGAGAGGTTGAAACAGTGAAGGATGCTCTTCTTCTTGCAGAAAAAATCGGATATCCGGTTATGATCAAAGCCTCTGCCGGAGGCGGTGGCAAAGGAATGCGAGCTGTATATACTGCAGAGGACCTTGAAAAATCCTACAATTCTGCCAAAGCGGAAGCAAAGGCTGCTTTTGCGGACGATAAGGTATATATTGAAAAGCTGATAGTTCATCCGAAACATATAGAGTTCCAGATACTTGCCGATCATCATGGCAATGTGGTGCATTTGGGAGAACGTGACTGCTCCGTGCAGCGTCGAAACCAGAAGCTGATCGAGGAATCTCCGGCTGCTGTCATGACGAAGGAATTGAGATCCGCCATGGGTAACGCAGCGGTTCAGGCAGCAAAGGCAACCGGCTATATCAATGCAGGGACAATCGAATTTTTGCTGGATAAAGACAATCATTATTACTTTATGGAAATGAATACAAGAATTCAGGTAGAACATCCGGTTACGGAAATGGTTACCGGAATCGATATGATAAAAGCTCAGATCAGGATTGCTGCCGGTGAGGAGATGCCTTACCGCCAGGAGAACATAGAATTCAAGGGTCATGCAATTGAATGCAGAATTAATGCGGAGGACCCGTCAAAGAATTTTATGCCCTGTCCAGGAAGGGTAGAGAACGTGCTGTTCCCCGGAGGCTTTGGGGTCCGTGTCGACAGCGCCCTGTATCCCGGGTATGTGGTGCCCTCCTGTTATGATTCAATGCTGGCGAAGGTCATTGTCTATGGGCAGGACCGGGAAGAGGCAATTCAGAGGATGAGACGCGCACTGTCAGAGCTGATCATTGATGGGATACAGACCAATACAGAATACCAGTATGAACTGCTGAAAAGGGAAGAAGTCATTTCCGGTCACTATCACACCGGTTTAATTGAGGTAAAGTAGCATGAACAGAAATCCATTTAAGCCGAAGCAGTATGCAACGACTAACATCTATCGGGCTAAGCCACAGGATATTGTTCAGGTGGAAGAAGAAAAGCCGAATGTACCCGAAGGTATTATGACAAAATGTCCCAAATGCGGGAAGGTCATCTATACAAAGCTTTTAAACAGAAACTATAAGTGCTGTGACGAGTGCGGTTATCATTTCAAGCTGTCAGCAGCGGAACGTATAGCAATGCTGATGGAGGAAGGCGAATTTCAGGAATTTGATGCTGACATGGTCAGCAGGGATCCCTTAAGCTTCCCTGGTTACGGTGAAAAGCTGCAAAGGACCCGTACTCAGACCGGACTCTCAGATGGTATAGTGACAGGAAAAGGTAAGCTACAAGGTCAGCCCGCTATGCTTGCATTCATGGATCCTGCATTCTTTATGGGAAGTATGGGTACGACAATCGGTGAGAAGCTGACAAGGCTGTTTGAACAGGCCACACAGGAGGCTCTTCCCGTCATCGTGTTTACAGCTTCAGGAGGGGCCAGGATGCAGGAGGGAATATTCTCGTTGATGCAGATGGCCAAGGTAAGCGGTGCCGTAGCCAGACACAGTGAGGCAGGACTACTCTATATCACTGTACTGACCGATCCCACGACCGGAGGTGTGACAGCAAGCTTTGCTATGCTGGGAGATATCATTCTGGCTGAACCGGGAGCGTTGATAGGATTTGCAGGTCCAAGAGTAATCGAGCAGACAATCGGACAGAAGCTGCCCGATGGCTTCCAAAGAGCGGAGTTCTTGTTGGAGCACGGTTTTATTGATCAGATTGTTCCGAGAGAGGCACAGAAGCATACGCTATCCAAGCTTCTGAAAATGCACTCCGTATAAGAAATGGAGGATAACATGAGTATTACGCCTTGGGAGAAGGTCAAGCTGGCAAGAATGCCGGTGAGACCGACCGGACAGGATTATATAGACAGGATTTTTACTGATTTTCTTGAATTGCACGGAGACCGCTATTACAAAGAGGATCGTGCCATAGTGGGCGGTATCGCATATTTTGGTGATATCCCCGTTACTGTGATTGCACAGCAAAAAGGGCGCAATACCAAGGAGAATATTGCCCGTAATTTTTCCATGCCTCATCCTGAAGGCTATCGCAAAGCCTTACGTCTGATGAAGCAGGCGGAGAAATTTCATAGACCGGTAGTCTGTTTTATCGATACTCCGGGTGCTTTTTGTGGACTCGGTGCAGAGGAACGCGGTCAGGGCGAAGCAATCGCTGAGAATCTGGCACAGATGATGCTGTTGAAGACCCCCATTGTGTCCATCGTGATATCTGAGGGTGGCAGCGGTGGTGCATTAGCACTTGGTGTCGCAGATAAGGTATATATGCTGGAGCATGCCATCTATTCCATTCTTTCACCGGAGGGCTTTGCCAGTATTCTTTATAAGGATTCCGGTAAGGCAGAACAGGCCGCAGGGGATATGAAGCTGACAGCCCAGGATCTGTTCCGGTTTCAGATCATTGACGGTATCATTCCGGAGCCTCCGGGTGGTGCACATAATGACTATGATCTGATGGCGATGAGTGTGAAGTCGGTCATTGAGAAGGAGCTTTCAGAATTGAGACTGTTGCCTGTAGAAGAACTCCTTAACAGAAGATATCAGAAATTCAGAAACATGTAATTAGCCGGAGAAGGATACGAAGGAGCTGACGATAACTTTATAAGAGCCGGAAGCTGACGATAGCTTTATAAGAGAGCCGGAAGCTGCCAGTAAATAGAGAAAGAAAGCCAGGATATCTATGACATTCCGGGCTTTCCTTTTTTTAGTTATATTTGACATGAAGAAGGCTTGAAGTAAAGGTACCACCCACATTCTCCGCATAATCCCGGTATTCCTCATAATTAATAAAATACTGGCTTCCCCAGGAAGAGATACGTAACATGATCCTTCCTGTCAGCTCATCCTTAATCAAACCTGTTACGGTTACGTAATGACCATTGATATCGTACTTGACTGTCTTATAATAATATGGTTTTAGCACTTCTTCAGATGAGTCGGAGACGGTTTGCGAGGAGGGTTGAAAATCTATTTCCCTCAGCTCATAAAAGGATATTCCTTTCTTCCCCCACAGCTTCGGAGTGTTCGGTCCGATGGAGAGGATGACCGGAATATCTTTTTCCAGCATTTCCTCGATCAGGTCATACATATCATAATAATTCAGGGTCCATTTCCAGTCGGCCTGCAGGTTCAGTCCGTAATTGTCAGAATAGGTATTGATAGCCGATGCGGCTGTGGGGCCCAGTACGGCCAGGATCGGAAGAGTCTTGGTATATTGGTCATGAATCTGTCTGACATAGGAAAGATAATTCGGATATTCAATTTGATTGTCCATCGTTACAGCCAAAGCTGTTACCGGAGTGTGCAGATTTTTCTTCCTGCGGGACAGATAGAGGAGCAGATCCGCAACGGCAATGGTTCCACAGCCATAACGGCAAAGAATGGTTTCCTTTTTGTACCATTTTGTATCAGGAAACCACATCTGGTTCCCTCCGTATGAAATACCGGTATCCTTGATGATGGGAACATAGTCCGGGGCGGATAACTGAACTACAATATTATTTTTAAAGGGCATTACGCCGCCTCCCAACATTGCTTCTTATCATTATTTTATTCGAATTCGCTTGTTCATGTTGACGAAAATATATTTCATAAATGAATAACTAAAAGGGGCTTTTTACGTTCAAAAGCCCCTTTCATATTTTGAAATTACTATTCGGTTTCTATTCTTCCGTGTCTACGCTTTCTTCTTCTGCTTCAAATTCACTGATCTGTCTCTTTCTCGCCATCTCATCACTGTCAAGATATTCGTCATAAGTGGTAATCTTATCAATGAGATGTCCGTTGTAGATTTCCATGATACGGTTTGCTGTTGTCTGAATAAATTGATGGTCGGGTGAGGTAAACAATGCGACACCCGGGAACTTGATCAAGCCGTTGTTGAGAGCGGTAATGGATTCCATGTCCAGATGGTTGGTCGGCTCGTCAAGGATGAGTACGTTGGCTCCTGCAATCATCATCTTGGATAACATGACACGGACTCTTTCACCACCGGACAGGATATTCACCTTCTTTGAACCTTCTTCTCCGGCAAATAGCATTCTTCCCATGAAACCACGGACATAAGTGACATCCTTCTCAGGTGAGAAGGGCATCAGGAAATCAGTAATGGTCTCATCTCCTGCAAAGAGCTTGGTGTTATCCTTCGGGAAGTAGGACATATTTGTGGTAATACCCCACTTATAGGAGCCTTCATCCGGTTCTACCTCTCCTGCAAGAATCTGGAACAGAAGGGTAGTGGCACGGGTGTTTGGTCCGACAAAGGCAATCTTATCTTCCTTGCCTACGATAAAGGAAATCTTATCAAGCACCTTCACACCGTCGATGGACTTGGAAAGGTTCTCAACGGTCAGAACTTCATTGCCGATTTCACGGCTCGGTCTGAAATCAATATAAGGATATTTTCTGCTGGATGGACGGATGTCATCCAGTTCGATCTTCTCGAGTGCTTTTTTTCTGGAAGTAGCCTGCTTCGATTTAGAAGCGTTGGCAGAGAAGCGTTGGATAAATTCCTGCAGCTCCTTGATCTTTTGTTCCTTCTTCTTATTCGCTTCCTTCATCTGCTTAATCATCAACTGACTTGATTCATACCAGAAATCATAGTTACCGGAGTAGAGCTGGATCTTGGCATAATCAATATCAGCAATGTGAGTACATACTTTATTTAAGAAATAACGGTCATGGGATACCACGATGACGGTATTTTCAAAGTTGATCAGGAATTCCTCTAACCAGCGGATTGCTTCTAAGTCCAAATGGTTAGTCGGCTCATCGAGAAGCAGGATGTCAGGATTACCAAACAATGCCTGTGCCAACAGGACCTTAACCTTCTGACTGCCGTTTAATTCATGCATCGTCATATAATGAAGCTCGGTTTCTATACCAAGACCGTTCAGCAGAGAAGCAGCATTGGCTTCAGCCTCCCAACCGTCCATTGCAGCAAATTCACCTTCCAGCTCACTGGCGCGGATACCGTCTTCTTCCGTGAAATCTTCCTTAGCATAGATGACTTCCTTTTCCTTCATGATCTCATACAGGCGCTTATTTCCCATGATGACGGTATCCAGGACCTGATAAGCGTCGTATTTGAAGTGATCCTGCTGAAGGAAGGACAATCTCTGTCCCGGGGTAATAATAATCTCACCCTTACTGGGCTCCAGCTGCCCGTTTAATATTTTGAGAAAGGTGGATTTTCCGGCACCGTTGGCACCAATCAGTCCATAGCAGTTGCCTTCGGTGAACTTGATATTCACGTCCTCGAACAATGCACGCTTTCCTATTCTTAATGTAACATTACTTGCCTGTATCATGTATAACCTCCTGGATACTTCCAATTATCTTTAATCGCCATTTCTATTGTATCGTATATTCTTGATTTTGCAAGAGAAAATGTAAGGATATACAAGAATATACAAGATAAATGGTCCACTTAGTATAATCGGACGGGCATAAGAGAATAAAGATTAGGCTGGTAGAAGCGGATGGGACATAAGTGAATGAAAGACCTAGCTGGTAGAATAGGGCGAGTCATAGGGGACAAAAGGTCGCCTGTCTGACGACAGCCGAAACACATGCACGAGAAACTCTCCGGAAAGACGGCTTTCCGAGAGCCTTCTCGTACATGTTCATCCTGCCACCTGCGGTGACAGGACCTTTTGTCCTGCTATTTATTCTACTTGTGATAGAAGGTGCTTTTATCGTGATATCTATTCAGTCGGGTGGACAGATATTCTGTCTTGTTATTCATTTCAATTGCGGTAGTAGGAATTAATGCGTTTATGACATGTCGACATATATAATTGTGAACATACCGGCAGGTTATTTGTTTTCAAATAATTCACATTACGTTAATACCTTCTCCATAATTCGATATTATAATTACTATTATAGAAACAGAAGTATTTTAATTTGATAATACCTACTTAACATAGAAATTTTTCATAAATCTCCTCCTCCCCAAAGAGCCAACTCCAACGAGTTGGCTTCTCCTCTGTGGAGGATCTTTTTTTATGCATACATATATTGAAGCATTTATAGATCGCCATATCAGCGAACTTGAGTTTTATTCAGAGTACTGATATAATAGGACTAATGAATAACAGGGCAGTGGAGGACTAGGTATGTTGAAGATTGATACATGCAATATCTGTTCATTGAGAAAGGGGTGCTGTGATGGATATCTTACTCACCTTAATTAACTATGGGTTATTGCTGATCTTTGGTGCACTGCTTAGCATATTATTTGCCGGTGGTGAAATCACCAAAAAGAATTACAGGGCCGTTCTGATATTCATTTTGTATCTGCTTCTTGCAGAGCTAATCAGCTGGCTTGCTCTCGGTCACAGAAATACGGAAAAAATATATCCCTTTATCATACATATTCCATTGATGATTTTCATCACCAGGTATTTCAAGCGAAGCAGATTGATCGCTATCGTCTCTGTGCTCTTTGCATATCTGTGTTGTCAGACCCCGCAGTGGTTTGCCACAGTAGCACTTTATCTGTTTGACAGCCAAACCGCTTATTTATTTGTCAATTCATTGGCATTTTTCCCAGTTTTCTATCTGATGAGGCGATATGTCGTGTCCGCTGTAAATCAGTTGATCAGCTTATCCAATAAAACGCTTCTGATATTCGGTATTGTGCCGTTATTTTATTATCTTTTCGATTATAGCACAACCATTTATACGGATCTGCTGTTTCAGGGAAGAAAATCAATCATACTGTTTATGCCCTCGGTTGTACCCACGGTTTTCTTTGTATTCATGATTATTCATTATAATGAAATAGAACGCAGGAGTAAGACCGAACATGAGAATATGCTGATGTCCTTACAGATTAACCAGGCGGAGAAGGATTTGAAGGTGTTCTTAGCGTCGCAGGAACAGGCAGCAATCTATCGCCATGATATGCGCCATCATCTTACCTTGATCGCAGGTCATTTGGCGGATGGAGATCCAACAAAGTCAATGGAATATATCAACAGCGTCCAGACAAACATAAAGGAGATTACTCCTATCCGCTACTGTGAAAATAATACCGTGAATCTGATTTTTTCACATTTTGCATATAAGGCAGCCCAATATCAAATTGCTTTTTCCGTGAATGCTTTTATTCCACAGAGTATTTCTATCACAGAAACCGATCTTTGTGCTTTGCTTTCCAATGGACTGGAGAATGCAGTGAATGCCTGTCTACAGATGACCGCAGAGCAGACAAAAACAATCTATATCAATTGCAGACTGCATAAGGAGAAGCTTTTAATTCTCATAGAAAACAGTTTTACCGGCAAGGTAGCAGAAGAGCAAGGCCTGCCAAAAAGCGATCAGCCGGGGCACGGTTTCGGTGTAAAAAGCATGGTGATGATTATTAATAAATACAAAGGCTACTACTCCTATACAGCAGAGAAGGGGATATTTACATCAAGAATCATCCTACCCTTGCCTTCCTCTGCTTCGCTGGACTCATGATGATCGTACTAACGCAAAGCTACCACAGGAAGACTACTTTAAGTCCACTAGTGGTAGCTTTGCGTTTCGCTATCTTATTTATTTTACGGTAACTTTTATCTTTTTATATACACCATTCTGGGCATAGGCATAAACATAACATGTTCCCTTCGATTGTGCCTTGATCTTTCCTGTTTTGTCTACCGTTGCGATGTTCTTATTGGAGGCTTCGTAGCGGATTGCTGCTGCATACTTCTTCATCTTCCTGTTTTCGGGCAATACTGCCTTGCAGGTCACTGATGTTGTCTCTCCGGCAATCATACTGACGGATGACACCTCAGAGGTTACCTTCTTCGGGTTGGCATAGGTTTTACCTTCCGTTACTGAATAGATTACCTTGGAGGTTGCCAGAATTACCTTCTTCCCATCCACGAGTTGATAAGCCTTCACCTGATATTTATAGTAAGTAGACTTCTTCAGCTTCTTATGGGTAAAGGTCGATACGGAGCCTGATACCTCACCAAGCTTTTTCAGCTTGTTCTTTTCACCGTAGCTTGCACCATAGATCAGATATCCGTCAGCCCCTGACACCTTAGTAAAGCTTAGCTTTTGGGAGGTCTGTGATGCCTTCGCTGTCAGGCGAAGATGGTGAAAATCATTATATACCTGTGGTCTATCCTTTGTTGTAGCTTGGGCGGTATCCTTCTTCTCATCCTGATAGGTCAGAGCATAGGTGGAGAAACGGTCTGTCTCAAAGGTAAACAGATGGGTCACAGGATCATAGGTTCCTTCGAGTATATCCGTAACCCCATGATGAATTCGGATGACCCGGTACGTTCTGTTTGTTTCTCCATTGAGACTCCGAAGCTCTTCCGGGACCTCGATACTGATCTTAATCTTATCGCTGGTCTCGGTTACTTTTGTCTCAGCAGCATTTCCTACCTGCTTATATAAGGATAAATCAACATAAAGGACTGCCGCATCCTTCTCAAGCTGCTCTGCAATCTGCTTTTTCTCCTCTTCGCTGACAGAAGCACTGATATCATTGACCTTTAGGATTACCTTTACATTTTCACCAGCTTCCATTTTCTCCAGCTCTGAAGCAGTGAATATCTTTTTCAACTCCTCGGTGCTGCTTTGTAAGTCAGCGGTAGGTGCTCCGGCTTCCCGTTTCTGTTCCTTCTGTACCGTACCAGTGATTTTTGACGCACCGCCGCCTGAATTTCCGCCTCCGCCGCTGTTTCCACCGCTGCCCGAATTGCCGCCTCCGTTATAGCTGAAGGTTACTGCGATCGTATGGTTTGCTGTCACATGATGGAAGGTATAGGTGGTCACATTACTTTGAATCACACCATCGACCCGAAGCTCGGAGATGGAATAATTGCTGTTAGGTGTGATAGTAAAGCTCTGACTTACATCATCATTGACCGTAACCGTTCCGCTTGGAGTGATGCTTCCACCGGCACCTGCTGTGGCTGTGATGGTATGGGTGATTACCGGCGTAGCTGTTACTGTAATATCGAAGGATTTTTCGTAATTACTGCCTGCACCCAGTCCGTTGGGTATGGTTGCCTTTACCCTAGCTGTCCCGGCAGCTGAGGCCTGAAATGTGCTTCCGTTTACGGTAGCCCCAGTGGTTCCGGAATCTACCAAGCTCCAGGTGATGGTTTGGTTTGTCGCATTGCCCGGAACAGCTGTTCCGGAGAGAGTCAGGTCCGTATCCTCCTGGACAGTTGCGGCACTGGTCATGGTGATATCAGTTATCGGAATAAAGGTCTGTTCAAAGATCACATCGATCGTATGGTTCGCTGTCACATGATCAAAGGTATAGGTGGTCACATTACTTTGAAGCACACCATCGACACGAAGCTCGGAGATGGAATAGTTGGTGTTCGGTGTGATGGTAAAGCTCTGACTCGCACCGTCATTGACCGTTACCGATCCGCTTGGAGTGATGCTTCCACCGGCACCCACTGTGGCGGTGATAGTATGGGTGATTACCGGTGTAGCGGTTACTGTAATTTCGAAGGATTTCACGTAATCACTGCCTGTACCCTGTCCATTGGGAATTGTTGCCTGTACCCTTGCTGTACCGGCAGCTGAGGCCCGGAATGTTCTTCCGTTTATCGTAGCCCCGGTGGTTCCGGCTTCTTCTATGCTCCAGGTGATGGCTTGGTCCGCCATAGTAGCCGGTGCAGCCGTACCGGAGAGAGTCAGGTCCGTATCTTCCTGGACAGTACTGACATTAGTTATGGTAATATCGGTTACCGGAACCGCAGGCTTGATCTCCAGATAGGTATGTGAAGCATTATATGTATATGCATTTATTCTGAAACTGTCGCTCGGATTAGTACGCCACTGATATAGCGGATAGCTGCTTAGGTCAGGCTTATTCATAGCTTTAATATGCTCCCCGGTTCCAGTACTTGCAATTACTGTTCCTCCCGAGATGATAATCTTATTATCAATGGCCCTCATCCCTGTGTTATAGTAATTGACCGTATTATTTCCGCTTTCAGCTTTGACTTTCGCATTTCCGGAGATTCTTATATACCCATTATCAGAGTTCATACCAAAAGTACCACTTGCCATAGTATCTCCTCCCTTGGCATAAATCTCCACAGAATCAGAAACAGAGAGATCACCCGCAGCATATATAGCATAGCTACTTTTGCCGTCCCCTGCTCCACCGGAATTTACGTTCAGTATACCATCTCCGGAGATATTAAGCTTCCCATAAACAAATAACCCTGATGAAAACCCGCTTGTTGTATCTGAAACTGTATCTCCTCCTATGATATTGCTACCACGAACGACTAGGTTGAGGTCTCCCAAGGCATTGATGCTATTAATATCTGTCATTCCATTCCCAGAATTCGTATAGGCCGTTATGTTAGCATCGTTTAAGGTAAGCGTATAGTTCGTACCCTCCTTGGATAACCACCAGGTAGCACCTGTTGGCACTGTTGTGATTGCACTTCCTGTCGCTATTTGGCCTTAATTACCTCCATAGGTAACTTCACCATCCGTTGTTGGAAGCGTTACCGGTGTATTATTACCGATATACAATTTGGATAGAGCATATGCTTTTTCACCGGTCGCCGGCAGTACAAAAAATACAGTACACAGTAGGGTAAGCGCCACCCATATTATTTTTTTCTTCATCGCAGTATTCTCCTTATCTTATTGATCCTTGTCTCATTTTCTTTCTGTTCTCATTTTATCTGATTACATTAAGTACAGTATCCTCCCTGCTAAGCTGTTATCGTCCCCCTTAAATGCTTTCTTATTATAGGTATATTATAGGCAAGAAAAGAGTAAAAAAATTACCAAGTGCATGGAATGTCTCTTTTTTGACTTGAAATGTCACAGATGGTTGAGATTTATCACGACAAATGCTAGAATATAAGCGTAAGATAATCAGAAGCAGAGCTTCAGCAACTGCTTATAGAAAATGGGGTAGAGGAATGCTTACTTTCTTTGAAATTGCTTATTACATATTAATTCTGGCATTTGGGGTGCTTATTACTGCAATGTTTGCAGGTGTTGAAAACACGAGAAGGAATCTGTTTTCACTACTAGGTTTGATACTCCTGTTGTTTCTGGCACAGGTTCTTGGCTATAGGCTGATCGGTTATGATGTGACAGCCAAACTATATCCTGTTATGATACATATCCCCATGATCTTACTGATTGCCTTCTATTTCAGACGCGGGTTGACGGTTGCTTTTGTTTCCGTAATTTCCACCTACCTGTGTTGTCAGATCCCACAGTGGTTTGCCACAGTCGTCTTTAATAGGGGTGAGAGTAGAAGCGCCTATTTTTTTGTATATATAATTGGATTGTTTCCGGTGTTTTTTCTTCTGAAGCACTTTGCAGTTACTTCTGTAAACCGCTTGATCACTCTGTCTAAGAAATCCGCACTGCTCTTTGGTGTTGTTCCGCTGATATACTACGTGTTCGATTATGCCACAACAACTTATACCAATCTGTTATTTCAGGGGACTAAGGCAGCTGTATTATTTATGCCCTCACTAATCTCCATATTTTATTTTGTTTTTATTATCTTTCATTATAATGAGATAAAACGCCGCAGCGATGCCGGAAATGAAAGGATCCTGCTATCGGCTCAGATGAAGCAGGCAAAAAAGGATTTAAAGGATTTTTGGGATGTTCAGGAAAAGGCGGCAATCTACCGTCATGATATGCGTCATCACCTAAATCTGATTGCCGGTTATCTGGTCGATGGCGATACTAAGAAAGCTACGGAATATATCAGCCAGGTTCAATCGAATATTGAGGAGATTACGCCGATACGGTATTGTGAGAATAATACTGTGAACCTGATTCTTTCTTACTATGCAAGCAAGGCGGATTCTGACAATATTGCCTTTACTGTAGATGCTCAGTTTCCTCAGAATATAGCCATAGCTGAAACCGAGCTCTGCGCTATGTTATCTAATGGCCTGGAAAATGCCTTTTATACCTGTTTGCAGTTAGACTCAAGGAAGGCAAGAACAGTTTATTTTAGTTCTAAGTTACAGGAGAGCTCTTTAAAGATAGTTATTGAAAGCAGCTATATCGGGGAAGGCTTTACTGAACGGAGTCTTCCTATCAACAGTCAACAGGAGGAAAGCTACGGCTATAAGAGTATGGCTATGATCATTAGCAAATATAAAGGTAGCTATACCTATAAAGCAGAGAATGAGATACTCACTCTGAACATTGTCCTGCCTTTATAATGCTGTATGCCCATGAAAGTCATGGTTTGGTTTGACTTTTAGGGGTATCTCAGCTAGAATGAAATTGCAATATTGATTGGTTGAATACGGCAGAAAGGCGGACAAGCATCTATGGCAATCAACAAAGCGATGAGAATTGCTTTGAAAGCATTATCCTATCCTGACCTGGATGTGAAGAAGACCTATAAGCTGCAGAGACAGCTTAGGACGGCGGCACATCCCGTCCTCAAACCGTTATATGAGATGTGGGATCATAAGGTATCGATCGGGGAATACGATATTCCCGTTCGTATTTTTATGCCTCCATCCAATGCTTTCTTCAGAAAAATACTGATATTTTTTCACGGAGGAGGGTTTGTCTTCGGGAATATTGATACCTATACCAATGTCTGCTCTAATATGGCAAAGCAGACGGGACACATTGTGGTATCAGTAGATTACCGGCTGGCCCCGGAGTATAAATTCCCTACAGCTCCCGAGGATTGTTATGCAGTGACCCGTGAGGTGTTTTTAAACGCGAAGCTATTAGATGTAGACCCGGAGGAGATAACCCTGATCGGGGACAGTGCCGGAGGCAATCTTGCGACTGTGGTGTCCATGATGGCCAGAGACAGAGGAGAATTTCTGCCGAAGAGACAGATTCTTCTATACCCATCCACAGACAGTGATCATAGCGAGACCTCACCTTATCCTTCCATCCTTGAGAATGGGACGGATTTTCTCCTGACTTCTAAGAGAATCTGTGATTTTTTGGACCTATATAAGAATAGTGAGGAGGATTTACGAAATCCATACCTGGCTCCAATCCTGGCAGAGAATTTATCCGGCATGCCTGATACCCTGATTATCACAGCCCAGTATGATCCCCTGCGTGATGAAGCGGAGCTTTTCGGAAAGAAATTATTTGAAGCCGGAAATCATGTGGAGGTTTATCGGATGAAGGACGCTCTGCACGGATTTTTCTCCCTGCCAAAGCATTTTGTTCATGTAAAGAGAAGCTACGAGTTGATTAACCAGTTTTTGAATAAAAAGATAGAGGACACATTGAAAGAAGTTGAAGATAAACCGGCAGAAAATCGTTAATAATTACTGAATAGAGATACCAACCGGAAAGGGGGTAGATGAATTCATGACCAGAAGAAGGCCGGTGGAGTGGATGAGATTGGATAATGCAGCTAAGATCTTTCCCTCGAACACCAATGAAAAGGATACCAAGGTATTCCGCTTCGTGTGTGAATTAAAGGAAGAGATTGATAAAGATATATTACAGCGCGCACTCGACAAAGCCCTACCCATGTTCCAAATCTATCAGACTGTGATAAGGAGAGGAATGTTCTGGTATTATTTCGAAGGTACAGAAGCAAGCCCCGAGGTGGTTGAGGAACATAAGTTGCCCTGTAGTATGCTGTACCATACAAATCGAAGGAACCTGTTATTTGAAGTTTCTTATTATAATAATAGAATTAACCTTGAAATGTATCATGCTTTAACCGATGGAACCGGTGCTTTAGGGTTTCTTAAAACAATTGTATATTATTATCTGACGATAAAGTATAGCGAGGAATTTCAGGACAAGCTTCCGAAGCTTGATTATGATGCCACATTTACACAAAGGATGGATGACAGCTTCTTAAAGCATTATAACGGAGACAGTAAGCTGGATAAGAAGATTAAGATTAACCGTGCTTACCATATCACCGGAAGGCGTTCGATTGATAATCGTCTGAGGGTTCTCGAAGGTGAGATGTCGGTGAAGAAGATCTTGGAGCTGGCACATCGCTATGATACGACTGTAACGATTTTCCTGACTGCTTTGTATATGAAGGCTATCTCTATGGAAATGCCGTTACGGTCGCGTAAGAATCCGGTTATTCTGACGGTCCCTGTGAATTTGAGGACGTATTTTCCGTCGGTTACCGCCAGAAACTTTTTCTGTACGATCAACATCTCATATAATTTCAGTAAGAATTCGGATCAATTGGAGGATATCATTGCTTCGGTCAAGGAAAGCTTTGCTACGGAGCTGACAGAAGAGAAGCTCCGTACCCATATCAACCGGCTGTCGGCATTGGAACATAATGTGTTCCTGAGAATTTTTCCTTTGGTAATCAAAGACTATGTTCTGAGATTTGCCAATTACTTGAGTGACAGAGGCATTACAGCTACCTTGTCCAATCTCGGTAAAATTACTGTAGCCAAAGAGTTGGCTCCCTATATTCATATGTTTAATTGCTTTACTAGTGCGAGAAGACCACAGATCTGTATGTGTTCTTATGAGGATACGTTGGTGATCAGCTTTGTTTCTCCCTATGTCAGTACAGATATTCAGAAGAATTTTTTTCGTATGTTGACCAATGAGGGAGTCTCCGTCATCATAGCCTCGAATAATAAGGAGATCTGAATTAACTCATATAAAGTTGAAATTTAATGAACCTCATACTGAATTTCGCCGGGAATAACTTGGCTTTCAGATGTGTAGGAGTGGAGGTATATATGCTTACCTGTGATAACTGTAAGGTTTCCCTTAAGGGAAGCTATGAGGTGTGTCCGCTGTGTGGAGGTATCGTTTCAGGGAGCGGAGAGGAATCGAAAGAAGTATTTCCTAATCTCCCGACCATCTTTCAGGAGTTTAACTTCTTCATCAGATTGATGATACTCCTATCTATTGTAGCAATTGTTGCAAGCTTTGCTGTCAATATGATTTTTACCAGAGAGTCACGCTGGTCCTTAATTGTTGCCGGTGGTGTCGGTTGCTTATGGTTAAGCATGTTTATCATTATTCGTAAGAAAAGTAATATACCGAAGACAATACTCTGGCAGGTGGTTCTGTTCGGTATCTTATCCGTTCTGTGGGATCGTTCCATGGGGTGGTTGGGTTGGTCCATCGACTTTGTCATTCCGGGCGTCTGCGTGGGAGCGATGATCGTCATGGCGATTTCCGCGAAGCTATTGAAAATCAGTGCCAGGGATTTAACAGTTTATTTTTTTATTGACGCATTGTTCGGGTTCGTTCCGATCATATTCATTATCTTTGGAGGACTCAACATACTATTTCCATCCGTGATTTGCGTAGCGGCCAGTATCATCAGTATTTCGGCATTGATTTTATTCCAGTGGGATAATATGAGGGCTGAATTAAAGAAGAAAATGCACATATAAAGCATAGAACAGAGAGGATTAAGTGAATGAATAATTTTCGTTTAAAATGGATTGCTATCATTACAATGATGATAGATCATGTGGCCGCTGTACTGCTGCCGCAGACTTCACCGGCATGGATTATTATGCGTATCATCGGACGTTTGGCTTTTCCGATCTTCGTATTTTTACTGGTTGAGGGTTTTCACAATACCAAAAATGTAAATAAATATCTGATCCGTCTCGGCATCTTTGCCCTGGTGTCAGAGGTTCCTTTTGATCTTGCTTTTTACGACACAGTAATCGAGTTCACACATCAGAATGTCTTTTTTACACTTTTCCTCGGCCTTGCCTGCATCTATCTGATGAATCTGGTGGAAAAGAAATATGGAAAGAATGTATTCATGACAAATGTCTTAAACGGTGTGATTACGCTTGTCTTCTGTATACTGGCGTATTTCCTTCGTACGGACTATAACTATGCAGGTATCCTGCTGATCTCTGCGTTTTATCTGTTCCGTGGCAATAAGATATTACAGACCTTTACCCTGTTTTTCGTTTCAGCCTTTATTCTCGGATATATTAATGTATTTGCCACGCTGGCAATTATTCCGATTGCATTATATAACGGAGAAAAGGGTAAAAGTATGAAGTATTTCTTCTATATCTTTTACCCTGCACATATTCTTATTTTAGCGGGAATTAATCTGTTGTTCTAGGCTTTGGTTACAGGTTCCCGGGAGAAATCGTTATACTCCTGCCGGGAGCTGTTGCGGACATGTTCCCCTGAAGAATACAACTGGTTGGGATAATAGTATTTTTCATCGAAGCTTCGAATACTGCTTTGGGACGGAAAACGGTAGTAGGTTTTTTTTACAGGTTGTTCATAATACATGCTGACATTCCTCCTGTGATAAAACTTTATGTTTATATTGTTCGTAAGTCTGAAAGCTTCTATACAGGAAAAGCAGTGCAGACTGCATTGATATTATGAAAAAAATCATAATAATGGTTTTTAATTCGCTCTGACATTGGGGATTGGAGAAATTTATGGTAATGTTTACTATTGCAGAGGTTAAGCAGTTTATGGCAAAGCTTCTGACGCAAAATACTTTTGATGATTTTATTCTTCGGGAGATGGAACTCTCCACATTTATGAATTACTCTATCAACGGAAAACTGAATGAAGGATTTTTCACCGGAGAAGAACTGAAGGAACGAGGATTGCTTCGATATGCTTTATGGAGCGAGGTACGAAACATAGCTTATGCGATGATTAAGGGTAATAAGACTCCTCTTTCAATGAAGATCGTCTTCCAGCTACCGCAGGACCGTACAGATATTCTGATCGGGCAGTCAGGTGGCAGGATAAAACCCGAAGAGGTCGGCGGTTTATACATGAACGTCAGATTCGAGAACAACGAGCTCCATATCATTACAGGTACTGCAATCAAGACATTTACACTTGATAAAACACTGGAACAGGAATGGGATAAAGAAGTCGCCCGCATCCTTAAGGAACAGGGTATTGTTAGCACTCTTGCTTAAAGAGTGCTAATTTTTTCTTGACATTTCAAAATTACAGTATTATCATAACACTTGAGGAATTTTACAAGAAAAAGGAGTTGTTAATTCATGAGCACAGAACGTGGTAATTTATCAATTCATTCCGAGAACCTTTTCCCGATCATCAAGAAATGGTTATATTCAGACCATGATATTTTTGTCAGAGAGTTAATCTCTAATGGCTGTGATGCCATTACGAAGTTGAAGAAGTTGGAAATCATGGGAGAGGCAAATCTTCCGGAGGATAACCACTATCAGATTACGGTTACTGTGAATCCGGAGGAGAAGACCATCCGTTTTTCCGATAACGGTGTCGGTATGACTGCGGACGAAGTAAAAGAATATATCAATCAGATTGCATTTTCCGGAGCACAGAAGTTTCTGGAAAAATATAAGGACAAGACCAATGAAGACCAAATCATAGGACATTTCGGTCTTGGCTTCTATTCTGCCTTCATGGTTGCAGCCAGGGTTACGATCGATACCCTGTCCTGGCAGCCGGATGCGGTTCCTGTTCACTGGGAATCGGATGGCGGAACCGAATATGAGATGAGTGATGGCAGCAGAACTGAGCGTGGTACGGACATCACACTGTTCTTAAATGAAGAAAGCTACGAATTCTCCAACGAATATCGTGTGAAGGAGGTCCTTCAGAAGTATTGCTCCTTCATGCCGGTAGAGATTTATTTTGTTAATGCGAATGAGAAAAAGGAAGAAACCAAGGAAGAGGTTATCGATGCTTCCGTGGATCAGGATGGAACTGTAGAGGAGGCTAAGAAGGAGGAGAAGAAGCCTCAGCCGATCAATGATGTGAACCCTCTTTGGGCAAAGCATCCGAATGACTGCAAGGATGAAGACTATAAGAAGTTTTACCGTGATGTGTTCCATGATTATAAGGAGCCTTTATTCTGGATCCATTTAAATATGGACTATCCCTTCAACCTTAAGGGTATCCTGTATTTCCCGAAGATCAATACAGAGTATGATTCCCTGGAAGGACTTATTAAGCTATACAGTAATCAGGTATTTATTGCAGATAATATCAAGGAAGTAATCCCTGAATTCTTAATGCTGTTAAAGGGTGTCATCGATTGTCCCGACCTGCCGCTCAACGTATCCAGAAGTGCGCTGCAGAATGACGGCTTTGTTAAGAAGATCAGTGAGTATATCTCCAAGAAGGTAGCTGACAAGCTGAGCGGTATGTATAAAGTAGACCGTGAGAGCTACGAAAAATTCTGGGATGATATCAGTCCCTTTATCAAATTCGGCTGCTTAAAGGATGAGAAGTTCCGTGAGAAGATGAAGGACGTGATCATCTTTAAGAATCTGGAGGACAAGTACATCACTCTTGCAGAGTATGTGGATGCAAAGAAAGCAAAGGAAGCACCTAAGGATAATAAGAAGAATAAGAAGACCGATGAGGCTGAGAGTAAGGCAGCAGATACCAATGAAGCTTTAGCAGAGGGTGCAAATGAGCATGTACATGATGAGCATTGTGAATGCGGGCATGATCATGAGCATGCACATGATGACGAGGATGAGTATGTGGATGAGGATAAGAAGACCGTCGTCTATTATGTGACTGATGTGAAGCAGCAAAGCCAGTACATCAACATGTTCAAGGAAGCCGGTACGGACGCATTTATCCTGACCCACAATATTGATCAGCCTTTTATCACTCAGCTTGAATATCAGGATCAGACCATCCGTTTCATGAGAATTGATGCTGATATCAATGATGATTTTAAGGATAAGATCAAGAAGAAGGACCAGAAGGTGTTAAAGAATAATACGGAAGCCATGACAACCCTGTTCCGTAAGGTTCTGGGCAAGGAGAAGCTTGAGGTCAAGGTAGATAAATTCAAGAATGAAAAGGTGTCCTCCGTGATGACCCTTTCCGAGGAGAACCGCAGAATGCAGGATATGATGCGTATGTATAATATGTCCGGCATGGATATGGGTGACTTGGGCGGTGGTGAGACACTGGTATTAAATGCGAATAATCCTCTTGTTCAGTATATCCTGACCAATGAGAGCTCGGATAAGACTCCGATGATCTGTGAGCAGCTGTATGATCTGGCATTACTCAGCCATAAACCGCTGGAACCGGAAGCGATGACAAAGTTTATCCAGAGAAGTAACGATATTATGATGTTCCTGACAAAATAATAATTGATTAATGATAATGAGAGGCTGTTGTATAATTTGATTTATTATGCAACAGCCCCTTGTTCTATGGAAACCTGTCAGTCTTGCGGATTATAAAATTTCAATAAAAATGTTAATTTCTCTTGATAAAACCACCTTACTTATGGTATGCTAAAACGTAGTAATAAAAACCACATAGCGTGGTTTTAAAACTCAATTATAGTATAAAATTATTACCATGATTAGGATATATCATACAATATGTACTATTCAGCAAGATCACAGGAGGATAAAGAAAGATGTCATATAGGATTATTGGGGACAGTTGTACGGATTTACCGAAGGAATTAAAGGAGGATCAGCATTTTAAGCTTGTACCCTTGACTTTGATCGTGGATAATGATTCCATCGTGGATGATGAGAGCTTTGATCAGGCAGACTTCCTTGAGAAAGTACGTTTATGTCCCAGCAGCCCGAAATCGGCATGTCCTTCACCCGAGGATTATATGAATTATTTTGACTTTGACGGAGACATTTATATTGTAACTCTATCTTCTCAGCTTTCCGGTTCCTATAACAGTGCCGAGTTAGCGAAAAAGCTATATCTGGAAGAGCATCCGGATAAGAAGGTAGAGGTAATCGACTCAAGATCTGCTTCAGTCGGTCAGACACTGATCGCCATGAAAATCAAAGAACTAATTGAACAGAAGCTTCCCTTTGAGACGGTTGTAGAGAAGATACATGCCTTCCGTGACAGTCTGAAGACCAAATTTGTCCTTGAGTCCTTAGATACGCTTCGTAAGAATGGACGTCTGTCCGGCTTACAGGCAGTGATCTGCAGTGCTTTGAATATAAAACCGGTAATGGGAGCTACTTCGGAAGGTACCATCTGTAAGGTGGATCAGGCGAGAGGCATTGTAAAAGCACTTATGGCAATGGTAAAATCCATTGAAGAGGATGTCATAAAGCCGAGCGAACGTATTTTGGGAATCGCCCATTGCAATAATTATGAACGTGCTTTATTTGTGAAGGAAGAGATTATGAAAAGGATCCCGTTCAAGGACTGTTTCATAGTCGATACCGCCGGTGTCAGCTCTTTGTATGCGAATGAGGGCGGAATAATTACGGCATATTAAGATTGGCATTGTCCCGAGGCACCCCGTCTGATCCAAAAGACAACCCCACAGAAAATAGTAGCTGCCAGAGGATAAATTCAGTTGACTATGTGAGTATTTGGTTTATAATGTGTATTAATAACATAAGAAAAGCAATGAAGGAAAAGAGTAAATCAACAGGAAGCATCCAGAGAGAGGGACGATAGATGGAAGTTCCTTATGCGGAAATTGATTGAAAACCATTCCTGAGCTGTAACACGGAAAATAGTATGTGTTATCGTATGTCTGCGTTAAAGGCTAGGATTTGATGGAATCCGAAGTGAAAAGTTAAGGTGGAACCGTGCAGAAAATGCACCCTTAGACAGATGATATTTTGTCTTTGGGTGCTTTTTTTATTCGCTGCACGTCAATTCAAAATTCGTAATTCTTTTCTTATGTTATCAATTTTATTACCGAAAGGAGACCAAGGAATGAAAGTGATAATGAAGAATGGAGAAATGATCGAAAGCTCATTTGGTGAGGAGGGGGGAAGGAATGCGTTGCGCCATACTGCTGCCCATATCATGGCACAGGCAGTAAAGCGCTTATATCCCGAGACGAAATGTGCGATAGGACCTGCAATAGAAAATGGGTTCTATTATGATTTTGAATTTACCTTTGAGTTTACTGCTGAAGATTTGCTTGCAGTTGAAGCAGAGATGAAACGGATCGTAAAGGAAGCTTTGCCGATGAAGCATTATTTCGTAAGCCGGGCTGATGCGATCAGAGAGATGGAGGAACGTCGGGAAAGCTATAAGCTGGAACTGCTTGCTGAACTGCCGGAAAGTGAACAGATCAGCTTCTTTCGTCAGGGAGACTATATGGAACTGTGTGCCGGTCAGCATGTAGTAAATACCGGCCTTGTTAAAGCAATCAAGCTGACAGCACTTGCAGGAGCTTATTGGAGAGGTGATGAAAAGAACCGGATGCTGACAAGAATCTATGGGACAGCATTTCCAAATCAGAGTGAACTGGATGAGTATCTGAGACAGCTGGAAGAAGCAAAAGCGAGAGATCACCGAAGAATTGGTAAGGAGCTTGGCTTATTCACGCTCATGGAGGAAGGACCTGGTTTTCCTTTTTTTCTTCCAAAGGGGATGGTTCTAAAGAATTTACTGCTTGATTATTGGAGAAGAATTCATGAGCGTGAAGGCTATGTGGAAATATCCTCACCAATGATGCTAAGACGTGAGTTATGGGAGACCTCCGGACATTGGGAAAAATATCGTGAAAATATGTATACTACAGAAATTGACGATATGGATTTCGCAGTAAAGCCTATGAATTGTCCGGGAGGAATGCTGGTATATAAAATGCAGTCACATTCTTATAAGGAATTGCCGATCAGGATGGGAGAACTCGGGCTGGTCCATCGCAATGAAAAATCCGGTGCGCTTCATGGTTTGATGAGGGCACGCTGTTTTACACAGGATGATGCTCATATCTTTATGATGCGGGAACAAGTGACAGAGGAAATCAAAGGTGTGATATGTTTGATTGATGAGGTCTATCGTAAGTTTGGTTTCAATTATCATGTGGAGTTATCTACAAGACCGGAGAAAAGTATCGGCAGTGACGAGGACTGGAATGAAGCAATCGAGGCCTTGAAGCTGGCCCTTGAGGAATTGAAGCTGTCCTATGTCATCAATGAGGGGGAAGGTGCATTTTACGGACCTAAGATAGATTTTCATCTGGAGGATTCTATAGGAAGAACATGGCAGTGCGGAACAATACAGCTGGATTTTCAATTGCCACAGAGATTTCATGCAGAATATATCGGTGCCGATGGAGAGAAGCATCAACCAATCATGATACACCGTGTTATCTTTGGCTCAATTGAACGTTTTATCGGTATCCTGATCGAGCACTATGCAGGAAAGTTCCCTGTTTGGCTTGCACCGGTTCAGGTGAAGGTGCTGCCGATTTCGAACTCTTATATTCAATATGCTAAGTTAATATCCGACCAACTAAAAGCTGCCGGTATCAGATGTGAACTCGATCAGCGGGACGAGAAGCTTGGATACAAAATACGTGAAGCCAGGCTGGATAAGGTCCCATATATGCTGGTGATCGGAAAGAATGAGCAGGATAGCAATACGGTTTCTGTTCGCGGTAGGGAAGAGGGCGACCAGGGAAGCATGCTGATGGAGGAATTCAAAGGAAGGATAGCTAGTGAAATTGATGTTAGTTCTATATGTTGATATTGAAGTAAAGAATTTCAGATAGAAATGAATAACTGGGACAGTCTGAACGGAGTGCAAGCGTTCAGGCTGTCTCTTCCTTTCAATCTTAATTCACTGAATGGTGGTTTGGAATTTACCCATGCAATCAAGAATTTAAGTATGTATTTTACGAATTTTACAGCCTACGATATTGACATTAAAGTGACTTTAACCTTTATAATGGTGTCTATAATTAGAATTTATAAGAAAAGAGGAAAGAACCGTCATAGAGACGTCAATGGTTGATACTATGAAAGGCTTTTAATTAGAAAGGACTTGATACCATGAGTGCGTCTCAAATTGAACTGAGACAAGAAGTTACGCGTAATGATGTACAAAAGTTGATAGACTGGATGAAGGATCATGAGATCACGAGATATTTGAATGAATCAGCAGATATTATATACGAGTTACAGCGGGCAGTTGAAAGAGTCAACATGGCAATAATGACCCATCTCTTTAATGGTGGGGGCAGCTTTTATCTTATTTATTCGCATAATGCGGAACCTATTGGCTTTTTAAAGCTGGTAAGAAAACCGCTGGAGACTGAAATGGTAATTGTCATCGGTGATAAAAAGAGATGGGGGACAGGATTAGGAAAAGCGTCTATTAAGAAAGGCTTAGAAATTGCCTTTTTTCAGTGGCGAACATCGCACGTTATTGCTAAGATTGATCCAAGCAATGAAAGGTCTGTAAAAATGTTTGAAAATGCGGGTTTTCGATTAGTAAGTGAATATAATAATATGAAGATATATAGACTGTCTCTAGAAAATTATATTATGAAACTGACGAAAGCGAATAGCGTTTGATGTGATTGATATCAGACGGCTACAAGGATAAAATATAGATAGAAATTATTAGAATTAGGATGGAGCTTTATATGAGAAACTATTTATCGATAGGAGAAATATCAGATTTATTAGGCATTCCGAAATCAACTCTTCGGTATTGGGAGAGCGAAGGATTGATTGATAAACAACGGGATGATACGAATAATTATCGACAATATAGTTCGAGTTCTCTTTTTACGATATCCGACCTGGCGCATTTTAGGTGTCTGCGCATGTCGCTGCAGGATATGAAAAAACTACCTCATTTATCTCCGGAAGACTTGGAGACTTCTTTAGACTTGCTGGATCAGGATTTAGATAAGAAGCTATCTGAGCTTAAGCTAGCTAAGGATTATATCATAAAAAAGAAGGAACATATTAAGGAATATCAGAAATTAATCACAAACCAGTATCAAACGGAATATCCGGAATACAGTCAGATTTATCAGTTCTCCTATGATGATACAGGTGCATGGGCCACATATATTAAGGACCAAGGCCAGAGTATTTTAATATATAACCCTGAGGAAGGAAATGTGGAGACAGGATTGGTTATTCCGACACATGATAATCATCCAATGCTTTGGGAGAAGGATGATTCCAGGCAATATTTGTCCTTTATATTAAAAGTTGCATATAGCAATCCTGCAGTAGAGGATTTTAAGCCGCATTTAAGCCATTTAAAGGAACAGGGTTATCAGGTTACCAAAATATTAGCCAGATATCTATTTTCCGCCTGTGATGAAAGGTATTACGATTACTATAAAGCATTTGCTGAAGTTAATTTATAGGATCGATGTGTATAATATAACACTTTTCTTAAGTACTTACTAATCGGCTTACTTAATCTATAAAACGGAGGTTGGAGGAAGTGTCTCAGGAAATATACATTACGAAGAGTGATAAGGAAAAATTGCTGGATTTTATTGATAGGATTGATATAAGAGAGCTGCGGGCAACGGATAATCTGAAGGCATTGAAGGCTGAGATATACAAGGCCATCGTAGTTGACCAGGAAGTGCATGCCTGTGGGTTTGTGAAAATGAATAGTAAGGTAAATATGATTGTAGATCAGGATGAGGAAGAGATCATATTAGTATATCCGGAGGAGGCAGATGTAAAGAATAATAAGGTTTCAGTACTTTCACCTATCGGTACAGCAATCCTGGGGTGTTGTGAAGGAAGCAGCATTGAATGGGGCGTTCCCGGAGGAACAGTACATATACGTATTCAGAGTATTAATAAACCATAAATATCATGCCAGATACTGTAGAAAATAATGAGAAAGCATTTGTCTGCTAGTTGCATTTTCGTGGTAATACCAAAACTTATACGGTAAGAAGGAGATTACTTTACAGCTTATTTTTTCTTGGAAAAGTGAAATTACTAGTTGACTTTTTAATACTTTTATAAGATAATATCTAATGCGGTGCTTCTGAGAGAGCACCTGCAGCATAAGAAAATCGAGGCGTGGCTCAGTTTGGTAGAGCGCTGCGTTCGGGACGCAGAGGCCGTGGGTTCGAATCCCGTCGCCTCGACACTAAGACTCTTGATATTTCAAGGGTCTTTTTTCGTACCAGAACAAAAGGAGCTAAGAATATGTCGAAATTTTTATAATAAAAAGTCAAAAGTGGAAAACAATTCGTTTTTTTAAGCAAGTACATAGAAATAACTTGAATTAGACAGAACTTTATTTCCGTCTTGACAAAAAATGGGCGTTGATATAGTATTTTCATAATTTACCTGAAGTTCACAGGGGATAAAAATAATAGGGAGGAATGTTTAGATGGAATCGAGAATCAGGGAAATGAAAGACACAGATTGGGAAGCGGTTGGAGCTATCTATCGTGAGGGGATAGAGACGAATATAGCGACTTTTCAGACAGAGGTACCAAGCTTTGAGGTATGGGATAAGTCCCATATCAAAACCTGCCGTTTTGTTACAGAGGAGGATGGACAGGTAGTGGGGTGGGTAGCTCTAACTGCAGTCAGCAGCCGCTGTGTTTATGCCGGAGTAGCTGAGGTCAGCATCTATATTAAGTCAGGCTGCCGCGGTAGGGGAATAGGTGAGAAACTGCTTCGACATGTGATAGAAGCGTCTGAGAAGGAAGGCTTCTGGACGTTGCAGTCAGGTATCATTGAAAAGAATATAGGCAGTATCGCATTACATAAAAAGGCGGGCTTCCGTATGATCGGCTACCGTGAGAGGGTTGCCAAGGACGCTAATGGTGAATGGCAGAATACGGTGCTGATGGAGAGGAGAAGTCCGCTCATATGAGTCAGTAATCCGGCTGATAATCTATTTATTATGATATTTTCGTTAGGTCGGTGATCACTTCCAGGATCTGAAGATCCCGTTCTACTGACATGTTATGAAATTCATTATTACAACGGATTAGAGGTTTGGTTTTTTCCTCCGGATTGATGTAGACGATTTTTCCAATCTGCTCATTGTTTAAACGGACAAAACAACCGCAATAGTGGTATATAATATTGTTCATGAAGACCTGGCAGATATGAGGATCCAGAGCACCGAAGCCGCAGTTCTGAATTTCTTCTATCGCTTTAAAGGGAGATTCTTTTTTGCGGTAAGTCTTGTTAGCCGTCATAGCATCAAAGATATCTGCAATCGCGATGATCCTTCCGAGAAGGCTGATATCGGTTCCCTTTAGACCATAGGGGTATCCTGAGCCGTCATGCCGCTCATGATGGGAAAGGATCCCATCAAGTATATCCGTTTCCAGGATATCCAGCTTCGCCAGCAGATTGTATCCAAGTACAGGATGAGATCTCATGATCTCCAGTTCTTTGTCAGTAAGCTCATCAGTTTTATTCAACAGGCTATCTCTGATCTTTGCCTTTCCGATATCATGCAGGAGGCCGCAACAGACAAGATTATATAACTCTGATGAGGTCAAATTAATCCATTTACCGATGATATATGAAATACACGCGACATTAACAGGATGCGAGTGCATATAGGGATATCTGTCCTGCTGATTATTCAACTCATAAAATAGATTAATATTATTGTGAAGCTGGTCACATAGTTCGAAAGCACATTTTTTTATAGGTTCCAGATTTAGGACTCTGCTGAAACGCACATCCTCTACAAGGCCTCGTGATGCTTTAATGGAATTAATATAAACTTCTTCAAAACTCATCATGTTATTATCCTCCTTAAGTAGATTCTGTATTTGATTCTTCTTTTGGTATAATATACATGAGAGAAAAATAAAAAACAACAAAATGGCACGATTGGTGAAAATTTGGCATAAATGGCCAAAAGGTGACAAAGAGCCTCCTATGCACGGAATACCGTGATACAGGAGGCTTTCGTTATGTAATGCTTTATGAAAATCGTTTAATTTGAATGGAGACAGCTGGGCTTGAACCAGTGACCTCTTGCTTGTCGAGCAAGCGCTCTCCCGACTGAGCTATGCCTCCTTAGTTCGATATTATAACATGGATTAATTATTTATACAATGGATTATTATCAATGGCTGCTTAATTATGTAAAGAAGCCGAGTGTTATTTCTCGGCCTCATTCATAGTCTGATATGCAATTAAAACGATATCTTTATTTACTTTAGAGCTAATCGTTTTTTCCAACTCTGAGATGCTACGAACATCTTCATTTGATATATCGGCGATACAATAGTCTGTATAATTCTTATTATCCATGGGTTAATCTCTCCTAGACTCCCTTTATATTACCCGATGAGGGTCTTTTATTTTCAGTAGCTCCGGATTTCATTCTATCAGCTCCGGGTGTATATTTATAGTCGTCTGTAGCACTATTTGTTGAACTATTAGATTTTGTCTTTGAGCGATGATCCGTATGAGTCACATTTTTGTTGCTGATACTGTTATTTTCAACACTGCTTTTGCCTTGCTTTTTAGAAGAGGTATCTTTGCTGCTCATGATAAATTCTCCTTTCAAATTTTTAGTAGTGTTTGCAGATCATAAGATATTATGCAAAGAACAAGAGAAATCAAAAGGCCCATCCGCCAGGATGGGCCTTATAAAAATATTTACTGTTATCTACGACAGTATTTTAAGATCATGTTGATTAACTCACTGAAATTGTAATTATTAAAACACATAATGTTTGCCTCCTTTTGATGTTTGCTATCTCTTAGGAACAATAGAATTGTAACATATCTGTAACAATTATGTAATATTTAATAGGTGGTAATGCAGTAACAGTGTGGTGATAACTGAAATATTATCCAGTGCTGGATTAAAACAATAAAAAGGCGCCGGAGAATGAGGCACCGGCGCCCTTTTCATACTAGCCTACAAAACTATGAACAAATTACTTAAAAACTTCTGCGTCTACGACGTCTACGGCGATTACAAAAGCAGCCTCTCATATAAATCGCTCCTATGAATATGGTTTCTCATAATTATTTTATGCTGATTATAGCATAGTGTGTCGGTTGATGTCGAATAAACTGATATATAGAACTGGTTAAAGGCAATAAAAACAGCTCCCCATGGGACTCGAACCCACGACCTACGCATTACGAATGCGTTGCTCTACCAACTGAGCTAGGGAAGCATAAAAATATTTATTACATTAGTATTTATTACCAGAGGCACCGTCTGAAACAGACTACTCAACTATTCTATTATAAACAGTATAAAAATTCAAGGACTTTTTCATAGAATCTATTTAGAAAATGATATATAGCAGAACACAAGAAGTGCGCCAATTATCGAATTCAGGCACTGTCCAAGGACATAATAAGGCCTCCTGTGTGATGTTCACCGGAGGCCGTTTATTGCGAAGCTTAAATTACCGCTTTTCACCCATAAAGCAAAGACCGATGGCTCCGGGACCGGAATGGGCTCCGATACTGGGGCTGACATAATTGATGATGATCTGTCTGCCGGGAAGCTTCTCCAGAATCAGCTCCTTCAGATACAGAGCATCCTCTAATGCATCACCATGAGCGATGCAGATAGCATCATCACTTTCCCTATACTTACCCATACAATCCAGCATATCGTTACAGATCGTGGTAAGGGATTTCTTGCGACCCCTTGCGGAGGATTGGGCAACCAGCTGTCCCTCCGAATTCACGAAAAGAATAGGTTTAATATTGATCATGGAACCAATCACCGCGGTCGTCTTGGAAATCCTTCCACCCCGGTGCAGATGAAACAAATCATCTACTGTAAAACGTACGCAGAAGTCCTGTTTATGCTCCTCCAGCCATGAAGCAGTCACTTCGATGGATTTTCCTTCTTCCCTTAGCTGTACTGCCTTCATAACAAAAAGACCCTCACCCATGGAAGCATTCAGGGTATCTATCACGATGATCTTCGCGTTGGGATTTTCCTCCAGGATTTCGTTTGCGCCGGATACTACGTTGCTGCAACCGCCGCTTAATGCAGAGGAGAAACTGATATGTAATACGTCAAAGCCCTGGTCAATGTAGCTTAAGAAAGTCCTTCTGATAACCTCAGGATTACTTGCCATGGTAGTAGGCATTATTCCGCTGCGCATCTTATCATAGAATTCTTTGGGAGTCAGATTAATCTCATCTCCGTAGGTGATGCCCTCTAAATCGTAGTAATGAGGAATGATGCCGATTTGCTTTTCTTTGATGTATTCATCAAGTAAATCAGAGTTTGAGTCAGCAGTGATTACAAAAGTGTTCATCCATTTCCCTCCTAATCGTGGTGCATGATTCTATTCTACTAGACGCATCTTCTTTTCGCAACTTAATTTTATACGCTGTTTATTGATGGTTTATAAAAATTTTATAAATTGGTTTTGGTTTATCAGAATATGAGATATCATGGGCATTTACCGTCATGATTATTGCTATCTTAATGAAAAAAATTGCATAAATCATTGTTAAGTAGTTGACAATCGATACTGATTAAGTAAAATATATCTAATTTCATTTTGCAAAGGAGCAGTAATGTTAACATAGAAACTATCGGGATTACTTAGGAAAGGATACAAAGATGATGAAAGTAAGTAAAAAGAAACAACCAAATGAAATCGAATCTAACTTAAAATCCAAGAGAAAGAAAGCGGCTTCCATCCAGCAAACAAGCGGGTTAATCAGAAAGGTGAACGGAATTCGAGTAAAACTGATCATGGGTTTTGCTATCCCGATTATCCTGATTGCTGCATTCGGAGTGATATCCTATAATAAGGCGGCTGGGGCAATTGCTCAGAATTATGAGGCTATTGCTGCAGATACACTGCAAGCAGTGAAGGACAATATTTTTATTGGAATGTATGCTGTAGCATCAAAATCCTATGATCTGGCAAACAATGATAATATTAAGAATTACTATAATAAAATGGATAAAATGAGTGAGGAAGAGATTGAAACTGCATGGAAAAGTGTAAAAGGAGAACTGTCCTCTGCAAAATCCTCTCATGATTACATTTATGCATTACATATCCTTGGTGAGCAGGGAAATAGCATCTCTTCCGTAGGAGAGCTTCCAGCAGATGTTTTTAGCGGCTTTGAAGCCTCTGAGGAAGGAAAGATGATTACCTCTTCTGGAGAGAGATATTTATATATTGGCTCACACAGCTATCTGGATGAGCAGTTGGATAATAAACAGGTAAATTATATTACCTCACTCATCAGAAAAATGTCCGAGAACAATGGATATATCGTGGTCGATGTCGCGAAGAGCCAAATAGTAAGCTCCCTTTCAAGCATTAATCTGGGCAAAGGCAGTATCGTCGGCTTTATTACCGGTGATGGTAGGGAGGCCCTGGTAAGCTCGAATGTTACTGAGAACGATAAAGTTGAGATTAAGGAAATGACGGAGCAGGATCAGTTATTCGGTTCTCTGGATTTCTTTACAAAGACTAAGGAAGCAAAAGAAGCAGACGGTGTCTCCTACGAACAATATCAGGGAAAGAAATATTTATTCCTTTATAGTAAGGTGGGCAGTACCGGAGCTACTATTTGTGCGCTGGTTCCCGAAAGTACGATCCTTGAACAGGTACAGCAGCTGAGGGTATTATCCCTTATATTCGTAGCTTTGGCATGTATCGTTTCAGCCTTTGTCGGGACATACCTTTCTACCGGTATCGGGAATGAGATCGCAAGGCTGGTAAAGTCCATTGCCAAGGCAGCAAAGGGAGACTTAACCACCAAATTTGAGACAAAGCGTAAGGATGAATTCAAGATCCTGTCAGAAAGCCTGACTGAAATGGTTGAGGGTATGCGAAGCTTGATAGAAAAGGTTGCTTCCGTTGGCAAGACGGTAAATTCCTCGGCAGACACCCTGTCAACGACTTCAAGTGATATCCTGCATTCCACGAAGGACATCTCGCTTGCAATTGATGAGATTGAGAAAGGTGTTGTCCAACAGGCAGAGGATACGGAACGTTGTCTGCTGCAGATGTCAAATCTCTCCAATAAGGTTGATGCGGTATATGAGAATACCTATGAGATTGAGAAAATCGCTAAGAATGCAAAATCAATCGTTGGAGAGGGTATTACAACCATCAGTGAGTTGAATGATAAATCAGGTGCCACCACAGAGATTACCAATGTCATTATCCGGGAGATCGGCGAACTGGAACTTCAATCACAGAGCATCGAAGGCTTTGTGGAAGTGATCAACGGTATCTCGGAGCAGACGAATCTCTTGTCCCTGAATGCCTCCATCGAAGCGGCCAGAGCAGGGGAAGCAGGACGCGGTTTTGCAGTAGTTGCGGAGGAGATCCGTAAGCTGGCTGACCAGTCACTTACTGCGGCGAAGCAGATCAATGCTACAGTTGAAACCATTAAGGCTAAGACCAAAGGAACCGCTGCTTCAGCCAGACAGGCAGAGAGTATTGTGGCTTCGCAGATGGAAGCACTCGCAAAGACGATACATAACTTTGAGAGTATCAATGAACATGTTGAGAAATTGGTAGAAAACCTGGATCACATAGCAGAAGGAGTGAAGGGCATAGAATCATCTAAGGACGATACACTTGATTCCATCAGCAATATATCAGCAGTATCTCAAGAAACAGCAACCTCCTCGGAAGAGGTAAGCGCAACAGCAAATAATCAGATTGCCTCTGTAGAGAATTTGAGCACCTCAGCAATGGCGCTTGCCGAGGACGCTAAAAGACTGGAAGAAGCAATCCAATTATTTAAGATAAATTAATATTTACTTTAATTCCTTCTCCACCATAGAACAGTATTCCTGAAATTCGGGTATGTTTCTGGAGGCAGAAGGAATTTCATTTTTTATAGAAGGCGGGACTTTTAGGATAGCCTTAACAGTTCCGGGACTACCGGACAGTATTACGATGCGATCAGAGAGGCTGACGGCTTCCATGATATCCTCCGTAACCAAAATAGCTGTTTTCCCCTCTTTATGGAGCATTTCCTGTAATTCATCCGCTGCTGATCTTCGGGTTTCTCCCTGAAGAGCGGAGAAGGGTTCATCCATGAGGAGAATGTCCGTATCCAGAGATAGGGTCCTTAGAATAGCCGCTCTGGATTTATAGTGCTCGGAGGGCTTGATATCTCTGCCGTTAATATATATTAAGCCTATGGTGGGATGGATGAAGCCGGCGATCAGTGAAAGAAGTGTGGATTTACCGCAGCCTTCCGGTCCGAGGATGCTGATGAACTCTCCTTCTGACACCCGGAAGGAAACATCCTGTAAAGCATCAATATCCTGGTCGGGACAGTGATAGGTATAGCTTAGATGGTCGACTTTTAATACTTCGCCCATGAGTTACCTCCATACTTTCATAATTTATTATATGATATTGGTATAAAAAGGTGTAAATTGAAAGAGCCCTGCGATACGGCTAGTGATTGAAACAGCTTAGCAGGAATGATATAATTGCTAATATTAATGAAATAGAATAAGACAGATAGGAAAGGACAGGGAACATGAGAATACTTGCTGAAGATACCATGGCATTGATCGTAGATTATCAGGAGAGGTTACTTCCCGTCATTGATCGGAATGAAGAGCTACTGCACAATACACAGATACTGATGAACGGCTTACTGGTACTTGGGATTCCCATGCTGGTAACTCAACAATATACCAAGGGAATCGGCATGACTGTACCAGAGCTGGCTAAGATATTGGGAGCCGGATTTACGTATGAGGATAAGGTCAGCTTCAGCTGTGCCGGAGATGAGACTATTTTAGGAAAAATCAAAGCGTCTGGAAGGAAGAATGTCATCATATGCGGAATCGAAGCCCATATCTGTGTGCTTCAGACAGTGATAGATTTAATAGCGCTCGGATATCAAGTGATTCTGGTGGAGGACTGTGTGGGTTCGAGAAGGGAGAACGACCGTAAAATTGGTATCCAACGTGCCATCAAAGAAGGAGCAATCCTTACTACCTATGAAGCCATCCTCTTTGAACTGACTAAGGTTGCGAAGACAGATACGTTCAAGGAAATATCGAGGTTGATTAAATAACTTAAGATCTGTTAATTAGTATAAAAGTAAAACAGAATAAAATATTTGAAGTCGATACAAAATAATTATCGAAAAGAAAGTGAAAGGACTGGCACCCTTAATTCGTATTGAGGGAAGCCGGTTTTTTTTAGTTCCTTTTAGTCAAACAGAACAAATGTTTGAAGAGGCATTGACTTTCAAAGGTAACTTTGATAAGATATTACCAGAACAAATGTTTGATAATGGGGTGTGGGTATGGTAATACAGGAAAATATGTCAATACAAAAAAAGCTGGAGGTCTTGTCAGATGCGGCAAAATATGATGTGGCATGTACCTCCAGTGGTGTTGACCGTCAGGGAGATAAGAATTCCATGGGTAACAGTCTGGCTTGTGGTATCTGCCATAGCTTCTCCAATGACGGCAGATGTATATCACTGTTAAAGGTGCTATATACCAACGAATGTATTTTTGACTGCAAATATTGTATCAACAGATCTTCCAACGATATTGTCAGGGCGTCCTTTACTCCACAGGAGATCGCTGAGCTGACCATGGAATTCTACCGAAGGAATTATATCGAGGGATTATTCCTGAGTTCGGGTATTTTGGTCAGTCCTAATCATACGATGGAACTGATTCTGGAAGCATTACGACTACTACGGGAGGTTCACCGCTTTAACGGATATATTCACTGCAAAGCAATTCCGGGAGCTGACCCCTACCTGATTGAGATGCTTGGGTGGTATACGGATCGTATGAGTGTTAATCTGGAGTTGCCCACAGCTGAAAGTCTCAAGGATTTGGCTCCTCACAAGAATCGAAAAAACATACTGAAGCCCATCCGTCAGATTCAGCTTGGAAGGAAGAATAACAGGGAATTTCTCGGCCTTCCTGATTTTCGGTCACAGGCAAAACCGCTTTTATCAGCCAGTGAGGATCATGATATCAGGGAGATTGTTACTTCGACCACAGGTAATGTCCCGGCGATCATCGGACCTAAGGGGAGCCGGCATTTTGTACCGGCAGGTCAAAGTACACAGATGATTATCGGAGCCACGCAGGAAAGCGATTATCAGATTATGTCCGTGGCGGAGGCTCTTTATGATAACTTTGATTTAAAGAGAGTATTCTATTCCGCATTTATGAACGTGAATCAAGACAGCCGTCTGCCTTCCACGGAGAGCGGGCCTCCGTTGCTTCGAGAGCATCGCCTGTATCAGGCAGACTGGCTACTTCGTTTTTACGGATTTCAGACAAATGAGCTGCTGGATGAGGTGCATCCGAATTTCAATGTATTGTTGGACCCGAAATGTGACTGGGCGCTTCGACATCTGGAATTATTTCCGGTGGAGGTGAACAGGGCGGATTATTATACCCTGCTTCGTGTCCCGGGAATCGGAACCCATTCAGCACAGAGGATAATAGCTGCCAGAAAAAGTGCGGTATTGGATTTTAATGATTTAAAACGAATGGGAATTGTATTGAAGCGTGCGGTCTACTTTATAACCTGCAACGGTAGAATGATGTATCCGATCAGGATCGAAGAGAATTTCATAACCCGGCAGTTGGTTGCTTTGAAGGATCAGCTACCGTTTGGCATGGAAAAGGACATCACCTACCAGCAGCTTTCTCTTTTTGATGATGTGAATTTTACACCCGAGCCAAAGCAGGCCATATTGCTTGCGTCCAGCGTATAAGTAAAGTTGGGCATGCGACAGGGAGATAGTACCTTAGGAGTTGATATCGAATGGAGAATAAGAGAATTTATCTTTGTGAGGATAGTATTGATGGGATTCTAACCGCTGTTTATCAGGCTTGGAGCTCAAGGCTCGGACATGCCAATGTTGAGATTGAAGAGAAATGTGAAGGCAGTAAATATTCCAATATTGAACTGTTTGCTGAATATGTTGTTGTGGATACGGATCTGGAGCTGTCCGTGAAGGTGGCGAGGTCAATCAGGAGCAAGATATCGGAGGAAGCATATCAGATGGTTTGCCATGTGGCTCTTTCTGATTATACAGGGAAGGCAGATTTAATTTATCGTTTCCTAATTCTCGGTTTTGCTGTCGGGCCTTCCATTGTAGAGCATTTGAGCAATGAGGTGGTCAGCAGGATGAGTAAGGTCAATAAGAATGTGTGGAATGAGTCACATCATCTGATGGGGTTTGTAAGATTTTCCGAACAGCCTAACGGACTGCTGACCTCAATTATCCATCCTAAAAATAATGTACTTACTTTACTGGCTCCGCATTTTGCTGACCGGTTGCCAAGGGAGAGGTTTTTGATATATGATGGTAATCGTAAGCTTGCAGCGCTTCATCTGCCGGGAACCCCTTGGATTTTAGCGGAGGTACCTGAGCTGGATCAGGACCGTGTCAGGGAAGTATCCGGTCTGGAGGATCAATACCGTGAGCTATGGCTGACTTTTTTCGATCATATCTCAATTAAAGAACGTGAAAATTACAAATTGCAGAGGAATAATCTTCCGCTTCGATTTCGCAATGATATTACGGAATTTAATCGTATCTATGACAATAAGTAATTTTTTGAAATGAATAAATCAGTTTAACTGAGAGATACTATTCCTGTAAAATTGATAATTTTATAGGAGGAGTAGCGATGAAAAAGAAAGTTCTGATATTATTAGGTGTGTGCAGCTTTGTAGTATTTTCATTTTGTGCATGTGCTGCAGGAACCAATAATGACGGTACAGGTACAAATAATACAATAACCAAAGCGCCTACAACAACCAATGGCACTACCACAGGAACTACCTCGGGAACAACCGGAACTACAAACGGAACTACAAACGGTACTACGAACGGTACTACATCAGGGACCATGGGAAATGGTACCGGTACAACAGGAGGAACCACAGGCGGAACCACAGGCGGAGCCACAGGTGGAACTACCGGAGGTACTACAAACGGTACCGGCACAACCGGAGGAACCACAGGTGGGACAACAGGTGGTACAACAAGCGGTACAGGCGGAGGAACGACAGCAGGTTCAGGTTCTCGATAATCTTGTTACCTATAAAGGAAGTACAGAATGAGGCTATACTCAGACTGTACTTCTTGTTTTTTTTATGAAGAACGATGATTTTTCGCGCATGCTTTACACAAACCGGTAATCTGAATCTGATGCTCCCGGATAATAAAGCCTTCTTCTTCCATGGCATCCTCAAGAGCGTGAATGGGACAGGTCGGGAGATCAAATACCTTCTTACAGTCATCACAGATTACAAAATGCTTATGTTCATTTTTATCTGTTTTGATGCGATAGAATATTTCATTATCATTCAGATGATACTTATCGATCAGATTCTGGCCGAGCAGGGCATCTATTGTTCTGTAAATTGTTGACTTTGCGATCTTAGGCAGGGTAAGAACCACCTGATGATAGATTTCATTAATCGACATTGGGCGTTCCGAATCCTTTAATATGGATAGAATCAGCTGTTTTTGCTTTGTATTTCTCTGGCTGTCCATGATAGCTCCTTTACTTCGGATGTTAGTTAGATGATCCGATGATTTCATAACGATAACATTTATTTTGATTTATGATAGATACTCCAACCTTATGCATACCTACACTCTTGGCAAGTTGAAGGGAAGGGATATTTTCCGTTGCAATGAAGGCGGTGATCCTTGGGATTGCAAGCTTATTCAGACAATACTCGATGGTTGCAGCAACGATTTCACGGCCATACCCATTTCTCTGATAATCCGGGTCAATCAGATACCCGAGCTCGTAGACGGTTTCCTTCTCAAGCTCTTTCACTTCTATACCGCAGCGCCCGATGAGGCGGTTCTCATCCTTAAGATAGACACCCCATAGTCCGAATCCGTAAAACGGATATATGTTCTTTATATAAGCGTTTAGCTTCTCCTGCTCGATGATCAAATCAGCAGTAAACTCCTCCAGATGGCTGCTGATTTCGGGTTTGACACAGATGGCATACAGGCTGTCAGCATCCTCAATACTTAATTCTCTCAGAATACAACGGTCTGTAGACAGGATAGTTACCGGCTCCAAATGAGCGTGCTGATATACGTGAAGTAGAAATGAATAATCCACTTCTTCAAAGCCTTCTATCAGCATGGCGGCCTTACTTAAGTCCTGATTACCCGAATTGGGATTAGCAAATCCTACACAGGTGATCCCGGCGGCAGCCGCTGCGGTCACGCCATGATTGGAATCTTCGATTACAAGACATTCCGAGGGTTCCACACCCAGTTGTTTAGCGGCTGCTAAGAAGATATCCGGCGCAGGTTTAGGATGTTTCATATTCATTCCTGATATGTAACCGTCGAATATCCCGTTTATCCCAAGACTATTCATGACGCTTTCTATTGCAGCTGCTGAAGAGGAAGAAGCTATTATTAATTTCATTCCGTTTTCGTGTAGATCCCACATTAATTCCTTAATATATGGAATGAATGGATAACCCTCCGAACGGATCAGGGTTTCCTTTGCCTCTTCATTTGCTTTGATGATTTCCTCAACCGTAGCAGAAAGTTGGAAATCCTCTATCATTTTCTTACACATCACAGGAGTACTGGTTCCTATGAAATTGTATGCATACTCTATCTGAATAGAAACATGAAATTTCTCTAACGCAAGGACAGCGGCTCTGGCATGCTGGGGTTCACTGTCTATGATGACACCGTCCATGTCAAAAATAACTGCTTTCAGCAAATTGGGAACCTCCGAATATTTTTTATTAGTATACAACTTTTAAGACATCCTTTCAATAATCAAATCAGGTCCCGATTATAGTTGCGCCGTTGTTGGAGAAATTGGTATAATGAATTATCTTAATCCCGGTTTAGCACTTTTTCAAAAAGCAACCCTGCTAATATCCAAGCCGGAGCATAGTCAAAGCGAATGACACCCTTATAATTCAGCTTAGCCTTACTGTAATCCCAGGGGCAGGCATTGTGCTTTTTCAGTAAAAGTCCGCTGGAATATTCTCCAATGTAGATCAGGAATGCATAGATACCGCCTCGAACAAAGGCTGAACGGTTCTTGAGTTTTTTACAGATCGGATTTAAGCAGGCAGCCATTCCGTAAATCGGAAACATCCATACGGAGGTGTGGCAGGTCAGAGTTTTATCCTTGTGTTTTCTTAAAGCATCCAGACCTGTCCAAAAACATTCCATGCACCAGCCGATGGAGCCGCATAGGATAAAGTTGGTAAGAAAGCATTTTTTCATAGGTACCTCCAGAAATATGTTATGAGTATAGTATTCTACGATCCTGCCATGCTATTCAGGGAGGAAAATGTGAAATGAAATTTGAACGAACCTAATTTCTTTTACAACATAATAAGAAAGGGATAAAGCAATGGAAATAGAACGCAAATACGCAATCCTTAGAATGCCTGAGAACTTGTCCGGGTATGAGAAGAAAGTTATAGAGCAGGGGTATCTCTGTCATAATCCAACCATCAGGATCAGAAAGAGCAATGAGGAGTATATCTTAACGTATAAATCAAAGCTGGGTATTGATCCACGCTCAAAATCCCATACAAATGTGAATCATGAGGTGGAGCTTCCGTTAACAGAGGAAGCCTATCTCAAACTGAGAAATAAAACAGACGGAAACATGATATATAAAACAAGGTATCTGATCCCTCTGCAGGATGGCCTCACCGCTGAGTTGGATGTGTTTGAAGGGATACTGAAGGGATTGGTATTTGCTGAGGTGGAATTTCCTGATATCCGGTCTGCTGATGAATTTGTTCCCCCTGCGTGGTTCGGCAGGAATCTTTCATCGGATAAAAGATTTACGAATTATAACCTTTCCCTATGTTCCTCGCCGCCTGTTATTGATCTGTAAAGAGAAATCACTAAGAAAAATCTCCTAAAACAGAATAACGGATAGTTCACTGTCGTCTGAGCATACTATTTTTGAACAAATTATTTTATGAATAGGAGGATATTATGCCAAAGGACAGTCAACCTGATAATAAACGCGCAAGAATGGATAAAGCCAATGGCCAGACCCCAATTACGAGAGAGAATCAGAATAAAAACAGGAATGCAAAAAGAAAATCTGTGAAGCATGATGATGTGTAGGCAAATTAATCTTATATCATAAGTATTATTCTGAGAAAGGTATGGTTATATAGATGGCAAAGAAAGGAATGCGGCGTTATTTTGTAACAGAACCAACAGAGGTCAGAGAAAAGAGAGTGCATATGCCTAAGAATGAGGTTCCGCCTGTACCTGAGATTTCCGGTAAAGCAAAATCCGGACATGAGAAAGCGGCTCCGGCGGGTGAACGTAGATATGACAATGATTGAGATATCAGCTCAAACGATTTATGATGAGATAACAAACCATTTACTGATGGATGAAAAGCCCTCTGAATTTATGGAGGAGCTGTCTGACCGGAAAGAATTTCGGGAGTATCCGTTCAGTCTGCTACTGAAACTTAAGACTGCGGAACAATCCCCAAAGTACCACGCTGAAGGGAATGCCTGGAATCATACGATGCTGGTAATTGATGAAGCAGCAAGGGTCAGAAGCAAAAGCAAGGACCCTATGGTTTTTATGTGGTCCGCACTGCTGCATGATATTGGAAAACCGCCAACGACACGAATGAAAAAAGGAAGGATAACCTCCTATGATCACGATATAGTAGGGGAGCGGCTTTGCAGGGAGTTTCTGGAATACTTCTCCCTAGAAGAGAATTTTATTCAATCTGTTGCCGCCATGGTAAGGTACCACATGCACATGCTTTATATTCTTCGCAAGCTTCCATACTCTGACTTAATGGGATTATTGAGAAAAGCAGATGTGGATGAGCTGGCTTTATTATGTCTGTGTGATCGTCTGGGGAGAAAGGGAGCAGATATCGCTGCCGAACGTAAGGAGTATGAAGAGTTTCTGAAGCTGTTACGATACAGTTTGGAAAAGTCAAAGATGGAAACAGTTAAATAATTACTTTCATTCATGACTTAATAACGGAAATTGTGCATAGATATGCAAAATGCTTTGGTCTTTGTTACAATGATCCGTTATTAAGTCTTTTTTTTACCTTTATTGAGGAATAAGAAAGCCTGTACAGGTAATTACATATAAGAAATAGTGTCATTTTATATTTATTATGACGAAATATAGAATCCTGTATATATTCCTAAAAATATTGCTGGATTTTTTAGATGCTGTACATTATAATGATAGCTAAATATTTATAGATATTCGTATTTTTTTATAAAGAAAGAGGTTAACGTAAAATGGCTGATAACTATACTTACTCTATCGTAAAGAAGGAAAGTCTTGCTAATTCTATTTATCTTATGGATATAAAGGCTCCCAGAGTAGCAAAAAACTGTTATCCGGGACAGTTCGTCATAGTAAAGATGGATGAAAAGGGTGAAAGAATTCCTCTTACGATTTGTGACTATGATCGGGAAGTCGGAACAGTTACAATAGTATTTCAGGCGCTCGGGTCTTCCACCAAGCTGATGGCTACATACGAAGAAGGGGAAGCTTTCCGTGATTTTACGGGACCTTTGGGACATAAATCCGAACTGATCGATATGCCTCGGGAAGAGATATTACAGAAAAACATTTTATTCGTTGCAGGAGGTGTAGGTGCTGCTCCTGTATATCCGCAGGTAAAGTGGATGAAGGAGAACGGATATGATGTGGATTGTATCATAGGTGCAAGGAATAAGGATTTGATCATCCTTGAGGATCGAATGAGAGCCTTGGCTAAAAACCTCTATATCACAACAGATGACGGTTCTTATGGTTTCCACGGTAACGTGAACGACTGTATTAAGGATCTGGTAAATAATCAGGGTAAAAAATATGATCTTGTCATAGCAATCGGTCCGATGATCATGATGAAGTTCGTATGTATCCTGACCAAGGAATTGGGAATTAAGACCATTGTAAGCATGAATCCGGTTATGGTTGATGGTACCGGAATGTGTGGTGCCTGCCGTCTGACTATTGGAAATGAAGTAAAATTCGCATGTGTTGATGGACCTGAGTTTGACGGACATCTAGTTAATTTTGATGAAGCTATGAAGAGACTTCAGATGTATAAATCAGAGGAAGGCAAAACTGTTCTTAGGGAGAGAGAGGGCACGACCCATCATCATCCCGGCTGCGAATGCAGTGAGAACGATTGATAATTTAGCTGGCCGCAAAAACGGTGTTTGGAGGATGAAGAATGGATGTTTTAAAGAAGGTACCTGTAAGGGAGCAGGACCCAAAGGTGAGGGCAACTAATTTTAACGAGGTATGCCTTGGCTTTAATATGGAAGAAGCGATGGAAGAGGCTTCCCGCTGTATCCAGTGTAAGAATGCAAAATGTATCTCCGGGTGTCCGGTTAATATTGACATTCCGAGTTTCATAAAGGAAATTAAAGAAGGCAATGTAGAGGAAGCCTTCAAGGTAATCGGTAAATACTCAGCTCTTCCGGCTGTCTGCGGCAGGGTTTGTCCACAGGAAACACAATGTGAGGAAAGATGTATTCGCGGAATTAAAGGTGATCCGGTTTCTATCGGAAAGCTGGAACGTTTCGCTGCTGATTGGGCTAGGGAGCATAATATCAAACCCGAACCTCCGGTTGAGAAGAATGGCAGAAAGGTAGCAATTATCGGTTCCGGTCCTGCCGGACTTACCTGTGCAGGAGATTTGGCTAAGATGGGGTATGATGTCACCATCTTTGAAGCCCTTCATGAGCCGGGCGGAGTTCTGGTTTACGGAATTCCGGAATTCAGACTACCGAAGGATACTGTAGTAAAGGCAGAGATTGAAAACGTAAAATCACTTGGTGTAAAGATAGAGACAAATGTCATCATCGGTAAATCTACTCTGATTGACGAACTGATGGAAGAAGAAGGCTTTGAAGCCGTATTTATTGGTTCCGGTGCCGGACTTCCGAAGTTTATGGGAATACCGGGAGAGAATGCCAACGGAGTATTTTCGGCAAATGAATATCTGACACGAAGCAATCTGATGAAGGCTTTTGACGACAGCTATGATACTCCGATTATTGCAGGAAAGAAGGTTGCGGTTGTCGGTGGCGGTAACGTTGCTATGGACGCAGCCAGGACAGCGCTCAGGCTGGGAGCAGAAGTATATATTGTTTACCGCAGAGGCGAAGCGGAGCTTCCTGCCAGAGTAGAAGAAGTACATCATGCCAAAGAAGAGGGCATCATCTTCAAGCTCTTAACTAATCCGAAGGAAATTCTGGTGAATGAGAACGGTTGGGTATCCGGTATGCGTTGTGTTGAGATGGAACTTGGCGCACCGGACGAAAGCGGAAGAAGAAGACCGATGGAAAAAGCCGGATCAGAATTTGTGCTGGAGCTTGATACGGTGATCATGTCACTTGGAACCAGCCCGAATCCACTGATATCATCGACAACAAATGGCTTAGAGACGGACAAGCATAAGTGCATCATCGCAGAAGAAGAGACCGGTTTGACATCAAGAGAAGGTGTTTTTGCCGGAGGCGATGCGGTTACAGGAGCGGCAACAGTAATACTCGCAATGGGAGCAGGAAAGGCTGCAGCTGCAGGTATTGACAAGTACCTGAAATCGAAATAACAAAGGAAAATACGTATTGGGGAACGTATTGGAGGACTTATGGGATATTTTATGGTTGGTCAATCTGCCGGAATTGCTATTCTTGTAGCAATAGCAATTTTAATAATTTTATTTATTGTAATAGCCATCAGACTAAGTAATCTGAAAAAAGAAAAAGACCTGGTGGATCAGGAAAATCAGGTTGTGAAGGAGCGTAATCGGGAGCTTGAGGAGGTATATAGTTCAGCTATTGATTCCTTGAATGAGTTAACAGGAAAATATGAGGAATTAAACAGGAATAAAGAAAGCATGAAGAAGCTGGCATATACCGATTACCTTACGGAGCTGCCAAACAGAACTGCTTTTACCGAGATGCTCGATAATATCATGCTCACATTGCGCAGTGAAGAGACCATAGGAATTATGGACATTGATATAGATAATTTTAAGAATATCAATGATTCCTTAGGGCATTCCTATGGTGACGAGCTATTGATCGATGTAACCTACCGACTGAAGCAGGCGATGGATGAAAATGATTACCTAGCCAGAATCGGCGGAGATGAGTTTGTTGTATTGACACAGAATCTGCACGATACGGCGACCTATGAGGAGAAAATCAAAAAGATCAGAAATGTATTCAGCTATCCCTTTATTTTATCAACGAAAGAGTATTTTGTCACAGTAAGTATCGGTGTGGCTTTTGCACCGAAGGATGGCAAGAGTTCGCAGGCATTAATCAAAAATGTGGATTCTGCTATGTATGCGGCAAAAGCAAACGGTAAGAATACACATGTATATTTTGATTATTCCTTCAACCAGAAGTTAACTGAGAAGATCGAGACACAGTCGGAGCTACGCAAGGCAATCGAACGAGAGGAATTCATTCTGTTCTATCAAGCCCAGATGAATCTGGAAACCATGCAGGTGGTTGGCTTTGAGGCCTTAATTCGATGGAATCATCCGACAAAAGGATTGGTATCTCCGGATGAATTCATTCATCTGGCAGAGGAAACAGGCTTAATCGTTCCGATCGGAAAATGGGTTCTGAGAACGGCTTGCTATCAGTTGAAGCAGTGGTCTGCAGACTATCCTCATATCACCATGGCTGTAAACCTGTCGGCCAGACAGTTCAAGGACAGGGATATTGTTAAGATTGTCTATGATGTCATCGAGGAAACAGGAATTAACCCCAGCAATTTGGAGCTTGAGATTACAGAAAGCATTGCGCTGGATGACATTGATTATACGATTGCTACAATTCAGGAGCTTAAGAAAATTGGCGTGAATTTCTCATTGGATGACTTCGGTACAGGATATTCCTCCATGAATTATCTGAAACGTCTGCCGGTCAGCAATTTGAAGATAGATAAGAGCTTCCTTAACACGGTAATGGAAGACCGTAGCGACCAAAAAATCATTCAAACCATCATTACCCTGGCAAGAAATCTTAATCTGGATGTCATTGCTGAGGGTGTGGAGAACTTTGATCAGGAAATCTTCTTAAAGGAAGCCAATTGTGACAAGGCACAGGGGTACCTGTACAGCAAACCTGTTCCTAGGGAGATGGCCGTTCAGTTCTTAAAGAATAATGACTTTCTGCTCTAAACCGAATAAGGAGATCTGGTACGATGCAAAGCAATAGGAGATTTAGCATACAGGCGATATTTATTACTGTTCAGGCAGTATTGTATGTGAGCTTTCTGGCTTTGGATCTGACAGAGAAAAGCTATCATATCTCCGTAACCTTAAAGTATAGTATAATACTTCTGTGCTTTTGCTATGCGCTTTTGTGCGCAGGCAAAAGCACTTTTTATTTACTGCAGGCAGCTTTGTTCTTTACTGCAATCTCTGATCTTTTTATCCTTATCCTTGATTATTATTTCTTCGGTGTCCTGACCTTCATCCTGGCACAGGAGCTTTACAGCCTGCGTTTAGTACTTATAGACAATGGGGCTAAGATTGGAGAGGCTCCTGTCCGACAAGGAAGAAAGCAAGGCATAGCTTATCTGAGAAGAATCCTGCTTCAGCTCACCGTGTCATTCGTAGTTTGTCTGCTTCTGGGATTGGCTGGTGTGAAGCTTGAGGGACTCTTGATGATTAGCATATTCTACTTTATCTGTATCTTAACCAATGTTATTTCGGCCTTCACCCTGGTGAGACATCAAACCGGCAACAGAGGTAATCTGATATATGCTTTAGGTATGCTGCTATTCTTACTTTGTGATATTAACGTTGGTATATTTAATCTCTCCGGTTTCATATCGATGAATGGTGAGGCTTATGCGGTCCTTTATACTGTATCCTCAATTCTGATGTGGACCTTTTATGCGCCTGCCCAAGTTCTGATTGCTATCAGCAGCAGATATGAGGATGGCAGGAAATTTGACATTTCTCACAAAAATCTATAAAAAGTTTATGTAAAAATATGACAGACATTTTCTTGCCATTCATACAAGATTCTGATAAAATTATTTCACACCTATCCTATCATAAGCGTTAACAAAAAGTATCAGTAAGCTATGGTATCTATCGCAGTTCTGACTTATCATAATTCTTTTATTCATTATTTCTTAATTTTAATTCTTAATTGTATTTCTTGATTTTAATTCCTTATAGTAAATCCTAAATTCTAAATTCTGAATCCTGTATCCTGTATCCTGAATTCTGAATCCTGAACTCTGAATCCTGAATTCTGAATCCTAAATCTTAATTCTTTTTCCTAATTCCTATTTCCTAATTCCTATAACTCATTATGAACTCTAATTATTATAAAAGTAATTACCCGTTTCGTTACTCAAATTGGGTGTATTTCACCTAATCAAATAAATCAAGGAGGATCACATTATGGTACAAGTAGTAAGAGAAAGCACCTCAGAATATGGTTATTTTGTTCAAACGCTTCTTTCAACGGTAGCGAAACGAATGGGGAAGGAGTATACGGCCAGTATATATAAGGTGATGAAGAATAATTCCCTGGAGTTGGACAGTCTGGTATTATTGAAGGAAGGAAAAAGCTTCGCTCCCAATATCTATCTGCAGCCATATTTTGAGGCATATAAACAGGGGGTAGGATTGAATGAGCTGACTGAAAGATTATGCAGGATTTATGAGGAGAGCAATACGCCGATCACTAACAGCGACATTAATTACACCTTTCAGGTGATGAAGGAATACATCGTCTACAGGCTGATCAGCTATGAACGGAATCAAAAGCTTTTGGAGCAGGTGCCTTATCTAAAGTTGATGGATCTGGCGATTACGTATCACTGCCTGGTCAGGGATGATAAGGACGGGATCGGTACGATCAGGATAACAAACGAGCATATGAAAATGTGGAACAAAGAATTAATGGAGATACATGAGCATGCGGTTGCGAATACACAACGGTTATTTCCGGCAGTGATTAACAGCATGGAAGAGATCATCTTCGGTATGCTTATGGAGGAGCGGGATAATACTCTTACTTCATCTATGCTATTGGAGGATTATAAAGAGAAGCCTTCAGATATGTATATTCTGACCAACGAGAAAGGAATTAATGGTGCTGCCTGCCTCCTGTATCCTGAAGTGCTGGGAGAGTTTGCGAAGCGCTTTGGCTCAGATTTATATATCTTTCCCAGCAGTATCCATGAAGTAATTCTGGTTCCGACTGTCAATCTGAATACCAGCAGGCAGTATGCAAGTATGGTCAAAGAAATCAATGACACCCAGGTCGCACCGGAGGAGGTTCTATCGGATCATATTTACTATTATTCCAGAAAGAGTGGTCTGAGGATGGCGGAATAATGAATACTTCCCATTGTTTCCCTAGGTTGGTTTGGTTGACATAATGTATCATAATTGATAGCATTAAGGATAGATAGAGGTACTTCCTGTACAGTCTATTTTCACTTACAGCAAATCTTACTGACAAGGAGAGGCATACTATGGAAAGATTACGAAAAAGGATTTTCAGAGTCAGAATATTGCTTGCATTGTTCTTAGTTATGGTAGTAGCAACCAATGGAGTGTTGTCTGCCACAGTATATGCAAAACCAGCCAAAGTAGACAAATCAGCTCCCTCAACACCGAAAAATCTACGTACAACCTCCGTGAAGGACACTTCAATAACTCTTTCCTGGAATGAATCGTCGGATAATGTTAAGGTTACATATTATGAAATCTATAAAAACAATAGTTTAACAGGCACTTCAACAACTGCCACATATCTTGTTTCCGGATTAACGCCAAGCACCTCCTATAGTTTTTATGTTGTCGCAAAAGATGCAGCTAATAACAGCTCATCAAAAAGTAATATCCTGACTGTAACAACATTAAAAATCACATCTGTACCAACAGCAACACCGGTACCGACAGCTACGCCTGCACCAACAGCAACACCTGCACCAACAGCAACACCTGCACCAACAGCAACGCCTGCACCGACGGCAACGCCGGTTCCGACAGCTACGCCCGCACCAACTGTCACCCCTGCACCGACAGGCCCTGACACAAAGGTAATTGGATACTATGGTGCCTGGGCAGCCTATTCCGGCTATACACCGGATAAAATAGATGCGACGAAGCTAACACATATCAATTATGCATTTGCCAATATCGGAAGTGATAATAAGATAGCATTAGGTTATCCCGATGTAGATGCCTCCAATCTTGCAAAGCTCACTGCGCTGAAGCAGACAAACCCTAATCTTAAGATCCTGATTGCAGTCGGAGGCTGGTCCTGGTCGGGCAGATTTTCGGATGTAGCCCTGACAGAAGCCTCCAGAACAGCTTTTGCAGAAAGCATTGTTGCCTTTCTTACTAAATACGGACTGGACGGTGTGGATATTGATTGGGAATACCCGGTAACCGGTGGATTATCGACCAATATTAGAAGACCGGAGGATAAGACTAATTTTACTCTTTTGATGCAGAAGCTGAGAGAAAGACTGGACCTTCAGGAGGCAATCAACGGTAAAGAGTATATCCTAAGCTTTGCCGGAGCAGCCGGAGCATGGTATCTGAATAATATTGAAATAAGTAAACTCCAGCAATCTGTGGATTATGTGAATCTTATGACCTATGATCTTCACGGTACCTGGGATCGGTATACTGATTTCAATGCACCCCTTTATAATAATAGTGATCCATCCCCGCAATATAAGGACAGCGTGGATCAAGCCGTCAGAACTTGGCTTGCAGCAGGTCTGCCTGCAGATAAGTTGGTCATAGGAGTACCTTTTTACGGGTATATCTTTAAGGCAGTGGCAAATATCAATAACGGGTTGTATCAAACCTATTCGGGGGCTCAATCCATCAATTATGCCAATATAGCAGCCAATTACTTAAATGCACCGGGATATGTACGCTATTTCCATTCAGAATCCAAGGTTCCGTGGTTATTCAACGGGTCCACCTTTATTACCTATGAGGATGAAGAATCTATGGCACTCAAGGCGGATTACATTAAGACAAAGGGGCTGGGTGGAGCGATGATCTGGGAGCTTAGCCAGGACCCTGACAAAGTCCTTTTGGGTGCTTTATATAACGGACTGAATTAACAGGTATGAATATATTATAATAGTAAACCTACCGGGGCATGCGCAGTGAAGAAGAGCCTACTGCAGCAGCCCCGGTTTTTTTACTGTTAAATAGGAAGATAGCCGCAGAGGCAACGTGGTGATTCGATAATAGCCAAGGCACATTCTTTCACTCTCGAATTTTGGTATTTTTTCTTTCTTAATACAGAATAACTAACATTTTTTATGAGAAATTTATATGATTATACATTTTTTCTGTTCCAATATTTTTTACAATGTGTTATAATAATGAATCGAGCAATAAAATCATATATAGATTCTCATCGATTTGGTTCGATTCGTGGTAAAAGTACCCCACGCACAAGCTGAATATTTCTATATAAGTTTGTTAAATTTTTGATATTCATTTTGTGCGTGTGATACTTTATCACAGGAACCAGGTAGAAAATTTAAGGAGGACATTTCAATGGCAAGGAAAATGAAAACAATGGATGGTAATAATGCAGCGGCACACGTGTCATATGCATTTACCGATGTTGCAGCTATCTATCCTATCACACCTAGCTCCGTTATGGCCGAAGTAACTGATAAATGGTCAGCAGAAGGCAAAAAGAATATTTTCGGACAAGAGGTAAGGGTAGTTGAGATGCAGTCTGAAGCGGGAGCAGCCGGTACAGTACACGGTTCATTGGCAGCAGGTGCTTTAACGACTACTTTCACGGCATCCCAAGGTTTATTACTTATGATTCCCAATATGTATAAGATCGCAGGTGAATTACTTCCGGGCGTTATCAATGTATCAGCTCGTGCGGTAGCAAGCCACGCATTATCCATCTTCGGTGATCACTCCGATATTTACGCTTGTCGTCAGACCGGTTTTGCACTTTTAGCAAGCAGCAATCCTCAGGAGGTTATGGACTTAGGTGCCGTAGCACATCTGGCTGCAATTAAAGGAAGAGTACCTTTCTTACATTTCTTCGACGGTTTCAGAACCTCTCATGAGATTCAGAAGATTGAAGCTTGGGATTATGAGGATCTGAAGGATATGGTTGATATGGATGCAGTTGAAGCATTCCGTCACAACGCATTAAATCCTGAGCATCCCGTACTTCGTGGTTCCGCTCAGAACCCTGACGTATTCTTCCAGGCAAGAGAAGCTTGCAATACATATTATGATGCTCTTCCCGCAATCGTTGAAGAGTACATGGACAAGGTTAATGCTAAACTTGGAACAGATTACAAGCTGTTCAACTATTATGGTGCAGCAGATGCTGAGCATATCATCATCGCTATGGGCTCTGTAAATGATACAATCGAAGAGACCATTGATTACCTGAATGCAAATGGCGCTAAAGTAGGCCTCGTTAAGGTTCGTCTGTATCGTCCTTTCCGTGCTGACCGCTTACTTGAAGCAATTCCTGCAACCGTTAAGAAGATATCCGTTCTTGACAGAACTAAGGAGCCCGGTTCTCTTGGCGAGCCTTTATACTTAGACGTTGTAACTGCATTAAAGGATAGCAAATTCGCTGACATTCCTGTATTCAACGGCCGTTACGGTTTAGGCTCCAAGAACACCATACCTGCTCATATTATCGCAGTATATAAGAACACTGAGAAGAAGACCTTTACTATCGGTATCAAGGATGATGTTACTAACTTATCTCTTGATATTACTGAGAATCCCAACACAACTCCTGAAGGAACCATCAGCTGCAAGTTCTGGGGTCTTGGCGCAGACGGTACTGTAGGTGCAAATAAGAACTCCATCAAGATCATTGGTGATCATACCAACATGTACGCTCAGGCTTACTTTGATTATGACTCCAAGAAATCCGGCGGTGTTACCATGTCTCACTTAAGATTCGGTAAGAAGCCTATTAAGTCTACTTACCTGATCACAGAAGCAGATTTTGTAGCATGTCATAATCCTTCCTATGTAAGAAAATATAACATGGTACAGGAGATTAAGAAGGGTGGTACCTTCTTGCTGAACTGCGGCTGGGATATGGAAGAGCTTGAGAAGCATCTGCCCGGACAGGTTAAGCGTTATATCGCTGAAAACAATATTAAGTTCTACACAATTGATGGTATCAGCATCGGTAAGGAGATCGGTTTAGGCGGACGTATCAATACTATCCTTCAGGCTGCTTTCTTCAAGCTTGCTAACATCATTCCTGTAGAAGAAGCTGTGAAATATATGAAAGATGCAGCTACAGCATCCTACGGTAAGAAGGGTGAAGCTGTCGTTAAGATGAATCATGATGCGATCGATCGCGGTCTTACAGGACTGAAGGAGATCCAGGTTCCTGAGAGCTGGAAGAACGCTAAGGATGAAGAAATCCTGATCAAGGTTACGGAAGGCAGAAAAGAAGTTGTTGATTTCGTAAACAACATCTTAACTCCTGTAAATGCTCAGCAGGGTAATGAGCTTCCTGTATCTGCATTTGCAAATGCTGCTGACGGTACTTTACCTCAGGGTTCATCTGCATATGAGAAGCGCGGTATCGCAGTAGATGTTCCGGAATGGAATCCTGAGAACTGTATCCAGTGTAACTTCTGTTCCTATGTCTGTCCTCATGCTGTTATCCGCCCGGTTGCTTTAGACGCTTCCGAAGCTGCTAAGGCTCCTGCAGGAATGAAGAAGACTGCTATGACCGGTATTGCCGGCTTAGAATTTGCTATCACTGTTTCTTCCCTTGACTGTATGGGCTGCGGTTCCTGTGCAAATGTATGTCCTGGTAAGAAGGGTGCTAAGGCACTTGTTATGAAGCCTCTAGATACACAGCTGGCTGAGCAGAAGGTATTTGAATATGGTCTTACCTTAGACGAGAAGCCTGAGGTTGCTGAGAAGTTCAAGGATGTAACCGTTAAGGGCAGCCAGTTCAAGCAGCCGTTACTTGAATTCTCCGGCGCTTGTGCAGGTTGTGGCGAGACACCTTATGCTAAGTTAGCAACACAGCTGTTCGGTGACAGAATGTTCATTTCCAATGCAACAGGATGTTCCTCTATCTGGGGTGGTTCTTATCCTTCCACACCTTATACAGTAAATAAAGAAGGACACGGTCCTGCATGGGCTAACTCCTTATTCGAGGATAATGCTGAGTATGGCTACGGTATGTATCTTGCACAGCAGGCATTAAGAGACAGAGTAAAAGAAAAGGTAGAAGCTCTTGCAGCATCTACAAGTAAGGACGATGTTAAGGCAGCTGCTGAGAGATATCTTGCAACCTATACCAATGGTCGTGAGAATGCAGGTGCGACCAGAGCACTCGTAAGAGTATTAGAGGCTTGCGGCTGTGCAGAAGGTAAGGACATCTTAAAGGATAAGGAATTCCTGTCCAAGAAGTCCCAGTGGATCCTTGGTGGTGACGGTTGGGCATATGATATCGGCTTCGGTGGTCTGGATCATGTTATCGCAAGCGGTCAGGACGTTAATATCTTAGTATTTGATACCGAGATTTATTCCAATACAGGCGGACAGTCCTCTAAGGCTACTCCTACCGGTGCAATCGCTCAGTTTGCAGCAGCTGGTAAGGAAGTGAAGAAGAAGGATTTAGCTGCTATCGCAATGAGCTATGGCTATGTATATGTTGCTCAGGTTGCTATGGGTGCTGATTACAATCAGACAATGAAGGCGTTTGTTGAGGCTGAAAGCTACAACGGTCCTTCCATCATTATCTGCTATGCTCCTTGTATCAACCATGGTATCAAGGGTGGTATGGGTGTATCCCAGACTGAAGAGAAGAATGCGGTAGCTTCCGGTTACTGGAATATGTTCCGCTTCGATCCTCGTATGGCAGAAGAAGGAAAGAATCCATTCCAGTTAGATAGCAAGGCTCCTTCAGCAAGCTATCAGGATTTCATCAAGAATGAGGTACGTTACAGCTCCTTAATTCGTCAGAATCCTGAAAGAGCAGAGCAGCTGTTCGCTAATGCTGAGAAGAACGCTATGGCTAAGTACGAGCATTTAGTTAAGCTTTCCCAGCTCTACGGCAACGAATAATTCATACTTGAACTCGAATAACAAATAATAACAATAAGCCCGGCAATGAGATAATCATTGACCGGGCTTATTAACATACGAAACCTTATTGAATTCAACGTCACAGACTAAATCGGGCTGCTGCTACTCAGACTAAGTTAGCCCGGAAGACAATAGGGACTTCCCATCATGCACTGTTGAAAGAACAAATCTCCGGCGTGTGGGTCAGCGAGCGGACAGTTCTGTCCGATCGTGGCACACAGGCCGGAGATTTGTACTGGCTTCAGTGTGTGAGGGAAGTCCCTATTGTCTTCCGGGCTTTCATAACCTTACCAAAGCAGCCCTATAAATTACTGCACCTGACTGGATTCGAACCAGCGGCCTTTCGCTCCGGAGGCGAACGCTCTATCCACTGAGCTACAGGTGCAAAACGAAGTTCCAATCGGAACCTTCGTTCCTCTGTCTTTTCAGACTATGTTATTATATACTATAAATTTTGCAAAGTAAAGCAGCATTTCTGCTATTCACTTACCTTTTTCATGAGATACCTTTTCTTGTATTTCAGTCCCGCGTAGGTGGAGACCCGGCTCACAATGCTGTAATTTACAATACCTCCGACGGCACCGGCAATCGGGATTCCCTGTAGGAACTTTGCGGTCAGCAAAGCTTCTGACAGCATACCGGAGGTTGCTCTGGTCTGCTGCTCCAGGTTTGTGTTGACCGCGAGGCTGCTATCTATTTGGTCAGCGAGAAGCTCCAGCTCCTTATCCAGTTGTATTTGCGAATCTCCCTTACTGATGGCTGCGCTGATCAGCAACATGATATAACTCTTCTCCTCGGGTGTATCATAATGAAACCCATAGCTGAGAGCAGTCTCATAAACGGTTTTCATCAGGACGGATAGAAACAAAGGGATATCAGGAAGTCCGATTCCGAACAGTCCGAGAACACCGCCTTCCAGAACAGAAAAAGAAGAATTCACCAGTTTAGCCTGCTTGGAATGTCGGTCCAGCTTCTTGATATGTTTCTTGCTGACGCGTTTATCCAGAGCATAATTATTGATGTCGAACTCCAGCTCAATCTTATCCTTGTCATAGGTTTTTTCAATATAAGGAATCCCTTTGTCGAAGACCAGCTGGAAGCCCTTATAAAATGCGTTGTTCAAGGTATCCTGCAGCTTTTTCGGTATTTTGTCCTGAAGCTTATTCATCATAGGAGATAGAGTATTTTGCAGTAAGGTATTCCCGGATTGACTTAAGAACCGAAATTCTTGGTCTTCAATTCGTTTTATCTGTTGTTTTAAGTTCTGTTCCATGGGTATCACCTTTCCGTTTCCTGCCGGCTCAGCATAGCTTATGTAGTAGGCTTCGGCATACATTTTTCAAAGAAAACTTTACATTATAAGTTACGTATGTTTTAATTATATATTCTTACCATATAAATGTAAAATATATTTATCTTAAGATTCTCATACTGATGAAAAGCGATATTTAGCATTTGACCGATTAAATACCGATTTGTTGTGGTTTTCCACTATAAATCGGTAGAATAGACACCATAATGAAAGGTTATAAGAGGAAAGAAGGATTAAATGTTACAAAGATGTTAAAAAATGTTACATAAAAATGAAATTACTGGGTTGATTTTTATTCTGCTTTTTGGTAGAATAAAAAAGGCAGATAGTATTGTGTTCTAGTCGTTATGATTGAGGAGATATAATGAAACTTAAATATAAAAAAATAATACTACTTACGACAATGAGTACTATGGGAATTGGCATATTAACATTGTCCGTTAGTCAGGATAGACCAAAGGCAGAAGAGAGCAGCATACAGACAATTTTGAATACGGAGATCGCAGAGGACAAAGTCGCCGCAGAGGATAATACATTAATGGCTTCTGCTGACAGTTACACTGCGAAGATAGCAGAAGCAACGACTCCTTCTCCGATTCCTACCCCGACTCCTGTTCCTGACTACCCGGTTGAGAAGAATGGAACCTATCCTGAGATTGATAAGCTGTTTGCAACCTATTATACAGCGAAGAATAACCGTGATATCAAAACACTGAAAAGTATTATCAGCGACCCGACTAAGGTAGAGTCTGAAGAAGAATTGCAGGCTAGAACCGAATATATCGAAGACTATAAAAATATTGAGACTTATACGAAAAAAGGACTTACAGAAGGTACTTATGTCGTATATGTGTATCATGAAATCAAATTTACCAGTATCAATACAGCTGCTCCTGCGCTTTCCAAGTTCTATGTTATTACCGGTGAGGATAATAAACTGAAGATCCACTCCGGAGAGATGAATGCTGAAGAGAAGGCATATTATGATGCCTCCAGCGAGGACGAAGAATTTGTGGCTCTGTCGGAATTGACCGAAGAGAAGAGTGCTAAGGCGAAGAAGAAAGATGAGGATCTGGCAAGCTTCTGGAAGAGTATTGAAAAAATGGCTAAAGCCTCAGCTAAAGCGCAGAAACAGAAAGACGAGGAGACGAAATCCACTTCAGAGGATGAGATTCAATCCCAGTAACATATTTATATCAAATCAGAGAATCATCCTTATCAACTGACAATAAACTTAATAATTCTACCTAAAACTCCTTATACTATAATTATCAATTTAGGATAAGGAGTGTTTTTATGATAACAAATGTTGATCTGGATTTGTTGGAGAAGACCTATCAAAACGCAAAGATGGGTATCACGGCAATTGAGGCAGTCCTTGATAAAGCATCTGATAGAGAATTTTACAGTGATTTAAACAAACAGCTGCAGGATTATAAGATGATAGCCGGTAAGTCAAAACAACAGCTGAGAAAAAACGGTGCCCGCCCCAAGGATAATTCTTTATATAAAAACTTAATGTTGAAAAGTAATATAAAGATGAATACGATGATCAATGCTGATGATAGCCATATCGCCCAGATGGTGATCCAAGGAAGCACGATGGGAGTGACACAGATGACCAGACTGCTGCATGCGAATGAGGATGCCGACGGAATCAGCACACAGATAGCCAAGGATTTCGTCAAGAAGGAAGAAGACAATATTAATGTAATGAAAAATTATCTGTAAGCAAGGAGGGGTCTTTCTAAGACCCCTTTTCGTATGTAACCAAAACCGGTCAGCACCGTAGTGGAAAAGAGTAGACGAACTATTTTAAATCAAGTATAATTAGCTAAATACATCCGGCTGATACACAAACGCCGCATGCAGGACGAAAGGTAAGGTGTCTTATGGCAAAGAGGACGAAAAGGCTGACTTCTTCGACAGAGGAACGGGAAGAAATTCGCATTAATAAATTCTTAAGTGATGCGGGTATCTGCTCCCGCAGAGAGGCAGACCGTTATATAGAAGAGGGTAAGGTCAAGATTGACGGACAGCTAGCACAGATGGGTTCCAAGGTAACGAAGCACAGTCAGGTAACCTTTTGCGGCAAACCGATAAAAAAAGAAGAAAAGCTGGTCTTAATAGCATTCAATAAGCCCGAGGGGATCGTCTGTACCACAGATCATAATGAACCGGATAATATTGTGGATTATATCGGTTATGGAATGCGGATCTATCCGATCGGTCGTCTGGACAAGGATTCGGAAGGGCTGATTCTGCTCACGAATGACGGAAACATTGTAAATAAGATCCTTCGGGCCGAAAATAACCATGAGAAGGAATATGTCGTTACCGTAAATAAGGAAATCACTCCGGATTTCTTAAAGAAGATGGCCGCAGGAGTCCCAATCCTGGATACAGTAACAAAACCTTGTAAAATAGAACAGATAGATAAAAAGACCTTCAACATTATTCTCACGCAGGGATTGAACCGACAGATCAGGCGAATGTGTGAGCATTTTGATTATAGGGTGATCAATCTTAGACGTATCCGGATTATGAACATCAAACTTGGCCGACTAAAGGTCGGAGATTATCGTAATGTAACGGAGAAGGAGATCGAAGAGCTGACAAAAGCCTTTTCCAATAAGAAAAGGATATCCTGAATATTATCTATATGAGACACCGAATGGTGATCACCTGTGCTATGATTAGATCAATGAGCGAGGGGTGGACATTTGTAAGGTTTATTTATGTAGTTAACGTTATGAGGAGGACTATTATGGCGGATTTGAATGTTGAAAATAATAAAGATAAAAATTTGAGAATAGAAGAACTTGTAGCAAAGTTAAATGAGGCTTCCGAAGCATATTACAGCGGACAGGAAGAAATCATGTCGAACTATGAATGGGATTCTATGTTTGATGAACTATCCTCGCTGGAGGCTGAGACAGGATATATCTTACCTGATAGTCCTACGCAGAACGTTGGATATGAAGAGAGCAATGGCGAAAAGGAACAGCATGAATTCCCTGCTCTTTCTATGGCGAAGACGAAGAATATTTCTGATTTACAGAAATGGAGCGAGAACAGACCCATCTGGCTTACCTGGAAGTTAGACGGTTTAACCCTGGTATTGACTTATGATGGGGGTAATCTGACTAAAATACTGACAAGAGGTAACGGTACAATCGGTACTAATATTACCTTTATGAAAAATGCAATTAACGGTTTTCCTTTAAAGATCACGTATAAGGGACATATGGTAGTCCGTGGTGAAGCTACAATCTCCTATACGGATTTCGAGAGGATTAACCTTACAATTGAAGATGATAATGATAAGTATGCCAATCCACGTAATCTCGCATCCGGGACACTTGGGTTAGATGACACAGAAAAAGTAAAGGAACGTCACATCCAATTCAATGCTGTTACCTTGGTTTATATTGAAGATGATATTATATCATGGGGAGACAGAATGGATTTCCTCGTTCAGGAGGGATTTACGGTTGTCGATAGAGAAGCCACTACAGCAGACGGTCTTCCGGAAGTAATTGAACGATGGACCGGGAAAGTCGAATCTGGTGAGATGGATATTCCTGTCGATGGTCTGGTGATCTGTTATGATGATACCGAATATGCAAGAACCGGCAGTATTACCGGACATCATGCGACCAGAGCCGGTTATGCTTTCAAATGGCAGGATGTATCAGCAGAAACAGAGCTTGAATATATCGAATGGTCCTGTGCAGCCTCTACAATAACCCCTGTCGCTGTATTTAAGCCCGTACAGCTGGAAGGAACTACCGTTACCAGAGCCTCTTTGTGTAATTTAAGCGAAATGGAACGCCTTGGTATTGGTCAAAAGAGCGTTCTGGAAATCATCAAAGCGAATAAAATCATACCGAAATGTATTTCTGTGAAGAAATCAGAAGGTGTTGTTGAGATACCAAGCGAATGTCCGGTTTGTCATGCCCCAACGGAAACCAGAATCAGTGAAAAGAGTAAGACTAAGACATTACATTGTACCAATCCAAACTGTATAGCAAAACATGTGAAGAAGTTCACCCGCTTTGTCAGCAAGGCAGGAATGGATATTGATGGATTATCTATTCAGACGATACTGAAATTCATGAACAAAGGATTTATTTCTCAATTTGCTGATATTTATCATCTTAATGAACATATGGATGTAATCAAGGAGATGGAAGGCTTCGGTGAAAAATCCTATGAGAACATGATAAAGGCGATCGAAAAAAGCAGGAAGGTGAAACCGGTTAACTTTATTTACGCTCTATGTATCCCGATGATTGGTACTGATGCAGGGAAAAAGATAGTTGGGACAATTGGATTTGAACATTTCTTGAACAGACTCAAGGATGGGGAGGGCTTCTCTGATATTGAGGGTATTGGACCGGAAAAATCTAATTCCATAATTGAATGGTATCTGAATCCCGATAATCAGAAATCTCTTGAAGCTTTACTAAATGAATTATCAATTGAGAAGGTTGAAGTAAAAGCCAATACGAATGGGAAATGTTCCGGTCTTGTTTTTGTTATTACAGGGGATGTACACCATTATAAGAACCGTGATGAGTTCAAGGCTTATGTGGAAGCTGAAAATGGTAAGGTTACCGGCAGTGTTACATCAAAAACAAGCTATCTCGTGAACAACGATATTAATTCAGCTTCCTCAAAGAATAAGAAGGCAAAGGAACTGAGGGTTCCGATTATTTCAGAAGATGAATTTGTCGAGATGTTCGGTTGAAGCTGTAGTACTTGAGCTGTTGAAGCAACAAAAAGGAATATTTTGGATAAAGCTGTGATTGTTTGTTGATTTATTTAATAAATCATGTTATGATATTTTTTACTATGACAAAAATGTGACGAAGGTGATGAAGGATGCCGATTAAAGTTCAAAGTGATTTCCCGGCGAAGAAGGTTTTGGAAGATGAAAATATATTTGTGATGGATGAGACCAGAGCAATGCATCAGGACATCCGTCCTCTGCAGATTGCGATATTAAATCTGATGCCTATCAAAGAGGATACTGAGGTGCAACTGCTACGGAGTCTTTCTAATACTCCGCTTCAGGTAGATGTTACCTTTCTGACTACGGAGACCTATGTCGGAACCCATACACCCACGAGTCATCTGGATCAATTTTATCTGACCTTTGAAGATGTAAAGAACCGCAAATTCGATGGTTTGATTATTACCGGGGCACCGGTGGAGCAGATGGATTTCGAGAAGGTGACCTATTGGGATGAGCTAGTGCGTATCATGAAGTGGTCAACAACCAATGTCACTTCAACGCTACATATCTGCTGGGGAGCAATGGCAGGACTCTATTATCATTATGGAGTGAAGAAAAGCTCCTTGGATCAAAAAATGTTTGGTATCTTTGAACATCGGGTCATGGAAAGAAAAGTACCGTTCGTACGGGGCTTTGACGATGTATTCTATGCGCCTCATTCCAGGTATACGACTGTTATCAGGGAAGAAATACAGAAAAGCAAGGAATTGACGATACTTGCGGAATCAGAAGAGGCGGGGGTATTTATCGTCATCGCAAAGGAGGGCAAGCAGATCTTTGTGATGGGACACCCCGAATATGACAGAATATCTTTGGATAAGGAATATAAAAGGGATATCGCTAAAGGTCTGGATATCGCTCTGCCAAAGAATTATTATCCGGAGGATCAGCCCGGTACAAGGCCGAATCTTGTCTGGAGAGCACATGCGAACGCTATGTATACAAACTGGTTGAATTATTACGTCTACCAGGTTACTCCTTATGAACTGTAAGGAGTATCCTGATATTGAGCAAGGTTACCTCTTATGTTTATAGGGGGACCTGGTGGTGAAATGAAAGAGATGCGCCACGTCTTGATCGGGTGAGGTTGGGAAGTATAGAACAGGATCTTGTATCAATTGTGAAACGGTAAGGTACATTGTAGGGGCTTAATACTATGATCATGTTCAGTAGGCGTGGAAGTAATTTGGACATTTGAATTCAGTTTTTAGTTGGGGGACTAGGTTGTATGAAACTGATCAATGCGTTACAAAGCAAGCCTACACTTTTACTGATAATGATGATAGCAGTCATAAGCATACTTGTCATTGGGGTTGTTGTAGTTTTGCTTTTCCGCTTAGCAAGCGAAAAAAAGGTTACCAAAGCGGCACTGGAATTAAAGAGGATTACGAACAGTATCCGGGCCGGGCTGGTTCATTTTAACCTGGAGGATTACAGGATCCTATATGCAAGCCAGGGCTTTTATGAGATGCTGGGCTATGACAAGAGTTCGGCAAAGGCTGAGAGTAAATTCACTTTACTCGATTTTATTGATTCAAGGGACACTCATTTTCTAGAGTCCTTAAAGGAACAGATGGAGAATGAAGTGATCAGATGTGAGACCAGAATGATATCCAAGGCAGGTAATGTTCTGCATACTTTGATGACGGGTAATAAAGCTCTGACGAAGGATGGGAAACATACCTTATCAGTAGTGCTTGTAGATATATCCGAGCAGAAGCTGATGCAGGAATTGATTCTTTTGGAAGGGGAACGGTATCGAATAGCTACAGAGATATCGAAGGACGTACTCTTTGAATATCATTTACAAAAGGATGAAATGATCTTCACGGATAAGTTTAGGGAGCTGTTCGGATACAATCCGATTATTTGTGATTTTTATTCCTGTTCTGAATTAAGACGGAATAGCATTCATCCTGATGACTGGGGTATTTATCTGGAGTTGTGTGAGGAACTGAAACAGGGCAAGAGTATCATTGAGGCCGAATTCCGAATCAAGGGTAAGATGAATGAGTATATCTGGTGTCAGCTGATAGGAAAGACGATTTATGATGATGATAAAAACCCTATTAGGATTATCGGTAAGCTGGTTAATATAGACACCCAGAAGAGGGAGTTGGAAGCCTTAGAATACAAGGCCACCAGAGACCCGCTGACAGGGGTGTATAACAAGGAAATCACAATCAAAAAGATAGACAAGTTCATATCCGGTAATAGAAACGGATTGCATGTTTTGATGTTTGTTGATTTCGATGATTTTAAGAAAATCAATGATACCTACGGACATCTGCTTGGGGATAAGGTGCTGATTCATGTGATCGGCTGTATCAAGGAGCGGTTTCATGAGGGTGAGATCATTGGACGTATCGGCGGAGATGAGTTTGTAGTATTCGTTGGAAATATTACTAACATCAATGAGGTACTGAATAATGCAAAACAGTTAAAGGAAGCCTTGGACACTGTTTTTGATTACAATGATCAGTCCATTAAGATCTCAGCAAGTATCGGTATCTCAGTCTATCCGGAGTCGGGACATCATTATGAGCAACTGATCTACAATGCAGATCAGGCTTTATATCAGGTAAAGGAAAAGGGCAAGAATGATTTTATGGTTTATAAGCCGGCTATCTGAAATCATTTCTGGAGATAGCCCTTGTAACGTATAGAAAACAAAGACAAATGACGCATAACAGAAGACAGAAGGTCAGTAGAAATACTACTTCGTTCATGTGCGTCATTTTTTTTATGTATTCATAGCTTACCTTCAGAAAATAACCTGCTATTACAACAACGATGGAAGGTTTTATTATGCTGTCGCCAAGGCTTATGGTAAGATGAACATTCCTAAGCACAATAAAGGTATCAAGTCCGGTGACAATCAACTGACCAATCAGAAGTGAAACCAGATATCCATTGATACCAAGTGCCGGGATCAGGAAGGCGATCAGGATTATCTTGCATACGGAACTGATTATGGAATTAATGAAAGTTATATTGGCTTTCCCCAAGCCGTTGATAATACTACCTAGAGTTGTTGTCAGGTAAATCAATGGGCAGAGCCAGGCCAGGATTACCAGATAGGTTCCGGCCAGTTTGTTATGAAACACAACATTACCGAGATCCTGACCAAAGAGGATGAATAATCCGGTACTGATAATACCGATGATCAGACTGTATTTTATCGCTATCATAGAAGTCTTTTCAATCAGCCTCTCATTGTTCATAGCCTGAGCCTCCGATACGGTTGGCAGTACAAGTATGGCCAATGCATTAATCAGGGCTGTTGGAAATAGGATGAAAGGGATGGACATGCCGTTCAATATTCCGTAAATCACCAATGAATCCTTTACACTCAAGCCGGATCTTCGAAGCATTGCAGGGATTAGGATTGCTTCAATACTATGCAGGATACTGAGTAAAAGTCGGTTGGCAGACAGCGGAACGCTTAGGTTCAGCAGGTTGCTCAGGATTTGCCTGCGATTGTCTTCCTTGGCATAAGGATTCACCACACCTGTTGGTAGCTTTTCCAGAGGTGAGGTGACACAGAGGGATACTGAATTATAGATACAGGAAGCAATCTCTCCGATGACTAGGCCTATGACAGCAAGCTCACAGGTTACCCTGCCGTCACCGTTACCTGCATAAATAGCCAGAATATACACAAAAATAACACGGATGACCTGTTCCAACAGCTGTGTGACAGCAGGTACTCCGGCTTTTTTCAAACCATAGTAGTAGCCGTTGATACAGGCAGTGATGCCGCAGAAGGGAAAAGCTGCCGCCAATATTCTCAGTGAATCCACACTCCTCTTTTCAAGTAAAAAACGACTGGCAACCAAGTCCGCCTTTAGATAAAGAAGGAGGGACAAAAGGACGGCCAGTGAGACGGACAGGAGTAGTCCAACACTGAGTATTTTCTTGACATTTTTCTTATTTCCACGTCCCAGCTCTGCTGCAACCATTTGTGAGATAGAGGTCTGAATTCCGGTTGCATAGATCGTAAAGCATATTCCGTAGACCGGAAAGATCAGTTGGTAGATGCCCATCAGCTCAGCACCCATGGTATTGGACAGAAAGATACGGTAGAAGAAGCCGATAAATCTTGTTATGAAGCCTGCAATCGTCAGAATGATAGTCCCTCTGAGAATGTTGCTCCGCTTCATCTTTCTTGCCTGCGCAGAAGTCAATTCACTGTGATTCATAACCGGGTTCCTTCCTAATGCTTTTCTATGTATATATATTTTGAAAAGAGCAAAGTTATGTTACAAGCATTTACAAAGGAAGAAGAAGGATTCGATGATTTTTATCATAAGCTGTGACTGTTATCACAGAAATAAATAGAAAAAAATGATATAAATAGGATTGACAGAAATAATACAAAGTGCTATGCTGATAACCAAGTAATTTAATAGGAATTAAATTAATAGGAATTAAAACACTAGGAATTGGTAACAATAGTGAGGGTAATATCGGTACATAAGTAATACGAAGAAATTAGTCATGATTTTCATGGCGGTAAGATGAGGTGAAGGATATGAAGCTGTCTACCAAAGGCAGATATGGTCTTAGAGCAGTACTGGATCTTGCAGTACATGCAGATGAGGAAGCGGTTGCTTTAAGCCAGATCGCAGAACGTCAGCAGATATCAATGAACTATTTGGAGCAGTTGATAGCGAAGCTGAAAAAAGCCGGTATCGTAACCGGTATCCGAGGGGCACAGGGTGGCTATATGCTGGCCAGATCTGCGGATGAATTATCGGTCGGCGATATTCTTCGGGCACTGGAGGGAGACTTAAATCCGGTGGACTGTTCGGAGGTCAATAGCGACAGTATATGTAACCACTCCGATTCTTGTGTAACAAAATATGTCTGGAAGCGTATTAGTGATAGTATAAATGAGGCTGTAGATGGGATAAAGCTTTCAGAACTGGTAAATGAAAGTAAAAAAGTACAGACGGGAACAAACACCACAGATACGAAAACGAAACAGTCATGTGGTAAATAAAATATTAGGAGACGACAACATGGAGAAGAAGATATATTTAGATAATGCGGCTACTACCAAGACCAGACCTGAAGTAGTGGAGGCAATGCTTCCATACTTTAATGAGTTATATGGAAATCCTTCCAGTGTGTATGAATTTGCCACTCAGAATAAGAAGGCAGTTGATGAAGCCAGGAGTACGATCGCAAAAGTACTTGGTGCAGAGAATAATGAGATTTATTTTACCGGCAGCGGATCAGAGGCTGATAACTGGGCTTTGAAGGGGGTCATAGATGCTTATGCCTCAAAGGGAAATCATATTATCACATCTAAAATCGAACATCATGCGATACTGCATACCTGCGAATACCTTGAGAAGCATGGTGCTGAGGTAACTTATGTGGATGTAGATGAAAATGGTATCATCAAGCTGGATCAGCTGGAGAAGGCAATCCGCCCGACAACTGTACTGATCTCAGTGATGTTTGCGAATAATGAGATTGGTACAATTCAGCCAATCAAAGAGATCGGGGCAATAGCTAAGAAGCATAATATCTTATTCCATACGGATGCAGTACAGGCCTTTTGCCAGATCCCTATTGATGTCAATGAGATGAATATTGACATGCTGAGTGCAAGCGCACACAAGCTGAACGGACCGAAGGGAATTGGTTTACTTTATATCAGAAAGGGTGTAAAGATCAGGTCCTTCATCCATGGCGGTGCTCAGGAACGGCAGAGACGTGCCGGAACAGAGAATGTACCTGGAATTGTTGGGTTTGGAAAGGCAGTAGAGATTGCACAGGCTACGATAGAAGAACGCACCGAGAAAGAGAAAAAGCTGCGTGATTTACTCATGAAGCGTGTACTGGAAGAAATCCCATTTGTACGGGTGAACGGTGATAAGGTAAGAAGGTTGCCTAACAATGCCAATTTCAGTTTTCAGTTCATAGAGGGCGAATCACTTTTAATCATGCTTGATATGAATAATATCTGCGGCTCCAGCGGATCCGCATGTACTTCAGGGTCATTGGATCCCTCCCATGTGTTGTTGGCCATCGGCCTTCCTCATGAGATTGCACATGGTTCCTTGAGACTCTCATTAAATGATGAGATCACGGAAGAGGAAATCAATTATACAGTGGACAAAATCAAGGAAATTGTTGAAAAGCTCAGGAAGATGTCACCATTGTATGAGGATTTTATGAGAAAAAGATAACAGTTTAGTTACTAGAGAATACCGAATAGATAATTTACGAAAAATTGGAGGAAAGCATATGTATACAGAGAAAGTTATGGACCATTTCACTAACCCCAGGAATGTGGGAGAGATAGAGAATGCCAGCGGTGTCGGTACAGTAGGTAATGCTAAGTGTGGAGACATTATGCGTATTTATCTTGATATCGATGACAGCGGTATCATAAATGATGTTAAATTCAAGACCTTTGGCTGCGGAGCTGCAGTTGCCACCAGCAGTATGGCAACAGAACTTGTCAAGGGAAAGACTGTAAGCGAAGCTTTACAGATCACCAATAAGGCGGTTATGGAAGCCTTGGACGGTCTGCCCCCGGTGAAGGTACATTGTTCTCTGCTGGCAGAAGAAGCAATTCATGCAGCACTCTGGGATTATGCAGAGAAGAAGGGTATTGTAATCGAAGGTTTGGAAAAACCGAAGTCTGATATCCATGAAGGGGAAGAAGAAACCGAATATTAATATCGGACCGAATTATTGCATTTATCATATGGAGGATGGCATGGAGAAAGTTGTCGTAGGCATGTCGGGAGGAGTTGACTCCTCTGTGGCGGCATACCTTTTGAAAAAGCAGGGATATGATGTGATTGGTGTCACCATGCAGATCTGGCAGGACGAGGATGTATGTTCCATGGAGGAAAAAGGCGGTTGCTGCGGCTTAAGTGCTGTAGAAGATGCCAGAAGAGTTGCCTCCGCTCTGGATATTCCGTATTATGTGATGAACTTTAAGAAGGATTTCAGAGAGAATGTAATTGATTACTTTGTCGCCGAATACCTTCAGGCAAGGACACCGAATCCCTGTATCGCCTGCAATCGGTATGTAAAGTGGGAAGCATTGTTGAAGAGATCCCTTGATATCGGAGCATCCTATATCGCTACAGGACATTATGCAGGAATTGAAAAGCTTCCTAATGGAAGATATTCCATTAAGAAGTCCGTGACCAGAGCTAAGGATCAGACCTATGCATTATATAACCTGTCGCAGTATCAGCTGGCACATACCTTAATGCCGGTTGGTGCATATTCAAAGGAGGAGATCCGTGACCTTGCCAGAGAGTTGAAGCTTCCGGTGGCTAATAAGCCTGACAGTCAGGAAATTTGCTTCGTACCGGACAAGGATTATGCAGGCTTTATCACGGAATATCTGCAGGAAAAGGAACTGACTGAGGTCGGTGATCAATCCAACCAGAGCAGCTATAACGGTTTACAGCCGGGTAATTATGTGAATACAGCAGGAGAAATCCTTGGAAGACACAGGGGATTGATTCATTATACAGTAGGACAGCGGAAGGGTCTCGGAATAGCGATGGGACAACCCGTATTCGTAGTGGAACTTCGGCCTGAGACGAATGAAGTCGTACTGGGTACAGGGAATGATGTCTTCTCTGACCGCCTGACAGCAAATCGGCTGAATTTTATGGCAATTGAGGACCTGGACGATGAGCTTTCTGTAGAAGCAAAAATCAGATACAGCCATCAGGGTGCTCCCTGCCGTATCAAAAGAACAGCTCAGGATGAGCTTGTCTGTATCTTTGAGGAACCGCAACGTGCCATAACCCCCGGACAAGCAGTCGTTTTCTATCAAGGGGATTATGTAGTCGGAGGCGGAACAATCCTGAAATAAGGAATGCCTCAACCTATTAATAGATTATAAGTTGAATTTTGTATATAAAGCCCATTGAAACTTCTTAAAAATAAAGGACGTATCGTAGTGAACAATGATGTTGTGTACGATACGTCCTTTATTCTATAATTTCTCGTAGATCGGCTTACCGTCCCGGAAGGTAGCATAATATTTGAAGCCTAAGCTCTTTAGATAATCCGGCATCAGCTGAAAATCGTAACACAGGTGCTCCGGTTTGTGTGCATCCGAACCGATGGTAATCAGCTCACCGCCAAGCTCCAGGTAACGTTTCAGTACGGCTGCCTTGGGATGAGCATAGCCTAATCCGTATTTCAGACCTGCGGTATTGACCTCAAGCCCCTTTTGGTATTCCAATATGGTACGAAGCGCTTCATCAATAAGCTCCTGATATTCCTCATAGAAGTAGTCCGCCTTTTTCCCGTCTGCTGTGGGAACATAACGGATGATATAATCCAGATGACCATAGACATGAAAATATTCATGGAAGCTTTTGCAATTATCGATGATTGAACGGAAATAATCGCGGATCCCATCTTCCTTAGTCCTATTCTCCCAAAACACAGGAATGTAAGGGTCTACATAATCTACGACATGAGTAGACCCAATCACAAAATCAAAGGAATACTCCTTCATCAGCTTCCGGATAGGTTCTGTCACCTGGGGCTGCAGGCCGAGCTCTATTCCGGTCAGAACCTCGATGCGGTTCTGATATTGCTCTTTCATCAACAGAAGCTTCTGTACATAGGGTTTGGGATCGAATTCAAAACTGATATCCCCATTATGGGGATAATCATAATCCATATGATCTGTAAAGCATATCCTTTTCAGGCCCAGATCGATTGCTCTTTCAATCATGGACTCCATCGAAGCCTGTGAATCTCCTGAAAAGTCTGAATGGACGTGATAATCTCCGATAATCATTTGCGGTCCTCCTTGTCCTTTGGCTTAATATATGAATTATTCTATCTGCACAAGCCCTGAGATATCTGTTGATGATACCATGGAATAGTTGGTATAGTATACAACGAAGCCGGGTTTCCCTCCTGCAGGTTTTTTCACATTCTTTTTCAGTGTATAGTCAATTTCCACCTTGTCCGCGTCCCTCCCGCCGGAGTAGTAAGCTGCCAGTCTGGCGGCTTCTTCAAAGGTACGGTCAGGAAGCTCTGCCCCGCCGCATTTTACTATGACATGGGATCCGGCAATCTTCTTGGCATGAAACCACCAATCACCACCCTCGGCAAACTGGAAGGTAAGTTCGTCATTCTGAAAATTATTCTTTCCTACATACATATGATAACCGTCTGAGGAAATATAATGGAAAGGCTTACTCTTTGTGGCAGTCTTCTTGGCAGCTGCCTTCTTCTCCAGCTTTTTGTTACCGCTGGTGAAACGTCTTTTGATATAACCGTACTCTGTAAGCTCCTGCTTCAGTGCAGCCAGATCGGCTTCTTCCAGGGCAATATCCAGTGAAGTCCGGATGGATTCAAGATGCTCCATTTCTTCTTTGGTCTCAGCAAGCTGCATGGTGAGAGCATCATAGGTACGTTTCAGCTTACTGTATTTTTCAAAATATTGCTTCGCATTCTCCATCGGAGAGATGGTCGGATCTAAAGGAATGCTGATTTCCTTATTATCATAATAATTCAATGCGTTCAGAACCTTTGCGCCGGGCTCCAGCTCATAACCGTAAGCTGTAATCAATTCTCCGTATATCTTGAACTTATCACGTTTCTCTGTATCCTGTAGCTGCTTAGACTGCAGATCGTATTTTTTTGCGGCTCGGTCTATGGCGTTGGATACGATCTTTCTTAAATCGGCTGATTTCTGGCGAATCCGGGCAACTGAGTTCTTGGTAGCATAGAAGGCTTCTAAGAGAGCAGAGATACTTTCAAAGGTCTGTACCTCATGATCCTTATAGCATGTGAGTTCGAGACTGGAGAACTCTACCGGAACACTGTCTTTTGACACGATATTCGGTTGGAAGGCAGCACTTTTCACATCTTCCATCAGCCTTTCAAAGGTTTTGAACAGATGCAGCCCGACATCCGGACTGAAGGCTTCGGGATAATCTCCGGCATCGACAGAAGCCCTGCAGCAGATTTCATTTGCTATCAGCGGACTGATACCGGTCAGACTGCTGTATAAAGCCTTTCCGATGGGCATGGACTTCTTTAACACCGAGGCGGTGAACTCCTCATAGGTAACAGTAAGTGGATCAAGCTTATCAGTCGTCTGTGGAATGAAGTAATTCCTTCCGGGAAGCACCTCACGTATCGAGCTAACAAACTGATTGATTCTTTTGATACTGTCCAGAATGACCATATTATCGTCGCAGAAAATGATATTACTATGCTTCCCCATTAATTCAATAATGAGGTACTTAGTGCAGAGGTCACCCATTTCGTTTAAGTGCTCCAGCTTAAAATTAACGATTCTCTCCAAGCCTGGCTGGGAGATATCAATGATTCTTGCACCGTTTAGGTGCTTACGAAGCAACATACAGAAATTAGGAGCGGTCAGCGGACTGGGTTTCGTGTTTTCCGTGAGATAAATCAAAGGAAGTCCGGCCCCCGCAGAAAGCAGCAGCTTATATTGTTCCTTTTCCTGTGCCTTGATCGTCAGGATCAGTTCGTCCTTCTCAGGCTGAGCTATTTTATTAATCCTGCCATTCAAGAGTACAGTCCGTAGTTCGTGTATGATATTAGCGATAACGATTCCGTCAAAAGCCATGATATATTAAATCTCCTTTATCTAACCTATCAATAAGGGGGTAATGGTATAATTTCCTGTTACAATCTAGAATTATAACATATTGGAAAAGAAATGAATACTTTTTTCCGAGGATAAGCAAAATAGTATTGGAAGAAATGATGCTTGTACTGCCAAAGGGGTATTTTATCTGAAATCTGTATAGTATAACCCAGTGGTATGACAGTCATGCAAAAATACTATAACTAAAATTATTTATTCGAAAATATTCTATTGAATTAAAGTGGAAAAGTGGATATAATGAAAAAAGCAAATACAAAGGCGCATTTGTTTATTTTTATGCGCCTTTTTTTTGTAATTTTAATCAAAGGAGATTAAATTTATATGGGATACGTTGATGAGGTAATTGAATTGGTGGTTAAGAAAAACCCCGCAGAACCCGAGTTTCATCAGGCTGTTAAGGAAGTACTGGAATCCTTAAGAACAGTTGTTGATGCAAACGAGGAGAAATTCAGAAAAGAAGCACTTCTTGAGAGACTTGTTGAGCCCGACAGACAGATTAAGTTCAGAGTTCCGTGGGTAGATGATAGCGGCAAGGTACAGGTTAACACTGGTTACCGAGTTCAGTTTAACAATGCAATTGGACCTTACAAGGGTGGCTTACGCTTACATCCTTCAGTAAATTTAGGTATTATTAAATTCTTAGGTTTTGAGCAGATTTTCAAGAACTCATTAACAGGACTCCCGATCGGCGGTGGCAAGGGTGGTTCCGATTTTGACCCGAAGGGCAAATCAGACAGAGAAGTACTAGCCTTCTGCACCAGCTTCATCACGGAGCTTTACAAATACATCGGTGCTGATGTGGATGTACCTGCAGGAGATATCGGTACAGGCGGAAGAGAAATTGGTTACATGTACGGACAGTTCAAGAAGATTAAGGGAACCTATGAGGGTGTGTTAACCGGTAAGGGATTAACCTATGGCGGTTCTTTGGCAAGAACAGAAGCAACCGGTTATGGTTTATTATACTTAGTGGAAGAGATGTTAAAGTGCAATGGTAAGGATATCAAGGGTAAGATCTGTACCGTATCCGGCTCCGGTAATGTAGCAATCTATGCGATCCAGAAAGCACATCAGTTAGGTGCAAAGTGTGTTACCTGTAGTGACAGCAACGGTTGGGTTTATGATCCGGACGGTATCGATGTAGCTGCACTTCAGCAGATTAAGGAAGTTCAGCGTGCAAGATTAACCGAATACAAGAAATACAGACCGAATTCAGAATATCATGAGGGCAGAGGTGTATGGACCGTGAAGTGTGATATAGCTCTTCCCTGCGCTACTCAGAATGAACTTCTGATCGACGATGCCAAGGCTCTTGTAGCAAACGGCTGCTTCGCAGTAGCTGAGGGCGCTAATATGCCTACAACTTTGGAAGCTACTGAATATCTGTTGGTTAATAAGGTACTCTTTGCTCCCGGTAAGGCTGCCAATGCAGGCGGTGTAGCTACCTCTGCATTAGAGATGACTCAGAACAGCGAAAGATTAAGCTGGACCTTTGAAGAGGTTGATGCAAAATTAAAGCAGATCATGGTGAATATCTTCCATAGCATGGATGATGCAGCAAAGAGATACAATGCTGAAGGCAATTATGTTGTAGGTGCCAATATCGCAGGCTTTGAGAAGGTTGCTACCGCAATGCTGGCTCAGGGTATCTGGTAAAATATAATAGAATAATTGAATCAATCATAACAATGGCTGATATAGAATCCAAGGTTACATAACCAGTAAACCGGGATTTTATATCAGCCATTTATCGTATTGGGAAGTGCATTCTATATGATAAAAGCTTCATTTAGGATGTTTGGAAGAATCGTCCTTTTTTCATTTTCTCCATAAAATCTTCATAATCACTTGATAGAATACAAGAAGTAAGGGAATAGAACCAAGAAGAAAAGTTTGTGTGAAGCGGGAGCCGGGCCCTGTCAGGAGGGCTTCACACAGGGAGAGGAGAATTCAGATGTCTTCAATTAAGACAATAACACTATCAGTTAAGAATATGACCTGTGTCAATTGTGAGAATATTATTGAAAAGGAATTATCTAAGGCGGATGGTGTACTGGGTGTGGAAGCCAGTTATTCTAAGGGGATGGTAAAGATAACCTATGACGAAGCCTTTATTCAACCGGAAGAGATGATTTTACTGCTGGAGCAGCATGATTACCACGCTGAGCCATGGAACGAAAACAGGAACAGGGATGGGAAGAACAGCCACCAGGATAATAATGTTTCGAGGAAGGTTCAAGACTCTAAACTGACGAATATCACGTCAGCCCTCATTATACTGTTTGCACTCTATCTGTTGGCGAATCATTTTGGGGTATTCAACATCATCAGAAACTTCCCGGTTGCGAAGGCGGGCATGGGCTATGGGATGCTGTTTTTAATCGGTGTGCTGACTTCGGTGCATTGTGTGGCGATGTGTGGAGGTATCTGCCTCTCTCAGACGGTGTCGCCGAAGAATACCGGAAACGCTCAGCCGGGTGGTTTTTCGGCAATACGGCCCAGTCTCTTATATAATCTGGGCAGGGTGATTTCGTACACGGTAATCGGAGGTATTGTCGGTGCGATCGGGTCTGTAGTCAGCTTCTCCGGGCCCATGAAAGGTGCGGTACAGCTTCTGGCGGGAATCTTTATGATCATTATGGGGTTGAACATGTTGAATATCTTCCCCTGGCTTCGCAGACTGAATCCGAGGATGCCTAAGATCCTTGTGAAAAAGCTGAGTCCGCTGCGTGGGCAAAGTAACAGCCCTCTTTATATCGGTTTACTGAATGGATTGATGCCCTGTGGACCCCTGCAGGCAATGCAGTTATATGCGTTATCCACAGGAAGTCCGGTGAAGGGTGCAATCTCCATGTTTCTCTTTAGTATCGGAACTGTGCCGTTAATGTTCTTATTTGGGGCACTGGGGTCTCTTCTTAATAAGAAATATACGAGTAAAATGATGACGGTCAGTGCGGTTTTGGTTGTATTTCTTGGGGTGTTCATGCTTCAGAATGGGATTGGACTTTCCGGCTTTGCTATTCCTACCATGCCGTCATTAACAGGAACGGCAGATAGTAAAGAAGCGAATATCGCAAAGATCGAGAATGGTATACAGGTCGTGACTACCGGACTGGAATCCGGAAGGTATGAACCGATTATCGTACAGAAAGGCATTCCGACCAAATGGATCATCCAGGCGCAGGAGGGTGATATCAACGGCTGTAATAACAGTATTATCATACCGAAGTACAATCTACAGAAGGACCTTGCGATAGGAGACAATATCATCGAATTCACACCTGAGGAGAGCGGAACCGTTCCTTATAGCTGTTGGATGGGAATGATCCGTAGTAGGATTACTGTGGTGGACGACTTAAGCAGCATCGACGACAGTACCCTCGCAGATAGTAGCTCCGGTGCCGCACAGGCTCCGATCCTGGGTGGAGGTACGGCAGGTTGTCCCTGCTGTCAGTAACACTTTAATCAAGATATAAATTCAACCATATCAAAGCAAATATAGCTGTGGAAGGAAAGGAAAATCAATCATGAATAAAAAAACCAATCAAAACTCTAAAATACTTATTATCGTAGCAGTCCTTGTCGTAGCAGCGGTAGCATTGATCCTGAATATTACCCCAAAAAAGGAGTCTGGTAAGACTGCTTCCAATGAAATCACCAAGGTAATTGATAATGATATTGTCATACCTGTAGCCAGTGTGACGGAAACACCTTCCTTTTATCCTGCAACCATCGATGGAGTTGATCTGGAGGTAATTGCAGTAAAAGCATCGGACGGTACTCTTCGAACAGCGTTCAACACCTGCCAGGTATGCTACAGCTCAGGGAAAGGATATTATGAGGTAGAAGGTGATCAGCTGATCTGTCAAAACTGTGGGAACAGATTTCATATGGATGATGTGGAGGTAACAAAGGGAGGATGTAATCCTGTAGCGATCACTCCTGAATATAAGACAGTGAATGACGAGACTATCACAATATCAAAGGATTTTCTTAGCAAAGCAACAGTAATATTTAAGAACTGGAAATAAGTATCTGCAAAAACTTTAGGAAAGGTTGAGAATATATAATGAAAAAAGAAACAATAAAGATTGGAGGAATGACCTGTGCAGCCTGCTCACAAAGAGTAGAGAAGGCGATCGCAAAACTGGAGGGAATTAGCAGTGTCTCTGTTAATCTTGCTACAGAGAAGGCGACCTTTGAATATGATCCCCAGATAATCAGGCTTTCCGATATTAAAGACTGTGTTGTAAAGACAGGATATCAGGCACTGGCCTCTGACAGTAACGCCGTGGATGAGGATAAGCGGCGTAAGGAAAAGGAAATAAAGACACTTTGGACGAAATTCATCATCTCAGTCGCATTCGGGCTTCCGTTACTATATATAGCAATGGTTCCGATGCTCTCCTGGTGGCCGTTTCCTTTTCCGAAAAGTATCAGCCCCATGATGTATCCACTGCGGTATGCTTTATTGGAAATTATTCTTGTTGTTCCGATAATGATTGCAGGAAACCGTTTCTATACTGTTGGTTTTAAAGCTTTGATTCAACGAAGCCCCAATATGGATTCCCTGGTGGCAATCGGTACCTCGGCAGCCTTTCTGTACAGTGTCTATAACACCTGGCAGATTACAGCAGGGAACTTTGCAGCAGTGGAGCACCTGTACTTTGAGACTGCAGGTGTAATCATTACCCTGATCTTATTGGGCAAATCCTTAGAAGCCGTATCCAAGGGAAAGACCTCTGAAGCAATCAAAAAGCTGATGGGCTTGGCCCCCAAGACAGCAATCATTATACAGGATGGCGTGGAAAAAGAGATTCCGATTGACGAAGTGGAAATCGGAGACATGCTTCTTGTCAAGCCCGGAGAGAAGATACCGGTGGACGGTGTCGTATTAGAGGGTAATACTTCAATTGATGAGGCCATGCTGACCGGAGAAAGCATGCCAGTGGATAAGAAGATCGGAGACAAGGTCTATGCCGCCAGTATCAACAAGAATGGCATGATCAAATTCAAAGCTACGAAGGTTGGAGCTGATACTGCTTTGGCACAGATTATCAAACTTGTGGAGGATGCTCAGGGTTCCAAGGCACCGATTGCAAAGCTTGCGGATACCGTGTCCGGATACTTCGTACCGGTGGTTTGTGCCATTGCATTGATTTCCTTCTTTGCATGGTTTTTATCAGGTCAATCCCTGGAGTTTTCACTAACGATATTCATCTCAGTCATAGTAATCGCATGCCCCTGTGCACTTGGTCTTGCCACTCCTACCGCAATCATGGTCGGTACCGGAAAGGGTGCAGAGAACGGTATCCTGATCAAGAGTGGAGAAGCTCTCGAGACAGCATATAAACTGAATACGATTGTTTTCGATAAGACAGGTACGATTACGGAAGGGAAACCGGAGGTTACAGATGTCATTACGACCGAGGGAATTACCCGGGAAAGACTCCTAAGGCTTGCCGCTTCGGGTGAAAAGGGTTCAGAACATCCTTTGGGTGAAGCAATTGTCAGAGGAACGGAAAAAGAGGGACTGGAGCTGCTCCCGGTGGAAGCATTCCAGGCAATACCCGGACAGGGAATTGAGGTTACGATTGATAAGCTGCAGCTTTTGATTGGCAACAAAAAATTAATGGATCAAAGAAATATCTCCCTGAATGAGCTGAAGGAAATGTCCGATCAGCTCGCTACAGAAGGGAAGACACCGATGTACGTTGCCATGAACGGAAGACTTTCCGGTATCATAGCTGTTGCCGATGTTGTCAAAGAAAGCAGTGCAAAAGCCATCAAGAAGCTTCAATCCATGGGGATAGAGGTGGCGATGATCACCGGTGACAACAGAATGACTGCAGAAGCAATCGCAAAGCAGGTAGGTATTGACAGAGTATTGGCTGAGGTTCTTCCACAGGATAAATCTAATGAAGTGAAGAAACTTCAGGCCGAGGGTAAAAAGGTTAGTATGGTCGGAGACGGAATCAATGATGCTCCTGCATTAGTACAGGCGGACATCGGTATTGCAATCGGATCAGGAACGGATGTGGCAATGGAGTCCGCAGATATCGTTCTGATGAGAAGCGATCTGATGGATGTTCCGACAGCTATCCATCTAAGTAAGAGTACAATAAGAAATATCAAACAGAATTTATTCTGGGCCTTTGGATACAATGTGGCGGGCATTCCGATAGCAGCAGGCATCCTGTACCTTTTTGGAGGTCCGCTTCTTAATCCGATTTTTGCTGCTGCTGCGATGGCATTCAGCTCCGTATCCGTAGTCAGCAATGCGCTCAGATTGAAAGGTTTTCGTGCATACCGATAAAATAAAAGATAGGAGTTGATGATATGAAGCGATTAGTATTAGCAGTATCTATGATAATGTTAATGGTGGGACTGACTGCCTGCAATAAACTTGATGTAATAGGAGATCAGTCTGTAAAATCCTTTGAGGCGGTCCTTTCGGCAATTACCGAGCAGGTAAGCACTGAGGAAAAATTCGATGGATGGAGCTTGGCAGCACTTGATGATTCGGCAAGCTTCGAATGGTCCAAGGATTTTAGTGAGACAACAGACTATGATGTCAGACTTGTTGCTGATGCCCAGCCGTTTCTGGATGCAGGTCTGGACCCTGCAAAGCTACCCGCGGGTATGTTCGTAGATAATCAGATTATTGTTGGTGCTTCCCTGGGAGATGATAAATTCACTTATGTCGGAACGGCATCACCACTTGATACCTATAAAAAACTTGTTGATCATTATAGGGACACAATATCTTACCATGCGGCACTTGACCATTACGGCATAAAGATGGATAATGGAAATATGTTTGAATGGGCAAAGGATATGAAAACCAATGATAAGGATATCGTTTTCGTCCTGAATCCACAACCCTTTATTGATGCCGGGGTAAACCCGGAGAAAGTGGAGGGATGGGTATTTGCAAAGGTTGAGACGATGGATGAAAGCGGAAATAAGATAGAGGTGGATAAATTCCTGAAACCCTTTGATGTAGAAAGCTAGTCGGATTTGTGCCTGCAACTGCGTGCAAGCTGCTTGGCGAAGTATCTTGCGTATCTATGGGGAGAACATGCCATTGATTAAAATACTTATTGTAGAAGATGAAGAAAAAATCGTGTCTGTAGTAAAGTCCTTCCTGGAAAGTAAGGGCTTTACTGTGCTTACGGCACCTGATGGGAAAAAGGCTATTGAGGTCTTCGAAAGAGAAACTATCTCACTGATTTTATTGGATCTTATGCTTCCGGAACTGCCGGGAGAAGAGGTCTGCCAGATAATCCGCCGAAAATCCAAGGTACCGATCATTATGCTGACAGCTAAGTCAGAGGAATCAGATCTTTTGAAGGGATTGGGTATCGGTGCAGATGATTATATTACGAAGCCCTTTAGTCTGAAGGCTTTATATGCAAGAATTGAAGCGGTTCTCAGAAGGTCGGTGGATGATCTTCCGGTCATGCAGGGCAAGAAATCCTTCCGGGACGGAGAATTGGTAATTGACTTGGAATACCGGAGTGTAACAAAGAATTCTGTAGAAGTCAGGTTGACTCCAAACGAATACAAAATATTGACCACACTGGCCAAGTATCCCAATAAGGTGTTTACCAGGGAGGAGCTGATCGCATCAGCACTTGGGGATGAGTTTGAAGGGTTTGACAGAGCCATTGACAGCCATATTAAGAACCTTCGCCAAAAAATCGAGTCCGATCCGAGGGAGCCTAAATATATTAAGACAATTCATGGGGTGGGCTATAAATTCGGAGGTGAGTGACAGATGCGCAGCCTGAAATCAAGATTATCAATGTCCATCCTGATGATTGTATTACTTACGATTGCCATCATCAGTGTGCTGGCTAATTATTTTATCAACCGACAATTTACCAATTATATCAGTCGGCAGCAGGAATTGAAGACAGAGGTCATTACGACCAGCATCGGACAGCAATACACGTCGATGAACGGAGAATGGAATTTGGATTATATCCATGCGATTGGTATGTCCTCTCTATATGAAGGCTATATTCTGAAGATCTTTAATCAGGAGAACAAGGTGCTGTGGGATGCCCAGGCTCACGATATGAATCTGTGCAACCAGATCATGGGTGAGATTTCTCAAAGAATGAGAATTCAATACCCTCAGCTGGATGGTGATTTTACTTCCGTAACCTACCCGTTGCAGCAGGACGGAACGACAATCGGAAGTGTCAGTATCAGCTATTTTGGCCCCTTTTTCTTGAACGAGAATGATTTTACATTTCTAAGATCCTTAAACGTTATCCTGTTTTCAGTTGGAGCTGTCTCATTACTGATTTCATTCCTGGTCGGAACCATGCTTGCAAGAAGAATCAGCAGCCCTGTTCTTAAGACCGTGGAGGCAGCAAAACAGATATCGGATGGTAATTACGGAGTACGTATTCAAGAGAAATCCGACACAAAGGAGCTGGAACTTCTGGTGGGCTCCATCAATCACCTAGCCACTTCTCTTGAAACCTTGGAGAAGCTTCGAAAACAGTTGACCGAGGATGTGGCCCATGAACTGAGGACTCCCATCACCATCCTGCAATCTTATCTTGAGGCCATGGCAGATGGGTTGTGGGAACCGGATAAGGAACGACTGCAAAGCTGTTATGATGAGGTGGAAAGAATTGGACGACTGGTAGGAGATCTGGAGAGTCTTGCCAAGCTGGAGGTAGGAATTCTGAAGCTGGATCGGCAGCCGTTGGAATTGTATCCCTTGGTGGAGCAGGTGACAGCCAGCTTTGCATTGGAGATACAAAGCAAAAACCTACAGGTTGAGATTCAGGGAGCTCATCCGGCGCTTATGGCTGACGAGGGCAGGCTAAAGCAGGTTGTGATTAACCTGTTGAGCAATGCCATTAAATATTCCCCAGAGGGCTGCAGTATAGTCTTCGAGCTCTTCGAGACCAGGAGCAGCGCAGGCTTCAGTATTCGCGACAACGGAATCGGTATCGCAGAGGAAGAGCTTCCCTATATTTTTGAACGATTTTATCGTGCGGATAAATCACGTAACCGTATGACAGGAGGTACAGGGATCGGACTTACCATTGTGAAATCCATCGTAGAAGCTCACGGGGGAAGGGTATTCGTCCGCAGCAAGCTTGGCGAAGGGTCCATTTTTAACGTTACCCTGCCGAAAGCATAACATAAGGATAACTTAATCCTGTTCTAATGTAATAATGAGGGCTCCGGTATATGATAATAGAAGATCATATACCGGAGTTTTTGATTCAGTTGAGTATATCATTGAAGAAATATCCTGAGATAATCGTTATATTTGATAGGAGGCTTATCTATTAAATAAATAAAAATATTTTTATAGAATTTATAATATTGTGTTGACATACAATATTATATGATGTATAGTATTGTCAATCGAACAATATTGTTTTCAATATAAACTCGGAAAGGAGTGAAGACTATGGTATTTAACACCGGTTCAGCGCTTCTGGATGCGATTGTACTGGCAGTAGTATCAAAGGAACCGGACGGAACATATGGATATAAGATCACACAGGATGTTCGAGTGGCTATTGAAATATCGGAATCCACACTATATCCGGTTCTGCGCAGGTTGCAGAAGGAAGATTGCCTGGAAGTATATGACTTGGAGTTTGGTGGAAGAAATCGAAGATACTATAAAATTACTGACAAAGGAATGGTACAGCTTAGGCTTTATAAAGAAGAGTGGGAGAATTATTACAGAAAAATAAATATTATATTTGAAGGAGTGAAATAGATGACAAAGCTAGAATTCATGAAGGAACTCGAAAGCTTATTGTTGGATATCCCTTTGGAAGAACGTGAAGAGGCTCTCAAATATTATAGTGGTTATTTTGAAGATGCAGGGGAAGATCAAGAAGATAGAATCATTGCAGAATTAGGTTCACCGAAAAAGGTGGCTGATATTATAAAGGCAGATTTGGTCTCCAGTGCGGCAGAGTATGCACAGAAGGGGATATTTACAGAGAACGGATATCAGGAATCAGCAAACAGCAGGGAGCAATTCGTTGTAGCAGATCCGAAGACAATGGACAAAGAGCAGAACGCACAGGAGAGTGCTTCAGGACAGGGTACGAACCGGAATACATACCGGTCAGCAGGACAAGGAAGCAACCAGGGTGCAGGTAACTACGATCAGACGAAGCAGAGAAAGAATAATGATAATGTTGCACTGATTATCCTCCTTTGCATCTTCTTTATCCCGGTAGGCTTACCGCTGCTTAGTGCAGCTTTTGGTATTGCGATTGGTTTGATCGCTACACTGTTCGGATTAATCGTCGGATTTGGCGCAGCAGGGATCGGGATGATCATTGGTGGTATTGTACTATTTATCTCAGGACTCATTCAGTTGAGTGCGCCATTGATCGGCTTTGCGATGATCGGCAGCGGTCTGATTGTCTTAGGACTCGGTATGCTGTTCACTATGCTGAGCGGCGCTATTTGTACTAAATTACTGCCTGCTTTATGCAGAGGTATTGTGAATTTGTGCAGGCTGCCTTTTAAGAATAGGAGTGTGATGGCATGAAAACATTTACAAAAATATGGCTTGGCATAGCATTGGTTGCCATGGGTTTTGGAATAATACTAATCATCATTGTAGTGGCATCCGGTGGTTCTGTCGTAGACCTACCAACGGTATCCTATCAAGAGAGCTATACAGGGATTACTGATGTTGATATGGATATTGAGTATGCAGAAGTTAAAGTGCTCCAGGGAGATACATTTTCGATTGATGCCGAGGATATCCCGGAGAACAGCCTGGAAGCTTATGTAGAGAACGGAACATGGATGATCAGGCAAAATAACGATAATGTATTTAGTGTCTTTGGTGCAAAAATTCACCTTGATGACTATCGTCACTGGAGATGGTGGAAATATGATGAACCCAAGATTACGATCACGATACCCGATGATTTTACAGCCGGCAGCTTTAAGCTCGGTATCGGAGCAGGGGATGTCATGATTGAAGAGGTAATAGCATCTAAAGCTGATTTTGCGGTTTCAGCAGGGCGATTGGTAATCGATCATGCTTCGATCAGCGATGAATCATTTTATGAGGTAGGTGCCGGAGTCATTGAATTGAATGAACTTCAGGCAAATGATGTTTCTATTGATTGCGGTCTCGGTAATATATTCATAGAAGGGACGATAACAGGGAATAATGATATCACCTGTGGTGTCGGCAGCGTCGAACTAAGGCTGGATGGCGATGAGGATGATTATTCCTATGATATTGAATCCGGTGTCGGCAGTATCAACATAGGAGATGATCATTTTAAGGGCATTTCAGATCAGAAGATAACGAATGACGGAACAAAGGGTACCTTCAAACTTGACTGCAGTGTCGGAAATATTACAGTTGATTTTCAGTAAAAAGGTTGTATTATTATAAGTAGATGGTAAAAATTAAAGGAGGTTATATTATGGAACAGAAAAAGTTAATGAGATCAAATTCAAATAAGATGATTTGTGGAGTATGTGCAGGTGTTGCGGATTACATCAATGTAGATCCTACGATTGTAAGATTGGCTTGGGTGCTTTTTGGATTTGCAGGAGGCAGCGGTGTTCTGGCATATATTATCGCAGCAATCATCATGCCTGTTCAGGCATAATCACAGTGAAATATACTGAGCTTTCACAAAATCAAAAGCCGGTAATATGAAACAAGGATATTGAAATATCATATAAAGTAAAAAGGAGATGCAGGGGCATCTCTTTTTACTTTCTCGATAATTATTTTACAAAGTAAAACACTACATCACCTTGTTAATCAGTTCGATTACCTGCTCAGCTTCGTAGGGCTTTGCAAGAAATTCGGCTGCCCCAAGGCGGATTGCATCAATCATCTTGGTTTTCTGCCCGGCAGCTGTCACCATGATGATCTTTGCATCATTTTTATAGCCTTTGATATGCTTTAATGCCTCCAAACCATCCATAATCGGCATGGTGATATCCATGGTGGTTATTTCAGGCTGTGTCTCTTTGAATTTTATGAAACCATCCTCCCCATTTACGGCCTCAGCAATGATTTCATGTCCGTATTCCTCCAGAATACCACGGAGTATTTTACGTGAGGTTTTGGAATCATCTACAATAAGAATTCTTGCCATTATGAAATCCTCCTAATTAATACCGATACGGTTGTTCATTGCGATTATGATATCTGCCTGTTCCCCGTTGATGAGAAATGGAACGACATATAAATCCTCTTCTGATGTAAGGCATTGATCTGTATAATAGATCGGAGGAGCCATCTCCAGCTCAATATCCTCTACGCTGAGCTTCGATGCATATATGCCATTAGTACAATTTAAGAATTCGCACACAGAATCAAAAGCGTCCTCATCAAGGTTTTCAAACTCTTCTCGAGCAAAAGGCTTCGCAATGGATAACAAAGCAGGATCTTTACCGGCAAGTCCAACAAAGAGTCCTGGATTTCCATCCATCCTCTGTGAGGCTAGGGCGCGAAACGGATAGCTGTTTATACTGTATGCTTTCTTTAATATGATGTTACTGTTGATGAAGCGTATTACATTACGTATTGCCAGACCGGCAAGTTCCCCGTAGAGTGGAATGTCTATATCCACAAATATCGGGATGATCCGATCAATATCACCGGATTTTAAGGCATCAAGCTCTGAATCTGACAGATGATACTCTTTTTGGAAATCCTCAAGAGCTTCTTTGATGTCCTCCATAGTAAGGCAGCCGCTTTCTGTTAGAAGTTGCAGGAACAGTAAGTAAGCGTTGCCCTGCATATTGAGTAAATGTTTCACCTCTTCCTCCAGAAGATATCCCTTTTCGACGGCGACATCACCGAAACGCTTATCCATTCTCTTCTGAATTTCATTGATTTCCTCGGCCTGCTTTACGGTCAATAAATTCTCGGCAACTGCGATGAACCCGAGCTTAGCTCTGCTTTTCTGAAGATTTGCGATCAAGTCCTCAAACTGCGATTGAGAAATCTTATTCTTTTCCACCAAGTAATAACCAAAATAAAGCCCGAACATGATTTATCCCCTTTCGTAATACAAGTAATCTCGAGCATCTATATAGGACAGAAAATTCGCTATTAGTAACCCCCATTACATCATATACGAATTTATATATAGAATGTTTCCCATTACCAATATACAACACTATCAACAAAAAAAACAGATATAAAATCAAAATAATGCACCAATATGGATGATTTCTTAAAAAATAGTGAGAATATATCATCTATAGATTTTTTTGCCAATTTTATTGTTTCTTCGTGACAATCCGGGGTTTGTATGATAAAGTAATGTTTGAGTTAAGATGAAGAGAAAGGCATGTGTATCCTATGAAAACAATGATCGAACTAATTACGAAAGATGTGAAGGATGCCTTTATAATGAAAGGCTATGACGAAAAATATGGAGTGGTTACTCTTTCCAACAGACCTGATCTGTGTCAATATCAGTGCAATGGTGCGCTGGCAGCAGCAAAGCAATATAAGACAGCACCGATTAAGATAGCACAGGATATTGCTGAGGCACTTCAGTCTAATCATAAATTTCAGGAAGTTGCGGCAATCATGCCGGGCTTTATTAATATTACCCTTAGCAATGAATTCTTATCAGAATACTTAAACCAAATGAAATCGGAAGAACAGTACGGAGTCGAGAAGGTCAAGGAGCCCAAGACCATAATCATCGATTTCGGAGGTCCCAATGTTGCAAAGCCCCTTCATGTAGGGCATATGAGATCTGCCATAATCGGAGAAAGTCTCAAGAGAATACTGCGGTTCATGGGAAATAAGGTGATTGGTGATGCGCATCTTGGTGATTGGGGAACTCAGATGGGTCTGGTTATTGCCGAGCTGAAACGCAGAAAGCCGGAGCTTGTCTACTTTGATGATTCCTATACCGGTGAGTATCCGAAGGAAGCTCCCTTTACCATCTCCGAGCTGGAGGAAATCTATCCTACTGCCAGTGAGTTTTCCAAACAGAATCCGGAATTCAGGGAAGAAGCAAAGACAGTGACATATCATCTGCAGAATGGTCACAGAGGCTATACTGCATTATGGAATCATATTATGGAGGTTTCCGTAACCGACTTAAAGCAGATTTACGACTCACTGATGGTAACCTTTGACTTATGGAAGAAGGAAAGTGACGCACAGCCATACATTCCTGACATGATCGAGAGCTTCAAAAAGAACGGTTACGCGAAAGTCAGTGAAGGGGCACTGGTGGTTGAAGTAAAGGAAGATACCGATACCAAAGAGGTTCCTCCCTGCATGCTTTTAAAATCAGATGGAGCCGCATTATATAATACGACGGATCTGGCTACCATTGTTGAGCGTATGAAGTTATTTGATCCTGACCGGATCATCTATGTTGTAGATAAGCGTCAGGAACTGAATTTTGAAATTGTATTCCGCTGCGCAAGAAAGACAAAGCTTGTCAAAGAGGATACCCAGTTGGATTTCATCGGCTTCGGCACTATGAACGGCAAAGACGGCAAGCCCTTCAAGACAAGGGAAGGCGGCGTCATGCGTCTGGAACACCTGATCAAAAGTGTGGCTGATGAGGTTTATCGAAAGATCATGGAGAACCGCAACATGGAAGAAGAGGAAGCAAGGAAGGTTGCTGCCCAGGTTGGTCTTGCCGCTCTGAAATACGGTGATTTGTCCAACCAGATTTCCAAGGACTATATTTTTGATGTTGACCGCTTTACCAGCTTTGAGGGGGATACCGGACCCTATATCCTTTATACCGTTGTCAGAATCAAATCTATTCTTGCTAAATATCAGGAGATTAAGGGAGAAGTAGCACCTTCAGCAATTTTACCCGCCTCTTCCGATAGTGAGAAAGCTTTGGAACTTGAACTGACCAAGTTCAACGAGATGATTTACTCTGCGGCAGAGGAGGTTGCTCCTCACCGTATCTGTGCTTATATCTATGATTTAGCCAATGCCTTTAACAGCTTTTATCATGACACGAAAATCATTGCTGAGGAAGACGAGAAGAAACAGGCTTCCTGGATTGCCTTGATTACTCTGGTACAGGACATATTAATGACCTGCATCGATCTGCTCGGCTTTGAAGCACCTGAGCGTATGTAAAAACACACAGAGGTGATGATATGTTAGTTAAGAGAACAGCGGAGCTTAAGCTCTTAGAGGAGCAATATGCTTATGCAGGAAACAATCTGGTTATTCTATATGGAAGAAAAGGAATGGGTAAGACCTCATTGATCAAGGAATTCCTTGTGGATAAGCCATCGGCTTATTACTTTGAAGGGTTGGAATGCGAGGACAGTCTTCAGCTTCTTCTTATGAATCGCAGGGCCCATAGTGAGGATAACTTAAATGAGCTGATGGATTATCCTATCCTGTTCTCTTCCCTCCTCGGTGCCGATGGAGGTAAAACCATCATTGTTTTGGATGAGTTCCACTATATCTTAAAAAGCAGCGAAGGAATACTGGAAGCCTTACGACTTCTTGGAAATCAAAACAGGCAGGTGATGTTTGTCCTTTGCAGTTCGTCCATCCGCTGGGTGGAGAATGAGATGGTAAGTGAACTCGGTGAGTACGCTGCCTTCATCACGGCATATATGAAGCTGAAGGAATTTACGTTTGTAGATTTTGTAAATCGCTTCCCTAAATCCTCTGTCGAGACCTGCATCTACATCAATGCTATTCTGGGAGGAATTCCGGAATATCTGGATGCCTGGCAGGAAAGTAATTCTGTGGAACAGAACATCAAAAATCTTCTTTTGAATAAAAACAGCAGGCTGTTTCATGCTCCGCAACAGTTCTTAAAGCTTGAGCTGAGAGAGCCGGCTGTCTATAATACGATTCTTTATTACCTGGCCGCCGGCAACCGAAAGCTGAATGATCTTCACGGTAAGACCGGCTATTCCAGGGCTAAAATCAGTGTCTATCTAAAGAATTTAATCCAGCTTGATATTGTAGAAAAATTAGTTCCTCTGGATGAGGAGGGCAAAGAAAACGCTATGAGGGGACTTTATCGGATTAAGGATAATTTCCTCAGTTTCTGGTACCGTTTTGTATTTCCCAACATATCAGAGATCATGGTTGGCAGTGCTGACCGGATCTATGAGAGAGAGATCGTGCCTTATCTGGACTCCTATATGAAGGAATACTTCGCTGATGTTTGCACGGAGTTTTTAAAGCTGATGAATCTGCATAACCGTCTGCCGGAAAAATTTATTTGGTGGGATCGTTGGTATGGGAAAAACGGAACCATAGATATCCTTGCACAAGCAGGGGATAAAAAGACCTTGGTAGGGAGCTGTCATTTTGAGGATCGTATCACAGGGCAGGAGGAATATTTTGCGCTGCTGGCTCTTGCCGATGAAGCTAAGGTGAGTCCTGATAACTGTTATTTATTCTCCAGGAAGGGCTTCTCGGAGGAACTGAAGAAGATGGCTGCTGACGGGAAGGATTTGAATTTGATCGGTCTGGAGGATTTATAACACCATAATTCCAAGGATTAGCTACATATAGGATTGGAGAATACTATGTATCGTCTGATATCAAAATTAATTATATATAAGAACCTGCCGCAAGACTGCCTGCTTGTGGAGCTGGCAGATATCATCAGGGAGTTCGATCAAAGCACTGCGGGCAGATATGATGATAACAACTCAGCCATTACCAACCGGATTTACACCCAGATCAACAGACTCCTGGACATCGCCACCGAGTATGGCTTTAATCGAAATCTTTGGCACAATTATCTGACGTATCTGCTTGTGACCGCTGAGAATCCCTTCAGCATCATCTGTGAGAAGACCGGTGCGAAGGAAGGGACGGTCAACGAATTTGCGAAAAATGACTTCAGGATTTTTAAAGCGCTGTTTGATTATGACTTTAAACCACTTGAGCAAAAGCTTGGTATCAACTGCTTTTCTATCATATCAGATTATGATGCGATTGAGAAGAACAGCACCAGGTATAACAAAAGCGTCAGTGAGAAGGTCCGGCTGTTGAGCCGACAGATAGAGCAGGCGCAGGATGAACATGAGATATTCGGATGTGTGACAGAATTTTACCGGGAGTACGGTGTCGGAATGTTCGGTCTGAACAAAGCCTTCCGTATCAGTAAGGGATCTGGTCAGTTGGATCTGATACCGATCACGAATACCCTGGATGTAAGGCTGGACGATTTGGTGGGCTATGAAATACAGAAGAAGAAGCTGGTAGACAATACAAAAGCCTTTGTCGAGGGTAGAAAAGCAAACAATGTCCTGCTTTTCGGTGACAGCGGTACCGGTAAATCCACTTCCGTGAAGGCTATTCTGAATGAATATTACAAGGACGGTCTCAGGATGATCGAGATCTATAAGCATCAATTTGAGGATTTATCCGCAGTCATTGCCAGGATTAAGAGCCGCAATTATAAGTTTATCATCTATATGGATGATCTGTCCTTTGAAGAATTCGAGATAGAATATAAATACTTAAAGGCCGTGATTGAGGGCGGACTTGAGAACAGACCGGATAATGTGTTGATTTATGCTACTTCGAACCGAAGACATCTGATCAGGGAGACCTGGAATGATCGTAGCGATATGGAGAGAAATGAGGAGCTGCACCGCTCCGATACGATGCAGGAAAAGCTGTCCCTGGTGGCAAGGTTCGGAATCACAATCAACTTTTCTGCACCTGCTCAAAAGGATTATTTTGCTATCGTAACAGAGCTGGCAAAGCGACAGGGGATAGGACTTAGTGAAGAACAGCTGTGTTTCGAAGCGAATAAGTGGGAACTTTCCCATGGTGGTATGTCAGGACGTACTGCCCAACAGTTCATCAATTATTTGGCGGGAAAGCCGGAGGTATACACCTGACAGACCTGAACGGATAATTCTGGTTTTTACAATTGACATTAGTTATAATGCTTCATTAGAGTGGGAGGTATGGATTTTCATGGAGAAATACAGGATTTTAGTAAAAGGGATTGTTCAATTAGAAGAAAAATACCTTATTGTAAGAAGATGGTATGATGATCGTGTCTTAGAACCATATCAGTGGGGATTTATCGACGGTGCGATTGAATTTGGAGAAGCCCCGGAGAAGGCTATTCTCAGGAATGTGACAGAACAGACCGGTCTGTCTGTCGTCCTGGACCGGATTTTATATACCTGGTCTTTTATGACGGGTGATGTATTCAACATCGGAATTAGCTTCCTGTGTCAGACAACAATGGCAGAGGTGTTATTATCGGAGGAGCTGGTGGAAAGCAAGTGGGTGACAAAAGAGGAACTGGAGAATTATATCGATCGTAAAATTCTCGATGATCTGGAAACTGCAGAACTGTAACCTGACAATGAATTGAAGGAGTATGTTTCATGCTTACGCTGATTAAGAATGGATATGTAATCGATCCTGCCTCAGGCAGGGAAGGTATTTATGATGTCCTGATCAAGGGAGATCGAATAGATAAAGTGGCAGCAGGGATTGAGGCGGATGAGGTTGGGGACGACCTGACTGTGATCGATGCCACAGGGAAATATGTTATGCCCGGCTTCATTGATCTTCATGTGCATCTTCGTGAACCGGGATATGAATACAAGGAGACAATTGCATCAGGCAGCATGGCTGCTGCGGCAGGAGGTTACACCTCAATCTGCCCTATGCCAAATACGAAGCCTGCGACTGACAGCGGAACAATGATATCATGGCTTCTGGAGAAGGCGGAAAGGGAAGCGGTTGTAAATATCCTACCAGTCGGTGCAATTACGCTTGGACAGGCAGGTTATGAACTGACAGAAATGAAGGAGCTCAAGGCGAAAGGGGCTGTGGCAGTCAGTGAGGATGGTAAATCGGTGATGGATACTGCATTATATGCCGAAGCCATGAGATTAGCGTCCTGGCTTGATCTGCCGGTGTTTGCCCATTGCGAGGATAAGAGTCTGGTTGGGAAAGGTGCGATCAATGCCGGGAAAAAGGCAGAACAACTGAAGCTTCCTGGAATCTCTAATGCGGTGGAGGATATTATTACTGCAAGAGATATCTTACTGGCTAAGGAAACAGGAGCAAGGCTACATCTGTGTCACATCTCTACCAGGGACAGCGCGGCAATGCTGGCTTTGGCGAAGAAGGATGGAATTGCAGTAACCGGAGAGGTCTGCCCTCATCATTTTACATTGACTGAGGATGACATCCCATCCGATGATGCCAATTATAAGATGAATCCGCCGCTTCGGAAGCGAACCGATGTCGATGCATTAAAGGAAGCATTGAGGGATGGGACGATTGATGTCATTTCGACGGACCACGCACCGCATTCAGCAGAGGAAAAGGCAAGGTCCATGGCAGATGCACCCTTTGGCATCGTCGGCTCCGAGACTGCCTTTGCACTTGTTATGACTGAACTGGTCTTAAAGGGATATCTGACTCCAAGCCAGATGGTCGAGAAGATGAGTGTGAATCCGGCACGTATTCTTAAAAGCGATAAAGGCTGCATAGACGAAGGAAGGATTGCCGACCTGGTGATCGCAGATCCCAAGGCGGAATATGATATAGACAGTACTCACTTCTATTCCAAAGGAAAGAATACACCGTTTTCCGGAAGAAAAGTGACAGGAAGAGTGGAATATACCTTTGTAGGAGGAAGGATAGTCTATCAGTATCAGAAATAGCCGGCAAAAGGCGCGTAAGACAGTACGGGAGTTATGAATAAGCGAATAATAGAAAGGCACAGGTGGTTGAAATGATTAACAGGTTAATGGAAAAAATCGAGAAGCTGGAGGCTCCGATCGTCGTTGGTTTAGATCCGATGCTGGAGTATATTCCGGAACATATTCTTAAAAAAGCTTATGCTGAAAAGGGTGAGAACCTGGAGGGCGCAGCGGAAGCGGTCTGGCAGTATAACAAAGGAATCATTGACGCGACCTATGATCTCGTTCCAGCCGTTAAGCCTCAGATTGCGATGTATGAGCAATTTGGCATTGAGGGCCTGAAGGCTTTTAAAAAGACGGTTGATTACAGCAAGGAGAAGGGACTCGTAGTCATCGGTGATATCAAACGTGGTGATATAGGTTCTACTTCTGCAGCCTATGCCATCGGGCACCTTGGAAAGGTTGTGCTTGAAGGCAAGACTTACCGTGGCTTTGACGAGGACTTTGTTACTTTGAATCCTTATATGGGAGCGGATGCGGTGAATCCCTTCCTGGACGTCTGCAAGGAGGAAAATAAGGGCTTGTTCATCCTGGTTAAGACTTCAAATCCCTCGAGCGGAGATTTTCAGGATCAAATAGTGAACGGCAGACCACTTTACGAGCTGGTTGGAAGAAAAGTAGCCGAATGGGGTGAGCAGCACATGGGAAGCTCCTATAGCTATGTTGGCGCGGTGGTGGGGGCAACCTATCCCGAGATGGGAAAAATTCTCCGTGAAATCATGCCGAAGACACTGATCCTGGTGCCGGGCTATGGAGCACAGGGTGGAAAAGCCGAAGATCTGGTTCATTATTTTAATCAGGACGGGTTGGGTGCTATCGTAAATTCATCAAGAGGTATCATAGCGGCCTATAAGCTGAAGGGTTACGAGAAGTTCGGATCAGAGAACTATGCGGATGCTTCCAGACAGGCAGTGATAGATATGAGAGAAGATTTAAGACAGGCATGGATGGTTTAATAAATAAGGAGATGGACTACCTCACATAAGTGAGGGAAGGCCATCTCCTTTAATATTTATCATTAATCTGATTAGCAGGTCTCCGGTTGCGGATATTCCACTTCAAAGGTATCTACGGTAACCTTTTTCATAATCTGGGGTTCCAAAGGCATATCGGAATAATCGGTTTTTGTCTCAGCAATTTTATTCACAGCCTCTATGCCCTCAATTACTTTACCGAAAGCAGCATAGGAGCCGTCCAGATGCGGGGAATCTTTATGCATAATGAAGAACTGGGAACCGGCTGAATCCGGGCGCTGTGACCTTGCCATCGAAATCACGCCTGCGGTATGTTTTAAATTATTAGGAAAGTTATTATATGAAAATTCACCTTTGATAGAATAACCGGGACCACCCATGCCGGTACCTTCCGGGTCGCCACCTTGTATCATAAAGCCACGGATCACTCTGTGAAATTTCAGACCATCGTAGAAGCCCTTATTAACAAGAGAAATAAAATTATTAACTGTGTTGGGAGCAATCTCGGGATATAATTCAAGCTTGATTACATCGCCATTCTGAAGTTCCATTGTAACGATAGGATTCTTGTTTGCCATCTTTTCATTTCCTCTCAAAATTAAAATTTCATTACCAAAAATTTAATGATTCGTACCGCTTAGCTATCATAAACCCTGGTGGTAAATATATCATAGTAAAACAGACGTGTCAAGGCTTGAGCACTACTTTACTTATCATTCCGATTAGGTCACATATTTACGAAAAATTTGATAATTAGTCGAAAAACGTAAAAATAATCAAAAAAGGAAGCTGAAAAGGATATTAAATTGGTAAATACTTACGAAATTAAGGAATATCTTTATATAATCAAAATTCTTACTTGTAAGAATGACAATATCTTCCGATAATAAATATAGTGTATCAGGGGCCAAAGGTATAAGAATTTATAAACTAATACCGCTATTTGAAACTGTTTTGGGCACAATAGCACATATAATTAAATTATTTTAAATATTATACTTAGGGTTAAATAATAGGACGGCGTGTTAGTGGGGGTTAATGAGAAAAGAGTAGTACAAAGGTGAAAGGACGTGTTCAGATGGGAGAAGTATATACTTTTGGAGTAAAGACAGGTCAACATAGTGCGATGGTCGACATTACGAGGGAAATCAGAAATCTGATCAAAGACAGTGGTGTTAAGAGCGGTATCTGTGTTATATTTGTACCTCATACAACCGCCGGGATCACAATCAATGAAAATGCAGATCCTGATGTGATCCGTGATTTTATGATGGAAATGAGTAAGGTGGTTCCTCTGTCCGATGGCTACCATCATAGCGAAGGTAATTCTGCGGCACATATCAAAGCAAGTATGATGGGGTTCTCCCAGACTTTGATAATAGAGGATGGCAGACCTGTACTGGGAACCTGGCAGGGGGTTTATTTTATGGAGTTTGACGGGCCCCGTATCCGAAAGATCCATGTAAAGATTATTGAAGGCTGAATAAAAGCAAATATGCTGAAATAAAAATAACAAATCCCTAAAAAATTCCTTGTCGTGAGAATGGATTTAGGTTATAATCAACGCGAGCGAGGATGCGAAGCCTTCAAGCTTTGCGCGTTCCTTGCACTTAATCTATCATGAACCTTAGGAGAAATGTTATGTCAGTCGCTGGAAAGAAGAACGCCGTTATAACAGACAATAGGATGCTTGCAGAAGACATATACAGTATGTGGCTGGAAGAGAAAGAAATTGCATATGACGCAAAACCGGGTCAGTTTGTCTCTTTATATTGTAAAGACGGCAGCAGATTATTGCCAAGGCCGATCAGCATCTGTGAGATTGACCGGGAAAAGGGAGCAATACGTCTGGTATATCGGATTGCCGGAAAGGGAACCAAAGAGTTTGCTATGATGAAGGTGCAGGATACCATTGAGGTGATGGGACCTATTGGTAACGGTTTTACCTTGGAAGGAAAGAAGGCACTGTTGATCGGTGGGGGAATAGGAATTCCGCCGATGCTGGAGCTGGCAAAACAGTTAAACTGTGAAAAACAAATTGTTTTAGGTTATAGAGACATACCATTTCTTGATCAGGAATTTCTTCCCTATGGGAATGTATATATATCTACAGAAGATGGCAGCAGCGGTACTAAGGGTAATGTACTGGATGCCATTCGTGAACATCAGCTGGAGGCAGATATCATCTTTGCCTGCGGACCAACACCAATGCTTCGTGGAATTCAGTCCTACGCTTTGGAGAAGGGTATCAAAGCACAGCTTTCCTTGGAAGAGCGTATGGCCTGTGGTGTCGGAGCCTGCTTGGGTTGCGTCTGTAAGACGAAGGAGACGGATCACCACAGTAATGTGAACAATAAGCGAATCTGTAAGGATGGCCCCGTATTTTATGCACAGGAGGTGGAGCTATGAAGCTGAATGTAGCATTAGCCGGAGTAACCTTCAAAAATCCTGTCACAACAGCCTCCGGTACCTTTGGTTCCGGTATGGAATACAGTGATTATGTGGATTTATCAAGACTCGGAGCAGTCACCACCAAGGGTGTCTCCTCCATACCCTGGCCTGGTAATCCCACGCCCCGTATCGCTGAAACCTATGGCGGAATGCTGAATGCCATCGGTCTGCAAAATCCCGGTGCTGAGGTATTTATCAACCGAGACATCCCCTTTTTGAGACAATTTGATACGAAGATCATCGTCAATGTGGTTGGAAAGACCACAGAGGATTATTGTGACGTGGTAGAGCGTCTGTCTGACTGTGATGTGGACATGCTTGAAATTAATATTTCCTGCCCGAATGTAAAGGAAGGCGGTATTGCCTTCGGTCAGGACCCTAAGTGTGTGGAAGCGATTACTTCAGAATTGAAGAAACGTGCGAAGCAGCCAATCATCTTGAAGCTTAGCCCGAATGTTACCGATATCTCTGAGATGGCGAGGGCGGCCGAGGCGGCTGGAGCTGACGCACTCTCCCTGATCAATACGCTGACCGGCATGAAGATAGATATCCATCGCAGGGCATTTTCGCTGGCCAATAAAACCGGAGGACTATCCGGGCCCGCGGTTAAGCCTGTTGCACTCCGTATGGTTTATCAGGTGGCTCATGCAGTGAAACTGCCGATTATCGGTATGGGTGGTATAGCCACCTCAGAGGATGCCTTGGAATTCCTTATGGCTGGGGCAAGTATGGTTGCGGTGGGAACAGCCAACTTTATCAATCCGACGGCAACCACTGATATCTTGGATGGGATTGAAGCTTATATGAAGAGTTATCAGATCGAGGACATTAAGGATTTGATCGGATGTGTGAAATAAATATGATTTATTTTCCATAAAGACTATGAATAATTCGTTTTTATGGTACAATAATGATATGCAGGAGGAAGTATATGGAACAGTATAAGAAGGAATTTATCGAATTCATGGTAGACTGCGGAGTATTGAAGTTTGGTGATTTTACTACCAAGAGCGGACGTAAGACTCCCTTTTTCGTGAATACAGGCTATTACCGCACAGGCACGCAGCTGCGTAAGCTGGGTGAATACTATGCGAAAGCAATCTATGACAAATATGGAACGGATTTTGATATACTGTTCGGTCCGGCATACAAGGGAATTCCGTTAAGTGTTACCGCTACAATGGCAATCAGTGAGTTCTACGGTAAGGAGATTAAGTATTGTTCTAATCGTAAGGAAGTCAAGGATCATGGTGATACCGGCATCCTGCTTGGTTCACCTCTGACGGATGGTGATAAAGTGATTATCATCGAAGATGTAACCACCGCAGGCACTTCGATCGGAGAGACGATGCCGATCCTGAATGCACAGGCGAAGGTTGATGTCCTGGGTCTCGTAGTATCTGTAGACCGTATGGAACGCGGGCAGGGAACTAAGAGTGCTCTTTCCGAGATTGAGGAGAATTATCATATTGCAACGACTGCAATCGTAACCATGGAAGAAGTTGTGGAGCATTTGCATAATAAACCATATCAGGGGAAAATTGTTATTGACGATACATTAAAGGCAGCGATCGATGCATATTATGAACAATATGGTGTAAAGAAATAGAACAAGCTGTTCCGAAAAGGAGGGAATGTAATATGATGGAGAAGATATATCACACAATGAAATCGGTCGGAGTATGGAATCTTGTGTTAGGAATACTGATGATTATTGCAGGAGTTGTATCCGGAATTTTGCTTATTCTAAACGGAGCCAAGCTGTTAAAGAAAAAATCAGATTTGTTATTTTAGTTCATTTGCATTACTACTTAGAATACCCTAAGGGACGAACTCCTTTAGGGTTAATTTTTTCCCTTTTTGCAGCTTTCGAAATGTTTAGAGAATGATTGAAACAGTACATCTGCTCTGGTAAAATAGAAATGTTGATAATTGGCAATGATTTTTGAGGGATAAGGCAGGGATACAGATATGCATGATATGAGTTTATATGAGAAAAAGATTATCAATGATGAGGAGTTTCCGGTACAGATTTTTACTGATCATATCAGGAAGCCCAGCTTTTATTGTCCGCCTCATTGGCATGAGCATCTTGAACTTCATTATGTCATGGACGGCCAGGCAACCTTTTTTTGCAACAAGAAGCCCATTAAGATGGAAGAAGGCAATTTGCTGATCATAAACAGCAATGAGCTTCATGAGGGCATGAGTATTACCATGAACTTTCAGGCACTTGTAATGATCTTTGAGATGGATTCCTTCTCCAAAGAGATCGCAAACTGCAATGTTATTTTTCAATCGCTGGTAGAAAAGGATGAAAAGATCAAGGAATTGATGGAAAGCATCTGTAATGAGGAAAATAATAAGAATGTAGGATATAAGCTTTCTATGAAGGGGAAAATATATGAGTTGATTACTTATCTTCTCAGAAACTATGTGGTGGAAAGCCTTTCTGACAAGGAATGTGTCAAGCGAAATAAAAACCTGACGAGATTGAATATGGTGCTTCAGTATATACAGAATAATTACACAGAACCGATTGCCATACAGACCCTGGCTGACCTTGTACATTTGAGTGAATATCGATTCTGCCATCTGTTTCGGGAAAGTATGGGATTAAGTCCGCTCAATTATATTAATGAAGTGCGTCTGAAGAGAGCACATCATCTACTGGAGCAGAAGGAACTGTCAGTCTCGGAAATTGCTTTGGCAGTAGGCTTTCAGGATTACAATAATTTCGGACGGCTTTTCAGGAAGTATTATGGGTATGCACCCTCAGCTATCTGGAAGAAAGCCGATGCATAAATGTAGCAAGATAATATGTACTTTCAGCAAGATATTCATAGCTATTTATTCTATAAAATTATAAGATGATAGTAACGTAAACTAACATTAGTAAAATATTAATTACTAGGAGGAATAGCGATGAAATTAGGTACATTTACGGTTGTATTAGGCGATATGCCTCTTGATAAGGCCTGTGGCTTTCTTGCTGAAAAGGGAGTCCAGATGGTAGAGATCGGCTGTGGAGGTTATCCCGGAAAAGCACATTGTGATCCTGATGTTCTCTTAAATGATGAGAACGAATTAAAGAACTTCCAGGATACGATCAAGAAGCATGGATTGGAAATCAGCGCCTTAAGCTGTCATGGTAACATGGTTCATCCTGATCCTGAGACCGCTAAGATGTATGATGATGATTTTACAAAGGCAATTCTTCTTGCTGAAAAGCTTGGAATTCGTATTATCAATACCTTCTCCGGTTGTCCGGGAGGCGGACCGAAGGAAACCGTGCCCAACTGGGTAACCTGTTCCTGGCCTGAGGATTATGCAAGAATATTGGAGTATCAATGGAACGAGGTTCTGATTCCTTATTGGAAGAAGAAGGTAGCCTTTGCGAAGGAACATGGTGTGGACAAGATAGCCCTTGAGCTTCATCCCGGCTTCTGTGTATATAATACCAGCACGCTGCTTAAGCTTCGTAAAGCTGTAGGACCCGAAATCGGTGCGAACTTTGATCCCAGTCATCTGATCTGGCAGGGGATGGATCCTTGCTTAAGTATCAGAGAGCTTGGCAAGGAGAATGCGATTTTCCACTTCCATGCGAAGGACACTAAGGTTGATAAATATAACACTGCGCTCAATGGTGTTCTTGATACAGGACACTATGGCAATGAGCTTACCCGCTCCTGGATCTTTAGATCAGTTGGCTATGGTAATTCCGCAGATTATTGGAAGGCGATTGTATCCGAGTTACGTATGGCAGGATATGACCATGCCCTTAGTATTGAACATGAAGACAGCCTGATGTCCGGACAGGAAGGTCTGACTAAGGCAATCAACTTTTTGAAGGACGTATTAATTTTCGAAGATAAAGGAGTTATGTTCTGGGCATAACTTAGTAAGAATGGAGACATTATGGAACAACAGAATTATATGCTTGGTATCGTTGGTTTCGGCGGAATGGGCAATTGGCACAGGGAAACGATTGATACCATTGAAGGATTAAAAGTTGCAGGCATTTATGATATAGATCAGGAACGCAAGAACTATGCCAAAGAGGTCGGTGTTCACAGCTATGACAGCCTTGAAGAGCTGTTGAAGGATGACAGAATCGATATTGTTCTTGTCGCAACACCGAATGATCTGCATAAACCGATTGCTATTTCCGCGATGCGTGCAGGAAAACATGTAGTGAGCGAGAAACCGGTCACTTTAAATTCAAAGGACTTACAGGATATGATAGAGGTATCCCGGGAGACCGGCAAGCTGTTTACGGTACATCAAAATCGTCGTTGGGATGAGGATTTCCTTACGATGAAGAAGATCTATGAGGAAGGTACACTTGGTGAGGTATTTCGAATTGAATCCAGAGTTCATGGCTCAAGAGGCATTCCCGGTGACTGGCGTCAGGAGAAGGAGCATGGAGGCGGCATGATCCTGGACTGGGGAGTACATCTTCTGGATCAGCTTCTTCAGATGATGGGTAATACAAAGCTGAAAAGGGTCTATGCAAACGTGACCAATATAACCAATACCATGGTGGATGATGGTTTTACAGCTCATTTAAGCTTTGAGAACGGTGTGGAGGCTTTGGTTGAGGTAGGGACAAGCAACTTTATCTCTCTTCCGAGATGGTATATGATCGGTCAGAACGGAACAGCTATCATAGAGGATTGGGACATGAAGGGCAAGATAGTCCATGCAGCCGGCAAGGATGAGAAGGATGTGGTTCCTGTCCGTACAGCTGCAGGCTTAACCAAGACAATGGCACCCCGTCGCGAGGATACGATCAGAACGGAAGAGCTTCCGATCGTGAAAAGTGATATCAGGGATTTCTACCGCAATGTGATGAAGACAATTGCGGGAGAGGAAGAGCAGAAAATTAAGCTGCCTGAGGTCATGAGAGTGATGAAGCTGATGGAAGCGATCTTTGAATCCTCGGAGAAGAAGAAGGTAGTTGATTTCGAGTAAATACGAAAGGATAGATCCTATTCCGCTTCTCGGAGATCTTCGGGAGGGGAAAAGGTTTTAAGAAGGGGGTATTATAATGAAGACATTACCGGTTGCATTACAGCTTTATTCCATTCGTGAGGAAGCACAGCAGGACTTCACAAAGGCAATGCAGGAAGTGAAGCAGATGGGATATGACGGAGTCGAGCTTGCAGGATTATACGGACATACACCGGAGGAAATCCGTGATATTTTGAAAAATGTCGGATTGATTCCGATGTCAGCCCATGTTGCATACCAGGAAATCATGGAAGATATCGAGAATACGATACACAAATATGCAATCATCGGTTGTAGTTTTATAGCTATTCCTTACTTATTGGAAGAGGACCGTTACGGTTCTAAGACCTATGAGGAATTTCTGAAGAATATACCGGCTATCGCTGAAGCATGTAAGAAGGAAGGTATTACCTTACTTTATCACAATCATGATTTCGAATATCAGAAGACAACTGAGGGCAGGTATGTTCTTGATGCCTTATATCAGTCATTTTCCAAGAGCCAGCTTCAGGTAGAACTGGATACCTGTTGGACGAAGGTTGCCGGTGAGGAACCTGCTGCTTATATGAAGAAATATGCCGGAAGACTGCCGGTAGTGCATCTTAAGGATTATGTCAGTACTAATCCGGTGGTATTTGCTGCTGTCGGTCATGGGGTTCAGGATATAGCGTCTATATTAGAGCAGGCATTAAATGGCGAGAGCCAATGGGTGGTTGTGGAACAGGACAGCCATACCAAAAATAGCGCTATGGAAGATGCGCGGATCAGCCGTGAGTACTTAAGGAGTCTGGGTTGGTAAAAGGGATGAAAGTAGCTTCACTCTTAGATTGTTAGCTTAATAGTAATGTCAATTAATATATACACGGAGGTTTCATATGAGAAAGGTTAAAGTAGGTATTGTCGGCTGCGGTGGTATTGCAAACCAAAAGCACCTGCCGGCAATTCAGAAGAACGGAAATTTTGAAATTATCGCATTCTGCGATATTGATAAGGCAAAAGCTGATGCGGCTAAGGAAAAATTCGGTACGGAGGATGCCCGCGTCTATACAGATTATACTGAGCTGGTAAAGGAAAAGGATATCGAGGCTGTTTATGTCCTCACTCCGAATAAATCCCACGCTGCAATTTCTGTTGCCGCCATGAAAGCGGGAAAACATGTAATGTGTGAGAAGCCCATGGCAAAATCCTATGCAGATGCGAAGCTGATGCTGGATACTGCAAAGGAGACAGGAAAACTTCTTACAATCGGATATCAGAACCGTTACCGTCAGGATTCCATTTATCTGAAGAGGGCCTGTGAGAATGGCGACCTCGGAGAAATTTATTATGCACGTGCACATGCGCTCAGAAGACGTGCTGTTCCGACCTGGGGTGTATTCCTAAATGCGGAAGAACAGGGTGGCGGACCCTTAATCGATATCGGAACACATGCGCTTGACTTAACACTTTGGATGATGGATAACTATGAGCCGGAATCAGTTACAGGCTCTGTATATCGTAAGCTTGCAGAGCAGAAGGAACAAGGCAATGCATTCGGCGAATGGGATCCGAAGGAATTCACAGTGGAAGATTCTGCCTTTGGTTTTATTAAGATGAAAAACGGAGCTACGATTCATCTGGAGTCCTCCTGGGCATTGAATACGCTGGAGGTTGACGAGGCAAAGACCAGCCTGTGCGGTACGAAGGCAGGAGCGGATATGAAGGATGGTCTTCGTCTTAACCGTGTTCAATATAATAAGCAGTTAGTTGAAAAACCCGATTTAGATACAAGCGGTGTGGCTTTCTTTACCGGAAAGAGTGAAGAAGCTGAGGATATTGAGCAGAGAGTCTTCTATGAAGCAATCACGGAAGGCAAGCCTTTGATCGTGAAACCGGAGCAGGCAATCGCGGTTACCAGGATCCTCGAAGCCATCTACGAAGCTGCCAGAACAGGTAAGACGGTATATTTTGATTAATCAGAAACTAATATTTCCCTTGACAAAATCTCCTTTTTATCATAACATGTGGCATAGAAGTAATTCATCTATATGATTTGATTATACTTTTCTGGAGGAAACAATGTACGCAACACTTAAATGGATTAGATTTGAAGCTATTATGACAGCAATTTTACCGGTTAACGGGATAAGTGCGTCCAAATTTCATAGCTTCAAGCAAAGTCCTATAAGTTAGCCGGAGAATTCGGAATCATCAGAGATATACTGATTTGCGAAACCCAAAGCTTATTGGCTTTGGGTTTTTTTACGCACTTTGGGTGGGTGGGCGAAGATTTGATGATGATTTTGATAAATTGGAGGTTATATTTATGATAGAGTTAAGTGTTAACGGACTGTCAAAGTTCTATGGAGCGAATAAATTATTTGAGAATATTTCATTTGAAGTCAAGACCGGAGAAAGAATTGGTTTGATTGGACAAAATGGAAGCGGTAAGACTACCATCATGAAGATATTGATGGGGAAGGAGGATTACCAGAATGGTGAGATCAGTCTGAGAAAAGGAAATCGAATCGGATATCTGGATCAGATTCCGACATATGAGGAAGACTTCAGAGTGATGGATGTATTAAAGTCGGCCTTCGAACAGGTCAATCTGCTAAAACTGCAAATGGAGGAGCTAGAGGAAAAGATGACATATCTCTCCGGTGATGAGCTGGATAAGACCATCGAGCAATACGCAAAGCTGAGTGAACAGTTTGAAATTCTGCATGGTTATGAGACTGAGACAAAGCTGGATAAGATTACTGAGGGGTTGATGATAGACCAGCAGATGAGGGAGATGCCTTTTGAAAAACTGAGCGGTGGTGAAAAGACGAGAGTCATTCTGGCAAAGATACTGTTAGAGGAACCGGATATCCTGCTTCTGGATGAGCCGACCAATCATCTGGATCTGGTAACGATTGAGTGGCTGGAAGGCTTTCTAAAGGAATATAAGGGAGCGGTATTGATTATCTCCCATGACAGATATTTTCTCGACAGTGTGGTGGATAGGATTATCGAACTGTTTGGTGACCATATCGAGTCTTATCTGGGTAATTACAGTTATTATGTGGTGGAAAAGGAGCGAAGGTTCCTGAACAATCTTAAGAATTATGAAAACCAGCAAAAGAAAATCGAGCGTATGGAGAATCAGATACAGCGATATAGAATCTGGGGTGCGATGCGTGATAGTGAGAAAATGTTTAAGCGCGCGAAGGAGCTGGAGAAACGATTAGAGAAGATCGAAGTAATGAAGCGGCCGGTATTTGAACAGCGCAAGATCCGTCTGAACCAGAATATGATTGGTCGATCCGGCAAAGTGGTACTGGAGGTAAAGGAACTAAGTAAAGGCTTTGATGGACTCAAGCTTCTCTCAGAGGTTAATTTTCAGCTGCTGTATCAGGATAGCGCCTGTATCATCGGAGAAAATGGAAGCGGAAAATCTACCCTCCTTAAATTAATTCTCGGAGAGCTGGAAGCGGATGAGGGTATCGTAAGGCTTGGTGCACAGGTAGTCATCGGCTATCTGCCACAACAGGTAATCTATCCGGATGAGGAGCAGACCGTTCTGGAGTATTTTTCACGACTGCACAACCTATCCGGCGGAGCAGCGAGAGCACAGCTGGCTAAAGTGCTGTTCTGCAATGATGATGTAAATAAGAAAATTAAGTACCTTTCAGGAGGGGAGAAGAGCAGACTCAGACTGTGCTCCCTGACCTTTACAGGAGTGAATTTTCTGATTCTTGATGAGCCAACCAATCATCTGGATGTAGACTCAAGAGAGGTATTGGAGGAGACACTATCCGAATTTGAGGGGACCTTACTTATGGTATCCCATGACAGGTACTTTATCTCAAAACTGGCGGACAGAATCATTGCAATCGAGGATAACTCAGCTGTGGTATATGACGGAGATTATGAGTATTATCAGGCAGAGCATAGGAAGCTGTTGGAGAGATGCAGTACAGCAGATCAGAAGACTGAGCAACAGCGTACTAAAACACAGGGAAAGTCAACAGTAGAAAAGCCCAGACAGCAAATGCCTGCACCGAAAAATACCTTTCATATCGAGCGCATTGAAAAGCTGATCGAAGATACAGAGAAGAAGCTGAAGGAGCTTCAGATGAGTATAGAGCGCTATAGTGCGGACAGCTTTCAGCTAAATAAGCTTTACGAAGAAAGAATTAGTTTAGAGGCTGAGCTTGAAAATGCTTATCATCAGTGGGGTGAATTACAGATGTTAGGCTAGGATCATCGAAGGAGGAACTTCGGCAATCGTATGGGACTGTAATTCACAAATAAATACAGGACTGAAATAAAGATGGATTTTTCACCGTATTGGTTGTATAATCGTTTCGTATCATTTTACAGATGGAGGCAATTTTGAAAACACAGGATTTTTATTATGATTTACCCGAAGAATTGATTGCTCAGGATCCCTTAGAGGACCGTTCCGGCTCCAGATTACTGGTGCTTAATAAGGAGACCGGTGCGATAGAGCATAGAATATTTCGACAGATTACCGAGTACCTTCGACCAAATGACTGCCTTGTGGTAAATAACACGAAGGTTATTCCGGCACGTCTGATCGGTGAGAAGCTTCACGATACGCAAACACAAGGAACCAATCACAGCAAAGAGGAAGATCGACCCGGTGTACCCGGAGCAAGGATAGAGCTGTTATTGTTAAAAAGGAGAGAGAATGACATCTGGGAGACACTGGTGAAACCGGGAAAGAAGGCCAGACCCGGCACAAAGATCAGCTTTGGGGAAGGTATTCTGATCGGCGAGATCACAGACATTCTGGAGGAGGGGAACCGGCTTGTGAAGTTCACCTACCGGGGAATTTTTGAAGAAATACTGGATCAGCTCGGACAGATGCCGCTCCCTCCCTATATTACACATGAGCTGGCCGATAAAAACCGGTATCAGACGGTCTATGCAAAGCTGGAAGGCTCCGCAGCAGCACCTACCGCTGGTTTACATTTTACCAGAGAGCTACTGGAAGAGATTGAGGAGATGGGGATACCGATTGCGAATGTTACGCTGCATGTGGGGCTTGGAACTTTTCGTCCTGTAAAGGTGGAAAATGTACAGGAGCATCATATGCACTCCGAATTCTATCAGGTCACGCAGGAAGCAGCAGCAATCATTAATAATACGAAGAAGAAGGGTGGCCGAGTTATCTGTGTGGGAACCACCAGCTGCAGAACGGTAGAATCGGCTGCTGATGAGAACGGTGTGGTACAGGCCGGCAGTGGTGATACGTCCATCTTTATCTATCCCGGATACCGCTTTAAGGTGTTGGATGCTTTGATTACGAACTTTCATCTTCCGGAGTCCACATTGATGATGCTGGTCTCTGCCCTGGCAGGGCGTGAGCATATTATGAACGCATATGAGACAGCAGTTCAGGAGCGATATCGGTTTTTCAGCTTCGGTGATGCGATGCTGATACATTAAGTTGTTAAGAACAAAACCTTGAATATAGCATATGATATGTGTATATAATTTATAAAATTAACATATAATCAGCCAAGGATAAAAAAATAATAAAATTTTTTAAATTTACTATTGCAATTTCAATTGGACTGTGGTAAACTCACGTCTATAAATTTAATAACAACGACAACGAAGTCAAAGCATTTACCTGCTTTGACTTTTTTTCGTTTATGGCGAAGAGGTCAAAACAGGATTATTCTGTTTTGACTTTTTTATTCAAGACAAAGAAGTCAAAGCTATTTTGCTTTGACTTCTTTTTTTAGATTAAGGTTAAAAAGCACGTGTGAAACGGGCTTTTCAATAAAAAAATTAATGGGAGGTATATGTATGGATTTAAAAGTAACCTTGGACACCTTATGGGTCCTACTAGCAGGAATCTTGGTATTTTTTATGAACTTGGGCTTTGCATGTGTTGAAACCGGGTTTGCGAGGTCGAAAAACGCAGTAAACATCTTATCAAAGAATCTCATAGTATTTGCAGTATCTTCTTTAGGATACCTTTTACTTGGATTTGGATTTATGTTTGGAGATGGAAATGGATTTATCGGATTGAGCGGTTTGTTTATGTTGAGCGGTGCTGATACTTCACCTGCTACCAACGAGGCTTATGAAGGAGTATATTCCGCATTATCCTGGACCGGAATTCCTTTATATGCGAAGTTTTTCTTCCAGCTTGTATTTTGTGGAACAGCAGCAACCATCGTATCAGGTGCGGTTGCTGAGCGTATTAAGTATATTTCCTTTATCGTCTTTTCCTTTGCACTTACCTTAGTGATCTACCCTATCATCGGACATTGGATCTGGGGTGGCGGTTTCCTGTCACAGTTGGGCTTCTTTGATTTTGCCGGTGATACAGTAGTCCATTCTGTAGGTGGTTGGGCTGCATTGGCAGGTGTCATTATTTTAGGACCCAGAGTTGGTAAATACACCAAGGATGGAAAAATCAATCCTATTCCTGGTCATAATATGAGTTTGGCAGTGATCGGTTTGTTTATTCTCTGGTTGGGCTGGTTCGGTTTCAATCCGGGTTCTACCATGGCAGCAGATCCGTCAGCTATTTCCCATATTCTGATGACTACGAATACAGCTGCTATTGTTGCGGTATTAACTTCTACTGCAACCTCATGGATTATCATTGGTAAACCGGATCTTGGCATGACAATCAATGGTTGTCTGGCTGGTCTGGTTGCCATTACAGGAAGCTGTGCTTTTGTAAGTGTAACAAGTTCTATTATTATTGGCGCGATTTCAGGTATTCTTGTAGTATTAGCAGTAATGATGTTTGATAAGTTAAAGTTGGATGATCCGGTTGGTGCATTGGCTGTTCACCTTGCGAATGGTATTTTTGGTACCTTAGCAGTTGGTTTATTCGCAGAGGATGGTATTACAGGCGTTGCAACTGGCAATGGATTATTTTATGGAGGCGGCTTTAAGCTCTTAGGTGTTCAGGCACTAGGTATCCTGGTGGTAGGTGCATTTACCTTAGGATCTTCATTGCTTGTGTGGTTCTTAATTAAGAAAACCTTAGGACTCCGCGTATCGGTACGTGAAGAGATCGAAGGTTTGGATATTCATGAGCATGGTAATCAGGCATATCCGGAATTCCCTGCAAGAAAACAGACCTATACCCTGTTGGTAAAGGATATTCATGCAGATGAGAAGGAACGAAAGGTATATTGATTTTGAGGAAAATGTCAATATTGAAAATTGTTTTGTCACCTTAAACTAAATAAGGAGGATACTTTTATGAAACATATTAAGGCAATAATACAGCCTGACAAACTGGCTGATGTCAGAGCGGGTTTAGAGAAAACGAAATGTTACAGGGGAATTATCATTACCGATGTCATGGGGCAGGGAACCCAGAAGGGAATTATCCAGGCATGGAGAGGTGAAAAATTCAGTACTGATTTAATTCCTAAGGTAGAAATTGACTTAATCGTAATGGATCAGGACGTGAATGAGATCGTGAAGATTATCTATGAGAATGCGCGTAGTGGGGAGATCGGAGACGGAAAGATATTCATATACAATGTGGAAGAAGCGATTAGAATTAGAACAGGCGAAAGAGGAAATGATGCTCTGGAGTAATCACCTTCTATAAATTAATGTAACAATAAGATCCGGGAGAATTCTTTGACTGAAGAGATTTCTCCCGGATCTTATTTGATTTGAAATTTATTTTGAAAGCTTGGCGAGAATGCTTCTGGCTACGCTGATACCGTTGGCAGAAGCCTGCTGTAGACCTCTGGTCACAGCCGCACCGTCTCCTATAGCTCGAAGACCTTCGATACTGGTTTCAAAATCAGTATTTACCACAACCTTATTGGAATAGAATTTTACCTCAACCCCGTACAGAAGGGTCTCGTCACTGGCAATACCGGGTGTGACCTTATCGAGGGCCAGGATCATTTCCTTGATATCCACCATGATTCTGTGGGGGAATACCAGAGATAAATCACCGGGGATAGCATCCTTTAGGGTGGGGATCAAATTATTTCTGCAAAGACGCTCTTCCGTGGTTCTTCTGCCTCTCTGGAAATCTCCGAAGGTCTGTACAAGGATTCTGCCTCCGCAAAGCATATTGCTTAACTGAGCGATATGCTTACCATATTCGATCGGAGTCTTAAAGGGCTTAGTAAAGTTCTTGGACACCAGAATTGCGAAGTTGGTGTTATTGGTCTTGAACTCCTTGGATTTATAGGCGTGCCCGTTAACGACTGCCAGATTATTCTCATAATACTCTGTAGCAACCTCACCGGAGGGATTCGTACAGAAGGTGCGTACCTTGTCATCAAAGGTAGGAGTGTAGTACACCAGTTTTGCTTCATAGAGATTTTTATTCAGAAACTCCATGACCTCGTCACGGACCTCGACTCTGACACCGATATCCACAGTTCCGACCTTTGTCTCAATTCCGTGTTCCTTACAGATCTGATTAAACCAGTCGGAGCCTTCACGTCCGATTGCAGACACGATCTCTTCTGCATAGTAGGTTTCTCCCTTGGAGGTTATGATGCCCTTTGCCTTTTTGTCCTCAATGACAATATCCATGACCATCGTATTGAAAATCATTTCCACACCGCTTGACAGCAGATGCTCCTGCAGACGGGTATAGATCTTATAACCCTCCTCGGTTCCGAGATGACGAATGGGGCATTCGATGAGCTTTAGGTTCGCATTAATCGCACGCCTTCTGATTTCTCGAATCTCTGCTTCCTTATCGACACCGTAGACGCTGGTATCGGCACCAAACTTTAAGTAGATGTCATCTGATTCCTTGATTAACTCCATTGCCTTGTCATAACCCAGAATATCCGGTAGATTACCGCCTACATCAGGGGAGAGGGACAGCTTTCCGTCAGAAAATGCCCCGGCTCCGGCAAAACCTGTGGTAATGGCACAGGGCTGGCAACCGATACATTGCTTCGTGGTTCTTTTTGGACACATTCTCTTCTCAATCGGACGGCCTTTCTCAACCATCAATATTTTTAAGTCTTTATTTTCCTTGATTAATTCATAGGCACAAAAAATACCGGAGGGTCCGGCTCCTATGATTATGACATCGAAATTTGACATCAGCAACACTCCTTTATAGTTGGCGTAATAATTAGCTGAGTAGCTCAGCTGTATGGAGTATAATGTCTAAAGTCTGCGCACGATTTCAGGATACAAGCCCTTACTATTGCAAGCAAGCTTGCATAGCAAGGACTTATATCCTGAAGCACCTACGGTGCTTTAGACATTTTAATCCTGTTATTAATATCAGTCGATAAATTATTCCTTATGCTAGTCCGTTTGATCATCATATCCGCTGATAATTCTAACATAATTGGTACTATAATACAAGAAATTCTAGGTAAGACCATAGTGCTCCAACGCATATTGGATGCCGCAGTCATCTACATCCAGAGTCACAAAACTGACGATATCCTTAATGGCCTGAGGTGCATTTCCCATGGCTATGGTATGCTTGGCATATTGCAGCATCGGCAGATCATTTTCACCATCACCGAAGGCAAAGGTGTTCTTAAAGGGTATGTTTAGATGATTAATCAGAAATTGAATACCACTTGCCTTGGAGTAACCCTTTGGTACAATTTCATAAAGATTTTCATTACGGTCAATGAAATCAAAATACTCAGCATATTTATCTATAAAGGTCCTGTTTGCAGACTCATTGGATGACCAGATACAGAATTTATTGATCACGATCGTAGGATCATCCCAGCTTCCGGTCGGAAAACCGTTATCATCATGATATTTGCGTACCCCTTTGATAACGGGATTGGTAGCAAAGTCATCATAATAGATGGCATCGGGTCCCTCCAGAACTGCATCGATCCCAAGCTCACGTAAATCAACAACTATCTTTTTGGCTAAGTCCTCCGGTATGGTATTTTGTAATAAAACTTGATCCCGATGGGAGATATAGGTTCCACAGCCGCACACAAAACCGTCAAAGCCCAGATCCAGAAGATCCTTGGGAATGGCTGAAATTACTCTGCCGGTGTTGATAAATGCAAGATGCCCATTGGCCTGTGCTTTTTGTATCGCAAGCCTTGTACTATCGGTAATAGTATATGTTCTATGGCTTAAGATGGTCCCATCAATATCAAAAAAAAGTATTTTTCTGTCCATGCTTTTCTCCTTAATGTATCACAAATAAATTAATCTCAGTCAAAACACCTATATCAGCATATAATAACCTAAATCAAATGTCAAAGTTATTCATTACTAAACTTATAGGGTCAAATAATGGATAATTTAGTAAATGTTATAGTATTAAATGGGATATCATGGACTAATACCCCGAGTATGAAACAATTAATCTGTAAAATATTAAACAGACTTCTTGACATTCTGAAAAAAGTCGATTAAGATAATTGAAATGATAATAACTATGAAGGTGAATGCAGTAGGATATATTTTCCCGCCAGAGAGAACTTGCCACCGGCTGAGAGCAGGTTCAGGGTTCGGATATATCACGAAGTTCGGCACCGGAGTTGCTTTTAAGATATCAGACAGGCAGAGAAAGGAACGTTAATCTGTGTAATCTGATAAAAGAAAAGCCGGAGCAGTTCCGTTATGACTGTAGAGGAGCCTGTAGGTTAGGCTTGAATCTGGGTGGTACCACGATGCTTTCGTCCCTTTTTGAGGATGGAGGCTTTTTTTATTGCATTGGAAAATGCGCACTATGAATAAAAAACTACTTATCATGTATTTGATGATGAAAATTTCAAATAGGAGGAATGAACATGTTAGAGAATCTGGAACGAATTAAGGAACAGTTTGCAGCAGAGCTGAATGCGGCTAATCTGAAAGAAGAGCTGGAAAGAATCAGAGTATCCTTCCTTGGTAAAAAGGGATTGGTTACAGAGGCATTAAAGGATCTTCGTAATCTGGATGCAGAAGCGAAAAAGATGGCAGGTATGCAGGTAAACATGCTGAAGAATGAGATTGAGCAGGCCATTGTGGATTACCAGAAGAAGATGGAGGAAAAAGAATATTTAAGAGAAATCGAGAAGGCTGAGCGTTACGACTTCTCTATTCCCTCCGACAAACCGGTTGGAACAATGCATCCGATTACGATTGTACAGACTCAGATTGAGGACATTTTTAAGACCATGGGCTTCATTATTGAGGATGGGCTGGAGATACAGACAGAATTCAATAATTTCGAGGGGGTAAACATTCCGAAGAACCACCCCGCCAGAGATATGACAGATACGTATTATTTGGAAAACGGTCAGCTTCTGAAGACCCATACCTCGGCAGCGCAGAATACCATCATGAGAAAGTATGGCGCTCCGAAGCCGGGCGAGCATCTTAAGGTATTATTCCCTGGCAGGTGCTTCCGTAATGAAAATATTGATGCCAGCCATGAGAATACCTTCTTCCAGATGGAGGGAATGATGATCGGTGAGGATATCTCAATCTCTAACCTGATCTATTTCATGAAGGTGCTTTTATCCGAGGTATTCCAGAGAGAAGTGAAGATCCGCCTTCGTCCGGGCTTCTTCCCCTTCGTGGAGCCTGGATTCGAGCTTGACATCAACTGCGCCATCTGTGGCGGCACCGGCTGTCCTACCTGTAAGCAGTCAGGTTGGCTGGAGCTTCTGCCCTGCGGAATGATCCATCCGAACGTGCTTCGCCTTGGTGGTATCGATCCTGAGAAATATACGGGCTTCGCTTTCGGCCTCGGCATGACCAGACTTGCGATGATGAAATACAACATCAAAGACATCCGCCTCTTCAACGGAGGAAATTTAAAGCAGTTGAAACAATTTACGAGATAAGCGGATTTTTTTATTATTCATAGATCGGAGGAATTATCATGTATATATCAATGAACTGGATATCCGAATTCACGGATTTGTCCGGGATTAATTTAAAAGAACTGATCGGAAGATTCACCCTTGCAACTGCAGAGGTTGAGGGTATAGAAGAAAAAGGAAAAGATATCAGAGGAGTGGTAGTCGGCAAGATCATCGAGATCAAGGATCATCCGAACTCCAAGAAGCTTCATCTGGTTAAGGTAGATATCGGCAGAGAAGTTGTAGACTGTGTCTGTGGAGCACCGAATGTGTTTGTCGGTGCGGTTGTTCCCTTTGCTACTCTTGGTGGGCAGGTAGGAGAGCTGGAAATTCAGGAAGTCAAGGTTGCGGGTGAAATCAGTCATGGTATGTGTTGCTCGGAGAAGGAACTGGGTATCAGTGACGACCATTCCGGACTGATGATATTAGAGGATATTTATCCTTTAGGAACTGATATTAAGGAAATAATGCAGATAGAAGATACCATCTTCGAGGTGGACAATAAGTCCTTAACGAATCGACCTGACTTATGGGGACATTATGGTATTGCACGAGAAATCTCCGTATTAACCAAGAGACCGCTAAAGCCTCTGGAGGTAAAGGATACAAGCATTTATAAGGATCTGAAGGCAATTGATGTAAAGGTAGAGAATGTGGAAAAATGCTATCGTTATAGCTGCCTCTCCATAGGCAATATCACACAGAAGAAATCCCCCATTAATATGAGAATTCGTCTGAGCTACTGTGGAATGAGACCAATCAATCTGCTGGCGGATCTGACCAACTATCTCATGATGGAGCTGGGACAGCCGATGCATGCTTTTGATAACTCCAAGGTATCCGCTATTCGTGTAAAGACCTACCCTGAGACCGTGAATTTCACTACTCTGGACAGTGTTGAACGTAAAGTGGATACAGATACCCTGCTGATTTGTGACGAGAAGGAGCCGGTCGCAATTGCAGGTATCATGGGTGGAGAGCTTTCCGAAATCACGGACGATACGAATTCCTTATTACTGGAGTCAGCTAACTTCGATGGAGTGTCCGTAAGAAAATCAGCTACCAGACTGGGTCTTCGTACCGATGCCAGCTCAAGATATGAAAAGACACTTGATCCCGAGCTTACCGTTCCGGCAATCGAGCGTTTCTTAAAGCTTCTGATGGATATCGATCCGGGTGTAACGGTTACCTCCTCACTTACCGATTGCTATGTAAAGAAGTATGATACGATTACGATAGATTTTGATAAGGCCTTCGTGGACAAATATACCGGTATTGATATTTCCTCTAACTTCATAGAGACGACACTGACAGCGCTCGGCTTTGCAGTTACCCGTAATCAGGATTCCTTTAGCCTTGTTGTGCCCTCCTGGAGAGCCACCAAGGATGTTACGATGAAAGCGGATATCATCGAGGAAATCACCAGAATCTATGGTTATGATAACTTCGAATATAAATCCACCAAGGGATATTTGATCCCTGTCCGCCATAGCGTAGAACGCAGTAATGAATATCGGATTAAGGAGCTGCTGTCAGAGCGTTATGCGATGAATGAGGTTCACAGCTATATCTGGTATGAAAGTAAGATGAACAAGGAATTAGGGATCATAACAGAGCCGAATATCCGTGTCATTAACTCCATTGCGGCTGAAAATGATACCATTCGTGCGACAATGATTCCGAGCTTGCTTGGTTTCGTAGCTAAGAACGTGGACAGTTTTCCTGAGATGGGCATGTATGAAATAGGACGTGTTGCTGAGGGTCTTCGTGCAGACGGTATCTGTGATGAAAGAAAGAAGCTTGCATTTGTCGTAGCCAGCAAAAAGCTGAGTGAAAAGGAAGTGTATTTTAAATGCAAGGAGATCATAGAGCAGGTAATCATGGCAATCAAGAATATTGCTCCGGGCTTTGCAGTTAAGGAAGAGCTTTCAAAATATAATTATGTTCATCCTGTTAACAGCGCAGCTGTGCTTTTGAAGGGTGAGGAGATCGGATATTTCTCCATTCTTGACCCCAGAGTGAAAAATAAGATTGATAAGAAGCTGAATGTTGCATTTGCAGAGATTGATATGGCAAATCTGGAGAAGGTAGAAAAAGAAAATCTGAAGTATGTGGAAATCTCTAAGTATCCTGGTGTAACCATAGACTTAAGCTTACTTGTGGATAAGTCACTTCGCTATGAGAGTATCGTAGAAAGTGTGATTAATTATCAGTGTCAATATATCCAAGGTATCCGATTAATCGATATCTTCGAAGATGAGAAGCTGTTGCCCGGGAAAAAGAGTGTAACGGTTCGCCTTGACTTCGGTTCGATGGAGAGAACCTTAGAGGGCGGTGAGATTCAGACGATGGTTGACGGATTATTAGCCCTGCTTAGTAAAAGGGGTATGGAATTACGTAAATAAAGTTCAGAAGACAGGCTGTCGTACAATATTGTGCGGCGGCCTATTTCAGAGTCATGTTAATCACAAAATAGATATTTAGAATAGATAGTAAATGATTACATAGTCCAATTTTGTTGACAGCCCATCTTTTTAGGTATAAATCAGCATGTCCGGGTATAAGAATTCTCTGAGAGTGCATATTACTGTATCGATTGTGGATAACGATATGCAAAGCAGACCGGGATGTGGAATATGAGCATAAAGCATAAGGGAACAGTTACGATAGAAACCTTGCGTCTGATCCTTCGGCGTTTTGAAGAACAGGATGCCGGGGATATGTTTAGAAATTGGGCAGGAGATGCTGAGGTTTGCAGATATCTGTCCTGGGGTCCCCATATGAGCCCAGATGCATCGCTGAGAAGAATAAAGAATTGGTGTGAGAGATATCAATGGAATAATTCTTATGTATGGGCATTGGAGGCAAAGGGAAAAGGGTGTGCGATCGGCTCCATCAGTGTTGAGATAGCTGATGATATAGGTGAAAGCTGCGAGGTAGGATATTGTCTGTCAAGGGAATACTGGAACAGAGGTGTGATGACGGAGGCGTTGCAGGCGGTACTCCACTTCTTATTCTATGAGGTAGGGTATCGCAGGATACAGGCTAAGCATGACGTTCTAAATGTAGCCTCCGGCAGAGTGATGCAGAAGGCCGGGATGCAGTATGAAAAGACAGAGTATAAGGTGGGTATCAGGAAGGATGGAACTTACTATGATCTGGATGTGTATGTGAAATATATGGAATAGAAAAGCTGAAGTGATGCGCCGGTATCGAAGGGGATATCCCCGGAATACGGCGCATTTTTTAGGAGATCAATGGTATGTTTGTAATTTCATGACTGTCTTTTTTACGATAATGGTTGATAATATAGATGATTTGGTGTTAACATTATCCATGTAGAATAGTATCACTTAGCAGTAATAACAGAAAGTATGGGGGAGCAAGAAAAGTGCTTAGGTTAAGACCATTTAAGGAAAGCGACATTCAGTATATGTTGGATTGGAAGATGGATGAATTTCAGTTCGCCAGATGGTGCGCTAATTTATTTACCTATCCGCTGACGAAGGAACAATTACTGGAGTATAAAAATAATTATGATAAGGATGAGCATGCCTGGATATTTACAGCGGTAGATGATATCGGAACTCCGGTGGGACATTTCATGATGAGAAATGCAGACTATGCAGAGCAGAACATAAGAATAGGGTTTGTAATGATCGCCCCGGACTGTCAGGGGAAGGGGTATGGCAAGGAGATGATGAGGCTTGCTGTCACCTATGCTACGGAGATATTGAAGTTCAAGAAAGTAAACCTTGGAGTGTTCGAGAATAACCCTGCTGCCCATCGCTGTTACGAGTCAATCGGGTTTAAAGATCATACCTTTATCGCAGATTATATAGAATTTCAAGGTGAAAAATGGGGAGGCTATGAGATGCTGTATACTAAGGAATAATAGTGTAGCATTAACAGACAGGCTGGAAATGGGAAAGGTACCGGATATCATACCTGGGGATGTCGGGCTGAGTTACTCTCGCAATGGATAGAAGAGGAGGGGAAGCAGTATGAATAAGAGAAAGCTGCGGTTTTATAAGGGGTATGAATATTTTTATAAGCGGCTGGAAAAGAATGAGTTCTTTTCTACCTACTGTGAGAGAGTGTTTGGGATAGATTTCTCTCAGGATGGTTTCAGTGATATCGGACAGATTACTGATTTGCTGAAGCTGGCAGATATCAAACCGGATGATAAGGTGCTGGATATCGGGTGCGGTAACGGAAAGCTTGCAGAATATATCGCTGATCGGACCGGTGCAACTGTCTATGGCTTTGATTATTCCAAGCATGCAATCAGGAGTGCAATAAAGAGGGTAAAAGGAAAGGAACGCCTGGTATTCGAAACCGGCTTGATCGGGGAGAAGGAATATCCTGCTGACTTTTTTGATGTGATTATCGCTGTAGATACCATGTATTTTGCACCGGATATCAACCAATTTGTACAGCAGTTGTACGGATGGTTGAAGCCGGGAGGTGTATTTCTTGCATTTTACGGGGAAGGACCCTTCGATGAAAAAAGCAATCACTGGGAGGAAACTCAGCTGGCAGCAGCATTACGCACAAATCACATTACATATGAGGGACAGGACTTTACCCACCGACATTATGAATTGATGAAAAGAAAGCGTCAGGTGATAGAAGCCATGCGCGACGAATTCATGAACAGTAGTATCAGCTTTTATTATCAGGCTTCCGTTGCCCAGTCCGTAGACCCGAATATGCCCTATGAGGAATTTATAAAAGAGCATAATCGTTTCCTGTATATCGCAAGAAAAACGAGAAATACTTAAGCATGACAAGATATTGATAATTAATTAGTTTTATAAGGTTAAACCTTTATACTTAGTTTTATCACAGTTATACGGACTAATTCAGACATGTTTCAAAGAGTGTCAAAAGCGCCAAGGCGCTTTCCGAATACAATGGATTGATATGCAAGCTTGCTGCAATACCAATCCATTGTATTTGGAAATGTGCGAAGCACCTTTTGACACGCTGATATCAAAAACTACGATATTAATATATTTTGCATCTATTTAACAGTAGTCAACAACTAATTAACAAAAGGAGGATAGAATGTATGTTAAGTGAGTTTAAAAAGTTTGCGTTAAGAGGTAATATGATTGATCTGGCTGTAGGTATCATTATTGGTACTGCATTTAGCGGGATAGTGAATTCCCTGGTAAATGATATTGTCATGCCGGTACTTAGTCTTTTGACGAACAGGATTGACTTTGAGGATAAGTTTATTGCGTTGGATGGTGGTAAATACGCGACTCTTGCGGATGCGCAGGCACAGGGTGTTGCTACCATTAATTACGGTTTATTCATCTCGGGTGTCATAAACTTTCTTATTATGTCATTTGTGGTATTTTTAATGGTGAGATGGATTAATAAGCTTAAAAAGCCGGAACCTGCTGCAGCTCCTACGACAAAGGAATGTCCTTACTGTAAGACTCAGATCAATTTAACTGCTTCCAAATGCCCCAATTGTACTTCGGACATGCCACAATAGACCGGGCCATCGTGTAGTTAGCTTACACCAAGACTTTATAAGATAATGCATGTCTATTAATGTTAATTCCATTGAAAACAGGCATAAACCCATATATTATGTTAATATCTGATACCAATACGCGGTACGGATTATGAACGATATATGGGTTTTTTTATGAAATAGAAAAAAGTCAGCAGGCTGGCACTTATTCTATACGATGAATTATGAGGAGAGGTAAAGTGGTATGAGAAATATATTACATGGATATCAGGCAGGCGTTAACCTTGGAGGCTGGATATCACAATTCAGGAAGGCTAGTACGGAGCACTTTGATTCCTTCATCACAGAGAAGGATATCGAACAGATCACATCCTGGGGAATGGATCATGTAAGACTGCCGATTGACTATAATGTCATTGAGTCAGAGGAACGGCCCTATGAGTATAAGGAAGAGGGATTTGCATATATTGATCAGTGTATTGAGTGGTGTGGGAAGAATAACTTAAATATCATCCTGGATCTCCATAAAACTCCCGGTTATGCCTTTCATTCCTTAAGCGAGAACAGATTATTCGAGGATGAACATTTACAAGAGCGCTTTCTTTCCATCTGGAGATGCTTTGCCAAACGCTACAAGAGCTTTGGAAGAAATGTAGTCTTTGAACTGCTGAACGAGATCGTGGAACCAAACTCCGATCGTTGGAACAAGTTAAGCAGACGGGCTGTTGAGGCAATCAGAGAGATTGACCGGGACAGGGTAATCATCATAGGTGGTAATAATTATAACAGTGTCAGAACCTTGAAGGAGTTAGATAGAATAGAGGATGATAATGTGGTATACAACTTCCATTTTTATGAGCCACATATCTTTACGCATCAGAAAGCCTCATGGGAACAACCGATGAAGGAACTGGACTTTGTATTTTCCTATCCTTCCGGTAATGAGGAGTATCAGAAATATCTGACCAAATCGGAAGCCTTCCGTGAGAAGCTGGAATGCGAGGTGAAGATGGGGAAGGAATATATCCGTAATTATCTTCAGCCTGCACTGGATTTCATCAGGGAACGTAATGTAGCCGTATATTGTGGTGAATATGGAGTGATTGATCATGCACCCATGGAATCAAATCTGCGCTGGCATGAGGATGTCAGTGATCTGTTGATTGAATATGGAATCGGCAGAGCAGTCTGGACCTATAAGTTGATGAGTTTTCCTATGGTTAACAAGAACTCCGAGGTTATTAATCAGGAGTTAATTAAGATAGTTAGCAAGAAGCTTTAATTCTCCCACCTAATTATCAGGAAGGGCCCTTTAAGGGCCTTTTCTGATTCAAGCTCGCTATTCATTGCTAAATTTCCCATTAAAAATGTTTTCTACTTGTACTAAAATCCGTTCATTGATATAATTAGAATTAATATTCTGAAAAAGCGCAGAATAATCTTATATTACGAATTTTTAAAGGGAGAGTAACGATGCTGAAGAGATTTTATCCGAAAAGATTAGCGGAATCCTCCTATTCCATAGATTATGAAAAGCTCTATCGGGAAGGTTACCGGGGAATATTGTTTGATATTGATAATACCTTGGTGGAGCACGGAGCTGATGCTACCGAGCGGGCTATCCAGTTATTTGCCAGACTAAAGAAAATCGGCTTTCAGACCTGTCTGATTTCGAATAACAGTGACGAGAGGGTGCGCCGCTTCAATCAGAAAATCAATACCAATTATATTCATAAGGCGAATAAACCTTCTGTAAAGAACTATATCAAGGCAACAAAAATCATGGGTACGAGGATTGATAATACGGTTTTTGTAGGTGACCAGTTGTTCACGGATGTGTATGGTGCTAACCGGATTGGTATGATGACCTACCTGGTGAAGCCAATTCATCCCAAGGAGGAAATTCAGATTGTACTGAAAAGAAAACTGGAGCGTATCGTACTTTATTTTTATCGGAGGAATATCGCAAAAGGTAAGATAAAGCGGGAAATGTGAAGGAAAAGGAACTGAGGATGAGAGTGTGATGAAACATAATATTATTCTAATCGGATTCATGGGCTCCGGTAAGACCAGTGTGGGTGAACGTCTGTCAGAAAGGCTGGGTTATCATTTTTGCGATACGGACAAGCTGATAGAAAAGAAAGCCGGAGATACCATTAATCATATCTTTGCAGTACATGGTGAAGAGTACTTCCGTGGTCTGGAGACGGAGCTGCTGAAGGAATTGAAGCCATCGCTGGAGCATACTGTCCTGTCAACAGGCGGAGGATTGCCACTGAGAGAAATAAATGCGGGCATATTGAAGGAAATGGGATTTGTGGTATACTTAAAAGCATCCAGACAGACAACACTTCAACGACTTGCCGGTGACACTACCAGACCTTTGCTCAAAGGAGAGGACAAGGAGCAAAAGGTTGATAAGCTTTTGGCAGAACGAATTCCTATCTATGAGAAAGCTGCACATAAAATCATAGTGACGGATGGCAGATCAATCAATGACATAGGAGATCTTATCATGGAGGCATACATGAAGTTAATCTACTAGACGGTCAGAAGAAAGGAAAGGTAATTCGGATATTTGTTATCAGTATCCGGATGAAACGGTGACAGGTATGAGAATATTAGTTATCAACGGACCAAATCTTAATTTTTTGGGAATCAGGGAAAAGAGTATCTACGGTGCACAGGATTATAACCACCTGCTTGGACTTTTGGAAGCGAAAGCGAAGAGGGAAGGAATTGTCGTGGATACCTTTCAGAGCAACAGTGAAGGCGGTATCATAGACCGAATTCAGAAATCCTATTATGATGAGGTGGACGGCATTATCATAAATCCCGGAGCTTATACCCATTACAGCTATGCAATCCGTGATGCACTTGCCTCCGTTACAGTTCCCAAGATCGAAGTACATATTTCAAATGTGCATCAGAGAGAAGAGTTCCGACATACCTCCGTTACTGCGGCCGCATGTACCGGCCAGATTGTCGGACTTGGTTTACAGGGTTATCTGCTGGCAATAGATGCAATTATGAAATTAAAAAATTAATTTATGTTTTGAACAGGAGTAATTATGGATAATTATAAAAGAGTACAGGAATTATTGAAAAAGCTTTCCCTCGATGCAATTTTGATATCGAATGGAAATAATATGCGTTATGTGAGCGGCTTTGCAGGCGAGACAGGTTACTTATACATTTCCGGGAAGAGACATGCGGTTGTGACCGATTTCAGATACACCATACAGGCCGAAATTGAAGCTGAGGGTTATGAGGTCATAACGATAGGAAACGGTGGTTATGAAGAGACTCTGAATAACATACTGAAAGAAGAGAAGATAGGACGTCTTGGTTTTGAGGCAGAGGATATGCTGTATTCTAATTACAGCAGACTGAAGGACAAGCTTTTTGTAGACGAACTGGTTCCGATTGGCAGTGAGATTACGGCAATGCGCAGAATTAAGACTGCAAATGAGCTTGAGATGATCAAGAAAGCCGAGGCAATCGGAGATCAGGTTTTTACTGAAATACTTGATTATCTGCAGCCGGGAATGACAGAAATAGAGGTAGCAGCAAGAATAGAGTATTTATTGAAGCTAAAGGGTGCGCAAGGGATCAGCTTTAATGCTATCGTTGCATCCGGTGTAAATTCCTCCATGCCACATGCGGTTCCGAGCCATAAGAAGATTGAAAAGGGCGATTTCCTGACCATGGACTTTGGCTGTGTCTACGAGGGTTACTGCTCGGATATGACCAGAACAATCGTCATCGGCAAGGCTTCTCAGAAGCAGAAGGAGGTCTATGATACTGTACTGAAGGCACAGCTGGCGGCACTTGATTTCATCAAAGCCGGATTGAAGGGTAAGGAAGTGGATAAGATAGCGCGCGATATCATCTATCAGGCTGGCTATGAAGGCTGCTTCGGACACGGACTGGGTCACAGTGTCGGACTTTTCATCCATGAGAATCCAAGACTTTCGATGCTGGAAGAAGATGTACTGGAAGAGGGCATGATAGAGACAGTAGAGCCCGGAATCTACATCAAAGGCTTTGGCGGTGTCAGAATTGAGGATTTGGTGGTCGTTACAAAAGATGGACATGAGAATTTTACATTTTCAGAGAAGAAATTAATCGAGTTGTAGGATAAAAATATCTTTTTCACACAATTTTTAGCTATGCTCGAAAAAAACTGTTGCAAAATAGACCAGGCTATTATAAACTTAAGAGTAGTCAATTTTAAGGAGGAGTTTTGAGTATGATTTCAGCAGGCGATTTCAGAAACGGTCTGACGATTGAAATGGACAATAACGTATACCAGATTATAGAGTTTCAA
>JAEZKU010000012.1 GCA_023436065.1 Bacillota bacterium
GAATTACTTCTTTGCTTGACGACAATAGTTTTGTTGAAGTCGGCGCTTTCGTTACAAAAAGAAGTACAGACTTTAATTTACAGCAGAAGGAAACTCCTGCTGACGGCGTTATCACCGGATATGGCGTAATTGATGGAAATCTTGTTTATGTATATAGTCAGGATGCTTCCGCTATGGGTGGGTCTATCGGTGAAATGCATGCAAAAAAAATAGTTCATATTTACGATTTGGCACTTAAAGTAGGTGCTCCCGTGATTGGTCTCATCGATTCTGCAGGTATGAGATTACAGGAAGCTACCGATGCACTGAATGGCTTTGGCGAGATTTATCTGAAGCAGACACTTGCTTCCGGAATCATTCCTCAGATCACCGCAATTTTTGGTAACTCTGGCGGTGGCTTAGCCGTGATGGCTTCTTTAAGTGATTTTTCATTTATGGAGGGAAAAGCAGCAAAATTATTTGTAAATTCCCCGAATACTTTAGCAGGAAATTATAAAGAAAAAAATGATACCGCATCGGCTGCCTTTCAGTCCAAAGCAGGTTCCGTTGATTATGTCGGTTCTTCCGAGGACGACGTACTCAAGAAAATTCGTGAGTTAATCACGATATTACCTTCCAATAATGAAGATGATGCTTCCTATGACGAGTGTACTGATGATCTGAACCGTCTCCTGCCGGGAGTTGCATCTGATACAGAAAAGACTCTGAAGGATATTTCCGATAATAACTATTTCTTTGAAGTAAAAGCGGAATACGCTAAGGAAATGGTAACCGGCTTTATTCGTCTGAACGGCTGTACCGTAGGTGCTGTTGCAAACCGCACCGAGGCTACAGATGCTGCAGGAAAAACTGTAAAGTTTGATGGCACCCTGACAACTGCAGGCTGTGAAAAGGCAACAAGCTTTGTTAACTTCTGTGATGCCTTCAATATTCCGGTCCTTACACTGACCAATGTCAACGGATATAAGGCTACAGTAGAAGAAGAGAAGACGATTGCCAAAGCCAGTGCCGCATTAACCTATGCATTTGCCAATGCAACCGTTCCGAAGGTAAATGTTATCGTTGGAAAGGCTTTCGGTTCAGCATACATTACTATGAATTCCAAGCATATCGGTGCAGATATGGTATTCGCTCTGCCGAGTGCTACGATTGGCATGATGGATGCGAATATCGCAGCCCAGATCATGTTTGATGGTGAGTCCGCAGACACAGTAAAGGAAAAGGCTGCAGAATATGAGCAGCTTCAGTCCAGTGCAGAAGCAGCTGCTAAGCGCGGATATGTTGACAGTATTATTGAACCTCAGTCAGTTCGCCAGCATGTAATTTATTCCTTTGAAATGCTCTTTACCAAGAGAGAGAGCCGCCCTGCGAAAAAGCATGGTACCAAATAGAATGAGGTGATAATTTGAGCGATTATATCAATTTAGATACATTGTTTGGTGCAGTGGTTGTCTTAGCAGTTATCGTTTTCATTATGCTGGTAACTTACTTCGTTAGCATTAAGCCTAAATTGACTGGTGCTGCAAGTCAGCCGTCAGGAGGCAGCTCTGTGGACAATGCGATCGCACGTATCGTAAAGAACGAGGAAGAAGAGCTCGTTTCCGATTGTGAATTGGTAGCGGTAATCACCGCTGCACTCTATGCCTCCCTTGGGGATGCGGTTCCGGAAGGCGGTTTGGTGGTACGCTCCATACGCAAAACCAATTCAAGTAAATGGAAGAACGCATAAATATTACATTGCAAAGTAGATAGCATGACATCCATGATGTCAATGAACAAGGAGGATTTTCATTATGAAATATTATACAATAACCGTGAACGGTAATACTTATGATGTATCAGTTGAAGAAGGCAGAAGAGCCGTACAGTCCGCTCCTGTAGCAGCACCTGCAGCAGCTCCTGTTGCTTTAGCAGCTGCACCTGCTCCCAAGGCTGAAGAGGCAGCTCCTGCAGCAGCACCCGCAGCAGCTCCTTCCGGAACGTCTGGCAGCGTTAAGGTAAGCGCACCTATGCCCGGTAAGATCGTATCTGTAAAGGCATCCATCGGTCAGACCTTGAAGAAGGGTGAAGTCATCCTGATTCTGGAAGCAATGAAGATGGAGAATGAAATCGTATCTCCTCAGGATGGAACCATAGCAAGCATTAACGTAACAGCCGGACAGGTAGTTGAAGCCGGCAGCTTATTAGCTACGTTAAATTAAGAAAGGATGCTGTAGATTTTACATTTTACAGGAGGTAGAGTAATGGCTGAACAAGCAAAAAGACCGGTAAAAATTACCGAAACAATATTACGTGATGCTCATCAGTCCCTGATCGCAACCAGAATGGCAACCGAAGACATGCTACCCATTCTCGAGACCATGGATAAGGTAGGTTATCATGCAGTGGAATGTTGGGGTGGCGCGACCTTTGATGCATCCCTTCGTTTCCTGAAGGAAGATCCCTGGGAAAGACTCAGAAAGATCAGAAAAGGTTTTAAAAACACAAAACTGCAGATGTTATTCCGCGGACAGAACATCCTGGGATATCGTCACTATGCAGATGATGTGGTTGAATACTTTGTACAGAAATCAATCGCAAACGGTATTGATATCATCCGTATCTTCGATGCGCTCAATGATATCCGTAATTTGGAATGTGCAGTAAAGGCAACCAATAAAGAAAACGGACATGCACAGATTGCGATATCCTATACCTTAGGCGATGCTTATACTACAGATTATTATGTGAATATGGCAAAGAAGATTGAAGAGCTTGGTGCTTCTTCCATCTGTATCAAGGATATGGCGGGCTTACTCGTTCCTTATGAGGCTACTGTTCTTGTAGGTGCTTTAAAGAATGCCGTTAAGATCCCGATTGACCTCCATACCCACTATACCAGTGGTGTGGCAGGCATGACCTACTTAAAGGCAGTAGAAGCAGGCTGTGACATCATCGACACCGCTATGTCTCCATTTGCTATGGGTACCAGTCAGCCGGCAACCGAGGTTATGGTTGAGACCTTCAAGGGAACCCCTTATGATACAGGCTTTGATCAGAATGTATTGGCTGAAATTGCTGATTATTTCCGTCCTCTTCGTGATAAGTGTCTTGACAGCGGATTACTCAATCCAAAGGTTATGGGCGTTGATATCAAAACCTTATTATATCAGGTACCCGGCGGTATGTTATCCAACCTTGTTTCCCAGTTAAAGGAAAGCAATCAGGAGGACAAGTATTATGATGTATTAAAGGAAGTTCCCCGTGTTCGTAAGGACTTCGGTGAACCGCCGCTGGTTACTCCTTCCAGCCAGATCGTTGGTACTCAGGCAGTGCTTAACGTAATTGCAGGAGAGCGTTATAAGATGGTTACCAAGGAGACTAAGGCTCTGTTAGCCGGAGAGTATGGTCAGACTGTAAAGCCTTTCGATAAGGAAGTACAGAAGAAGGTTATCGGTGACAAAGAGCCGATCACCTGTCGTCCTGCTGATTTACTTAAGCCCGAGCTGCAGAAGATTGCTGCTGAGATTGAAGAGTGGAAGGAGCAGGATGAAGATGTATTATCCTATGCTTTATTCCCTCAGGTAGCTATGGATTTCTTCAAGTATCGTCAGGCTCAGAAGACCGGCGTGGATGTAGCTGCTGCTGATAAAGCAAACAAGGCTTATCCGGTTTAAGGAATCAATTCATAAAACTCTTGACAAAGTAATAGATATCCGATATACTACCACCTGTAAAGAAATTTCCTTTACAGGTGGTGATTTTTATGATTCCAAATGAAACACAGATTGAAAAGTTGGATGAAATCGTACAACTATCCATTTTATATGACTTTTATGGTGATATGTTGAGTGATCATAAAAAGCAGATTTTTGAAGATTATGTCCTGAATGATCTTTCCTTAAGCGAAATTGCTGCAGAACAGGGAATCAGCAGACAGGGCGTATATGATATTGTAAAGCGCTGCACCCAGGAATTGAAAGAATATGAAGAGAAGCTGATGCTGGTAAAAAGATTTCAGGCCATGAAGGATAAACTGGGTGAGATCAAGGAGATTGCCGTGAAAGCTTCTGCCGGCAAGGATATGACACAGATTAACCGAATTGCGCTATTGGCAGACGAACTATTGAAGGAGCTGTAATTCATATGGCATTTGAAAATCTTTCGGATAAATTACAGAATATATTCAAGAACTTGAAGGGAAAGGGCCGCCTTTCCGAGAATGATGTAAAAACCGCGTTAAAAGAGGTTAAGATGGCTTTGTTGGAAGCCGATGTTAACTTCAAGGTTGTGAAGAATTTTATCAATACCATCCAGGAAAGAGCCGTAGGACAGGACGTCATGAACAGTCTGACTCCCGGACAGATGGTAATTAAGATTGTAAATGAAGAGATGATCAAGCTGCTCGGTGAGCAGACTGTAGAGATCCAGTTAAAGCCCGCAAATGAGATAACCGTACTCATGATGTGCGGCCTTCAGGGTGCCGGAAAGACGACTACCGTCGCAAAGCTTGCCGGCAAGCTGAAATCAAAGGGTAGAAAGCCACTCTTGGTAGCCTGTGACATTTACCGTCCGGCTGCGATTGAACAGTTGCAGATTAACGGTGATAAACAGGGCGTTAATGTATTCTCCATGGGAGATAAGCACAAACCTCTGAATATTGCTAAGGCTGCTCTGGAGCATGCTGCAAAGAATGGTTATAATGTTGTTATGCTGGATACTGCCGGACGGCTTCATATCGATGAAGCAATGATGGAAGAGCTTCAGGAAATCAAAGCTAACATTACCGTGCATCAAACCATCCTGGTGGTGGATGCCATGACCGGTCAGGATGCTGTCAATGTATCCGAGATGTTCAATGAGAAGCTTAACATCGACGGTGTAATTCTTACCAAATTAGACGGTGATACCAGAGGTGGTGCCGCACTTTCCATTCGTGCAGTTACCGGAAGACCTATTCTGTATGTAGGTATGGGCGAAAAGCTTTCCGATCTGGAGCAATTTTATCCGGACCGCATGGCCTCCCGTATTTTAGGAATGGGTGACATCCTCACTTTAATAGATAAAGCTCAGGCTGATTTCGATGAAACCAAAGCCAAGGAGCTTGAGAAGAAGCTAAAGAAAGCTGAATTTGATTTTAATGATTTCCTGGAACAGATGCAGCAGGTTAAGAAGATGGGCGGTATCGGAGATTTACTCAATATGATACCCGGCATGAACAAGCAGATGAAGGGCTTAGAAATCGATGAGAAGCAGCTTGCTTCCACGGAGGCCATTATCTATTCCATGACAAAGGCTGAGCGTTCTAACCCGGATATCCTCAATCCCTCCCGCAAAAAGAGAATTGCTGCAGGAGCCGGAGTTGATATCAGTGAAGTAAATTCACTTGTAAAGCAGTTTGAGAATTCCAAGAAGATGATGAAGCAATTCTCAGGCATGATGGGCGGAAAAGGCGGAAAACACGGCCGTTTTAAGATGCCCTTTGGATTTTAATTAATGTTATCTTCGAATTTAGAGAAGCTTCTCTTATTCGTTGAGATAGAAACCCACTCAAGGAGGTGAAATACATGGCAGTAAAGATTAGATTAAAGAGAATGGGACAGAAGAAGGCTCCTTTCTATAGAATTATCGTTTCTGATTCCAGAACACCCAGAGACGGAAGATTTATCGCAGAAATTGGTACCTATGATCCTACACAGAATCCGAGTGCTTTCAACGTTGATGCAGAAGCAGCAAAGAAGTGGTTAGCAAACGGTGCTCAGCCTACAGATACCGTTGGCAAGATTTTTAAGATTGCCGGCATTCTGTAATATCATCGGAAGATACGAACTTTTCGTATGGAGGTAGAGAATGAAGGAATTAGTCGAAGTAATCGCTAAGTCACTCGTGGATCATCCCGATGAGGTTGTAGTTACGGAAAAGGAAACCGATAAAGCAATTGTTGTGGAATTAAAAGTCGCTTCTGAGGATATGGGT
>JAEZKU010000026.1 GCA_023436065.1 Bacillota bacterium
TTCTTTTTGTAACGAAAGCGCCGACTTCAACAAAACTATTGTCGTCAAGCAAAGAAGTAATTCTTTCTCTTGCTGACAGTTGTGCTGTACTGCTCATTTTCAGCCCTCCATTTTTTCTATTGTTAATAATAAATCAATTCTCTGCCGAGTATAATTGTATTATACTTGCTTTAAAAAGGCAAGGATTAATTCGTTAAAAATGGTGCTACATACCATGATTTAATATAAAAATATTATAAACACTGTTTTATTTTGACAAGATCAAAACCCTTTCGATATAAGGAGGCAATCAGTTTCTGCTTTTCTTCATAGGTAAGGGCTTCCGGATCTTTGGTTTTTTTAGCAATTGCCTTTATGATCGCTGTCACCTCGGCATCCTCATCTTCCTCTGCATAGGCCTCCTCAAAAGCCTCCGAAATAACATCATCTGATATTCCTTTCTGCATAAGCTCATTTTTAATCATCAGTCTGCTTTTTTTATTCATCCTGCTTCTGATGAAGGATGCGGCAAAACGTTTGTCATCCAGATATCCATACATCCTGACATAAGAAATAGCGCGGTCAATCAGGGCAGCCGGAAATTCTGCCTGAGTAAGCTTCCTTCTTAATTCATGCTCAGAGCGATCAGCAAATTTAAGAATATTCAGTGCTTTATCTATAACTCTGTGATATATGGTCTCCTCAAGGATTCGTTCATATTCAGCAATTGATAATTCCATACCTTCCTTAAGACTATAACACTCAAGCTCCTTCTCGGTCAAAACAAACGCGAAATCCTCATCAATATATACTCGGACCTTAAAACCTTCCTTTTTCTCCAGACGAGTAATGATCATGTTAACCTCCACTCCACCTCAGGCATCATAAAAATTGTAAACCACAGCTCTTCCTCTATAAGATCCGGTTCGACAGACAGCAATGCTTTGCCTTTCGTCCGCTACCGCAGGGACAGGGATCATTTCTTCCGATGTTGTGCCATCTGGCCAGTTCTTCTTCCCGAAGCTTATTTTTTATCATTTCATAGGGGTAACCCATCCTCTGTAAGTCAATCAGCCTTTTTACAGGTTGACTGGCATGAGCAAAGAACTGACGGTAACCGCTGCATAGATAGTTTAGCCCGGGTTCTCCGTTCTCTGAAAGAATAAAACGGTCCTTCATACATCCACCATTACAGAAGGATAGCCAGGAACAGGCTCTGCACTGGGAAGGCAGAAGCTCCTTTTTATTACTGCCGAATTGCTTCTGTATCGGCAGTTCGACTAATTCAGAAAGTGAAGATGTGGTAATATCTCCGATACGATAATCCGGAGCAACAAAATGGTCACAGGAATATACACCTCCATCCTGTTCCACAATCAGTACTCTTCCGCAGGTCGGGGCCATGGTGCATAAGCTTGCAGTCCCACCGGACAATGCTAGAAGCATCTCTGCAAACTGCTGGATTTCTAATCTTCCAAGATCCTGATAAAGCCATTCATTAAAGATTGCACACAAAAAGCGTCCATATTCGTCTCCTGTCACGGAATCCTCCGTAACCTGACCATCGGCAGTACGTCTTATAATAGGAATGAACTGAAGCCAACCGGTATTCAGCTCCCTAAGAGTACGATATACCAGGATAGGTTCTTTCGCGGTCTGGGCGTTCACTGTACACAACAGATCAGGCAAAAGCCCATGGGCCTTCAGACGGTGAATCGCTTCTACTACACGGGAATAGGTACCTCTGCCGCTGTGGTCCTTACGAAAGGCATCATGAAGCCACTCTGTTCCATCGATGCTAATTCCTACATCAAAGTGATTCTCTGCTAAAAAGCTGCACCATTCATCATTCAGTAAAAGGCCGTTGGTCTGAAGATTATTCCAACAGCTCCAGCCCTCCGGAAGATAATGGTTTTGAATAGCGACTGCCCGTCTGTAGAAATCAATTCCTGCCAGAGTCGGTTCTCCGCCATGCCAGGTAAAAGATACAACAGGTCCGGGACTGGCTTCTATATACTGACGGATATAAGTCTCCAGGAGACTGTCGGACATGCGGGGATGCTCCGCCTTCCCCCGGTTATTTGCTCCGGTCGTTGTATAGTAGCAATAACTGCATCCTAAATTACAGTGAGCCCCGACCGGTTTGGCCATTACGACAAAGGGTTCCATAAATGTTCCTCAAAAAATGCAAAGGTTTTCTCCCAGGCATCCATTGCTTGCTTCGGACGGTATAGTTCGGTATGATAATACCAGAAAGCATGCCCCGCACCGTCATACCGATGGAATTGATAGTCTTTCCCCCACTTCTTCAGGGCTTCCTCATGAAGGTCCACTTCCTCCGGAGTCGGGGAACTATCCTCGTTACCAAACAACCCGAGAAGAGGACAGGAAAGCTTGGAGGTATAGTCAATCGGAGCTACCGGCCGTGAGGCTGATAATTTTTCCTTCTCCATCACGACATTTCCGCCCCAGCAGTCTACTGCTGCGGATATCCCGCTTAGCTGGCATGCTGCAAGAAAGGCATGTCTTCCCCCTGAGCACATACCGATGACTCCAACCTTACCGTTACTGGTAGGTAAGGCTTTCAAATAATCCAAAGCAGCGGCACAGTCGCCCATAACACTGTCATCAGGAACTCCTCCGGCATTGCGGGCCTTTAAGGAAATCTCATCAGGACTTCCATAGCCAAATCTGCTATAGATATCCGGGCATATGGTTGCATAACCATGCTGCGAAAAACGCCGTGCTGTTTCACGACAGAATTCATCCCAACCGGGCATATGAGGAATTAATATAATTCCGGGAAAGGGACCTTTTCCGAGAGGTCTGGAAAAGTAAGCATGGACAGAATCACCCTTGTAGCCCTTGATACTGACTGTCTCTGCAAGCATACTCTCATACTCATCGGTTCTTATTTTGTTCCACATGATAACACTCCTTTATGATAATGATTTTAATATATTCAATCAAGGTGATGCTTCGAGCCGTAAAACACATGGAAATAAGGATTAACAAGAAGCTGTCCCGGAGGGAATAGTCTCGAACGCCTATTCCATCAAGGACAGCTTTGTCTTTATTCACTACGCTTATTCATCGTAGATAGCTATCAAATACTAATCAAACTTTTCATTGTAATTCTTTGCGGGAATGAGCATATACTTCTCACGCACCTTAGCTTCGATCTCATCACAGATGCCGGGATTATCAAGCAGGAACTGCTTTGCATTCTCACGTCCCTGTCCGATCTTAGCGTCGTTATAAGCAAACCATGCACCGCTCTTGATCACGATATTGCTTTCCGCTGCAAGATCCAGAATATCGCCCTCCTTGGAGATGCCCTTGCCGAACATGATGTCGAACTCTGCTTCCTTGAAAGGAGGTGCAATCTTATTCTTTACTACCTTGATTCTTGTTCTGTTACCTACAACCTCACCGCCCTGCTTTAAGGATTCTATCCTTCTGACATCCATACGAATGGAGGAATAGAACTTTAAAGCACGTCCACCGGTAGTGGTCTCGGGATTACCGAACATAACACCGACCTTCTCACGAAGCTGATTGATGAATACAACGATACAATTGGACTTGCTGATTACTGCAGTCAGCTTTCTCAGTGCCTGGGACATCAATCTTGCCTGGAGACCAACATGGGAATCTCCCATCTCTCCGTCGATTTCTGCCTTCGGAACCAAAGCTGCAACCGAGTCAACGATGATGATGTCAACCGCTCCGGAACGTACCATGGTCTCGGTAATCTCCAAAGCCTGCTCGCCGTTATCCGGCTGTGAAATATATAAATTATCAATATCTACGCCAATATTCTTCGCATAGACAGGATCAAGCGCATGTTCTGCATCGATAAAACCTGCAATGCCGCCTCTCTTCTGTACCTCGGCAACCATATGCAGCGCAACGGTTGTCTTACCACTGGATTCAGGACCATAAATCTCCACGATTCTTCCCTTGGGAACTCCGCCAAGACCAAGCGCGATATCCAAACTGATGGAACCGGTCGGTACAGTCTCAATATTCATATTGGCATTCGTATCGCCAAGCTTCATGATCGAGCCCTTGCCATATTGCTTTTCGATCTGTGCCAACGCAGATTCTAAAGCTCTTATCTTATCATCCTTTGCCATATCCAATCTCCCTTTTTAGGAAGGCTTACAGCCTCCAAAATACGAACTAATGTTCTTGCATTCATCTTAACTTATTTCCGATGCGATGTCAATATTTAAATCTGTTTTACTTGACCGGATATAAATTTTAAATACAAGACTTTGAGCATGTTTCTAACTGCAGAATATAAAGATATATTCGTATTATAGCAGTAAGGTGCCCGGTTGTAACTATCGGAAATATCACGATTTTTCCGGTTGTTTTTCGTTATATAGACGAAGGAAGCTTAATATACCTTACAGGGTTGGCAAATCTTCGGATCGTAGCCGTGATCAATCAATGCCTGGACGATTTCCTGCTTATGCTCGTGACCGAAGGTCTCCATGGTGATGGTAAGCTCCACGGCGGCATTGCGGTTGATGCTGACAAACTGGTTATGATCGAGACGGATGACATTACCCTGGCATTTTGCAATGATGGAAGCTACATTCACCAATTCGCCCGGTCTGTCGGGTAACAGTACGGACACTGTGAATACACGGCCTCTTTGAATCAAGCCATGCTGTACAATGGAGGATACTGTGATAATGTCCATATTGCCACCGCTTAAAATTGAGACAATCTTTTTATCCTTGCAATTCAGATGCTTTAAGGCAGCAATGGTAAGCAGACCGGAGTTCTCTACTACCATCTTATGATTTTCAACGATATCAAGGAAATTGACGATGAGCTCCTGATCCTCTACGGTGATGATATCATCGACATATTCCTGTATGTAGGGGAATACAATGTCTCCCGGTGTCTTCACGGCAGTACCGTCTGCAATGGTATCCACATGGGGAAGCGTAACGACATGTCCTGCCTTTAAGGATTCCTTCATGCAGGCAGCTCCTGCAGGCTCAACTCCGATCACCCGGACGTTCGGATTCAACATCTTAGCAAGTGTGGCTACACCGGCAAGCAGTCCGCCACCACCGACTGGTGCAAGGATGATATCGACAGTCGGAAGATCTTTGAAAATCTCCATTGCAATCGTTCCCTGACCCGTCGCAACCACCTCATCATTAAAGGGATGAATGAAGGTATAACCCTTCTCCTCGGCAAGCTGCATTGCATACTGGCAAGCTTCGTCATATACATTGCCATACAGAATTACCTCTGCACCATAGCTCTTTGTCCTGTTCACTTTAATCAGGGGTGTTGTGGAAGGCATTACAATAACAGCCTTCGCATTGTAGAGCTTCGCTGCATAGGCAACTCCCTGCGCATGATTTCCCGCAGAGGCAGTAATCAGGCCGCGTTTTCTTTCTTCCTTAGTCAGCGTACTGATCTTGTAATATGCGCCGCGCACCTTATATGCACCGGTGAATTGCATATTTTCGGGTTTTAGGTATACCTTGTTACCCGTCGTGACAGAAAAGTAATCACTGTATACCAATTCTGTACGCAGAATGACCTTCTTGACCGAATCTGTTGCTTCTTCAAACTTTTCCAGTGTCATCATTGTAGTACCCTCCATCTTCGTGCCGGAAAGCACGAGTTATTTCTTTATTCGGTTTTTGAAAATAGTGCATTTATAAAGGCATCTGCATCGAATTTCTGAAGATCATCAATCTTCTCTCCGATACCGATGTATTTAACAGGAATTCCAAGCTCTGACTGGATTGCTATGGCGATTCCGCCCTTTGCCGTCCCGTCCAGCTTTGTTAATACAATACCGGTAATATTTGCCACTTCGTTAAATTCCTTAGCCTGAGCCAGGGCATTCTGACCTGTGGTTCCGTCAAGTACGACCAGAGTCTCACGATATGCATCGGGATATTCTCTTTCAATGACACGGTCAATCTTCTTTAATTCCTCCATCAGGTTCTTCTTATTATGGAGACGTCCTGCGGTATCGCATAAGAGGACATCTACATTTCTGGCCTTTGCGGCTGTTACTGCGTCATAGATGACTGCTGCAGGGTCGGAGCCTTCCTTTTGTGCTATGATATCTACACCCGCTCTGTGCGCCCATTCAGTCAGCTGCTCAATCGCAGCCGCACGGAAGGTATCGGCAGCGGCAACCATGACTCTTCTGCCGGAATCCTTTAATTGTCCTGCAAGCTTACCAACTGAAGTGGTCTTGCCTACACCGTTCACTCCGATCAATAATATTACGGATTTGCGGTTTTCAAACTCATAGGCGGTATCTCCGAGACGCATCTGATCCTTCATACTGTTAATCAGCAGCTCGCGGCACTGGGAAGGTTCTTTGATCTTATTTTCCTTAACCTTCTCCCTGAGATCCTCAATGATTGCCGTTGTGGTGTTGATACCTAAGTCGGCCATGATTAATATTTCTTCCAGCTCCTCGTAAAAATCATCGTCTATACTTGAAAAACCGCTGAAGATGTTATCGATTCCCTGTGCAATGCTATTTCTTGTCTTTGATAAACCCTGTACTAACTTACTAAAAAAACCTTGTTTATTTTCTCCCATAAATACTCTCCATTCTGTTAAAGCTGCAGACCGGTGAGGGAATAAAGCCAACTCCCTGGTCAGTAGTCTAAATGATATATACAGAAGGCTTTGCTATGCTAAATCGTTAAAGGTTATCATAGCATTTCCTTTTGTCCGGGGCAAGTAAAATTTTGAATTAATGATTATTTATCCAGCTGTCCTTCAATCAGGCTGACGGAAACAAGGGTTGAGACACCCTTTTCCTGCATGGTGATACCGTATAAAATATCTGCTGCAGCCATGGTTCCTCTTCTGTGAGTAATAATGATAAACTGGGTATCCTTGGTCAGCTTATGCAGATATTTTGCAAAGCGTCCGACATTGGAATCATCCAGCGCGGCTTCAATCTCATCCAGCAGACAGAAAGGCGACGGCTTTAAGTTCTGAATGGCAAATAACAAAGAGATTGCCGTCAGTGCCTTCTCACCACCGGAGAGCTGCATCATGTTTTGCAGCTTCTTGCCCGGAGGCTGCGCATTGATTCTGATGCCTGCCTCAAGGATATCCTCGCTTTCTGTTAGCTCTAAGTCAGCCTGACCACCACCGAAGAGCTCCTTAAACACAAGGTTGAATTCCTCATTGATGGCTTTGAATTTTTCCTCAAACTGAATACGCATCTCTGTATCCAGCTCGTTGATGATCTGAAGCAGGGCCTCCTCGGCTTTGATCAGATCCTCACGCTGGGTACTTAAGAATTCGTATCGTTCGGACAGATTTCGGTAATCCTCAATGGCATTCACATTGACATCACCGAGCTCTTTGATTTTTGCTTTGATTTCGGAGATCTGCTTTTTCGCCTGAGTGAGGCTGATCTCTTCATCGATCGGATATTGTGCTGCCGTGGTATAGGTCAGCTCATATTCCTCCCACATGTAACCGGTCAATAGATCGGTCTGTTCAATGAGCTTCTCTCTCTGACCGTTCAGACGGAAGCATTCCTTATCCAGCTCGGTCATACGGGCAGACAATTCCTCACGTTTTGCGAAGAAATTCTTATGAATGCTTGTGATATGCTCACGCTCCGTGGTTTTTTGCCGGATTTTTTCTTCCAGCTCACTGATTTGTGTATCTAAGGATGCAACCAGTTCCTGTGTCTTTTCAATGATCTCCTGTTTCTCCTTAATGACCTGGGAGGTTTTTGTGATATCAGCTTTCAGAGAAGCTTCTTCCTCATAAAGCTTTTCGATATCCCGTTTCACACGCTTCAGATTCTCAAGGATATATTGGCTGTTCTGCTCCAGGGAGGATAATTCCAGCTTATAGGCAGAAACCTTCTCACCTGCAGCCTGTTCCTTCTGTCGTTCCTCCTCAAGCATTCTGTTCAGCTGTTCGATTTGGAATTCCTTATCCTTGTTCAGCTGGGAATTCTGCTCCAGGGACTCGCTCAGCTTCGCCAGATTGTCCTTTAAATCTCTTGCCTGGAGTTCAATCTCCTGAAGCTCTTTGGTATATTCCTGATAGACAGCCTCTGCCTCTGATTTTTTCGCCATTTCCCGGTCTAAACTCAGTTTTGCGGTATTCTGCTCGAGAAATTTTTCCTGCAGCGTATTCTTTAAATCCTCTAAATCCTGACGCAGCTTTGTACGTAAATCCCTGGCATCCTCTATTCTTTTCAGAAGATTTTTGGTCTGAAGGTCCAAACTGGCAACCTGTTGTTCCATTTCTTCGATTTCACGGCGACGTCCGAGCAGATTGCTGGCATTTTTATAAGCTCCGCCGGAGATGGAACCGCCAGGAGTCAAAAGCTCTCCCTCCAGGGTAACGATACGAAGGGTATAGTTATATTTCTTTGCTAAAGCTGTAGCATGATCAATCTCATCTACGACTATGATTCTTCCAAGAAGATAATCGATTAATGCATTATACTTTCTGTCAGCTTCCACCAGATTACTTGCTACACCAAGTACACCTGTTTCTTTTAGAACTTTATCATTCGTCATACCATTGCCGGAGGAAATATTAGTCAAGGGCAAAAAGGTTGCACGTCCGAATTTGTTCTGCTTTAAATAAGCAATCAGGCTTTTGGCGGTTGCTTCATCATCTGTGACGATATTCTGGATGGAACCGCCGAGTGCGGTCTCAATCGCTGTTTCATAGGTTTTTTCCACCTTGATGATATCTGCTACGACACCTATGATACCGGGCATTTGAGGCTTTCTTTCCATAACCTTTTTAATGCTGATGCCATAGCCTTCATAACGCTCCGTCAGATTCATCAAAGACTCCAGACGGGATTTCTCACCAAGATATTTTGCCTGAAGCTCATTATGCTCTGAATTGATGGCATCAATTTCTGACTGGGTATCCAGAATGCGCTGTTCCAGCTGGTTGCTTTCCTGAGTCTTTTCGATGATAACTTCATTCACGGCCTGTAACGTATTCTGGCAGGCTTCGATCGCTTCGTCATAAAGACACTCTTCACTTTTATTCTTAAGAATTCTCTGATTTAAATCAGCCTTACGAAGCGTATTTTGCTCCAGCATTGTCTCATAGCGCTGCATATTGCTCTTAATACCTGAGTTGATGTTCAGGTGCTCAAAGATACCGTTATTACATTCCTCAATTTCCTTTGTATAACGGGTAATATTCTCTTTGATGCGATTTAATTCGAACAGGGCTTCCTGAAGAATATCATCCATATTGGTTATCTTCTCGTCGATACCCGATTTCTCTTCAAGATAACCGTTCTCTTCCGTCTTCTTGAGTTCGATATCCTTTGTATTACTTGCAATGCGTCCTTCAATATAGACATCATTTTGCAAAAGCGAGCTGATCTGTTCATTTAAGACCTTGATCTCACCCTCTGCCTTTTCCCTGCCAAGCTTTAACTCATTATATGTATTCTTATCCTCTTCAATGACAAGATCGCATTCCTCCAGCTGCTTTTCCAGGCTGAGATATTCTTCCTTGGTGTTTTCATATTCCAGCTTGGACTGCTCGAAATCCGTCGTAGCGATGGTCAGCTTTTCCTCCAAGGCTTCCTTTGAAGAGCGAAGCTTATCGAATTCCTTAAGGAACTGGTTTACCTCAAGACTTTTTAATTCTTCCTTCAATTTAAGATAAATTTTAGCGACACCGGACTGCTTTTCCAGAGGAGACAGCTGCTTTTCGATTTCCCTGATGATATCTGTGATACGTGACAGATTCAAGCGTTCCTCTTCCAGATTCTTTTCAGCAGCATATTTTCTGCGCTTGAATTTTACGATACCTGCGGCCTCATCGAATAATTCACGCCTGTCCTCGGGCTTTCCGCTTAAGATTTTATCAATCTGTCCCTGACCGATGATGGAATAACCTTCCTTTCCGATACCGGTATCCATAAACAGTTCATTGACATCCTTCAATCGGCAGGGGGAACCGTTAATCAGGTATTCGCTTTCTCCGGAACGATATACCCGCCTGGCAACAGTGACCTCCTCATATTCAATCGGCAGCTTATGATCGGAATTGTCCAAAGTAATGGCAACAAAGGCATACCCCAGAGGCTTTCTGGTCTGTGTACCGGAGAAAATGACATCCTCCATCTTGGCACCACGCAGCTGCTTGGCACTTTGCTCACCAAGCACCCAGCGTACCGCATCGGCAACATTACTTTTACCGCTTCCGTTCGGTCCGACAATACCCGTGATACCGTCATGAAATTCCAGAACAATTTTATTGGCAAAGGATTTAAAACCGTGAACCTCAATACTTTTTAAATACATTCATAGTCTCCTATCTTCATTATGTCTTCGAAATGCTCTGTACTTTTGACTATTTCTTTTTTAACTTCTGGATGGCCTGGTATGCTGCCTCCTGTTCGGCAGCCTTCTTGGTACGGCCTGTCCCCTTACCGATTTCATCGTTGCCGATGCAGACTGCGATCGTAAAGGTCTTATTATGATCCGGGCCTTCCTCAGAAATCAGCTTATAACGGAGCTTTTGTTTGTTATCCTCATTCTGGATAATTTCCTGTAAGATAGTCTTGCTATCGAAAAAGAGGTCCTTATTCTTAATATCCGCCAGAATAAAACTCTGAATAAACTCTTTTGCATTAGTAAAACCACCGTCAAGATAAATTGCTCCGATCACTGCTTCCAAAGCATCGGAAAGAATGGAGTCTCTTTCTCTTCCACCGGAGATATCCTCACCCTTGCCTAAGAACAGATACTGTCCGAGCTGCAAATCCCTGGCACAGGCAGAAAGTGTCTGCTCACATACAATACTGGCGCGAAGCTTTGTCAGATCACCCTCAGATAAATTACCATATTCCTTATAGACATGCTCACTTGTCACCAGCTCCAGAACTGCATCCCCCAGGAATTCCAATCGCTCATTGCTTTTTTCTTTGCTCATTCGCATTTCATTGGTGTAAGAGCTGTGGGATAAAGCAAGGAATAGTATGGAACCGTCAGAAAAGTGATATTTAATCCTATTTTCCAACGCAAGCAATGCAGCATCCGTCTTTTTACGTATCTTGATTGCCACTCTGTAACCTCCTTGGAATAGTATTTTTCTTTCCCATTCTATATGAAAAGCCCATAGATAAGGCTGACCTTATTCCTTGGGCTTTTCCATACTATCTATGATTCTGAATAGTAATTAATTCAAAGCATTTTTAATCTGTTCGATCGCATCAGCTACAGTAACGATATTCTCTGCATCCTCATTTGCGATTTCAATATCAAATTCTTCCTCGATTCCCATGATAATCTGGAAAACATCCAATGAATCAGCACCAAGGTCATCGACGAAGGTGGTCTCCATCGTAATCTCATCTTCATCTACGTTCAGTACTTCGCTTATAATTTTTTGTAATTTTTCAAATTCCATAATCAATCACCCTTCTTTTCTGAATTATTCATTTTTACTTAGATTATTCTTAATTTTATCATTAATATTCTGCTCGGTAAAGGTTACGCACTGAAGGATGGAATTATGCACTTCTGTACACTTTGCATTACCATGAGTTTTCACAACCAGACCCTTTAGACCCAGAAGAGGTGCACCACCGTATTTGGTAGCATCAAAATCCTTTAAGGTCTCCTTTAATGCAGGCTTGCATAACAGAGCGCCGATTTTACTCTTGGTCGTGCTCATGAGACCGGTTTTGATTTTCTTCACTAACGCAGTTCCAAGTCCTTCATAGAGCTTAAGTATTACATTACCGACAAAGGCTTCGCAGACTATGACATCTGCAGCACCGTTCGGTATCTCTCTCGCTTCAATACTTCCGATAAAATTGATATCACTACAGCTTTTTAGCAGAGGGAAGGTTTCTTTGACAAGAAGATTACCCTTTTCCTCTTCGGCACCGATATTTACAATCGCTACCCTGGGATTCTTAATTCCCAAAACATTCTCCATATAGATGGAACCCATTTTCGCAAATTGAACCAGATGGGTGGATCTGGCATCTACATTGGCACCGCAGTCAATCAATAATGAGACACCGTTCATCGTAGGGATTAAAGGAGCCAGTGGCGGACGTTCCACACCGGGTGTTCTTCCGACGATCAGCTGACCTCCTGCCAGAACCGCACCGGTACTGCCGGCTGATACGAAAGCGTCAGCTTCCTTATTCTTAACCATGTTTAATGCAACTACGATGGAGGACTCTTTCTTCCGACGGATTGCAAGAACAGGTGCTTCACAATTCGTGATGATTTCCGGAGCATGTACTACCTTAATTCGCTCCTTATCATAATCGTATGAGCTTAGTTCCTTTTGTATGACCTCCTGATCACCGGTCAATACAACCCTGATATCCGATTTGTCCCTGACTGCAAGTACTGCACCTTTTATGATTTCACCGGGGGCATTGTCACCGCCCATTGCGTCAACAGCAACCGTAATCATATTTTGCATAGTAGTCTCCGTTCCGCCGCTATTTAGCGGCTCTAAACACAGCCAAAAATGACTAAATGGTGTGCTTTTCTTGTTATCAACTTACTATACGTAGTATTACTATGTAATTGTAAGCTAATCTATAGAACAATATACTCGATATTATACTAAAAATCAACCACATTTTTCGAAAAAACTAGGGACTGGGGACGGGGTTGCTGGGACAGGGGTGTGACAGGGGGACGGGGTTACTGACACATATCACTATGTGATACGTGTCAGTAAC
>JAEZKU010000035.1 GCA_023436065.1 Bacillota bacterium
ATAAATGTATGAGTTTAGTACCTTATGTCATTGAGCAAACAAGCCGCGGCGAAAGAAGCTACGACATCTATTCCAGATTGTTAAAGGAAAGAATCATTTTCCTCGGAGAAGAAGTAAATGATGTTACTGCCAGCCTGGTAGTAGCGCAGCTGTTATTTTTAGAGTCAGAAGATCCCGGTAAGGATATTAATTTCTATATCAACAGCCCCGGAGGTTCCGTAACAGCAGGATTTGCTATTTACGATACAATGAACTATATCAAATGTGATGTATCCACCATCTGTATCGGTATGGCAGCCAGCATGGGTGCGTTCCTGTTGTCCGGCGGTGCAAAGGGTAAGAGATTTGCATTACCGAATGCAGAGGTGATGATCCATCAGCCATCCGGCGGTGCGAAGGGTCAGGCAACGGATATTAAGATTGTTGCAGATAACATTATCAAGACGAGAAAAAAACTCAATGAAATCCTGGCTAAGAATACCGGAAAGCCTTTGGAGGTCATTGAAGTAGATACGGAAAGAGATTTTTATATGACCGCTGAAGAAGCTCGTGAATACGGAATTATCGATGGTATACTGGTAAGCAGATAATCCCGATTTGTCGAAATGCTTTATACAGCAGAGAGAATGAGGTGATTAGGCAGTGGCAGGAAGGGTAGATGATAGAAATCAGGTAAGATGTTCTTTTTGTAATAAGACTCAGGACCAGGTAAGAAAACTGATTGCGGGCCCGGGTGTATATATCTGTGATGAATGTATAGAGATATGCAGTGAAATTATTGAAGAAGAATTTGAAGGCGAACCTGTATCCAATACCAATATCAATTTATTAAAGCCGGCGGAAATCAAAGCGTTCCTGGATCAGCATGTTGTCGGACAGGAGGAAGCCAAGAAAGTTCTTGCTGTTTCTGTATACAACCATTACAAGAGAGTACTTGCCGAAAAAGACCTGGATGTTGAGTTACAAAAGAGCAATATTCTAATGATCGGTCCGACCGGATCAGGTAAAACTTATCTGGCGCAGACTTTGGCAAAGCTATTGAATGTTCCCTTTGCAATTGCTGATGCAACTGCACTGACCGAAGCAGGTTATGTCGGAGAAGATGTAGAGAATATCCTGCTGAAAATCATCCAGGCTGCGGATTTTGATATTGAGCGTGCCGAATATGGTATTATTTACATCGATGAGATTGATAAAATTACCAGAAAATCGGAGAACACTTCCATAACAAGAGATGTATCAGGAGAAGGAGTTCAGCAGGCACTCTTAAAGATACTCGAGGGAACGGTTGCTTCTGTTCCTCCGCAGGGCGGCAGAAAGCATCCGCACCAGGAATTTATCCAGATTGATACCACCAATATTTTATTTATCTGTGGTGGTGCATTTGACGGTCTGGAGAAGATTATTGAATCCAGAATTGGACAGAAATCAATCGGTTTTAATGCACAGATTATAGAAAAAAATAAGACCAACATCGGAGAGTTGTTCCGTCAGGTGATGCCTCAGGATTTGATCAAATTTGGCCTTATTCCCGAGTTTGTCGGTCGTGTACCGGTTACGGTTGCACTCGATATGCTGGATGAGGCTGCGCTGGTTCGAATTCTGACAGAGCCCAAGAATGCGATTACCAAGCAGTATAAGAAGCTCTTTGAGCTGGACGGTGTTGAATTGGTATTCGACCAGGATGCTCTGGATGAAATCGCACAACAGTCCTTCAAGAGAAAGATCGGTGCAAGAGGACTTCGTGCCATCATGGAAAAGGTAATGATGGATTCCATGTATAACATTCCTTCTGATACGAAGGCAGTAAAATGTATCATAACAAAAGAAGCAGTGCTTGGCAACGAACAGCCGACACTTGTACTTTCTGAAGAGAATGTGGCGAGAAAGCCTATTGTAAAGAGAAGTACCAAGAAGAGTAAGGATGAAATAGCATAAACAGATAGATATAGAATGATACATCGGGAGAATATTATCCTTCCCCTGAGCTCTCGTTAACCTAAGAGCTTCAGAAGAAGAGGTGACTTTCTCCCGATTATAGTTTATCAGTATAAGTGAATGGCTTAGCTGCGATAGACGAAGGGAAAGGAAGGGTTAAAGATGATTATTAAGAGTGTGAATTTGGAGACAGTCTGCGGTATTACCAGTGTACTGCCTAAGAATGATAAGCCGGAGGTGGCTTTTGCCGGAAAATCCAACGTGGGTAAATCTTCGTTAATTAATGCACTGATGAACCGAAAGTCGCTGGCCAGGACCTCTTCTCAGCCGGGCAAGACCCAGACGATTAACTTTTATAACATTAATGATGAGCTTTACTATGTAGATCTTCCCGGGTATGGTTATGCTAAGGTTTCTGCAGCGATCAAAGAGAAGTGGGGCAAGATGATTGAGAGGTATCTCAGAATGTCTAAGCAGCTTAAGATCGTTTTTCTGCTGCTTGATATCCGTCATGAACCTTCAGAAAATGATAAGAACATGTATGATTGGATTGTTTATCAGGGATTTGAACCTATTATTATCGCTACTAAGCTGGATAAGATCAAACGTAGTCAGGTACAGAAGCAGATAAAGCTGATTAAGCAAGGATTACAGATGCTTCCGGGAACAAAAATACTGCCCTTCTCGGCAGAAACCAAGCAGGGCAGGGAAGAAATCTGGGCTTGTATAGAAGAAATATGTATTAGAACCGAATCGAGTGAAATAGCTCAGGCTGCAGATAAAGTGCAACCGTCTGAAAACTCTGAAACAGAGACCGATAATGAACTGCAGGATCAGATATAGTCTCCGCTCGTGGTGATCTCATAAACGGTATTGCTGATTTCAACAAAACCTTCAATGAGATCCGGATCAAACTGCGTTCCGCTGCCTTCGAGCAAAATACGTATGGCGGTGGCATGGTCATAAGGCAGTTTATAAACACAGGTGCTGACCAATGCATCATATACGTCGATAATGCCCATAAGACGACCGGGCAGGGATATGCCATCCCCCTTTAAGCCTCTTGGATAACCGCTTCCGTCATAACGTTCATGGTGCTCGCTGATAATGAGGATTGCGGTCTGAAGAAAGGTAAAGGAGTCAACGAGTTTCATATTTTCTTTGATTGCTTCCACCCCGTAAGAGGTATGGAGCTTCATTATCTCATATTCCTCCTTGGTCAGTCGGGAGGGCTTCAACAGAATTGAGTCAGGTACACCGAATTTTCCGATGTCATGTAACGGAGCTGCCTCATATAGCTCCTTAATATAAGCGGGAGTCAGTATCTGACTGTATTTCTCTTTCCTGCTCAGATGATTACAGAAGGCTTTCATCAGCTCACGTATTCTGACAGAGTGGTTACTATTCTCAATATGTCGTATTTCCAACAGCTTCGCAATTGCATTGATTAAGACATCCCTTGTAACGGAGAATTCCATCGTTCTGGTATGGATTTCTTCCTCCATTCTTGCAGCCTGTTCCTGATCGAATTTGATTGCGGCCAGGATTTTCTGCTGTTGCTCAATTCTTTTATGGACTGACTGATAGGTGAAGGGTTTACGGATATAATCGGTAGCCCCGGCAGCAAGGCCTCTGGTCTCCCATTGCGTTGACTTGCCGTCTGTCAAGACGATGACAGGTATGTCCTGCTTCCCGGTCCGACTGCGGATCTCACCAAGCAGTTTAACACTGTTGACGGAGGGCTGTGTAAGATCTACCAGTATCAGACCGATATCCTCATATTGTTGCAGGAGTTCCAGGGCAGTCTGGTCATTGTCCGCTGTAAGGAGCTCGTAATGACCTAATATGTCTGACAGGGAAAGAATATCTTCCTTAACATTATCGACAATCAGTATTTTCATGTTCATAATGAGCCATGACCTCTTTCGGAATTAGTGTTGGAATAACCTTATTTGCTCTCGAGCAGGGAAGACATCAGATAGGAGTAAACATCGGAGCTTTTTTCTTTCCAGTTGTTGCATAGTCGTGAGGCTTCTTCCTCGGTGGGGACGATTAGGGTTAGTTCAATGATGGGGGTATCCCGCTCTATTACACTGAGGTGTGCGGCGAATTCTCCCTTTTTCACTTGATAGAAATCGGCGGGGGTGGAAACCTCCTCCTGAAGCTCATATTTGTTTTGTAACAGATAAGCATCGATGTCCTCCTTGATACCGGAGGAAATCATATTGTCAAAAAACAGCAGGGTCTCGGTTCCGGTGTCAGTAATCCGGTACAAGGTACTGTTTCGGATGGTCTTCGTGGAGATGAAGGCATCATCAATCAGTTCGGATAAGGCTCGCTGTATATTGAAATAATTCGTGTATTCCTTTTCAAGAATAAAGGCTGTCAGCTGAGCGTTGGTCAGTGGAAAGTTTACTCTGCTGAGGATGTACAAAATCATTAGTTTATATAGCATAAAGGTATCGGACTGCATTGTAACCTCCTTCTTTTAGCGGAGTATTTATTCTCATTACGCTTCTATTATAGCATACTTCTCCAATAAGAGGAAGAGCAGGGAGAGCTGTCCCGATTTTATCAGGGAAGGATCGGAGGCGCTTCATAATGTTTACCCTGCCAGGTATCTGTCTTCTTCATACCTTGTTGTATCCTGTTCAATACAAGCTTCTTATTTGTACTCCATAATGGGGCCAGCAAAAGCTTTCTTGGCCCGTCACCCGTAACACGGTGAATCACGAATTCCCCCGGAAGGAGCTCCAGACAGGAGATGACCAGACTGATATATTCCTCTAATGTCATAGGTTCCGGAAGACTGCCCTGTTCATAGAGATCTCCCAGATCAGTTCCCTTCAGTATGTGAAGAAGCTGAAGCTTGATTCCCTGAATAGGGAGATGGGACAGATAGATCATGGTTCTTCTGATATCCGCAGGAGACTCCCCTGGAAGACCGAGAATCGTATGGACGATCACCGGGATTCCGGCGTCCTTCAAGCGCCTGACGCAGTTTTCAAAAACCTCCAGCGGATAGCCTCGCCTGATAAAAGCAGCGCTCTTATCATGCATGGTCTGTAAACCGAGTTCAATCCAAACCGGCTTGATATGCACAATCTCCTTCAGAAGTTTAATTGTTTCATCGGATATGCAATCGGGACGGGTAGCAATGGATAACAGGACAATCTCGGGCTGGGAAGCTGCCTCCGTAAAGAGGCTGCGAAGCAGATCCGTCGGAGCATAGGTATTGGTATAAGCCTGAAAGTAGGCGATATATCCGGCAGACTCCGGATTGGTAAGCTTAGCGGCAACCAGCTTTTTCGCCTGGCTGATCTGTTCGGGGATGGAGACAGCGGGTTTGGCAGCAAAATCTCCGGAGCCTCCTTCGGAACAAAAGATACAACCACGGGTATCAAGAGTACCGTCCCTGTTAGGACAGGTCATACCGCCATCCAGAGATAGCTTATATATTTTCTTTCCGTAGAGCTTCTTTAGTTCATAGTCCAGAGAATGATAGCGTTTCTGGTCCCATAACATTTTCTCCATAGGTTTCATTCTTCCGCTTTCTTATGGTTTTACTTATTAATATATGCTTTTACTGCTGCGCTTACAACGTCGCTGACTCTGGGGTCAAAGGGCTGGGGCATGATATTATTCTCGTTCAGATCCTCCTCAGCTACCAAACCGGCGATGGCAACTGCTGCGGCAAGCTTCATATCCTCGGTAATCTGAGTTGCTCTGCCTTCCAGTGCCCCACGGAAGATACCGGGGAACGCCACGACATTATTGACCTGATTCGGGAAATCAGAACGTCCTGTGGCAACAACCTTAGCTCCTGCCTCATGGGCAAGATCCGGCATAATCTCCGGAATCGGATTGGCCATGGCAAAGATAATTGCATCCTTATTCATAGAGGCAACCATTTCCTTGGTCACAATATTCGGTGCGGAAACTCCGACAAACAGGTCTGCACCGACCAGAGCATCAGCAAGTGTACCGGTTTTGTTCTCTAAGTTGGTTACAGAAAGCATCTGCTTCTGCATCCAGTTCAGATCCGGATAATCTTTGGAGATGATTCCTTTGATATCACACAGGATAAGGTGCTTGAAGCCATACGATAACAAAAGCTTGGAGATGGCAATTCCCGCAGAACCGGCTCCATTTACCACGATTCTGGTGGTCTCTTTATCCCTGCCGGTTACCTTCAGAGCATTGATGGCAGCAGCAAGGACGACAATTGCTGTTCCGTGCTGGTCATCATGGAATACGGGGATGTCAAGGAGTTTCTTGAGACGTTCTTCGATTTCAAAGCATCTCGGTGCGGAGATGTCTTCCAGATTAATACCTCCGAAGGCGGGAGCGATGGCAACGATGGTTTTGATGATTTCTTCCGTATCCTGAGTATCGAGGCAGATGGGGATTGCATTTACACCGCCGAATTCTTTAAATAGAACAGCCTTTCCTTCCATGACCGGCATAGCTGCATAGGGACCGATATTCCCTAATCCGAGAACAGCACTGCCGTCAGAGACAACAGCAATTGTATTCGCCTTGATTGTATAGCGATAAGCTTCGGATTTGTCCTTGGCGATAGCTTTGCAGGGCTCTGCTACACCGGGAGTATATGCGATGGAAAGATCCTCACGGGATTTTACCGTACATTTTGAAGCTATTTCAAGCTTACCATTCCATTTTTCGTGCATATTCAGCGCTAGTTCATTCATATTCATTATTTTCTCCACCTTGCTATTCATTTTATGTTATAATCATATTATCATGGTACCATGATTTGGATAGGTTACAGCTATCATATCACTTAGAATGTGCTTAATCAAGTATCAAGCCATTATGAAATGCTATTAGCCACACTTTTGTTATTTTGTAGGAAAGAATGTTACCGGGAATAAAGTACTATGAATTCTCATGCTGATTTCACCGGCCCGAAATTACTATATTTCTGTTTGAGAAATCGACAGCTTCTGTCGAATACATATCATATATTACCTATATTAGTTATTTATCAGAATATTATGTAAAAAATAGTATATATGGATTAGAAGAAAAGGCTTCCATTTCTTGTCATATTGTTGTATAATATGAAATCAGTAATACAAATATCTGCTGTTGATTTTATCATAAAAGATTGCTTGCCACATATCAGGAGAGATCAGCCTTGCAGATATCTTTATCATGCAGTAAGGATAATCTTTGGATAATTCCATCATTGTTAGTATATCTTTGGCACTTCTACCAATTCCGTAAGAGAATCCAATCCAAGAGAAAAGGAGTAAATAACATGGGAAATCAGTATGAAACAATGACTCTTGCCAATCTGAGGGAATTGGCAAAGGAAAAGGGATTGAAAAACATCACTATTATGAAGAAAAGCGAACTGATTGAAGCGTTAATGAAGACAGAAGCGAGCAGCGCGGAGACTCGAATAGAGGAAGTGGCACAAAAAAGAAGTACAAGCCAGGTAGGTGAACCACAAAATACTGTACCGAATGAAGAGCCTCAGGTGGCAGGTAGAGAAGAGAAGAGACCGGTGGTCATGTCACAAAGTGAGGTTGACCAGCTGGACAGCGGAGAGACAAAGGTTGGTATTTTAGAGGTCCTTCCGGACGGCTATGGCTTTATTAGGTGCGATAATTATCTGCCCGGTGAAAACGATGTATATGTATCACCTGCGCAGATCAGAAGATTCAACTTAAAGACCGGTGATATCGTGACCGGTAACACAAAAATCAGAAGCCAGAATGAAAAATTCAGTGCATTATTATATATCAAATCCGTGAACGGCTTTCATCCTGTGGAAGCTCAAAAAAGAAAGCGTTTCGAGGATCTGACACCTGTATTCCCGAATGAAAGAATCCATCTGGAAACTCCGGGAACAGGAGTATCTATGAGAATGGTTGATTTGATTTCGCCGATTGGTAAGGGACAAAGAGGTATGATCGTTTCCCAGCCTAAGACAGGAAAGACAACCCTGTTAAAGCAGATTGCGAAAGCAGTTACAAGAAACCATCCTGACATGAAGTTGATTATATTGTTGATTGATGAGCGACCCGAGGAAGTAACGGATATCAAGGAATCCATCGAGGGAAGGAATGTCGAGGTCATCTATTCGACCTTTGATGAACTGCCTGAAAACCATAAGAGGGTTTCCGAAATGGTTATTGAACGTGCGAAGCGTCTCGTGGAGCATAAGCAGGATGTCATTATACTTCTGGACAGCATAACCCGCCTTGCGAGAGCTTATAATCTTACAGTTCAGCCAAGTGGTCGTACTTTGTCCGGCGGTCTTGATCCCGCGGCACTTCATATGCCGAAAAAGTTCTTTGGTGCAGCCAGAAATATGCGTGAAGGCGGAAGTCTTACAATCCTGGCTACGGCACTTGTTGATACCGGCAGCAGGATGGATGATGTGGTATTCGAGGAATTCAAGGGTACCGGTAATATGGAGCTTGTTCTTGATCGCAGCCTTTCTGAAAAACGCATCTTCCCTGCAATTGATCTGCCGAGATCCAGTACAAGACGCGAGGATCTCCTACTTAGCCAGCCTGAGCTTGAGGCTACCTATCTGATGCGTAAAGCACTTGGAGGTATGAAGTCCGAGGAGGCTCTGGAGAGAATTATTGATATGTTCCTTCGAACAAAGACGAATGCTGAATTTATCGAAATTATCAAAAAGACTAAAATCGTCTTTTGACACTTGCATTAGCCGAAAAGCTGTGCTATAATAAAAAAGCTGTTTATTAGATTGGAATTATTATAATGCCAATAGATAAAACTATTCGATTATAAAGAGGTGAAAACATGAAAGAAGGAATCCATCCCAAATATCATCAGGCTAAAG
>JAEZKU010000044.1 GCA_023436065.1 Bacillota bacterium
TTCGGTACTTGCTCCTTATTCTAATAATTCTTTAGAATGCGGATTCTGTACTATTCATGAATGAATTGGCAAATATAAATTACGCTCCACACGTATTTGCCGATTACAGAATCGCATGGAGCTTAAGCAAACGTTTTAATTTCATATATCCATCCTCCTCTAATGAATTTGAATTATTCTATCAATGTTCTACTAAAAATTGAGCTGAGAACATTCTCTGGTATATCCTGATTAAGATAAATCTGTAACATACCCTTTGGTGTTATCTTAAATTGCTTTAATTGTTCATTATGTTCCATAATTGCCTTCGCTTCAATATTGATATGGTCATTAAATGGGATAATTCGAATAAATTTATCCCCCAAATAGTAACTCGGTAATTTTGCCCACATTTTCTCTTCAATCTCACAAGGAACGCTTTGAATAATAAGTATTCTTACTTTAGTAAAAAGATTTTGCATATCATCACTATATTTCATTATATAACTCTGGATTTCGTCATTCATTACAGACCCTCCATAAATTCAAATTTAGGACTGAGCACAAGGTCCAACGGGTCTCGATTATGCGCGGATCGGAGACGGCTGTTTTTTATTCCGGTATATTGGGATTTATACTATTACATCTGCCCTGGTATACCCTTCAAGAGAACCTGCTTTCACTTGAATACACGCATAGCAGATTGCGCTATCGCTTGCAGCAAAGAACTGTCTTCTTCCGCTTGGTGATATACGCACCCAATCACCTGCTCTAAGCTCTATTTCTTCACCATCTATAACAGCCTTTCCTCTTCCTGATAATATTGCATATATTTCTTCATTTTGGTTATGAGAATGAACAAAAGGAACACATTCTCCGGCAGGCAGATTATTGATACTTACTTCTGCGCCTGTTAAACCAATTTGATCATGAAGCTCTACTTGTGCCTCGTTTGGCACACTTTAATTATTAAAGTTTGTCTGGTTTTTTGTATGCAGTTGTAAAAGGATATGAATTAAAACAACTTCTGGGCATCTTATACTGTTTTCAGTAATAATTTTACAACTTCGTTTTCTAAATCACATATTTTTAATAATGTATCTGCATAAGGCTTTAGATTGTTTTTATCGCTAAACTTGTCAAAAGCGGAGAAATCTTGGGGAATTATTTTGCCTAATTCAAAGCAAAGGGCAGCTATATCTTCATATAGCTTTGCAAGGTCATTTCTTCCGTTTTCACGGAAAAAATTTGCTGCATATTGTCTGTCTAAATATTGTTTGTAGTTGCACATCAAATTAAGATACGGCTCAAAATTATCTGTCCATTCATATGTTAATAATGCATTTGCAAAAGCTTTGTGTGCAGCAATGCCGTTATACTGACCTGGAGCAAGATTTTCCTCCCAAATAAGACGTTTGATAAGTTTTAGCGTTTCATAAAATATTACTTCTTTAGATGGTTTATCAAGTTTTCCATCAATGATAAGATAGCGAACTTTGTTCCATTGTTCATTATAACCAATATGCCAATCAGATTTTCTGAAATAACCTGTATCGTCAGGAGCTTCGTTATGGTCGTCATTAACGTTCATAAAAGGGTTATAGCCTAAAAGCACGTTTCCATCATTATCATAACCGGATATAATACAAGCGTCAGAACAATTTATTACTCCCTCAAGAGTTATAACTGGAAACCCCTTGTCAATACAGTCCATTATCAGTTTTTTGTCAAATTCATAATCACCTCTAATATGATGTGTTACCTTATAACCTAGCATTTTAAAAGTATGTTCAATAATAATCGGTGCATTAATAACATGATAATTGCCATGATTCCATTCCTGACTTGACGGCATACTGAAAGATGTTCGGAATGCACTGCCGGATACTGCACAAACATAATCATAGTTCAATTTTTCGCCAATTCCGTTTAACGCCGAAACAACACTGTTGACAAATTCGTTTTGACGCTGGGTATCAGACCAATCTACTCTCATAAGATTAGGTATTAAGTTCCTTTTCATACAAAACCCTCCCATTAAACTAAAATTAATCGAGATAGGAGCGAATTTTTGAATTGCATTGGCATCGCTAAGTTGGGAAGGAGAAACGCCGTATAACCTCTTGAATGCCTTTGAAAATGCTTCAACCGTTTCATATTTATACTTAAATGCCGCTTCGGTTATTGAGAGTCTATTCTGTAACAGGTCGTCGGCAGCACATGTTAATCTCCGAAAACGAACATATTCCATAACGGAATAGCCTGTAACGGCACTAAATAAATTCTGAAACGATGATGGGGCATAATGAATCGTTTCTCCTACAGATTCAATAGAAATATCCTCAAGTAGGTTTAATTCAATATAATCGATTGTTTCCTGAAGTTTCTCAATCCAATTCATTTTTTCATCTCCAATCTCAGAATTAGTATAAAGGAGAATTTGTAATTTTACTTGTTAGTTTATATGATGATTTGTCCATATGTAATTAGTAGCATATTAATAATTTCAAGTTTACATAATTGTAAACAACAGCAAACTCTTTTTTTTAGAAATATACTATCACATTAAACGTAATAAATAAACTAAATTCCAATAGCATGTATACTGTATACACTAATCATTAAAGTGTATTCTATACACTTCCTCAAAAAAGTGTATGCTTCATTTACAATCCCAATACAGAACAAGAGAACCTTAATATCATGAATGAAGCTCTGAAAAAGAGTGATAGAAAGAACATAAAAAGTAGTGCACATACGGTGCACATATTAGCGTAACAAAAAATCCCTTGAATATCAAGGGATTTCGTAAGCGCGAGACGGTGCACGAGGTCCGGGGGACCTCGGATCTGCACGGACCGGAGCGGAGCGGAGACATTCGAACTTCGAGTCCAGGATTGGACTCGAATAACAAAAAACGGATATCCACTTTGGATATCCGTTTTTGTTATTGAGAGCGCGAGACGGGATTCGAACCCGCGACCCTCGCCTTGGCAAGGCGATACTCCACCACTGAGCCACTCGCGCATTTATGTGGCACGTTTATCACGTGTGCAAGAGATATGATAACTTATCAGGGGGCAGTTTGTCAAGTCTGAGATTAGTTTTTTGGTCAATTTTTTTGACCATTTTTTCTGACAAACTTCCCATTCGTGTCGCATGAGAGAATAAAGAAGCCGATCGTATCTGTGTGCTTTAATCAAGTAGAGGTTGCTGCAATCCCTTCCATGACAGCTAAGTCAGGATGGTATGTTTGCAGCAACCTCTTGATATAGAGCTGATTTCGGCCTTGTTGATAGCGAAGGATTTACTCGTATTCTACAAGGTAATCATTATCCTCAGCATAGCTTTCGGCATAGGATCCGGGAGGGCAGAAGATCGTCTGCTTGCCGGTCATATTCCAGTGATAGAAAGCGCGCTGTTCAATCTTTTTAATTGAATACGGAATGTGAATCTTAGCCAGGCTCTGGCAGTATCTGAAGGAACCGTTATCTACCTTGGTCATTCCGGTTGACAGCCAGATCTCGCTGAGATTCTGGCAATACTGAAAGGCGTAAGCACCCACGGTTGTTACAGTGTTCGGCAGCTTCACGGTCTCCAAAGCACAGTAGCTGAAGGCGCTGCGTCCGATTGTCTTTAGGGTCTTGGGGAAATTAATCTCTTTTAAGTTTGTGCAGAAAGTAAAAGCATTATCTTCAATTGATTTCAATCCCTCAGGAAGTACCACGGATCTAAGATTAGAACAGTTACTAAAGGTACGTTCTGCAATAGTGGTAATATTTTTCGGAAGAACGACCTTAGTCAGGGAATCATTGTCACTAAAGGTGCTTGGTGCGATATAGACAATTTCCTTTGGCAGTGTCAGCTCTTTATCGCTGCCAGTGTATTTCAGCAGAAAACCGTTATCCGTGATAACCATATGATCTTTTTCATTTTCCAGAATCCACTTGGTACCTGTAAATACATATCCGCCGATGGATGCAAGTGTTTCGGGTAGGTTGACAGAAGTCAGGCTTGCACAGCCACGATAAGCATCATCACCAATGCTTGTTACACCTTCAGGAATAGCTGCCTCTGTTAAGGATCTACAATTGGTAAATGCACCATCCCCAATAGATTTTAAACCGGAGGGCAACTGGATCTTCGTGAGGGAAGTACAACCGGAAAACGTGGAATATGCGATAGTTGTCAGCTTCTCTGGAAGATTTACCTTTACAAGGTTAACACAGTCAGAAAATGCCCCGGAACCGATGGTCGTAACGGATTTTGGAATTGAAATCTCTGTCAGCTGTATGCACTGCATGAAAGCAGAATCACCGATTGTAGTCAAGGTATTCGGAAGCTTAATATTAATTATACTGCGACAGCCGTTGAAGGCATCGCTACCGATTTCAGTGGTACCTTCAGCAAGAGTAACATATAAAAGTTTTCTACAGCTGGTGAACAGGTTCGTACTGACCTTCTTGATTTTCTCAGGCAGAGTAATCTGTTTTAGGTTAGTGCAGTTACTAAAGGCTGAGGAACCAAGATATTCAAGCCCTGCAGGGAGAATAATCTCGGCAAAAGCGCAGCCATTAAATGCATCATTACCGATGTAAGTTACACTTTCCGGGATGATGATATCATCCAGCTTGGAGCAACCGGAGAAGGTACTAGCCTCAATGGAGGTAATCTGATCGGGTAAGTTGATAGCAGTTAAAGAGGAACATCCTAAAAATGCATTCGCATCGATTCGGTTGACAGTTACCGGAATAATGATATTCTTCAGCTTATTACAGTTGGAGAACATTTCCTGAGAGATTGCTTTCAGGTTTTTAGGAAGCTTGACACTGGTCAGTTTAGAGCAGTACGCAAAAGCTCTTGATTCGACTTCAGTCACAGAGTCCGGAAGTTCGATTGAGGCCAGTGAATTGCAAAATTGGAAGGTCTCTTTCTGAATGGTGGTAACGCCGCTTGGTATATTGATCTTCTTCAGCTTGTAGCACTCTTTGAAGGCTTGCTTGCCGATATAATTGACAGATGCCGGTAGTTGCAGGGAGCTCAGTTTCTCGCAGCCCTGGAATGCTCTTCTTGCTATAGAAGTCAGAGCGCTATCCTTCGGAATATTGAAGGTGGATAACTTATAACAGTAGCTGAAAGCTTCGATACTGATGGATTTGACTGTCTTTGGCAGTGTTATCTTTGATAAATTGCTGCAGCTTCTAAATGCACTTTCACCTATGTAAGTAAGCTGATCCGGTAAGGTTATGCTCTTAAGCTTGTAGCACCCCGAAAAAGCATAATAAGGAATGCTTTTGATCTTGTTGGGAAGATTAATCTTCTCGAGAGAATAGCAATTGGAGAAAGCCTCCTCCTCCAGCTTCTTGACACTATCAGGAAGAACGATGCTCTTTACAGTATTGTTATCATAAAAAGCACGTTTGCCGATGGTAGTGATACCGGCCGGAACATTAACAGTTTTCGCTGAGCCATTATAAGCCAGCAGAACCCCATCCTTAATTAAGAAATCACTTGATTTGGCCTGAGCTGTAGCAACAGGGATCAGGGCAATCAGAAAGGCGGAAAGGACGAACATTAATCCGATCGTTCTTTTAAGTTTGGTACTCATGAAACACCTCCAGTGGTGAATATTAATAGTTTCTTGTCTTTCATATAAGTCAAAAATTCAATTACATTGTATTCCACATTATGGGGATAAATCAAGAGTTTAGCAATAAGTTTAAGGAAACCGTAAGGAGTTATATCTTGCCAATCATACTAAATAATAGTAGAAGGACTGCAACAATCCCTAATACCTAATTATGCAGCTATATGGTCTTAGAGATAGTAGGAACCCTCAAGGCTGTCAACGTCAAGTGAAATGAGCAGATCAGCCAACTCCTTCGTATCGACTCCATCAGCAATAATCATCACCTTCAGCTGTTTCATCATTGCAATCATACTTTTAATCACAGTAAGACCCTTGTCATTATCCAGGCATGCCTTCACTATGGACTTATCCAGTTTCACAAATTCGAAAGAAAGATATTTGAAATAATCAAGACTATTATAGCCTTTACCGAACTGATCCAGAATAAAGGTTACACCTAAGCTCTTCATCGACATGATATTCTGCAGAATGGTAGGTTGGACATAGGAGACCGTTGCTTCTGACATCTCGATTCCAAGTCTGTGATAATCTATCTGGTATTTCTTAATCAAGAAGCTGTAATTCTCTATCATATCCTCCTGCATCAACTGTGCAGCAGTCATTTTGTAATTCATATACTCGATGCGATCAGTGGAGCAGGGATGTCCATTTAAATATTTACAGATATCTTCAAAGATACTTTCATGAATATGCTTCAGTCGCAAGTAATCCTCCGTAATATTATCCAGCTCAGCCGGTGATATATAGACAGGGGGATCTGTCGGCAGTTTGAGAAGAGGTTCTCTGGATATAACTCTCCTCTCAACAGCGGAATAGATAGGCATGAAAAATAGCTCGTATTGGCAGCTATTCACGATATCCCAAAGCGCTTTTCTTAATTCTTTATGGTATTTCTTAATAGTATCATTCAGATTGGTTACGTTAAGAAGTACGTTTTTGGAGGTAATCATGTTCTTACTATAGTATTCGATATAGTATAGGACATCATTAATTTCATCGATATCTTTCGGATAAGAAAACTCCAGCATTTGAACAGAGAGGGATAGCTCAGTATTAAGAACCTTCCATTTGTTATTCTTGAACGTATAGGTAATGTTATTGAGTATTCGATTCTTCTCTTCTGTAGGAAGGTCATTGCGCTGCATGATTGCGAATAAACCATCCTGAAGGGTATAAACAGCATCTGATTTACACACGGAAGTCAGGTAAGCAGAAACCTCGGACAGAATGGCAAACCAGTAATTCAGACCGAAGGTATAATTAATGATAGCTTTATCCTCCAACTTAATCAGGATGATGGTAAAGGGTGATTTGTTTTTAAGATCCAATTGAGATCTTTTGATCAAAGCAGCCTGTGTAAACAGTCCGGAGGCATCCACCAGGGATTCTTCTGTGTTCTGAACTGCGATAAAGAGAAGCAGCTCGCAGAAAGCAATGCCCAAATTATGTATCATAAGATTAAGTCTGAATTCAATTCTAATAAAAAATACGACGGCCAGAGCGAAGGGAAGTAGCAGATAACGTATTTTTCTTGGTATATATTGTCTGTAATAGATAATATAAATCATATTCAGAACCAGATAATAGATTGTATGAACAAAAAGATAGGAATACCCGACTCCGTGATGGTATTTCAGGTTGCTATCGAAATAGAAGAATACTTTGGTATGGTAGTTGAGAAGAAGTAATATATCTGTTACGAGGATGGGCATATAAAGGATTATCTTCTCCATTAGGTTCAACCGCCTCAATCTGTCTACCAGCGTAAATACATAGAGAGAGGAGAGAAAGGGGATGCTGCTCTGTAAAATATAGAAAAGTAATATCGCGACATATACATATCCGGTAGGCCAGCTTCCGATTTTTCCGATGGCCTCTTCACTGATGACGTCAAACAAGCAGGAGGCAGCACTGACCCAGAGCATACTTTCAAAAATTCTGCTTTGATTATCCTTAATATGCTTCTTGACATAGAATAGGTATATCGTAAAACAATAGATGATTAGAGCACTATTACAGTAATAATAATCTAACAAGTGCATTCCTCCCAACTAAAAGCTATGATAGCATGATCGGATTCCTTATTTCTGCATTGTTTCAGCTATAAAGGCTGTGAACTCCTCTGAAGGGATTGGCTTTGAGAAGTAATAACCCTGTAGATAGTTCACTCCCAGTTGAGCAAGAGTATCTGCCTGTTCCTTAGTTTCGACACCTTCGGCAATCAGTTCAATATTAAGGCTTTTCATCATAGCTACAGTACTTTCTAATAAGATTTTACCAAAGTCGTTCTTAAAATAATCCCAGACAATACTTTTATCTAGCTTCACAAAATTAAAAGGAAGTTCGAGAATATAATTCACATTGGAGTATCCGCTTCCATAATCGTCCAGGGCAAAGGACATACCTTGCTGGTCCAATTCCTCAAAGAGTCTGCGGACAATCTCGGGAGTATTCACAGCTACAGTCTCCGTAATTTCAAGACAGATCTGATCCGGACGTATCTTATATTTATTCATTAATGAAGATAACTGCTCTATTAGGTTACTTTGCATGCATTGTACGACTGAAAGATTGACCTCTATGTATTGAATTCCTAGCTTATGCAGCTCCGAATGCTTCAGAAAGGAACAAACCATCTCAAATATCTGCATTCCAAGTCTGGTGATGGTACCATCACGTTCGGTTAAGGGGATAAACTCATCAGGGGGGATAAAACCAAGCTGAGGATCTCTCAGACGGACCAAAGCCTCCGCTGAAACAAAGCTTTGATCCTTAACAGAATAAATGGGCTGATAGTATACCTCAAAGGTCTGATTGAGCATGGCCAAAGCAATTGCTTTCCGCACCTGCTGTTCACGCATAGGGTGACTGACACCGATTTCATTGATTCCGGTCTGCTCTGCCTTCATTGCTGTAGATGGAGCAGTAATCAGATAGTCGATGTAATCATATATATCCGAGTAGGAAGAGATTTGCTCGGGAAAATTTAGCTGACAGATTGTAGCCGTAAGATTGATACTCAGATCATTGATATGCCAATTTTTCTGAAAACGGCTGGCAATTTTATCCTTTGCTTCAGAATACAGCTTGTCGTGATGTTTCGTATTTAGCAGCACGAAACATCCGTTACGGATATAGAACTTATCGTTTGACGTAAAAGCGCTTTTGATAAAACCTGATACCTCCTGAGTAATAAGGTTCAGATAACCATAACCCAGAGAATAACTGATCCGTGCGGTATCCTCCAGCATGATCAGGGTAATCGAGAAGGGAGTATTGCTGCTGATCATACCCTGAAGCTTATCATAAAAAGCAGTCTGATTATATAGCTTAGTAGTGCCATCCACAACCTCATTTCGATTCTGCAGTATCATGATCATGATTAACTCACAAATGGAGGTACCGAATCCTTGCAGAAGATAGGATGGATAAATGGACTGCAATACCAATGCCAAAATATAAATTAAGATAAAGGTATACAAAGCGCGATAAATTGTACGATCCACCTGTTTTTTTTGTCGGATGGTACTAACGGATCCATAGAGTAGATAAACAAACGAAATAATATATAAAACAATCAGACCCGGTCCGCGATGATAGATCAGGTCGGTATCAATAGAGAACAGATAGTGGTTTAGGGGATTTGCCAGAATCATAACAGTGGTGACAACATAGGGAAGTAAGATCAGAAGCCTATGCTTCAGGTAAAAATGTCTCGCTACTCCGGTAAGCACTAGAATATAAAAGACATAGATAAATATCTTATTGTTATTCAATACGTAATAGAAATTGGTAATGAAAAAAGTATATCGATAAGTATAAAGCTCAGGATGACCGATTGCTATAGAACTGAGTATATCGAGAGTAGTCGCAAACAGGCTATTAATAAGCATGGCAAATAAGATCCTGCTTTTAGGATCACGGAGATTTTTTAGATAAATAAATATTGCCAGGTTGATAACATTTAATAACAGAGCGGCGTAATCATAATGCAGTATATACATGTTTCCTCCTGATTATTTAACAGCGATCACACTCCCACCTATAATATTTATAATACACCAAAAAACGGTAAGTTTCAATCTTATGTAAGGAAATTATACACGAGGGAAACATCTGCCAGATAATCAGGAGAGGTTTGCCAACTCTTCCTCCATATAGGAAAGAAGCTCCTCCTTTGTGGCAGGAACATCATGGCCGTCAATACTGATTTTGAAATCAAGGTCGCGGAGAAATTGAATAAAGTAAATCAGCTTCTTCTTATCATACAGCCCCTGCATATGATAGAAATCCCCTCCGTCAGCATCACCGAGAAATAAAGCTTTTTCTTCAGGGATATAGACTACGACAGAATCCTCTGAATGAGGCCCTCCAATGTGTATGAGCTGTGCTGTAATACCTCCAAGGTCCAGGGTGAGCCTCTGATCGAATTCAATATCAGCCGTCTTTACGATAATCTTATCCCGATTGGGATATTCCAGTCGTATATGGCTATCACAAAACTCAATTTCTTCTCCGGAGGAAAGTCTGAATTGCATAGCCTCCTCTGTCCAATCCCATGCCATAACCTTAGACAATTGCTCATTGGTAAGTCTACCGGCGATGGTAGTTCCGGGTACGGCGTGTATGGCAAAAGTATGATCCCAATGCCAATGGGTAATAGCTACATAACTGGGAGCTGGAAGCTCAAGCTCCTCCAGACCTTGTAAAAATAAGGCGGCATGTCCTGCTGAATTTCCAGCATCCACCATCAGTGAGTATCGATCTCCCCTGATATAGCCAAGATTCGGGCGGTCTGTATCTGAGGAGCAGGGTAGATAATATATTCTTTCTGTTAATTGGCTCAGTATAGGCGACATACGGTTTCCTCCATAGTACTATGATTATCTATACTATCATATAAAATATTTTTTGAATATTGCTATTTGGTAACAGATGAATTATTATCAATTTAACGATAATAGGGAGGTGCTTTATGGAAGGAAATGAAGCTGGGATAGTAGAAGCGGTACAAGAACGAGAAAAGAGAGGAATCTACAGCAGTACCTTAAAAATGGTAGCAATCATTACAATGCTGATCGATCATACCGCTGCAACAATTCTAGAAAAAACTATGAATTCAAGGGGATTACCTATGCTGAGTGCGGATCATATGACAGCAATTCAGTATGCAAACATAGCGATGCGCTTAATAGGCAGAATCGCTTTCCCGATCTTCTGTTTCTTATTGGTGGAGGGATTTATCCATACCCGGAATAAATGGAAGTATACTCTTAGACTGGCAATCTTTGCGCTCATATCCGAGATACCCTTTGATCTTGCATTTATGGGCAAGTTTCTTGAAACAAGTTATCAGAATGTATTCTTTACGCTGACAATTGGTATGTTGGTTATGACTGGTTTTTGGCTTGTGAAAGAGAAGCTGATGGGTAAGAAATGGCTGATGTTGACGGCACTCGGTGGAATTGTTGCCATTGCCTTGTCAGCTTCCTTTATTATAATCGGAATTATTACCGGTCTGAGTGCAACTCTTATGACCAACGGCATTGGAAATGCAATTTCGCCGAATAGGAAGGTATACCTCATTGGTTTTGGCATTGTGGGCCTGGTTGCATTTATTGTCTACCTGATATCCATCAGCAAATCAACAGAGAAGGCGAATGTGAGATTTACTAACCTGCTGATCCTTGTCGCAGGTATGGGGCTTGCCACATACTTAAGAACGGATTATTCTGCCTTTGGAATTCTCACGATTGCGGTAGTATACGGTTTGAGAAAGGGCCGCATCAAAGCAGTATTGGGGGCTTGCATTACATTATCCATCATGTCCCTAATTGAGATAACTGCATTTTTTGCTCTGATTCCGGTAGCCCTGTATAATGGTCAGCGAGGATGGAAGCTTCGCTATGTATTCTACATATTCTATCCTGCGCATCTGCTGATCCTGTATCTGATCTGTTACTTCATGGGGATAGCGTAAGGGCCATTACCAGAATTGATAAGTATTCCAATATACAATATTTGCGGTCATGATCAGACACATACAGGTGTTAACGATCAGGGCCGCTTTTGTTTTACCTGGACACCCAAGCTTATGTAAGTTGATTAGGAGATACACTGCATATGCAACCGGTATCAAAGCACAGAATCCGTTCAGGATTAGAATCCATTGAATGGACTGAAACAGTGCTCCCGGTGAAAATAATAGAACTGACATATAAACGGACAGCAATACCGAGACAATCACGGAAGCATTCATGATAGACAGTGCGACGGGATGAACCGCCTTCTTCCTGCGTCTTGCTATTCTCACCAGACGGATTGGGAAGGAGATAATGCAATAAATAAATGCAACAACGTATAGCAGGAGTAAGATAAGCTCAGCCAGAATATAGGATGCATTCACTTCGAGATAATCTTCAGAAGGAACCTGCAAGACCTTTTTCCCCTCAGCATTTACAGTAGCATATAAGGGAAACTGTTTTGCTCCACCTATATCCACCACAAAGGTGTTATTCCCAACACTCGTATAGGTCTTTCCTGGGGATGCGAACCCATGCTCACCAGGACTGATCTGCGTCATGCAAAATAGTCTGAAAAGCTTTCCATAACCGGTAAATACTGTTCTGGAAGAAACATATAAGCCTGAGATATCCGTGATATCGGAAACTGCAGTGTATTGATAATTACCGAATACCATAGGTAGGATGCCACAGGTATAGATATATTCACTGCTCTGATTGGTTAGGATGACGACACCGATACCAGATACCGGGTCAAAAGCGAACCAGGAAGTTGAACCGACAGTGCCTCCATTGTGCCACAATACCGGTACACTGTAATTATCAGTCCAGAAGCCGTGGCAATTACGGGGAGTTATTCCGTCTGCATAATAGGCAGACGGAGACTGCATCATTTTCAGGGTTTCTGCATGTTCAAACAGGGGGGTACTTGTACTGTCCGAAAGCTGCAGGCTCTGTGCAAACTTTACAAAGTCATCGATGGTTCCGGTGGCCATACCCGTGGGATAGAGTGCGATATGGTTCAGGGCTGTCCCAAGAGACTGATTGTCATTGGTATAACATTTCTCCTTGCTTCGCTGCGTTGCAACCCAGGTGTTATCTGACAGATCGGGGCTGATTGCGGTATGCTCCATCCCAAGCGGTGTAAAGATATGCTTCATAACATATGCATCAAAGGACTCACCGCTTACAAGTTCGACGATATAACCTGCCAAGCCGGTGCCCCAGTTGGAATAAGCCATTCGCTCGCCCGGAGCGGCAACCTGCTCCGGTTCCAGATACTTCAGTGTAGCCCCTAAATCCTTTACGTTCTTCCTATCTTCAATAAATATATCGGTTATGGTTTCTTGCCAGCCTGCATCATGATTCATCAGATTTAGCAGGGTAATCGGCTCCTCATAGTTCAATTTATTGAAAAAACCTTTAGGCAGATAAGTCCTGATATCTGTACTCAAGTCCAGCTTATCCTGTTCTACCAGCTGCATGACACTGACCCAGGTGAGTAGCTTCGTACAGGAGCCCCATTCAAAAACTGACTCGCCGGTATTCAAAAGCTTATTCTCCAGGTCCATGTATCCGTAAGACTTTTCAAGCAGGAGGTCATTACCGGAGTATACAGCCACAGACATGGCAGCAGTGGTAGCTTCATGTTCTTTCACATAGGTATCAATCTTCATTTCAAGCTCGCTGACGGAAAGCCCTGACGGCAGGTCTATAGTAACCTCCGCCGCATTCGCAGTATTCAAAGAAATAAATAAGACGGATATGATTATTAATAAAGCAGATACAATCTTTTTCATATTCTCCCCCATGACATGTATAAAGGTGCATTTTCAATGATATTGTTTTTACGTATATTTATGTTTCATTGAGTAGCTATTAATACTTCACGTATTTGTACTCCTCTGATTTTTAATCTTAGCATAACAAATTCTTTAATTCCACCATTAAATTCCATAGACTACCGATTTATGAGATGCATAATCTTATACTTTTTCTTGTATGACAAATTACCAAAAAACAGGAACCGACTAAGTGAAGTGAACCTTATATGCTAGACAAAAAAACTAACGTTAGGGTTCAGATCACTAAGGGGTCCCTTTATGATTTGATAAGTTTGAAATTAATTAGTTTGTTAGACCTCAGGGTCGGTTTTGCAGTATGTCATCGATGATGCCATAGGCTTTGGCTTCTTCAGCGGCCATATGGTAATCACGCTCCATATCTCTTGCGATGATATCAATCGGTTGACCGGTTCTCTTACTATAGATCTCATTCAGCCGCAGCTTCGAACGCTGCATCCAATCGCTGTAGATCTTGATATCCGTAGCCTGCCCCTGCAATCCCCCGGAGATGGAGGGTTGATGGATCAGAATCTCGCTGTTCTGCAAGGCGAAACGTTTCCCTATGGTTCCCGAAACCAGCAGAAGAGAGGCGGCACTGGCAGCCAGTCCAAGGCAGATTGTGGACACGTCGCACTTAATAAAGTTCATGGTGTCAAGAATGGCAAAGGCATCGGTAACAGATCCACCGGGACTATTGATATAAAAATTGATGTCCTTACCAGGATCCTCAGCCTCCAGAAAGAGCAACTGTGCGATGATCACACTGGCTGATTCATTGGTTACTGCATCATTCAGCATGACAATTCTTTCATTTAATAGTCTTGAAAATATATCATAAGAGCGTTCGCCGCGGCTGGTCTGCTCTATGACGTAAGGTACTAGAGAGCTCATACTTCCTCCATGCAATATTATGCTGCCATTGTCTTAGTAGCTCTATGATAAGAACGAAGGCAGATGATATTGTTCTGCTGTTGATCGCGATATGTTCTGCGATAGTTACCCGGTGTGATATGGTAGATTCGCTTGAAAGCCCTGGAAAATGCCTCCTGTGAGCCATACTGGTATTTTAATGCAATATCGATGATCGGTTGATCAGTTTCTATTAACTCTTTGGCAGCACTTTCCATCCTTTTCTTATTGATATATTTGCTCACACCTTCTCCGAAGGACTGATGGAACAGTCTGTGATAATGATATTTTGATAAATAAGCCTTACCGGCAAGAGTTTCGAGTGAGACATCCCCGGTCAAATTCTGATTGATATATTCCAGTGAAGCCTTCATTTTATTCATCTGATTCATAATCACACCTCATTTTATGTTGATGCCATCCATTATAATCCTTATTTCAAAGTATGTCTTGATAATTTTTGCTCATTTACAGATTCCTGCAGTAAGAAATGATATTATGAATACATAAAGTTTTCAGACTATGATGATGTATCAAAATAAAAATGAATTGTATTATTGTCATGCAATGGATATAATTGGAGTTGTTCAAAAATTTTAACGGGAGATCATAAATGAAAGTATATTTTGAGGGTAATTTTTGGGGGCACAGCTTGAAGGAGAGAGCCGGGAAGAAGGTCGAACTTAATCAAAGCTTTGAGTGGGACGGGTATATATGGTTGCTTCCTGCTGCTTATCTCTGTAGTAAAGGGTTAGTATTGGACTTCTGTAAGAAGATACCGATGCATAGAATTCAGTTCCTGATGGAGCAGTGGCAGGAGAGGGCTAAGCAGAATCAAATATCCCCGGAGGAGCACGAGCTTCTGGAATTTGATAATCCAATGAGTGAATTGATACATTTCAAAGCATCGATTAACGGAAGGTTAACAGAAGGGATCAGGATGTGTGCTGTTTGCTGGAATCCTTTCGTAAGTGAAGTAGAGCAGGAAGCGAAGGAAGTCAGTGAATTAGTAGAGGATTATCAATGTGATAAGGAGCAAGGGTGGCAATTTACCCGTGCCACTATCCCGTGGCCCTATCAGAGGAGACCGAGAAGGATAAGCCTAACCTTAAGTTTTGAACCATATACATTACCTTATCCCTGCGGACAACATTTTAACTTCTGTTTAGAGGATGACAACAGGCAACTGCAGGTAAGGCATCCGGTCAGTAATCAGGAATATACCCTTTTCATCAATGGGATGAAATCAAAGCTTCTCCCCGAGAAGTCTTTTCAGAGGCTGGGTTTGTATGAGTATCCAAAGCATTATGCTACGTTAAGCTATCATTATGATAATGACACCGCTAATACGGAGTTTACCATACATGATTGTGCGCAGGGTGACCCGCCACGTCGTATACCGGAGCAGGATAGAGAAGCCGGAATATTGGGTAGTGCGGCCTCCGTTGGTATCATCGGAGGAGTATCAGCAGCATTTATACCTGATCAGGAGCAATATGCCATCTCATCTTTATATTACGAGCCGGTCAGGCAGATAGAATGGAGAATTAGTGCCATGATCACACGGGGAGAGGCACTTGCGCTGGAATTACCAATGATAACAAAGGAGGAAATCTGAGTGGGAGCAGAGAATAGTAAACCCAGGTATCTATATATCGATAACCTGAGGTTAGTAATGATAATATTGGTGGTATTGATACATTTGGCTGTGACCTACAGCGGAACAGGAAGCTGGTATATCAATGATGTGAAGGAAATCGATACGATATGCTATGCAGTATTCGGATTATTCCAGTCCTACACACAGGCATATTTTATGGGCTTCCTGTTCCTTATATCAGGATATTTCGTAGTCAGGTCCTATGAGAAAAAGGGTGCGGGGAAGTTTATTGCCGATCGGTTAGTAAGACTTGGGATTCCGACCTTGATCTATATGCTGATCATCCATCCCTTCAATGTTTATGTCTTACTTGGATATACGTGGGACAGACCGAAATTTGTGCAGTATTACCTGAATTATGTGATGAGCTTAGACTTTCTTGGAGAAAGCGGACCCCTATGGTTTGCATTAGCATTACTCATATTCAATATCATCTATGCACTGGTCAGGGTGCTGATGAAGGCTAGAAAACCGAAGGTGACGCAAGAGCTTCCCAGCACCGGTAAGGCAGTGTTATTGGTATTCATGATTGCGTTCGTGGCATTTCTGATCAGACTGGTTCAGCCGATTGATACAAGCATCCTGAATATGCAACTGTGTTTCTTTTCACAATATGTCATTCTGTTTATTGTCGGTATCAGAGCAGGAAGATATGACTGGTTCTCTAAGATATCATATCGGGCAGGACGTCGATGGCTGCTTGCAGCTTTACTTCCGGGGATTCTCTTCTGGGTTGTTCTGATGCTTACCGGAGGTGCTCTGAATGGCGGGTTTGACCTATATAAGGGCGGATTCCATTGGCAAAGTGCCGGATATGCCCTTTGGGAATCCTTTACCGCGGTTGCGATGTCCATCGGTTTGATTGGAGTATTCCGTGAGAGGTATAATCATCAGACGAAACTCACAAAGGTGTTATCCGATAATTCCTTCGGGGTATATATGTTCCATGCTCCGGTAATTATCCTGGCTTCAATTATTTTGTTACCGTTAGAGATGTATCCGCTGGCTAAGTTCCTATTAGCCGCGATCCTTGGAATACCGCTTAGTTTTCTATTGTCCAATTATGTCTTTAGGAAAATACCATTCTTAAAGAGAGTACTCTAGATACCTTCAAAAGTAGTATAGGAGCTATGTTATGATAATAAACAACTTAAAAGAGAAGTTGAAAGACTACAATATTCATCCGATCACGGAAGAAAATATCGAAGAAGCCTTTCAACTCATGCGCAGTAATACATATTTTTATTCGAGAACTCAATTCCATGAGCTTACTTTGCAGGAGTGCAAAGAAGATATTACGGCTCTTCCACCTGACACTTCGTTAGACCAGAAATTCTTCGTGGGTATTTATGAAAATGACAAACTGGTTGCCGTCTTGGATTACCTTGAGGGTTATCCGCAAAACGGAATTGCTTTTATTGGATTATTTATGCTAGCTAATGAAGTTCACGGTAAGGGTATCGGCAAGAAGATGATTCAAGCCTTTATTGAATCAGCAAAGCAAAATAAATTCAATGAAATAAAGCTAGGTTGTTTCGAGACAAATGAAGTTGGGCATCTGTTTTGGAGCAAGATGGGTTTTGTGAATGAAAGAGAAATCATACGCGAGGTCGATGGTAGGGAGCTGAATCTAATCGTAATGCGAAGGCTTCTGCAATAAGTATGCTTGCGTATTACAAAGGATTTGGCTGCTCGAAACCGTTAAACCAGGCACGTTGATGAAACTCCTTTTTATTGGCGTGCCTAACGGGTTCGTCTGCAATACCTATGGGCAAGAAGCATACCAGCTCGTACTCTTGCGGGACCCCTAATACCATAGCCATCTGACGGCCTATCTGATCTTCGTCGGTGATGTGACCTTCGATCCAGCAGCTCTGATAACCCAGTTCCACGGCCGCCAGCAGCATATTCTGAATGGCTGCTGAATAATCCTGCACCTGATAGCACTTATCACGGTAAGCATATATTTTCTGTGTCAATACACAGATCATGGCCGGAGCGGTATCACAGATCGGGGGTTGAATCAATTGATGCAGACGCTCCATAAGCACGGGATCGTCCACTGCAATCAGGCTGGTTGTCTGCTTATTGCATCCGGAGGGTGCGGCAAGACCAGCCTCCATGATTTTGTGTAAATCCTCCTTCGGTACTGGGATATTCTTAAATTTGCCCCGGTAACTTGTGCGTGTAAAAATCGTTTCTAGGGTATTCATAAGATCACTCCTTTACATATCATCTAATTCATCTTTTTCTATTGTCAAAAATAGTCTTTTCCTTATTTCACCCATAAACCGTGTCGGTTGCAGCTAAAGTAAAACTTTCCCCCATACATCTTAGGAAAACGTACTTCACCGCTTTGCTCAGGATAAAGCTTCACAAATAGAACCCTGTCACTGGTCACATATGCAAGAAAGTTGATATAGTGTGACTTGGTCATTTCATGGGTAAAGGTGATATAATAGTCATCTTCGATGGTTTCTACGTTGATGTGGTGATGGTCATCACTCGGTTGTACAACCATAGCGGTTAATTTACGACCGCAGCAGGATAAATCTGCTTCACCGGTGGAGGTAATTACATTTCCACAGGTGGGGCAGGTATAAAACTGGATTTTCTTCATATTTCCTCCGTCTGTCATGTTAGGGTTCAAATCACCTAACAGTAACTGCTCAATGTTTATTTCCAACACTTCCGATAACTCGTGTAACAGGGAAACGTCAGGACATCCTAAGCCCCGTTCCCACTTAGAAATGGTCTTATCACTGATGTTCATGGCATCGGCAAGCTGTTTTTGTGTCAGCCCCTTTTCCCTGCGTATGCCAAGTATTAGCTTTCCGACTTTATTACAATCCATAACTCCTCCATTCTTTATATACATAGATGGAACGCTCCGCTGTGCGTAGATGTTTTCCTTCCCGCTTTCCCCATATATATAAAATAATCACAGATGTACATTATTTCAATCAACGCTCCGTAGAGTTATATCAATCAGCAAAAACACCATACATCGAAAGCTTTTATAAATTATTCCTCTCCATTCCATTCACATAGAAATTCCTTCAGGTAGTTTTCCATAAAAGTATGACGTTTTAAAGCCAAAGCTTTTGCTGTTTCAGTGTTCATGAAATCCTTGAGCTTAAGCAGCTTCTCATAAAAATGGTTAATGCTGTTTCCGGTATTACGATGATATTCTTCAGCCGTCATAATCTCTATGGGCTTTTCACAAGGATCATATATGGGTCTGCCCTTATGACCTCCATAAGCAAAGGTTCTGGCAATTCCGATAGCACCTAAGGCATCCAGTCTGTCTGCATCCTGGACGATCTTTCCTTCAATACTTGCAGGAACGATCGATTCCTTTCCTTTAAAGGAGACTGATTTGATTATCTCGCAGATATCCTTTTGCATTGCCGTGTCTACGTTATTATCCAGCAGGAATTTGCGGGCATTATCCAGTTGATCACTGGTGTCAAACAGCTTTCTGTCATCAACGTCGTGTAATAATGCAGCGAGCTTAATCAGAAGAAGATTTCCTCCTTCTTTTTGCGCAATACTGATTGCATTTTTATAGACACGGATGCTGTGATAATAATCATGTCCGCTGTAATCCTTACTAAAAATTTCTTTGATATATTCAAAGGCATTCTCAATAATTTGATTTTCGTCTACCATCTTTATGCTCCGTTCTGATAAGCCATATTATCAAATTTGGGAAATATCATGATTGTTCTTTCTTTCATTACTCGTTGATACCCTTTTCCTCTAAGAATAACTTCATTTCTTCAGCAATCCGCTTATACTCTATATCGTGAACATAATGTCCGCAATCTAATTCAACCAATGCCCCATTAGGTAGATGGTTCAAAAAATTGACCTGGTATTTACGCCAAATATCTTCCTTCCAACCTGTTCCCGCTCCGTTTGAACTAAACAGTAAGACAGGGATATCAGTAGTGTATGTCTGACCGACCAAAGCAGCATTGTTCTTGATCTCTTTGACTTCATTGATCATCGTCTGCGTAGCGGTGCGTCGATAAAAAACAGCCTTGTAAATTTCCTTCTCTTCCTCGGTTAAGGTTCCGTATCTGATAGCAGCACTTTCTGCTGCCGCAGGTACTAACCTTGTAATCCCTACTTTGGCTGTGAATTGAAGCAGCTTAAAGACAGGCATGTTAATATGACAATCTGTATATGCTTCCGGCACTGCCATATCTAACCCAACGATTGCCTTAACCTCATCAGGATACTGCTGAGACCAATACAATGCTTCGATACCGGATACAGAGTGGGGGCAGAGTACATAGGGGCCTTCTATCTGCGCTTGTTTTAGTGCTTCACGTGTTTCGGACAATATAGTATTGATATCACGCTTTTCGTTGACGATATCACTAAATCCATAGCCGAGTTTTTCAACAACAACAATTCTATATTCATCGCTCAACAGAGAATATAAGGATTTGAAGTCAAGAATGGGAGAGCAGGTTCCACCTCCTGACATAAAAACCAATGGGATAGTTCCCTCACCCTCTGTATAGACACTTATTTGATGCCCGTTTACTGTAACCATTTGCCCAATCGGCTTATATAACCCGGCCTCCTTGGATAAATTCACTCTGTGATTGATATAGCAAACAATCAGCAGTAATACAAGGATTGCACTTATAATGAATAGTACTTTTGCAAATTTTTTTCTCACGGGTGTACGTCCCCTCCAGACTCAATTTATAGCAGAAATGCCTTTACTTATATGCTAGATTTAGCAGAAATACCTTAAATACTTGTTTTAGTAGGATCACCTTTACATAATGTTTGATTTACTCTTAGGCTAACTCTATAGAATAAACATTTTCAGTTACATTCTTATAATGATACTCTCCAGTCTTTTTCAAAGTACTGTTATGTTCTTGGGCTATGCGCTCGAACAATTTATGGCTTGCCTCATTCTCGCTATTGATGGACAATTCTAATTGATAAAACTCTTTCTGCTTAGCCTCTTCGATGATGCGGTTCACTAATAGGGATGTAATTTTTTTACCACGATACTCAGAAGCCACCACGATCTGCCAGATAAAATAGCATTTCTTATCCATGGATGGGAGAGCACATATAAATCCAATGATCCTATTCCCGTCAGATACCACATAATTACTCGATGGAAAATACTCTTCCATAATCCAATAAACGTAATCATGGTGGGGAAGAACATAAGGTTTTCCGCTCGAGAGTAATTCCATTACCTCAGGAATCGATTCTTTCTTCAGATTTATAATATCCATTTATTTTTCGGTCTCCTCTCATTAAAGGTATTCCATTAGTCAAAGTCAAACCAATAAACTGTGTTCTCGCGTAGCTTCTTGAAGCCTAATTTGCAGGCCATATGATAAGAAGCTTGGTTTGTCTCAACACAGTCCCACTGCGGAATATAATTGCTTTTCAGGCAATCCCCGATGAATGCTGCCGACATCGCAAAAGCCAAGCCTTTTCTTCTATGGGCTTCCTCTGTCTCAATATCAATCGGAATTACATTCTTGTAATGGGAAGTTCCCACTATCACTGCAACGATTCGATTGTCCAGAAGAGTACAATAGGCAGTACTTTTATTCTGAAATTCTTCAAAGGTGTACCAGGATTCCAGTAATCGATCTGTCAAGAACTCTGCATTATCAAATCTATTCTCTGACAACAGCCTCCAGAATTCAGTATCGACCTTAACTATTCGATAGTCCTTAGGTATTTCTTGACGAACTATAGGTAATGTTTTAATTCTGAAGGAGTGCTCCTGATCCGTATGTATTGTTTTATCTTGAAACAATTCCAAAATGTCTTTGCGTAGGTTTTCATTTTCAATAGAAAATTCAAAACCGGTATGACCGTCTTTCTGTAGCTGAACAAATAACTCATTATCCAGGAATGTCCTCAGGCGATCAAGCGCTGCTTTGGACTGAGTTGTTCCAAGGAAGGCAAAGCTTCCTACAGCGTAGGACTCGGCAATGGCAAGGGTCGGGGCTTCTATATCGTCCACCCATAAATATCCCTTACATTCTTGGGCTACAATTCCAGAAAAGCTCGGGCAATTTTCTTCTATCACATTTTTTATATTTAATAGTCTAGTATCTGCATTAATGGGTATCATGGTTCTCTCCTCAGTAAATTCACCGTTTTACTCCGAACTCAATCCTAATAGGGTAACTATAAGTCCTATCTTTTTCAATGTAATGTCTCCCCTCGATTTGGTTTATTCATGATCCGAAACTCACCCAGATCCGATTCCTTCCAGTCGCGAAAGATCAGTCGCTCTGTCTCAAAATATATCATAGTACTCCCCCTTTGAAATACTTCAATAGTATATGAGTGAAGTATAAATTTCTATAATTATACTTTTCTATTATGGATAAGTCAAACATATTTGGGAAAGTGTAACAGATATTGGATGAACAGAAGAGAAGAGGAGATCTTTGATACGAAAAATCCCCGGAATTCCTGATATAGCAAGAATTCCGGGGTTAGCTGAAAGCAGAGCAGGATATCGCATCCTTAATTTGTGTCTCTGTTATAAATCATAATTCTCATAATAGTCTTCAAATTCTCTGTTTTTGTTTTCGTTGCATTATTCAGATAGATATCATGAGTGTATTGGTCGCAGTCAAAGCCATATTGCTTTGCAAAGGCTTTCATTTTTGCCAGAGTAGCATTCATATTGTTGTAGTCACCGGGATGAAAGGCTTGAATTCCTTGTCCACCCTTCAAGCTCGAGAACTTAAGTCTCGCATATTCGAGCTTCTTTCCGGTTCTCTTGGCAATCTCCATTGCTTCATCCACCATAGCTGAGGAAATAAAGTCAGGTTGCATGATCATCATTGTCCAGGAATACAATGTCTTCCCTGTCTTTTTATCAAGCTCCCATTTTACCTCCAGGTTGAGTGAAAAAGTAAATTCATGATTATTTGAAAGCTATGACTTTGCAGGACTAAAATCGCTCTTTATCAGTTTACGTGGTTCTAAAATAGCAGTATAATGCACTTATAGACGTCTGTTTCTAT
>JAEZKU010000060.1 GCA_023436065.1 Bacillota bacterium
CATTAACAACTATTACATAATCACCTGTGTCAATATGAGGTGTAAAAGTAGGCTTATTCTTGCCTCTTAAAATTGCTGCGATCTCTGAAGAGAGACGGCCTAATGTATGTCCTGTAGCATCAACTACGTACCATTTTCTTTCAATTGTTGCCGGACTAGCCATAAAGCTTTTCATCGGTTTACCTCCTTATGAAAATGTATCACGAATATTATTCAATCTCAGTGACTTGAAAATGCTTTAAGAGAGCATATTCTACGTCAACTTCTATTAATCACGATCTCAAATACTTTTACCGGGGCTTTGGCTAGAGTATTCTCACGTCACGATTCATTATTATATTACATGTTGCCGGGTGTGTCAAGCATTTTCCAAGAAAAACAAGGCACTACAGGATTATTCCTCGCCGTACCGTCCATAATATTTTCCATAATATTTGCCTGAATACTTTCCGTAATAGTATTTGCCATAGTAGCCGTTCTTATCGAGAGGTACCTTGTTCAGAATGGTTCCAAGAATTCTGCAATTGGATTTTTCCAATTGTTCCTTCACATCCTTGACAAAACGATAAGAAATCATATTGGCTTCCACAACCATGATTGCACCATCGGAAGCCTTGGCTACAATTGCTCCATCTATGACAGAACCCAGAGGAGGCGTATCGATAATGATATAATCATATTCTTCGCGGAGCTTACTCAACAAATCCGTAAATCTCGCATGATTCAGTAACTCTGCCGGGTTCGGACAATAATTACCAGAAAAGATTATATCCATGTTCGGTACATCAGTCTGATACAGAACCTCATTCAAGGGCTTCTGACCTGCCAGATAATGGGACAAGCCTCCCTGTATCTCGCCTACCTGATATCTTCCTACCAGTACGGATTTTCGCATATCAGCATCAACAAGTATTACCTTCTTACCTACTTCAGCGAAGGAAACTGCAAGATTAAAGGATACACTTGATTTTCCCTCATTCGGTGTACAACTGGTCAGCATGAACACTTTAATATCATCACCGCAGAATTGAATATTGGTTCTAAGTGTCTTATAAGATTCGTTCGCTCTATAGTCCAGCTCGGCTCTTTTCGTAAAATTGATATTTTTCACGATTCCTTACCTCTTACCTTTCCTAGCAAATACTTTCTTCTGCCGCTTTTTCTTCTTCTTTTCAAGTTCGCTTTGTTTTGCAGCATTTGCTTCGATTGGAATTAATCCCAGATTGGTTAATCCCAGATACTTCTCTATATCATCTGCATCCTTTATCGTATCATCAAGCAAATACAGCACGATCAATATACCTGCGGATAGGATAACACCTAATATTCCGCCAATTATTATATTACGTGTTGTATTCGGGCTTGAGGGATTAGGCTGCAAGTAACCTTCTTCTACTATGGTTGGTTCCTCTACAGCCATGATTTTCGCTATCTGGCTGCTGGATACGGCAGCAAATTCGTCCACAATCTCCTTAGCAAGATAAGCGTCGGGATATTCCACCCGTATCTCCAAAATACGTGTGTTAGTAGGATTTGAAATGCTGATACAATTCAGCATTTCCTCATATTTCATATCTAAATCCAGATTCTCAATTACCTTATTCACAACCGGACGGCTCTTTACCAGGACCATATAATCCTGCGTTAACTGGGTGCCAAGCTGGAGGTCAGTCAGACTTGTAATTGCAGTCGTCTTACTAAGTATGTACAACTGAGTTCTTGTAGTATACATCGGGGTCAGCAGGAAGCTGCTGATCAGTCCTGCCAAGGAAGCACATATAATACCTGAGAAAATTATAATCCATAATTGTTGTTTCATTAAATAAAAGATTTCAATTAAGTCAATCTCAATCTCTTCGTTTGTATGCTTGTTCATTTTAAGCTCCTTTATAAATAAGAGTTCTCTAAAATCTTGGAGGGATTATCCCTTAGTAATAAATCTATCCGGGTTATTTCCTTTTTCTTATGGAATATCTCTGCCACAGCCTTCATCTTGGGAACCCTTACCTTATTATCATGACAGTCACTGCCGATAAAGTGAATCAGCCTCCGATAAACCAGTTGTCTGTTATAAGCTGCATCTGTAAACAGATTGCCTAGCAGGGAATTGCTGTTCATCTGAAGACAACATCCCAGCTCTATAAGCTCCTCCAGCAGGTCTATTTTCCTGCGAAGGCATTTATATCTTTCGATATGGGCCAGGATCGGTATATACCCTGCATTCACGAGATTGCCCATACCCTTGTAAATATTCTTATATTCCTCGTTAAATCCAAACTCCACCAGTACATATCTGCTACCAGCCAGAGTAAGTGCCTCTCCCCTCTTCAAGGCGTCAACAATAGACTCACTGTAAAATAGCTCATTACCGAGCAGGAGTCTGAAATCTTTATTCATTTTCTGTGCCTCATCCTGAACCTGGTCCCGGATTCGCATCAATTCCGCCACCGGAGTGTTCTTTCTTCCGGCTATGTAATGAGGTGTTGCTATCATTGTACAGATATTCTCCTCCATAGCCTGCTTAAGCATCTGCAAGGTTGTCTCCATATCCGGTGAGCCGTCATCAACATCTGGCAGGATATGGGAGTGAATATCGAAGTATTCCCCTCTTTGTCCCATAATTCCACTACTTCCTAACACAAATAATCGGTAAAAATATGATTATATTCGGTTTTTCATAACTCCTATTAAGGTAATCAATACAAGTGATAACGCAGCACCTATGCAGCCCAAATACAGCAGCACCTGAAAATTCCATTGTAATGACAAAGCAATAAACTTTCTATAATATTCCGGTGTAACTTCGGATTGCATATACCTGCCTGTGTTCAGCAGTACTACCGCCGTTACAATTGCAAGAATAGAGGATGCATTCAGAGCATAATCAATCTGTCGAATTCCTCTATGTCTATATGGATGCATATTAATCAGAAAATAACAGATGACCCCGATCAGTAACAGAATCAATGGCAATACCCATCTTAGTGTAGACAGGAATTTCAACCGATATTCCGTCAGGTAGTGAACATAATCCACTCTGATCCCCTGCAAATACATCTGCTCTACATTCTGAACGAGTCCTTCCACACCGGCAACCAACTCTTGCTCTTGAAGAATATCTGCACCGGCCAGATAACTATTAATATTCTCAATCAACTTCTCACGTAGCTTCGTCGTAGAGATATTAACTGTTCTGCCCTTCAGGGCGGTCTCAATATATTGTTTTCCACTGATATAGACGCGCTCCAGTGTAATTACATCTTTCATTACAGAAACAGGAAGACCGGCTTCGGTTACAAGATCCTCCGCATCTGAATTTATTTCCTTACAGACTTCATTGTAATAATTACTTTCATTTACCTTCCTCAGAATGCTCTTGTCATGAAAAATGCCAAAATAAAGATCCAGACATATGAACAGCACAATCAGCAGCATGGTCAGAAGAAAGGTAAAAAGCAAGCTAATTACTTTCATTTTCAGCTTCTTCCTATGTTCCATAGCGCTCCTCCTATTATTGTGTTGTGCTCTCTATGTCCGGAATTCTGTCACAGTACACAAAATATCTTCCGGAACGATCTCCAAAGACCTGTCCAAAGGGATAACAGGTATACAGTATCAGCTGCTCCTTCTGCTGAGTCAGATTATATAGTGTGGAATCCACCTTCTCAACCGCCTTAGTCTCAGTAACCTTATATTTAAAGCTACCATAGCCGGTTGTGATCACAATAATATCATCGACTAAAATATCTTCCAGAGGCGCAAAGAAGCTGCCATCATGACCGCCGATCAGAATCGGTTTTCCTTGTCCCGGTAAACCGCTTCCGGTATACTGGCCTGCGCCCTTCTCGAAGTACTCATCTGAGTCTCCGTAGTAAATCGGTGCTGCCAATGCTATTCTTTCACAGGAAATATTCCCGTAACTTTCTCCTTGCCGGGGTACTTTAACTTCGCTCTGATTAACAGTCCCCTTGGGAACAAGCTTAAGCTTGGTAGTCTTGGGTATAAAATCTCCCTGGTGTCCTGGTTCTCCATTTGTGACAATCATATTCCATTTGGATAATACCATGGGTATGATCGGAGCTCCGGCTGCATAAGTTACAACCAGTCCCAGAACCGTAAACAGCAATGTCATCCGTAGATCAATCCATATTCTGCGTATTGTCTTATTCATCGGTATGAGCGAAGAAATCTGACCTAATCGTTTCAAATATGCATATCAGCATAAGTATGGCTGCTCCCACAGCAATAATCAATGTTGTATTCAGATTGAAGCCTGTGTTCTTGATAACAGTATCCTCTGTGGAACCTGAATCGGTAGCTTCTATCTCCTGATCGGAGGAAGTACCAGACTCTGTCCCGGAAATAATACTTCCATCTGAATTGTCCTTGGACACAATCTGTCCGGTTTCTATATCCTTGGTCGTCACGATGTCAGTCTGTTCCTCAGTGAATTCTGTGTCTTCCTGCTCATCCTCGATCGGATAGAGATAACCCTGTTCTATGCCCTCCTCCACACTGGCATACATTGTAGAGATTGCTTCTGCTTTTTGATCCGATGTCAGATCAACTCCATCTGAGCTTAGGTAACTGATTAGCTGATTAATATAAGCACTGTCCACTCTATACTGCTTCCCATCAACCTCAAATCGACCCTTCGCAGCGTTAATTACCGCCTGTTCATATGCATTCAATGGCCCGGCATAGGCTACGGTCCCTCCGGAGAGCATTAGTATAAAAAATCCAATCCCTAATATAGCTTTCTTCATAGGACACCTCAGATTCCGTAACACATGTCAAAGGATTTCTCGTAGGTAAACGAAAAATCCTTTGACTTATGATTGGTTAGATTACTTTAATCTTAATAAGTAATGTAGAATTTCAGATTTTCAGGAGCATTAGTTATTGTCAGGCTTCTGTTATTGTCACTCTTGGTAATTGTGTAATTACCTACTGTAACTGTACCACCATTTACAGAAACATTGTAAGTCTTGTTTAACCCGCTAATATTCAAGGTAACGCTCTTGTTCATACTACCGGCTGTTCCTGTTACAGTAACAGTATATCCTTCAAAATCATTGTTTGTTGAATTGGTAATAGATTTCCAGGTATTGATAGCTGCTGTATCATTTGCCAGGTAAGCCCTTAATTTATCGAGCATAGCGCCAGTGATATTCCAGGATAAAGCACCATATTCAACTCTTATTCCCTTAACTGCTGCTATATCACCACCTAAGGTGTAGGTATTTCCATTCTTCACTGCATAACCATTGTTAGGTGTTGCAGGGGTTGAAGGACCTGAAGGGCTTGAAGGAGCGGGACCACCTTGAGTCGGGCCTGCCGCAGGATTTCTAACTATCACTTCACCAGGTTTGCTTCCATCAATAGGACCTACTGTAATTGTAGCTGATACTGTTCCGGTAATCGTAGGTACAAGGTCCTGAGATGCGGCTCTAACCGTGGTACCCTCTGCACCCGCATTAAGAGTTAAAGCTATAACCTGGTTACAGATCATATTTACCGGCTGACTTGAGGTCATATTAATACCTGATGCATTAACTAAAACACTCGGAGGTGCAACAGGAGTTCCATCAAGCGTAAATGTACCACCTGCATTTAAATTGATATTATTAAGAGATCCATTATTTGTAACTTGAATAATTCCGGGATGTACGATATAGAGATCTGCAACTCTTGCTGAAGGCGCTAACACGATATGTCCACTAGGTGCACCAATGTTAATAGTCTGTACATGACCAGTTACGCGCATAGTATTGGGTTTGATATTTAATACATCGATCGTATTTAAATCACCATTTACAACTACATCAGCTTTCGGGGCATCAACAACCAGCTTCTGGTTTGTGTAATCTCCAGCAGCAACTACAAATTCCTTTTCTGCATCGGTCTTCAGTGTTACTACAGCTGCACCTGAGCCAATCAGCTTATCTAAGCCTGCTTGATCAGTTACTAAGCCTTCAGCATCTACTACTTCGATGGTAACGGAAGCCTTCTTCCCACTCAGAGCCTTAGCTGTAATGGTTACTGTTCCCTTTTTCTTAGCAGTAAACTTACCATTCTTGTCAGGGGCAGCAATTGTCTTATCACTGCTTGTCCAGCTAACAACATCATTGGATGCTGCGGGAATGATACTCGTATTCAGATCGTATTTCTGACCCAGATTGAGCACTGTAGCAGGATTAGCTATCTTCAAGCTCTTTGCAGGTTTGATAACTGTTACCTTACAGGTAAGCTTATAGGTCTTCTTCTTAGAATCAGTTACAGTACAGGTAATTGTAGATTTTCCTTTACCCTTTGCTACTACAACACCGTTCTTATCAACGGTAGCAACCTTCTTGTTGCTTGTCTTCCATACATAGGTAGCGCCGGCCGGAGCATTCTTCACATCAAGATCGTAATTCTTACCTTCGATAATGTTGCTTGAAGTCTTAGTCAGAGCAGGCTTAGCGGCTGCTAGAGCAGTTGCCTTAGGTGTAACAACAGCAAATGCCATCATTACCATTGCTAAAACTAATACTCTTGCAAGCACAGCTCTCATAGTGTGTGCATAGTTTCTTTTCATGGTTTTTCCTCCCTTGTGAAAAATTAATTTTGTTGTCCCTATTAATACTTATATCCAACGGTAAATTACCGTGAATAAACAAATAATAATGTGTCGAAATATAGCGCTTCCCCTGATGTTAAAAAATGTCATATTGACAATAATAAATGTAATATATGGAAAAGTCAAGTCACCTTTGTAACTAAAAGTACGATTTTTGTAAAATACTTCTATCCAGGACTTATGACCTAGAAGAATAATCATCTCGTCGACCTTCACTCGTTTGAATGTGATGAGATGTTCGACCCGAGCCATCCAGATATCTCCCCTGGGAAGGTATGATTTCTTTATATATGATAGAAATTCTTGTACCACTCAGCAAACCTGCGTAAACCTTCTCTTAAAGAGGTGCTTGGCTTAAATCCAAAATCACGTTCAAGAGCAGAAGTGTCAGCATAGGTGATAGGTACATCACCTGGCTGCATGGCTACCAACTCTTTATGAGCTTCAAAGTCATAATCGACAGGAAGGACTTTTGCGCGAATTAACTCTTCCTGAAGGATAGTAACGAAATCAAGCAGGTTTTCAGGATTACTGTTGCCGATATTATATACGGCATAGGGAGGGATCGGAAGTCCGTCTTCACCGTTTTTCTTTTCGGGGGCTCCCTGCATGACACGTTTTACACCTTCTACGATATCGTCGACATAGGTGAAGTCTCGTTTGCATTTACCATAGTTGAAGATCTTGATGGTTTGGCCATTGATGAGCTGATTGGTAAATCCGAAGTAAGCCATATCAGGTCTGCCTGCAGGTCCATAGACCGTGAAGAAACGTAGACCGGTAGAGGGTATATTGTAAAGTTTACTATATGAGTGTGCCAATAGCTCGTTGCTCTTCTTGGTTGCAGCATAAAGAGATACTGGATTGTCTACCTTATCATCTGTAGAATATGGAACCTTTTTATTGGAACCATACACAGAAGAAGAGGATGCATAAACCAGATGCTCTATACCTTTAGCCCCATCATCATAAGAATGACGGCAGGCTTCCAGAATATTATAGAAGCCAATGATGTTGCTCTGAATGTAAGCATCCGGATTAGTGATAGAATAGCGGACACCAGCCTGAGCAGCAAGGTTTACTACGATATCAGGTTTGAATTCAGTAAAGATGGCATCGATCTGACTCTTATCAGCGATATCACCAAGAATGAATTTGAATGTAGAGTCAGGGTGTTTTACAGCTTCGTTTTCAATCTCTTTCAGTCTCCAGTCTTTCAGTGAGACATCATAATAAGGATTCTTGTTATCGATGGTTACAATGTGTACTGGATCAACAGTGCGAAGCAGCTCAAGAATCAGGTTAGCACCGATAAATCCGGCACCACCGGTTACAAATATTTTTTTTCCTGTTAAATTAATCTTATGCATATAGATACCTCACTTAATCTCGATGGAAGATGTCACGTGTATATACTTTACTAGATACATCATCCAGGCATGTATCATAACGGTTTGCAATAATAGCATGTGAAACTGCTTTAAATTCACTCAGATCACCGATGACTCGACTTCCGAAGAAGGTGGAGCCTGCCGGAAGACTTGGCTCATAGATAACAACAGTTGCACCCTTTGCTTTGATTCTCTTCATGACGCCCTGGATGGAGGACTGACGGAAGTTGTCAGAATTGCTCTTCATGGCGAGTTTGTATACACCAACAATAACTTCTTTTTCTTTTGCTATATCCCAAGAGGAGTTTGCTTCATATGCACCGGCAAGCTCCAATACACGATCGGCAATAAAATCCTTACGGGTTCTGTTGCTTTCAACGATAGCAGACATCATGTTCTGCGGAACATCCTGAAAGTTGGCAAGAAGCTGTTTTGTATCCTTGGGAAGACAGTAACCACCGTATCCAAAGGAAGGATTATTGTAATGAGAACCGATACGTGGATCCAGACAGACGCCGTTGATGATATCTTCGGTAATTAATCCCTTACTCTCAGCGTAGGTATCCAGCTCATTGATGTAGGAAATACGCAGCGCGAGATATGTATTTGCAAATAGTTTAACAGCTTCGGCTTCAGTGCAACCCATGTATAGAGTATCGATATTCTCTTTGATAGCACCTTGTTGAAGGAGAGCAGCAAATGTGTGAGCAGGCTCAGTGGTTTCTTCATCACAGCTTACTATGATACGTGAAGGGAACAGGTTATCATATAAGGCTTTTGATTCTCTTAAGAACTCAGGGCTGAAGAGGATATTGGCTGCATGGTACTTCTCACGAACAGATTGTGTGTATCCAACCGGAATGGTAGATTTGATAATCATGACCGCTTTTGGATTCACTTTCAGGACTAACTCAATAACAGCCTCTACAGCTGAGCAGTCAAAGAAGTTCGTCCTGCTGTCGTAGTTGGTGGGAGTTGCGATGATAATGAAATCAGCATCTTTGTAAGCAGCTTCACCATCCAGTGTTGCAGTCAGGTCCAATTCCTTCTCGGCGAGGTATCTCTCGATATAATCGTCTTGCAGGGGAGATTTCTTATTATTGATCAGATCAACTTTATCGGGAAGTATATCAACTGCTGTTACATGATTATGCTGAGCTAAGAGAATAGCGATGGATAGTCCGACATAGCCGGTACCTGCAACTGCTATATTGTATTTTTTATCTAATGTAAAGTTATTGGGGGCATCCTGTTTATCATCAACGAATAAGTCGACGACTTCAAAGCCCAATTCCTTTCCGAGCTTTTCTAACTGGTCGATGGAAGGAATGTACTCCATATTTTCCGCACGTCCGATCATGGCACGATTGATGCCGGTTGCTTCCGCAACCTGACTTTGCGATAAATGCTTTTCTTTTCTATTTGCGATAAGTGTATCGGATAGTAGTTTTTTAGATAATGTTTTCATTTTTGGCCCTCGAAATGTTATTTAATATATCATGATACAATGGTTGATCTTTTTGTTACGATATTTATAATAACAGTACTTGCCAATAAAGTCAACTTAGTTTATTATATATAAATATAAATGATATTTTAAATATCATTATTATAAACTCTACATTACTATACGTTTATTTGTATTTTTGATTTTAATCAATATGCGCCACATCTCATTATCTACCGTAAAATTAAATTCTATGTATTACTAAAAATGCTATTACTCTTATATTAATCAATCCAGCTTATTCTTCAAAAACATACTTTTGTATTTATTTTTTATTTCCAACTTTTTTATAATTGTAAAAACCAATTCCTTATTTCCATATAAACACGCTACGGACGCAAATAAAATATTAATATAATTCATTATATTTATATTTAAATATTGCATAATAATAAAATAACTATAAAGTACAATATATGGAATAACTTTCTTGCTTATTTTTAGTCTATATGTTTTATCAATTAGCTTTTTTCTGATTACAAATAAAACTACATATGCTACAAGTGTAGATCCTGAAGCTGCAAAAAGACCAACTCTGTTTACAAATATTAGATTAATAATTATATTAACAATAGCAGCACATACAGTAGTTGAACCATTCCAAGAAGTTTTTTTTATTGATATGAACAGCCCACCGATATATGTAGAAATTGTCGAAAAAAGCACTGCTGTTAAAAGAATTGCCACATGATAATATGAACTTTCATATCTTGAATCAAATACATATCTGAATAGTAAAAAATTTATCGATAATATCCCACTACTAATCGTAAGTAAGAAGATTAGGATTTTATTGAAAACAGAATTTATGAACATAATAAATCCTTCACTGCCAACCTCCTCAGATACACTTTGTTGCCAAGATAAATGAAAAACAGAATAGAAAGCCGTGCAAATTGCTGGAATTTTATTTGCAATGGCATATATTGCATTCCCTTCTGTTCCAATTGCATAATTGATAATAGTGCGATCAGAGGCATTTGCTATCCACCATGAAATTGCATTAGGAATCATTGGCAACGAGTATAAAATTAATTTTTTATCCAGCCTCCAGGAAATTGTTTTCATGTCAATATATCTATAAAATTTCGTCAAACCACATATAACTATTATAGCAACTATATATCCGACCGTGTATCCAATGAACAACCCTTTTGCCCCAGTTTTCACAATATATAATAATGTCAAAGAGACCACTGACATAAACAACATATAAATGATGCTAGCTACTGTATATAATTTTAACTGCTTTATTCCTCTCAATACATACATCAAATACTCAAAAATAGCATTAAAAATTAAAAGTAGCAAGAAAAACATCTTATATGTGAAATCATTTGTAAAAACAGTAACAAGCACAATGCCCAAGACTGCTGAGGTCAAAAAAATAATTGAAGAATTTGATACAACTTCATTTCTCTCACCATCTTTCTCCACATCTAATAGATGTCTAAATGCACCTTCTCCAACGGACAGAGAAATAATCGGTACTAAAAGACTAATGTATGTGTAGAGAATATCAAATTGGCCATAATCATCTAATGACAATTTGCGACTGAATAAAGGTACAATAAGAAAGGATATTACCTTAGTTGCAATTGTGCCAATACTTAAAATCAGAGTGTTTTTCATTAACCGTGATTCTTTACTCATGATTTTCTCCCTCCTTACCTGTAACTTGTTCAATTCTAATACAAACTTTTCAAGACATTAGAAGCATAAGGTACTGTATTATAACAACTGTTTGCATCAAGACTGTGTAAATAATAAATTGTAAAAAGAACTAAAACGCTTACATAAATCCCTATTCTTAATCCCTTTTGCTTAATAGAAAACATCATATTAGGAATAGAGACCAAATATGAGCATTTGAAAACTATCATCATTCTATCAACCATAGGAATAGTGATTGCCATTATGTTAAGAGATAAGCACATTGCTGCCATCCATACCCATAATCTTGAATGATTTGCCTCTACTATTAAATCTTTGCTTTCATAATACTTCTCTCTGTTATACGAGAAAAAAGCTATTACAGCAAAGAGGATACAATTCATCATCAAGCTAACCGTCACACCGGTACTTTCTCTGCTGATATATCGGGAATATCCTAAAATATTTATCAAAGAATATAATGCTCTATATCCTACAATTGCTGCAACAGAAGAACAAATAATTGCAAGAAAACTCAACTTATATATGTTTTTCTTGAAATATAATCCAGGTAAAATAAGTAATCCAACTAGGGCAGTTTTATGTATGCAAATTGCTAATACAAATAATACAATACTTTTTTTATGTTTTTCATTAAGCATATCCGTCATTGCACATAGGACAATCATAATAGCAATATATTGTCTTATGATATTAAATGATTGATTATATAAACAGAAGGTTAAAAACAAAAAGAGACTAATCAATATATTTGGAGAAAGTGCCTTTAAGTACTTATATAGAAGAAATAGTATGATCCCAGCTGTTACAAACGTAAACATATAATCAATAGTAAGTAAATTCCATAACACTTTTTCCAAAATCGTAAATATATATTCAATTTTGTAATATGAAGAAAACTCACCTATACGAGAAAACGAATAAGAACCAAGCCTTTCTAATTGGTATAGGTAATTAGTCAAATCTGTTCCTATAGACTTATCTCTGAATCCTGCTACCACTAGCATTACGATAATATTAACAAGTGCAACGAAATTGACAGCAGATGTTCCTGATATTTTTATAGGTCCTGCCACCAAAATCTTCCTGTATAAAGCTGATATCAATATAATTTCAATTAAAAAAATCGTGAGTAGTAATCTATAAATATCCATTATTTCTCCATTAATTCATTGCAGCATCAAAATCGCTTTTACACATATTATTCCTTATTGTAAATATAGCTCTGTAAAGCAATGAGTAAATATTTTGTATGCTAATCAGGTCTTTGTTCTGCAATAATATTTTAATTTTATTTTTATAAGGCATTTCCGATTTCAAGACAAAATTAAATAGTTTATTAAACATTATTATTTTTAAATTTCTTTGCTTATATATTCCGGTCTTTAAATTTAAATTAATCACGTATGAAATCCAAATAACTACATCTTTTATATTTGCTTCATCTACGGCCGCATGACCACATAATATCAAATGAGTATTCATATTATCATCTGTAATGTCATCTGTTAACTTTGCCAATTGCTTTCTGCATATTTCTTTCGCATAATTTCTTTGTAATTCTTTTTTTTGAATAGATATCTGTCCTTTATGTACTCTGTATAGCAATAAAACTTGATCTATCATCTCTATTTTTCCAACATCTGCGCATCTAGCCCAAAGCTCAAAATCCTGAGAACATCTATACTTCTCATTATAAAATAATTGATTGTCAACAATGAACTTTTTGCGCATCATTACTGTTGGATGTATTAAGCAAGCCGAACACAAAAGATGGCATTTACAATCATCAGCTGAAAAAAAAGGGTTAAAACTATAGTAATCGTATTCACCAAATACCTTTGCAAAGCTTCCGCAAATATCAATATCACGATTTTTATCTAAGTAATTTACCTGGACTTCAAATCTATTGGGAAGAGAAATATCATCTGTATCCATCCTCGCAATATATTCACCGTTAGCAGCTCTAATAGCTTTATTAAGTGAATAGGCTAACCCTGAATTATTTTTATTTATCAGCACTCTTACATTTTTATTTTCATTTTGAATGTTCTTTAAAATTGTTAATGAATCATCTGTAGATGCATCATCTACGATAATTAATTCAAAGTCTCTAAAAGACTGTGTAAGTATACTATTGATTGCCTTCAATAATAGTTCATGATCCGTATTATAGTTTGCCATTATACATGAAACTTTCAATTTTCTATCCCCGATTCGACATAATATAATGCTCTTTTTCCCTCAAAAACAGCATCAAAACATATTTTTCTATCATCCATACTCCATCTTGGATGTAAGTCGCATCTCACATCTCCACTATACCTAAATGGTGAGAACACTTGAGCCAAACACTTAATACTAGTTCCGATTTTATCCTCTGTATCTGCAATTTTAAGATATGATAATCTTGAATTATCAGGATACGAATCAAATACTACATAATATCCTGAATGAGAGTAACTAGGATGCCCATCTTGATTTATATCCCAAAATTTTAGATACTCTTTGGATTTGTCTCTCATTAGATAATAACCATCACCCTCTTTTTTGCGTTCAAAGGCGAAAATATAATCGTCATTTTTCCAAAAGCAGTGGCTAACCATGTTTTCATCCGATAAATTAAACAACTCAGTTCCATCTATATTACATGTGAGAAGCCTAGTCCACTTTCTATTTTTTTTTATCCAACGATGTAAAAACATAAACTTTGTACCATTAGGAGAAATCATAATATGATTTACTTTATGAACAGCCCCTTTCATACATTCTCTATGTTCAAAGTTATAAATATCATGATAATTCAAAATAGAATAATAATTTCCGCTGATAAGATCCACATAATAAATACAAGCCCCATCCGGGAGTAGTTGTTCTTTACTCAAATCAATAGTATTTGAATATCCGTATCCCGGTCGAAAGCTATGTAACCGAGCAAAGTCTAAAGATAATGCAAACTTGCCATTCGCATCTACTGAATAAACAGGGAAATTTAGAACTCTTTTCTCACGGGAATGAACATTCAAAATCACAGAACAAAAATGATTATTAATAAAATCATTATAAATGATGTTATCCGTATAATCAGGTCCCAACCACTGCAGCATACATCCTTGCTGAACATTCCAGGTTTTAGTGCTTTCTATTACTTCAAAAGAATTATCTGATGTGTCAATCAAAACAATTTGCCCATCTTGGGTAGGCGCCACTTCTTTATAAGAACATGGAACCCTTAAGCAAAGTACATACCTTCCTGATTTATCCCACGGGCTTTTGTCATAATACCCAAAAAAGTATTCATATTCGTCATTTGGTGTTAGTTTAATAATATCGCCTGTGTATTTAATCTTTTTAGATAACATATATCTTATTCTTTTATACGCTAACTTAATTAAGGCTCTAATTTTCGGATTTTTAACTAAAATACTAATCATCTTCATATTCATACATATCTATCCTTATAAGAGTAGTCATGATAAATATTCTACTCAACCAAATTGATTACTAATGACACTTACATATTTAATTATAATGAATTCTAATTTCTTATTTTGCGAAATAATTTTAATAACAGCTTCGATATATCAAAATTAACAAAGTACATTACTGATAGCACTTTTCTTGACATTGGAATTGGTGCTTTTAATAAATATTTTGTATTCTTACGATGCTCTTTAATTAATTCTCTTTCAATCTCTTTATCGTGCGAATTATCAGAATAGCCATAATAAGCAATCTTTGACAAAAGCGAAAATGCTGTTCTCGCTTTTTTCACTTCGGCCAATTGCCGGATTGTTCCATAAGTTTCATACTTAGTTAAATCGCACAATACCTCTGCAGCTTCATATAAATCAAAATCCCTCTTCTTCAAGCCCCCCGTTGAGAGACTATTGTGTTCTTGATAATAAAAATACTTATATAAGTTACTTACAACTAAGGTTTTACACGAACTTAATGTCTTATATTTAAAATCAATGTCCTCATTTATCTTCCCCTCACGAAATCTTATTTCTTCGACCAAACTTCTTAAAAATAAGCATCTACATACAGAATAACTACCAGAGATTGTGGTTGAAGCCATATAGTACTGAAGAATATCTTTTTCATGGAATATAACGATTTTTTCAGTTGAATTTTGCACATTGTCATTCTCAGAATAGACCATTGCATATTCTATTTGTGCTACTTCAGCACTATTTTCGATAATTAGTTTATGAAGATATTCATATGCATCTAATGCTACCCAATCATCACTGTCAATGAATCCTATATATTTGCCAGATACGACATCCAACCCTGCATTTCTAGCAGAACTTAAACCACCATTTTTCTTATGTACAACCTTAACATTGGCATATTTTTTGCTATATATATCACAAATCTGAGGTGATTTATCATTACTACCATCATCAACCAATACTATTTCTAAATGACGGTATGATTGGTTAATTAGAGAATTAATACATCTTTCCAAAAATCTTTCCGAATTGTAAACTGGAACTATAATACTAATGAGGTCACTGCCATTCATTAATGTGTCTCCTTGCTAAAATCAGTTTCTCAAGAACTTCTTATAAATTAAGTTCTGTATATTAATCGGCATCAAATACATACTAGTCTGAGCAATCCCCACCAACGCATAGTCTGCAAAAGACGAATACCCCATCTTCCAGAACTTACGAATTGTCGCAATGTAGCTCCATGTATTCTGCCAACTTTTCCTTCTTTTAGCCAGCTCATCAGAACTTCTAAACAGAAGAAGTGCCTCATCAATATTCTCAGCCTTAATGCCCGCATAAAGCATACGACCAAAAAGATCAACATCCTGATTCCTCTTTAAGTCCGCATATCCACCCAATTCTATTACTTTGCTCTTTCGATACATTACAGTTGGATGATTAAATGCAGAACGCTTCTTAGCATAGATGTAGATTTCTTCAGATGTTATCGGAACTATTCTTCGAGAAATAACATTTGATGGATCTCCTACAAACTCGTCAATATGAGAACCGACAATAGAAAGATATGGTTTCTCCTCAAATCTCTTAAGAAGCTTTTCGCAACGATCAGGTTTTGAACAATCATCTGTATCCATACGCGCAACTAACTCATTTCGGCATTCTTTCAATCCCACATTTAGGGCAAGTCCAAGTCCTAGATTCGTTTTATTCTTTACTCTGTGGAGATACTCATTATATTCATCAAGAACTGCATAAAGTTCATCTGTTAGTAGACCATCTTCTACAAGAACGATCTCATCAGGAGTTACAGTCTGATTTATCATGCTATCTAGCGCAAGTTTGAGATATTCTGGTTTTTCCTTTGTATAAAGGGACATTAACACACTATACTTGCCTGCTTTTGCTGCCCCAACTAATGACTCCAAGTTATCCTTGATCTCTATAGGTTCTTCTCTGCTTAGAATATTCTTTGCCTTATTAAGCTTCTCATCAAAGCTTTCATTATCTACCTTCCCAGTTCTCAAAAGGTAATCACACAAGTCTTCGGCTGTAGCCATATCATCTTGAACAATACCTTCCTGTTTAAGGAACGCCTTTTTTACAGTAGCCAAAACTATCTTAACGTCATTAAGAAAACTAATCTTCTTGATGTACTGAAGATCCCAATTCAGTTTATCTTCCCATGTAATAGCATTTCTTCCATTTATCTGCGCTAAACCGGATAAACCAGGCTTTGCTGTGTGGCGTGCACGCTGCTCCTTCGACATAAAAGTCATGTCTCTAACAAGCTGTGGTCTAGGACCAATTACTGACATGGTTCCATTCATAATATTGAATGCTTCTGGTAGTTCATCTAAAGAAGTGGAACGTAACCAAGCACCGAACTTAGTAAGTCTCACTTCATCCGGAAGAAGGTTGCCTTCCTCATCTCTATCGTCTGTCATGGTACGGAATTTATACATCTTAAAGACCGTCTCCCTTCCATCTTCTCCAACCATACCAGGGCGATCCTGTGAAAACAATACCGGAGATCCAAGCATCTGTTTAACTAAAACTGCTACTACTAAGTATAACGGACTGAATACAACAATTGCTCCAGTAGCACAAACCACATCAAGAACGCGCTTCATGTATTTCTCATAATAGCCCTTCTTCCTAGTTTCTACCGGTTCAACGTTCCCAGCCTTATACGTAGTTTTATCAGATTTCTTTTTCATCACATGAGCTGTGACTGCGGTTAATGCAATAGCTATACCTGCTAATATTGCTAATGTTTTCATCTTCAACACGGCTCATCTCCCTAGTAAATATTCATTTCAATCTTGTCTTGTTATATTTCTCTTCTAAATTATATGCAAAAATTTTAGTTAAAATTTTTAGTCTTCTCACTCAAAACAAGCTTTAATAACCTCAATAATCATATTCTGCTGTTCTACAGTCATCTTGTTATCACTTGGCAAACATAAACCTCTGTTAAAAATATCAGCCCCGATATCAATAATTTTTCCATTAATATAAGCATTAGTCCTTGCTCTTATATTACCATCAGTACCGATAAACGCATTCATTCTATATATTGGTTGCATATGCATTGGCTTCCATATCGGTCTTCCTTCCGCATTAATTCCGGCAATAGCTTTCAGTATTTCTGTCGGGCAAGATTTACCATCCTCTTTTATGTATAGTGCCTCTGTCTCGCTACGTACTTGTTTGCACATGAAATCATCCTCAATAATAATTGCGGATAACCAGTAGTTCGGAATAGCCTTATCCTCTTCAAATGGATTCATTTTAACCGGTAGGTCTTTAAGACCTTCTTTATATCTTTCCCAGATAGCTTTTTTCTGAGCAATGTGTTCTTCCAAGTATGGATACTGTCCGCGAATTACACCTGCAATCACATTACTCATACGGTAGTTATAGCCAACTTCTTCATGCTGATACCAAGCAGCATTTTCTCTTGCCTGAGTACTCCATTTCCTTGCTTTGTTTGCCACTTCAAGATCATTTGTAAGTAAGCATCCTCCAGAGGTGCCTGTCAGAATTTTGTTACCGTTATAGCTCACTGCAGCTAAGTCTCCAAATGAACCCGTCTGTCTTCCTTTATAAGTAGCCCCCATTGACTCAGCAGCATCCTCAATCAGCAGAGCACCATGTTTGTCACAAACAGCTTTCAACTCATCTATTTTGCTAGGGAAACCATAAAGATGCGCTACAACAACAAGTTTTACCTCTGGATAGATTTCAAATGCCTTCTCCAGAGCAACCGGATCCATATTCCATGTATCGCGCTCAATATCAATGAAGATAGGAATACCACCTTCATAGACAACTGGATTTAATGTAGCACCAAAAGTCATATCAGAGCAGAATACTCTCTTCCCTTCAACGGCACCGTGCCCTATTTCAGATTTTCCATATAATTTCTCACCAGCAAATTTAACACAAAGATGAAGAGCTGCTGTACAGCAAGATAATGCTACAGCATATTTAACTTCAGCCTTCTCTGCCGCAATCTTCTCAACTTCATTGATGTTCGCACCTACAGTACTCATCCAATTTGTCTCATATGCTTCGGTGACATACTTTAATTCTTCACCATGCATAGTCGGACTTGCCAGCCATACCTTTGATGCAAATGGTTTAAAATCTGCACTTCTTTTGAATGCCATATCTATTACTCCTCCTGCGTCTTCACCACTCAAAATTCAACATAGTTATACACTCAATTGAACGCAAGTATATATTACATTCCATTAAGTGTTATGTAATATTTTGTCATTTCTTATAGGCTCATATTACTTCCCGCTGGCAGTGGGTAATCATCTGAACCTCATAATTTCACTTAATATTTTACCTCTATTCTATTTGCTATGTGTCAAACTCAACGAACAATATTTTGACACCCCAATAAGAGACTTGAAAAGAATGGTTAATAGACCAGAAACAAATTCTGCCCACTCTATCACTAAATATAATCGGCTCGCATAATATCTTCATCATATCGCCGTTTTACTGTACTCAAGTACCGGAGTACGAAGTTTCCTTTGCGTTGCCTTTTCGACCACTTCCCTCGTCACTACATCCACATCGGTTCTCTCAGGTAGCTTCAGGGCTTCCGGTATCTCACTATGATCCACATAGGTAGGTACGATTTCCTTTATCATCTTACGGATATCAGTCGTATCCAGGCTGCAAGCCACACGAAGGGCATCGATCTGGCTGAGGAAAAGCTCATCCTCGATCTCAAGAGGATTGCCGATGAAGATACGGTCGTTATCCGTTGTCTGCATGCCCTCTTCTGACATCAGCATCTCTTCATAGAGCTTCTCGCCCGGGCGGAGTCCGGTATATTCTATCTTGATATCTACATCCGGTTCGAATCCGGAAAGACGGATTAAGTTTCTTGCCAGATCTGCTATTCTGACCGGCTCTCCCATGTCGAGGACAAAGATCTCGCCGCCCTTGGCATAAGCCCCTGCCTGAAGTACCAGGGTGACTGCCTCCGGTATGGTCATAAAGTACCTGATAATATCAGGATGTGTTACCGTCACAGGGCCACCCGCTTCAATCTGCTTTCTGAATAAGGGGATGACACTGCCGTTTGAGCCCAATACATTACCAAATCTAACAGCAACATACTCCGTATGGGAGCGCTTATTGTAGGTCTGGATGATCATCTCACAGATACGCTTGGAGGCACCCATCACATTCGTCGGATTAACTGCCTTATCCGTAGAAATCATGACAAAACGTTTCGCTCCGCACAGGTCTGCGGCGATTACAGTATTTAAAGTTCCAAGTACATTATTCTTAATCGCTTCCATCGGACTGTCTTCCATCAACGGCACATGCTTATGAGCCGCTGCATGATAGATGATATCCGGGCGGTATTTGCGAAATATTGATTTAAGACAGGTAACATCACGTACGGTTGCGATCAGGACCACCAGATCGAGTTCCGGATGCTTTCTCTTCAGCTCCTGCTGTATCTCATACGCATTGTTCTCATAATTATCTATGATAATCAACTGTCTCGGGTCATGCTGTGCGATCTGTCTGCAAAGCTCACTGCCGATGGAGCCACCTCCCCCGGTAACCAGGCACACCTTGCCCTGTACATAGCCCATGATAGAATTAAGATCCGCTTTGATCGGCTCTCTGCCAAGCAAATCCTCGATATCTACCTTTCGTAATTTATGTACCGATACCTCTCCATTCATCAGCTGGTAGATGCCGGGCAGAATCCGGACCTCGCATTTGGTCTTCTTACAGATCGTTACCAATTCACTGATGGTCTTCTTGGAGGCGGAAGGAATAGCTATGATAATCTCATCAATGTGGTATTTCTTAGCAAATACGATGATGTCCTCCCTGGTTCCGACGATCTTTGCCCCATGCATGAACCGGCCTTGTTTCTCCTTGGCATCGTCGATGATACATCTGACCTTAGCGTTCGTGATATGTTCACTTCCCTGAATCTCCTTCAAGATGGCACTGGCAGCCGATCCGGCTCCGACCATCATGATATTCCTGGGTGATTGTCGGATGCCAAGCTTATGAAGATACAAGCGTAAAAGACGATAGGAAAAACGATTGCCTAAGGTCATAAAGAATAATAACGAACCGTAATTAAAGTAATAACCGCGTGGTACCTTCAAACCAAAAACAGTCATACCGATATATAACAATACGGAGGACAGGACACTGGCTCCAAAGATATTCTGGAGCTCAACTGTACTTGCATAGTTCCAAAGACTATGATAAAGCTTGAGCATGTAGAAGATCGTAACCGTAAGAAGAATATTCACGAGCACAATTCGTTCCACTGATATCCGATACATCGGGAGTATTTTATCTAAGACTAAATCAAAACGTACCAACAGTGCACCATAACTGGATAGTGCAATCACGAAAATATCTATCAATAAGAGTATTAATTTCTTATAGGTCAACCGTCCGTTTTTTATTTTCGTAATCATTTGAACCCTCCCCTCGATTCATGGTGAATTACTTACAATACTTTATTACCTAATTTTGAGTGCAAAAAAGAAGAATCAAGAAAAAGCCTTCCTGCATTCTTTAAACAAAGTTCAATTCCTGCAAAAGCTTCATCCGATTCCTTATACCACAATTAAAGCTGCATCACTTTTAATGAAGTAAGTCTTCTTGTCTTTTGAAAATTTCGTATTCATAAGTAAATCCCCCTGCAGTTTTCAGTATAAAAATAAGCATATTGATTATCTCCCATAATCAACTGCCTCTCGTAAGTATGACTCAGATGCAAAATATATGTCTTCATCAGAAAATCCTTAACATCTTATACTTGCCAGACTGCTAATCCCTATATACAACCGCAAAACGCGTTAATTCGTTTCAATCCGACTTTATTATATATATCGCATTGTCTTGAACAGCGTCTCTGGATAATCATTATATATCCTTGATTTTTCCAAGTCAATATATATTAACATATTGTGACATTTTTGTCTAAATATTACATGTAATATTTTAATTATATTTTGTACTTTTTGCAATATTCGTCAATATAATGCTAAATAGCATGTTTCGTAATGACGTTTTATGTATTTATTTATCTTTTATGCACAAAAAAGTGTAAATTAAGTACTATACCTCACTTAATTTACACTTTTTCTATTCGTGATTTTGCACAATATGCTTAAAAACGTTGATATTTTGTTACTAAATCTCTTCTGCAAAGGATACTCCATCAATAGCGCATACTATTGTGACAACATCCAATCTTAACCTCTTTTCCTTCAATCGAAGGGTCATAATCGCTGCTGCTGAAGCTTCCGGTGTGACATACGGCTTCACCATCTCAATATTTTCTATGCTCGCTCCACTACTCTTCATCGTTTCCAGCACCACGGACATCGACGCTGTCTTATCAATTTCCATATATAGATCCAACACCTTAGACTTGGAAAGCATATTATTATCCAATCTGTGAAGGACCACTGTCGAGAAGAAGATCAGGATACATCCTACCACTGCCGCCTTATAGAAGCCTATACCGATTGCCAGTCCCATACATGCAGTTGCCCAAAGTCCCGCTGCTGTCGTCAGTCCCTTCACTTGATGGCGTCCGGTTACGATAATCGTTCCCGCTCCCAGAAAACCGATGCCCGAGATCACCTGCGCACCAAGTCTCGTGGGATCACTGACACCGTAGGTCTCAAATACATATTGATTGGTAAGAACAGCAAGCGTTGAACCCAGACAGACCAGAATATGTGTGCGCAGTCCTGCCGGTCTTCCAACCCTTCCTCTCTCGAAGCCGATAATACCGCCGCAGAGAACCGCCATCACCAGACGCAGTATGATGGATGTATCATTCACTGAACTTAGATCCATTGAGAAATTAAACATCTTCTCCCGTTCCCTCCTCATTGGAATATTCTATCTTCACCAGGGTAAGACCCTGAGCCGGAGCAGTCGGTCCTGCCAGACAGCGGTCCCTTCCTTCCAGTATAGCTATGACCGCCTCCGGAGGATAAGCACCACGTCCCACCTCCAGGAGTGTACCTGCTATAATTCGTATCATATTATAAAGAAATCCACTGCCCGTGACTGTAATCTTGATGTTATCCCCGATCTTGTCCACATCCAGTCGATAAATGGTTCGTACCGTATCCAGTGCCTGTGTCTTCACGGAACAGAAGCTCTTATAGTCATGTTCGCCAATGAGATAAGCTGCTGCCCTCTGCATCAGCTCAACATCCAAATTATAATAGATAAAGCTTGAGTAAAAGCGTTCTGTCGGTATGGCAATCCGTCGATTCAGAATCCGATATTCGTAGGTCTTTTTGCTGACACATCTTCTCGGATGAAAGTCAGGTAATACCTCCTCAGAGCTCTGCACCCGGATGTCCTCAGGCAGATGCTGATTCACAGCCTGTGCAATCTTCTGTGCAGGTATTCTGCTTTCCGTATCAAAAACAGCCACATTGCCCAGAGCATGAACCCCGGAGTCCGTCCTGCTGGCACCGATCACTGTAATCTCTTCCCCCAGCAGCTCCGACAGTGCGCGATTTATCTCCGCTTCTATCGTAGGCTCCCCGGGTTGTAGCTGCCAGCCGCAGTACCGTGTTCCATCGTAAGCAATTACGAGTTTTATTCTCTTCATATCAGACCTCTGTAATTTACAGGAAATTTCTTTCCACTATCTTTACCCCGACAATCACACCGAGATAAAACAGCATCGCTATATATGCCACAATATCTCTGCCGTGATAGTGCAGGGGCTTCATCTTGGTACGTCCGTCTCCACCGCGGTAGCATCTCGCCTCCATAGCCATCGCAAGATCATTTGCTCTGCGGAAGGCCGAGATAAATAAGGGCACCAGTAAAGGGATCAGGCTCTTGGCTCTCTTTAATAAACCGCCGCTCTCAAAATCCGCACCTCTTGCCATCTGAGCCTTCATGATCTTATCTGTCTCTTCTAATAATATGGGGATAAAGCGTAAAGCAATTGACATCATCATCGCAATCTCATGCACCGGTACCTTGATCCGATTCAGGGGCTTTAATATCTTCTCCAATCCGTCCGTCAGCTGATTCGGTGTTGTCGTCAAGGTCATGAGCGAGGAACCTATGATCAGATAGATCAGGCGTAGTGCCATCCTGGCAGAATTGAGTAACCCCTCCTTGGTAATCTTAAAGATCCCATATTGCAGGATCGGATCACCCGGGGTCAGGAACATATTGAAGACCACAGTAAAAAGCAACAGTATGATAATTGCCTTCAAGCCTTTCATAATATATCGGAAAGGTACCTTGGAAAGCTTAATGACGGCAAATAAAAATGCTGTTACCAGGATATATCCATATAAGGTTTGAAACAGGAATAGGGATACGATAAAAGCAAAGGTTCCGATCAGCTTCACTCTGGGATCCAGCCTGTGTAATATCGAATCGCTTGGGTAGTATTGTCCAATCGTAATATCTCTAATCATAATTTACTCACTTCCTTTATCATCCTCGAAAGAGGCGCAAGATCTCATTCTTTGCTTCTGCAACCGTTGTCACATCTGTATTTACCGGATAGCCCTTCTCCTTCAGCGCATTCATCACATAAGTAACCTGCGGAGCGGCCAGATGCATCTGCTCCAGCTCCTTATAATGAGCGAAGACCTCCTTCGTGGAATGCTGCAATACCAGCTGACCCTTGTTCATGACAAAAAGTCTGTCGGCATAATTTGCCACATCCTCCATACTATGGGTTACCAGGACGATGGTAATGCCGCTCTCCTCATGAAGCTTCTCTATCTGCTCCAGGATATCGTCCCTTCCTCTCGGATCCAGGCCAGCGGTCGGTTCATCCAGAATCAGTACCTCCGGTTTCATGGCAAGTACCCCTGCGATGGCAACCCTTCTCTTCTGTCCTCCGGACAGTTCAAAAGGCGATGCATCCAACAAGTCCTCCCCGATGCCTACCATCTTGAGTGCCTCATAGGAACGCAGCTCACAAGTCAGCTTATCCAGCCCGAGGTTCGTCGGTCCGAACATGACATCCTTAAAGACTGTGGTCTCGAAGAGCTGATGCTCCGGGTATTGGAACACCAGACCCACCTTACTACGCAGCTCACGAAGTTTATATGCCGGGTCATAGATATCCTGCCCGTTATAATAGATCTGTCCGCCGGTTGCCTTCACCAGACCGTTCATATGCTGGATCAGCGTGGATTTTCCCGAGCCTGTGTGACCGATCAGGCCGATGAATTCACCCTTTTCGATCGAGAAGCTGACATCCTTCAGAGCATGTCTGGAAAATGCGGTTCCGCCATTATAGATATAATTAACCTTATCAAATACTATCTGCAATATATTCACCTACTTATCTATCAACCTAATACTCTGTCCTCATCGCGCCTAAGACCTTTTAAGGGCTGCCAGAGCTTCCATCAGTTCCTCCACAGTCAGAATTCCGGGCGGCAGTTCCAGCCCTTCTTTGCTCAGTTCATAGGCAAGCTCTGTTACCTGCGGTACATCCATACGATACTTTTTGATCTCCTCCACTCTGGAGAAAATCTCTCTGGGTGTTCCCTGCATGACCAGACGACCATGCTCCATCACAAAGACTTTATCTGCATAGGTAACCTCGTCCATATGATGAGTGATTAAGATTACCGTAACGTTTTCCTTCCTGTTCAATTCCCTGATTGTAGCGATTACTTCTTTACGACCATTCGGGTCCAGCATCGCCGTCGGTTCATCAAGTACGATACACTGTGGCTTCATCGCCATAATTCCTGCGATTGCCACTCTCTGCTTCTGTCCTCCGGACAGCTTGTTCGGTGAGGAATTACGGAATTCTAACATCCCGACTGCTGCCAGGCTCTGTTCTACCCGCTGCCAGATCTCCTCAGTCGGAATACCCAGATTCTCGGGTCCAAAGCCCACATCCTCTTCCACGACGTTGGCAATGATCTGATTATCAGGATTCTGGAATACCATACCTGCGGTCTGTCTAACCTCCCACAGGTTCTGCTCCTCCGAGGTATTTAGTCCGTTCACCCACACACTGCCCTCAGTCGGATAGAGAATCGCATTGATATGCTTGGCAAGGGTTGATTTTCCGGAACCATTCGCTCCGAGAACTGCTATAAAATCTCCCTTGTTCACCTCCAGGCTGACCTGATCAATCGCCTTATTGATCGACTCAACATTGCCGTCTTCATCACGTCTGATATATTCAAATGATAAATCCTTTACCTTAACCATTTCCATTATGAGGCCTCTCTTCACATCATTTACTATGTGTCTCATTGTTGCATATTTATATCATAAATGCAATATTTTTCATCCAAACCTTTATTTGACGGTAATCATTATAACTCATTCATCATAAAAACAAAATACAAATTTTACATCTGACCCGGATTATGCTGTATCAGGCCCCTATCTTGGTCAGATCAGGGCTTTTACTGTGTCAAATCTGCCTGTTGCTGAATATATTGTAGCTGAGGTTACTTTTGTTTGCCTGCTTCAGCTGCGAGAAGCTGTAGCCCCGGGGAGAAGGATCCATGGCGCTTATATTAATGTACATCACCAATCACCCTATTGTCGCACAGATTGCACAAAGCCATGGTGTGGACAGGATTTGGATCGACCTTGAAACGCTTGGCAAGGAGGAACGGCAGAAGAATCTCAATACCGTCAAATCACATCACACCACTGATGATATCAGAAAAATAGCCCCTTTACTGGATACCTCAGAGCTGCTTGTCCGTATCAACCCCTGGAATACCCACTCCGAGGAGGAGCTGGAACAGGTAATTGATGCCGGTGCGAATCGGATCATGCTTCCCATGTGGAGGACTGCCCGGGAGGTCAGCAATTTTCTGAAGGCGGTCGCCGGACGCACTAAAGTATCCTTGCTTCTTGAGACACGGGAAGCCGAAGCTTGCCTTGACGAGGTATTGGAGCTTCCAGGAATTGATGAGATACATATCGGTCTCAACGACCTTCATCTCAGCTACGGATTAACCTTTATGTTCGAGCTGCTTGCAAATGGTACGGTTGAAGCCATCTGCAAGAAAATCCGAGACAAGGGGATTCCATACGGCTTTGGCGGTATTGCCAGAATCGGTGAGGGCATGCTCCCTGCGGAGAAAATCGTCATGGAACACTATCGGCTTGGTTCCACCCGCACCATTCTTTCCAGAAGCTTCTGCAATACCGAGGAAATCTCCGATGTGAAGCAGATTGAACAGCTCTTTGCACATAACATGAAAAAGCTTCGAGAAGCGGAAGCCAAGGCACAGGCAGCAAGCCGGACTGATTATCAGAATAACCGGCTTGAGGTAATGATCTGTGTGAATACAATCGTGACAGCAATCAGGGAGAGGAGAAAAGATGGATAGTGTGTTATTAGAGCAAATTGCAGCCAGGAATGGGGATGCTTTTTATCTTCTTGATTCTTTGCAGTTTCAGAAGAATTATCTGGAGCTGAAAGCGGCATTCACTACCATCTATCCTAATTTTCATATTGCTTATTCCTATAAGACCAATTATATCCCTAAGCTGTGCCGTATAATCAATGAGCTGGGCGGTTATGCGGAGGTCGTCTCTGATCTGGAGCTGGAGCTTGCGCTTCGAAGCAATGTCAGGCCCGAAAGAATTATCTGGAACGGACCTTACAAGAATGCAGGTGCACTTGAGCAGCTCCTGATATCGGGCGGTACTGTTCACCTGGATTCCGCTTATGAGACAGAGCTTCTGCGGTCGATTGCCGGGAAGTACCCCAAGCATACGCTGAGGGTCGGTCTTCGGTGTAATTTTGATATCTCGGACGGAGTTGTCTCGAGGTTTGGTTTTGATACAGAAGGGGAGGATTTTTGGGCAGCTCTTAAGCTGATCGGGCAATATCCGAATCTGCATCTTGTCGGTCTGCAGTGCCACTTTGCCACCAGAAGCCTTGCTACCTGGCGTATCCGGGCAGAAGGAATGCTCGCCTTAACAGAACGGCTCAGTATCATGCCGGAATACATTGATCTCGGTGGTGGTCTGTTCGGTAAGATGCCGACTTCTCTGAAGGAGCAGTTCGATACCTGTGTTCCGACTTATGCGGAGTATGCCGAAGCAATTGCACCAATCTTTGCGAAGCATTATTCTAATGTGAACAATCCACCGAAGCTTCTTCTAGAACCCGGCAGTGCCCTGGTGGGAGACTGCATGAAATTTGTCTGTAAAGTGATCAACATTAAGACTGTTCGCGGGAAGTCGATCGCTACCCTCCTCGGCAGTATCTATAATATCAATCCTACATTAAATAAGAAGAATCCACCCATTGAGATCTATGCAACCGGTAAAGAGCAGAAGGAATATCATGACTTGGATTTTGGCGGTTTCACCTGCATCGAGTCTGATTATCTCTACAGACATTATGACGGCAAGCTGGCAGTAGGTGACCTGGTCGTCTTTGAGAATGCCGGTTCTTATTCCATTGTCTTAAAGCCACCCTTTATCCTTCCCAACTTTCCGGTGCTGGAAATCAGCGGTGATCAGGTCGAGCTCATCAAGCGCGGAGAGAATTTCGACGACCTGTTTCATACGTATTATTAGCCTTCCTTCCTACTTCTTTGGTTTATAGATTGGAGAGCTATCATGATTATGTTTTATTTATTTTTAAAGAGAGCCTTCGATATCGCAGCCGGTCTGCTTGCAATCATCCTGCTGCTTCCGCTGTGGATTATCGTGGCTGTCGCAATTAAGTGTGATTCTAAGGGTCCTGTCTTCTTCTGCCAGGAAAGGCTCACCAAGGGTGGCAGATGCTTTAAAATGTATAAGTTTCGCTCCATGGTGGTGAATGCCGAGCAAATGGGTGCCGGACTGTTCAATTATGCCAATGACCCGCGTGTCACAAGGCTTGGGCGGTTCCTAAGAAACTCCAGCATTGATGAGCTGCCGCAGCTCATCAATGTCATCAAGGGCGATCTTTCGGTGGTTGGCCCACGACCTCCGGTCGCCTATGAGCTGGGGGACTATAAAACACTGAATAAAAGGTATAAGAAACGCTTCTCCATGCGTGGTGGTATCACGGGGCTGGCGCAGGTCAAAGGACGCAATGATATATCCTGGGAGGAGAAGGTGACCTATGACAATCAGTATATCAACCTATTCAAGAAGTATGGTATCTGGCTTGATCTGTGGATCATCTTACGCACAGTGGCTAAGGTGCTGAAAAGTGCAGATATCTGTGAAGCTAAGGCCGATGACTCACTGAGCGATACCGAAGCCGCAAAGCTTGCTGAGGAGGAAATTATCCGAAGGGCACATACGCCAAACAAAAAGCGATGCTGTAATGGGAGTTGAGAAAATGAAAGAGGTTCCTGTGAATAGATATCCCAAGGCGAATGCTAATCGGTATATATGGCTTGATGGAAAGCTTGTTCGTGTAAAGAATGCGAAAATTAATGTTCTCTCTCCTACGTCGCAGTATGGTCTGAATGTATTTGAGGGCATCCGCTGCTATTGGAGTGAAGAGAATAAACAGCTTTTTGCCTTCCGCCTGGAGGACCACTTAATCAGATTAAAGCAGTCGCAGAAGCTTCTGCTGATGGAGGATAAGTATTCAATCGACGAATTAAAGGAGGCGTTCCTGACTGTTGTCAAAGCCAACGAGTATCATGAGGATATTGCTGTCAGACAGACGCTTTTCATGGATGGGCCCGGTTCCTGGTACTCAGCTTCACCGGTGAGTATGTTTATCTCTCCCATCCCAAAGTCCAAGACCAACCCGGAGTATCAGAAGAAGGGGCTGCATTGTTGTATCAGCTCCTGGCAGCGGATCCATGATAATTCGATATCTCCGCGCATCAAGTGTGGTGCGAATTACATCAACAGCCGTATGGCACAGCTTGAGGCTCTGAGAAACGGCTATGATACCGCAATTTTCTTAAATAAGGACGGCAATGTATCAGAAGGACCCGGATCCTGTCTGTTTATGGTGAAAGCCGGTACGCTGATCACTCCTTTGCTGACGGACAGTGTACTGGAAAGCATCACAAGAGATACCATTATCCGGATCGCCCGTGATATGCTCCATATTCCTGTAGTTGAGCGAAGTATTGACAGAACCGAGCTTTATACCTGTGAGGAGGCATTTCTGTGTGGCTCTGCAATGGAGCTCACTCCAATCCTCTCAGTGGATCAGTACAGGATAGGAAACGGTACGGAAGGTGCCTTGACCCAGGCGATCCATCGGACCTATCTCGATATCGTAACCAATGCTGTCCCCGATCCGTACCATTGGCTCTGCGGTGTTTATGAACGAGATCATATGGACTTCTCCGTTCTGCTACCGGTCTGTGGGAGGGATCATCCGGAGCACTTCAAAAAAGCACTGGAAAGCGTATCACTCCGCCAGAAACTGAAGCCGAACCAGATCGTCATCGTAGAGGACGGTCCCGTTACGGAACGGATCGATCAGATCATAAGCAATCTGCAAAGCCAGCTCCCTGAGATCACCTTTACCATGATCTCAAAGCCCAGGAGCGCCGGGCTTGCCGCTGCCTTAAATTCCGGGCTGAAGGCCTGTAAGTATGAATGGATTGCACGAATGGATTCGGATGATATATCCTTACCGGATCGGTTCCAAAAGCAAATCAATTATCTGAAGGCCCATCCGGACATCGATGTCCTCGGCGGAACGATTGCCGAATTTCAGCACGTTCCGGGTGATATCCACTCCTATCGTCCTGTCTGTCTGAAGCACAAAGAAATCGCAGCTATGGCGAAGCGTCGTTCTCCGATGAATCATGTATCCGTCATGTATTCCAGAATAGCCGTCGAGAAAGCCGGAGGCTATTCTACGAAGTATGGAAAGCTTGAGGATTATAAGCTATGGGTCGACCTGATGATGGACGGTGCCAGGTTCGCAAATCTGAAGGATATCTTGGTATACGTCCGTACCGGCAACGGCTTCATGAAGCGCAGAAGCAATTGCCGTGAGATCCTCGATTGGGACAGATTACAGCTGCATTTGTTTAAGAACAGGTTAATTGACAAGAAACAGGCTATCCAAAATCGTTTTTACATCAGAGCCTTTATACTCCTGCCGGGATGGATGAAGCGCATCGTATATCAGTCATTATTAAGGAAGAGGAGCCATGAAGCATTATAATATCGGTTATACAACGGGAGTTTTTGATCTTTTTCATATTGGTCATCTGAATATATTGCGACAGGCCAGGGAGCACTGCGATTACCTGATCGTAGGAGTGACCTCGGACGAAATGTGCCATGTCAACAAGCATAAATATCCGGTCATTCCTTTATCAGAACGAATGGATATCGTCGGAGCAATCAGATACGTAGACAAGGTAGTCGTCCAGAATGATATGGATAAGCTGAAGGCTGTCAAGGAATACGGAGCTGAGGTGGTATTTGTGGGAAGCGATTGGCAGAACACCCCCCAGTGGACCGAATATGAGAAGCAATTTGCCTCAGTTGGCTGCAGCGTCATATATCTTCCACACACTGATGGAACCAGCTCGACGCTGATCAAGAGTGTGATTGAAAAGTTAAGTATAGAATAACGATATAATATCAATGTCGAATGATTTAAATGGGGTGATTATGCTGGAATATATTCGTGATAATCTGACTGATGAATACGGGATTCTACCCTTGCAGGACAGTATCTTAAGGATTGCCGTATATATCGATCAGCTGTGTCAGGCCAATCAGATCAACTACTGTCTGATGGGCGGATCTGCTCTCGGTGCCGTCCGGCACGGAGGCTTTATCCCCTGGGACGATGATCTGGATATCTTCATGAAGCCGGAGGATTTCGATAAATTCAGAAGGGTATTTGAAGAAACCGGAGATCATGAAACCTTCTATCTCCAACAGCTCTTCTACCGGGTTGGCATGGTTGCCTCCGCTAAGCTTCGCTTAAATGGTACCACCTATCTTGAGGAAGCGATTAAGGACTGGAAGATCCATCATGGGATATTTGTCGATATTTTCATCCTACATCCTTGTCCCAAGGGCCGTGTGAAGCAGTTCTGTCAATGCATGGCAGCAAAATATATCCTTGCCATGGGGCAAAGCTATAAGAATCATCGATACACAGGTATCAGGCGCTTTGTGACAGCAGTGCTTAGGCTACTGCCGAGGGAGTTCGGTGTATACAGGGCATTGAAGCTGGTCTATCGGTATGATCATAAGCCCACTCCTTACCTATGTCACTTTATGGGCAAAGCCTTTTTTAAAAGAGGGATTTACCCCTCAACCCTCTTCCGGGCTTATCAGCGCCATCCTTTTGAAAAGTCCGCTCTCATGCTCTCAGCTGATACACCTGCATATCTGAAGGAGCTTTTTGGTAATTATATGGTTCTACCCCCAAAATCTTCTATAAAACACGCACAGCACGCATGGTTATGGGATACCGAAAGAGATTATTCCTACTATGTGGGTGAGAACGATAAAAGTCAGGAGAAGGATCTGGTGTGAACTGCTTGGAATAGCCGGAGGTAGTACGATGATAAATAATTGGACCTATATAATACTGCTGGCAGTCATAAGCTTCTTACTATTCATCAGGAAAAAGCTCTTACCGGAGGATAAAAGAATTATGAGTATCTGTGTGTGTATCTGCCTGATCATCTACTCAGGCTTTCGGTATCAGGTTGGAACGGATTATGACGGTTATGCCGGGATGTTCGACCTGATAAAGCAGTACGGCCGCTATTACAATATAGAATGGGGGTATTACGGCCTTGTAAAGCTGTGCCATGCGATCAACGGCAATGCACAGCTCGTATTTCTGCTATTCTCTATCGTAACAGTTTATTTCGTCTATCGGTATATTGAGTATTTTTCGAAGGATGTTGAGCTGTCCTGGTTTCTCTTTGTATGCATCGGGCCCTATTATCTCAATACGTTCAACGGTATGCGTCAGTGGCTGGCTGTTGCTGTCTTTGCTTACTCACTTCGATATATACAGGAGAAAAAGCTTTGGCATTACCTTTTACTGAATAGCATCACGGTCTTATTTCACTTTAGCTCTGTCCTGCTACTCCCACTGTATCCTATCCTTAGGTCCAACAGGTTCAATATGAAGAAGACCATGCTTTGTTATGCCGGGCTGCAGCTTCTTAGTACTTTTGGTATTGTAAAGCTGTTGGCGGATATCCTGCATGCCACCTCCTATCTTCGGGGTGACGCTGCGATTGAACTGGATAAGACTTATTATTTGTTTTTTTTCATGTCAATAGTCTGCTGGGGCTTTTCTATGCTCCGACAGGAGAATACTGTGACCCCGGAGCTCAGCAGGAGGGAGTCTCCCTCTGAGTACAAGGTCTGGCATAAGAAAGTTCTGTCCCAGCCTGCAACAACGATTTTTGAGAGCATCAACCTGCTATCCTGTCTGACCGTATTCCTGGCTATCACCAGCACCGGTATCTCTAACATGGTTTTCACCCGCTTTAACCAATACTTCTTTATCGGTTACCTTATTCTCGTGCCGCAGCTTTTAAGTACCTTCAGGAAATCACGTACCTTACTCACGATCGGAGTATATCTCCTGGCCCTGTTATATTATTTGATGATTACAAGTACTGCTTCAGATCTGACCCCCTATCGGATGAATTTTGATCTATTTTCATAAAATGGGAAGGAAAGAACTTAAGATGCGCAGAATTAGAGGGAAGGATGGATGGTAAGGATGACGGAGAAGACGATCACTGTAATAACCCCTTGTTATAACGGTTTTCGCTATATGGAGCATTATTTTGCTTCACTGGAGCATCAAACCTATCGGAATTTTCGTGTGGTTATAGTGGATGACTGCTCCACGGATGATACCTACGACCGACTGCTTGAATATAAGAACAACAGCCCTTTGGACCTTACAATCCTTCATAATACAACGAATCAGAAGCTGGCTTACTCCCGCCAAATCGGCGTTAGGGCAGTTACGACAAAGTGGCTGTGCTTCTGTGATTGCGATGATTGGTATGAACCTGATTTCCTGGAGAAGATGCTCGCTAAGGCAGAGTCAACCGGTGCGGATATGGTAATGTGCCATTTTAACTATGTCTATTCCGATGGAACGAAAAAGTATCTGCCGGGTCTTGATATACTCTCAGATCATTCTTCCAAGGAGGAGTTCCTGGCCTATACTCCGATGTCCTTATGCCGCTTTATTTTTCATTCTGAGCTGTTCCAAAACCTGAATGTACCTCAGATCAACAGTGCAGAAGATGGTGCCGTTACCCCTCAGCTGCTTGCCAAAAGCCATAAGACGGTAATTATACACAAAGGGCTATATAACTACTTCATACGTGAGGATTCTATGTCCGCTGTCCCAAATCCACAGATCTATCGGGATTTTATCACTGCACAGGGCGTGATCGATGCAGAAATCGGTGATCGCTATCCGAAGGAATGTGAGTTTATCGGAATTAAAAATATCTGTTATGGAGCAGTACTAAATGCACTGAAGGCTGATGTTGCTATCAGGGAAATCGCAAGCTGTTATCGGCAGTTTCATGCTGTCCATCCCGGCTGGTATCAAAATCCGTATAAGAAAGCCTTGGATAAGAAGAAGAAAGTGTTTCTCTTCTTACTACATATAAGAATGTTCAGGGTCTTGAGACTATACGCATTACTTCATCAGAAGGTGACACATCGTAAGTAAGTTCAGGTATGTTGCGCTATTGTCATGCGCAGGAATGGGAGAGAATATGAAAAGAAAATTTATCAAGGATTTCTTTCTGGTTTTTGCATCGAATGGCATAGGGCTTCTCTTGTCCCTTGTTATGAACATCATTTTGCCCATCATTTTTAAAGACTCTGTGGCAGCTTATGGATATGTTCAGCTGTATCTTCTGTATGTCAGCTATTACTACATATTTGATTTCGGGTTGTGTAATGGTGTTTATCTGATCGAGGGTGGTAAGGAATACAGTACACTGAATCGCAGTCTCTATTCCGGACAATTTTGGGCTCTTGGTATCTCACAGGTCATTGTGGGAATAGTGATATCTGTTCTGGCTGCCCTATTCGTATCAGATGGCAATAAGCAATTTGTGATCTTCATAGTGGCTGTAAATATCGTATTTATGCAGCTGAGGACCCTTCTCCTGATGATTGATCAGGCCACCAACCGAATTAAGGAGTACTCCAATGCGATCATCATCTGCAAGCTGTTGAATACGATTGTCATACTGCTGGCGCTGCTCTTCGGTATTCGTGACCATAAGCTGCTGATTGTTCTCCTGACTGTCGGGGAGGTTGCCTCCTGTATCTATGCCGGGAAGGACTGCAAGGAGCTGCTCTTATGTAAGCCGGAGTCCTTTCTGCTTATTTGGCATGAGATAAAGAATAACATCCGTGCCGGTTTCAGTATTCTGATCTCCGGTCTTTCTTCGATGCTTATGATGGGCTTTACCCGTCTGGCGATCGAGGAACAATGGGGCATCGAAATGTTCGCCAAGGTATCCTTTACGATTGGTCTGTCCAATATGTTTATGCTGTTTATCAATGCGGTATCCGTGGTGCTTTATCCACAGATGAAACGGACAAGTGATGAGAAATACATCACATTATATGATCAGATGCGCAACATTCTCATGCTTCTTTTGATTACTGCCCTTCTGCTATATTACCCGGTGAGACTACTGTTAGAGTATATCCTTCCGGAATACCATGAAAGCCTGAGCTACATGGCAGTTCTACTGCCAATCTGTCTCTACTCCAGTAAAATGGCCTTATTGCTTCAGACCTATATGAAGGTTTTGAGATTGGAAAGGAAATTGATGAAGGTTAACCTGATTGCCTTGTTGGTCGCAGCCACTGCAACGGTTATATCGGTATTTCTACTGAATGACCTGACTTTATCCGTGCTATCCATATTGCTAAGCCAGGCCTTTAGAACCATCTATGCGGAATTAATATTATCTAAGCATATCCGTATCCATGTTGTAAGGGACATCGTCTACGAGTCTGCTATCACAGTTGTTTTTGTATTGGCCAATTGGCTGATCGGCGGTTGGTTGGGTATGGGAATTTATTTTATTGTGTTACTGCTTTATATACTACTGAAGTATAACGGAATCAAGGAGCTGCTTCAGACTCTCCTACATCGGTCTCATAAATTGCCCAAGGTCCAACAATAAGGTAATATAACAAAAGGACGCACAATGTGCGTCCCTTGAAAGTCTCTTATAAGATTATGGATTATACTAACTCGATTAATACTTCCATAGCAGCATCGCCCTTACGAGGACCGATCTTAACGATTCTTGTGTAACCACCGTTACGACTTGCATACTTAGGAGCTATATCGTTGAATAACTTATCTGATAAGTTGATTTCCTTAGTATTTCTCTTCTTACCGGCGTTCTCAGTAGGAACCTCAGTAATAGGATAGAGATACTTCATCATCTGCTTTCTTGCATGAAGACGGGAAGGGCTATCCTTCTTAATAGTCTTCTGTACTTCGTCGAAAACAGTAACCTTCTTACCGTTCACAACTTCTTTCACTCTCTTGCCGTCTTTATCCTTACGAGCAACCTTTGCAGTTACGGTAACTGTCTCAAAGTTGTCTCTTTCCTTAACAGCGAGTGCAATCATATGCTCAGCTATGCCACGGATTTCCTTTGCCTTAGCTTCGGTTGTAACAATTTTACCGTTATATAATAAATTTGTAACCTGGTTTCTCAGCAACGCTTTTCTCTGGCTTGAGGTTCTTCCAAGTTTTCTATAGCCTGCCATGTGTTTCCCTCCTTTTAAATCTTTTGATAACAAGATTTCTATTTAACAGAAACCCTTTTATTATTCATCGCTTGCGTTTAGAGATAAACCAAGCTCTTTTAATTTAGCAAGTACTTCTTCCAATGACTTACGTCCAAGATTTCTAACCTTCATCATATCTTCGGCAGTCTTATTGGTAAGCTCTTCTACGGTATTGATACCTGCTCTCTTCAAGCAATTGTAGGAACGAACGGATAACTCCAGCTCGTCGATGTTCATCTCGAGAACCTTCTCTTTTTCATTGTCTTCTTTCTCAACCATGATTTCTGCGGTCTTCGCATGTTCAGACAAATCAATGAAGGAATTCAGATGCTCACTTAATACCTTTGCTGCCAAGCTAACTGCTTCATCCGGGATAAGTGTACCGTTGGTATAGACATCCAAGGTAAGCTTATCAAAGTCAGTAATCTGGCCTACACGAGTGTTCTCAACAGTTAGGTTAACGCGCTCTACAGGAGTATAGATGGAGTCAATCGGAATGATACCGATCGGCAGATCATCGTTCTTATTCTTATCTGCGCTTACATAACCTCTACCGTTGGTGATCGTCAGCTCCATATAGAGTCTGCTGTCCGGACCGCCGCATAAGGTTGCAATTACCTGATCTGGGTTAAGTATCTCGATATCCGGGTCAGCCTGTATATCCCCTGCTGTCACTACAACTTCACCCTCAGCTTCAATATATGCTGTCTTGGGTTCGTTAGTATCGCTTGTGTTCTTGATTGCTAAGCTTTTGATATTCATGATAATCTCAGTTACGTCTTCCTTAACACCAGGCACAACAGAGAACTCATGAACAACACCGTCAATCTTGATTTGACTGACAGCAGAACCCGGCAAGGATGAAAGCATGATTCTTCTCAGGGAATTTCCTAAGGTAGTACCATAGCCTCTCTCCAAAGGTTCTACTACAAAACGTCCAAACTTCTTATCTTCGGAAATTTCTGCAATCTCTATTTTGGGTTTTTCAAAATCAAACACAACAGGACCCT
>JAEZKU010000023.1 GCA_023436065.1 Bacillota bacterium
GTCATAGGTTCGAGCCCTATAGGTCCCATTTGTGCCGGCGTGGCGGAACTGGCAGACGCACAGGACTTAAAATCCTGCGGGACTAATCTCCCGTACCGGTTCGATTCCGGTCGCCGGCATTATTCTATCATATAGAATAATGCTGTTTTTCTTTACAGCAGTCATAATATTGTGTGTGCTTAGCTCAGCTGGATAGAGCGTCTGGCTACGGACCAGAAGGTCGGGGGTTCGAATCCTCTAGCACACAATAGCAAGTGCATTGTATACATAAGTATACGGTGCACATTTTTTTGTGTTAAGCTATTTTCAGAACCGGTACAATCCTTGATATAAGCCGAATCAATACTTACTTAATCAAATTTTAACTTAGTATTTATTTACTGATCACCATGCTTGTGCTAGAATGTAGCAAAGGAGGCAGTCACATTATATGGATAAATCAGAGTTTTTGAATATATTAAGAGAAGCATTAAATCAGGAAGTCAATCCTGCAGTAATAGAGCAGAATGTCCGCTATTACGATCAATATATCAGTTCCCCCTCGAAGGAGGAAGAGGAACGTAAGATTATGGAACTGGGAGATCCGAGATTGCTTGCTAAGACAATCATTGAAGCAGAGAAGGCTGCAAGAGAGAAGAGCGGATTTCACGGTAATCAGAACAGTTATGAAGAAGGCAGCTCATCACAGCAGAACCAGGATACTCCTGATTGGGAACAGAGATGGGAACAGCAAAATTCGGGCTTTCAGCCAAAGATATTGTTTGCGAATATGAAATGGTATCATAAGCTGATTGCAGTAATGGTTGTTCTTCTGATAGTAGTATTATTGCTTTTTGTCGGCAGACTGATGGTAGGATTTCTGTTCACCTTCGGACCCATTCTGATTATACTGTTATTGCTTGGTAATCTGTTCCGTCGCAGACGGTAATAAAGACATAATGAAACGACCGCCAGGGGGAGCCAGGCGGTCGTTTCGATGAGGGGAGTATAAATAATTAATAAGGGGTTATATAACGCGCTAGGGGGTTATCCCTAGCACTTTTTTATTATAATACATTGATTTTCATTATGCAATCATTATCTTGTGAATTTAAATTTTTCCAGCCAAATGTACAAATAAAAGGTATGAAAAGACACATAAAATATACACATATGCATAAACGTGCACGGACCTGTTTTGTGTTATTAAGATAGTCTTTTATCCTGTTCAGACCGATGAATTAAGCGGTGTCATAAAAATAAAATAGTCTCATTTTGTTGTGAATATTTCAAACGAAATCGCAGATAATATTTGCGTAATATCAATGATTATTTATAGGAGGCCATCTATGACAAGCAATAATAACAATTCAAGAAACACTACAGGTACTAGCAATGATGCCAGAAATGACGTAAGAAATGACGCTAGAAATGCTAACACGAGCAGAAATGCGAATACCAGCAATTATACAACAGGAACCAGCCGTAATGCAACGACAGGAAGCAAATGCGAGAATTCATCCAGAAACGATATAGGAACCTCCAGGAACGATGCAGGCTCTTCAAGAAATGCGAATTCAAGTAATAAATCCGGCACAAACAGATACAAAGACCTGGAAGACATGGAAAATAATTATTAAGAAATGAGGGTCAGCTGTTCAGCTGACCTTTACATATGTAGATCAGACAGCCTGACGATATGATACAAAAACATTCATTCATAAAACAATAGCATACTTATATTGTCTGAATATGATATAAGAGAGAAGATTTTATATAAAGGTGGTGTGAATGGGATGTCTTTTGATACCATCCGCACTAATGATATAGAAAAATACATTGGCCGGGCTGATGTAGTAATTATCGATTTGAGGGAGCAAAGTGAGTATAATGAGGGTCATATTCCGGGTGCGATCAATATACCGTATGATGAACTTGATAATTATGCGGGCAACTTACCACATAGTCTGTTGATTTTCTACTGTGACCGCGGCAATATCAGCCTGATGGCTGCAAGAGATTTAGCAAAGTATAATTATCATATGAAAAGTCTGTATGGAGGACTAAGGGCCTATCATGGTAATTTGGAGAAAAGCATGTAGATTTCATTGACTGTTGATAAAAACAGCCTTACAATATCTTATGCAATGATTATTAATAAATCGATAGAATACTTAGGAAATAATAGCGATTAACGCTCGGAGGTATGAATGAATAATTTTGAATATGTTTCACCCTGCCACTTTGGTATGGAAGCTGTGTTGAAACGTGAACTGACTAATCTGGGTATCGAAATTACCAAGGTTGAGGATGGCAAGGTCTCCTATACGGGGGATGCTGGCACCTGTGCCAGGGCGAATGTGTTTCTTCGGACGACAGAACGCGTACTATTGAAGGTAGGAGACTTCCGGGCAGAAACCTTTGATGAATTGTTTGAGAAGACCAAGCAGCTTCCGTGGGAAGAGTATCTGCCGAAGGATGCGAAATTCTGGGTAGCAAAGGCTAACTCGGTAAATAGTAAGTTGTTCAGTCCTTCAGATATTCAATCCATCATGAAGAAAGCAATTGTCGAGAGGATGAAGACAAAGCATAAGGTCGAATGGTTTGAGGAAAGCGGTGCCTCCTATCCGATAAGAGTTACGATCCTTAAGGATGAGGTTACGGTTTGTATCGATACCTCGGGTGAGTCCCTGCATAAAAGAGGATATCGGAGGCTGACCAGTAAGGCACCGATCACAGAGACACTGGCTGCGGCTTTGATCATGCTTACTCCATGGAATAAAGACCGTATTCTGGTCGATCCTTTCTGCGGAAGCGGAACAATTCCGATTGAAGCTGCACTGATCGGTGCAAATATGGCACCCGGTATGAAGCGAAGCTTTTTGGCGGAAAGCTGGACGGGATTACTGCCGAATAATATCTGGGAGCAGGCTAAGCAGGAAGCAAATGATTTGGTTCGTAAGGATATCGAGATGGCTATCCAGGGATATGACCTGGATGGGGAGATCATAAAGGCAGCAAGACAGAATGCAAGATGGGCAGGAGTAGATCAGCATATTCATTTTCAGCAGAAACCTATGCGTGAACTGAGCAGCAGTAAGAAATATGGTTTTATCATCACCAATCCGCCTTATGGAGAGCGTTTGGAGGAGAAAAAGGAGCTTCCGGAGCTTTATAAGGAAATGGGCAGGGTATTTGGAGCTCTTGATTCTTGGTCCTACTATATTATCACAGGATATGAGGATGCGCAAAAATACATCGGCAGACAGGCCGATAAAAATAGAAAAATATACAATGGTATGATGAAGACATATTTCTATCAGTATATGGGACCGAAGCCTCCAAAGCCGAAAATGGAAGGTAAAGAATAAAAAGAAGTTGTGCAGCACTGTGCTGCACAACTTCTTTTTATGTAAATGATATTTTATTATCATTATAAGCGCTTGGATATCCACTGTCGTATGTCGGAGTAAACCTCATCGTTGTTTAACTCATTCAAAAGCTCATGACGGCATTCCGGGTAGAGCTTTGAAGTGACATTGGAGAATCCGATTTTCTTTAGCACGGACAGATATTTCTGTACATCCTTACCATACCCACCTACGGGATCCTTTTCGCCACTGATGACATACAGAGGCATTTCCGTCTTAGTAAGCTTTATCAGGCTCTTTTTTGTGGAAAGCTTAGTCAGTTTTAATAAATCATGATAAAAGGATGCTGTACAGGTGAAACCGCAGTAAGGATCATGCATATAAGCACCTACAATAGTATTGCTCCTGGAGAGCCAGTCGTAAGCTGTCCGGGTGGATAATGAGGTATATTTCTTACCGCCGAACATAAGATTGCTTAAGAATGGAGAAATATGCTTCGGTCCTTTGAAGTGCTGAATAAGAGAGGCCAGGAATATACCGGCGTTAGTCATGAACATAGGAGGAAAGGGAGTGCCGCAGATGATCACACCATTGTATTTGTCATAGGTTTGAATTACATTTCTGGCAATAATTGAGCCCATACTGTGGCTAAACAGGAAGAATTTTGATGCTCTGTTATTTGTCTCAATATATTTACTAACGGAGATAGCATCCTCAACAATCAACTGATAACCTTTGTCATTGCTGATAAAACCTAACTCACTGAGCTTTCTGTCTGTACCGTGACCGCGGTGATCGTATAGGAAGACATCAAAATCATTACTGACCAGGTATTCAGCGAATTGCTGATAACGCATCTTATGCTCTGCCATACCATGCAGAATTAGGATGCTGGCCTTTGTTCGCTTCGGACAAACATAATTGGTTAGTTTTATTACGTAACCATCCTTTTGCTTGATTGAGATGTAATTCATGTCGCTCATTTCCCTATGATCTCCTTTATTAGAGTTAAGAAAAAGCAGTACCGTATTCTTTTTTATTATATCTGCTAAATTGTTAAAATGCAACAAGGAAGAAAGGCAAAACAACCCAAAAATCTACATAATTAGATAACAAATTTAAAATTTAGTTGTGAATAATAAAATATTATTATATAATTTATGTATTATAGCATATATAATAGCGAAATTTGTAAATAAAACCCAAGGGGGTTTCCAATGGATAAATTGTTGCTAAAGAAGGCCGCAGTTCAAAGCTTAGCACTCATGATAGCAGTGGTTACCTCTTCTGTTGCGCTGCAACAGGATGAGGCCATATCAATTTCAGCAAAGGATAATATCAATAAAAGTAATATTACATCGTACGAACAGGCAGGGCTGGTTCCATTAACGGATATCACTATCCCGATACCTGATCAGCAGCAGGCAGAAGCTAAAGTGTATCCCTTGGCAACGAACCTGGATGAACTTGATGCGCAGATTGATCAAAGCATCAAGGAAAAACTTAGTGATAATTATCTGGTTATCAGAAAGCCGGAAGAGGACAGCCTTTCCATGACCTTAGAGGACTTATATGTCAGCCATAGTATCCGGCTGGATATGACAGGTCTGCAGACCAATGACATAACCAGTAACATGATACTCAGAGTTCGAGGATCGGAGTTCTATGCCGGAGATCCAAAGTACCAAGAAATCGTAACCGTAGAGACAAACGAGGATGGATCTGAGAAGGAGGTCATCAAGAAGGATTATGGTACGGATATCTGTCATAATGTCGCGATGACAATGGAACAGGACGATGAAACCGGGTATTATCATGTTCAGCTTCTATTAGAGCTTGATTCGGTATATGCTTATACTGTTTATGAAGATACGAATTATTTCTATATAGACTTAAGAAAGCCCTCCGATGTATATGATAAGATACTGGTGATCGATGCGGGACACGGTGGTAAGGATGCAGGTGCGCTTTCCGGGGATCAACAAATCTATGAGAAAAATATTAACCTTGGTATCGTCTTGCAGTTAAAGAAGCTTCTGGATCAGGAGAATATCAAGGTATACTATACAAGGACAGAGGACAATACGGTATTCCTAAGACCCAGATCAACCTTAGCCAATTCCGTTGACAGTGATTACTTTATCAGCATTCATTGTAATACCAGCGAGGCTTCGTATCCTAATGGTACGGAAGTGTTATATTATGATAACAATTTCAAGAGTGTTTCTGCGAAAAGACTTGCTGAGCTTTTTACCGAGGAGATTGCCAATCATAGTGAGCTGAATTCGCGAGGTTTGGTTTTAAAACAGACGGGAGATATCTTCATTATGGATCAGGCTAAGGTTCCGACCATACTGATAGAGGTGGGCTATCTGTCCAATGTCAGTGATTTGAACTACCTGAACAATCCGGAGAAGCAAAAGGATATAGCGAAGGGAATATATAACGGCATCATGAGGGCATATAACGAGCTTCCTGCGGAGTAACAGCATAGTGATCAGTAAAGCAGGAAAGACTGTGAACACATAGGGATTTCTGGAGGAAAGAATGAGAAAAGTAATATTTGCAACCTCGAATGAAGGTAAGATGAAGGAAATCAGAGAAATTTTAAGTGATATGGACATCGAACTGTTATCATTAAAGGATGCAGGCTTAAAACCCGAGATAGAAGAAAACGGGGTAACCTTTGAAGAAAATGCAATCATTAAGGCCAAAGAAGTCATGAAATTGACAGGAGAGATTGTACTGGCTGATGATTCAGGTCTTGAAGTGGATTTCATGAATAAAGAGCCGGGTGTCTACTCGGCAAGATTTATGGGGGAAGATACTTCGTATGAGATAAAGAATCAATATATTATTGATCGGCTGGCAGCAGCAAAGGAGGAAGAACGCAGTGCCAGGTTTGTCTGCGCAATTGCCTGTGCCTTTCCCGACGGTAAGGTTGTTACCTGCCGAAGGACAGTGGAAGGCATGATAGCAAAACAGATCAGCAGCGGTTCCACCGGCTTTGGTTATGACCCGATATTTTATGTTCCCGAATTTGGTTGTACGATGTCAGATATGACAGCAGAGCAGAAGAATGCCATCAGCCACAGGGGGAAGGCTTTGCGTGCAATGAAAGAAATGATAAAAGAGCATCTGTAAAATGGGGATTGGAGATATAAGATGAAGGTTCTGATAGTTAGTGACACCCATGGAAGAAACCACTACCTGATCGATACCGTCAATCGGGTTGCACCGATTGACCTGCTTATTCATCTTGGAGATTTTGAAAGCGGCGAAGAGTATATCAAATCTATGCTGGATTGTCCTGTGGAATTTGTATCAGGTAACAATGACTTTTTTAATGGACTTCCGAAGGATAAGATTATTCATATTGGGAAGTATAAGGTACTGCTGACACATGGGCACCGTTACGGAGTTAATTTCAGTACCAGCGGTTTACAGGAAACAGCCAAAAAGTACCAGGCTAACATTGTCATGTTCGGACATACCCATATACCGCTCATTGACCTTACCGGAAGTGTATGGACAATTAATCCGGGCAGCCTGGCATTACCCAGACAGTATGGTCATATACCGACCTATATCATAATGGATCTTGACTCCCGTGGTGACGCACATTTTACACTGAACTATTATCACGCTACCACCTGATTTTACAGTATTTTTCAGCTGTTTTGAAAATAAAAAAAAGATATAAAAATGTGTTGACAATAAAGGATGCCTATTATATAATAAATCTTGCGTCACGGCTGGAACGAGTGGAAAACCTTGAAAATTCACATGATGCCGCTCGAGAGAGAGCATTGTCAGCCACGTCTGTGAATAGAAATGAATTTTCGGGGTATAGCGCAGCTTGGCTAGCGCGCTTGATTTGGGATCAAGAGGTCGCAGGTTCGAATCCTGTTACCCCGACTGAGCAACCTGTTTACATCTAACAAATCAGCTCTGTCGACCAGGTTGTATAATTTATTCAGCAAATACGCAAAATAACAAAATAGTAAATCCTATGCGGGTGTAGTTCAATGGTAGAACACTAGCCTTCCAAGCTAGATACGTGGGTTCGATTCCCATCACCCGCTTGATATTTGACTTATATGAGGAAAATATCACACCATAATGTGCTAGTAGCTCAGTTGGATAGAGCAATGGCCTTCTAAGCCATGTGTCGGGGGTTCGAATCCCTTCTGGCACATTTTTCATCTATGAATATAGTTGGAAGGTGAATTATGGTGGGTA
>JAEZKU010000056.1 GCA_023436065.1 Bacillota bacterium
CTGGGAAAGTTGTTTACAAAGTGGGATTATGAATTATAAATCGGGAAATTCGTTTACAAAAATGGAATCTCTTTTACAAAACGGGACTTTCGGCTTTCAAACGGGAAACTCGCGCTTCAATTCACCAATGATATAACCATTAATGATATAAGGTTATTAAAAGTCAATAATAATTTATCGAAAAACGATAAATTATTATTGACTTTCATTTTTTTGTGTGTTATATTGATAACGAAAAATGCAGAGAAAGGTGCAGGAGGAAAATATGATATGAGTAAGAATCCATTGGTATGGTTTACAAAGGTTTTATTGGATTTTATGTTTTACAGTGGAATTGTCGTTTGTATTACTGTACCCTTCAGCTTCAGATTTGTCGGCAGATATTACAGGATATTTGACCGCTTTTACATTCCGTTTTGCGTGATTTTTATCTTTGCCGGTATATTTGCACTGGTTATACTCTGGGAGCTGCGATGGATGTTTCAGACAGTGATGAAGGGAGACCCTTTTGTAAGAGAAAATGTCAGATCACTCAAGAGAATGGGTGTATGTGCATTTGCTATTTCCGTAGCTATGGCGGCAAGATTATTTTTTGTGATAACTCCGGCAGCATTGGTACTGATAGCGGTATTTGCCATTGCCGGGCTATTCTCCCTGGTGCTTTCCCAGGTATTTGATCAGGCTGTAACTTATAAACAAGAGAATGATCTTACGATATAGGAGGTGCCGTAAATGATTGTTGTTAATCTGGATGTCGTTATGGCACAAAGAAAAATCGGCCTGACAGAATTGGCAGAACAGGTGGATATTACGATGGCTAATCTGTCAATTTTAAAGAACAATAAAGCAAAAGCAATCCGCTTCAGTACCTTGGAGGCAATCTGTAAGGCTTTGAACTGCCAGCCGGGAGAAATATTGCAGTTTGTGGAGGATGACGACTAAGAAGAGGAATGGAAAAGGCTTAACGATAGACGAAATGAAGAACAAGAAATAAAAGTTAAAGGAGGATTTAATAGTTATGGAACAATTGAATAATGCTCTTCCTCCTATCGAGGAAGAGAACAAAGAGGCAGCAGCGAGCATACCGAGAAGTATGGAATCACCCCTGCTTGGTGAAGTGCGCCAAAAATTCGAAATTACCGGATTAATCAGCCTGATATTCGGACTTCTATTTACTCTCAGTTTTTATAAAGCAGGATTTGGTTTGAATGCATTTTTCTTTACCGGAGTGATGGTAATCCTGCTTATCGTAGTAATGAATCATTTTGCCATTCCGATGAAAGGATCAACTTATTTGTATTACGGTGCTTCCCTGCTACTGGGATTATCTTCGGCAATTACCTCGAATGATAGTATACAGGTCATGAATACGATCGGGACAATCTTATTACTGAACTTATCCATCCTTCATCAGCTGCATGAGGATGGTAAGTGGGAGTTTGCACAGCATTTCGGTAAAATGACAGGGATGCTGTTCCACGGAATTGCTGCTGTTCCATATCCTTTTGTAGACAGTGTTCGATATATGAAAAGAACGAAGTTTTTTAAGAATGACAGGTTGAGAAATATATTTCTTGGCATTGTGATCTCTATTCCGATCCTCTGGCTGGTAATTGCACTGTTGGCCGATGCCGACATGCTGTTTTCTGATATTACCTCCAGAATATTTGAGAAATTCGTATCACCTGAGCTCTTTGCGATAACCTTCATGGTTCTGTTTGGATTTTTCTCCTGCTACTGCATCCTATGCGGTGCGGCTGCCCAGACAGGGCTGAGGGAGAAAACCCCGTTTAAAAAGGGGAGTGCGGTGACTGCCGAAACAGTAATGTTATTGATCTGCGTGGTATATGCCGTGTTCTGTGGATTCCAGATAGTGTATTTATTTGCAGGAGGCTTCTTCGCCCTGCCGGAGGGAATTACTTTTTCGGAATATGCCAGGGGTGGTTTCTTCCAGCTACTTGCAGTTACGATGATCAATGTACTATTAATGGTACTATGTACTACCTTTTTTAATGAAAGCAAATTGCTGCGCATTCTTCTGACCTTGATGACAGCCTGTACTTATATCATGATTTTCTCAGCCGCTTACAGGATGGTACTGTATGTGGATGCGTACCGCTTGACCTTCCTGAGGGTATTGGTTCTGTTGGCATTGCTTATCATCGCATTTGTTTTGGCGGGTGTAATTGTGTCAGTATATAAGAAGAATTTTCCGCTCTTTCGATATAGTGTAGCTGTTATTACAATCTGTTATCTTGGCTTCTCACTGGCCCGGCCGGATTATTGGATTGCTACCTATTTCCTTCAGCAAAAGGAGGTAATGGAAGTGGAGGATGCGGAATTTCTTACACAGGAGCTTTCACTGGATGCAGCACCGGTGGTCATTCCTTTGCTTCAGGATGGTAGCAGATGGGGAGATGTTTCAATAATGAAGCACGAAGACAACAGTATATATGTGCCTGATATGGAAACAGATACCCGCGTAATTCAGGGTGATTGGAGCATATTGGATTATTACAGCATTACTTACTATCTGAAGATTCAGAGCGTGAACCGACACAGAGAAATAAGAGATTATAACGTATCAAATACAAAGGCACTGCAATGGATGGAGCAAAATCCAATCCGTTACTATAGGAATGAATAACCACCCAAAATCAATAGCAGACAGGTGAGCCGTGAAATTCCGGAATACCTGCCTGCTATTGCCGTAACTTAATAATTATTTAAGATTCATTTTTAACAATCTATGGTATAATATCGGCAGATATTATACCAGTGCCGAACGAAGTGAGTGCACATCCTGGCACGGAGTGCCATACCATGGACGCTTGCGGACATGGTATAATATCGGCAGATATTATACCAGTGCCGAAGGTCGTGAGTGCACATCCTGGCACGGAGTGCAATAAAAAGCTTAGATGCACTGTAAGGATAAGTGAACCTAGAAAGGAATATAGAATGGAACAAGAGACGCCGAAGCCGATCGATGAGATCAGTTCTTCTCTTAATTACACAATAGATGTTATCATACCGATTTACCATGCAGATGACAAGCTGGATCGGCTGCTTTCTATGCTGTATTGTCAGACGATACAACCGAATCATGTATATCTTCTTCATACCATAGAGTATGAGGGACAGGGACTGACACTTCCGACCATCGAGGGAAGCAATATTACTGTCCATCCTGTGAACAAGGTGGACTTTGACCATGGTGGCACCAGAAAATACGGAGCTTCCTTGTCCAATGCTGACCTTCTGATGTTTATGACTCAGGATGCGGTTCCTGCTGATGAGCATTTGATTGAAAAGCTGTTGGGAGCCTTTTCTGATCCCTGGGTTTCTGCTGCTTATGCCAGACAGCTACCGGATGAAAAAGCGGGTTTAGTGGAAAGGTATACAAGGAAGTTCAATTATCCGAAGCACAGCCGGATCAAATCCCTTGAGGATTTAGGGGAGCTTGGTATCAAAACCTTCTTCTGCTCCAATGTTTGCGCGATGTATCGTAATGGAGTTTATCAGAAGCTTGGTGGTTTTGTCGAGAAAACCATTTTTAATGAAGATATGCTTATGGCGGCAGCAATGATACGTGCGGATTACCGCATTGCTTATGTTGCGGAAGCCAAGGTGGTTCATTCCCATAAATATACCTATCGCCAGCAATTCACCCGTAACTTTGACTTAGGAGTATCACACAGACAGTATCGTGAAGTCTTCACAGGAGTGAAATCAGAATCCGAGGGGATCAGACTGGTGAAGAATACCATGAACTATCTGTGTGAGAAGAAGAAATATTATCTGATACCTGACCTGATCATCAGCAGCGGCTTCAAGTTCCTAGGGTATCAATGTGGCAAACGCTATGAACTATTTCCGGTCTGGTTGCTGAAGAAGTTCAGCATGAACCGATCTTACTGGAAATAGTCAGATGCTATCCTATTATAAATCATAATGGAGTGAAGAACAGCATGAGTACAGTAGCAGTTGTGATGACAACCTATAATGGAGAGAAATATGTTGAAGAGCAGATCAAATCCATTCTGTCTTCCTCCTATCAGGATTTTGCACTTTTTATCTTTGATGATGGATCAAAGGATTCTACGATTTCCATATTGGAGCGTTATAAAGAGGATTATCCCGAAAAAATCAATATTGCTCGTAACAGTATGAATTATGGTGTGACAATGAACTTTATTCAAGCCCTGACTAAGATGACCGCTGATTATATTATGTTCAGTGATCAGGATGATGTTTGGCTCCCGAACAAAATAGGAGTAACCCTAAAACGGATGAAGCACATGGAGGCACAGTTTTCTAAGGAGAAGCCGATTGCGGTATTTACCGATGCACGTGTCGTGGATCAGAATCTTTCGACGATCCATCCGTCCTTCTTTGGTTCGGGACACCTAGACCCAAGAAAGACCGATCTGGCACATCTTTTGATGGAGAATAAGCTGATTGGTTGTACAGTGATGGTGAATGCAGCACTTCGCAGGAAGCTGCAGGAAAACCGTCTGCCGCAGCATGCAAGATATCATGATTGGTGGGTTGCGCTGATAGCGGCGTCCTTCGGTAAAATTGGCTACGTGGAGGAAGGTACTCTGCTTTACCGTCAGCACGGTAATAATATGGTCGGAGATTCCGGTTTTTCATCCTATCTTAAAAACAGGTTATCGAATCTGCAAAAGCAGAAGAAAGCACTGGAGGCACTTTATAGACAGGCAGAAGATTTTTTAAGTATTTACTGCAGCCAGCTCAGTGAAGATAACCGGGAAATTCTCAGGCGTTTTTCTGCCCTGGAAGAGCTTGGATTTACGAAAAAAAGAATAGAAGCTGTTCGAAATGGTTTCCTAAAATCAGGTCTGGTACGCAATTTAGGATTACTTCTGATTCTATAAAACCGATCAGTATGATCAAATGCACTGTTAGAAGTGAATGAAAACGTAAACATAAATTTGAATTTTTATACACTCGCTTTAGTGATTTAAACCAATAAAAATTTTATGCAAATAGCACGCTTTCTGTACTTGACAAACACATATGTAGTTGATACAATAACATACAACTTAATAATCTTACTTTTTATACAGCAACAGAAGCCCCATTACAGAGTGTCCTGTGGTAGTGGGCTTTTCTTATAAGGTTTTGGACACGATAAATACGTTACATAACAGAGAGGTGCATGCTATGAAAAGGATGGTATTATCGATTCTGGTGGATAACACTGCCGGTGTATTGAGCCGTGTTGCAGGATTGTTCAGTAGAAGAGGATATAATATCGACAGTTTGACAGTTGGTGAGACTCAAGACCCGGCCATCTCCCGAATGACAATATTGGCGCATGGAGATGATCAAATTTTAGACCAGATCAGAAAGCAGTTGTTAAAGCTGGAGGATGTGATTGAGATTAAGGAATTGGCACCCGGGGAATCTGTGACCAGAGAATTAATCTTGGTCAAGGTGGCTGCCAGTGAAAAGGATCGTCAGGCGATTATCTCGATAGCTGATATCTTTCGTGCCAAGATCGTAGATGTGGCATTGGAATCACTGATGATTGAGCTTACCGGTAATCAGAATAAGATCGATGCGTTCATCAAGCTGCTGGACCAATACACAATCAAGGAACTCGTAAGAACCGGTATCACAGGACTGGCAAGAGGCTCCGGTGATATCTCTGATTTTGATGATTAATAAAAGAAGCGGAATAATTAAATGGCATAATGCTATTTATTAAGGGGATATTTCTCAAAAATAAAATAGGGGCATACCCAATAGGGTAGCTTAAGGAAAATGGAGGATAAAAAGATGGCAAAGATTTTTTATCAACAGGATTGTAATCTTTCTTTATTAGAAGGAAAGACAGTAGCTGTAATCGGTTACGGTAGTCAGGGACATGCACATGCATTAAATGCAAAGGAATCAGGCGTTCATGTTATTATCGGTCTTTACGAAGGAAGCAAATCCTGGGCTAAGGCAGAAGCAGCAGGCTTTGAGGTATATACAGCAGCAGAAGCTGCGAAGAAGGCTGATATTATCATGATCCTTATTAATGATGAGAAGCAGGCTAAGTTATATAAGGAGTCTATTGCTCCGAACCTTCAGCCAGGCAATGCACTGATGTTTGCACATGGTTTTAGTATTCATTTCGGTCAGATTATTCCTCCTGCCGATGTTGATGTTTTGATGATTGCACCGAAGGGTCCCGGACACACTGTAAGAAGCCAGTATCAGGAGGGTCGCGGTGTACCTTGTCTGATTGCGGTACATCAGAACGCTACTGGTAAAGCGCATGACCTGGGTCTTGCTTATGCACTTGCTATTGGAGGTGCGAGAGCCGGTGTTCTCCAGACTACCTTCAGAGAAGAGACCGAGACAGATCTCTTTGGTGAGCAGGCAGTTCTTTGCGGTGGTGTAACTGCTTTGATGAAGGCTGGTTTTGAGACCTTGGTTGAAGCCGGTTATGAGCCGGAGAGTGCTTACTTTGAATGTATCCATGAGATGAAGCTGATTGTTGATTTGATCAACGAAAGCGGCTTTGCAGGAATGAGATATTCCATCTCCAATACTGCAGAATATGGTGATTATGTATCAGGCTCCAGAGTAATTACAGCTGAGACTAAGGCTACTATGAAGCAGATCCTTACTGAGATCCAGGATGGTACCTTTGCACGTAACTGGTTACTTGAGAACCAGGTTGGATGCCCTAACTTCTATGCCAAGAGAAGAATTGAAGCAAATCATGAGCTTGAGAAGGTTGGAGCAGAGCTTCGTAAGATGATGAGCTGGACTAACAAGCCGAAGTTGATCAATAACTAATTGAATAAATAAGAGATGGCATATCAGCCGGTTGCTTTTGAAGATTTCAGAAGCAGCCGGTTTTTTTACGTCCTATTACATAAATACGATTTAGGTATTCACTATTGAAAATATTGGATGGAACTGGTATAATAAAACCAGAAAACTAAAATTAGTTTTCTGGTTTTATTACTTTGAGATTAAATTTGATCATACATTGACAGCATAAAGTGAGGGGAAAGAATGGAATTGAAGGAAAAGATTATTGATGCCGTAATTGAATTATTTAATGAAAAGGGTTTGAAATTTACAATGGATGATGTGGCAAAGCGAATCGGCATCAGTAAAAGAACTATATATACGGTTGTGGAGGATAAGGAAGAGTTATTTATTGATACCGTGAACACGGTATTTGATTCAATCAAGCAAAGCGAGAAGGAAATTCTGGAGGAAGATCTGGATACGCTCATTAAGCTTAGAAAGCTTTTGATTATCTTGCCGGAGCGGTATAAAACGATGAACTTTAAGCAGTTTTACGCGATGAAGGAAAAATATCCAAGGATCTATAGTAAGATTGAAGACCGGCTGGAGACGGACTGGGATGCTACCTTCAGGCTGATGGAGCAGGCAATGGAGGAGGGGAAGATCAGGAAAATCAATCTTTCGGTATTCAGGGCAGTATTCACGGGAACGATCGAATTCTATCTGAGCCGGCCGATACTGGCAGAAGAAGGAATGCCATATCAGGATGCATTGAATCAGATGCTTGACATCCTGTTTGAAGGTGTAAAAATGTAGCGATTAATCGTGAATAAAACAAAGGAAAGGAGTAAGTATGATACGGCACTTGGATTTAAATAATGAATGGAAATATTCGGAAGGGTTTGAGGAGCAGATGCTGAATAAGGATTACGATGACAGCAAAATGGAGCAGATCCGAATTCCACATACCAATAAGCTGCTCCCCTATCATTATATTGATGAAATGGATTATCAATTCATCAGCTGCTATCGGAGGCATATCTATGCGGAACCGGACTGGATGAGTAAGCAGGTACTACTCACCTTTGAGGCGGTAGCGCATGTAGCCAGGGTATATGTTAATGGTATTGAGGCTGCCGTTCATGAGGGTGGATATACTGCCTTCACCGTGAATATCTCTCAGTTACTGGACTATGGTGAGGATAACGTGATTGCGGTGATGGCAGACAGCAGAGAATGCAATAACCTTCCGCCCTTTGGTAATGTGATTGACTATCTGACCTATGGCGGTATCTACCGTGAAGTTTCACTGGATATCAAAGAACAATACTATATAGACGATGTCTATGTAAGAACCAGAGATACCGGTAACCGTCAGGCAGATGAGAAGACGGTTGACCTCTCTGTGAAGCTGAATAGTCCAATCGAAGGTGAGGGACTGAAGCTGGACTATTCACTGCTGGACAGTCAGGGAGGAGTAATCTGCGCTGACTTTAGATTAATGGATCAGGAGTACTTGAATTTTACTTTTGACATTAAGGGGATCCGGGAGTGGAATATCGATGATCCCAACCTTTACTTTTTGAAATTGGAGCTTAGCGGGAATGCAACCGGTGTAGGAAAGCTGGATGAGAAAAAGGTACGGTTTGGATTTCGTACCTGCGAATTCAGAAAAGACGGTTTTTATTTAAATCACAGAAAAATCAAGCTTTTAGGGCTGAACAGACACCAGAGTTATCCATATGTAGGGTATGCAATGCCAAAGAGGCAGCAGCAGAGAGATGCGGAGATTTTAAAGCATGAGCTTAAGGTCAATGCAGTACGAACGTCACATTACCCGCAGTCCAGGCATTTCCTGGATCGATGCGACGAGCTCGGGCTTCTGGTATTTACCGAAATTCCAGGCTGGCAGCATATCGGGGATTCGGCTTGGAGGGACATTGCGGTGAATACGGTAGGAGAGATGATTCTTCAATACAGAAACCATCCTTCTATCATTCTCTGGGGAGTGCGAATTAATGAATCACAGGATGATGATGAGTTCTACACCCGGACGAACCGTTTGGCACATGAGCTTGATCCGGACAGACAGACCGGTGGAGTCAGGTACCTTCAGAAAAGTAGCCTGCTGGAGGATGTCTATACCTATAATGATTTTTATCATAATGGAACCAATCCCGGACTAAGCAAGAAAGAGAAGGCAACCTCAAATATGGCTGCCCCGTATCTGGTCACTGAATTTAACGGACATATGTTTCCGACTAAGCTTTTTGATGATGAGGAACATCGTCTGGAGCATGCCCTAAGGCATGCCCGTGTACTGGATGCATTGTTTGCACAGGAGGAGATTACCGGAGGATTTGGCTGGTGTATGACAGACTACAATACGCACAAGGATTTCGGAAGCGGTGACAGGATCTGTTATCACGGAGTGATGGATATGTTCCGTAACCCGAAACAGGCAGCAGCAGTATACGCCAGTCAATCAGATGCTGAGGTCATCTGCGAGGTTAATTCCACTTTGGATATTGGGGATCATCCGGCTGGAAATATCAAACAGATTTATGCTTTTACGAATGCGGATAGCATAAGATTGTATAAGAATAACACGTTCATCAGGGAGTTTTACCCCTCCGGGAATCAGTTTAAACATCTGCCTCATCCGCCAATCCTGATTGATGATTTTATCGGAGAACTGCTTGAGAAGGAAGAAGGTTATGATCATAGGACCTCTCAGGTGATGAAACAAATCCTTTATGCAGTTAAAAAGTACGGATCAATCAATCTTCCGATAAAATATAAGTTCAGAATGGCTATGCTGATGTTAACCAAGCATCTCACACTGGAGGAAGGAACCAGATTGTATTATAAATACATCGGAGGCTGGGGTGGGCAAGCCACAAGCTTTCGCTTTGAAGCGATCAAGGATAACCGGGTCGTGAAGACAATCACGAAAGCACCCGCAGGTCATCCAAAGCTAATCATTTCGACAGATGCACAGGAGCTTACGGAAGGGGAAACCTATGATATTGCTGCAATCCGGATCAAAGCTGTTGATGTCAACGGGAATCTGCTGCCGTATTATCAGGAGCCGGTTACGCTTCGTGCCGGTGGAGCAATTGCCTTGATCGGTCCTGAGACAATCAGCCTGAAGGGTGGATATGGCGGGACCTATATCAGAACGACAGGGGTAACCGGGGAAGGAACACTCTATCTGCGTCAGGCCGATCTGGGTGAATATACGGTCAACTTCCGGGTCAGAGAAGGTAATCCTGCGAGATAAACCCATGGGTATGGGACAATTGGGTAACTCGCCGAAGAGCTATAGATATATTCGCAATCACTATATAAGAAAAGAGGAGAAGGTATGAATTTAACACGTAAAGAAAAAATCTCTTATGGAATGGGTGCTGTTGGGAAGGACATGGTCTACTGTATTGTTTCCGGCTTCTTGCTATACTACTATAAAGATGTACTTGGTATCAGTGCAACCTTCATCGGTGTATTGTTTATGATTGCCCGTATCTTTGATGCCTTAAACGATCCCTTCATGGGAATTCTGATTGAGAAGACCGACACAAAATGGGGTAAATTCAGACCCTGGCTGCTGATCGGAACCATCTTAAGTGCGATTTCACTTATTGTGATGTATTCGGTTCCAAAGGGATTAAGCGGAACCCCTTTGCTCATCTATGTTTCTGTGGCGTACATACTGTGGTGTGCTACCTATACACTGATGGATATTCCTTACTGGTCCATGATACCTGCCATCAGCCAAAATGAGAAGGACAGGGAGTCTATTTCTGTTATCGGCAGAAGCTGCGCCGGGCTTGGTTTCGCTATTCCTACTGCCTTGACGATGGTATTGCTTCCTATCCTGGGCAAAGGAGATGAGCGCCTTGGATTTCAGAGGATTGCCGGTATCATTGCCGTGATCTTTCTGGCTACTATTCTTGTAACGGTGACGAATGTCAGAGAAAAGGAAAAACCGATCGTCAGATCACCCAGAATCAAGGAGATGTTCCGGGCTTTATTCAGCAATGACCAGGCGATGGCGATCGTAATCATGATTGTAATCTTTAATGCCTCTGTCTACCTGACCTCACAGCTTGCCATCTATTTCTTCAAATACGATATCGGTAATGCCGCATTATACGGAATCTTCGGTACAGTGGGCGGTGCCACACAGATTCTTTCCATGATGACGCTTCCCATACTTCGTCAGAAGTTTAGGAGGAAAGCGATATTTACAGGCGCACTGTTGCTTGCAATTCTGGGTTACGCCCTGTTGTTCATACTTGGTGAGACGGATACTTCGAATCTGGTGCTGCTTTGTGTCGCAGCAATTATTATTTACTTTGGTTTTGGTCTGGCAACAGTACTGACAACTGTATTTCTTGCTGATACTGTGGATTATGGCGAATGGAAGACTAAGCAGAGAAGTGAAAGTGTCATCTTCTCCATGCAGACCTTCGTGGTACAGCTGGCTTCAGCGTTTTCCGTCCTGATAGCCGGCATCAGTCTGGATGTAGTAAAGCTGGATGTGAATGCAGAGGTGCAGAAAGCCTCAACACTACAGGGAATGCGTATCTTTATGATTGTAATTCCAATGATTGGTTTACTTATATCCATCCTTTTGTTTAGAAAAAAATATAAGCTGACAGAAGAACGTATGGGAGAGATTTTGGCCGAGCTTAAGGAAAGGGAAGGAGTCAAATGATAAGAAGAAGCAAGGATTTATTTATCCTGGAAACAAAGAATACGACCTACTGCTTTCGTATTATGCCAAGTGGTCATCTAGAGCATCTCTATTATGGGAAAAGGATTAAGCTTGATGCCGGGATGGAACCTCTGATTGAGAAGCATCGTTTCTTAGGAGGTACCGAGCTGGCTTATTCGACGGAGTACCCTAACTTAGGACTTGAGGATCTCTGTCTTGAGATGTCTTCGCACGGCAAGGGCGATATCAGGGAAGCCTTTATTGAACTAATTCATGCAGATGGAAGCAGTACCAGCGACTTTCTGTTCAGAGATGCGAAGCTGTTAACAAGAAAGGCTGCTCTAGTGACCCTGCCGTCTGCTTACCTAGAGGCTTCTGAGACAGTCAGTGAGGCTGTGAGTACCGCCCCGGAAGAGAAGTACGTCAGCCTTGCAGTAGAATTATATGATAAGAATTATGATATTGGGCTTACGTTAATTTATTCTGTCTTCGAGGAATGTGATGTCATTACAAGAAGTGCTGTGGTGAAAAATACCTCCGAGGCTATGATCAGGATCAATCGTATGATGAGCGGTCAACTGGATTTTGATACGGCAGCTTATCATTTTAGTACCTTTCATGGTAACTGGGCAAGAGAGATGAAGCGACATGAGGTGAAGGCATCCCCCGGAATATGGGTAAGTGACTCCAAGTCGGGTATTTCCGGTAACCGAAGCAATCCCTTCTTCATGATCAGCAGTGAAGAGTCCGGTGAGGATTATGGCGACTGCTATGGCATCAATCTGATTTACAGCGGTAATCATTATGAAGCAGCGGAAGTGAGCAGTACGGGGAAGCTGAGGGTGATCAACGGAATCAGCCCTAACGGTTTTGAGTGGCAGTTAGGACCCGGGCAGATCTTTGAAGCACCTGAAGCAGTCTATACCTACTCGGATAAAGGTGCCGGCGGTATGAGCCGGAATATGCATCAATTTATCAGAAAGCATATCGTCAGAGGTTATTGGAGGGATAGGAGCCGGCCGGTTCTTTTAAACAGCTGGGAGGCCAACTACTTTAAGTTCAACGAGAGTAAGCTGTTGAAACAGGCGAAGGCAGCTAAGGAAGTGGGAATAGAGCTTTTTGTGCTGGATGACGGATGGTTTGGAAAAAGAAATGATGATACCTCCTCCCTTGGTGATTGGACTGAGAATCGGGAGAAGCTGAAAAGCGGATTAAAAGGGCTTGCAGATGCAATCAATGCTCTTGGGTTGGATTTTGGTATCTGGGTGGAGCCTGAAATGCTGAATGAGGATAGTGAACTGTTCCGACTCCATCCGGATTGGGCAGTCAGGATTCCCGGATTGGGGCATTCCCTCGGAAGAAACCAGATGATTCTGGATTTGACCAGAGAAGAGGTGTGTACCTATATCGTACAGGAGATGACCAGGGTATTCTCAGGTGCCAATATCAGTTATGTCAAATGGGATATGAACCGTATCTTTTCTGACTGTTACAGTAGTGCACTGCAACCGGAACAGCAGATGGAGTTTGGTCATCGTTATATACTCGGATTGTATCGGATCCTTGATACGCTGACCGAACGCTTCCCGAAGATACTATTCGAAAGCTGCGCCTCCGGAGGGAATCGGTTTGATCTGGGCATGCTGTGCTATATGCCGCAGACCTGGGCAAGTGACAATACAGATGCCATCTGCAGAGCTGAGATTCAAGCCGGTTACAGCTATGGCTATCCTATGTCAACCATTGGGGCCCATGTCTCTTCCTGTCCGAACCATCAGACTCTTCGGAATACTTCCATTGAGACCCGGTTTGAAGTAGCTGCATTCGGACTTCTTGGGTACGAACTCAATCTGACAGAGCTAAATTCTGAGGAGAAACAGGCAGTGGCTAATCAGATTGCGTTTTATAAGGAGCATAGGGAAGTATTCCAGTTCGGGGACTTCTACCGGATCAAAACCAATGAAGCCGGATGTTATCAGTGGATCAGCGTCGCCTCAGACAGAAAGAAGGCACTGGGGTTATATCTTCAGAAGGAAGTTATTCCGAATAATGCGTATGGTAAATTCCGTACAAGGGGTCTTGAGGATGATAGGGTATATCATATGACAAACCGGCAGCGTACCTTCAATATCAAGGAGTTCGGTGATTTGATCAATATGATATCACCGATCCATATCAAAAAGGATTCCCTGGCACATAATCTGATTGCATTGGTGAAGAAGATGCCGGGTGAGAAAGAAGATTGCACTGCATACGGAGACCTTTTCAATCATGCCGGTGTCAAATTGAAGCAGGGCTTCGCGGGAACAGGCTATGATGAAGAGGTACGGTTATTCCAGGATTATGCTTCCCGCCTGTATCTTTGGGAAGCGATAGATATCGTTGACATATCCGGAAAACAGTGTTAGAATATGGCAGTAAAATAAATTGTCCTATGCTGTGAACCGTCAGTAGGGATGATTGATCAGACAAATTATAGAAAGAGGGATCAGGAATGATAATTATTACTTGCTAATGAATTTGAATAGCGATGAATGCAGCCGGACCGGCTTTCTTTTGTTGCGGGCAAGTAATGAATATCCTCTCTTTCTTCCTATATCAGAGCAGTATGCTGCATATGCAGCATGACTTATCATTGTGTTTCGTAGAGACAATACAGTGTTCTTAGTACTGTTGCTCTATATGGAGAAAGTATACTGTGCAGGAAACCCACAAGAGAAAATTCTTTTGTGGGTTTTTTCGTTTCAAAAGTATGGCATGGCTGTTTTACAGGGACTTATGCTTGGAAGGAGTGTGATGTTATGTCCCAGATTAATGTAAATGATTTAACGTTTGGTTATACAACCAGCTATGATATGATATTTGAACATGTCAGCTTCCAGATTGATACGGATTGGAGGCTTGGTTTTATCGGGAGAAACGGCAGGGGAAAGACAACCTTTTTAAAGCTGTTAATGGGTGCCTATGATTATCAAGGTACAATTACTTCCCCGGTAAGCTTCAGTTATTTTCCCTTTGAGGTTGTGGATGAAGCAAAGCTTACGTTGACCGTTATCAAGGATACCATTGCTCCATATACGAAGTGGGAGCAGGAGATGGAGCAATGTCTGAAGGAAAATCACAGTGAAGAAAGTCTTGAAAGATATGGAAAGCTACAGGAGCTTTATCTGGCAAATGACGGATATATCATCGAGGAATTAATCGAGAAGGAACTTGGTAAGTTAAGGGTAGATTCTACTGTTCTAACCAGAGCTTATCATACCCTGAGCTTTGGTGAGAGAACCAAGCTGATGCTTGCCGCTTTATTTTTAAGGAAGAATAATTTCCTTCTGATTGATGAACCTACAAATCATCTGGATATGGAGGGCAGAGATACACTTGCAGAGTATTTGAGGAGTAAAAAAGGCTTTATTCTCGTATCTCATGACAGAAATTTTCTGGACGGCTGCATCGATCACGTACTTTCCATCAACAGGACGGATATCGAAGTACAGAAAGGAAATTATTCAAGCTGGTGGGAGAACAAAGAACGGCGTGATAATTATGAACTGGATAAGAACGAACAGCTAAAAAAGGAGATTGTAATACTGGCAGATGCGGCAAAAAGAGCAAAGGGTTGGTCAGATCAGGTTGAGGCCAGTAAGATCGGAACCCATACCTTCGACAGAGGTGCAGTAGGTCATAAGGCTGCAAAGATGATGAAACGGGCGAAGGCAATCGAGAACAGAAAGCTTGATGCGATTGAAGAGAAGAAAAGTCTTTTGAAGAATATTGAAGAACTAAGTGATTTAAAAATCAATATACTTCCTGTAACGGGAAGAAGATTGATGGAGGCAGAGGATTTAAGTCTTTATTTTGATGATCGCAGGATTGCTTCAGGCATTCAATTCAATCTATCAAAGGGAAGCAGACTTGCTATCAGGGGAAAGAACGGATCGGGAAAGACCACCTTACTTAAGCTCCTGTTGGGAGAGAAGATTGACTATCAGGGAAGGTATTATGTCGCGCCGTCCCTTAGGATTTCTTATGTTTCTCAGGATACATCCTATCTGACCGGTAATCTGAGAGACTTAGCGGTAAGGTACGGACTGGATGAGAGCATATTTAAGACAGTTTTACGTCAACTGGATTTTGCGAGAGTACAATTTGAGAAGGACATATCGGAATTCAGTGCCGGTCAGAAGAAAAAGGTTCTGCTTGCAAAAAGTCTTGCAGAGCCTGCCCAGGTTTTTGTATGGGACGAACCACTGAATTACATCGATATCTTTTCCAGAATACAGATCGAAGAGTTAATCTTAAAATTCCAACCGACGCTTGTTTTCGTGGAACATGACAGGACATTCTGTGAACGAATTGCAACTGAGACTCTAAGACTATAACCGGGATAGGACTGCCTATGATAAATTGGACCTGTTGCCGAAATATGGAAAATATGATAAGATTATGATAAATAGTTCACAGTAGCGAGGAGGAATAACAGAAACATTTATCGGTTATGATAATATAGCTTAATAGAAACCATTCATGTACAATCTCTGAAATAGTTTTATCAGCATTACAAGATCTAGGTTATACCAAAGTCCAATGCGAAAGATTAGGAGAGGTGAACAGTATGAAAGAGTTGAAACTTTTATTACTCTTGGAATTTGAGTGGAGAATGTTCCGCGTTCAGCGGAAGGTTATTAATTGGCTAGTCGGTAAAGGTTTTAAATTAAGTTCCAGAATCCTATGTTTCATTAATCACAGTCTTGATAATTATATGGTGGCTTTAGCTGAAAACAGGCATCAATATGAGCAGATCACCGGACAGATCATTCAATACTATAAACGTGATGAAATATAAAAAACTACCTGTCAACCTCGGAATAATCGGTGTTTGGCAGGTAGTATTTATTACTTAAGCATTTTTCTTGGGCTTTTTCACAAGCTCCGGCTCAGGCATGATCGGCTTTAATGAAGGTAATACGCCAGTATCTGCCTTTTTCTTCTTCTTAACTTCTTTCTTAATATCTCTGTTTGCCATGAATACCACCCCTTAAAAAGATAATTTAATATATATTATTATAATAAGATATGTCGATTTCGTCCAGTAAAACTTTGTACTGAAAGACGACCAATCAGTTAGAACGAATATGTATTTTTCATATGATTCAACTTCTTTTGTATGGAATCTAAGGATGCGTCCATAATAGATAAGTAAGTGAGAAGGAAATGCTCCTGCATCTGCAAATTTTAGCTTACACCAAAATTGTAAGGTGTGCGAAAGAAGGGAGATCAGAATGGAAAATAGTAAGGATGCGAAAGGCTACCGGGTAGGCTTGGACATAGGCTCTACTACTGTCAAGGTGGCTGTGGTTGATAGTGAGAACAGGTTGATTTACAGCGATTACAGAAGACATCTTTCTGACATCAGAAGCTCTCTCTCTCAGCTTTTGGAGGAGTGCCGTAAAGAACTGGGGGATAGGAAGGTGGCCGTCAGCATGACAGGATCCGGTGGATTGTCTCTGGCTAAGCGATTGAATATTCATTTTGTTCAGGAGGTAGTCGCTTGTGCAAAGGCAGTAAAAACCTTATTACCGGAGACAGATGTAGCAATTGAGCTTGGTGGAGAGGATGCTAAGATTACTTATTTTACAGGGGGTATGGAGCAACGCATGAATGGCAGCTGTGCGGGTGGAACAGGGGCTTTTTTGGACCAGATGGCTGTGCTCCTGGATACGGATGCTGCGGGGCTGAATGAATATGCGAAACAGCATAAAATCATTTATCCGATTGCTTCACGCTGTGGAGTATTTGCAAAGACGGATATCCAACCGCTCATTAACGACGGAGCACGGAAGGAGGATATTGCGGCTTCAATCCTTCAGGCAGTAGCCAATCAGACCATCAGCGGGTTAGCCTGTGGTAAACCCATCCGGGGAAGGATTGCTTTTCTGGGCGGACCGCTCCATTATCTTTCCGAGCTTCGCAAACGTTTTATCGAGAGCTTGAGGCTTACTGAGGAAATGTCCCTAGTACCGGAGCATTCCCAGCTTTATGTGGCAATCGGGGCCGCTCTGGTCAATACGAAGGGAAGAATCGATTCTCTCGGTGAACTCTGCCATAGACTGAACCGTATACCCAAAGTCTCTGAGGAGGAGATCCGTAAGCTCCCGCCTCTGTTTGAGACTAAGGAGGAGTACGATGCTTTTATCACCAGACATCAATCATCAGACGTGGTGACAGGCAGCTTAAATTCATATCAAGGTAATGTCTTTCTTGGTATAGATGCCGGTTCCACAACAACAAAGCTGGTATTGCTCGGGGAAGAGAGAGAGCTTCTTTACTCCAGATATTGCAACAATGAAGGGGATCCGCTCGGAAAACTGACGGTCCTTCTGCAGGATTTATATCAGCAGCTTCCGGGGAAAGCTGTTATCTCCGGTTGTACTGTAACAGGCTATGGGGAAGCTCTGGTGAAGGCTGCTTTCCATGCAGATTACGGAGAAATCGAAACGATTGCTCATTACAAGGCAGCAAAACATTTTCTGCCTGAAGTTGATTTTATCCTTGATATCGGTGGACAGGATATGAAATGTCTTCGTATCAGGGAGGGCGCAATCAGCAGTATCCTCTTAAACGAAGCCTGTTCCTCCGGGTGCGGCTCCTTCATTGAGGGGTTTGCGAAATCGCTTCATTTAAGCCTGGAAGAATTCGTAGAGACAGCACTGTTTGCAAAGGCTCCGGTGGATCTGGGGACGAAGTGTACGGTGTTCATGAATTCCAAGGTGAAGCAGGCACAAAAGGAAGGGGCAGAGATCGGAGATATTTCTGCCGGGCTATCTTATTCTGTCATCAAAAATGCCATCTATAAGGTGATTAAGCTTCGGGATGAAAGTGAGTTGGGGAAGCATATTCTCGTTCAGGGAGGAACCTTCCTGAATAATGCCGTGCTGCGTGCCTTTGAGCTGGTGACGGGTAGGGAAGCCAAAAGACCTGAGATTGCCGGTCTGATGGGTGCCTTCGGAGCAGCTTTGATTGCACGGGAAAGATATGAGGAATGTGATGCTAAGGAGCAGCCTTCAAGCCTTCTCAGTAAAGAAGCCTTAGCTGCTTTTTCAGTCAATTCCTTAAGCAGTCGTTGTCAGGGCTGCACGAATCAATGTCTGTTGACAATACATGTCTTTTCTGATGGGGCACGCTTTATCACTGGGAACCGCTGTGAAAAGGCGAACGGGGCAGCCGACCTAAACAGGGAACATCTGCCTAATCTTCTGGAATATAAGAACAACAGGACCTTTCAGTACCAGCCTCTTTCTCCGGAACAGGCTCATCGAGGTGAAATCGGCATTCCAAGGGTGCTTAATTTATATGAGAATTATCCGTTCTGGTTTACCTTGTTCACGAAGCTTGGATTTCGGGTTATCCTTTCTTCACCGTCCAGTAAGAAGCTGTTTGAGAGGGGGATGGAAACCGTTCCTTCAGAATCCACATGCTATCCTGCAAAACTCAGCCACGGTCATGTCATTGATTTGATCGAACAGGGAGTTGATACCATATTCTATCCGGCGATCGTCTATGAAAAAGCGGAATTTAAGGAGGCAAGCAATCATTACAATTGCCCTATTGTGATATCTTATCCCGAAGTGGTCCGCAATAATATTGATCTGATCAAGGATAGGAAGATCCGTATTCTCACACCCTTCCTGTCCCTCAATAATCAGAAGGTATTGATGAACAGGCTGGTGGAGGAATTGCAGGAGTATCGGATCAGTATGGAGGAGATGAAATCAGCAGTAGTTGCAGCCTACAAAGAACGCGACAATTATAAAAGAGATATGAGAAAAAGAGGAGAGGAGACTCTGGAGTATCTTCGAAAGGAGCATAAAAGAGGAATCGTTCTATGCGGAAAGCCCTATCACTCCGATCCTGAGATTAACCACGGAATAGCGGAATTAATCAATTCCTATGGTATGGCAGTGCTGACTGAGGATAGCATCGCCCATTTGGCAAAGGTCAGGCAAAAACTCAGAGTAGTGGATCAATGGGTATATAATTCCAGACTTTATCGTGCTGCCTCCTTGGTTGCGGAGGAACCTCTGCTGGAGCTCATCCAGTTAAATTCCTTTGGCTGTGGCCTGGATGCAGTTACCTCGGATCAGATAGAAGAGCTTTTGGCAGCAGGCGGAAAGCTGTATACGATTCTAAAGATTGATGAGGGAAATAATCTTGGAGCAATCAGGATTCGAATCCGCTCCCTGAAGGCTGCCATAGAAGAAAGAGAAAAGCAACCGGGAAGGGGAACGGTTCTGCCGGTAGAAGCGATACCACCCATTTTCCAAAAGGAGATGCGACAAACCTATACGATCTTAGCACCCCAGATGGCGCCAATCCATTTTGAATTAGTACAGGAAGCCGCCAGGGCTAGCGGTTATCGTATGGAAGTGTTACCGGAAGCGGATCAGGGAGCAGTGGAGGAAGGCCTTAAGTATGTGAATAATGATGCCTGCTTTCCTGCAATTCTCATGATTGGTCAGCTGATACAGGCATTGAAATCCGGAAAATATGATCTGGAACGTACAGCTGTCATCCTGACCCAAAGTGGTGGAGGCTGCAGGGCAACCAATTATATAGCCTTTCTCAAGCTGGGCTTAAGGCAGGCAGGCTTTTCAATGATCCCCGTTATCTCTCTGAATACCATTGGCTTGGATAAACAGCCCGGTTTCAAACTAACACCCGGATTGATTAAGAGAAGTCTGATGGCTATTATCTACGGAGATTTATTCATGAGGCTGCTCAATAGGACAAGACCATATGAAAGATTTCCCGGATCAGCTAAGGTTCTTCATGAAAAATGGAAGGAGCGTGCAAAAGAGAATATCAGGTCCGGAGGTACAAAGGAATTTCAGCGCAACATAAGAAGAATCGTCCGGGATTTTGATTATCTGGAGATTAGAAATGAGACAAAACCCAGAGTGGGCATTGTCGGAGAAATACTGTTAAAATACCATCCGGATGCTAATCATGATCTGATCGGTATTCTGGAACAGGGAGGAGTTGAGGCTGTTGTACCTGATCTTATGGATTATTTCTTATATTCTGCTCTTAATGCACGCTTCAGACACCGATATCTTGCCGGGTCGAAATTGAAACAACAGCTAAGTGATATAGCACTGACCTATATGACACGATACCGGAATATGATGAAGCGGGAGTTGGCCAGAAGTGAGAGATTTCCGGCCCCTACACCGATACAGGAGCTGGCGCATATGGCATCCTCCGTATTATCTCTGGGGAATCAGACCGGGGAAGGATGGCTGGTAGCAGCAGAGATGATGGAATTCTTGGAGGAGGGGACTAACAATATTCTATGTGTGCAGCCCTTGGCCTGTCTGCCGAATCATATCACAGGGAAGGGAATGTTTAAGCCCTTAAGAGAACGCTATCCGGGAGCAAATATCATGCCGATCGATTATGATCCGGGATTGTCCTACGTGAATCAGTTGAATCGGATCAAGCTGATGCTGTCCAACACCGATAAGGATTAAGGTTCGCTGCTGCTGAAAGCTTTCACCGGCTTTTAAGCAGCAGTTTTTATTGTAAGGAAATTGCATCCCAATCATAAGAGCTCCGCTGAGGATAACGTCTGCAAGCTGTTCTGTATAGCAGGTAACGAAACTTGACGATGCCTGGACACAGTGTTAGAATAGGTTTTAGCTTAAACACTTCTATCAATATTCTGATAGGGAGGACCTGCTTTGAAAAGAGTGCTGACTTACCTAAAACCCTATATCGCCCGTATGACCGTTGGATTTATCATAAAGGTTTTGGGAACCCTGATGGATTTGGGACTTCCCTGGATACTGGCATATATTATCGATGAGGTTATCCCTTTAAAAAAGATATCTTTTATTCTATATTGGGGTCTCGCCATGGCAGGCCTGTCGATCGGAGCCAGAACCTTCAATATCATTGCTAACAGAATGGCGGCCAGAGTTGCCAGAAACGCAACCCAGAAGCTGCGGCATGATTTATTTGAGAAGATCCTCAGTCTCTCCGGTACCCAATTGGATTATTATACAATTCCAACTCTTGAATCTCGAATGACGTCCGACACCTATAATATCCATAACATGATAGGAATGATGCAGAGAATGGGAGTCCGTGCACCTATCATCTTAATCGGTGGTATTATCGTTACCAGTACCCTCGAGCCGGTACTTACACTGATATTGGTCGCAGCTTTGCCAATCCTGACCCTGATCGTATATCTGGTTTCTAAAAAAGGAATCCCCCTGTACTTAAGCCAGCAGGTATCCGTGGATAAGATGATAAGAGTTGTCAGGGAGAACATCACCGGTGTCCGTGTCATTAAAGCCCTGTCGAAATCAGCTTACGAAAAGCAGAGATTTTCAGACACGAATGCTGAGGTTGTGAATAAGGAACAAAGGGCTGGCATGACGATGGCAGTTACGAATCCGGCTATGAACCTGGTTTTTAATCTTGGGCTTACATTGGTAGTGATTGTCGGAGCCTACAGAGTGAATGCCGGATTATCTGCTCCGGGAAAAATCGTTGCCTTCTTATCCTACTTTACGATTATGCTGCAAGCCATTATGGCAATTACCAGAATATTTGTCATATATTCTAAAGCAAGTGCTTCTGCATCGCGTATTGCACAGGTTCTGGAAGCTGAGGAGGATTTAAAGGTTATATCACAATATAGTGCAGGCAGCAGTGAGAATCACATTGCTTTTCATCATGTAGGTTTTTCTTATGCAAAGGAACCCTGCATCATAGACATGGATTTTCAGATTAAGAGGGGAGAAAGCCTTGGCATCATCGGGTCAACCGGTTCCGGAAAGACGACCCTGATCAATCTGCTGATGCGTTTTTATGATGTAACGGAGGGAGCAATCACAATAGACGGACAGGATATCAGAAGTATGGATAAGCTTGCGCTTCGCAGAAGATTCGGAGTTGTATATCAGAATGATGTCCTATTTAGTGACAGAGTATATGAGAATATCAGTTTAGGTAGACAATTGCCGAAGGAAAGGGTTTGGGAGGCTGCAAAACATGCCCAGGCAGAAGCCTTCATCGGGGAGCTTAAGGAGCAGCTGGATTTCAAACTGTCCATCAAAGGGAATAACCTAAGCGGAGGACAGAAGCAGCGAATTTTGATAGCACGGGCATTGGCAGGTAAACCTGAGATATTAATTCTGGACGATTCCTCCAGTGCGCTTGATTATAAAACGGATTCTCTGCTGAGAAAAGCTATCCGTGAAAACTATGAGGGGACAACAACGATAGTGATCGCACAAAGAATCAGCTCAGTGATGAAGCTTGATCATATCCTGGTTCTTGAGGACGGAAGGATGGCAGGCTATGGAACACATGAAGAATTGCTTAATTCCTGTGAGGTATATAAGGAGATCTATCAATCCCAGATGCTTGCATAACAAATGATCCGAAGATCGGAGGTGAAACTATGGCTGCTCGTACAGGAGGGCGAATCAGTGATAAGACAGATAAACCAAAGGACACGAAGTTTGTATTAAAAAGACTATGGAGCTATATCTTTCAGTATCGTTGGATGCTCCTTCTGGGATTATTCCTGACAGTGTCAGGCAATATGTTTGCCCTGATTGGACCGATGCTGTCCGGGTATGCGATAGATGCAATCGAACCGGGAAAGGGGCTTGTGGTATTTAAGAAGGTGTTTCACTATGCCGCATGGATGATTGTATTTTATATTATTTCCTCCGTTCTGTCTTATTTCTTGTCAACTCTGATGATCAGATTAAGTCAGAAAATCGTAAAAAGTATGAGGGAAGATGTCTTCACGAAGCTGGTTGAGCTACCGGTGGGTTATTTTGATCGGAATCAGGCGGGGGATATCATCAGCAGGATCTCTTATGATATCGATACAATCAATACCTCGCTTTCAACGGATGTAGTCCAGGTGCTGGCCAGTGTGGTTACCGTGATCGGTTCACTGATCATGATGCTTGTCATTTCACCCGCCCTGTCCTTAGTTATGCTGTTCATGATACCCTTATCTATTCTCTATACGCGATTTATGGCGAAGAAGCTTCGGCCACTGTTTCGCAAACGCTCTTCCAAGCTGGGTGAATTGAATGGCTTCGTGGAAGAAATGGTCTCAGGTCAGAAGACGATAAAAGCCTATGCGGCAGAAGCATCCGTGATGGGACGTTTTGACCGGCTGAACACGGAGACTGTTGATGCGTATTATGACGCAGAATACTATGGAAGCATGACCGGACCTACGGTGAACTTCATCAATAATCTGTCCTTATCCCTGATCACTGTCTTCGGTGCAATTCTGTATCTGTTCGGAAGGATGTCACTCGGTAACATCTCCTCCTTCGTCCAATACAGCAGGAAGTTCTCTGGACCGATTAATGAAGCAGCCAACATCATCAGCGAGCTTCAGTCGGCAGCTGCAGCCGCTGAGCGTGTATTTAAGCTGATAGACGAGGCACCGGAAAAACCGGATATTGTTCAGGCGAAAGAGCTTTGTGATGTAAAAGGAGATGTCACTATGGAGGGGGTATCCTTCGGATATCTGCCTGAGAAGACAATCATTACAAACCTGTTTTTACATGCCACTCCGGGAAGCCTGATCGCGATTGTAGGACCTACGGGTGCCGGTAAGACCACCATCATTAATCTTTTGATGCGCTTCTATGATGTATGGGACGGAACCATCCGTGTGGATGACCTTGAAACAAGAGAATTGACAAGACAGAGCCTACGTAGGGCATATGCAATGGTACTTCAGGATACCTGGCTTTTCTCGGGAACAATCTTTGAGAATATCGCCTACGGGAAGGAAGACGCAACCCTGGACGAGGTAGTTGCTGCAGCCAAAATGGCAGGAATGCATTCCTATATCATGAGGCTTCCGCAGGGCTATGATACAGTCGTGAATGAGGACGGATTAAATATCTCCAAGGGGCAGAAGCAGCTTTTAACGATTGCCCGGGCGATGCTGCTGGATGCTAAGATGCTGATTCTGGATGAGGCGACCTCCAATGTGGATACCAGAACCGAGATCAAGATACAGAAAGCAATGCGTAAGCTAATGGAGGATAAGACCTGTTTTGTCATCGCACACAGACTTTCCACAATACAAGGTGCAGATCATATCCTGGTGGTGGATCAGGGAAATATCATAGAGCAGGGAACACATCAGGAACTGATGAACAAACAGTGCTTTTACTATAATCTCTACCGATCACAATTTGAATAAAGAGAGTAGCCTCTCGGCTCAAAAGATTAACAGTGCACTATTAAGTTAAATCTAAATATAATTAACCTCTTATGTATGTTAGATATTAATTTCTCCATGAATCACTATTTATAATTTCTCTCACTGTATAGATATAAGAATAGGTATAATAAGTTTCACTCTATGTATAAAAATAAAGTGTCAAAATGTGCGCAGCACATTTCCGGATGTCATATATTGATATGCAAGCTTGCTTGCAATAGCAATATATGATATTCGGAAAGTACCGCAAGGTGCTTTTGACACTTTATCCTTACTACTTATATTGACACTTTATCCTTTACCAGCCATTTTGACAGTATATATCATGATAGTATATTACTTAATAGTGCGTTCTTGTCATATGGAAAATTCTTGCTAGAATAATATCATAACGCTCACGACAGGTAGATCTAATTGGATGAAAATAAAAAGGTAGGAGAAACGGATGAATTGTATGAAATATTTAAGCATGCCGTATCAAACAGGGAAGTTAGACTTTCATAACCGGCTGATGTTACCCCCAATCGTAACAAACTTAGCAGGAGCAGATGGGGAAGTTACTGATGAATTCCTGGAATACTATGATCAATTCACTGAGGGAGGATACTTTTCTGCTGCAATTATAGAGAACGCATTTATATCGGCAAATGGTAAATTTGACAGAAGACAGCTCTCTATAGAACATGACAATATGATCGAGGGATTGGCTAAGCTTGCTAAAACAATACAGAGAAACAAGACAAAATGCATTCTGCAGATCAATCATGCAGGGATACGGGCGAATGAAGCTAAAATTGGTTCCCTGCCAATCGGACCCTCTGAAATCACCGATGCAAGGGGAGAATTGCGTGCCCGGGCAATCAACCGGGAGGAGATTGCCGATTTAGTCGGCCAATATCAGGCTGCGGCCCTTCGTGCTCAGAAGGCTGGCTTTGATGGTGTAGAAATTCATTCAGCCCATGGGTTCCTGCTAAATCAATTTTATTCTCCACTCATCAATAACAGAAAAGATGAATATGGTGGCACAGTATTGAATCGGATTCGCATTCATCTTGAAGTGATCAAAGCAATTCGAGAGGTTACAGAGGATAGCTTTATCCTTTCTCTGCGTCTGGGTGCCTGTGATTACATGGCGGGAGGAACAACCATCGGGGATTCTGAAGCGGCAGCATCAGAAATAGAAAAGGCGGGAGTTGATTTATTAAGCATATCAGGTGGCTTATCCGGTTTTACGGTTCCGGGGGACAATTCTCAAGGTTATTTTTCACCTCTTTCCTCTGCGATCAAGAGAAGGGTGGCTATCCCTGTGCTTTTAACCGGAGGGATAACCGAACCCCTAGCAGCAAATCGCCTACTCCTGGAGCAAAAGGCAGATTTTGTCGGCATCGGAAGAGCCATGCTTAAAGATAAAAGTTGGGGAAAGCATGCTTTAGAAGGAGCCTGGAGAAGTTGACATGTAATATAAATAAAATCAGACGATTGAAAAGATAAGGAGTACATAGGAATGAAGACATCAAAGTTAACCATAAAGCTGGCTATCTTATTCTATAGCTTGGTGCAGATCGGTACCATATGCATCTCCTCGGTACTGGCAAAAATAGCTGAACTGTTTCCACAGTATAGCGCAACAACAATACAGTTTCTCGCTACCTGCCCCTGTTTGGTAATTATCGTGATGGCTCTACTTACCGGCAAATTAGCGGAATTCGTAGCGAAGAAATATCTTGCGCTGTTTTCCTCTTCGATGTTTATCGTAACAGCTATTGGTGGTTTCTTCTTCCATCAGTCCCTATTTATCTTATATGTATGGGAGGTTACACTTGGTATTGGGATAGGTATTCTGGTATCACTCGGAACGTCATTAATTACAGATTATTTTGACGGAGAGGAAAGAAAAAGTATTATGGGGCTCCAGAGTGCAGTCATCAGTATCGGTGGAGTACTGTTATCCTTGTTCGGAGGGCTGCTTGCAACGATCAGTTGGTACTATAATTATCTGACCTTTTCACTGATCATACCGGGTTTCCTCCTTTTATGGATCGGTTTGCCAGTGAACAGACCGCTTCATGCAAAAAAGAGCGGTGTGAGAGTTCGGGTAACAGCCCGGGTTGTAATTGTATATGGGGTAACTGCATTTCTGTTCATGCTTTTGTTTAATGTAATACCGACAAATCTGGCTATGCACCTGAAGGATACCGGAATATACGGCTCAGTCAATGCGGGGATTGCTTCCGCCGTATTAATGCTCAGCGGAGTCCCGGCCGGATTATTATATAAAAGCCTGGCCAAACTCCTTGGGGAGAGGGTGATCGCCCTTGGCTTCTTTAATCTGGCGCTGGGGTCTTTCATCACTGCTCTTTCAGGCAGTTATATTCTGATACTGATAGGTGTATTTATCGCAGGCTTCAGCTTAAGCCTTGTAATGGCCCAGACAGTAGTCAGCATTGCAGAGAAGGAGCATGCGGAGGCTGTTACCATGAGTATCTCTTTCAATATGGCTATCAACAATTTGGGATCCTTCTTATCCCCTTATTTCACAAAGCTTGCCAGGATGGTTCTGCATAATGATCTGGCAGTCTCCAGATATCTGATCGTAAGCGTGGTAGCCTTTCTCATAGCTGTAATACTTTTCTTGGGGTTAAAAAATCACAGAAAGACAGCTACTATTTAAGCTATTTGACCTCTTACAGGCCCCCATATGATACGAGGAAAGTCCTTCGGACTTTCCTCGTATCTTTCATATTATTCCAGTTCTAACAACTCTTCCAGGAGCTGACATGCATCTCTGATGAAGATGGGACACAGGGTATCCCAAAGTTTATTCTCTTTTATGTATTGCAGACCCTCGGGAGTGCTTAAGTCATATTTTAATAATTCAAAGCAATTGATGGAACCATGGATCTCGTTGAACTTCTTCGTGAATTCCATAGCTAATGAAAAGCATTTTTCCTTGGATTCGTTATCCTCAGGAAGATACTTGCCATTCCTTAAACCAATCAACATGTAAGCCCCGCTTACCGCGCCGCAGACCTGCGCTTGTCTTGCCAGACCGCTCCCAAATGGTGTGGCTATTTTTAACGCATTTTCCCGATCCAGACCAAATTGCTCACAGTAGGTAGAGAAAACTGCCTGGGAGCAATTAAATCCGCTCTCAAAACATTCAACTGCACTTTCTACTTTACTCATACTTCCCTCCGCTCTGCCGCCAGTACGGCCTTGAAATTAATAACCTAATATCATTTCTATTCCGGATGAATATTGATGATGATTGTATCACTACTTGTTTTTGGTTGCAAGCAAAAAATTCCAAAAGCCAAATATCAGACAGAAGCATCTATCAAGAAAAATCAAAGTTTAAAATTTTTTATTGACAACAAAAATAATTATGCTTTATACTTACCTACAATATATATAAAGCGATGATAAGAAAGAGTAAGAATGGTCGGACCTACAGAAAGCAACCGGTTGATGAGAGGGGCAGGAAAGTACATTCCGAATACATCTTTGAGCTTCATACCGAACAGGAGGTAATACACTCCTTAGTAGGCTATGACGGACCCTTTAGCACCCGTTATCGTGCCGGAGTATAACCAAGATTGAGAATTTCTCTGATGAAGCAGAGGGAAAGCAGGTCTTGACGTACTCGAAGAGGTTGGCTGTGTGAGCAGCTGATATATAAGAGGTGGTACCGCGAGAATAATCCCGCCCTCTAAGTGATTAGAGGAGCGGGTTTTTTGATTCTAAAGGAAAAAGGAGAGTAAAAGAATGCAGAATATCAATGTGGAAGATCAGATCAAAATGATTAAGAAGGGAGCACTTGAGTTGATTTCAGAGGAGGAACTCAGGGAAAAACTAATTGCTTCAAAGAGAGAGCAACGTCCACTCATCATAAAGCTCGGACTTGACCCAAGTGCACCAGATATTCATCTCGGACATACGGTGGTCCTTCGAAAAATCAGACAGATGCAGGACATGGGACATCAGGCAGTCATAATCATCGGTGATTTTACAGGTAGGATCGGAGACCCGACCGGTAAATCCAAAACCCGGAAGCCTCTGTCTGAGGAGAAAGTAGAACAGAATGCAAAGACTTATATCGAACAGATTTTCAAAGTGCTGGACCCTCAGAAGACAACGGTACGTTATAACAGTGAATGGCTCAGTAAACTGAATTTTGAGGAAGTTCTTCGGTTGGCGGCAAGTACGACAGTAGCCAGACTCCTGGAAAGGGATGACTTCATGAACAGATTTAAGCATAATGAGTCGATTGGACTTCATGAATTCTTCTACCCGCTCATGCAGGCCTATGATTCTGTTGAGATCAATGCAGATGTGGAGCTGGGAGGAACAGATCAGACCTTTAATATCCTGATGGGGAGAAATCTTCAGGGAAGTATGGGCAAAGAAAAGCAGGTTGCTCTGTTTCTGCCAATCCTCGAAGGGCTTGACGGTGTGGAGAAGATGAGTAAGAGTCTCGGTAATTACATCGGAGTTAATGAACCTGCCGAGGTGATGTTCAAGAAGGTGATGGAAATTCCGGACCATTTGATTATTCGTTATTTTGAACTGGTTACGGATATTCATCCCAATCAGATTGAAGAGATTAAGAAACAGCTGGAGCTGGGATGCAATCCGAGGGATTGCAAATTAGAGCTTGCACGGGAAATCACCGGTTTATATCATCCACAGGAGGAGGTCAGAAAAGCAGAGGAGTACTTCCAAACCGTATTTCAGAAGGGAGAGCTTCCGGAGGATATGCCGGTTCTTGATTTACCAATGGAGAATAATTCGCTGCTGTCACTAATCCCGTTTCTCATAAAGGGTGGCTTCATCCCCTCCGGCAGTGAATTCAGACGACTGGTTCAACAGGGCGGAGTTCAGGTCAATCAGGAAAAGACGGAGCAGTTGGATACCAGGTTGGAGGGAGAAGAAATCGTCCTGAAAATAGGGAAGAAGAAATTCGTGAGAATAAAATTTCGGTGAGATAAATGAAACAGGTGCAAGGTAAGAAAACAGATTGTCCTTACCTTGCACCGTTCCTTTGTTAATATATTTTTTATGAAACTCTTTTTACTCCTGGGACTTATATTCTTCCAGAAGAGCAAGAATCTTTGGTGTACAGCGTCTTCCCCCGCAAGGACCTGAGCCGGCACCGGTGGCTTGCTGAACCTTTAAAAGAGTATCAGCACCGTTAGCAATTGCCTTTTTCATGGTGGACCTGGGGATACCTTTGCAGATACATACTTTAGTAAGCTTATCCATGATTTCGGAATTCAATTCTTCTTGATCCATATCAAATCTCCTTTTCTTAAACAGATACTGTCTTTGGTTTAGATCAAAGTACAATTGATATTATATCAGAAGAACAGGCATATTGTAAGTATGTATTATTTTATCAGCTTCGCTAAATCACTATAAAAATCGGGGTAAGAGATATTTACGCATTCTGCATTCAGAATAGTGGTTTCTCCTTCCGCCATAAGGCTTGCAATCGCCAGGGACATGGCTATGCGGTGATCAGCGTTGCTTTCGATGACGGCACCGTGAAGAGGTTTCCCACCATTAATGATCATTCCGTCCGCGGTTGCCGTGATATCCGCACCCATTCTGGAGAGGTTTTCTACCATAACATCAATACGGTTGGATTCCTTCACCTTAAGCTCGGTCGCATCGCGAATCACAGTTTGACCTTTTGCAAAGCAGGCCAGAACAGCAATCATCGGGAGCTCATCAATCAGGGTAGGAATTATATCGCCGCCCACCTCGGTTCCGGTCAAATTGCTGTGACGGACTACCAAATCCGCCACCGGTTCTCCACCGTTATCAATGACATTTTCCAGGTGAATATCCGCACCCATTTGACGGCAGATACGGAGAATACCGTCACGGGTCGGGTTAATGCCGACATTTTTGATTAGAAGCTCGGAATTCGGAACCAGAAGAGCAGCCGCAATAAAATAAGCGGCGGAAGAGATGTCTCCCGGAACATTGATTTTCTGACCCCTTAGTATCGGATACGGTTGGATCGTAGCAGTATTATCTTTACTCGTGACTGACGCACCAAATTCGTGCAGCATCAGCTCGGTATGATTTCTTGACAAAGAGGGTTCTGTCACGCTTGTCTCTCCCTCTGCATAAAGTCCTGTAAGAAGAATACAGGATTTGATCTGCGCGGAGGCTACCGGTGATACATAGTGAATACCCATAAGCTTAGGATTTTTACCTGTAGTACTGTTGATCGTAAGCGGAGCACAACCATTTTGCGGTATACTTTTGATATCAGCCCCCATCATAGCGAGGGGTGTCAGGATACGTCCCATGGGGCGTTTCTGAATTGATTCATCACCGTTTAGAATTGTATCAAAGGGCTGTCCGCTGAGAATACCGGAGATTAAGCGCATCGTAGTTCCACTGTTGCCAACATCAAGAATATCATCCGGCTTTGACAGTCCATGAAGACCTTTACCTTGTATGATGATGCGACCGGTTGATTGATTATGATTTATCTCAATTCCCATCTGGCTAAAACACCGGATTGTCGACAGACAATCGGCACCCTGAAGAAAATTCGTTACTTCAGTCACTCCTTCAGCTAAGGCTCCGAACATCACGGAGCGGTGAGAGATCGATTTATCCCCGGGAACAGTGACACTGCCTTTCAGCGGTCCGCTTTTTTGAAATATCATGCAGAATTCTCCTTACTGGATTATTTGATATCTAAATAGCTTATGTACTTTCACTCTTACAAAAGTACCTATTAGTTTCTTTCGTAAATTCTATAATTATATCTGGAAAGCAGCGTAATTGCTTTCAATTGCGCCTCTTCCTCATAAAACTCTATTCGGAGTACCCCTTCTTCAAACTCGCGGTTATGGATGATGCCAATATTCTTGATACTAATCTGGTTACTGGCGAGCAGAGTGGCAATCGTTGCGATTGCACCGGTTTCATCCGTGATATCGAGGTACACCTCAAACAGCTTCTTCATCAGACCAATGGATTTATTCGGTATGGAACTACGATATTCACCGGCGGTATCAAACATCCGGTAAAGATAATCCTCATCCCCTGATGCTAGAGCATCTGAGGCTATCTGAAGGGTACGGATATACTCATCCAGCATTATTTTGATATCAGCAGCATTCGTCAGACAGATATTCTGCCACATAACAGGTGAGGAGGAGGCAATTCTCGTAATGTCCTTAAAACCTCCGGCTGCCAGAGAACGCATCTTCTCGGCTTCGTCATCCGAATTACGGATCAGATTTACCAGCTGTGCTGCGATGATATGGGGAACATGGCTGATCGCGGCAGTGATTCTGTCATGTTCCTCAGCTTCCAGAATGATTGGGATGGACCCCATCCTTTCTACCAACTGATAGAGTAGCTTTGTCATCCATTCCGGAGTATTTGCTGTAGGTGTTAGGATATAGTAAGCATTTTCCAATAGCAGAGCATAGGAATTCAGGTAACCCGTCTTTTCCGAGCCGGTCATCGGATGCCCTCCGACGAACTGCGCCTCCAACCCCAATGCTTTGACTGCTTTATGAATATTTCCCTTAACGCTTCCAACATCCGTTAGGATGCAGTCAGAGTTCAACAGGGGCTTTAGTTGCTTTATGTATTCGATATTAGATAAGACCGGGGCACACAGAAAGATGATGGCACAGTCCGGAAACTCTTCCTGAAGAGAAGAGGTAACCTTATCTAATACATGGTCAGAAAGTGCTGCCTGCAGATCCTTGCTTGGATGATCCTTGTGATAATCATAGGCAATCAGTGTATAGTTCGGATTAATCTTCTTCAAAGCCCTGGCAATAGAGCCACCGATTAATCCAAAGCCGATAAATCCAATCTTAAAATCACTGCTAAAGTCGCTTTCCGAACCGTTCATGATATCCTCCGATATTCTATAGGAACATTTCCTATGATAATTTTATAGTAGTAATGTGTCGTAAATCAGTTTTTAGAATTTCTTACCCATCAGTGTTGCCAGTGGCCGTAAATCCCTGGTCAGCTTCTCAAATTGTTCGAAGGTTAAGGATTGGGGACCATCCGATAAGGCACAGGAGGGATTGGGATGGGTCTCTATCATCAGACCGTCCGCACCTACGGCTACTGCGCTCATCGAGAGAGGCTTTACATAACCTCTGACACCGGTTGCATGGCTCGGATCAACTATAATTGGTAAATGACTCTTCTCCTTGATCACAGGAACGGCACTGATATCCAATGTGTTTCTGGTAGCTGTTTCAAAGGTGCGGATACCGCGCTCACAAAGCACGACATTGGGGTTACCCTCAGCAATGATATATTCTGAAGCGTTAAGCCATTCATCAATTGTTGCGGAGAGACCGCGCTTTAATAATACCGGAAGACCGGATTTGCCGGCTTCCTTCAACAGATAAAAGTTCTGCATATTTCTTGCACCGATCTGCAGCATATCCACATATTTCACGGCAGCTTCGATCGCATTCAGACTGGTAACCTCGCAGATGACGGGCAGACCGGTCTCTTCCCGTGCTTCCTTCATATAACGGAGACCTTCTTCCTCCAAGCCCTGGAAGGCATAGGGGGAGGTTCTCGGCTTGTAAGCACCGCCACGAAGAATCTGGGCTCCTGCCTTCTTGATGGCATGTGCGGTAGCCATCAGTTGCTCCTGGCTTTCCACGGCACAGGGACCTGACATGATCACCAGGGTGTCACCACCGATTTCTACATTTCCTACCTTCACTTTTGAGGGCTCTGGATGAAACTTACGATTGGCCAGCTTATAGCTTTCCGTTACGGCTACAATCTTATCTACATCCTCAAAAATCTCCAGATTTTGATCCTGTAGCTTAGACTTGTCACCGACAACACCGATAATCGTAACCTCTCTACCGGCGGAAATATGGGCGTCCAGTCCCTTGGACTCAATCATATTCTTAATTCGTTCTATAGACTCCTGTTTTGCCTGAGGCTTCATAACAATAATCATAATAAATTACTCCCTTTCTTTCGTCCTTTCAATATTCTTACTAAATAACCCACTCCATATGTATATAAAATAGAACATTCCCATACTTAAATGTTATATAAAATAATACATTATTCAGAACGACAATATAAGCAAGCGTTCCTCCTTCTTGCGGAGGTATGTGCCTGACAGTGGCTGCCTGTTCATAAAATAGGCAGCACTGGCGCGACTGTAGCAGGATAATCTTGAAAAGTAATGATAATACAGCCACGAAATATTTGTAACCTATCGTTTTTCATCGTTTTTTGACTTGTTAACGTAACTGTTTTGTCATTATACTCCATGTTTTTTGTAGTGTCAATACTCTATTGCGTTGAAGCGCAACGGTTTAACGCGCAAAAGAATAAACTTTGTTAATAATTACATAAAACTATTGTAAATCGTAAGCCTGTCTAGTAAAATATACTAAGAGGTATCTATGGTCAACTTAACGTTGTTAAGCGATACGAAAACATTTTGCTGCTCTTGCAAGGTGCGACGGACCCTACTACTTACTATAAGCGTATTGGAGGAAATCGAAATGAATGTTTACTCTTCGGAAAAGATTCGTAATGTTGTTTTGTTAGGCCACGGTGGCTGTGGCAAGACTACTTTAGTCGAAGCCATAGCGTATACAACAGGAGTTCTCAAACGTCAGGGAAAAGTGGAAGAGGGAAGTACAATCAGTGATTATGATAAGGAAGAACAAAAGAGATTGTTCTCCATCAGTACAACAGTAGTACCAATCATCTTTGAAGACATCAAGATTAACTTTTTAGACACGCCGGGTTACTTTGACTTTGTAGGTGAAGTAGAGGAAGCATTGGAAGCGGCGGACGCAGCAGTAATTGTAGTTTCAGCGAAAGCAGGAGTTGAAGTAGGTACAATAAAGGCTTGGGATTTTTGCGAGAAGTATCATTTACCCAGAATATTCTTTATAACAGATATGGATGATGATAACGCAAGTTATCGTGAAGTAGTTGAAAAATTAACAGAGCTTTACGGAAAGAAGATCGCTCCGTTTCATATTCCGATCAGGGAAAACGAAAAATTCGTGGGATTTGTTAATGTTGTTAAGATGGCCGGAAGAAGATTTACCACAGCCAGCAACTATGAAGAGTGTGAAATCCCCGATTATAGTCAGGAAAATCTTTCGAAGTTCAGGGAAGTCCTTCTGGATGCAGTAGCTGAGACCAGTGAGGAACTGATGGATAAGTATTTCGCGGGTGAAGAATTTACCCAGGAAGAAATCTCCATGGCACTTCGAAATAATGTGATAGATGGTACTGTTGTTCCTGTTATGTGTGGTTCCGGTATTCATGCACAGGGTACTACGATGCTGTTACAGGCAATCGAAAAATATTTCCCGGATCCTTCCAAGGTTACTATCCAAGGGAAGAATGTAAAGACCGGTGAAACCTTTGAAGGTAATTACGATGAGAAGAAACCTTTTTCAGCCAGAGTATTTAAGACGATCGCTGACCCGTTCATCGGTAAGTTTTCCTTATTTAAGGTATGCTCCGGTGTGTTAAAGTCAGATATGACGGTTTGTAACTCCGATAGGGATACTGAGGAGAAGGTGAACCGTATCTATGTGCTCAGAGGCAAGGAGCAGATAGAGGTGAACGAGCTTCGTGCAGGTGATATCGGTGCACTCGGTAAGCTGTCCGAGACTGTGACAGGGGATACCTTATCCACGAAGGCAACACCGATTGTTTATGATAGGATCACTGTTTCAACACCTTATACCTATCAACGCTTCAAGACCAAGAACAAGGGGGATGACGATAAGGTATCCCAGGCTCTCGGTAAGCTGATGGATGAAGACCTTACGCTGAAGGTAGTGAATGATAAGGAGAACAGACAGACCTTAATATATGGAATCGGCGAACAGCATCTGGATGTTGTAGTAAATAAACTTTTAACCAAATATAAGGTTGATATTGAAGTTATGAAACCCAGAGTACCTTTCCGCGAGACACTTCGTAAAAAAGTACGTGTTCAGGGCAAATATAAAAAGCAATCCGGTGGACATGGTCAGTACGGAGATGTTCATATTGAATTTGAGCCCTCCGGAGATATGGAGAAGCCTTATGTTTTTGAAGAGAAGATATTCGGTGGTTCTGTACCTAGGAACTTCTTCCCTGCAGTAGAAAAGGGTATTGCTGAAAGTGTAATCAAAGGGCCTGTTGCAGGTTATCCGGTTGTAGGTGTGAAAGCAACTCTGGTGGATGGTTCCTACCATCCGGTAGACTCTTCAGAAATGGCGTTCAAGATGGCCACCATCCAAGCCTTCAAGCAGGGCTTTATGGAGGCTTCGCCGGTATTATTGGAGCCGATTGCATCCCTTAAGGTATTGGTTCCGGATAAGTTCACCGGAGATATCATGGGTGATCTGAATAAGAGACGAGGCAGAGTTCTGGGTATGAACCCTGTAGCAGGTGGTAAACAGGAAATCGTAGCAGATATTCCGATGTCCGAATTATATGGATATTCCACGGATCTTCGCTCCATGACCGGTGGTATCGGTGACTTCTCCTATGAATTTGCCCGCTATGAGCAGGCTCCTTCCGATGTACAGCAGAAGGTAATAGAAGAGAATGCGAAGGAAGAGCAAGCTGAAGAATAATTAATACTAATTAATACTATTAGTACAATTAAATTGACTTTATGCCTACAGGTAGTTAGAATAGCTATTGGATAGTTCATCTGGTGTAGAGCAGAAGTAATAATAATAATCCAATTGATTTATGGAGGCCATCCTCAGATAATACCTATTTAGGTTTTGTTGTACGGAATTCAGATGACTGCAACGGCTTGACGGAATGGCCTCTATTTTATTGTAATTACGGTGAAAACTCTTACTAGCTGTGTTTTTGGGGAAGGAACTATTTTAGGGGATGTATATAAAGGGAATATCAAAGGATACCCTTTTTATAAAAACAATTAGAAGGAGAGTTTTTATGGAAAAGTTTTTCAAGCTTAAAGAAAATGGGACAAACGTTTCCACAGAAGTTGTAGCCGGCTTAACCACATTCTTTGCCATGGCTTACATTATCTTTGTGAATCCGCAGATGTTGTCTCAGACAGGAGTACCATACGGTGCTGTATTTTTGGCGACTATCATTGCTTCAGTAGCCGGAACTCTGGTTATGGGTCTTTTTGCAAATGTTCCATATGCACAAGCCCCGGGTATGGGACTCAATGCTTTCTTTACGTATACTGTTGTATTTGCCCTTGGATTTACTTGGAAACAGGCATTGGCTATGGTATTCCTTTGTGGTATCATCAACATCATTATCACAGTTACTAAGATTCGTAAGCTTATCATCAAAGCAATCCCCGAGAGCCTTCAGCATGCAATCGGCGGAGGTATCGGTATCTTTATCGCTTACATTGGTGTGAAGGATGCCGGCTTACTTACTTTTACCTCGGATCCGGGAAAGAATATTGTATTAGACAGCGGAACAGTGATTGCGGACTCAAGCATCGTTCCTGCACTGGCTGAATTTAATAATCTTAAGCTTATTCTTGTATTAATCGGTATCATATTAACCTTTGTATTATTGGTACTTAAGGTAAAGGGTTCTATTTTCATCAGCATCATTGCTACTACCATCATCGGTATCCCGATGGGTATTACAAAATTATCAGGTTTAGGTACAACTGCTAATCTGTCTTCCTGCATCAGCGATCTTGGGACAACCTTCGGAGCTGCATTCGGCAGTGAGGGTATGTTATCCTTCTTCGATGATCCATCAAAACTGCCGCTGATTCTGATGACAATCTTTGCGTTCAGCTTGTCTGATACCTTCGATACAATCGGTACCTTCATCGGAACCGGCAGAAGAACCGGTATCTTCAATGCAAATGATGAAAAGGCTCTTGAGTCCGGCTCAGGTTTTAATACTAAGATGGACAAGGCTCTCTTTGCAGACTCTATCGCAACCAGTGTTGGTGCTATTTTCGGAACCTCTAATACAACTACTTATGTTGAGAGTGCCGCAGGTATCGAAGCAGGTGGACGTACCGGTCTGACCTCAGTAGTTACCGCAGCTTGCTTTGCTTTAGCTACGTTCCTTGCTCCTGTAGTAGGTATTATTCCTTCTCAGGCAACTGCACCCGCTTTGATTGCTGTAGGTGTTATGATGTTAGCTTCCTTTGCAGATGTGAAGTGGACAGAGCTTGAGGATGCAATTCCTGCATTCTTTGCAGCAATCTTCATGGCATTTTGCTATAGCATCTCTTATGGTATTGCAGGTGGCTTTATATTCTACTGCATCATTAAGACTGTAAAAGGTAAAGCTAAAGAAGTCAGCCCCGTTATTTGGATTGCTTCTGCACTGTTTATTGCAAACTTCGCTATTCTTGCAATTCTCTAAGCACTATTAACTAAAAAAAAAGAACATACTCCAGGGTACTGTTACCTTAATACAAGGTACAGTACCCTGGTTTTTTATATGAAATATGTATTTCATGTAGAATAAGTGCCGTTTCATGCGGCTGAAGTGCATTACGGAAAATTTGTGATAGAATAAAGGTATCAATTTTTTCTAATGTACATAACAAAATGGAGGATTCAAAATGAAAAAATTACTTGTTTTAATGATGGCACTCATTCTTTCCCTTAGTTTTATAGCCTGTGGAGGAGAAGAAGTTACACTTCAAAGTCAGACGGTCAACGAGCTTACTCTTGATGTTCCAAGTGATTTCGGTGAATTCAGTGAAATAGCAGAACAAATCAAATTGGCAGCAAACGAAGACAGCACGGCTACTATTACGGTCTCAGAACGTGTGGATGCACAGGGGGTAACCATCGACCTTTGGGATGAAGAGACATTTATCGCATCTGCGCTGAATGGCTTTGGTGATTTACAGGTCCTTGAGTTTAGCAATACAGCGTCAGCTGCCGGAAGCCCTGCAGTATTTGCTCATTATACCGGAAAGAACTCAGGTGATGTACCGGTTGAGGGGTACATGTATTTTATATACTATGATGATGGCACATTTCAATCAATTGCGTTCAGCTTTAACAAAGATGGCGATACTTCGCTGAAGCAGAACATAAACGCAATTATGGACAGTATGAGATAAGAAGGTAATTATCAGTAGTCGCGATAGGCTGTTTACAGTGAGGGTAAATAATAGAAGGTGAAAGGACCGGCATTTTACAATGTCGGTCCTTTCACCTTCTATTGAAGTAATATGAATAATTACATTATTTCTTCCACGTACTAGGTGAAAATAGCAGGATCAATGGAAATAATTCAAGTCTACCGGCAAGCATGTCTATCATCATCACGATCTTCGATAGAGGTGAAAAGGAACTAAAGTTACCCATTGGACCAACGATCTCAAGTCCCGGTCCCACATTATTGAGGGTAGCCGCTACAGCGGTGAAGCTACTTGTGAAATCGAAATTATCTAATGAAACAATGATAAAGGATACAGTAAATAAAAACATATAAGAGATAAAAAATACGTTAATGGAGCGCATGGTTTCGTGCTCAATTTTATGGCCGTCAAATTTTAAGATCTTAATGCTTCGTTTATGAAGGAGATAGGATAATTCTTTTCCCACCGTTTTAAACAGAATAGTGATACGTGATACCTTTATACCACCGGCTGTCGATCCCGCACAGGCACCGATAAACATGAGTACTACAAGTATGGATTTAGAAAAGGTTGGCCATTGATTAAAATCTACAGTTGCATAACCTGTGGTTGTGATAACTGAAGCTACCTGGAATGCGGTAACCTGAATTGACTTAAGGAAACCTTTCATACCTCCAAGATTAAAAGAAATCAATACAATGGCAGTAAATACGATAAGAAAATAACTCCGCAGCTCCTCACTTTTCATAGCTGTTTTAAATTTTCGGAATAAAAGCAGGTAGTATATGTTGAAATTAACACCAAACAATAACATGAATATGGTTATCACATTCTGGTCATAGATGGAATAAGATGCAATACCTGAATTTTTGATGGCAAATCCACCTGTTCCTGCAGTACCGAAGGTTAATGTTACAGCATCAAACATGGGCATATTACCAAGCGATAATAGTAGGATCTGTAGTAAGGTCATTCCTATATAGAGCGCGTATAAGATAATTGCTGTTGTTTTTATCTTTGGAACGAGTTTTTCAATGGAGGGTCCGGGGCTTTCTGCACGAAGGATATGCATGCGTTCGCCACCTGTTAATGGAAGAATGGCTAGTATGAATACAAGAATACCCATACCTCCGATCCAATGAGTAAAGCTCCTCCAAAACAGCATACAATAGGAGAGAGCCTCGACATCCTTAAGGATGCTGGAGCCTGTTGTTGTAAAGCCGGAGATAACCTCAAACAGCGCATCAATATAGCTGGGGATCTCATCGCTGATGTAGAAGGGCAATGCTCCTACAATACTGAGAACAATCCAGCCTAAAGCCACGCTTACAAAGCCCTCCTTTGAGAAAAATATTCTGCTCTTCGGTTTATGGAGGATCAGAGGGATACCGATCAATAAGCATAATCCAAGTGTAATTAAGAAAGCATATCCGCTTTTTTCTCCATAAATGATGGCTACGATAATCGGGAGGGACAGTAATCCTGCTTCAACAGTTAATATCCAACCTATGATATAAAGAACAATTGATTTATTCATATAGGCACCCTTTTCTATTGTAAAATATCGTTAAGGTCATTTAACCCGGTAATCGTTGTGACAATAATGGCAGTATCTCCGAATTGCAGTGTCGATTGTCCATCAGGTATTATGATTTTGTTCTTACGATTAATGCAACACAGCAATACATTTTCATTCAATTTTAACTTGGACAAAGGGACGCCCACCAACTTTGAATTACTCTTCACACGAAATTCCAGAGCTTCTGCTTTATCATTGATGATTTTATATAAGGTTTCTACATTGCTTCCCTTCGGGTTTTGCATAATACGGATGTACTGAACAATGCGGTCGGCTGTGATAAGCTTTGGCTTGATGATTTTTCCCAGAGACATATCTTCAATCACTTCATCAAAGGTCAAACGCGTTATTTTAGTGAAGATCTTCGCTTTGGAATTCTTCTGGGCATAAAGAGATAATAGGATGTTCTCTTCGTCCAGATTCGTGAGCGAAATAAAAGCATCCATGCTCTCAATTCCTTCTTCCAGCAGGACATTTTGATCAGAAGCATTGGCATGAATGATTAAGGCTTCCGGCAACATTTCACTTAATTGCTCGCAACGTTCCAGTATCTGTTCCACTATCTTAACGCGGATACCCACTTCTATTAATTTTCTTGCAAGATATACAGAGATATTGCTACCACCGATGATCATCACAGTTTTTGTTGATGGTGAGGTAATACCTACTTTACGAAAGAATTCTAATGCATTCTTTGGTGTAGCGACGATGGATATCCTATCGCCGGCCTCTAAAATCGAATCTCCGGACGGAATAAAGACTTGTCCATTACGTAATATCGCACATACAAGGATATTACAGTGGAACCGAATTGGTATTTCCTTGATTTTAATTTGATCCAGAATAGAACCAGTCGGAATCTGCAGATGGAGAAGCTCTACCTTACCTTTTGAAAAAGTTTCAATATCGATAGCGGAGGGTAGCCTTATTAATCGGGCAATATCAGAGGCTGTCTCCAATTCCGGATTAATAATCATAGAAAGTCCCATTTCTTCTCTGATGAATTCAATTTCATTATGATATTCCGGATTACGTACTCTTGCTATGGTATGACAATCACCGGCCTTTTTTGCGATGATACAACAGAGTAGGTTTAATTCATCTGAACCGGTTACAGCGATCAGTAAATCAGCTTCTTCGATTCCTGCAGATATCAGAATGTTATAGCTCGCCCCATTGCCAACTAAACCCATAACATCAAGTGTCTCAGTGATGTTATTGATTGCAGAGGCTTTATTATCGATCACTGTAATTTCATGTCCCTCCCGATCCAGTAGTTCGGCAAGAGCGGATCCTACTTTACCACAGCCTATAATAATTATTTTCATTTTCTCTTGATACACTCCTTTGATGATTTCATTTAATCATTATAGCACATTTAATTATTCTTTACATTAGAATGTACTAACTTAACTGCAAAATAAGTTCCCTTTACCATTCGTGCAGAATAAGATACGATTCGTGCAGTAAACGGCTATTGATCGAAAAATCTGTAATTATTATTTCTTGTAATAACGTATATAAAAAGATTAAACTAACTGTGGTATAGTGTGAAACTATAAACTAAATTAATGTGTGCCCGGTATTAGCTATTGTGGCGGATTGATAAACTTATTGGCATGAATATTATAGTACCGTAAAAGGAAGGCTCTACCTGTACAGTAATCACTGTGCAGGCAGAGCCTTATATTTGTCCTGTGGACACACATTGTTATATCAATAGGTGTAATTGCAATTCAATTTGATATTATTCGGCATCTGATTCCGCTGATATAGATGCTGTAGCAGCCGTTTCCTCAGCAGGTGCTTCTTCCTTTTCACCGATGGAGAGAAGCAGGTTGAATACGATACCAACAACAGCTGCGGTTGCGAGAGCCGGGAACTGTGTTCCGAACATCGGGATCATACCACCTTGAAATCCGAAGCTTCCGCCGAGACCGACGATCAGGATGATGGCGATAATAGCCAGGTTTTTGGATTTGAACATATCTACCTTACGATCCATCATGATTGTTACACCCTGTGCAGCGATAACACCAAACAGGTAGATGGAAAGTCCACCAATGACTGCAGTAGGAATGGAATATACGATGTTGATCAAAGGGGTGAAGCAGGAGATAACCATAGTAATGATGGAAGCCGTAAGGAGTACCGGGATAGAGAATACCTTAGAGATAGCCATGGTACTGATATTCTCACCATAGTTGGTACCTGCAGGACCGCCGATCATACCGGATACGATATCACCGATACCGTCACCGATTAAGTTTAAGCCCAATTTATCAGCAATATTGTATTTCTTATCAGATTTCATCTTCTTTGCAAGATCGTTCACATAAATGTCAAGCTGATAAACATGTGCTGTGGACTCGGGGATAGTTGCGATCGCAATCGGCATGATTGCTGCAACTGCTGCTAAGGAAGGCTTCGGGAAAGTAATCTTAGGGAAGTCGAAGATACGAGTACTCTCGATTGTGTTGAAGTTTACAAAAGGAATACCTGTAATCGCTCCAATGATTAACGCAGCAACATATCCTGTCAAAAGACCAAAAAGAATAGGCAACTGACTCAGCTTGCCCTTCAAGTATACAGAATATGCAATTGTTGAAATAAGGGTGATAATAGCAATAACCCATGCCATATTAGAAGCAAGAGCTGTCTTGGTATCATCAACGGTAGGAAAAGCTGCTGCATTTCCCATAGCATTTGCTGCAAGGGATAAACCGATGATCATTGCGATACTGCCTGTAACTGTAGGGGGAAGAATTTTGTCGATAGTTTTTCTTCCGGTACGCTGGATGATAAGACCTGCGGCGATTGAAACGAGACCTGACATTACGATACCAAACTGTGCAACAGATATTTTTTGATCTAGGGAATAATTAGCGAATTGTTCTGCTGCCATGATGGAAGAAATTGCTGCGATGTAAGAGAAACTGGAACCGTAATAAAGAGGTATCTTTCTACCTGTAACAAAGATGAAACAAAAGGTTGCCAAGCCACTTGCGAAAATAGTTGTCGATACGTGGAATCCTGTGATTAATGCAACAAGAACGGTTGCTGGGAACATTACAACGATCTGCTGCAATGCAAATAAGATAAGTTCCACGAACGGGGGTCTTTGATCCGGCAAATAGCCGATCGGTTGATTCTTTGAAGCCATGTTAAATTTACCTCCTGGGATTTTTTTTATTTTGACATACTTTTTATGTTTTGTAAAGTAGGAATCGTGTCAATCGAACAAAAAATTTGAAAAATTAGCTGGATTAATTATTGGGGGAGTCTGTTACTGTTTAAATGTGCCTATTTAGGTAGGATTTAGGGGACTGGGATTGGGATGGATGTGTATGAGATGAATGTGTAAGAGATGAATGTGTAAGTGATGTATATGTACGAGATGTATGTGCCAAAAGTGCTACGCACGTTTTTCCGGATATAAGCCGTTGCCATCACAATCAAGCTTGCATAGCAACGACTTATATCCGAAAAGCACCGAAGGTGCTTTTGGCACATTTATTGGATAATACCATAGACTTTCATTGTAGAAGGGTCTATCATTGTGGAAGGTCCTGTAGTTATGGTATGTACTGTCAATTTGGCAGGGCCTGTCATTGTTGCAGGTTATATTATTTGTGATTTACAGTTTGTTAATTAAATCATTGTTCTTTGTACATATTATAGATTGTGGTACAATAGGGATTAAGTAAGGAGATTTATGTAAGCTTTCTCGGGGTTTTAATTTTATTTTACATTCGGGTGTAGGTGCTGTAACATAACTTTGCAGTGTTCAAACCTGAGTGGAAATATGTTTATTAGGAGTGATGGCATGAAGGTGATTTCCGGACTGAGGAGGAAGTGGCAGGGTCTGGCGGATACAGTAAACCGTTTTCCGCTGACAATCATTTTGTTGATCGCTGCCGCTGCATCCAATACAATAGGAATTGAATCAGAAGATAATCTTGTTTATACACATTTACTGATAACTTTTCTGGTTGGGGCTGCAGCTTTTGTTGTGCTGCAGATGCTTTATGAAAGATTTTTTGATAACCCTGTACTGAGACTGATCTTTGCAGTGATTTCCGTAGCCGGATCAGTGCTGTACTACTTAAGCATTCGTGATGACAAGTGGGATACTGAGATTTCGGTTCGTACCATAGTGTTATTCTTTGTCCTATTGATTGCATTTTTATGGATTCCGGTAATCAGGAGCAGCTATAACTTCAACGAAAGCTTCCTTGTTGTCTTTAAAGGCTTTTTTACAGCTCTGCTTTTCGATGGAGTCCTATATCTTGGGATCGTATTGATCATCAGTGCCATCAATCTTTTAATCACAAGGCTGGATGACCAAATCCTCTTACATGCCTTGAATATCATCGGAATCATGATTGCACCTACCTACCTGCTTACCATAATTCCGGTCTATCCGGGTAAGAGGGAGCTGCTCGTTAATAAAGACAGCACATCAAAGACAGAGGAAGCAGTTCAAACGATTGAGGAGCAATCCGGAACCTATATCGAGAAAATGATTACACCGAATAAATTACTGATTTCACTGATCTCATATGTGGTAATACCGATTACAGCGGTATTTACGATTATCCTGCTGCTTTATATTATCATCAATATCCGCGGAGAGTTCTGGACGGATAACCTGATGGAACCGATGCTGGTTTCCTATTCCATCACGGTGATTGTTGTCTATCTGCTGGCAAGTACCATTCATCATTCGTTTGCAAAGTACTTCCGAAGGATATTTCCCAAGGTATTAATTCCTTTGGTTTTGTTTCAAACCGTTTCTTCTATATTAAAGATATCAGAGGCCGGTATCACCTATGGGCGCTATTATGTGATCCTGTTCGGAGTATTTGCTGTCATTGCCGGCATCTGCTTCTGCATTTTACCGGTACGCAAGAACGGTGTCATAGCACCTATCCTGATGGGAATGGCGCTCCTCTCTATCATACCGCCTGTGGATGCCTTTACGGTAAGCAAATGGAATCAAATCAACAGGCTGGAAGCTGCGCTTACGAGAAACAATATGCTTTCAGAAGGGGTTATCATACCCAGATCAGATATATCAGAAGAGGATAAGGAAGCTATTATAAAATCTATTGATTATATCATCCGTATGGGATATGATAAGAAATTACCATATCTTTCAACATATACAGGTACCTATGAATTTGAGAGAACCTTCGGTTTCGCTCAGTATGGCGGGGCAGACAGCGTATACCAGAGCTTTTATATAAGCAGAAATACAGAAGAGCCTGTTTCGATCTCAGGGTTTGATAAGATGCTGCAGCTGAACATCTACAATGCCTCACCCGAAATCGTAAGTAGTCTGTTTGAAATTAACGGAGCATCTTATGTGATACGATATACGAATAGGACGGGAGTAGGTCAGTTTATCACCCTTGAAGGCGCTGACGGCGGGGAAATACTTTCATTTGACACTGATGAGATATATGAACGGTTTAAGGAAGCATCCGAGAAGATCAGCCGTCCTACGAAGGACATGACCTTTACAAGGGAAAATGAAAAGGCTGTCATTACCTTGGTGGCCAACTCTGTCAGTGGCAGCGAGGGGACAGCCGGGTCCGACCTGTCTGCTGATTTGCTTGTATTTATTAGGATTAAATAAATCCTATTAAATCTATAGAAAAAGTATAGTAATAAGGAGAGCTTTATGCTAAACTGATTTTCAGATCACGGTAATGGTTCCCCTGATCATCTATTTTAGCTAAAGGAATAGTACAATGAACAAGATGAATAACAGAGAAATCACGGTACAGCAGTTAAAGACATTATCTGCTCAGGAATATCTGCTGGTGGATATCCGGGATGAAATCTCATTTAACCATGGATATATCCCGGGTGCCGTGAATATGAGCACAGAAGAGCTCACACAAAATATTGAGAAATTACCGATGGATCGAAAGATCATCATATACTGTATGAAGGGCATCATAAGCGAGGAGGTAGCGCAAGAGCTATCCTCCAAGGGCCTCGAAGCCTATAATCTGACAGGAGGTTACGGAGTCTGGCTTAAGGAAAGCTTTGATGAAGTGAGCCGCTGTGAGGAGATAGAGCTGAGTCTCAGAAAGAAATTCCATAAATCTATTTTCACGAAATTCGCAAAAGCAGTCAATGAATATGAACTGGTTAAGGAAGGTGATAAGATTGCGGTCTGCATCTCCGGAGGCAAGGATTCTATGTTGATGGCGAAGCTGTTTCAGGAACTGAAAAGACACAACAAATTTCCCTTTGAGGTTGTCTATCTGGTAATGAATCCGGGCTACAGTGATTTTAACCGGGAGATTATCGAGACCAATGCCAAGCTTATGGGAATTCCGATTACAATGTTTGAAACGAATATATTTGATGCGGTATTTGAGGTGGAAAAATCTCCATGTTATCTCTGTGCCAGAATGAGACGCGGACACCTGTACCGGAAGGCACAGGAGCTGGGTTGCAATAAAATCGCCCTGGGTCATCATTATGATGATGTGATAGAGACAATTCTTATGGGAATGCTGTACGGTGCCCAGATTCAGACCATGATGCCGAAGCTCCACAGTACGAATTTTGAAGGAATGGAGCTCATCCGACCGATGTATCTGATCCGGGAAGAGGATATTAAGCATTGGAGAGAATATAATCATCTGCATTTTATCCAATGTGCCTGTCGGTTTACAGATACTTGTACCGTTGGCAGCAGTGACGGTAATACCGGTTCTAAGAGACAGGAAATCAAGAATCTGATTAAGAAGCTGAAGGAAACGAATCCGTATGTCGAGGGTAATATTTTTCGAAGCATTGAGAATGTGAATCTGGATACTGTGATTGCTTATAAGCAAAAAGGAGTTCAGCATCATTTCTTGGAGGATTATGATTTATGACTTTACAACAGTTAAGGTATGCGGTTTGTGTTGCGAATAATAAATCGATGAACAAAGCCGCAACAGAGCTTTTTATTACTCAGCCCAGTCTGTCCAGTACGATACGCGATCTGGAGGAAGAGATCGGAGTCGAATTGTTCAAGCGTACCAACCGGGGAATCGTCATTACACCGGAGGGGGAAGAATTCCTGGGACATGCCAGACAAATCATTGAGCAATATAAGCTGATTGAGGAGAGATACATAGACAACAAAAATCCGAAGAAGAAATTCAGTGTCTCCATGCAGCACTATACGTTTGCCGTTCAGGCATTTATCGAGATGGCTAAGGAATTCGGTATGGAGGATTACGAGTTTGCAGTCCATGAGACAAAGACCCATGAGGTAATCGATAATGTCAGGAACCAGAAAAGCGAACTGGGGATACTCTATCTGAATGAGTTTAACCGCAAGGCAATGGAGAAGATATTCAGGGATTATGAACTGGAATATACAGAGCTGTTCCAGTGCAGTATTTATGTGTATCTGTGGAAGAATAATCCTCTGGCCGGCAAGAGTGTAATAGATTTTGAGGATCTGAAGGATTATCCCTGTCTGTCCTTTGAACAGGGGGTTAATAATTCGTTTTATTTCGCCGAAGAGGTGTTCAGTACTCTGCATTATAAGCAAATCATTAAGGCGGATGACAGGGCAACCCTGCTTAATCTGATGATTGGTTTGAACGGTTATACTTTATGTTCGGGCATTATCTGCGAGGAGCTGAATGGTGACAGCTATAAAGCAGTTCCATTAAATACACAGGAGAAGATGAGTATCGGCTATATCAAGAGCAGTAAGCAGCCACTTAGCAGATTAGGAGAGAGATACATCGAGGAATTGTTAAAATTCCGTGATAAGGTATTATAAAACGATCGGCTAAGGATTGGCCGGTAATATCACACAAGTCAAGGTATGGGAGGAAATGAAAGACTATGAACGCACAGGAAAAACTTACTGTATTAAAGGATTATTTAGAACAAAGACAAAGGATAGCAATCGCTTTTTCCGGAGGGGTCGACTCGACCTTCTTATTAAAGGTTGCACATGACTTGCTTGGAGACAATGTGATCGCAGTTACCGCGACCTCCTGCTCCTTCCCTAAGAGAGAGCTGAAGGAAGCCAGTGATTTCTGCGAGAGAGAAGGTATCAGACATATCATCTGCGAATCAGAGGAACTGCAGATAGAAGGCTTTTCTCATAACCCTGTTAACCGTTGCTACCTCTGCAAATCCGAATTGTTCACAAAGATATGGGATATTGCGAAGCAACAGGATATTCCTTATGTGGCAGAGGCTTCTAACATTGATGATAACGGAGACTACCGTCCCGGTCTGCAGGCAGTGAAGGAGTTGAAGGTACTAAGCCCGTTAAGAGCGGCAGACTTAAATAAAAATGAGATCCGGATTCTGTCAAAGGAACTCGGACTATCCACCTGGAACAAGCAATCCTTTGCCTGCCTGTCCTCGCGCTTCGTCTATGGAGAGGAAATTACAGAGGAAAAGCTGCACATGGTGGATGAAGCAGAACAGCTTCTGCTGGATCTGGGCTTTCGCCAGGTACGGGTCCGTATTCATGACAAGATTGCAAGAATTGAGATAACGAAGGAGGAGTTCCCTAAGATGTTGGAAATGGTACATACACAGCCGGTGACTGAGGTTATTCATCAAAAGCTTAAGAAACTGGGCTTCTCCTATGTTACCATGGATCTTGGAGGGTATCGGACAGGCAGTATGAACGATTCCATATTGCAGAATTAGTAAATATACTTATACTATGAGGAGTAGCTGGTTATATGATGTTCTTATAACCAGCTATCGTTTTTATATAATAGCCATGATGCCTGCGCGATGCTATAATATCTGAAAAATCGTAATAATTATATACTCTTCAAACAGGTAAGGAGCAGTGAGGTAGAATATGGAATATCAATTTTCAACAAAATGTATCTATGGAGATGGTTCTCGACCAAATTGTGATAAATCGGGAGCAGTCAGCTTCCCGATCTATCAGTCAGCGACCTTTGCCCATGTAGGAGTGGGTGAAAGTACCGGGTATGATTACAGCAGACTGCAGAATCCGACCAGAGAACAGCTGGAGAAAGTGGTAGCAGCTCTGGAAAACGGTAAAGATGCGCTGGCTTTTTCCAGTGGAATGGCTGCTATTACCGCTTTGATGGAGATTTTTGCACCGGGAGACCATATTATCACGGACAGTGATCTGTATGGGGGCAGTATCCGTCTGTTTAACCATATCAGTAAGAAAAACGGTATCACCTTCAGTCATGTGGACTGCTCCAGGGATTCTATCGAGCCCTACATTCAGGAGAATACCAAGGCGGTATTGATCGAAACGCCCTCCAATCCGATGATGAATGTGACAGACATCCGAAAAATTGCGGAGATTACAAAAAAGTATAATCTGTTATTTATCGTGGATAATACATTTCTCTCACCGTACTTCCAGAATCCACTGGATTTGGGTGCGGATATAGTTCTGCATAGCGGAACCAAGTATCTGGGAGGTCATAATGACACAATCGCAGGCTTTGTGATTACCTCTTCGACAGAGATTTCTGAGAAATTAAGATTTATCATAAAGACAGTAGGCTCCGGCTTAGCTCCATTTGACAGCTGGTTGCTGCTGCGGGGGATTAAGACACTTGCGCTCAGGATGGAGGCATCACAAAGGAATGCCTTAGCAATAGTGGATTGGCTGCAGAAGGAGAAGAAAGTCACGAAGGTATACTATCCGGGAATTCCGGGTACAAAGGGCTATGAGATCTGTAAGAGTCAGGCGAGGGGCTTCGGCAGTATGATTACCTTTGAGACAGAGTCTACGGAGTTGGCTGTAAATATTCTGAATCGCGTGAAGTTAATTCAATTCGCTGAAAGCCTTGGTGGGGTTGAGACACTGATTACCTATCCGATCACCCAAACCCATGCAGATGTACCGAAGGAGGTCCTGGCGGCTAACGGAGTTACAGACAGAATTCTTCGTCTATCGGTGGGGATTGAAGACACCGGGGATCTGCTGGAGGAATTAAGAAGAATTTTCGAGGAAGGTGAGGAATAGAATGAGCGAAAGAGTAAGCGATGGCTTGAGTAATGACTCCGGTAATGGAGTGAATATAAAAGAAATTGATTTTGATAAGATAATTGATCGTAAAAATACCAACAGCTTAAAATATGACTTTGCCGTGCGTCGGGGTAAGCCGGAGGATATCCTTCCTTTATGGGTCGCAGACATGGATTTTAGAGTGTCCCAGAAGATACTGGATGCAGTACATGAACGTGTCGAACACGGCATATTCGGTTATAGTGAAGTACAGGAAGGCTATTTCGAAGCACTGCAGCAATGGATGAAGGAGAAGCATGGTTGGAATATTGACCGAAGATGGTTGGTAAAGACACCGGGTGTGGTGTTTGCTATCGCTATGGCTGTTCAAGCCTTTACGAAACCGGGTGACGCCATTCTGATACAGAAGCCGGTGTATTATCCCTTCGAAGAGGTAATTGAGGATAATCAGAGGAAGCTTGTGGATAATACCCTCCTTCTTGGAGATGATGGTGTATATCATATGGATCTGGAGGATTTTGAACGTAAGATCGTGGATAATCAGGTTAAATTGTTCCTGCTGTGCAATCCTCATAATCCGGTCGGTAGGGTATGGACAAGGGATGAACTGAAAAGTATAGGGGAGATCTGTATCAAGCATGATGTGTTAATAGTCAGCGATGAGATTCATATGGATTTTGTATACGAAGGACATCGACACCAGGTATTTGCAGATATTTGCGAAGAGTTTCAGTCCAGGACGATTACCTGTACTTCACCGAGTAAGACCTTTAATCTGGCAGGGCTACAGGTATCCAACATCCTCATCTCTGATCATAAGCTGAGGCAGCAGTTCCGCAGGCAGATTGACGCAGCAGGTTACAGTCAGCTGAATGCCATAGGTCTGACAGCCTGTGAAGCTGCATACAGATTCGGGACACCGTGGTACGAAGAACTGATGAGATACCTGTCTGATAATATTCGATATCTCAAAGGCTTTCTGGAGGAACATCTGCCTCAGATCAGGCTGATCGAACCGGAGGGTACCTATCTGGTCTGGCTGGATTTCAGAGATCTGGGTATGACAGAAGAGGAAAGGGAAGAGCTCATTGTGCATAAGGCAGGTCTTTGGCTGGACAGCGGCGTGATGTTCGGTCCGTCGGGAGAAGGCTTTGAGCGGATCAATATAGCCTGTCCCAGGGCAATTCTTGAAAAGGCACTGACTAAGCTTGCGAAAGCAATAACAGATATTAATAAATAAGAGTATGATATATCGGAGGGATACCTGGAGCATGAATCAGGGTTCCTCCCGTTTCGCTTCTATGACAGTGATAAGTAAGATTTATATTCAGAGATTGGCACTGTTGAGCAGATTTTAATTGGAAATAATTAATTCTAATTGACACAAATCAAGTGTTGTTGTACACTTATAGCGTAATTTCATAAGGCCTCACTATCAAAGGTGAGGTAGAGGCGCGATATTTAACAGTCTGTAGAGGAGCTTGAGAAGCTGTGATACTACGGAGAAGGAAATGTCGCCGAAGTGTATGGTATACTCAGTACCATATGCTGGGTCTGTAGTTAAGAGCTGCAGGACTGTCTTGGTTAGCGACCCGGCTTTCCAAGTTGTGCTATCTCATATGGGATATTGGGGACTTAGGCGGACAATGAAGTATAACCTGAGTGAACCTCAGGTTTTTTTAGTTCAAAGGAATATGCGCCCTATGAATTAAAAACCTTTGGAATTCGTGGAAGTTTCCTCCATGAAATAAGGATACTCAGAGTACATAATTGCAGATACTGATATTGGAAAGCTTCTGCCCCATATAAATTGGCAGATAGGTCTTATAGAAACAGATTATAGTGATGGAGGATAATTTATGAAGAAGAAAATTGCAGTAATTCTTGTCCTTGCGATGGCTGTACTGATGCTTGCAGGCTGTGCGAAGAAGGACGACAACAAATTCCGTGTCGGAATGGAATGCGGATATGCACCCTTTAACTGGACTCAGTCAGGTACATCCAATGGTGCAGTAGCCATCGAGGGAAGTGCAGAATATGCCGGAGGATATGATGTTGAGATCGCAAAGAAGATTGCAGAGGGCTTAGGCAAAGAACTGGTAATCGTAAAGACAGAATGGGATGGTCTGGTTCCGGCATTACAGTCCGGTAAGATCGATGCAATCATCGCAGGTATGTCACCGACAGAAGAACGTAAGAAGACGATCGATTTTTCTGATAATTATTATAAATCCGATCTTGTTATGGTTGTAAAGAAGGGCGGAGCATATGAAGGTGCTACCTCCATCCAGGATTTCTCAGGAGCGAAGATCACTGCCCAGCTTAATACCTTCCACTATAGCGTAATTGAACAGATCGGCGGAGTGCAGATACAGCCTGCTATGGAGAGCTTCCCGGCGATGAGAGTTGCTCTGGAATCCGGTGTGATTGACGGATATGTATCCGAACGTCCTGAGGGTGTCAGTGCTTCAGCAGCGAATGACAACTTTGCTATGGTTCAGTTCACCGATGGATTTGAGACATCTCCCGATGATACTGCAATTGCAGTAGGTATTCAAAAGGGAAGTGAGTATACCTCCAAAATCAATGAAATCTTAGCAGGTATTTCAGAAGATGATCGCATCAGCATTATGGATACTGCTATCGAAAATCAGCCTGCAGCTGAATAATTGTGAACCTTAGAGGCTGTCCAAATCTGAGAAACCTTTGGGCAGTCTCTATACTTTTGTGTAATAGGAAGTTACATCCTATTACACAAAAATACTCCGTAGGATGCGCACCTCGCGGAGAGGAAGTTGTTGCTGCGCAACCCGCTCGGGCGCGAAAGTGTCAGCGAGCTGACACTTAATGTATAAATAAGAAAGGCTTGGTGTAATATGTCTTGGGATTGGTTTGTTCAAATCGTTACTGAAAATTGGCCTATGTTCCTTCGTGGAGCAGGGGTAACCTTACTTATCTCCATCATAGGTACTATCCTCGGTTCCTGTATCGGCTTACTGATCGGTACGATCCGTACAATACCTATGCCGGATAAAGGATTCAAAAGAGTCTTATTAAATATTATCAATGCTATCTTGACCGCTTATGTGGAATTCTTCCGCGGAACTCCTATGATCGTTCAGGCAATGGTAATCTATTACGGATCTGCCATGGCACTCGGAATTGATATGGACCGCACGGCAGCAGCGATATTTATCGTATCCATCAATACCGGTGCATATACAGCAGAAATCGTCCGCGGCGGTATCATTTCCATCGATAAGGGGCAGTTTGAGGCGGCCCACGCGATCGGAATGAACCACATTAAGACCATGCTGAATGTCGTATTACCGCAGGTTCTTCGTAATATCTTACCGGCCATCGGCAATGAGTTCGTTATCAATATCAAGGATACTTCCGTATTGAATGTTATCTCTGTATCGGAATTGTTCTTCCAGGCAAAATCCGTGGCAGGCAATAACTTCAGATATTTTGAGACCTTCACTGTCGCATGTATTATGTACCTGGTAATGACCTTGATTGTAACAAGAATTCTTCGTCTGATTGAGCGTAAGATGGAAGGACCCGAGAATTTCGTTGTCATTCCCGGTAATCAGATGCAGGTGGAACGTCCCGAAGATCATGTGAAGAAGCTTCGCGGGTAGAAATGGAGGATAGCATGGAAAGAGTAATTGATGTTCAACATTTGAAAAAATCCTTTGGACAGAATGAAATTCTGAAGGACATAGACTTCTCCGTCAACAAAGGTGAGGTGGTATGTATTATCGGTGCTTCCGGTTCCGGTAAGTCAACTCTTCTCCGTTGTATCAACCTGCTGGAGAAGCCCAGTGACGGAGCTATCATCTATAACGGTGAGAATATTCTGGATGACAAGCATGATGTATATGCTTACCGTACCAAGCTCGGAATGGTATTTCAACAGTTCAATCTGTTCAATAACCATAATGTACTTAGCAACTGTACCGTCGGACAGATCAAGGTATTAAAACGTTCAAAGGAAGAAGCTGAGGCAATCGCTAAGAAATATCTTGCAGTCGTAGGTATGGATCAATATGTCAATGCGAAGCCGAAGCAGCTTTCCGGCGGGCAGAAGCAAAGAGTTGCCATCGCCAGAGCATTATCCATGGAGCCTGATGTTCTCTTGTTCGATGAGCCTACTTCTGCGCTCGATCCGGAGATGGTAGGCGAGGTACTGGCGGTTATGAAGGATCTGGCGAAAAGTGGTCTGACGATGCTTGTCGTTACCCATGAAATGGGATTTGCAAGGGAAGTGGCTAACCGTGTCGTATTCATGGACAAGGGAGTCATCGCCGAGGAGGGAACACCGGAGCAGATATTCAACAATCCGACCCAGGAGAGAACCAAGGAATTCTTAAAGAGAGTTCTTAAGGAACAATAATAGTTTACATTGAATTAATATCAAGGGGCTATTTCAAAAGTGCAGTCATTTACAGATACTTTTTACTTTCTGTTCGATTACCTTTTGAAGTAGCCCCTTCATTTATCATGATTTGTGAAACTATCATAGCGTAAATGTGATAATTGAGATGACAAAGTACATAAATTGATGAATTAGTGGAATAATTATTGAAATAAGGTAAGATTTGTCATATAATATGTTATATGAACAAATTACATAAATACGAAAGGGACTGACTAGTTATGAGCAAAAGTATTTATAATTTTAAAAAAGCGGATTTTGTATGTACCTGTATTATCCTCGCGGTGTGTCTTCTGACCCTAGTTTATAACTTTGCAGGTAAGAGTTTTTCTGAGGGATTGGAGTTGTCAATCCCGGTATTCGGAACCGCAGGATTTGTCATTGTCATGTTCTTTCTTCCGATACCAAGCAGGGTAAAGGGATTTCTCTATAGTGTGGTTATCCTGGCGGCATCCATCCTGGCCTTGATCACAGACCCAACCGATCAGGGAACGAATTTCACCATAGCTGCTTCTATCGTAATTCTCTGTCTCTACTATTCCTCTAAACTACTGATTGCTTATGGCGTTATCCTTAATGCCGTATATCTGATCATATATTATATTGACAGTGTCATCCTGTTCGGGAAAGAACGTCCTGTCAGCTTCCTGTTTTCCTCTATGCTTATGATAAATAGTATGTTTATCGTAATCTATTTCTCTAATCGTTGGGGGAGTCAGATCATCATGAAGGCTACACAGAAGGAGCAGGAGGTGAATGAGCTGTTGACTAAGCTGCAGAACACCTTTGAGAAGGTTGGAGAAACCTCTAACGTATTGATTAAGAATGTAACCACTCTTGATGAAAATATGAATTCCATCGTGGAATCCAGCAAGGAAACTACCAATACGATGAATGAGGTAGCAAGAGGAACCGAGCATCAAGCGGAGAGTATCTATGATATCAATACGAATATGACCGCTGCTGTGGAGGAAGTGAACTCTACAAAGCTAATCGCAGAGAAGATTACCACGAACTCAGACCTGATTTCCCAGAAGGTTGCTAAGGGTACAGAGAAGATTGGCTCCATGATGCTTCAGATGAATACGATCAATCAGGCAGTGGGAGCAGCGCTCGCCACAGTAAATGAATTGCAGTCCAATATCGAGATGATCAATAGCTTTCTGGCCGGAATCGAGAGTATCTCCGAACAGACCAATCTATTATCACTGAATGCTTCCATAGAATCAGCAAGAGCCGGTGAACACGGCAAGGGCTTCGCGGTGGTTGCAGGAGAGGTAAGAAAGCTGGCTGAACAAAGTGCGAAGACAGCTCAGAGCATCCAGGAAATCACAGAGGTAATTTCTACGAACTCTACTTCAGCAGTAGAGAAGGTTACTCAGGGTGAGAAGGCGGTAGAGGACGGAAATATCGTACTGTATGAGGTGGGAGAATACTTTAAGGATGTAGAGAAGGCAGTCAACGAGACCTTCGAATTACTGGCGACCGAGAATAAGATGATCAATACTATCTTAGAGAAATTCATTCAGGTACAGGAACGCATCGAGAGTATTGCCAGCATATCAGAGGAACATTCCGCCTCCAACGAAGAGATCCTGGCAACAATTGAGAGTGAAAACAATGATATCATCGCCATCAAGGATTCCATCAAGGAAATCAAGGACATGACTGCTGTACTGAATCAGATGCTGCAGATGTAGATGAGATAAAGTCGCTTTTGTTCAGTTACATAATATGATATGATTACATAATTTATATTAAGACTATTGTAAAATAAAGTATAGTCTGTTATAATCAGGTTAGAAAAATCAAGGACACATAGTGTCGATTGATTCCAGCGTCAGATAGTTATCCTCGAGCGTGCAACTTAGGATAACTATCTTTTTTTATATCTTTGATCTAAATAGGTGAGAATTGCAAATGTCAAAATAAGAAGACTAAGTACTTCTGATACTGTCATAAGCCTCACCCCCTTCTTTATGTAGTAAAGAAGGAATCAATCGATATGTTATCCTCAATCGTTCTAACCTGATTAATCTATGACTGATAGTCATAGCAGAGTCATCATAACATGGCTGAATAGCAATTACAATAATTGATAGGCGAAATATGGGTTTTATAAGGTGAATTTGTTATATATATACAAAAAATGTATAAAAGACTGTTACATTTTATGTAAAAGAAAAGATTTACAATAGAAGAATTATGAATTATCATATATATATCTTTATTTCATTGACATTCTATTACTCAAATATTCTGTATTCAAAAAATTCCCGTTATCTTTATAAAATCTAAGGAGGTTATTTCGTGAAAGTAGCATTCTGGAGCAATGCCGGTGCGGTTTGCTCAGTATCTCAAAATCTTGCAGCCATTAGTGTTGCCAGTGTCAATCGTTTTCATTATTCAATCATTGCAATGGAAAATCGCCTACAGAGTCACAATTTGGGTAAAGCATATCATTGTCGAGAAAAATATAATTCTCATGATTCAGTAGGTACAAATTATTATGATGGTAATGGCATAGAAGGTTTGCTGCGAAAGATCTATCGCGGAGATTATAAACCGGATATTCTTAAGGGTTATCTGAAAGAAATCATTCGTAAGCATCTCTATTATATTCCCCAAAGCAAAATAATACATAATGAGATATTCGATTATGAATTTGATCATTGCATCTATTCTATATTTCAGATGACAGATCAATGTGCTGATATTTGTTTTATAGACACAGCCAGCAACAATAGTCTAAGTACAAAATTCATTCTGGAGGAAGCGGATCTCATCGTAATAAATCTATGCCAAAAGGAAAGTGTCCTGAATGACTTTTTTCAAAACTATTCTTCATTAATTCCAAAGGCTGTCTTTATTATCAGTAATTATGATCCTAAAGCAAGCAAATGCGGCCTGTCACTTTTTAAAGAAAATCATATTCCTCGTGAGAATATCATTGCTATTCCTTATAATGAACTCTATCATGTCGCTTATGAAAGCGGTAATGTTCTCGATTTTATCAATGGCAACTATTCCTGTGATATTGATAATCCAAATTATCCGTACATGCAATCTGTCAAAAAGGCAACATATATCATTATTCGAAAACTGGAACAAGTTAAAAGGAAAAAGGTGCTTCATCCGTGTGGGAAATAGCAGCGTTACGGATGTTATTGATTACAATATTGGGAATACTGCTTTTTCTATTCTTATTAATGATTCTGGGATGTATTGAGGGTAGGTATATAAGAATAAGAAAACGCAAAGTAGCCAGGAATAACAAAAGCACACATGTATTTATTTGTACGACTTACATATTATTGTTAGTTGCTACAGTTCTTCTTTGTTTTTATTTCATTGATCAGAGAATAGGGGGCTCAATGTGAAACTTCATAATAGGATGAAAAGGACTACAAAGCAATATATTGTTGTAGCCTTGATCTGTATCGTAGTAATTGGTGGTGCAGCAGCGATAACGTCATATCTTATTACAAATCAGATAAAAGCAGAGTACGATTCCTTACTAAAAAAAGCAAAGAGCGATATTAAGGAAAATCAAAGAAGCGTCTATGTCTCGTTGAGGGAAATAAAGGCAGGAGAAGAGCTATCCAATGATGTTGTGGAGAAAAGAAGAGTGTACTCATCACAATCTCAGGATACCTATATAACGGAGAAGGAGATTGGAACACTTGCGCTAATAGATATACCGAAGGAGACCTATGTTATGCGCTCGATGGTCACGAAAAATTCCGTGGCATCAGAACTCAGAGAAGTTGAATATCAGGTAATATATCTTGGAGGTAATATATTAAGTGGTGATACAGTTGATGTCAGGCTGTTTTTCCCAAATGGAGAGGATTTTATTATTCTTACGAAAAAGATGATCAAGAATATAGCCGCTGACAATCAGACTATTTATCTGTGGTTAGCAGAGGAAGAAATCCTGAGAATGTCCAGTGCAATCGTTGATACCTACCTTTATAGCGGAGCAAAAATATATATTTCAAAATATATAGAACCCAATCTTCAAAACGCTTCTTTCACAACCTACGAGCCAAGTCTGGCTACAATTCAGTTAATCCTGAGTAATCCCAATATTATTGAAACTGCTACAAATAACCTCAGTAAAGAAGTGCGTAAGGCGATGGAAAACAGGCAAGCGGACAGCATGAACACTGATGTTAGGAGTATAGATTGGAAGCTGAGTCCAAATCAACCTGTAGTCACTGATCATTCTTCTGATTCAAAACAGATAACAGAAAAGGTACAGAGGAGCGAATATAATGAATCCTACCTGGATGAAGTGGAGAAGAAGGAAGCTGAACTGGATTATGGGCCATGAAGTAATAAGTAGTAAATGCAGCGGAGGGGATGAGATGATATGATATGTGTTGGATTTGCCGGGTGTGAAGCATTTGATATAGTAATTTATTTTAGCAGGACACTTGTGAGGTTAAATTACCCTGTTCTGATTATTGATATTTCGGACTCAGAGGCGCTGAAGAAAGCAATTTATCATGGAATGGATTTAGATAGCAGCAAAGACATCATAAGTTATCGTAATATACATTATTTACGACGATGCCCACAGGAAGCTGAACTGCTTCCGTATCAGAAAGGGATTGTTCTCATCAACTATGGCTTTTGTCCACTCAAGGAACTTCCTCTCACATGTGATTCTATATATGTTGTTATGAATACTTATCCACATATCATTGATAAGATCAAGTCACTATTATCAAACTCGGAGTGGAAGACAGATCAATTTATACTTTTAGTTAGGGAGATCATTACACCGGATGACATTGATCGAGTGTCCTCTAAAGTAAAACTTCCTTATGATACCAGAAAATACCATCTATTTCTTGATCATAATGATCATTTCTGTTCCATTAACTGTCAAACACAACAATCTTTCAGGTTCATAACGCTCTCTTCTTGTATGAAGAAATTCATCATCAGATCAATTCACGATATAATCCCACAAATTAAAATTAAAAAGATTAAAAAAGCCTTTACTTCGGCAGGGAGGGGGAGGTAGGTATAAATGAGTAAAATACTATTTTGGTCACCTTATCATGGACAGGGACAGACCAGTAATCTATATGTTATTTCCGTAATTATTAGTCTGCTTTATAAAAAGCGAGTATTATTACTACAGACTCACTTTAAAAATAATAACTTTGAAAGTCCACTGATCGGGTACAATGTCGATAAGGAATCGGAGGATATTGAACTTTTTGAAGATATAGGCATTGATATGGCAATCACTTATAGTAATATGAACAGACTGGATAATAAAACACTAGAAAACTGCTGTCTGACATTTTTAGATTCTACTATCCTTATGATGCCGGGAACTAAAACCAGGAGTAAGGAAACCTTTGATAGGGATATCGGAGGTGCCGTACAAAGGATGTTAATGGCAGCTGACAATTACGTAGACTTGATTTTTATTGACTCAAACAGTAGCGATGATGAACTATCCATGCGTCTTATGAGTACAGTTGATATGATAGTTATTAACCTAACCCAGCATAAATACGTTCTTGATAAATTATTTGAAAGGTATGGAAATTATATTACTAACAATAATATGGTGTTTTATCTGTTCGGAAACTATGACGATAATTCAGGTTATAATATCTATAATTGCCGAAGAAAATACAGCCAATATATTAAAGTTGGGAATTCAGGTGTCATACCCTATTGTACGAAGTATATGGATGCTCAGAATGAAAGCAATGTCTTTCAATTTCTGAAGGAGGGATTAATATATAAAAGGAAGAATGTGATCGTATCGAATGTTCAAAATACCCTTTATGATATAAGATATGGAAAATATGCCAGAGACGAGAAGGCAGATTTCTTTCAGAATTCTATACATACAGCAGATAAAATAACTCGCATGTTGCATATGTCAATGAAACGGAACAATAGGGGGTAGAATAGCATGGGTACAGTTGAAAGGATCCTATGTAGTACCCTTGTTCTGGTATTGGTACTCATAATCTACTATATCTTCAAGGGCAAAACGGAAGAGGATGATAAGGAGGAACAAGTCATTTCGATCCAATTTCTTTGTTCTGAGATTAAGAATATTATAAATGACATCATAAACATGGACATTGAGGCATTAAGGCTGAACAGAAAAGACTATGAAAGCCGTAGGGTACTCAAGCGAGCGCTAAGTGATGCTACGAGAAAGTGCTCCCAGGGTGATATTTGTGAGAAAATTATTGTAACAGCCAAAATTAAAAGTTCGCTCACAGGCATTCTCAAAGTGAATGAGGTTATGATTAACGATGCTATTCCCTTTGACAGACTGGATTTATTAACTACAACGGAAATGTTTGAAATAATGCTGTATCTCCAAAAGAAAAATAGGAAAAATAATATGTTCCGAGAGATATGTTCCCGGACAGACTTAGATCGGCTTAAAGCAGATGAGAGAGGGTATTATTACGATATCGACGACGAGGATATAAAGAGGGCATTTCATAAATTGTATCAACCCTTGAGCTATGATGATAAATTAAACATTCTTACCCAGAGGATCTACGAAGAGACATATGGTCTGTCAGTAGTTGATCTGCTGGTGATGGAGGATATTTCGATTGACTGTATATCAGGTGGAATATCCGGTATCACGACGGAGGATTATCACTATAGGGAGGAAGAAATCTATACGGGTTCCTTTCGGCAGGCAAAGACCTATGAAAGTGTGTATGTAGTTTATTCCGGCAAATCGATTCATTTAAAATTTCTCTCTTTTCAATCGAACGCCGGTATTGCAAGGGTATGTAAAAACTTGACGGAACATGGGAGAATGGGACATTTTACCTCGGCGGAAGGTGGTATAAAGACTCATTTGGCTAATGGAAGCCGGGTAACAGTTTTCAGACCGTATAATGCATCTCAATGGGCATTTTTTATTCGGAAATTCGGCAGTACCTCCAAATTCGAATTAAAGGATCTGATAACAGATAAAGGATGCCAATATCCGCTCGGAGTGATTAAATGGGCAGTCAAAGGCTGCGTTAATATTGTGTTTTCGGGTGATCAAAATTCCGGAAAAACTACTAATATGAGAGCGGCAGTCAGGGAAATCGACAGGAGGCAGCAGATTAGAACAATTGAAGCAGATTTTGAGTTATATCTGAACGATTCATACGCTGAGATGAACATTTTGGGCACGAGACCAAGTACGGAAATGCCGTTTTCGAAATTAATAGAGCTATTAAAGGCTTCTGAGGCTCATACTATTCTTTTTGGAGAAACAGCAAGTCTGGAGCATGCAAAGCATTTACTTGATCTTCTCCTTGCCGGTACCAAGCGTATTATAACCACGGGACATTGGCCTACCTCAGATGAATTAATATCTTATTTTGTACTTGCTGAAGGAGGTTATGGAAATGGTGGAAGCGAAGATGTAGAACATATGGTAGCGCGTCTGCTAAACCTTGATGTCCACCATGTGAAGGATAATGACGGACACAGATATATCGATAGAATTACAGAAATTATTCCATTTGACAGGGAGAAAAAGGAGGCATCAGAAGCAAAAGGAGTTGAGGGAAAGCTAGATAAAATAGCGGGGTTTTTAGAGCAATTGACTCGTGGAAAATCTTATTATACAAGGGATATTGTGATATATGAGGCCGGGGAGTATCATATGATCAATCCGATCAGTAACGAACTCTCCAACTCGATTATGAAACATTTAACTCCTGAGGAAAAAAGCACGTTTCTTGAGTTTAATCATCGGGCAAGGGAGGTGTCAAGACGAAATGCTGATCGTTGCTTTGGCAAAGCTCTTTTCAAGAGTCAGATCAATGGATAAACGAGCTATAGCTATTCTCTTGATCATCTTAACAGTTTATTTGATTGCTATGGCTATCTTATTACTGAGGGAAAGAACAAAACGGATGCTGTGGAGAAGTACCCGTGGATATAAGGGTAAGGAAAATCTTTCGGACAGTCTTTTCTCCCCAGTATACAGAACATTGAAAGCTATTCCCTTTACCAGAACTTATATGGAGAAGCTGTCCTATCAATTTCGTCTGATTTGTCCCTGTGACAGTAAAATAGTAGCTAAAACTACTGTGGAAGCATGTCTATTATCATTTTGTCTCAGCTTAATTATCTTATTTCTGATTTTCTTTACGAATCCCAAACTTATTACATTGATCACCGCCGTCTTCGGAATAATAATTTTGAATAAAGAAATTGTGGGACGAATGGCAAATCATTATGAGATTACACTTGATCAGGAGATACAACACTTAATCGAAAATGAAATACATAATTATTATGTAAATTACAGAGTTGATGATGCTTTATATCATTCCATGGATCATTTAAGTTCAAATATGAAGGTAGTTGCTGAACAGATTTACCAATTACTGCTTTCTGATGATAAAGAGGCTGCACTGACTGAATATTACGATAATATTCCCAATAAGTATTTAAGGGAATTTGTCAGTTTATGTGTTGGGATTGCTGAACGTGGAGATCAGATTATACATGGAAAATTCCTTTTCATAAAAAATCTTGAGAACCTATATGAGCAACTGGAGATAGAGATAGATAAGCTTCAAAGGCTGAAGATGGAATTTACCGGTGTCATGGTTGTTGTTATCCTTCCTATATTCTGTATCAATATTGTGAAATGGTTCTGTATTAGTATCAAGAGTAACATGGACGCTTTCTATTATGGCAAAGAGGGCTTTCTATTGGATATCGCATTACTGGTAATTACTTCGGTTGTCTATACTGTGATGCATAAAAGCTCGGAATATCGAAGCTTCCATCTATCGAATTATAAATACTTGTATGCTATTGATCGTATACCATTTATTAAGAGAGCCATGAACAATTATTGTGAAAAGTATGCGACCAGGGTAGAGCGTCTAAAAAGACGACTGAAGAATAATGGATATAACATTAGGGCAAGACATTTTATACTAAGAAGTTATCTGATAGCTGGTTGTATATTCTTGATTTGTATCTGTATATCTTTGTATCTAAATTGGTCAGGCAGAGAAAAGCTGCTGGTCGTAGATGAGGAGTATATATCCACAATTACCTCTGCTGCTGATGAGAGTCAATATTCCGAAATGCGAGCTGTTATTGAAGATTATACATCAAAGCTAATTTCACAGAAACAGGGGATAAATGATATCACAGAAGAGGAGCTTCTTAAGCAGCTTAGGGTAGAGCAGACATTTCCAAATACTATGATTTATGAAGCATTGGCTGAGGAAATTATGCGAAGGATTTCAAGATATAAGGCTCAGCATTTTGGGATTTGGGATATGATTTTCAGCCTGATTGTATGCATAGCAGCCTTTTATACACCGGATTTATTAGTGAAATACAGTTCGAGGGTAAGCAAGGATGCGATGGAGGATGAGGTAAATCAATTTAATGCATTAATTAGTATGCTACTTTACGACAAAAGCATGACCATAAAGCAAATTCTCATCGAAATGGAGTCATATGCAGTTGTATTTAAGCAGTCAATCAAAACCTGTATTAACGAATTTAATTCCGGGGATATGATGGCTTTACATCAACTAAAGGAAGATGAACCATACCCACCGCTTAACAGAATTATTGATAATCTTATACGGTGTGATGATATACCAATGCATGAAGCCTTTCATGAGATTGATATGGAGAGAGAGGGTTATCTTTCAAAGCGAAGGCTTGCGAATGAAAAATCAATTAAGCGTAGAGCAAACAGAGCTTATCTGCTGGCAGCAGTCCCTCTGATACTGCTTTTTGCATATGGAGTAATTCCGACCCTGGTTTCTTCTATGAATGAGATCAGCCAGACACTGGAGATGCTTGGAACGGTATGGTAAATTTATAGATGTTAAAGGAGGATTATATGAAAACGAAAAATTCGAGTGGATTGGTAGTAGGTATTGTAATAACTTTATTTGTAATCATTCTATCGGGAGCGGTCATTGTGTGGGGTTCTGGATATTTCAATCAGAATAAAAAAACCATGGACAAGAGTACTGCAAAGATTGATAAAACAATCGGTTCAATGACGGATTTTGACTTAACGGTATATGATGGTAAAAGTATTCAGGGAGATGCGTTGACAGAATTAATTGCTGAGCTTAAAGCGAGTAATACGGCTGTTTCCATTGGAGTGGATACGCTTGATAGCACAGCAGCTACAAATTATAACTACGAGTATACCTCATCGAATTTAGGTGCATCCGTATCACTCACACCAACGACATCAAAGTCAGAACCATCATATATTAATCCAAACGGTACATTTGTTGGTGAAGTTATAAGGAATAAAAATGATGATATTATATATATTCTTTTTACTCAGCAGCCTTAATTAGCTTTCGATTACCGAATCTGATTACGAAAAAGGTAGGAAATATATATGAAACATAAGAATAGTGAATTACCGGCAAATGCTCTGTTATCTCTTTTTGCAGTAGTGACAGTCGCATGCATTATTCTGTACTGCAAGTTAAATATCGATACTTATAAGAGTACTGCGGATAAGATCATGGAGAATTCCGATGAGATGTGCACAGATTATGAAGAGTATGATATTGCAAAGTATGATGGCGAGGAGATCAGAGGTAGCCAGGTAATCAATTACATTAAAAAAAATCTGGGAGAATATACTGCTGGGGAAACAGCTCCGATTTATATCAGGGTTGTTACTAAAGTTACCGGTACCGAATTTATGAATGATTACATAAATAATGAGCACATAAAAGATATTAAGAACATTTCGGAAACAGATCACTATATTAAGCCAACTGCTATCTTTGATGCTGAAGTGATAAGGTCGGGCAATAAAGTTATTCTGGGAATTTGTTTTACACAGAAGTAATGTAGTACTAATCAGAAGAGTTAGGAGAGTACTTATGCGATCAGGTCTGACACATATTTTTGAGATGATGATAGGAGCTATTTTATTGGCATTTGGGCTGTATTATCTGGTATCCCAGGTCAGAACAATGAATCTCATGATTGATAAGGTAAGTAATGAGGTTATAGAGAACCGGGATATATATTGTCAAAGTAATGAAATCACAATTTACGAAGTGAGTGATGAAGAATTGAATGCAATCATAATGGGATACCGTGAGTATCCCATTCTTATCGATGGGAACCTGATTAAAACCGAAGGGACCGATTATGAAACCTACTCATCCTATATTACGGCTTCCAGCTATTCGAAAAGTTATATCTATGATTCACAACATTATATTAAGCAAATAGTATTTAACCGTAAAGGCACTTAATCGATTGGTTCATGGATAAATCCTGAAACACTTTTGGTACATTATTGAGCGTAAGGAGGGTTGAATTGAAGCTTTATCATTTTGCATTAATATTTCTGCTCTTCTTCTTGGCAGCAGTGCTAAAGACTGATGTTCTAATCGGTAACCTGAAAGGAGTAATGAATGAAAAAGCTCAGCTACAGAGTAGTCTTGATTCCGCAGCATCAGATGCAGTAAAGTTTTTGGTTTCCTCCGGCAGTTTCGGAACGAATACAATCGATAAGGAGGGCGTAGTATCAACCTTCTTCAATTCCTTCTACTCTGCTATGGGTATTATGGAAGACGAAGCTATCCAGTCGACTGTTGAAGCTTATATTCCGGTAATCCTTCTATGTGATGTGGATGGATATTATATATATTATTATGATGAATTTCAGGATGAGAATGGTAAGTGGTGCACCGAGAGAAGATGGTCTGAGAAGATGCCTTATTATTATGAAGATCAATACTTCAAATATCGACTGACGCTTTCAGATCATATCATCATCAATGATGTTCATAATTTACTTGGAGATGAGCTTTCAATAGAAGAGATAGATTACCATGAATTCAGAAACAGTGATAGCTATAGAGATTTTAGAAGTCAGTATCAGGATTGCTTCTTACTTCTTGACGAAACGTATGAGCTTACTAAGAAGGGGGCTATCATCAACCAATTGGAGAATGTCCTGTCATACTATACGAACAAACATAACATGATTGCCAGACATAATGGAATTACTTATAATTTTACCTTCCCATCCGGTCAGACAAAGGAGTGGGCCCAATACATGGACGATGTCAATCTGGTTGTGGTCTTTCAGGGGTATCCGTATGGTTGGGATAAAAATTATACGTTTAACAAGGTGTCCAGTGCAAGTGCCAATATTATCAAAAAGACGCTGTATTATATCGAGCAGAAGAGCTGGTATCTCCTTGCACACAAAGCGGATTGCCCAGTATTAGCGAATAATAGCAACATACTTGATGATACCTATGACAGTCTGGAGGAGTGTGCAAAAATAGGGGCTTATTGTGATGAGTGTATCGATCATGGAGCAAGAGCTCCGGAAATAAAGAAATGGTACTAATATTTTCCTATGTTATGAAAGGTGAAGGAAAGGATAAAGGCAGTTTCATTAGGCCAATTAATTACTTATGGATTTTCCGGGAAGAGTATTAGCAGCAATGATAGCTATTATACTGATTACAATATTTCCACTACAGTATCTGGCTCAAATTTTTAACGAGAATACAGATACCTGTATTGATGACGGCACGAGACAGCTTGTGGATGACATCAGAGATAAGGGATATCTGGACAAGCCAATGTATGAGGAATTTATGGAGAAACTAGACAAGACAGGAGAGCTATATGATATAGAGATTGCAGATATTCATCCGATCTCAGGGCAGATAGCAGGTCTGGAATCATATAATGCAGAACATGTAGATGCAAATCAGGGCAGCTTCATAACTACAAGCAAACCATTAGCTGCAAAGAAGTTGTTCACGCCAGGACCAACCGATGCTGCTGATAGTGCTTTCCATACTTTCTCTCTGGCCACCCATGACCATACTGATACTTGCTATGTAGGACATCGACATACAAGCGGTTGTAATGGTTATGTAGGGAATAGAGATGTACCGGTACTTGCATACATGAATAAGAGCTTTAGTTCAGCCTATAAAACAACTGCGATTAGTATAACAATCATGTGTAGACGTTGCTATAAAGTGATTTTAACCATAAATATGAGTGATAACGAAGACAATAGTAAAGATACTGTTACCAGCAGTTCTCAAGGATTTGTAAATAACAAAGCAACCTCTGTACAGTTATATCATTACCGCAGCAATCAGGTTAATTTGGATTCTATCATGCAAAAAATATATACTATGTATGACGCTTTACTACCATACTGTACATACACAGATTCAGGCGGGATAAAGTGGGAGCATCCCAAAGTTTGTGTAAACCTTCAAACTGATGTAAAATAAAATTACTCAGTTTGGAGGTTTTATTTTATGGCAAAGAGAAGAAGGGACGAATCTCCCGAAAGACAGGCACTACGTGAAAT
>JAEZKU010000004.1 GCA_023436065.1 Bacillota bacterium
GCCGTTTACCGGCTTCCATTTTTGTACGGTTGGCGAAAGCGCTTGGTACCCGGCTTTTATTAGGGAATTTACAACTTCGTCTTCCCGCCCCGCCATGCAATATAGGCAGTACGTATTATTGGGGAGTGCCTCCATAAATCAATGCCTCCGGCACCCGGCGCTTAACCTCGGGTGTTTCTTTTGTTATGTCCGCAGCGTGTTTCTGCGCCGGCAATGGCCGGTCATCAGGCATCGCAGCTTCTTCACTCGTGTTCTTAGGTCTTAATAATTTCCCGGGTGATACGAATCGCACAGGCTGCACAAGCAGCAAATGTTAGATTAACCCGTAATCTTTTGGCTTAATGACGTTCTTTCCATGTGCCACACTTGGTGTTGAGGGTCGGACGGCATATAATTGGGGACAAGCTCTTTTATAAGCATTTGAACAAGCTTCTTGCCTCCACGGCTTTCCATGAACCCCTGCCCAACCTCCTGCTCAAGCAGCGCAAGGTGTTCGTTGAACCACTTTTTATCGATATCAACCGCCGGTACCACGAATATTCTTTCATGATCCGTTGTGATAAGCTGCGCGCGTTCATTTTCACACAGCAACTCCTCATACAGTTTTTCGCCGGGGCGAAGCCCTGTGATTTTAATGGGCATGTCGACATTGGGCTCGTAGCCGTAAAAACGTATTACCTTTTCGGCAAGGTCCATAATGCGGATTGGCTCCCCCATATCGAGCGCGTAAATTGCACCGCTTTGGGCAAAGGCGCCCGCTTGCAGCACCAGTTGTGCTGCCTCGGGTATTGTCATAAAAAAGCGCACGATATCCGGATGCGTTACAGTCACAGGACCACCCATTTTGATTTGCCCCTCAAACAAGCGTAGCACGCTGCCGTGGGACCCCAGCACATTGCCAAACCGCACCATCATGCATTTCATGCGGCTTTCCTTGGAGAATAGCTGCACCATCATTTCGTTGATGCGTTTTGTGGCACCCATAATGCTTGTGGGGTTTACCGCCTTATCTGTGGACAGCATAACAAAACGTTCTACATTGAACCGCTCCGATACTTCCAATAGGTTTCGCGTGCCGCAGACATTGTTTTTAATCGCCTCGCCGTAGGATTGCTCCATTAAGGGAACGTGTTTATGCGCCGCAGCGTGGAACACTACATCCGGCCGATACTGTGTGAATACCTCGTTAAGCCTCATTTTATCGCGAATGGAGCCAATGACAACTTCTATGCGGCATTCGCCGTTGTACACCTGCTTTAGTTCGCATTCAAGCTCGTACGAGCTGTTTTCATAAATGTCGTATACCACAAGAAGCTTCGGGGAAAAGCGCATGACCTGCCTGCACAGCTCCGAACCGATGGAACCGCCGCCGCCTGTTATCAACACCGTTTTACCGGTCAAGTAGGCGCTTGTTCCCACAAGGTCGAGATGCTCCTCGTTCCGCATCAAAAAGTCAGCGACATCCACATCCCTAAGTTGAAATGTCTTTTTGGCAGGGGGCGCATCGAGCCCCTGTGCAACGGACAGTATGCGTACGCGGCACATGGTCTGCTTGCATAAACCTATTAATCCATCGGAGTCCGCAATATGTGCCGCCGGAATGGTGATGATGATCTCCTGAATTTTATTCTGCTCCGCAAGTACCGGTATTTCTTTGCTCGTACCGAGAATTGGTACGTTTTGCAGGCGCATTCCCTGCTTGCTCGGGTCGTCATCGATAATGAGCACGGGAACGGAATGCAAGCCCTTCTCCCTGTTGCATAAATTAAGAACATAGCTGCAGCCCACGCCTGCGCCAACAATCATAAGCCTTTTTTTATTTGTATCGGCTCCGGAATGGCTTTTTACATCTCTCCGTATTTGTCTTGCGGTACGCTCCCATAGGCGCGAGGCGCCGACGAACAGGGCGACGAGCAGCGCGGTTATAAATATGACAGAACTCGAAAAATCCAATGTGAAAACGCTATTGACGATGTGCGTTATGATACAGCCTATTGCGGATAAAACGCATAGCCTTGCCAATTCGTGCATACCCGCATACTTCCACAGCACCCGATAAAGCCCGCCGAACACAAACACAAACATATAGATGAGCACATGAACAGGTAAATAGCGAAGTAAGCTATGCAACGTTACGTCTCCGCCCATGCCGAATTCATAACGCAGCAAAAGTGCAAGCGCCGTTGAAACACAAATCAATACTATATCGGTGAAAAGGAACACCAACTGCCGCAACAGGCCTTTTGTACGAAACTTATCTTTTGGTTTAACACCCGACGCTTCATGTATCCCCATAGCGCAACATTCCCCCTATTACTCGTCGCCATATAAAAACTGATGCAGTCGTTTTTCGTTTTTATCTCTGTCGATCTCTATAACGCTTGCTCCGTTGATACTTGCGTATTTCCAAGTGCCGTCAAACGGTACGGCTCCGCTTTTGAATACAAAGCCCTCAGAAAAAACGGAATCTATGCCAAGCTGCATCAAAGCGCCTGCATCGAGGTTTGTTTCTACATAGCTCATAAGGCTGTTCGCAAGGGCAACCAATGTGCCCACATCTCGTTCCTGCTTGGCGCGGTTGAAAAACGCGAGCATCACCTTACGCTGGCGGTTGGTACGCCCCCAGTCACCGTCGCCTGTATGGCGGTTGCGGCAGTGGATAAGCACCTGTTGTCCAGTAAGTAAATACATTCCTTCTTCTTCAGGCAGCAAACTTGCTTGCATGGAAGCATTGATATAGGCCGCTTCCTTTTTCGTGATGCTCAGCTCCAAACCTCCGAGCATTTCTACAATGTTCTCCAGGTTTTCAAAATCGGTCTTAATATAGTACTGAATATCCAGCCCGAAATTTTCGTTGATGGTATTGATGGTTAATCCTATGCCGCCAAACCGATATGCCGTATTGATGCGATTCCATGTGTTGCGCTCAGGAATATGAACGTACGTATCGCGCAGAAACGAAACCAAACTTGCCTCGTTTTTTTCACGGTTATAAGAAAGCAGCATCATTGTATCGGATCGGCCCTGCCCTGTTTCCCCGGGGCGGGTATCTTCACCTAAAAGAAGTATGTTGATGATGTTTTCATCTATGGTGTCAAGATCATAAATAGGATCATCCGCTATCTGTTGGGTTTCAACCGCATCGTCGTGATCCTCATCGATATCTTCGGGCACACCCACAACGGGCGATAGTGATGGCGCGGGAGCAGGTGTTTGCGATAGAGGCTCCGGTGTTTTTACGACTACCTTTACAGCCTCAGTCTGCATGCTCTGCATATTCCAATAGAGATAAACACAAAAGCACAGTGCAGCGCAGCAAACGGCTGCGGTTATTACCAGAGCAGCCTTCAGTACAGGCCTCTTCTTTTTTGTACTGTTTTTTTTCATACCACAAACCTTTTCTTGATCCAAGTGACCGCTTTTGAAAAGAGTTCATAATCACGGGCGCAGTGCGCATCGGAAGCGACGCTTTGATACATCCCCTGTGTAAGCATTGCAACGGCGCTGTGTCTGCTGGGATTAAATACGGGTAATAACAGCACATTGGCGTCGAGTTGGAGAAAGCACCCCATATCCCGCCATTCCTTTGCTATCCGGGTTTCTTTTTGAACGTGTTCATACCGCTCCGGGTGTGCAATGATGACCTGTAATCCCTGCCGTTGAAGTGCAAAAATCTTCTTGATCATGTCCCTTGGCATTTCTCCCTTTAGGTTAAATTCGATCAAGATCTCGTTCGTGCCTTCCCGGCAGTATAGGGCCGGATTATCTTGCGTCAAAAGCTGTGAGAGTGCGCACCAATTCACCTCACTGCCCATTTGAAGCAGGATCCCCAAACTTTTTGCGTACTCTGCAAGGTCTGCTTTTCTTTCTTGGGCAAGGCAAAAATCAAAGCGCAAGTCATTCACATGCGGTGTCACAACAATGTCTGTGACCCCCGCAGCTTTTGCCGCAATTAGCATCGCTATGGACTCCTCGCGATCCGCTGCGCCGTCATCCATCCCGTACAGGATATGACAATGCCTGTCCAGCATGCTTCCTCCCGCTAAAGGTAAGGGGAGTCGAACCCCTGCGCCTCAAAACTGCCGGTTCGGCGCACGTCTTTGTCATCGTCGGTCGCCGTAGGACCCCCTACGGCTCCCTCCTCTTTCGCGACCCGCATCCAAGCTGAGCTCCCTTTACCTTAACCCGGTTGCAGTACGCTTTCCCGTTTTTTTGCTTTTGCTGCGCCTTTCTGAATTGTAATAGTGATAGTATCCATTATTGTCGACCTTCACACCGTTGAGAACAACGCCGAGTATCCGCGCGCTTGCCTTTTCCAGTTGGGTGATAACCTCGCGCTCCTTTTTTTGGTCAACCATACCTGTGCGGATTACGAGCACCGTGCCGTCCACACGGTTAGCAAGAACAGCAGCTTCAATGAATTGCCCAAGCGGAGGAGTATCAAAGATTACCATCTCAAATTCATTTTTAAGCTCTTCGAGCAGTGCGCCGAATTTATTGGAACCGATCACTTCGGCAATATGCGTCATCTGTGGCTCAACATCCATGAAATACAGGTTTTTTATTTTTGTTGGCACCACCACTTCCGCTGCGGATATGTTATTGCATATTACATTCATCCAGTTGTGCTTAGGCCTTTTATTAAGCCTGTTTCCCAACATCGGACGGTGACAGTCCATTTCTACAAGCAGTGTTTTTTTGCCCGCGTCAGCCATAGAAATGCCAAACGCCAGCGCTACTGTTGTTTTTCCCTCCGCCGGCAAGGCGCTGGTAAACACAAGCGTCCTAATTGGCTTATCCACGCTCGAAAACTGGATGTTTGTCCTCAGGGTGCTGAACGCCTCCTGAACATCGGGCTTGCTGCTAAAAATCTCATAAACGTTGATCAAATTTTTCATACTGTCTCCCGTTACGTGCATCCTGCTACTTCTTGTTCATTTTGGGGATTTGGGCAAGGACGGGCAGATTCAAAAGTTTTTCCGCATCCTCATAGGTGCGAATGCGCGTATTGACCGCTTCGGCAAAAAGAACGATACTGATTGACAGCACTAAGGCACACATCCCCGCGAGAACTGTATTTTTTAACGCATCCGGTCCCGATGGCATTGTAGGCGGCACGGCGGCATCAATCTGGCTGATGTTTTCGACTTTCATGACCTCTAACATGCAAGCGGAAAGGTTCTCGGCAATCGCATTTGCAACGTTTGCCGTTACAACCGGATCAACTCCCACAACATCGACATAGATCATGCGCGTGCTGTCTTGCGTATCAACCGAAATCTCAAACCCATCCAAGTTATCAAGCCCCAGCATTTGTGCAGCTCCGGCGCGTACACGGTTACTCGAAGCAAGCGCTTGATAATCACTTACCAAAAGGGTACTGGTGCTGACATCGCTGTAACTTATAGAGCCTTCTGTATACCGGCTCAAAACATACAGGGTGGTCGTTGCAGTGTATACCGGCGGAAGAATGTTGAAACTTACATATGCTGATATTGCCGTCGCAACAAGTGAAAAGAGAACAACAAAAATTATGCGGTCCCAAATTGCGATTAGTGCATCATGCAGCGTCAGTTCTCTCATGCTCATAGGTTATATAACATCCTTCAAGTTTTTTCATCAACGCGATTCCGTGTTTTTGTCGGTAACACGCCCTTCCGGATTCGTAAACAGCACATCTCATGTATTCTATAATTTACATATATTCACATTTACTTGTTATCAATTTATACCTTTTCATAAGGTGTTCGAGGTTTATTTTAAGCCAACATATGGTAAATTACAAGACTTTTATTTAAATTATTTACTTACATAATTCGACATGTTCGTTAATTTATAAATACCATCGATGAAATAATTTCTTATTTTGTCGATTTCTGACCCATCTGATAAAATAGGATTTGCAAACAATGTGCCGATATGATAAAATCTTTTTTACAGCATGCCGAAGTGATGGAATGGCAGACGTGACGGACTCAAAATCCGTTGTTGGCGACAACGTGTGGGTTCAAGTCCCACCTTCGGCACCAAATAAAAGCAACGCCCTTATGGGCGTTGTTTTTGTTTGCTGTTATTCTGTGGGACTTGAAGGGCGGATTAAGCAAACGCGCCTGCAACCTTACTACGTCGAGCGCAGCTCGACATCGGTGGTGCCCTTTGGGTATGACGCGTTTGCCCGCCCCGGGATTTCGTGTCAAGCCGACCTGCGCAGTCGCGGAGCGCAAGTAGGTCGATGCCGATGACCGAAATCAAGTCCCACCTTCGGACTTTTGATTGTAGGGACTTGAAGCCCTGGCGGCAGCTTTGCTGCCGTAAAATCGCGCCAGTGACGCGATTTTACGGGCTGGGATTTCGTGTCAGGCCGCCTCCGTCAGGCAGAGCCTGAACCCCTTGGGTCTCGGCTTATGAGCCTCGCGTGATAACCGAAATCAAGTTCCGCCTTCGGCACCAATGCAAAAGCAGGCACCCCAATGGGTGCCTGCTTTTGCGTTTGCCATTATTAGAAGGGACTTGAATGGCGGCTGAGCATTACGGATAATACGTTAAGCGTGCCCACGTGCTGCTTCCCTCCGTTTGGTGCTAAACTTGGCATAAAATTGGCGCGTTTCTTTCGTTTACTGAGATTCGTCTATGCGTTAGTAATCACAAACACAATATAAAGTAATCTACTTCTTCGCATACAGGCTCAGCCCGACGAGCAGACAGCCATGGATATAGGGCATATTCCGATCGTTGAGATATTGTTCAATTTCTTCGCTTTCCGCGCCGGGCTGTATGACGATGCACTTGAAGAGTTTGTTCATGGATTGAAGCAATCTGATTCCTTTCGCGGGATGTATGCAAAGGTCTATGATATCGATATCCTCCGGCACGTCATCGATAGACGCAAGCTCTTTGCCTACACCATATACAGCGTAGCCCTTTTCCAGTAAGCTATGCTTGATTCTATAAGCATATTTTTCTTCGTTGAGGGTATCTCCGACGACAACAAAGCATCGCTGCTGCATGATATCTCTCAAGTCCATCACAATTCTCCTTTTCAAAATCGGATAAGTAATTTACTTTCGGCACGATTTCCGGCTTTTTTCCCGGTTATATACCGGCAAAAATGCACCCCTTCTGTTATTCAGTGTATCATACTGTCTAACTTTTGGGGTGCACTTCATCCTCAGAGCGGGGTGCCTCTATTTTATACTACACCGGACAGTCTGTTTTCGGTTTAATTTCAGCTTCCGTTATCCTTTCCATGCACTGCTTTGTTAAATTGAAATTCTCTTCGAGCCTCTTAATACATTGCAGCTGATCATTTAACATTCCCTGATAACGGCCTATCAACATGTTTCGTTCTGTATCCCAGCGTTCTTGTTGCTTTTCCAACTTTTTATCCCGTAAGTCTTTATCCTGCTCTAACTGCTGTACGGTGTTTTGGGCTAATTGATATTGAAGCTCCAATGATGTATATCTTGCATGCAACTGCTTTAGTTCTTCCGCCCGTTCGCAATTTACGGATTCCAGAGATTCTAACTGAATAAATTGTTGTGAGTATTGGTCACGTAATGCAAGTAATGCCTGATTTAATTCTTCTTTTACGGCATCATATTCCCTTAACCTGCTGCGAAGCATATTCAGCTCTTCTTCTAAGTTATCAGTTTCAGCTTGATTCTTTTTGAATTCCTTAAGTTCATTGACTAGATGAACATTCTCCTGTTCTATTAAAGTATATTTTTTTGAAAGATCACCGAGTTCCGTTTTAAAGTTCGTTTCCAACCTTTTCATGTCTTCGTATTGATTCTTTGGTAATGTAACTAAACCCCGGCTTTCAATATAACGTTCACATAGTTCGGGTATATTATTAAGCTTACGCTTGGCTGCGCGTACAAGTTCAATTTGCTCATCTCGTTCACGAGTCATTGCAATCAAGCTCATGCGCATTTCTTCAAATCTCTCCTGATATACAGCCTCCATATTTTTTAAACGCGTATGAAGCTTTTCTACATACTGATCAACATCTTTTACGCGATAAGCGCCCATGTGCTTTTTTACGCCTTCTTCAAGCACTTGTCCTTCTCTTATATGTTCAACGAAGTTTTCAGCAGCCATACCAATCTTCCTTCTCATTTATTGTATTGTCAGTTTATAGCCCAGTTCAATGTTATTGAGTAAAGCAATCCCTGATTGAGTTTCCAATATGTGGTATGTGTCTTATACCATCCGACTTATTTTGCCGGGTGACAGTGTTGTTATTTTTCATACAACATTGCCTTTTGATAAGTATACTATATCCATCGAAAAACGCACATAAAATGTGTACCTGTTTGCACAAAGGTATAAAAAGCGCTTCGTTGCTCTGAATGCTTTTTTCCCATCAACCCCATCAAACGCTTAAAAACGCTATTTGCTCCCGATACAGTATCGTATTTAAGATTACCACCGTACTAAATCATTTTCATATTTTAGCATTCTACTCGCTATTTCTTTGCAAAGAGATTGATTACCAAAGGCCCCAATAATATGACGAATATTACCGGAAATATAAAAAACACTGTCGGCATCATCATTTTAATAGGTGCTTTTGCTCCTTTTTCTTGTGCTTGCTGCCTGCGGTTCACCCTGAGCTGCTGTGCCTGCGTACGCAGCACGTTTTTAATCGGTGTACCGAATTGTTCCGCTTGAATTAAAGCTGATGCAAATGTTTGCAGTTCAGCTACGTTGGTTTGCTGCACCAGTGCGGCAAGTGCGTCTCGCCTGGTTCTGCCCATTTGCACCTCCCTATGCATTTGAGCAAATTCATCGATTAAAGGCCCGTTGAATTTTTCAATGATGAGCAGCAACGCCGCATCAAAACCCAAGCCCGCTTCAATACTCACACTTAGTACATCAAGTACATTTGGCAGTTGGTTTTGAATTTTTTGCTGCCTTGATTTTATTCGAGCTTTTAGAATATATCTTGGAATTAGAATCGCCATCATGGCAGCTGATAGAAGAATTAGGACTTTTATAACTTCATCCGTTTTTATCTGAATCGCTATATAGGTAAATATAGATAAAACAGCTACTGTACAAATCATCCGCAATAAAGAAAACTCTCCCGCTGATATCTTCATGCCTGCAAGTCTCATTTCATTCTCAAGCCTTTGGTTTGCCTCTTTTTGCTTTGCTGAGCCGGGTTTTTCTTTTATTAATTTTGATAGCGATATCCGCAGCTTCTCCCACACAGGCACAAAAAACCTTTTAAAAAAGCTTTTTTGCAATTCTTCATCATAAACAAAACGATCCGTGCCGCTTATCTGCTTTAACTGCTGTTTCTTTACAGCCTCTATTTTAATAGTATCCGAGAATAAGCAAAGGGAGATTAGAAATGCCATTGCAGCACAGCTCAAAGTAAGTAACAACATTATTCTATCTCCCTTCTAATACTTAATCGTAACAATTTTCTTGATTAGCAAAAAGCCGATGACCTCCATGGCAACACAAGTGCACAGCATGCCTACGCCTAAAGATGTTTCAAAAAAAGATTCTATATAACTCGGATTTATCAGCATCAGCATTCCGGCTATACCTACAGGAATAAGCGCTACTACAATGCTGCTGATACGACCGGTGGCTGTCATGACACGAATATCCTTCTTCAGTTTTAGGCGCTCTTTTATTGTGACGGATATATTATCCAATATTTCCAACAAATTTCCCCCAACCTGTCTTTGTATCTGTACTGCAGATACTGTAAGCATCAGATCTGTACTTTTTACACGCGTTACCATATTGCCCAATGCATCGTCCATGCTGTTGCCAAACTGTATCTCCTTAACAGTACGCGAAAATTCCTTTGCTATCGGATCCGGCATTTCCGTAGCGATTATTGACATCGCCTGTTGAAAACCTAATCCCGATCTTAAGCAGTTGCCAATCAAAAGCAAGGCATCTCCAAGTTGTTCTTCAAACAGCATCAGCCGCTTCTTTTTCGCCCTTATAACGAGGATTGGAGGTGTTATCAGAAAAATGGCAAGTACAGCTAAAACGGTGATGATATGCGCACCGGAAATCGCTAACGCACCACCGGGTATTATGATTCCCATAAACCAAAGGGTGAGGAACTCTTCCGGCCGCATTCTGATGCCGGACATACTCAATTCTTCTGAAAATGCTTTAGAAACAGGTATTTTGCTTTTCTGTTTTTTTACTATCTGTGCCGGCTTGAATAAATCAACCTTGCCAAATAGTGTCTGAAGGCGCTGCCTAAAATAAATCTTATCCTTCAGTGCAAGCGAGAACAAAATGTATGCTGCAAAAAAAGCAAAAACGGAAACTGAAATTGTCAGCAGCAGTATTTGCATGTTTACTTCCCCTTTTCAATGCGATTTCATATAAACCAGTCTTCGTATACCGCAACGCCATTGCTTCGAATTTTTTCTAAGCATTGGGGCCGTATACCACTGCTTTTGAAACGCCCCTTAAATTTACCTTGGCTATCCAACTGGCCCTGGGTTTCGTACACAAAAATGTCCTGCATACTTATAATATCGCCTTCCATACCTGTTATTTCCGTAATGTTGGTTATGCGGCGCATACCATCTTTGTGTCTGGTCTGCTGTACTATAATATCTATCGCTGAAGCAATCTGGTTCCTTATTGCAATCAAAGGCAATTCAATGCCCGCCATCATTACCATGGTCTCAAGCCTTGACATCGTGTCTCTTGGGGTATTCGCGTGCGTCGTTGTCAAAGAACCGTCATGGCCTGTATTCATAGCTTGCAGCATATCTAACGCTTCAGAAGAACGCACTTCTCCTACGATGATTCTATCAGGCCTCATTCTTAACGCATTTCTTACAAGATCTCTAATTGTGATTTGTCCCTTGCCCTCGGTATTAGAAGGGCGGCTTTCAAGTATTACTACATGCGATTGCTTTAATTGCAATTCTGCAGCATCTTCTATGGTTACTATTCTTTCATCCTCAGGTATAAAGCCTGAGAGCACATTCAGTAATGTTGTTTTTCCGCTACCGGTGCCTCCCGATACGATTACATTTAAGCGTCCTCTTACGCAGGCTTCAAGAAAGCTGACCATCTTAGGCGACATAGAACCAAAATCAATCAGATTCTGTGCTGTAAAAGGTTTTTTTGAAAATTTCCTTATCGTCACAACAGGACCAACAAGCGAAATCGGCGGAAGTATCACGTTTACACGTGAACCGTCTTTCAGTCTTGAATCTACCATAGGGCTGGCCTCGTCAACATGCCTGCCCACTTGCGATACGATACGCTCAATAATATTTAACAGATGAGCCTGATCCCTCAGTGCAACATCTACTTGCTTAAGCTTGCCCTGTGTTTCTATATATACTTGATTCGGGCCATTCACCATTATTTCAGTAATAGAAGGATCGGACAACAGTGGTTCTAAGGGTCCGTACCCCATTATATCGTCATAAAGCTCGTTTACTATCCTGCTGCGTTCTAATCTCGGGATATTCTCCCCTTCGAGTTGTATGATCTCCTCCAGCTTTTCTCGTACCTTTTGAGGATTTGTATCTTTTTCGTCGTTCAAAGATTCTATCGTGCCGGTACGCACGCGTTCCTTGGCAAAGACGTATGCATCCGGAGAATGGGTTTTTGCAGTTACCTCCTGTGTACCTTGAACGACAGGCGAATCGCCGCGCTGCTGCTCGAGACGCTTTAATAAACTCATTTCTTACCCCTTTTCTTATCGCCTGTCCAATGCGACATGAGCCTTTGCACCGCAACAGAAATAGGGGTTTTCGGTGAGCCTGTTACAAAGGGGATGCCTCTTTGCATACTCATCCTTGCAGTCTTACAGTCCTCCGGTATAACCGAAAATATTGGTGTTTCCAGAACACGTTCAAAATCTTTGTGAGTCAGCGAGCTTTTATAATCCGCATTTAATACCAGTTTTACCTTATCTTCCTGCTGAAGCGTACGCAAAATGTTAACGACCAACTTAGCTGAGCGAAGATTAGGAATGTCCGGTCTAGATACTATAAGAATATCGTCGGAATTTTCTAATGCCGCCAATGTGCAGTCTGACAGATTACTTGGCAGATCTAAAATTATATAATCATAATAAGGCCTCATTTGGTTGATCAGCATTTCGACATGTGAAGCCGTAACATATTCCGCATATTCAGGCACTGAAGGTGAGCATAAAATACTCAACCCGCTTGAATGCTGCATGCTGAAACTTTTAATATCATCTATTGTGAATGTATTTTTTTCCTGTACCAATTCAGCTATTGTATCCTTGGCCGTAACGTTCAAAAAAAGGGAAGCATCTCCGAAATTCAGGCTTAAATCTATAAGAGCAGTTCTTTGTAAGTTATGCGCGAATGCGACCGCCAGATTAACAGCAACAGTGGTTTTACCCGAACCGCCTTTACCGCCGTAAACAGAAATAACCCTTGGATCTCTGCCGTTTTCAACCGTACGGCATTGCTCAAATTGCGCCGCATGTACCAAAGATGTTTTTAATTTTTCGGCATCCTCAAGCTTAATGACGGTCCTAATTCCCGACCGCATGGCAGTATGAATTAGATTGATATCCATATTCGAAGTGAGCAAAACAACCGCACAGCCTGGAAAACCCTGATAGATCCCCTGAGCAATATCCATAATGCCGGGAATATCCTTATCCTGGGCCAGCAACACCGCATGCGGCGCGTAACCTTTTACTTTGGAAAGTAGATTGGGTCCCATATCTGTAAATCCGACGATTGCAATTTCATCATCATTAGAAAGCTTCTGGCGGATTAACAGGCGAAGCTCCTCATTGTTTGCAGCTATCAAAATCTTATATTTAGGCACATTTACCACCTTATAAAACGTAGTTCGTTCAATTTGAAACAACGGATGTTGTTTTTTCTGGATAATCCGAAGGATTAACTATTTTTTCATCAAGGATTGGTCTGAGTACAAGAAGCAGTTTGCCGGTTGTTGCAGCATAATTGATGAGTACCACTTGTTCGGGGGTAGCGGCTATCGTGACGGTCCTGTAGCCTAGTTTTTCGGCTTCACTTTGAAGGCCGGTCCCCGTTTCAAGCACCAGCAGATTTTCAACAAGTACAGTTGAAATTGTATAACTTGCGCCTGTCTCATCGGTCTTAAGCATACTGCTTATTACATCTACACGGTCTCCTGTTTTGATATAACCCGATACACCGGTTATATCATCAACACCTATGGAAATTGCTCGATATCCTTCTTCCAGTACGTAAGAAAGCGTTTCCTTTTCCGCGCCTTTGCCGGACAGATTTGCGTGAAAAACCTGTTCGCCGGCAAATATCGGATACTTTGCAATCGTTCCCGCAACCTGCTTAATATCGGTTGCCGCACTTGCGCTTATACTTTGAACGGGAAGTGTGACGAGCATAACCATATCGTCAGTAATAAGTGTGTTGGAAGGAATTTCAACTACAGCAATTACGACATTCCCCATAGGCGTTGCCTGTACCTGTGCTTGCTTCTGCAGCGAATCTGCAAATGAGTACACTGCGATACCCACAACAAGGGCCATAAGTATAGATAATATATAGACCTTTTTCAAGAATTCCCCTCCTAATTATTCAACAAGGCGTACTTTGTAAATGCCGTAATCCCCTGTTCCTCCTAAACTACCGGCGGCTTGTCCATCATTTGTAAGCAATGTGACCTTCGATGCAACGATTTCACCATATCCGTTAGCCGATTCCAGTACGAACGGTATGAACCCTTCCACTTTCACGCTACTGCTGTTGACCATTGTGTAGGCGATGATGGTTATAACCCTCGGACAATCGTTTTCAAAGTGATCTATCGTACAACCACCCTGACCGGGAAAGTGCGTGCACTGATTATATCTGGTTAAGAATGCACTTGTTGTCGGACCTGCCATATTACCCGGTTCTATGGGAAGTACGGTACCGGAGATAAGCTCACCACCGTATCCGAAAGCAAGCCATGATTCAAAATCCTTTGCTCCGCCGCCTTTCACCCCGTCCAGGTCCAAGGCTCCGAAAAAGCTGCCGCTGCCGTCGCCGCCGCCATATTTTATGATTACATGCTGTCCTTGACACTCTGTTAAAACAGTTGAAAGCCGCCCCGTTTCGATACCCAGCGGCACAGCAGCATCAGTAGATGTCACAGGGGTTAATAAAGTTTTCGCACTTTTATATACGGTAGTGTCATCAATGCCTATTATAGGACCAAAATAATATGGAACATTGCTGGAAAGATTCACTTTAACTCCGTAATACTTGTCAGAATACACATCTGTTAATTCCACAGACAAAACAATACTCGGATCGAAGCCGTTTTTTTGCACATATTCTAGCGCGGTTAATTGCACTTGTTGAATAGCGCTGCTGTCAGAAAGAGAAACCGGCAGCTGCATCCCGGCAGCCAACGCCGCGGAGTCTGCAGCAGTCTGCACGTTACCGGCTTCGACATATGCCTGCCCCAAATCTATCACCAAGCCGCTTACGGACAGCACAATGATTAATGCCACTGCTGCTAATACTACGACTGAACCGTTTTCTTCTTTAAGTACCTTTTTTAACGCGGATAACATATTTATTCAAACCTCATCACGCAGGCAGATTCCAGCTCGATTTCCTGACCGGCAACAAAAACACCCGCTATAGGTGTTAAGACTTTTATCTTATTGGTGACAGTAACTTTTATATCATCACTGCCGACAAATTGAACGTCTACAGTTAGGTTGGTTGTATCCATTATGCCTGAAGTCGACAGAACCCTGCTTGTTACAAGGCTTTTCAAATCCACATCATCTGCATGAACAACTGCATATCGAGCACCTTCTCGACTGCTGTTATTAATCATTAATTGATTTGAAAAAATCCAGCCGAAGTCTAATATTCCGCAGAGTATCAATATAAATAAAGGAATTACGAAAGCCGCTTCAACAATAGACTGGCCGGCTTCGTTTTTAAACAGTCGACGAAATCTTTGCATAACTGCCTTCTCCTTCCTTATTCCTTTTAGTTAGGTAAGCTCATTGCCTTCTAGCGAAGGCAATGAGCAATTTTACGGCTGCTTATTGTATTACGTTAAGCTTCTCAATCTTAACCAACGCCCGGAATTGTACTTATTTGATCGTCCGCCTTCTGAAATAACTTTACGAGTTTTGGCCCAAATATGAGAAGCACTGCAACAGCAGCAACTGCAATGATCCCAAGAATCAGACCATACTCAACCATGCCCTGTCCATCTTCGTCCTTTAGAATTGCCTTTAAGTAATTCATCTGTTTGCTCCTTTTTATTTTTTTGTTATGAAAACATTTTTTCTAATGGGAACAAGAGAGCTATCATCATCCCAAGTGATAGAGGCGGTCCCATTGCAACCTTGGTTTTCAGCGATCCTTTGTGTGTAGTCAAAAGATATAAAGTGTAAATCCCCATAGCCACTGCCATTACCGCAACTGCCTCAAACATTCCGATCCACCCTACACAGAAACCGATAACCGCAGCAAGTTTTACATCACCCCAACCTATACCGATACCTATTTGAGAAGGAATCGTGAAGAGAATACACCCGGCAACAAACCCGATAAGCGATGGACCTAGTCCGGTATAATCGGCATTTATTACGATCGTTACGACTTTGACCACCAACAGTACAACCAACAGTTCATTTGGAATCTTTCTTATGCATGCATCAACCGTCGAAATGCATATAAGAGCCATGAAGAACACCATGAACCCCACACTGCTAACAAGCTCGGCAACTAAAATTGATATAATGCCGCAACCTGCTGCACCGACCAGCATCCACACTATCGGGCTCCAACGGCTGATAAGAAATGGGGTTTGCAATACTTCTTCGGAGCGATTATTTATTAATTTTATACTTAACCGCCGCATACATTCTCCGGCAATGCCCCCAACTAGAATTGATATTATCAGCCTTAAACCCATTGCATCCCTTCTTTCAGTTGACTATTTATCCGGTAAAAACAAAGCCGCAACCCGTGATACGAGTTGCGGAAAAATGATTTTAATTGTATTTAAAACCATTCTCATCTTTCGGCAACTGGCTACCATCGGCTTTTACACCATTAGGCCCTTTAGCTTTGCGTCACGGACTTTCGGCCGTTATGCTAATATCAAGAAGATAACTTATGAACGAGACTATAAATAGCCCATTGTTTTTTTAAATCTAACTAAATTATACATATAAATACATGATTGTCAATACATATTTTGTTTATTTTAATATAATTTACCATACTTTTGTCTAAAAAGACCGAATTATATTAAAATATAGGGGTATCTTCACTTGTTCACCTCAAACATCAATATGTTAGCACCTTCCTGTGGCTGTTTTTCTATGATGCGTGCTATCGACTACCCGGGTTAGTTACTGTTAATGTACTTGATGAAAAGCTCACTATTATGAAAGCAAAATTTTTTACAGACCCACTCTCCCTCTTACAATGGGCCCCTTTCCCCAACTTATGGAAGATTGTTTATCGTCGTGAAAGTACATCCCTTTTCTACGCAGTAGCTCACCAACCGGTCAAAGAGTTTTGAACTGGTCTGTACAACTTCTTTACCCATATCGTCAACATTACTCCTATATAAACAATGAACTCGAAATACAATTACGCCTTTTTCGGAACACGCTTTGTCAACAAGCCGTTTCTTTTCGTTCAATCGCTTTTCGGTTCTCATATCTGCACTCACACAAGGAATCTGATAGATATCAACATTGTTTACATCCACAAAATCATCAGAATAGTATGCCAATCTGGCTTGCGCGCGATATTCTTTAACGATTTCAATTGCTTCTTGATTAAACTTGCCATAAGGATAAGCTAATGCAACCGGAATTTTGAGGCCGTTCGCCTTAAACGCCTCATTAACTTGTTCCATACTTTGCCTGATATGTGCAGGTGTAGACTCAGCCATATTTATATGCGAGTATGTATGATCCTCGAAATCCCATCCATATGCATCCATCTCCTTAATTTGGTTCCAAGATAATTTGTGTTTTACATGATGGTCGGGATAATAAGGGGAAATGTAAGAGGTGCCTTTTATCCCATATTTCTTTAATATGGGGAAAGCAAGAACATAATCCGATTCATTTCCATCGTCAAATGTAAAAATAATAAGCGCACTTTCAGGATTTTCCGAGGTAAACTGATTGCTGCTTATCGACCTTTCGCTATTCGAGCTTGGTTCACGATCTGCGCTAAGCACCGGATTGCCCGGATCCATAGCTGCATCCTTTGATGAAACATTATTATCCGGAAGAGGCTCTGATGTTCCATCCAATCGATAATCTAAAACTCCGCTTGTGATGAAAACGGCTGCAAAAACTATAAAAATCGTAACAACCGCAAAACGAATCAGCTTCATAAATTTCTTTTATTTACCCCTGTCTTTATTACTAAAACAACTGGTTATAGTATTCCGTTGATGCTCAAAATCTTTCGTTATTGCAACAACCAATTTTTAGTGAGTAGATTAAATTCGTTAGTGTACTTTTGCTATAACGCGTTTTGAGCCGTGGGAAATTGAACGACGGCCGCAAATCGAACCTTATTGTCCGAACTGCGGCCGTCAATTTATTAAGTATCAGAGTATTTAGCTTTCCCACATATTAAGCTGTGTTCAAACAATCAGATACGTACGAACAATAGTTAATCTCCTTGGCAAAATCTATTTTTTTCAAGTCCGCTTAGGGTAGAGAAACATCAGATAGGGATATCTTATCGATGATGAAAGAAGCTATAGATTTGTTGAGTTCAAGGTTTGCTTCAAAGTCGGTATCATCTATCCGAAACGTGACAATGACGTAGTAATCCTGAAACAGAACATGAACGTCGCTGTTTACGGTTACGTAAAAGGCATTGATACCGCGAACGGTACAATCTTCAACCCTGTCACTAAAGGTTGACTTAAAATCCTCAAACGCCCATTTTGCGTCATGTCCTTTTTCAAGCTCGGACTGTGAAATCATGCTGTTCTGTGTAAGACTCAACGATGTGATAAAGGTAGTCGTAATATCGACACCTTCAACCGGGATATCATATTCATAGCTGCCGTACTGCGTACCGGTGTCCGATACCTCCAAAGGATCAAATGTAGCCTTAACCGGATAGCCGATAAACGTCTCAAGCTCTGCAGCCGAAAGCAGTTCTTCAACGCTTAAAACCTTAGGAACAGGTGTTTTTTCGGGTGAGGAAGTTTCCTCTCCGCCTTCCATGATTTGCTGGTAAGGCGAGGTAGAAGGGGTGGGTGTTGCATCAAGGGTTGAAACGCTTTTTAACCTACCGCCGCAGGCTGACAGCAATGCGGCGAGGGTAAAAACCATTACGCACAAGAAATACTTTCTCATTGCTGTTTCCTCCGACATGAAAAGGATATCGGAATATTACCATATCAATTTAGGCAGTTCAATCTTCATTAAAGGGTTTTTATAAAAATTTAGCACAGTATGCGCTTTCGCCATATGCCTTTATAATCGCTTTAATGGTCGATGGTCCGGCTATCCCATCGGCTTTTAATTTATACTCGGTTTGAAATGCAATAATCGCTTCCATTGTGGTTTTTCCAAAGTAGCTATCCGCTTTTACATCGTACCCAAGCTTGTTAAGCATATACTGTATGCGATAGACACGTTTCCCGGGCTCACAACCAAATTGCGGCCATTTATAAGCACGTTCATACAGCGCGGGCGGTATTTTATCACTCCTGCTGCGGCCTCTGTAGCTTTCGGTATAAAAACAATGCCCTCCGATGGCAGTATAATATGTATGGCTCCCCCAATCTTCCCCAGCCTGTCTGTTCGAGTTAAAGAAATAAACGTTTTGCGGTATAACCCATACTTCCCTATCGAGCACCTGCCTTGCGGCATATTTAGCAGCAGAAGTCGGCTTAATCGACTTGGAATACCCTGAAAACTGGCCCGGTGCGGTAATAACAGCCTTAATTGTATCGCCCGGATAGCCGCGCGAAAGCACGCGGTTCATCACAACATTTGCAACAGCAATCTTGCCCTTTTTACTTTCACCCCGCGCTTCGCCCGTAATCACTTGCGCAAGCATATACAATTCATCTTCGGTATACGCATAATGGTTGGACGAAAAGCCTTCTTCACCGTAATAACGATCTTCTTCGAGCATATAAAAGTCGATCAACTCGTCAAAATCAAGAGGGGTGGGGCTCGGCGTGGGTTGAATCGGTGTGGCCGATAAATCAGGCGTCGGACTTACGTCTATATCCGGAGTTTCTGCAATTGGTGTAGGTCCCATTGCTAAGGATTGTTCGGGAATAAGAACCGCCCCAGAGTCATGTACCTCATATACGCTTGCATCCGGGGTGTTACTTATATGTATAACATCCTGTAATCCCGCATCCGTATTTTGATGCCAAAATAAGCTCACCAGTACAACGACCGCTAAAACGCTGCCGGCACCTGTGTACAGGATTACGCCTTTATTCCATCTCCATGCCCTTTTTAACCTACTGCGGGCAGACGATCGTACGATATTTTTAAATTTATTTGACATTATCTCTAATTACGCAGTTATTCCTTTTTCTGGTTATACAGGCATTATTTACAAAAGGAATACAATACATACGTTTCCCTCTGAGATGCATGTATGGCAAGCGATCCGAATCGATCATTCATCGCTTCCTGTTTGCACCAAATCCTTAATGACCTCACCCGCGATAATAAGGCCTGCCACGGATGGCACAAATGCATTGCTGCCGGGCACCTGACGGCGCTGTGTGCATTTTCTTTGCGTGCCGGGAGGGCATATGCAATGCGCACGGCAGCTAATGGACATATCATCAATAGGCACCAAAGCCGGCTCCTTGGAATAGACGACCTTCAAACTTTTTATGCCCCGTTTTTTAAGCTCTCGGCGCATCACGCGCGCCAGCGGGCAAACGGAGGTTTTATATATATCCGCAACCTCAAAGGCTGTAGGGTCAAGTTTATTGCCTGCGCCCATAGAGCTTATTATGGGTACTCCGAATCGATTTGCCTGCAGAACGAGTTCAATTTTGCCCGTTACGGTATCTATGGCGTCCACAATATAATCATATTGCGAAAAGTCGAATTGACCCGCCGTTTCCGGCATATAAAATGTTTTATACGTGTTTACCGTTGCATTCGGGTTGATTTCCAGTATCCTCGCCTTGGCTACATCTACCTTATATTCTCCTACCGTTTTCCTTGTAGCATATATCTGCCGGTTAATGTTTGTGAGGCATACCTTGTCATCATCGATAAGATCAAGCGTCCCTACGCCGCTTCTGACAAGTGCTTCCACTGTAAAACCGCCTACCCCGCCAATTCCAAATACCGCAACGCGGGCACGAGACAGGGTTTCCATACCCTGTTTGCCCAGCAGAAGCTCCGTTCTTGAAAATTGGTTCAACATAGTTTTCCGCACCTCGACCCGGCAAAAAACTTAAGCTTTTTCGGTCGGGTAATCGTATCATGGCAAATCCGCGTTTGTCAACCGGCCATAAAACGGTAAGCATAGCATAAGCTTGTTTTAGACCCGCAAATCGTTCCCGCACCTTGCCATCTTTTATAAAAAAATGTATGATATATTGTGCAGGAAATAAAGCCTCATCCTATTTTCGCCGATCGGAGCAAGGGATAAAAACATGAAAAAACAAATCGACGCTACCGCCGCACGGTCCCGCCATTCGTGGTATTTTTACGATTTCGGCAACTCCGCTTACGCGTCGGTGGTACTGCTTGCGGTATACTCCGCTTACTTCAAAAACAACGTTGTGGGCGGTGCAGAAGGTACGCGGCTTTGGGGTATTTCAGTCGGTATCGCTGCCATAATCGTGGCGGTGATGTCGCCCATATTCGGCGCAATTGCGGACTTCACCAAATCAAAAAAGAAATTCCTTATGGTTTTCACAGGCATCGCGGTGGTTTTTACAGCGCTTTTGTTCTTTGTACGAAAAGGCGATGTATTTACCGGCATGCTGTTTTTTATACTGGCGGAAATCGGCTATCGTGCATCGCAGGTGTTTTATGACGCACTTTTAACGGATGTTTCCTCTCCGGAATCACTCGGTTCCGTTTCGGG
>JAEZKU010000024.1 GCA_023436065.1 Bacillota bacterium
ATTTGACATATTCTCACACCTAACCTCCCTCCAGTTGTATATTGTGCGTAGACAACTGTTTGGGTATTTTTTGAATAGCACTACAATGATTATATTATTGAGGTAGCTATTTGTCAATCATATTTTACAGATAACTTATAACTGATTTTACAGATTGCTGTTAACATAATAATTGGTTTGGAATAATACTAAGCAAGCTGATTACTCAGGAAATCCTTCGCCTTCTCAATTGCATGATCAATACCGGCTGCATTCTTACCGCCTGCCTGTGCCATATTCGGTCTGCCGCCACCGCCGCCACCGACATGTGCTGCAAGCTCTTTGATCAGGTTACCTGCGTGTGCTCCCTTACTCATCGCTCCATCCGTAGCCATGACAAGGAGATTCACCTTGTCAGAAGCCATAGCTGAGACAAGCACGATCACACCGTCACCCAGCTTCTCCTTTAACTGATCTCCAAGGTTACGAAGCTCGTTCATATCCACATCCGCCAGTTTCACAGCCAGAAGCTTCACACCCTTCACCTCAGTTACCTGGTTCATGACATCACCCAGTGAGCTATTGGCGAGCTTGCTCTTCAGCTTCTCATTCTCAGACTTCAGAGCCTTGATTTCCTCAAGATAAGCCTCGATTTTACCGGTCAGCTGTGCAGGCTCGGTCTTTGCCGCCTTTGCAGCCGCAGCCAGCTCATTCTCCAGCTCTCTATAATAAGCAAATACACCGTTACCGGTGAGAGCTTCAATTCTTCTTACTCCGGCGGCGATACCTGTTTCTGATAAAATCTTGAATACCGTGATCACACCCGTGTTATTTACGTGTGTACCACCGCATAATTCCTTACTGTAATCACCCATGGATACGACACGGACATCATTCGCATACTTCTCACCGAATAATGCCATTGCACCGGATTTCTTAGCATCCTCAATATTCATAACCTGAGTGGATACCTCTAAGCTGTTCGCAATCTGCTCATTTACCAGTGCCTCAACCTTAACAAGCTCCTCCGGAGTCAAAGCGGAGAAATGAGTAAAGTCAAAACGAAGTCGGTCTTCATTTACCAAAGAACCTGCCTGTTCTACATGAGTTCCCAGTACAGTACGGAGTGCTTTCTGCAGTAAGTGAGTTGCGCTGTGGTTCTTTGCGGTTGCTGCTCTCTGAGCTGTATTTACTTCCAGGCTAACTTTATCACCCTTCTTGAAAATACCCTCGGTTACGCTACCTACATGACCGATCTTTCCGCCCTGCAATTTAATGGTATCCTCAACCACAAACACTGCCTTTTCTGTACGAATGATACCTGTATCGGCAGCCTGTCCACCGCTGGTGGCATAGAAAGGAGTTTCCTTCACTAAGATTGTTCCCTTCTGTCCTGCAACCAATTCATCCGTCAATTCGGATTCAGTTGTTAAAACTAAAATCTTGGAAGTATGGGAAAGCTTTTCATAACCTACAAATACAGAGGTGATGTCGGCGTCGATCTGCTGGTACACAGTCTCTTCCGCACCCATATAATTAGTGGTTCCACGGGCACTTCTTGCAGTTACCCTCTGAATCTCCATTGCATCCTTAAAGCCCTTCTCATCAACTTCAAAGCCCTTTTCCTCTAGGATTTCCTTGGTAAGATCAATCGGGAAGCCATAGGTATCATAAAGCTTAAATACGTCCTCGCCTGCAAGAACCTTCTTTTTATTTTTCTCAAGTTCCTTTTCCATATCAGCCAGAATGGTCAGACCCTGGTCTATGGTCTTATTGAACTTCTCTTCTTCAATTGTAAGAAGCTTTAAGATATATTCCTTCTTCTCCTCCAGCTCCGGATAACCGTCCTTGGATTCAGCAATGACTACCTTGGACAGCTCTGCCAGGAATGTTCCTTGAATCCCAAGTAATCTGCCGTGTCTTGCCGCACGACGAAGCAATCTTCTGAAGACATAGCCTCTGCCTTCGTTGGAGGGAATGATACCGTCGGAAGCCATAAAGGTCACGGAACGGATATGATCCGTAATCAGACGGATGGAGATATCCTTCTTTGCATCGGTCTGATAGGTCACCTTGGCAATCTGGCATACCTTATCACGGATTGCCTTTATCGTATCAATATCAAAGATGGAGCTCACATCCTGAACAACGGTAGCAAGTCTCTCCAGACCCATACCGGTATCGATGTTCTTATTCTCAAGCTCTGTATAATTGCCATTACCGTCACCGTTAAACTGGGTGAATACATTGTTCCAAACCTCGATATAACGATCGCAGTCACAGCCTACGGTACAGCCTTCCTTACCACAGCCATACTTCTCTCCACGATCATAATAGATCTCAGAGCAGGGACCGCAGGGGCCTGCACCATGCTCCCAGAAGTTATCTGCCTTACCGAAACGGAAGATTCTCTCAGCCGGAATACCAATTTCCTTATTCCAGATCTCGAAAGCCTCATCATCATTTTCATAAACGGACGGGAACAGACGGTTTTTATCAAGACCAACTACCTCAGTCATGAACTCCCAGGACCAGGCAATTGCCTCATGCTTGAAATAGTCTCCGAAGGAGAAATTACCAAGCATCTCAAAGAAGGTACCGTGTCTGGCAGTTTTGCCGACGTTCTCGATATCTCCTGTTCGAATACACTTCTGACAGGTAGTAACGCGTTTTCTCGGCGGAACCTCCTGTCCTGTAAAATATGGCTTTAAGGGTGCCATACCGGAATTAATTAACAATAAACTGTTATCATTATGAGGAATCAAAGGAAAGCTCTTCAGGGCAAGATGACCCTTGCTTTCAAAATACTCCAAAAACATTCTTCTTAACTCATTTACACCGTATGTTTGCACGTAGATTGCCTCCTAATATCCTATTTTTCCTTGGCTTTTCGGGTTGCGTGCAGCATCCTCCCTAAAGCATGTATTTATTTTCTATGCGCCAGCTCTGTGGTGATATCCTCCCAACTAAGACCGCACTCCGCCATCAATACCATCATATGATACAGAAAATCCGCGATTTCATACCGTAGCTCCTCCGCACCGGGGTTCTTGGCGGCGATTACGATCTCCGTGACTTCTTCACCGCATTTCTTCAGGATTTTGTCCAATCCCTTATCAAACAGATAATTGGTATAGGAGCCTTCCTTTGGATTTCTTCTACGGTCAAGGATGACCTCATATACATCCTTGAATATATGGAAGGGATCGATATTCTTATATTCCTTTTTCACCAGTTCGGTAAAAAAGCAGCTATCACTGCCTGTATGGCAGGCTGGCCCGACCTGTAGCACCTTAGCCAGGATGGTATCCTTGTCACAATCCAGTGTAAGCTCCTTCACATACTGGAAATGTCCCGAGGTCTCTCCCTTCGTCCAAAGGCTTTGACGACTCCTTGAATAATAGGTCATTCGTCCGGTCACAATAGTTTTATTATATGCTTCCTCGTTCATATACGCAAGCATTAATACTTCATTTGAGCGATAATCCTGTACTATTACAGGAATAAGATTGTTCTCACCGAGCTTAAATTCCTTAAAATCCAGTTTACTTTCAAAGGAATTCACTTCGATACCTTCTGCCTTTACCGCATGCTTTGCCTTCATGATATCCTTATTCTCATAGAAATTGGTGGATACTCCGATAACCTTAGTCATACCAAGCAGACTGCTGATATCATTTCGGATCAGACTGTCTCGGATCATCACAGGAATCGGTGATGTTTCTATTCTGTTCTTCGTATTCTCGGATAGGGTAACATGCTTTAGTAAAACCTTCCCGACCTGATCCTCAGCAAGCTTTTGACACAAAGTCTCTTCCATATATTCCTGCATATCCAGTTCTACTGTCAGCTTAGCTGAGCCGAAGCGTTCCGCGGCTTCCTTCAGTAAGGCTTTATTATTCAGCTGCGCATATTTGACAACAGCCGCTTCAGCACCGGTGTAAATTGCTTTCTTAATATCCTCCAGCCGTTCCACGTAGCAACCGATCAGGAAAGGGATGTCCACTTCCTTCATCAGATCTTTGGCTAAGGAAAGGAATTCTTCTCTGGACTTTTCATCCTTAGAATAATTATAGATGAACAGTTCGTCTGCTCCCCCATAGGAATAATCCTTCGCCAACTGCAGGACCTTGGCGGCTATTTCATTTTCCGCATTGATATAGGGAATGATTTTCTTGTAAGACATGGTTGTTACCTCCTGAGAATAATTCCTTGTAGTTAATATTATTATTTGATATATCTTAAGATATGTTCATTACTCCAAATCATAGTTTGAATGATTTAAATGACCGTCATACTGATTAATGTACCATCATGCTTTTTCATACAGCCTGACGGCAGTTGCCAAATCAATCCTGTTTTCATATAAGGCTTTCCCGACAATCGCTCCATAGACTTTAATTTCCTCCAGCTGCTCCAGATCCTTCAAGGAAGAAACTCCTCCGGAGGCTATGATATCAAGTCCGGTAGTATCTACCAGCTCTTTTGTATGGGTGATATTCGGTCCCTGCAGCATGCCATCCTTGGAAATATCCGTATATACAATGGTCTTCACACCATAGCTCTTCATCTCCAGTGCCAGGGCAACTGCCTGATAATTGCTGACCTTCTCCCAGCCTTCTATGGCTACCATCCCATCCTTGGCATCGATACCGATGACGATATGCTCAGCCCCGAATAAAGTGATTGCCTCTTTGATAAAGCCCGGGTCCTTCACTGCCTTCGTCCCGATAATGACTCGTTCTACCCCCAGAGAAAGTTTACTCTCGATATCCTTGATGGAACGAATGCCTCCTCCCACCTGAACCGGAATCTTAACTTCCGCTACGATGCTTTTGATCACCTCATCATTGACGGAATGCCCCACAAGAGCACCGTCCAGATCCACAATATGGATAAAGGAAGCCCCACAAGCTTCCCATTGTTTTGCTATATTTAAGGGAATATCCGAATATACCAGTACTTCCTGGAAACTCCCCTGTCTCAGTCTGACACATTGTCCATTCTTAATATCAATTGCCGGAAACAATTTCATTGCCGTATCCCTTTGCCTTTCAGTAATATATTATTTAGTCAATGGAGCCCTTCGTGGATAAGACCCCCTGAATACGTTCATCAACGGTGCAGGCTTCGTCCAAAGCTTTTGCAAAGGCCTTGAAGGCCGCCTCGATAATGTGATGATTATTATCTCCATTCAGTTTTTTGATATGTAAATTCATACCTGCACTGTAGGAGATCGCATAAAAGAATTCCCGGATCAGTTCCGTCTCAAGATACCCCACCTTATCAACCGTTAAATCAAGATCATAAGCCAGATAAGGACGACCGGATAAATCAATCGCACAAAGCACCAAGGTCTCATCCATCGGAAGCACAAAGGAGCCATAGCGCTTAATCCCCTGTTTATCTCCAAGCGCATTCTTTATTGCCTGTCCCAGAACAATACCGGTATCCTCTACTGTATGATGGGAATCTACATATAAATCTCCCTTAACCGCCAGCTTCATATCAAAAAAGCCATGTCGTACAAAGCTTTCCAGCATATGGTTAAAGAAGCCGATGCCGGTCTCAATCTGAGCTCTTCCGGTACCGTCTATACTAAATTCCATACTGATATCCGTTTCCTTGGTTTTCCGATTCACTATAGCGTCTCTGGTGCTCATCCGTTCCATCCCTTCCTCTCAGGCCAAATATCACCGGCAAGGGGTTACCCCTGCTGATGATATTATTATACAATAAGTGAAATAAATGTCAAATCCTATTCAAATCTTACAGCGATGGAATTGGCGTGTGCAGTAAGGCTTTCCGAATTCGCAAAAGTAACGATATCTTGATAGATCGGTTCCAATGCCTCTCTTGAATAAGAGATGATACTGGACTTCTTGATAAAATCGTCCACACCCAGGGGTGAAAAGAACTTAGCCGTTCCATTGGTCGGCAGGATATGGTTCGGTCCTGCCATATAATCGCCCAAGGGTTCACTGGAATATTCTCCGATGAAGATGGCACCGGCATTCTTTATCTTTGTCATAACCATGAAGGCATCCTTCATCATGATTTCGAGGTGCTCGGAAGCAATTTCGTTCGCTGCATCCACAGCCTCCTCCAAGCTTTCTGCAACCATGATATAACCGTAATTATCCAGAGATTTTTGGATGATTTCTTTTCGGGACAGCTGTGTCACAAACAAATCCACTTCCTTCGATACCTGATCCGCCAAATCTTTACTGGTCGTAATCAGGATCGCGGAAGCCAGTTCATCATGCTCGGCCTGGGAAAGCAGATCAGCCGCTACATATCTGGGATTTGCCGTTTCGTCGGCAAGCACCAGGATCTCACTGGGTCCTGCAATAGAATCAATACTGACATGCCCATAGACAGCTTTCTTAGCCAGCGCCACATAGATGTTACCGGGGCCTACAATCTTATCCACCTTGGCAATGCTCTCAGTCCCGTATGCAAGTGCTGCGATTGCCTGTGCTCCGCCTACTTTATAGATTTCCGTCACTCCTGCTTCCTTGGCTGCTACCAAGGTTCCGGGATTGACTTTCCCTTCCCTGTCACAGGGTGTGGTCATGGCAATTCTCTTTACACCTGCCACCTTGGCGGGAATCACATTCATCAATACAGAGGAAGGATATGCCGCCTTACCACCGGGTACATAGACTCCAACCGCCTCAATCGGAGTGACCTTCTGACCGAGGATGGTTCCGTTCTCCGTTGTATCAAACCAGCTGTACTGCTTCTGCTTGCTGTGATAAGCTTCGATGTTGGCTATTGCCTTTCGAATTACCTCGATTACTGCAGCATCCACCTTCGTGTATGCCTCTTCAATTTCCTCTGCGGTCACGCGAAGGGTTTCTTTGGTTAAATCTGCTTTATCAAAGCGTCTGGTATATTCAAATAATGCCTCATCCTTGTTTACTCTTACCTCGTTCAGGATATCAGCTACCACATTGGCATACTCCTCATACTGGTTGGGGCTTCTTTTGAGAAGATTCTCTAATATATTTTTTTTCGTCTCATTATTTAATTCAATTCTATTCATAGGGTTCAATCACCTTTCTTATGTTTTACGAAACCTAATAGCTTTTACGGTCTGTTTGCTACAGCTTCCTTTAAATCCCTGATAATCTTAGTGATCCTTTCATGCTCCATCTTCATGCTGACTTCGTTCACAACCATTCTTGCTGAAAGACTGCAGATCTCCTCTAAGACCTCAAGACCATTCTCACGAAGCGTAGAACCAGTCTCCACGATATCTACAATTACCTCTGCCAGACCGACAATCGGTGCCAGCTCGATGGACCCGTTTAGCTTGATAATCTCTACTGTCTGATGCTTCTTATTATAGAAGTAATCCTTAGCAATATTCGGATACTTCGTGGCAACACGGATCAGTTCTCCATGCTTAAGCAGCTCTTTGGCGGATACCGGACCTGCCACACACATTCTGCATTTTCCAAGCCCTAAATCTACCACCTCGTACATCTTACGACCTTCCTCAAGAATTGTATCCTTCCCGACAACTCCGATGTCGGCGGCACCGTATTCCACATAGGTCGGTACATCATTGGCCTTTGCCAGGAAGAACTTCAGCTTAAGTTCTTCATTTACAAAAATCAGCTTTCTGGAGCTCTTATCCTTGATCTCCTCGCAGGTAATCCCAATCCTTTCGAGCATTTCCAGAGTATTTAGTGCAAGACGTCCCTTCGCCAGGGCCAGTGTAATATATCTCATTCTTATTCTCCTGTCCTTCCCCTATATTAATGTAAGAATTCATGCATCTTCGCTGCCTGCATGGTGCCGGCGGCTATATCCATGACTTTAATCTCATCATCATTATCCAGATACAGGATACCTCCGATATTCATCCTCTTAGCATAGGCGATATAATCCTCCGGTTGAAAGGATGAAGTCGACATCTGTAGAATACTATTGATTCCACCCTCCCGGAAATGCTTAGCCAAAGCAATTGCCTGTCTGCGATAATTCTTCGTGTATAGGATCAGCGTATCCGACGCTTCCGGTTCCTCCAGGAGTTTTTGACGGGATAATGCAAGCATCAGCTGGTCAATGACTATGACAAGGCCGATTGCCGGACACTCCTTACCAAATTGAACAACGAGGTTATCATAGCGTCCACCGGTAGCCACCGCATCTCCGGTTCCGTAGGTATAGGCTTTAAAGATAATACCGGTATAATAATTATATTGGCTCAGCATCCCAAGATCAAAGGTGATATATTTCTCGTAGCCGTATTCTGCCATGATTTCATATAATTTTTCAAGATGTTCAATTGCTTTGACCGCTCTCGTGTCCGTAGTCAGTCCCTTCGCATAGCTTAAGATATCCAGAGAACCGAACAATTCGGGAAGCTTTAGGAAAATCTCTTTAAGTTCTTCACTCATCATCTTTTCCTGAATGATCTCTTCCACACCGAACATATTCTTCTTCGCGATCAGTACCCGTAAGTTCGTAATCTCTTCTTCCTCTGTGATTCCGGCCTTCTCGATCAGTGCCCGGAAGAAATCGGCATAGCCGATCTCCAGTTGGAATTCCTTTAACCCTGACTGCAGGAGGCATTCGATGGTCAAAGCCAGAAGCTCAGCATCGGCTTCGATGCTGCCATCATTCATCAACTCGGCTCCCAGCTGGGTTGCTTCCTTTAATTTTCCCTGATAGCTGGAATTATTGATAAAGGTATTGCCGATATAGCAAAGACGGATGGGAAGCTCCTCCTCCTTATAGTACTTTGCTACGCATCTGGCTACAGAGGGTGTGATATCCGGTCTCAGCACCAAGGTATTGCCGTCCCTGTCAAAGAATTTATACATATCCTTGGAAGCTACGGTTCCGCGTTCTTGACTGAATATATCAAAAAATTCGAAGCTTGGGGTCTGGATATCCCGAAAGCCATAATGCTTCAGTACATGATGGAGCTTATTTTGCAGCATTAGCTTCGTAGCACATTCTGTATTATAGATATCTCTTACTCCTTCAGGTGTATGTAGCAATTTGTCCTTCATAATAACACCAAGCCTTTCGTTATGAATTATTGATTAGTTGGGAATAAATGTCCTAAATATTACTTTAGTATGGTAACGTGATAATTCGCTACCATACTAAATATTTTTTCATTATAATTTAATTATCTAAAATTGTCAACCCAAATAAACCAAAGTATACCAGATTCCTTATTCTATCTTATTCTTCCTTTTTCTTATATGTTTAAAATATGTAGGAAAACGTAAACGCCCTTTTATCAAATCCAAGCTTACAATAAAACTCATGGGCTTTTTCGCGGTGAAAGCCGGAGTCCAGCTCCACCATCTTCATCCCCTGTTTTCTTGATAATTCAATCACTTCCCTGACCATTTTGGAGCCGTATCCTTCTCCCCTGTGTTTTTCATCTATGACCATTGCATTCACGTAGGAGACATAGCCTTCCTGCCAGAAATTATTTAAGATGGCATAAGAGCAAAAGCCGATTACCTTACCATCCAGGACAGCACATAACAACTCGTCTGTTTCAGATTGCACTCCCCTGCTGTACACTCTATTCAATTCTTCTTTATTTAGCTTCTTGTTCGGCCAAAGCTGTTCAAATAAAGAATATACAATATCAAAGTCTTCATTTGTTGCTTTTCTGATTAAGAATTCCATACTAATCCTCCGTTTCATCACTCATTAAAGTATTCATTTAATCATAATTCCCAATTACTATAACACATTTTAACAAGTAATGCCAAATATTTCAATTAAGAGTGGATAGAGTGAACTCTTCCTCATTGCTCTCTACGCTCCAAGTCCTGCTGTAGCAAGCTAAGATAATGAATGCAGGCCCCGCTATGTATTGGAATGACATATTCCTGGTCCAGCTCCTCATAACGGAAGCTCTTCCTTCCTCCGCTTAAGGCTCTTTCCCAAAATTCATATAGCTTTTCAAAGGTCAGGTAGTAGTAACTGTCCCTTTTCTTAAAATAGATCAAAAGAAAAGCAATCCCGTTCTGTTCTTCAAATTCTTTCATAAAGGCGATCTGATGCTCGTGAACATTGTTAAGGCTGAAGGTATCCAGCGCACATTCCTTGGCATCAAAGCAAACAGGAACCCCTTGAACTACACCGATATAGTCCACCGTACTCTTTTGTTCAAAATATGCAAGGGTGATATGACGATTCTCCTTATCGATGTTAATTGGGGTAATTGGTGTGGGAACCTTTTGCATCAAGGCAAGTCCCTTTTCCCGATATTTCTGATTTGTGTAATTAATCATTTCCTCCAGCATGGAGCCACGTAAGCCCCTGGAATTCCATGACGGCATATAGGGTCCCTCCCGTTTTGCAATGTACTTTAGTTGTGAAATACTAATTGTCCCTATAGTTCAGAAAACAATGCTCTTTTCACCCGTTCAAACTGTTCCGGAAGCTCTGCGGTAAAGCTCTTACCGGATAAATACGATAATTCTCCCTCGAGCTTCGGCATAATGATCTGATGAGAATGCAGCAGCTGGGAAGTCAGGCCGTAATTTTTCTTGAAATAATGATTGGTCTTCTGGCTTCCATATTTGAAGTCTCCGACAATCGGATGTCCGATGCTGGCCAGATGTGCACGGATCTGATGAGACTTACCGGTGATCAGCTTCACCCTGAGCAGTGTATAGATGCCGAGTGCTTCGTCTTCCGTCAATTCCGCTCTTTCTCTTACCGCTGCTTTCGAATAGGCAAGCGGTTCATACTCCGTACAGATATATTCCGTATTCTCTATCTGCTTTGGATAAATCTTTACCTGGTTCTTCTCTTCATCCTTACTTAAATAGCCTTCAATGCGTTTCTTTTCTTCAACCTTACCCTTCACAATGCAGAGATAATACTTCTCAAGGGAACGGCTTTTTAATAGCTTTGCCATCTCCTGTAATCCCAGTAGCGATTTGCCGGCAATCAGTATGCCACCTGTATTCCTGTCCAGACGGTTGCATATTGCAGGTTTAAAGCTGAGCAGCTGCTCCTTCGTCATCTGGTGTGAGGATAACAGATAGGATAAAATATGCTCCACCATGGACACATCCCCTTTCTCAGCTTTCTGAGAAAGGACACCAAGAGGTTTGTTGACGATGAGAAGATGCTTGTCCTCGTAGATTATGTCAAGCTTGTCTTCTACAATTGTAGTCTCTACTTCTTCCGAGAATTGAGCAAAGGTTTCATCGGACAGAAAAAGCTTGATTTCATCCTGAACAGCAAGCTTTTCTGAACCGTCTGCCTTTTTACCGTTCAGGGTGATATTCTTTTTACGCAGCATTTTATAGATAAAGCTTTTCGGGGCCTTGTTCAGTAATTTACCCAGCAGCTTATCCAATCTCTGTCCTGCTTCATTCTGTTGCACATAGAATTGCTTCATTTTGATTCTCCAAAGTTCACATAATATTATTCTGTATCCATGATTAATTCTTATTTTGTATCACTCAGTCTTTATGTCCCTGAGCGCTATCCTCACTGCAATAGCTCCAGCACCTCAGTAATTGAATGCACATAATAATCAGAAAGCCTTTTCTTCTCGTCCATATCCTTTTCCGAATATTCATCGTATACGGCACATACCTTCATATCGGCATTCTTTCCGGCCATCACACCCTGCAGGACGTCCTCGAACACCAGACAGTTTTGCGGTAATACCCCCAGATCCTCAGCCACCAACAAATAGATATCCGGAGACGGTTTCCCTTTCGCCACCTCACAGGAGGTACGGATGGAGGAAAAATAACCCTTCATATCATGCCTGTCTATGATTAAATCAACCAGTTCCCTGGAATTGCTGGTAGCGATACCGGCAGGTATATTGTTCTGCTTTAAGTATGTCAAAAACTCTTTTACGCCATCCTTTAAGGGAACCTCATACTGATATTTATTCCAGGCCATCTCATTCCAGTCACTTTTGATCTGCTCCAGGCTGTCGGGAAGATCAAAACGTTCCTTAAAATATGCAGCTGTCTCCGAAAAGCTCATTCCCTCGATACAATGCTGCAGATCCTCGGGCATTTCCAGTCCGAATTTTGCCAAATACTCTATGTCAATGCTTTTCCACATCCACATGGAATCCACCAGGGTTCCGTCCAAGTCAAAAATTACTGCCTTTATATCCTTTAACATATTAACTCCTTCATTTGCTAAGCTAGCGCAGCTTAGTATTTCAGTTATCATCGTAGTATTTTCTGTTCATCAGTTTTACAGTTTACTTATCATCTAACCTTCGGATTTCAGAGCCTCCAGTTCCTCCTCTGTTAATTCACGGTATTCCCCTGGCTTTAAGGCTTGATCCAGTACAAGGCTTCCCATCGAAAGCCGCTTCAGATAGAGGACTTTCTTATCGACTGCTTCAAACATCCGCTTAACCTGATGGAATTTCCCCTCCTGTATCGTCAGTTCTATCTCCGAAATCTCATCCGATGCAAGAATCTTCAGCTTAGCAGGTAGTGTGATAACTTCTTCGCCGATGTCCACACCCATTTCAAAGGCTGCTGCATCCTCCTTCGTTACCCTGCCTTCTATTCTCGCATAATACACCTTATCGACATGCTTTTTCGGGGACAGCAGTCGATGTGCCAGATCTCCGTCATTGGTGATCAGAAGCAGTCCTTCCGTATCCTTATCGAGTCTTCCGACCGGAAACATATCCTTGCATTTTCTGTCCTTGATCAGCTCCAACACCGTGGTGCTTACATTATCCTCGGTTGCAGATACCACTCCCGCGGGTTTATGCAGCATATAATACTGATATTTGACGTAACCGACCGGAGCATCGTCAAAGGTAACCGTATCTTTTCCCGGTATTACCTTTTGTTCAGGTTTGGTGCAAAGCTCCCGGTTCAGCTTCACTCTTCCTTTCCGTATATAACTCTTTATCTCGCTTCTGGTTCCGATCCCCATATCCGCAAGATATTTATCCAGGCGGAGCTGTTCTGCCATACAATTCCCAACTTTCTGTTAATATATCCTTCTTTTCTGCTTGTGACCGGTCCTACAACATAAGGTCATAGTATTGTCATACCCATCTCCATCCGGGCAGATACTTATTCTTATAGTTATTCTTAGCGGCCTTCAGCCAGCCAAGAGGATAATCCCCTACACATACCAGATACCAGCCATCTTCACTGATACCCTCCGGTTCGATAGCTTCACATTTTAAATAGCGGATGACATTTGGGTCGTCCTCCTTAAGTCTCAGGATCTTATCATAATCCTTTACCGTCAAAGCACATGCCAAAGCCTGAGAGGGTTCAAAACGCTGCTTTTTCATCTCACCGAGAAGCAATCCCTGTCGAAGGATTCGAAGGCCCTTCAAGCTCGGTAATCCTTTTGGTAGCAGGTAGAGTCTGTCTTCATGAACATGCAACAGCTCCGGCTTCACGGGAAACTTAAGTGTACGTAGGAACTCCATCGCCTCTTCAGAAATCTCTGCCTTACCTTTTCCAGATGCAGCAGTTCTCTCATTCTGATAACGCTCTTCGTTATATGCTAAGGAAGGGGTTCCTTCCTTATTAGTGCCCAACTCTCTCTTGTGCAGCAAGGTGACAAAATGGCCTTCTCCGTCAATTTTATGCGGCCACAGGCGGACACAATGTTTAAGTTCCTCAAGCCTATCGGTATCTAAGCTCTGATACTCCGGCAGCTGCGTTACCCAATCCGGTTTGCCACAATCGAAACCATCATAGGAAATTCCAGATGTCATCTGCTGTTTTTCCTCCGGAAACGGTGGAAGTACCTCAAATTCCGGATGCTCCTTCAGCAGAAAGCTTATCGTCCCCTCATTCTCCTCAGGAGAAAAGGTACAGGTGGAATACAGCATCATTCCGCCAGGTTTCAGCATCTTTGCTGCAAACAGAATAATTTCCTTCTGAAGCTTATTGTAATAATCCACTCCGTATTGTTCCCAGTTCTTCATGATTGTGGGGCTTTTTCTGAACATACCCTCACCGGAACAGGGTGCATCAATCAGTATCTTATCAAAATACTCCGGAAAATACTCTGCCAGCTTATTCGGTGCTTCAGAGAGCACGACTGCATTCCTGATACCAAAAAGCTCGATATTCTTAAGCAAGGCTTTCGCTCTCGAATTGCTGATGTCATTCGATACCAGAACACCTTCTCCTGCAAGCTTCGCTCCAAGTTCTGTGCTTTTGCCTCCCGGAGCAGCACAGATATCCAGTACCTTGTCGCCCCGCTCGATCGGAAGCAGACTTGCCGGTGTCATCGCACTAGGCTCCTGTATATAGTAGACACCCGCATAATAAAGGGGATGCTTTGCCGGTTGTTCCTGCGTATCATAGTAATAGCCATTACGTACCCAAGGAATTCTTTTTATAGAAAAAGGACAGATACGCTCAAATTCCTCCGGGGAGGCCTTCAGAGTATTGACACGCAGACCGCCGAAATGCGGCTTATCGTAGCAGGTCAAGTACTCCTCAAACTCCTCTCCCAGAAGCTTTCTCATTCTGTCCTCAAATAGTTTAGGTAGATTCATTTTCTCACTCCGTTAGTTATCTTAGACTTTGTGCACGGTATCTGGCAGAAATCTGATCCAGTTCCTTTGAAAACCTTGTCAGCTCCTCCTGATCACCATTTTGGTATATTCTGAAAAATTCATCCTGAATTGATACTACCTCCTGTTTATTTGCCACCTTATACAGATTCTGAATATTCGTAAGAATATCAGCTACGATATTTGCCTTAATCGTGAAGGAGTTCTGTGCATCCATGATCTCATCACGAACAACCGACATCTCACGGTCAAGAATAAGGATGGCCTCCGCAGCGGAAGACAAGCGTTCTCTGATATTCTCCGGCATGTTCTGCTTGTACTTATATTGCAGGGAATGCTCGATGGTTGCCCAGAAATTCATCGCCAGGGTCCTGATCTGGATCTCTACCTGCAGCTCCTTCTTTCCCTTTAGGGTCTCCACAGCGTAATAAACGATCATATGATAGGAGCGATAACCGCTCTTTTTCATATTGTTAATATAATCCTTCTCATTCTTGACTCTCATGTCAGAACGTTTCTTAATAATATCAACCACTTTATAGATATCTTCTACAAACTGACAAATAATACGAATACCTGCAATATCGTCAATCTTTTCTTCAAAATTGGTAAGTCCAATATTCTTCTTTTGAGCCTTCTCTAAAATACTTGAAATCGTCTTAACTCTGCCCGTTACCTGTTCAATCGGTGAATATGCCCCCACATGCTTATATTCATCTATAATATGATTAAATTTTATGATTAATTCGTCAACAGCCAAGGCGTAAGGATCAAGTATCTCTCTCCAAAGTTGTATTTCCATTACTACTTACCTCCTAAATAACCATTGTGAAACCCTATAGCATTTCCATCAACCTTCGTCCAGCATAAGCACCATCATGGACAAGGCAGCCAGACCTGCCGTCTCGGTGCGCAGTATACGCCTGCCTAAGGTAATCGGTTGTATCTTATTCTCTATCGCATGTTCGATCTCCGATACTTCAAAACCACCCTCAGGCCCGATAAATAATCCTATCGTCTTGTACCCCTTCAATCCCTGCATGATTTCACGGGTGCATTCCATTCCTTTTGCATTCTCATAAGGTAAGAGGTTCAGCTCAAGCTTACCTGCTTCCCTGACAGCCTCCTGATAATTCATCACAGGTCTGATGATCGGAATAATGCCGCGTCCCGACTGCTTTGATGCTCCTTCTGCGATTGCCTGCCAACGTTCCAGCTTCTTCTCTTCCTTTTTCTTATCATCCAGTTTTACAATCACACGCCGTGTCATAACCGGTACAATCTCAGTGACACCGAGCTCCACAGCCTTCTGAATGATCAATTCCATCTTATCCTGCTTTGGTAATCCCTGAAATAAAGTTATCTTTGCTGATAGCTCTGTTCCGGTCTCCTGTACGGACTCGATACTGGCAAGAATTTCATGTTCTGACACCCTACTAATTATACAATAACAATCTTTTCCCTGTCCATTACAAATTATGATTTCCTCACCCTGCTTCATACGAAGCACATTCTTGATATGGTTGACATCTGAACCTGTAATTCTTATCTCATTGTCCGATATTTGACTGGGTTCAACATAAAAGCGCGGCATAATTATCTCCTTAGTTCATTTTCAAAAGCCATATCTATTATAGCGCAAAAAGAACATATGTTCAACTAAATTCAACCATTTTTCATAATTTTTTTAACCTTTCTTCTTTACATAAGCAATCTCACGGAATATACTTCTAACTAAGTAAGGTGTTCTCTTTGTGTAATCTGAATGGAAAGGAGAAATTTTATGCAGGATTTTGAAGGTATTATCATATGCGGTTTTGTTATTTTATTACTGATCTTTATTGGTTTTATACTTCGATCAGGGAAAGGTGCATTCCTTATCTCAGGTTACAATATGCTGCCGAAGGAAAAGAAAGCACTCTATAATGAGAAGGAATTATGTCGATTTACCGGAAATCTATTGTTCATCATTGCTTTCCTGCTTATCTTTGCCATCCTTGGCGGAATTTATGAAATCTATTGGCTTGTTAAGCTTATTCTCGTTATGCTCATCCTTACCGCCATTGCAGGTATTATCTATGTCAATACGAACTCGCGATTTAAGAATCAGATTAAATAAAAATATGATAAACACAAAGGAACGGCCTTTCGCTATGGAAAGTGCCGTTTTTCTTTGCTTTATTTTTGTGCTACGAAGGATACCCAGTCATTCATTCTGTTCACTTCAAGGATATTAAAACCATTCTTAAGAAGCGCATCCCTGACTGCCTCCTCCTTCATATTAATAATACCCGAGCTTATGAATATACCTCCGGGTTTTAAGTTCTCCCCTATCACCTCTGATAGGGGAATTATGACATCAGCAAGGATATTTGCTACGACAAGATCATATTTTTCTTTACCGATTTCAGTTCGGATACCGTCATCCTCAATGATATTGCCTGTTACAAAGCTTAATTTTCCTTTTTCGATCAACAGTTTATTCACTTCTGCATTCTCAATAGCCGATACAGTTGCATTCGGATCAATATCAATTCCCAGGACTTCCTTGGCACCAAGCTTTTTTGCAATGATGGACAATATTCCACTTCCGCTGCCGGCATCCAGTACGGTCGTATCCGGCTTCAAATATTGTTTCAGTCCGGTAATACAGAGCTTTGTTGTCTCATGGGCCCCTGTTCCGAAGGAGGTGCCGGGATCGATTTCAATCACGAGATCTTCTTCCTTTAAATCAGTGACTTGCTCCCAGGTAGGCTTAATCAAGATATTATCATCTACACGGAAGGGCTTGAAAAACTCTTTCCAATTGTTGATCCAATCCTGATCATCTGTCTGATCCACTGTGATCGCTCCGCTGCCGATATTGGTATATTCTGAAAGCTCCTTCAGTCCATCCCTTACTTTGCCCAGCAGTTCTTCGGTATCTTCCGTAACATCGATATAAAAGCTTACCGTAGCCACGCCATCATCTTCACCAAGCTCGGGAAGAATATCGATAAACAGCTTTCTTTTATCCTCCTCCGACAGGGGAATCTTATCGGTTACTTCAATTCCTTCTATGCCAAGATCATTCAGCATATCACTGATCAAATCGACTGCTTCTGTGGTTGTCTCCAATGTGAACTTCGTCCATTTCATAATTTTACCGTGTCCTTCCTGCAAAAAATAATCCGAAGGCTGGATTAACATCTGTCTGTAATCTTCCCCTCCGGATGTATATGTTCTCTCATTATTTCCAGAATTTCTTCTTTCCACTCTTTTCATTTTCGGTACTTTCAGTGCGTTCCGCTTTTCCTGTCATGGCATCATCGAATTTCTTCAATAATTCCTTCTGTTCGGAGTTTAGATTCGTAGGTACCTGTACTACAAGAGTCACATAGTGATCTCCTCGTAAAGCCTTATTTCGAAGGCTGGGAACACCTTTTTCTCTCAGACGAACCTTTGTATCAGTCTGTGTTCCCGGTTTTACATTATAGATGACCTCACCGTCAACGGTACTGATCTTGACATCTCCTCCCAAAACAGCTGTGGCATAAGAAATCGGAGCCGTAGAATAGATATCGTAATCCTGACGTTGGAAGATGGGATGCCTGCTGACATCGATCTCAACCAATAAATCTCCTCTCGGTCCACCGTTGGTTCCGGGTTCCCCTTTACCTCTGATTCTCACGCTTTGGCCGTTGTCAATTCCTGCAGGAATGGAAACCTTGATCTTCTTTCTGCTACTGATATAGCCTGATCCGTGGCATTCAGTACATTTATCACGGATAATCTTTCCTGTTCCCTTACAATCCGGACAAGTCTGAACATTACGTACCATGCCGAATAAGGATTGTTGTGTATATACAACCTGACCTTTACCACCGCATTTCGAACAAGTATCTGTGGTTGTTCCCGGCTTTGCACCGGTTCCGTGACAGGTACCACAATCGTCCTTCAGTGTCAGCTCAAGCTCTTTTTCCGTTCCAAAGACTGCTTCCTCAAAGGTGATTCTGACAGAAGTCCTGAGATTTGCTCCCTGCATCGGTCCGTTATTGGCACGTCTGGTACGACCGCCGCCGAACAGATCGCCGAATATATCACCAAAGATATCTCCCATGTCCATGGAGCTGAAATCAAAGCCACCGGCACCTCCGCCTGCACCTCCGTCAAAGGCTGCGTGTCCGAACTGGTCATACTGTCTGCGCTTATCTGCATCACTTAAGACAGCATAGGCTTCAGAAGCCTCCTTAAATTTGGCTTCTGCTGCTTTATCCCCTGGATTGGTATCGGGATGATATTTCTTTGCCAGTTGTCGGTATGCTTTTTTAAGTTCGTCGTCCGATGCTGATCTGCTGACACCTAAGACCTCATAATAATCACGTTTATCTGCCATTTTATTCTTCACCTTTCATAGCCTTATCTATCGCTTAACACAACTCAGTCAATTACTTAATATAGCATAGTTGTGATGTATTTTCAATGGCAAACAGGCAGTCAATGTTGACCGCCCATTTGCTTTCTATTAATTTTTATGGAAGAACCTCAAGTAAAAATCCTAGGAATTAGAACCTGAGGCCCTATCCTAATTATTAATAACAAGGCGAAAACCTTAGAATAATGATTCTGTGGTTCCAACGTATTAAGTACTATTTAAGATCCTTAGAATCAAATTCCTATAGCTTCATCTCACTAAGTACTATTTAAGAACCTTAGAATGAAATTCCAATGGATTTCATTCTAAGTGTTCTTTGAATGGAACCGAGAAACTTTTGTTTCTCGGTTACTATACCTATACTTCGCGATAATCTCCATCCACTACATCATCATTATAGCCGCCTGCAGCATCTCCTGCCTGGCCGCCGAAGCCTGACATATCGGGGCCTGCACCGCCTGCACCTGCTGCACCGCTCTGCTCATAAAGCTTAGCGAATAATGCCTGTGCGTCCTCCATTAATTTATCCTTTGCTGCCTTAATATCAGCAACCTCACCCTCGCTCATAACCTCAGGGTTGGATTTCTCTATTAATTCCTTTAATCTTGCAAGATCAGCCTCAACGGTTGATTTTGCGGAAGCATCAATCTTATCACCAACTTCGTTTAATGCCTTCTCTGTCTGGAATACCATGGAGTCAGCTTCATTTCTCACATCTACGGCTTCCTTACGTCTCTTATCCTGAGCTTCATATTCTGCTGCTTCTCTAACTGCCTTATCGATATCGCTGTCGGATAAGTTGGAGCTTGCAGTAATGGTAATATGCTGTTCTCTACCAGTTCCGAGATCCTTAGCAGAAACATTAACAATACCGTTGGCATCGATATCGAAGGTAACCTCGATCTGAGGAACACCTCTTCTTGCCGGCGGAATTCCATCGAGACGGAATTGTCCGAGGCTCTTGTTGTCCTTCGCAAACTGTCTTTCACCCTGTACGACATTGATGTCTACAGCAGTCTGATTATCTGCAGCAGTTGAGAAGATCTGGCTCTTCTTGGTAGGGATGGTAGTATTTCTTTCGATCAGTCTGGTAGCCACTCCACCCAGAGTCTCGATAGAGAGGGACAACGGAGTAACATCAAGGAGAAGAATATCTCCAGCACCTGCATCACCTGCAAGCTTACCACCCTGGATGGAAGCACCGATCGCTACACATTCATCGGGATTTAAAGACTTAGAAGGCTCCTGGCCTGTCAGCTGTCTTACCTTATCCTGTACAGCAGGGATTCTGGTGGAACCACCTACTAATAATACCTTTTGAATATCTGATGCTGCAAGACCTGCATCACGAAGTGCGTTCTGAACCGGTACTACGGTTCTCTCTACAAGATCATGAGTCAACTCATCAAACTTCGCACGTGTTAAGTTCATATCAAAATGCTTAGGGCCCTCAGCGGTTGCTGTGATGAAAGGAAGGTTGATGTTAGTGGTTGTGGAGGAGGATAATTCCTTCTTAGCCTTTTCAGCAGCTTCCTTTAATCTCTGAAGTGCCATCTTATCGGTGGATAAGTCAACACCGTCGGACTTCTTAAATTCATCAATCATGTATCTGGTGATTCTCTCATCGAAGTCATCACCACCGAGTCTGTTATCACCGGAGGTCGCAAGTACCTCGATAACGCCGTCACCGATATCGATGATGGAAACATCGAAGGTACCACCACCCAAATCGTATACCATAATCTTCTGTTCATGCTCGTTGTCAAGACCATAAGCAAGCGCTGCAGCGGTAGGCTCATTGATAATTCTCTTTACATCCAAACCTGCAATCTTACCTGCATCCTTGGTAGCCTGTCTCTGAGCATCATTGAAATAAGCAGGAACAGTAATAACTGCCTCTGTTACCTTCTCACCGAGATAGCTTTCTGCATCCGCCTTCATCTTCTGAAGGATCATTGCAGAGATTTCCTGAGGTGAATATCTCTTGTCGTCAATCTTTACTCGATAATCGGTACCCATATGTCTCTTGATGGATGAGATGGTTTTATCGGAATTGGTTACAGCCTGACGCTTTGCAGGCTCTCCAACGAGACGCTCTCCTGTCTTTGTAAATGCAACTACACTGGGTGTTGTTCTGGATCCTTCTGTGTTGGCAATAACAACAGGCTTTCCGCCTTCCATAACGGCAACACATGAATTTGTTGTACCTAAGTCAATACCTATGATTTTACCCATGTTCTATTCCTCCTAATATAATTTTAAGGTTAACTAAGTTTTGGTCAGGAGGAATTATCCTCCTATATAAATTATAGTTTTACGAAGTTTGCTTGGGAGGATTTCTCCTCCTAATATAATTTTAAGGTTAACTAAGTTTTGGTCAGGAGGAATTATCCTCCTATATAAATTATAGTTTTACGAAGTTTGCTTGGGAGGAATTATCCTCCTATATAAATCAACTAATTTACTACCTTTACCATACTGTGACGAACTACCATATCCTTATAGATATAACCCTTCTGGAATTCATCCGATACGATGTTCTCTCCCAGAGTGTCATCCTCACCATGCATGACAGCATTATGCAGGTTAGGATCAAATTCTTTTCCTACCGCATCAATCGGTTTCACACCAATCTCATCAAGCGCTGTCATAAGCTGACGATAAATCAGTTCAATACCCTGTGCGAATGCATTTTCCTTTTCTTTCTCAGTAATTGTACCGAGGCCTCGCTCAAAGTTATCGACAATCGGAAGAAGTTTCTCAATCAGGCCCTTAATTCCCATATCATACATTAATGATTTCTCTTTTTCGGTACGTTTACGGTAATTATCAAATTCGGCCATGGTTCTCATCAGCCGATCAGTAAGCTCCTCAATCTTCTGGTCCTTCGCAACCAGCTCCTTTGACTTGGAGCTTTTGAAGAAAGATTTGCTGCCCTTCTCCGGTTTTTCACTGTCACCGGCTTCTGTCTCATTCTTTTCGTCTTCTAAATCCCCAAGAATTTCTGTGTCCTGAAGGATATCTTCTGTTTGTGTCTCCTCCAGATTCTCAGCCTCATTCTCTATCTGTTGGTCCAAACCTTCCTGTGACATGTCTTTCATTCCCTTCTCCTTCTCCATGGCAGCTTTCATTATTTCTATTGCTTTATCCTTATCATCCAAACGATTACTACCACCTTTCTTTTCTTATGAATCCTTTATGTTTTTCTCTTGAATATATCGTCCAGTTGAGTCATCAAGGATTTCAGGGTATCCACTACCTTCTGATAATCCATTCTCTTCGGTCCGATAATACCAACCTTGCCATATACACCCTCTTCAATTTCATAGGTTGCTGTAACCACGGAGCATTCCTTCATAGCTTCTACCGGAGTTTCATCTCCGATATAGACCTGAATTCCTCTGTTTTCCTCATCCTCAATCTTATCTTGGATCAGCCCCGTTAATGCCTTCTTTTCCTCCAGAGTATAGAGCAGACTGGCTGCCTTCTCTCTGTCACTTAATTCCGGGTATCTTAAGATATTGGTTGTGCCGGAAGTAAATATCTCAATATCTTCCTCTTCATTCACTGCCTGCATGATCGCATCCAAAATATCATTGACGATATTTCTATAATCACCGGCCTGCTCCTTCATCTGGGATATGACAGGAAGATTAATCTCTCCCAGATCTAAGCCCTGTAAAAATGTATTGATGATAATATTGAGCTTCAAAAGCATTTCTTTATTTAAGGATGCAGATACCTGAATGATTTTATTCTTAACAATATTTCTCTCAAATACAATGACCGCTAATAGCTGGTTATCATCCATTTCAGTTAACTGGATGAATTTAACCTTTTTCTTATACTGCGGTGTAGACACCATGGTAGTGTATTGTGTATTCACAGCCAGAAGCTTTGCTACCTGCTGTAACAGGCTCTCGAGTTTATCAGCCTTCTCAATCAGCAGTTCCTTCATATCCTCAACTTCCTGCTCTTTGTCCTTCAGCAGCATATCCACATAGAGGCGATAACCTTGATCAGAAGGAATTCGGCCTGCGGAGGTATGAGGCTGGATGATATAGCCAAGCTCCTCCAGGTCGGACATCTCATTACGAATAGTGGCAGAGCTAAGATTCAAGTCAGTATATTTTGAAATTGTTCTTGAGCCGACAGGTTCTCCCGTCTCCAGATAATTACGGATAATCGCCTGTAATATCTTCAGTTTTCTTTCATCCAACTGCTGCATATACTACCTCGCTTCGTTGTAAGTTGAGTATCCTATGATCCATTTTGTTATTGTTAGCACTCAACTCGATAGAGTGCTAATATCTATAAACTAAAATAGCACTATCATTTTCTTTTGTCAAGGCATTTTATGATTAATTTCAGAAATTAATCATTTCTTAATTTTCCTGTTTCCTATAGTAATGCTTGCCGGTGTCTCCGGATCAGATTGGATTACATAGCTAAGTGCCAACCGGCAGGCACATGTCTGCTGGTTGGCACTGTGGTAAATTCTCTATTCAGTCTAAAAGAAAGGATGAAAGCACATAATTGCTGATGTCTATCCCATATTCGGATAATTGGATCAAATCCCCGACGCTTCTGATCAGCTTCTTCTCTTCCAGCTTCCTTAAGCAATCTCCGAAAATCTCTTCCGGTGGTACAGAGAACCTATTTCTAAATTCAATCCTGCTGACGCCCTCCATTCGTCGTAAACCGAGAAACATGAATTCCTCCATTCTCTGCTGCTGTGTCAATACCGAGACATTCCTTCTGATACCAAGTACATCAGCCTGACAGCTTAATCCTTCCCTCTCTGTCTTACCTGACTGATACTGATTGCATAGCCTGATATAGCTTTTCAGATCTGTTTCGTTCGAAAATCTGGTGTCGGCAATTAGGGAAGCCGCTCCGAGTCCAAGTCCTAGGTACTCCGTACCGATCCAATAGGAATTGTTGTGTCTGCATTCATAACCGGGCTTGGCATAATTGGAAATCTCATATCTCTCATAGCCATATTGCTTCAGAATTTCCTTCGTCCTGGCATACATCGCCCGATCAGTATCTTCATCCGGCAATTCTTTCCTACCTGGTGTTCCTTCCCTGTAAAGCTCATAAAAATGTGTTCCTTCTTCAATAATCAGACTGTAAGCCGAGATATGCTCGGGTGAAAGTCCTGCAATTCTGTGCAAGGAAGTCTCCCAGGCCGTTACGGTCTGGTTCGGCAGCGCAGACATCAGATCTACATTAATGTTGTCAAAACCGAGTTCCCTGGCCAGCCTGTAATTATCAAGAAACTCCTGATATACATGGATTCTCCCAAGTACCTTAAGCTCAGCATCGTCTGTGGACTGTAAACCGAAGCTTAATCGATTGATCCCTGCCTTTTTATATTCTTCAAGCTTACCCCTGTTAACCGTACCCGGGTTTGCCTCCAGGGTAGCCTCCATCCTGGTCCAGTCCATAGGAAAGACCTTGTCTAAGGCTTCCAGGATGCGACTGATCTCTCCCTGTTCGAGAGAGGAAGGGGTTCCTCCCCCAATGAATATCGTAGGTACGGTATACTCGTCCATCCTGCCCTCATAGCTTTTAATCTCATAGATAAGAGCATCGACATAGGCTTTTTTCACTTCTTTCGAGGCAGTTGCAGAGAGAAAATCGCAATAATCACACTTTCTGACACAGAAAGGGATATGAATATAGAGCCCTAAATTCTTTTTATTAAGGTTATTCCTTTGATTGTTGTCCAATTTTAATCTATCGTTCATGGCACCACCTGCATTTCTTAATAAATACCTTTTATTCTATAGGTTAGTCGGTAACTTGCATATTGAATAAAAAAAGCTGTTCCAATGTAAATCCATCAAAACAGCTTTCCATCATTACTTTCTAGTCTTCGTCCAGCTTCAGAACGCTCATGAAGGCCTTCTGTGGTATTTCCACGTTACCTACTTGACGCATCCTCTTCTTACCTTCCTTCTGCTTTTCCAGCAGCTTTTTCTTTCTTGTAATATCACCGCCGTAACACTTGGCAAGTACGTCCTTACGCATTGCCTTAACTGTCTCTCTGGCGATAATCTTACTGCCGATGGCTGCCTGGATCGGGATCTCAAACAGCTGTCTAGGTATCTCCTCCTTCAGCTTCTCACACATCCTTCTTCCGCGTTCATAGGCACTTTCCGCATGAACGATGAAGGTCAACGCATCCACTTCTTCCTTATTAATAAGAATATCAAGCTTCACCAGCTCTGACTGTACATAACCCTTCAGCTCGTAATCAAAGGATGCATATCCCCTGGAACGGGATTTTAAAGCATCAAAGAAATCATAAATAATTTCATTCAGCGGCAAATCATATTTCAGAAGTGCCCTGGTGGTCTCCATATATTCCATGCCGAGATATACTCCACGGCGTTCCTGACATAAGCTCATGATAGAACCGACAAATTCTGTCGTTACCATAATCTCCGCTGACACAAAAGGCTCCTCCAGATATTCAATCTCGGAGGGATCCGGAAGATTGGTAGGGTTAGTGATATCAAATACCTCACCATTGGTTTTGTGTACCTTGTAGATAACGCTGGGTGCTGTCGTTACCAGATCCAGATTATATTCTCTCTCAAGTCTTTCCTGGATAATCTCCAAATGAAGCAGACCGAGGAAACCGCAACGGAAACCAAAGCCCAATGCAACCGAGGTCTCCGGTTCAAACTGAAGGGAAGCATCATTGAGCTGCAGCTTTTCCAGAGCATCTCGTAAATCGGGATATTTTGCTCCGTCAGCCGGATACATACCACAGTAAACCATCGGATTTACTTTCTTATAGCCTGGAAGTGGTTGTGCACAGGGATATTTATTATCTGTCACTGTATCTCCGACACGGGTATCCTTCACATTCTTCAGACTGGCAGTCAGATAACCTACCATTCCCGCAGTCAATTCCTCAGCGGGAAGAAATTGCCCGGGTCCGAAGGTACCAAGCTCTACTACCTCAGCTGTCGCTCCGGTAGCCATCATACGGATCTCCGTACCTTTTCTGACTTTACCTTCCTTAATCCTGCAGAATACGATTACTCCCTTATAGGGATCATAGACTGAGTCAAAAATTAAAGCCTGCAGCGGTGCTTCCGGATCACCCTTCGGTGCCGGTATCTTAGTCACGATCTGCTCAAGTACCTGGTCGATGTTGGTTCCGACCTTTGCTGAGATCAAAGGAGCATCATGTGCTTCCAGTCCGATGACATCCTCTATTTCTGCTATGACACGTTCCGGATCAGCACTGGGCAGATCAATTTTATTAATTACCGGCATAATATCCAAGTTATGATCCAACGCCAGATATACATTCGCCAAAGTCTGTGCTTCGATACCCTGAGCTGCATCTACTACAAGGATTGCTCCTTCACAGGCTGCAAGGCTGCGGGATACCTCATAATTAAAATCCACATGTCCCGGAGTATCGATCAGATTGAAGATATACTCCTCACCATTTTTCGCTTTATATACGGTACGAACGGTCTGTGCCTTAATCGTGATGCCTCTCTCCCGTTCCAGATCCATGTTGTCCAAAACCTGAGCCTGCATTTCGCGGCTTGTCAAAAGGCCTGTCATCTCGATAATTCGGTCCGCCAGCGTCGATTTTCCATGATCTATATGTGCGATAATACAGAAATTTCTTACTTTACTTTGGTCTAAAGCCATCTTCGTCCTCCTGAGTATATAATCTCCGATTGTCCATCCGGAGCAATTAACTTTCGATTGTATAAAAGAATAATACAAGCTGGCTCGCATAAACGCAACAAAGTTGCGTTTGCTCACTTCGCTTAATTATATCATACAGTTTTTATGCTAGCAAGATAATACATTTTCTTAAGCGACCTCTTATAAGCAGTAACTCATCAAGGCATTTATTCTCCCTGAAGGACTGCATTCAATACTCTTGCGAAGGGTTCCATGGCATTTTTTGCAGATTCAAGAGAGTTTTTATTCGTTCCCAGCTCCATCAGGATGCATTTCGGCTTCAGATGCATATTGTAACGATAACAGTTTAAATAATTTTTATAGAATAAACCGGGATAGAGCTCAATCGCCTTCAGCTGCATCTGCAGACTTAAGGCTAGGTTATCCTGGATATATGGATTCTCCAGATAAGAGATCGGCCCGTCCTGATCCCGGCTTAAACCGTTGAACAGCATAATCTGGGCTGTCTCTTTCCCATTTATCACTGTTGTTCTTTTATTCTCAGCCCCATCTCTATGTAAATCGATGATTACCTCAATGGTCGGATTATTCTCCAGTATTTGTTGGACTCCGTCCTTTGCCTTATTATACGCTTTACTCCGTTCCAGTTTACCGTCAATGATGTCATAACAGGTGGTATCATGAATTACATTATAACCATAGGTGTCTTCCAGTATCTGTGCAAGATGGCTTCCGACGCCTACAACTGTATCAGCCTTCTCCTTAGAACGGCTGTCAATATAGGTCTCCTGGGAATGGGTATGATAAATCAATATCTGAGGTTGATCACTTTTTTGACTTATTCTCATATCCTTTCCAAGTAATTCTTCTGCATCAAACAACCCATCCGTCACCTTAGTCGCAGAATCCACAATATAGAAGTTTCTGACCAGAAAGCTGACATCCTTTAACTGTTCCATCGTATAATCTACTACATTGCCCGGATTGGAGGTTTCAATTGCTTCCGGTTCCGGCCAGGGCTCTTCCTCAGACTCCTGAAAATCAAGATCACCCTCCACCGAATTGATGGACAGCCTGTCTCCACTGTTTCCCAATAAGGTGTTCCCTGCATACCGAGCCTGACGATCATTATAATAGGTTCCGTTAGTTAACAGATATGCCTCGCTGATTGACCCCTCCGGAAGAAGATACCGTTCGATCTTCTCCTTTGCATAGGCCTCCTGAAGTTTTTTCTCTGCATCACTGATTAAAAAGCCCTGATCCTTGATAAAGGAAGCCAAAGGAAAATGTCTGGAAAGCATATTGAGCGGAAAAACCGCAGCTTCTTCTCCTCCTGTATGATAACTGACCAGAGAAGAGCCTGATTCGATCACTTTGTTGCTGATATAATAATAGACTGCATCCTGATAGCTACCTGCTTGGCCCATTTCATGGGAGAACGAAATAGCTGCAAAACGAACCAGTAGGTACACAGAGCCGATAATAATCAAAATCCATAGAATAAGATAGATATTCAGGCGAAGGCCTGTGACTCGAGGCCCTTTTGCCGAATACCATACACGATGTCCTTTCATAGCTGCGCCTCCAGACTGTTTCTTAAGAATGTTTCTTAAGACTGTTTCTTCAAAAGCCTGATTCATTATATTTCGGCGCTTGTTCTTTTATACCATAAGTTCCGTTACCGAATGCCGACACAAAAAACGCCTGACAGAAGTTCATAATGACATTTCTTTCTAAGCTGTCAGAGTGTAAATTCAATTAGGATATAGTCTGTGCAAAGCAGTTATTGATTGCCTCGGAAATCGTATAGCTGATTTGCTTCACTGATTCGTCAATGTTTTTCGGAGTTACGAACATATTATCAATCTGCTGTTCTCTGACTTCTGTTATGAACTGATCAATTTCATTCTCCTCAAAACCGCTCTTCTCCATATACTTTGTCAGGGTATCCGAGACTATAGTTGCTGCATCCACAACAGTGGGGCATCCGATTGCAATCACCTTTGTCCCGAGGGTAGCTTCATTCAAGGCCTTACGATTGTTACCGACTCCTGAACCGGGACTGATCCCGGTATCCGTCAACTGTACAGTCGTATTTACCCTGCTGACACTCCTTGATGCCAATGCGTCAATTACAATCAAAAGCTTGGGATGTGTTTCATCAATGATTCCCTTAATAATTTCTGAGGTTTCCATACCCGTCTGGGCCATCACTCCGGGTGATATCGCACTGACGCTTCCAAGATGATTTTTTTCTTTAAACTCCTCCCCATATTCTCGAATCAGATGTCTTGTAATAAATAAATTATCTACTACCTGTGGCCCAAGCGCATCCGGTGTGACCTCCCGGTTGCCGAGGCCGACCACTAAGATTTCTTCTTTCTTCAAACTGCCTGCAAGGGCCCTCAGCTGTCTGGCTATTTCCTCCGAGGCCGGCTTATAGTAATCTGAGCTTGATTGGTTCATTTTTGGTGCTTCAATGGTGATATAGGTACCAATTGGCTTCTGCATCGCCTTCGCTCCGCGTTCATCCTTGATATTTACCACAGATACTCTGATATCATTCTTCTCATCATAATTCTCTGTCAATACGACTCCCTTGATCTCCACATCATCCTCAGGAAAGCTCTCCCTCACTTCCAAAGCCAGGTCTGTTCTGATCTTCTTATTCACTGTATTTCCCTCCAGAATAATAAATTTCCATTATATCTTCATTATTTTTTACAAGGTTTTTTAAAAATATGTATTGACAGAACAAATCTGATAGACTACTATATAATAGTATGTTTCCATTAGAACGTCCGTGTCCGGATTTAATGAAACAAAGTATTCGAGCGATCATAACCAGCTTACATCTCACTCTCAATTTGGTGTATCTGGCACTGTGGTTGATAATAATTTAATATTTGGAGGTGTACGAATTGGCTAACATTAAATCTGCTAAGAAGAGAATCTTAGTTAACGAGACTAAGGCTGCTAGAAATAAGCAAATCAAGTCCAAGGTTAAGACGATGATAAAGAAAGTAGATGCTGCTGTTGCTGCCGGTGACAAGGAACTTGCTAAGACAAGCTTAGTTGCAGCTGTTTCCGAAATCGATAAGGCTTGCTCAAAGGGTATATATCACAAGAATACAGCATCCAGAAAAGTATCCCGTTTAACCAAGGCTATCAATAATATTGCATAAAGAAGTACTTACAGGCTGCCACACGGCAGCCTTATTTTTATGCTGATTACAGAGTGTTGTGGTACTCTTCTGTCTGATAGGCTGTGTTATCTATGCGATAACAGTGTCACAGGGTCTATTGTATTAATGAGCTATGTTTATTAAGTGATTCAAAACAGTTCTATAATGGCAAATTCAAAGAAATTACTTTCTATATTATCATTGTCTTTCCCTATGTAATCACTGTCTATATCGTGTTCGTGTCAGCAGTCAGGTGGGATGTAATCCCACCTGAACTGTTTTCAGAAAACATAAAAACAGAACCCATGATCGAAGTAATTAGCATGTAATATACTACTCCCCCATGGGTCCTGTTTTTATGTTCTTTGAAAATAGTCAGGGATAGACTTTCAATCTATCCCTGACACTGACGGCGAACACTGCGCCGCACTTCTTTAATATTTTCGATACGCTCAATCATACATTATGAACATAATCTCTATAGCAAATCCTGTCTGTGCTGATTTATTTGATTAACACATCACTGATATAATAACTTTATTGGCTACCTTTTATATTAGCTCCTTAATTCACTCCATCCTTCTGTACCCGGATATACTCAATAATCATATCAACGGCATCCGCTCTTGTTACCTTAAAGGTAGGATTGAACTTATTTCCTGTATCGCCCTTTACTATTCCAAGTCCCTTAGCCAAAGCTACCGCGCCGAAGTACTTCGTATTGATTGAACTCTCATCTTCAAAGCCGGTCTTGTAGATACCTGAGATATTCGCCATCTTTGTCAGGCCAAGCTTTTCGATGAAGAGCTGTGCAAGCTCCTCTCTGGTAATATGGGAAGCATCCGCAGCAGCCTTCTCTGTTGATTCGTTATAAACAGCATATCCAATCTTATTCAGCAGATTATTCAATTCACCTACAGTAATAGGCTGCTCAGGAAGGAACTTCCCACCCTCAAAGCCAATGTTCATATCTGCAAGCAGTAATACATTCTTATACTTAACCTGATCAGTCACATCCTCATAGGTATAGGTAGCAATCTTCTGATAGGTTTTGCCGTTTGACTCCAACTGTTCTCCGGTGAAGGGTGAGATATAAGAAGGGGTTACATCGGGACGATACACCAACCTCACCTCATACTCTGCCTTGGTCTGGTTGGAGTAATAACCATCCTTTGTCTTGCTCTGACTAACCTTATTAATCTGATTAATCTCATACTTCAGTCCATAACCATCCTTCACAAGATAATAATCCATCGCTTTTTCTGCAGAAATGATGCCAACCGGTGCTTCAAAGGTTACATCCTCATCCCAGTAGAAACCATAGGAATATATCTTACCGGTTACACCGTCAACAGAGCCGTAGATGCTATTGTAAGGATATTCAATACCTTCATTGACACGGTTATACTGATAACGGTAGCCTCCGTAAACCGGCTTATCATTTTTATAATAAGCCACATAATCATTTGTCTCATCACTTAAAGCGGAATTCTTAAAACGGGCAGATATCTGAGCCTTTAAGAAACTTTCAAGTATTTTCTTGGATTCCGACTTACTGTATTTGATCTTAACGGTATCCCACTTCTGGTTTTTCTCATCATAATGATCCTTTATGCTTGAATAAAAGCTGAGGATTTTCCCACTGACTGCATCCACGGTAGCATATGCAAAACCTCTGTAGGTATCCTTATCCTTTTCGTAGTTTATCTCTCTGGGATCATTCAGCGAGATGTTCCATACATAAGAGGAGTTCATCTTACTTAAATTTGCATTGTATTGGATAAGCTCCTTTTCAATATATAAAGCCTTATTACCTGTTATGATAGAGATTGCTTTTTCCTTCGAAATAATGTTCTTCAGCTCTTCTACCTTCTCCTGCTCCTCCGGTGTCAGATTGCTGTTGACACCTCTGAGGCTGCCACTGGCATCAGCAGCTGCTTCCTCCTTGGTAGTCGCTCCGTAACCGCTATTTACCCATTCAGATTTCGTCAGATATACCTCTCCTGTTATAGCATCAATTGAAATGTAAGGTAAGGTAGGTTCATATACCAGAAAAGCCTTTTTCTGATCTGTACCCTTAACAGAATCATAGATAACAGCATAATCCGTGCGATACATGAGCTTCATCTTCATCTGTTTCTTGATCAGTTTCACAGCTTCCTCATTCGAAAGCTTTGCTTTCTTAGCCGGTATTTTCGCATCATATAGCCAGTTTACTGATATTGAAGTAACCTCACCGGTGATGCAATTGACAGAGACACGAACCGAATTGTCCGGCATGCTGATTCCATTTTCTATTCTCTGATAATTATAAACATAATTATTACTGTAAATACCTTCAAAGTCCGAGCTCAAATACTCAAGCTTTCCGTTAGTTTCCGGAGCCACCTTGCGGATAAAATCCTCGGCTGTACTCTTCAGCTCGGATCTTTGATACTTCGCCACACCGGTCCCAGTTTCCTTATAATTATATTTACTAAAGTAAGTGATATGAGAATCCGCATCGATATTCACTTGGATGCCGGCGGTTCCGTCCTTTGTACTCCAGTTCATACTCCAAAATGCATTGGAATATGCACCTGTATCATTAAAGTAGTAATTAAACGATGAATATTCACTCGGTATCTGGATCGTTGCCTTCACGATATTGATGGCTGCAGTTAATCCTGACTGAGTAGGCTCCTTGGAACCTCTTGCCGGTTCCTCCGCAGCTATTCCAACTACCTCCGCGGCTTTTTCCTTTACAGCTGTTGCCGCAAATACATCAAGCGGCAATGAGGATGTTACAATAAGGCCACTGAGCAGCATCACAACTAATTTTTTCATATAAGCACTCCTTCCGTTCTAAGCAATTCTTTATGCTTTCAATCATTAGACGAAGAAGAATATTCCACGGTTTCATTTTTTTGTACAAATTTCACCCGTTCCTTATTCCTATAACGGGCAAAGCTCTTGCTCTCTGACAGGAGCAGTCCCAGAATGGTTAATACGATTCCAATAGCCGATTCCTTCGTGATGATCTCGTGTAATACAAGGACTGAAGTAACTGCAGTTATGACGGGAACCAGATAAATATATACCGTTGTTTTCACTGTCCCTAACAGCTTAACAGCGTAATTCCAGGTTGCGAAGCATAAGGCAGAGGCTCCTAAGCCTAAGAATAAGATGTTAAATAAGTTAATTGGTGCAGTCAATTCCCGTATATTTACCTGGAAGCCCATAATAAAAAGTGCCGGCAGCATGAAAATAATTCCATAGAAGAATATCCTTCGGGTTACTAAAATCGTATGATATCCAAAGGCACTGATTTTTTTTGTTATTGTGGAATATACTGCCCATATGAATGCGGCTGCAGCGGCTAGAAAATCTCCCAACGGATTAATATTAACCTCTGAGGTGTTACTGAAGCTGAGCAGGTAAATTCCTGCCATAGCAATCACAAAGCCCAGGAAAAAGCGTACCCCGGGACGTTCCCCACGTAAGAATATGCCGGCAAGGAAAGCTGCAAAAAACGGAGATATGGATACGATCACCCCGACATTGGAGACCAAAGTAAAGGTCAGTGCGATATTTTCAAACAGGAAATACAGCGTGACACCGCATAGGCCGGCCGCCGCAAAATACAACTCATGCTTCCTTTCCAAAAGACGCAGTCTGCGCGGAAAAGCCAGCCATAAGGCCGTATATCCTATGATAAAGCGAATAAATAGAATTTCAATTGGTGAAAATGTTTTTAATAAAACCTTTGTAGATATAAAGGTGGTTCCCCACACAAATATGCAGAAAATGGCAGCAATGTGCCCCTTCCATGATTTATTATCCATCCTTATGTTACTCCTTTTCCATCGTCTTCGGCTCTGCTGCAGCTTTAAAAATCCTCTGATACTGCTTTGGTGTCAGTCCGATAAATTCTTTAAAAAAATTAGTAAAATGGCTCTGATCTGAAAAGCCTGCCATGCTGGCCGCATCAATCGGAGCAGTCCCCTGTTCTAATAATGCCTTCGCCTTGGTCAGCCGGACATTCTGCAGATACCGATAAGGTGATACCCCGACTTGCTTGGTAAAGGAACGCAGCAGATAGGATTTGCTGTAATTCGTCATAGCCAGCAGCTCCTCTAAGAAAATGTTATCCTCATAGTGTTTCTCCATATAGGAGCAAAGGATCTTTAACTGCGGATCGGGTTCAAGGATATCCGCCTCCGTAAACGGAGAAGAATATTCCTGAAAGATCTGTTGTAACAGAAAGAAGAAAGCCTCCTCCTTTTCCAGCCTGGGTGCTGCATGAACGATTAAATCATACACGTCACAAAGGGATTTCGCAATTTCACTTTGGTAAACCACATTCTGAGTAAAATTCGGCATATAATCCGTTCCCGTTACTTCTTTGGCAGCCCTTGCCATACTCTCCCGGCTGATATTGAGTGCGCGATAATCCATGATTGAACCGTCGATCGGAGCACAGTAATGATTATCCCTGGGATTGAATAAAACCAAATCCCCTGCAGAGAGCTTATACTCCTTTCCCTTACAGCTCATATGTCGCCTTCCACCTTCCATATAAGCAATGACATAATATTCGTGAAAGTGATTAGGAAATGTCTGAACCACTCCGCTTAAATTGTACGCTTCTATTTGTAAGTCACGATCATAATAGACGTGACGCTGTTCCTGCTCCTGCAGCATGGTGGTAATCTCCTTTCCCTTACTATAAAAATTTATACCATTGTAACATGGAAGGGAATATAATTCTTGTATGATATTACACTACATCTCAAAAAAAGCAAAAAGCCAAACTCTAACATTAGAGTTTAGCTTATAACGGAAGCGGTGGGATTCGAACCCACGAGCCCGTGAGGACTACCGCATTTCGAGTGCGGGCCGTTATGACCACTTCGATACGCTTCCAAATCTATGATTACGACCGGTCACAGGACCAAATCCGTAATTAACATAATAATTACACCAGCATTCTTACTGATAAAAGCTCTATACAAGCATTTTCATTTCTATCTCTTGCTGAAGGTGATGATAAAGAGCTCCACACCAATCTTCTCCAGCATTCTTCCTGTCTTAACCTGTTCTTCAATCTCAGCAGAAAACTCCAACGCTTCCTTCAGCCTCTTCGAAGAGAAATTCTTCGCCTGTCCCAGATACTTATTCACCGCAAAAGGCGGAACTCCAACTTTCTCACTGATGGTGGAAGCTTGAAATCCCAAAGCCTGCAAGTTCTTCGCCTGAAGCAGGATGTTAAAGTGTCTTGTTATCAGATACAGGATGGACAAGGGCTTTTCCCTGACAGAAAGTAAATCATAATATAAATCCAGGGCTTTACTCTGTTGCTTTGAACCGATTGCATCAATCATAAGGAAAATCTTTCCCGAAATCTGCGTGGTTACCACTGCATCAATATCCTCAGGGCGGATGATATCCCGTCCATAGGCATATCCGATAAGCTTCTCTACTTCATTACTGATATTAATCATATCAGCACCTGTCTTATCAAGCAGATACAGGATAGTTGACTCGGTTATCTTCTTTCCTTCCTGCTCAAGCATAGAGGCTACGAAAAGCTTCAGGTTCTGTTCATCCAGGCCGTTCATCTCTGATACAGTACCTTGATCCTTGATCAGTTTGAACAGCTTGTTTCTTTTATCAACTTCATCCTCGACAAAAAGAATGACGGTACTATCCGGTGTACTCTCCAGTAACTCACCGAGCTCACTCGATGCTTTGAATAAGCCGCTGTTCTCAATGAGAATCAGGCGCCTATCACTAAAGAAGGGTAAGGTCTGTGCAGCCTCATAAACCTTTCTGGGCTCTACATCTTTACCCTCAAAATAGGTATAATTCATGTCGCTGTCATCCTTCAGGATTGCAGTCTTTATTTTATCCCGGTACAGCTTCTTTAAGTAATCCTCAGTTCCATAGAGAAGATAGAACTTCTTGAAGCTGTTAGTTCTGATGTGTTCCTTGATCACCTTCATAATTAAGCTCCTATCGGACAGAACATTATATATTCTATCGAATCCCTATGTAAATTGCAAGCAGGAAATAAAATTAATCTACTGTTCCAAACCGGCTGAGCGGTTTTATTCTCAGAACCACCCTGCCTCCAATGTTCTCTTTTTTCACATTTCCAACCTCTACGGATCGGCTGTCCTTACTGATATTACGGTTATCTCCCATTACGAAGTATTCGTCATCCCCGAGTATAATCGGTTCTCCGGCACGTCCCGCTTCCCTGATTTTCTCGTTCCCGAAATCCTCCTTCAGGATCTCTCCATTGATATAGATGTCTGATCCAATGATCTGGACCTTCTCCCCGGGGAGGCCGATAATCCTCTTAACATAATATTCTTCATTCTCTCTTCCGAAAGGATAGAATACAATAATGTCAAAACGATCAAGAGCATCAAACCGGTATGACAGCTTCTCTACATACAGATGTTCACCATCCATTAAGGTATTCGCCATGGAAGACCCATCCACAATCGTACGCTGTATCACAAAATTCGGCAATACATATACACAGACAAATATCAGTACGGTATAAAATATCAGGTCAAATATAAACCCCTTCGCACTGTCTGTTGTTTTCTTTTCCGTAGCTGTTTTAATCAAGTCCTCCGGCTCTGATCCGTTATCTATTTCGTAGCTGTCAAGGTTGTCACTATTCAGATCATCGATATCAGTAAGATAGTCTTTATTCTCAGTAGATTCCATATCTTTTCCCTGAAAACCTCTGTCCTGACTATTAACCTAGCTCATAAGACATGGTAATCTTCCTTTCCTGTCTGCTATGAATAGTTCCATATTCATATGAGCCTATTGCTGATTATTCTCTTCTGTTTTCACCTCATCGTCACCAACGATTTTTACTCTGGAACGATACAGCTCTTCTACAGCAATGGATAAAGGCTTAGGATAGGTAACATCAACAAGAGGTACGGAACCATCGATGATCTGTCTTGCACGTCTTGCGGTTGCGATGACGATGGAATACCTGCTGTTAACTACCGGCTGCTCACCGGGCTCTACCTCACTGTTTACTACTTTCATTAAATCCGTATAGGATGGATGTAACATATTAATATCTCCTTTCTGAAATCACATATTTAATCTTTGAAATCTATTCATTGTGAACAGCTTCGTTGTACTCCGCAGCTTCTTTTTGGTTAACTCTTCCTGCAATCGTCTCCGGAAGCAGGGAGGATAATACCAGATGTCCGCTGTCTGTGACTATCACTGCCTTCGTCCTTCTGCCACAGGTAGCGTCAATCGCCATCCCGTTATCTTTCGCGGTCTGTACCATTCGCTTGATTGGTGCCGCTTCCGGACTGATAATACTGATAATCTTATTGGCATTTACAACATTTCCAAAGCCGACATTCACTAGCTTATTCAAAGTTATTCCTCATTTCCGATACTCTTATTCAATATTTTGAATCTGTTCGCGAACCTTTTCAATCTCCGTCTTAAGATCGATTGCTTTATTGGTAACCTCAAGATCATTGGCCTTCGATAGAATGGTGTTGGCTTCTCTGTTCATTTCCTGAGCGATAAAGTCCAGCTTTCTTCCGACATTTTCGCTTTCATTCAATGCGTCCTTCATATTCTTGATATGGCTCTTCAGACGTACTGTTTCCTCATCAACGCATATCTTATCTGCAAATACGGTAACCTCCGTTACAAGAATACTCTCTTCGACCTTCGTATCACCGAGCAGCTCCGTTACCTTTGCCATAAGCTTATTACGATATTCGTTCACTACCTCAGGTGATCTGGTCTCAATAAAATCTACCATGGAAAGCATGGAGTCCAGTTTTGCGACGATATCCTGCTTCAGATGCTCACCCTCTGAAATTCTGGTCTCAACAAAACGACTGGCAGCTGTTCTCACCGCTTCCTCCACCAGTTCCCAGAGCTCCTTCTCATCGATGGTCTGTTCCTCCAGGGTAAAGACATCGGGAAATCTTGACAAAGCTGACACACGAATGTCATTCTCAATTCCGAATTCCTTACTCATCTTCTCCAGATTGATGAAATATTCTCTTGCCAAATCTGCATTATACTTGACGCATACATTATTCTCGGTATAGTCTTCATATGTAATGTAGATATCAATTTTTCCTCTGCCGATGTACTGCTTCAGAAGGTTTCGGATACCGGCCTCAAAAAAACTAAGCTTCTTGGGCATCTTTATTGAGATATCACAGTATCTGTGGTTTACTGCCTTCATTTCAACAGTAATTTTCCGATCTACATGGGCAATTTCACAACGCCCGAAGCCTGTCATACTCTTTAACATAGCTCACACTCTTTCATGTTTTGTGATTTTGATGAAATTGCCATCATATTTATTTCGTTATATCCAATTAATTATAAATGAATTAAAATGACAAGTCAAGACGCCATGCAGAATTGATAGATAAAAACAATGCTTACAAAAATCAACCATAACCATACCTGTCACACAATAGTTATAATCGTATGGTAACCGAGTCTTTGCAGCCTTCCCTCAAGAAATACCGCTTCATCCAGCTGATCCCTCTTTGCTGTGTAGATTACATAGCTCCTTCTATTGTGAAATGCAATCTCTGTTACGATACCGAGACTCCACAGAAGAAGTTGTTCCTTTGCAGCCTCATCATAGCAGCGATAGCTTCCGACCATTACACGATACCCATAACATGCCGACATCGGTTCTTGTAATAAATCTTGATTATATTCAGTGTTATGCAAAAGAAACTTCAGAATTCCAGCGGCGATTGTTTCTGCAATTGCCGTAAAGTTCAAATTATAAAACTCAGTTTCGTGCTCTGTCCTGATGTAACCGATGCAAAGTATGATGGCAGGAACGGACACTTCATTTAATAGACGGTAATTTCTACCGGTTATAAAATTGCAGGTAGAATAACCCGCTGGGTTTTTTTCTCCCCCGATCGCAACAGCGGCATCCCTTGCTTTCAAGTCATTTTCCCGGATAAAGAAATCCAAACAATACCCTGGAGTATAGCATTCTTTTCTCGTACGATGAAGCGATAACATCAGAGCTGCACCGGCTTTGTGAACCATCGTGATCCGTTCCTTGTTTGTCAGATAGATATCAGTTTTTCTGGTATATGCAACTTCAACACCCTGCAACTCCAAAAACCGCCCGATTCTTAAGGCAAGCAAAAGATTATCGTTTTTCTCGCTTCTATTCTCATAATAATCTCCAATATCTCTTCCGCCGTGACCCGGATCCAGGATAACCTTAGCCATAGTCCACCCCGATCATTATAGTTCTCCACTTATTATCATATGATAAAATCCAACCATGCGTGTTTCTAATGAAACCTTAATTTGAAAATAAAGAATCATGGGCGTATAATAAGCTTAAAAAAAAGAATAAAACACTAAAGCATTGATGTATTTTTTTGAAGTAAAACTTCTCTGTAAGCACACTTATTAGAAACCTAATATTGATGAAACAATATGAATTTGATTATCACATAGCTTCAACTAAAGTGTCAAAGCACCTACGGTGCTTTTTAGCACCGCAGGTGCTTTTCAGAAACAATATATTGCTATGCAAGCTCGCTTGCAATAGCGATATATTGTTTCTGAAAATATACGAAGTATGATTTGACACTTTATTCACTACCTAAAATCTTACCCTACTTACCTTGCTTACCTGAAACATTGATTGCTTGATGATTAAACTTAATTTAGTACATCTATAAAACATGAACTATACTATAAAACTTACTTTTTGCAAAAAATGAATGGGGTGATTGACGATGTTATTCTGGAATCGTGTAGAAATATATAATGGATATTCACTGAGAGAATTCTCGGAACTTAAGAACGCCTTAGCTGTGGATGGAATTCGGTATGATTATAAGATGATTGACCGGAGCAATGTCGGACTGAGACCAAACCCACAAAGGACTGTACTGCCAAGTGGTGTTGATCCCAAAAATGCTGTACAGTATAATCTGTACGTACATCGCAGCGATTATGAGAGAGCCATTTACCTGACCTCGAACCGTCATTACCAGTTGCATACTTAATTACTATAAGAAATTGCCCGTCTTCGTTGATATCGGAGACGGGCTTTTTTACAATATTTTAATCGGTTTCTCATCTTCCCCGGATGGTAATATATACAAAATATGTTATAATTAAGAAAGTATAACAAAGGGTGAGGGAACAATAGTGCAGATTAGAGAAGAAACAAAACGAAGCTTAGAAATAGTAAAGACAATTTGGCTGGAAGCAAGTGATCAGTTTCCTGTCAATCTGACAGAAATCACGCCGGAGCAGCAACTTTGTAACGAGGCTTATTGCGATCAGGTTTCCAAAGCATTTCATAAACAAATGAACAGTATCCCAAGGCTACCGTTCAGACGCAGAAAATGGAGCAAGCAGACACAGACCTTTCTGATGGAGCTGTTAAGCACGGAGCAGATCATTGGGATACATCATGCTATGAACCCTCAGGAATTAGCAGCCTTTTATCAGGAACTCATGGGGTTTGCAGGAAATGCCAGACGCTTCGCTCCCGAGCTGTCCTTCGGAGAACTTGGTCAAGCCATTCGAAATTATATCGTATTTGCCATGTTCAAGGTTATTAACAGAAATTCTTGTTCTGAGGATGGCAATCCCGGTTACAGCAATGCAGGCTTCGGCTACAGTATGCTCTATCCGTTTACTGATAATTATATAGATACCATAGCAAATACCATATCTGACAAGCAGGAATATAATCAGCTGATTCGTGATACGATTGAAGGCAGGAAGGTTCAATTCAAAAATAATTATCATAAGAAGACTCATCTCCTGCTGAAGGCGATTGAGGAAGCATACCCCAGGGATAAGGATAATAACATCTATGCACTTTTACTAATGATGCTGGAGGCGCAGGAAGAAAGTCTCGTCCAGCAAAGTAAGAATACTATTCTATCCTCGGAGCAACGCCTGGACATTTCTTTATTTAAGGGCGGTGTATCCGTTCTCGTTGATCGCTATCTGATCAACAAGCCTCTTACCGAGGAGGATTATTTATTTTATCTGGGCTTTGGCTTTTTTCTTCAACTGGCGGATGATCTTCAGGATATCGGTGAAGATAGCCGCAATGGATATCAGACGATATTTACTTTGGAGCCGGAGCAATCCAGCGAGGAAAGAATCGTTAATAAGCTCCTAAACTTTCTGCATGACATCATGGAAGCATATTCAGCAGAGAATAACAGCTTTAAGGAATTCGTAAAACAAAGCAGTTACTTACTGATTTATTCCTCCGTAGCAGGCAGCAGAGAATTTTTCTCCGGGCATTATCTGCAACAAGTAGAAAAACGATTACCGGTTACCGTACCTTTTCTCGAAAAGATGAAGGCCGGAATGATCGAAAAACAGGATCAGACAACGCAGGATCAATATAAGAAGCTTCTGGACTGTCTGATTCGCTACACCTGATCGAAAGCATCCCATCAAGGACTGTGGTACTTCATTCTGTGATATACATAATGCTGTAATTGTGCGGCACTTCATCTTATAGTGGTCTTTTCAAGTAAATCATGTCTACCAGCTGTTTACCATCCTCATACATAGGGTGATCATAATTGTCTACAAAGAAGTTTTTCACAATATGTGATTTGGTAAAGCCGCATTTCTCATAGAAATTAAGTGTCAAAGGACTATCACCTGTCCCAACATATAACTCGCTGCCGGAATTTTTGTAGTAATCAGCAATAAATGAGATCAGATATTGTCCATATCCTCTTCGTTGATATTCGGGAACGGTTACAATATTCTTGATTTCATATACACCGGGTTGTTCTTGTGTAACAACACAGAGCGCCTTCAAATCACCCTCATATAGGGCGAACATCTCACCGCGATATAAATATTTTTCTATCATACTTACCTGTTCATCTGCAATAAGCAGCAGATCCATGTACTTTGCTTTATCGTCATCATTAATTTTTATGATTTCCATACGATTTTTCCTTTCCTTTTAATTTATCTTTTGTAAATTCATTATATCATTTATCCTGTCAAATTTGGGAACACACTTTGTTGTAAATAAAGAATGTGCCACTTTTTAAGTGGCACATTTATTTATAAGATTTGAATACTCCGTATAATACGTTGAATACTTTTGGGAGTTAAAAAGTATTTCTCTGACAATTCATAAACAGACATGCCGTTTTTATAACTATGAACTATTTTTAAATTTCTTTCCTTGAAATATGCTTTTGTTTCTGTCTTATCTCCCCATTTACATTTTTTCGATTCTAATTTTGGAATGTATAATACTTGCCCGTCAACATATTCCTGGATTTTTTCTATTAAATCCCCGGGCAGAATTTCCAAAGCATGAATATAGCCCATTGCGCCCTCCTAAATCATATTCTTTAGGCTAGCAAAGGCTATTGATCATCTGTTATGTGATATGCAATAGCCTATGCTATGCACAATGTTTCCTGCTTTCGCTTATCGATCATCCCTCCCACATAATTAATTGTATGCTTAAGCAAATTCCATGCTTAACAACGACTCAATCCCATATTCCTAAATAGAATAATCATACTGTATCTGACTTAGCTTTCTATCAACAAGCTCTTGAAGGGTTCTATTGTCTACCACATTACAGATAGCATCATAAAGCTCCTTCCAGACCTCTCTTGTCACACAATCGGAATATCTGTCACAATCTTTGTCCTCCAGACAGTCGATTAGGGAAAGACTGCCCTCCGTTAGTCTTAGTATCATTCCCACAGTATATTCGGATGGCTCCTTCGCCAGACGGTACCCTCCCTGTGAGCCGCGTACGCTTTTTACATAGCCGGCTTTGTTTAGGAGTGCGATGATCTGTTCCAGGTATTTCTCCGATATATTCTGTCTGGCTGCAATACTTTTGATGGTGATATACTCACCTGTATTATTCAATGCCAAATCAAGCATAAGCCGTAAGGCATATCTTCCCTTTGTTGATATTTTCATAAGCTCCTCCTTCAATCCCGGACCTGCTTATTCCGTCCTTATGCCACTTTTTTCAGGAAATGCAATCCAAGATTAACCTTATATTATCATAGGTTAAAAAGGAATTCAATTGGTCACTTTTATACATTTGGCAAAAGTCCGTTCATATTTTGTTAATAATTCGTTAATTTTACTATAGAAAAAACTCATATTATGAATTATAATCACATATTGTTGGAGGAATAAAACGATGAATTTCGATGTAAACATGCATATTCGATTTGATCTTACCTATCTTTTATTCATAAAAGCCTATGAGCTTGATATTTCCTGTCATGTAATGACGAAGAATTTCGTTTATTTCAATTATAGTGATTCCCAATTTTCAAACTTTAAGAGCAACGGCTATGACTGCCGTCTGGTTGATATGGGCAGGGATGATCTCGGTATGGAGGAACCACCTTGTCAATTCTGTCTTGTCTGTGAGGATACAATGCGATTGGAGCAATTCAGACAGGAAATGGCAGACGTCACAGGGCATTCTCTGACAGCCGGCTACTCCGGTCTGTATTCTCTGGAATACACCCCTTCTCTCTCCTATACCGTAGCATCCGACGACGATGAGGATGATATCATTCAAGAATATCTTCTGGTATAATTGTTGGAGCCTTTGACTTCTTTAAAAAACTGAACTTGGTCTCCGACAAAATAACTGCTACAAAAATTAATGCAAATCCGAAAAACAGCTTAACATTAATAATCTCATGATAAAAAATGACCGAGAATAAGACTCCGAATACTGACTCCAGGCTCATGATAATAGCCGCCGGTGCCGGATGCGTATACTTCTGACCTATGTTCTGGCAAAGAAGTGCTATCGCTGTCGCAAAGACCGCCAGATAAAGCAAAGAGGATACTGTACCGACTGTCCATATCGTAGGAATATCTTCAAAAACAAGTCCGATGACCCAGGAATAAACAGCAGAATATCCAAACTGAACGATTGTGAGAAGTATCGGATCTCTTTCACCTGAGAATTTCGCAACAGCCACGATATGAGCCGCATAGACAGTTCCGGCAGCAATCGTAAACGCATCTCCCATTCTGATACTGAGATCACCATTTAGAGACACCAATCCAATACCGACAATACCAACAAAGGCCGCGATAATATTATATTTATCCGGCTTTTTCTTATCTACAGCCCAGAACAAAAACGGCACAAGTACGCAATAAATTGCCGTAAGAAAGGCATTTTTCCCCGGTGTCGTATCCGTAATTCCTATCGTCTGCAAGCTATATGAAAGAAATAAAAAGGTACCTAAAATACCTCCCTTGATAAAGTAATCCTTATTCAATTTGCGAAGTCTTTTACTAAAAATCAGACAAAGTAATATGCCTGCAATGGTAAACCGGAAAGCCAATAACATATGCGGTTGCATTACATCCATAGAATTCTTCACAACAATAAACGAGCTGCCCCAGATCAGTGTAGCTCCAAATAAAGCAATTTTTGCCCCTATCACACGCTTGTCCATTTATTTTCTCCCTCATTCTGTATCCGGTTGTTTTGAAACCATATATCTGCACATTCTAGCATACTATCCCAAAAGGCACAATCTTTTTTTCTATGTAAAATACCAAAACTAGGCATCAGAGCCAGCTCTGGTATTATAAGTATGAGGCTTTAAGGTCTTCGATAGCTCATTCTGCCCCTGCTCGGATACATGGACGGATATGGCAGGACTTCGGGTTCATAGCCATAGCTGTCAGCGGTACAGTTTGACTGCAAAAAGCACAGGAACCAGTCCAGACAATACTGCCCTTCTCCAACCTGCTGTACTCTCTCCTTTGCACCTGCACAGGTCCCTGGCGGTGGTAATATCACATCTTCGCAGGGCATCCAATTTGCAGGCGTTGCAACATTTTCAGCATCGGATTTCTGTAAAGCGATTATGATACGCTTTATCTCCTGCATATTGCGTCCTGTAGTTGCGGGATAATACAGGATGGCTCTTATGATTCCATTAGGGTCAATGATAAATACCGAACGCACTGTCTGGGTAGTGGAGTACTCCGGATGCAGCATTCCGTACTCTTTCGCAATATCCATCTTGATATCGGCAATCAACGGAAAAGTTACCTCCATATGCTTGATATCCTTCCAGACCAGCTCCTTGATTCTTCTCAGCCAGGCAATATGTGAATAGATCGAATCAATCGACAGACCAACCAGTTCTGTATTCAATTCCTTGAATTCCTCCATCATAGCTGCAAAGGTCATGAATTCTGTCGTACACACCGGAGTAAAATCAGCGGGGTGGCTGAAAAAAATTACCCAGCATCCTCTGAAATCCTCCGGAAAGTTGATTTCTCCCTGAGTTGTAACCGCATGAAAAGCGGGTGCAGGATCTCCGATTAACGGCATAGGATTAAGACTCCTTCTCTCATGATAGCTACTGATACTACAATGATATGTCAAAAAACCTTTTCTGCTACTTGTCCTTCTGCCATTCTTTCTCATTCTTATCCTGTACTCTTTACGCTGTTTGATTATTCTTGTTATATTCTGTGGTAACATCAATGTTCCTATTAAAATTGAACAAATATTAATTTACTATTGGTATTTTTTTATAAATACTGTATAATAATATTGACAGCATGCTAGTTTTCATCGACACAAACTTAGTTTTCGTAAACTTTGGGAAGGCGGGATGAAGAATGTACCATTCAATGATTTGTTGGTTTTTAGCATTATGTTTTGTTGTTTATGGTTTCAGAGCAATGTATAGCAGGAAACCCTATGGAATTTATTCCTCCATGAAAGCACCTGACAGTAACGATATCACTGATATCAAAGCTTATAATCATTCTGTTGGCTGGTTGTTTCATGGTTTTTCATTCCTGTTTATTTTGGTAAGTTTTCATGTTAATGCCGATGCTTTAACCTCAGGGATCCTCCTCGCTTTGACCTTCTTCCTTGGCTCCCTGCTGTTTATGGTGATCTATGAGACGGTAATTGTAAAACGCTACATTAAGCATTAATTCGGTAAAGTACGTATAGACAAAAAATAACTGCCTGATCAGCTTCTATTCGCTGTATCCAGGCAGTTTTTATATTTGTTATTAAGTTTACTTTATACTATAAACTAATCCTCCAGGATTGTACCATCGGTTCCGATCGTTACCACTCTCCAGGGTATCATTTTTCCACTGTTAGCCAGAGCTGTTTTCACAGCCTGTACGATACCACCGCAGCAGGGAACTTCCATACGAATCACTGTGATACTCTTAAGATCATTCATTCTCAGAATCTGTGTCAGCTTTTCAGAATAATCTACTTCATCCAGCTTAGGACAACCGATCAGGGTAATCTTATTCTTCATAAAGCTATGAAAATCTCCGAAGGCATAGGCTGTACAGTCTGCAGCAATCAACAGATTGGCATTTGCAAAATAAGGTGCATTCGGGGGAACTAATTGGATCTGTACCGGCCATTGTCTGAGCTCAGAGACAACGGTTCTGGGGGAATACTCTCTTTCTGAAGTAGCTGTCTGAGTAGTTTCCTGTCTGTTTAGGCTCATCATTCTGGAACCGGGACAACCTCCCATTCCGTGATGTGCTCCGTGATGTGCTCCATGCTGGTGTCCGCCATGATTTGCATTGTGTGCAGCGGCCTTTGCCTGCTGTTCTTTCAGTTCGATATTGCGCTTTACTTCGTCCTCATTATATTCCAAGGCTTCTCTTTCTTCAAAGCTGATTGCACCGGTCGGACAAACCGGAAGGCAATTTCCGAGACCGTCGCAGTAATCATCACGAAGTAGTTTTGCTTTCCCGTCCACCAGACCGATTGCTGACTCATGACAGGCATTCACGCATAAACCACAACCATTACAGAGTTCTTCATTAATTTTGATTATTTTACGTACCATGTGATATCCTCCTATATTCAAAGACAATTTTATTCTGTTTCCGTTTATTCATACCGGATAACTTATGCTCTATCCTTGAGTTCATTATATAGGACTTGACGCACAAAATGTGTAGCCATGGCTACACATTTTGTTCTTAGGTCTATTCTTTTTACTTTTTCTGATTCTCAATAAAGCATTGATAGCACATTGCCGTATACTTGTCATTACCACCGATCAATATCTGCTCACCTTCGGTAATGATCTTTCCGTTCTCATCCAACCGTACATTTACGGTTGCTTTTCGTCCGCAGGAACAGATTGTCTTAATCTCAGTAATGGAATCCGCTATCTCCATCAGCCTTTTGCTTCCCGGAAACATCCTTGTCCTAAAATCTGCCCTCAGACCGAAGCACAATACAGGTACGTTATAATCAATTACTATCATCGACAGCTGATCTACCTGAGCCTCTGAAAGGAACTGGCTTTCATCCACTATGATGACATCAATCTGCTCTGTCAGCTTCTGATAGCTTTGATAGACATCCTCTGTGCAAGGAAGCACATATGCAGGTGCCTCCAGCCCTGCACGGGACTTCACCAATCCATTCCCGTCCCTGCTGTCGGTCTGTGGTTTGATCAGCCAGACACGCATTCCACGCTCTTCATAATTGAACTTAGTTATTAATGCCTGGGCTGTCTTAGAGCTTCCCATAACCCCGTATTTAAAATATAATTTCGCCATAGTCTGTTTCCTTTTCCAGCAGTAAGAACTCACTGCTCTTTGTTCTTTACTAATGATTATCGTGTCAGTATTACTGTTCTATCTGGTACTCTTATCGTAAGGGATACCTTCTGCTTTAGGAGCTCTTGATTTCCTCGAGGTAAAGACGAGAACAATCATGGTCGCTACATATGGAAGCATCTTATAATATGCCTGGTTCAATTCCAGATTATTTAAGAATGGAATTAAGGCAACCGAATATGCCAAGGTACGCAGGAACGCAAAGAATAATGCTGCAAACATGATTCTCCAGGGCTTCCACTGGCCAAAGATCATAACCGCCAATGCAAGGAAACCGAAGCCTGCTACACCGGTGTGTCCATTCACATTACCATCCATGACACCAACGGAATAAAAGAAACCACCGACACCACCGAGTAAGCCTGAAATACCAACACCGAAATATCTCATATGATGTACATTGATACCTACTGAATCAGCTGCCTGAGGATGTTCACCACAGGAACGTAACCTTAAGCCAAACTTTGTCGTGTAAAAGACAATAACAGAGAGGAACATAATCAGGAAACCGATGTAAACAGTAATATAAGTATTCTTAAAGAATAAATCTCCAAGGACAGGAATATTACTCAGTCCGGGAACAGACTTAATATAGAAATTAACGTCTGTTGTGATACCGTCGCTCTGGAATTTCATTTTTGCAAAGAGTAATACCACCGCAGGGATAAGCATATTCAGTGCTGTACCGGAGATGGTCTGATCTGCCTTCATATTGATTGCTGCAAAGGCCAGGAGCATGGAATATGCAATACCTGTAATTGCTGCAACAAGCATCGCGATCAGGAGAATAATCTGCGGATTCATTCCGGTTCCTTGGATAAAATATACCGTAAGACATCCAAAGAAAGCACCAAATAACATGATACCCTCTAAGGCAAGGTTGATGACGCCGCTTCGTTCGCTGAACATACCACCGAGTGCAACCAGCAATAAGGGAATTGCTACGGGAAGCATATTTTGAATTAAGTAATATAAAGTATCCATTGCTACGCCTCCTTACTCTTAACAGATTTCTGATCCGGCTGATGATTCTCTTTCTTCTCTCTTCTGCTCTTCATGTATTTCGCAATCGTAGCATTCATAATCAATGCAAAGGAGGAGAAATAAATAATAACGGCGATAACAACATCGATGATCTCCGGCTTATAACCCAGCAGGCTGGCTAACGTTCCGCCTCTTTGAATATGCGAAATAAATATGGAGGAGAAGATAATACCGATTGGATTAGCAAAGCCCAAAAGTGCTACTGCAATACCATTAAAACCATTGGCTGCAATAACGCTGATTGGCTCATAGGTCATACTGCTTCCTGCAATGGTGGAAGGTGCAAGGATTGCAAAAGCACCGCCGAGACCTGACAAAGCGCCCGCTATTACCATCGTAAGGATGGTATTTCTCTTATCATTCATACCGGCATATTTGCTGGCAAATTTATTAAAGCCGGTTGCTTTCAGTTCGTATCCGAAGACTGTCTTATTCAGTGTGATGTATAGCACTACTGCAATCAGAACTGCGATTATGATAGCCACATTGACATTGGAATTCGGGACACCAAGAGAAGGTATCTGTGCGCTTTGCGGAAGATAAGCCGTTCTTGTCTTAGTAGATACATACATGGTAGCATTGCCCTGAATCAGCATATCCACAATATACATACCGATATAGTTAAACATAATAGAGGTAATAACCTCATTTACATTACAGAGTGCCTTTAATATACCGGGAATGAAGCCCCAGAGCATACCTCCGATCATACCGGCAAGTACGCAGGCAATCCAATGGATCGAGGGGGGCATCTCCCACATAAAGCCAACATACAATGCAAAGAACATACCCATGGTATATTGTCCGGAAGCACCGATGTTAAATAGGCCCATCTTAAATGCAAAACCGACGGATAGACCTGTCATCAGAATCGGTGTTGCGAAATAAAACACATCGCCTATTCTGGAAAAACCTCCGAACAGAACTCTGCCGAAGCCCGGTAAAGAGTTCGCCGGCAAGGCTACGATCATGATAACAAAACCAAATATCAATCCTAAGGCAATAGCCAATAACGCTGCTGTGAAGGAAGAAAAGCCTTTGCTTTTCGTAATAGTCTTCACACGGTTAGAAGAAATTTTATTATTCTGCATGTCCTTTCTCCTTTCCTGTACTGCGCTTTGCACCTGACATATATAAGCCTAGTTCCTGAACCGTTGTCTTCTTCGGATCAAGCTCGCCTACAATCTCACCCTCATACATAACCAGAATACGGTCACTGACATTCATAACCTCATCCAGCTCCAGGGATACCAGCAATACACCTTTTCCTTCATCCCTGTTCTTCACAAGCTGTTTGTGTATGAATTCTATCGCTCCGACATCAAGACCACGGGTGGGCTGAACCGCAACGAGAAGCTCATGCTCTTTATCTATCTCTCTGGCAATGATTGCTTTCTGCTGATTACCGCCGGACATACTCCGGGCGATGGTAATCGGTCCCTGTCCGCTTCTGACATCATATTCAGCAATCAGTTTTTCTGCATAAGTACGTACCGCAGGCTTCTTAATAAATCCGCGCTTTTGAAAATCACGCTGCCAATAACGCTGAAGGACAATATTGTCCTCCAGGGAATAGTCCAAAACCAATCCATATTTGTGGCGATCCTCCGGAATATGACTCATACCGGATTTAGAACGTTTACGGATATTCGCTTTTGTGATGTCCTTTCCCTTCAGCTTTATGGAGCCCTTACTCATCTTCTCCAGACCTGTCAGGGCAGCGATCAGCTCAGTCTGACCATTTCCTTCAATTCCTGCAAGGCAGACGATTTCTCCTGCTTTAACCTCGAAGGATACATCCTTGACCGCATTGTTCTTACTTCTCTTTGAAGGTACCGTTACACCCTGAACGGAGAGAACCACCTGACCGATAGCTTTCTCTTGTTTCTCAACCGTGAAGTTGACATCCCTACCTACCATCATCTTAGACAGCTCTTCCTTGGTAGTATCCTTTATATTAACAGTACCGATGCATTTTCCCTTGCGAAGAACCGTACAGCGATCGGCAACCGACATGATCTCATTTAATTTATGCGTGATGAAGAGGATGGATTTCCCTTCTTTAGCAAAGCCACGCATAATTTCCATCAACTCATCGATTTCCTGGGGTGTTAAGACTGCAGTCGGTTCATCAAATATCAGAATATCATTATTACGATATAACATTTTTAAAATCTCTACACGTTGCTGCATTCCTACCGATATCTTTTCAATGAGGGCATCAGGATCTACCTGAAGTCCATATTGCTTACTGAGAGCCATCACTCTTTCCCTGGCTTCCTTCTTCTGAAGAAATCCCATCTTATTCGGTTCAACACCAAGGATAATATTCTCTAACACCGTAAAAATCTCCACCAGCTTAAAATGCTGATGCACCATACCAATACCAAGCCTGTTGGCATCGTTAGGATTATTGATTTGGACAACTTCACCGTTCTTTTTGATTTCACCCTTCTCCGCCTGATAAAGACCGAAGAGAACACTCATCAAGGTGGATTTTCCCGCACCGTTTTCCCCGAGCAAGGCATGGATCTCACCCTTCTTCAATTGAAGGGTAATATCATCATTCGCGATAATACCGGGGAATTCTTTTGTGATATGATTCATTTCAATAATATAATTATCCACGTTAACCTCACCGTTCAATTATTATTGTTTTGCTGCACCCAGAAAAAACAAGGGGAAAAGGTTTTTGCCTTTTCCCCCAAAATCACTTACTTACATAAGGCTCAGGCCAATATGCCGAATAGCTTCATGTGATTAAGCTTCATTACTGTCTTGTTGTAACTGCAACTTTAACAAGATTGAGGTTTGTCTTCAGCTCGTCTGCTGTAGCATAACCGTTCGGGTCTGCAACTGTGAAGGTTCTTACAGGAGCAACAGAACCATCTGCAAGTGTTGCATAAGCCTTATCATAATCAGCCTTGGTGAATGCGGTAAATCTGTCAAATGCATTTGCATTCGCATCGCCGATAACAGCGGTAGGAAGACCTACACCAGCATTGGATGCGTTAAATACTGTAGTCTTGCCTGCATAGGTATCCCAGGTTTTGTCATAGATGGAAGCAAGAACTGCATATACGGATGCACCAAGACCCTTGGTAGCAGAAGTGATAACAGTATTGCTGTCATATCTCTGGTCAACGTCAACACCGATTACCTTAGCACCTGCTTCAGATGCTGCAGCCATAACACTCTTACCTACAGAACCGCCACAAGCGAAGATAACCTGTGTGCCTTCCTGATACATTGTCTTAGCAGTAGCCTTGTTGGTATCTGTCTCAGCGAAGTCACCGGTATAGTGATAGGTTACGGTAACAGCGCCGTCAGCCAGACCTAACTCATTAGCAGCTGCATCAGCGCCCTGAAGGAAACCATAACCGAAAGCCTGAACTGCAGGTACAGCCATACCACCCATGAAACCAAGCTTTGTCATACCATCCTTTACAGCAGCATAACCAGCCAGATAACCGGACTGCTCTTCAGCATAAGTTACACTTGCAACATTGCTCTTTGTATCATAAGTTGAATAGTCAGCTGTATGAGGAGCACCGTCAAGTAAGATGAACTTTATATCGGGATACTTAGTCTGTGCTTCATAAATCGGAACTTCAAAAAGGAAACCGGGTGTTACGATAACCTTTGCACCGCTGGTAACAGCGTTGTCGATTGCTGCAAGATAACCAGCATCGGAAGCCTCTTCAGGCTTAATGTACTGATGAGTAATCTTCTTCTCTTCAGCATACTTCTTTACACCCTCCCAGGTACCCTGGTTAAAGGATTTGTCATCAATGTTACCCTTGTCCGTGATCATAGCGATTTCATAAGTTTTAGAACCGCATCCGACCAACGCGAATGCCATTACCATTACAAGCAATAATGATAAAACTTTTTTCATAATATTACGTCCTCCCTGTATTGTTAGTATAAGTTGTTTTATCCGAAAACTTCATTGCAGCGAAAATTTCCGAATAATCACTACTAAAAAATAATACCATACTGAGACAAAATATTCAAGAGTACACATGTCCAAATTCAGTAATTTTGAACATATATTGGTTATGTGAATTTGACTCTTTTGTTTATCATGGCTCCCAGGATTCCGATCACTGCTCCTGTAATCACACCGGCTATCATAAGGAACGGCAGATAGTAAGCAATATCAAAGGTTTCGACCACTAAAATTGCTACACCTATCTGTCCAATATTATGTGCAATTCCTCCGATAATACTTACACCTGTCATACTAAGTAGTTTTGTTTTTTGAAAAATCGTCATCAAGAGCCAGCTGAGCATTCCTCCGGCTAAGCTGTATAACATCATGGACAGATTTCCGAAAGTAAAACCTACCAGAAGGATACGGAGCAAAGACAGTGAAAATGCCTCCCTTGCTCCCATGGAATAAAGGGCAGTGATGACCACCAGATTGGCCAAGCCAAGCTTTATTCCCGGTATCGCCAGAGAAAGAGGAAACAGGCTTTCTATATAACTCAGGATAAAGGCTAATGCCACCAATAATCCGTAGGTTGCTACTTTTTTTGCTTTCATGTCGACTCCTTACTAGTTTGCGATAATGTCCACTTCGCTATTCTCTTCACTCTCAATGATCAGTACAACCTTATTCGGCAGGCAGGTTATTGTCTCATGATTATAGCGAATCGATTTATGATTGACACAAATCTTATCAGGACAGCTTGCTTCCAGCATGTCTACTGTTCTGTTCTCAATGATAAAGGTATTGTATCCACCCTTTCCATCTTCTACCGTAAAAGTGGTATCCTTATTCAGATCAAAGGTTTGATAGGTTTTTCCGTCAACCTTTACCACGACCCGGCTGCCTTCCTTTTTGCTTAGGTTCAGGAACAGGATTACCGCCAAGGCCAAAAGGACGATTACTCCGACTAAAATAATATCATTTTTCTTTATCATAATGACTCCTAATTAATTCATGTTATTGTTTTCATTCATTTTCTTATCTTATCATACTTTTATTGCGAGGGAAAGCAAAAATCGACACTTGTAAAAAGCTCCCGAATTTGTGAATATAAAAGAACCGATATCTTTAAAACTCAAGGGATATCGGTTCTCGGTTCTTAGTCGTTCCTATAATTTATTTCAACTTAGCTTATAGTTTCTCAAGGCTGTCAGCCAGCTGATCCAGCCAATCACCCTCATATAATTCTATCATACCGCGGTCGCAGGCTGCAGCAAGCTTAGGATTGATCGGAAGCTTGGCGATGAGTGGTATCTGATACTTTGCTGCTGTCTCCTCTATATGGCTTTCACCGAAAATCTGATATTCCTTACTGCAATCCGGACATACAAAATAGGACATATTTTCTACAAGACCCAGAATAGGGACATTCATCATCTGAGCCATCTTCACAGCCTTACCCACTATCATGGATACAAGTTCCTGCGGAGAGGTAACGATAATAATTCCATCGATCGGCAGGGACTGAAATACCGTAAGCGGAACATCTCCTGTTCCCGGTGGCATATCCACGAACATATAATCCACATCGCTCCAAATCACGTCGGACCAGAACTGCTTCACAGTTCCTGCGATAATCGGTCCTCTCCATACTACAGGATCTGTCTCATCAGGAAGCAGCAGATTGATGGACATCACTTCTATCCCTGTATTTGATTTTGCAGGGATAATTCCTAGCTCATTACTGACCACCTTATTCTTGATCCCAAAAGCCTTCGGTATAGATGGGCCGGTGATATCTGCATCAAGGATAGCTGTATTATAACCCCTTCTATTCATATTGACAGACATCAGGGAGGTAACCAGTGACTTTCCTACTCCACCCTTACCGCTGACAACACCTATAACCTTTCTTACATTACTAAGTTCATTCGGTAACACTTCAAATTGGTTCTTCGGTTTCTGATCGCTGCATTTTGTCTCACAGCTTCCACAGTTGCTATTGCAGTTGCTCATTCTATTTCATCCTTTCGTTCGGTATTTTTCCTTTCTGACATTCCAGGCTGTATTCAAAGTCTTAAAACTCGCTTGTTATTATACCCCTTTAAAGGTAGTTGTCAATCCTTATTTCGCTGAACAACCGCAGGCTCCTTTGAATATTATGATATATAACCTTACGAAAGGAGAGGTATCATGCAAATTCTATCGATAAGAAATTCTGTCATACTAACGGCAGAATTATTCGCTTTTATGTCTCAGAATGTGTTATTGCTTACTATCCTCGGAGGTATCCTGCTTCTTCTGGTATTCTTCACCATCCTATTTGGCAAAAAGAAACCCAGAAAGGAAAAGCATGAGGTAGTACGTCCGGTCACTGAAATTGTAGGCTCTACCACAGAAAGACTGGCGGAATTAAACCGTGAGCTTAAGCCCTTTGGCTTTGCCTATGAGCCATATCAGGATATATTCTACTCTTTGCTGAATCCCTGGCAGCGAGATATGGGTTACTGCAGGCTTTACGACGAAGCCAGTGCGGTTATGAGCATGATTATAGACTGTGAGCCAATCCGCTTTGAATATGGCGGACGTAGATGGTTGATTGAGTTCTGGAAAGGCCAATACGGAATGACAACAGGTTGCGAAGTTGGCATTTATTATACGCAGTGGCCGGACCTGGATATCCCGGGGGTATTTAACGGTACCTTCTATTACTGCCTCCGAGATGAGGAATTAATAAATATGTCCTTTATCTTCAAGAAAAGAGGAAATATCTTATTCACACGCAGCGGTTATCACTGGTGGCTCACCGGATTTAAGCTTGGGGAATTCAGTAAGCCAACGGAGCTCACTATGGATATTATCCTTGATTTATATGATCGTAAAATGGCAAATGCCTTCATAGATGCGTTAATAAAGACCGGTTATAAGGATGAGGAGTTTATCCAACAGGGCCGCAGAGTGATCGTACGCTTTGATAAACCGCACACCAAGCAACCACTGACCCGGGGCGGTCTTACAGAGTTCATCATGATGCGTAACAATGAGGCTCTCTGCAGCTCTTACCAGATGCTTACCGAAGCATACACTGATACATTGGATAAGCTCGAAATTGTACGCAAGGAATCACCTTCCATGTACGGTCAGATACTGAATCTCGGCAAGCCGAAAGCAGTATTTGAGGCCTATAACAACATTAAGGAATACCTAAGAGATTAACAGAGCCCAGATTAGGAAGTGATATCATATGTCAGCATCAAGACGCTTATCTAAAGTTCTTCAAAACTCCAAGGTACTCCACTTTGATGAAAGCTCCCGAATCGTCATAATGAGCGATGTCCATCGTGGTAATGGCAATTGGGGGGATAATTTTTCAGGAAACCAGAATTTATTTTTTGCAGCATTGTACTATTATTATGAAAATGGTTATACCTATATTGAATTGGGTGATGGCGATGAGCTTTGGGAAAACAGGACGATTGAAGATATCATCCTCGCACACAGTGATGCCTTCTGGCTGATGTCACTCTTCTATAGGGATCATCGTTTTTATATGCTTTACGGAAATCATGATATCGTCAAGAAGGATCCCAAGTATTCGCAGACCCGATGTCGTTCCTTCTACTGTGACAGCATGAACTCTTATATTGCATTATTTCCCGGAATTGAAATTACAGAGGGGTTGATCCTGCGATATAGGAACACCGATAATCAGATTTTGCTTACCCATGGCCATCAGGGTGACTTCTTAAATGACACCCTGTGGAGAGTAACACGTTTTCTTGTAAGATATATCTGGAGGCCGTTAGAACTGGTCGGAATCAAAGATCCGACCAGTACCTCCAAGAACTATCAAATGATGAATTCAGTGGAAAAGAATCTAATTGCCTTTTCAACTAAAAACCGGCAGATGATGATCTGCGGTCATACCCATCGACCTGTGTTTCCACGTGTCGGAGAGCCCTTGTATTTTAATGACGGCAGCTGCGTCCATCCTCGTTGTATTACTGCAATTGAGATCCGAAACGGTACCATCTCTTTAGTGAAATGGGCCGTCATGACAAAGCCTGACCGTACACTGTACGTCGGCCGTGAAGTGTTGGAAGCCCCGGTCAGGCTGACAGAGTATTTTCAATCCCTGTCACAGAAGGCATAATTACTTTTTCTTTTTCACAGAATACCCGAATTTACCGAGCAGTTCACCCAATGCATAGTATTCTCCATGGGAATATACGATCAATCCGGATTGATTAAGATGGAATCTTCCCTTTTCATCCATCAGACTTTTATCTGCTTTAACCCCTGTCACTTCTGCCAAAAACAGGTCATGAGAGCCTAATGGCAGGATTTGGGTTACTTTACATTCTATATTTACCGGACTTTCCGAGATAGCCGGTACAAGGACTGTTTCGGAAGGGACGGGAGTAAGCTTCATCTCTTTGAATTTATCCACCTCTCGGCCGGATTTCACACCACAATAATCCGCTTGTCTTACCAGATCATTTGTAACAAGATTGATGACAAATTCCCCGCTTTCCTTTATAATGTCATAGGAATAGCGTTCCTTTCTGATCGAGATTGACACCATAGCCGGGCTTGAACACACAGTTCCGGTCCAAGCGATGGTAATGATATTCGGCTTTTCCATCGTACCACAGCTTACCATCACTGCCGGAATTGGATAAAGCATATTACCCGGTTTCCATAGTTCCTTTTCCATTTGACTGCCTCCTTTCTGAATTACATTTATTCTAGCGATTTTATCCTGCCCTGTCAATGCATCCGGATTCCTGAAAATGTGATTACAGTCAAATCATTCTAAGGAAGCCTCTGGTATAATTTGTACGATGATATATCATACTAAATCTGTATTGAATAGGAAAGGAGAATTTTTTTATGAAAGCATCTGTTGATCAGGACGGCTGCATCAGCTGCGGCTTATGTATTGATGTATGCCCGGAGGTATTCAGTTATAATGAAAATGATGTGTCACAGGCTATTGAAGGAGACATTCCTGCGGATTGCCTGGAAAGAGCTGAGGAGGCAAGGGACGGGTGTCCTGTCAGTGTCATCGATTTAAAGGAATAAGTAAGCCATAGAGGAAAGGGGGGAGCCATATGGAATTTATTAAAGAGGAACACAAGATCTATTTGAATGACGACCAAAATCATATGCTTGCAGTCGTAACTTTTCCCAAACACAGTGAAGGTATTGTTAATATCGACCACACCTTTGTTGACCCGTCTCTTCGCGGACAGGGTGTTGCCGGAAAGCTGATGGAAGCCGCAGTTGCCTATTTCCGTTCAGCCAATATTAAAGCGAAACCTACGTGCAGCTATGCGGTTAAGTATTTCGAAGAGCATCCCGAATGTGCCGATGTTCTTGCGAAGTAAGGTGAGCTTAAGTAATATTGAATAATTTATGATTGAGGCTGCATTTACGCTGTGTAAAACCTTGGGGGTCTATTGTCTTCCCTCACACACCGAAGCCAGGACAAAACTTAGGGATTGTATGCCACTATCGGACAGAACTGTCCGCTCTTGACACACAATCCCTAAGTTTTGTTCTTTCGACGGTGCATGTACGCGAAAGTAAAGCGAGCATTGGCAAGCTTGCTTGCTTATATGCGAGCGCGCACGCGAACCTGATGGCGAGTTTACGAGCTTATCAGGTATGGGAAGACAATAGCTCTGCGCGGGGGGTGGGTTAGATTATTCGTGTACGTCTCCGATTTCGAGCAGGTGGCCGTCCGGATCCAGGATGCGGATGACCTTCTCTCCCCAGTCATGCTGTTTGATGCCGTGAAGGAATTCCACATTGGCTTCCTTCAGCTTTTGCTCCATGGCAGGTAGATCCGAGGTTGTAAAGTAAAAATCCACATCATAGGCCCCCAGCTTCTCACCGTGATAGGTCTTATTGATATATCCATAGAATACATCAGCCGCATGAATGGAAAAACCACCTTCAAACAATACAAAGGTATCATATACCTTTTCCGCCTTCAGTCCTATCACTTCCTCATAAAACTTCTTTGATGCTTCGACGTTCTTGACCAAAGCAATCGCATGGTGAAACTTGATTTCCATTGTAATACTCCCCTTTTCTTTTGATACGCTATATCAATAATGGTTGTTACTTCCTAATTCTACCTTACAAACTGAATGGATTCAACTACGAAACATAGCTGCATTTAAGATTGATTACCAGAAATATTTTGAGGCAAACAGGTTATCCTATAATAAACTCCACTGTTTTATATCTCTTTTATTTTTACTCATTTATTTAGGAGGATTTATCATGGAATTTTTAAAAGTAGCCTTTTCAGCCTTTGGCACCATGATCGCAGTATTTTTTTTTACGAAATTAATGGGCAACCGTGAGATGTCCCAGATTTCTATGTTTGATTATGTCAGCAGCATTACGATTGGTTCTATCGCCGGAGAGATGGCGGTCATGTCAACGGATAGCTTTTTTAAACCTTTAGTTGCTATGGTTGTATTCAGCGTTTTTTCCATGCTTATTTCCTACTCTACCTGTAAATCTATCGTTCTTCGAAGATTTTTTGAAGGACAGTCGATCCTGCTTTATCAAAACGGTCAGATTTTTGAGAAGAATCTGCTGAAGGCCAAGGTAGACATCGACGAGTTACTGGCAGCCTGTCGACTGGAGGGGTATTTTGATCTTGAAGAAATTTATACCATCTATCTGGAGCCGAGTGGTATGATCAGCGTTTTACCAAAATCAGCTAACCGTCCTGTAACTCCTAAGGATATGAATCTTAATCCTATACAGTCTACACCTCTTGCTAATGTAATTATCGACGGAAAAATCTTGTACGATAATCTGCAAAATACGGGGAAGGATGATAAATGGCTGAATAAGCAGCTCGAGTCCAAGGGGGTCAAGAATTTAAAAGACATTATTCTGGCAACCTATGATTTTTCAGACAGCAACTTGAATGTTTATCAGAAGACAAATCGTAAAGTGCTGCGTGATATATTTGAATAGGAATAGATAGAGGGACCTGTTCATAAGATATTACGAGCATATGGTACAGGAAGTCTATCAATTATGATGAATAAACGAACTTCTAAATATATTCTGTTAAGCATGTTTCTCATTCTCCCTGCTCTACTCCTGTTCGGAATAGCAATTCTTCGTTCTAATACTTTGGTTCTCGATGCATCCTCCACTTCGGAGAAGAAGGATTTTATCAAATGGGTTAATTTTGATGTTTCAAGTAAAGCTTTGGAACGTGCATATAAATATGATGTAGAATCCAGGGATTGGGAGGTTAAAATCAATTGGATTGAGCTTCTAGCCTTGCTTGGAAATAAATATGGGGGAGATTTTTCAAGGTACAGAGAAAAGGATATGACAGCGATCGTAGAGAAATTAAAAAGTAAAGAGGCTACGATTGAGAGCCTGTCTGAGAATATGAAGTATTATAAGTATTATCATGATGCTTATGAGGCTGTCTTGGGTGGAATGGTAGGCTCCTATAAAATAGAAGTGCCGGATGAGAACACTCCCGGAGGGAAGCGCTGGGAAGAAAAATACGGTCTGAAGGCATTTCTGCCCTTGGCAAAATATTATCCCTACAGTCATTTTGATGACTTCGGCGTATCCAGAAGCTATGGTTTTAAGCGAAAGCATCTTGGGCATGATATGATGGGGCAGACCGGTACACCCGTCATTGCAGTCGAATCCGGCTATGTGGAGGCACTGGGGTGGAATCAATATGGAGGCTGGCGTATCGGTATCCGCAGCTTTGATAAAAAGCGCTACTACTATTACGCACATCTACGAAAGAATTTCCCCTATCAGAAAGGACTTGAGGTTGGAAGTATCGTTCAGGCAGGTGATGTCATCGGCTACCTCGGCAGGACCGGCTATTCCAGTTCAGAAAACTCGAATAACATCAGGACCTCTCATCTTCATTTCGGAATGCAATTGATATTTGATGAATCTCAAAAGGAAAGTAATAATGAAATCTGGATAGACTGTTACGACCTCATACAGTTTTTGTACCGAAACCGTTGTGAAACCGTAAAAAATCCCGAGACGAAAGAATACAGCAGAGTATATCAGATGGTCGATCCGATTGCGGAATACTACATTAAGCACAGTATATATAAATATGATGATCAGGAAATCAGGATACGAATATACGAATAAGGAATATGATTATAAAATTCTGCTTATGAGGTTCTGATTATCAGTAAGATATAAAGGATGGTATCCTCAATTAGCTGATTATGAATGATCATGATAATAAGCTGCATGTTACATAAGGCTTGTTGTAGGTTGGATGAGACAAAGGCTTGTCGTAAGGTTGATATGGTTAAAAGCTTGTTGTAAGCTTAATATAATAAAAAGGCTTGTCGTAAACTGTATATGACAAAAGGTCCGGCTGTAAGCAGCCGGATTACGATAGCAAGAACGTCTCTGGAAAGTGCACTTTCCGAGGACGTTCCTGCTATCGTTTATCATGTCACCTTCGGTGACATGACCTTTTGTCATTCATCGTTAATGACATGACCTTAATCGTTAGCGACATAACCTATTACCATTCCCTAACTAGTATTGCTGTTGGAACTTCTTTCTCCTGATCAAACAGATCAGTGCAAGTACCAATGGTATCGCGTATTCGAATATCAGGTTGATGTTCACCAGTAATACCTGGTAGAAATAATCAAATTCAAACTGGGTACTGCTTATAAAATAGGTCAGGTAAAATATGATCACCGCCAGTGGTATATAGAGTGCTTCTCCTCTTTCCAAATGAAACAGCCAGGTCAGGCATCGGAACAATAATATGACAAATATGCTGATCGCCACAAAGTCGGACAAGATACAGATCAGGGTTACCAATACCTCAAACCGCTCGAATATCTGAAAGAACGAGATGCTCTTCACGGTAATGTAAAACGGAAAGGGCAGGCTAGCAGTCAGCGCTGTACCTGAGATGCCGAAGGTGAACAAGGTTATGATGAAAGCAAGTGCAGTAAACACAGCAACACCAAACCATAGCTTATGCAGATGCTTTTTTGTTACTGAGATACCGAACATATCTGAGAAAAATAATACGATAATAATATTCCCACCCACTGTAACTACGTGCCTCGCGGCATAGATTGTACTCTTTAGATGCACGACAGATACCGGAAGCAGATAATCACTTCTTAACCTTGAGATCGCACAGACGAACAGGATTGTAAACAGGATTAATATCGCCCCTAAGCTCAGTTCCGAAAAGCGAAAGATCGTTTTCGTTCCTCTGAGAAGGGCATAATACACCAATATCATCATAACTGTCATGAAAAAATCAGATCTGGTCCGTGGCATCAGGGTGTATTCCAGGGTAAGGCTGTAGGAAATCACCTTTGCAGCCGCCCCCAGAAGGATCCAAAGCAGATATGCAAAAATCAGTAGCTTTGCCAAAAAGGTTCCGACAAGCTGTACCATGATTTCATAGATATTCAACCCGGGGAAGTATTTCATCAGAAGCAGGATAATTCCCGTCAGCAAAGCAGTCGCAGCAATTGACCATACCGGAGACAGATATCCGCTTTTCCCCGCCTCTCTGGCCAGATTCTGCGGTACCTGCCTCAGTATGGTTGATACAGAGACGAACAGATATAGAAAGGTTATCTGACGAAGTGTTATCTCTCTGTTCAAGCTTTCACCTCATTTCATATATTTTTCCATCATCATGGAAATGCTCGGCAGATATGGATTGATCATATAGACCACTCCCATCCCCAGGCCTATGAACGAGAGCATCAGATAGATAGCCAAATTCTTTTTTGATTTCAGTAGCTTGTCCCTTTGCCTGATGAAGGTAATGATAATCGTTAAGCCAAATACATATATCATATCGTCTCCTGCCTTTCAGTAATTTTTATCATAAAATGAAGGACTTCGTGATCTTCGACCTGACCACATATTCATAACGTACCTCTGAAATCATATTGCTCCAATTATCCCTGATATCACTCCATTTACTCACATTCTGGTTCTCCACCAGCCTTGCCAGTCGCAGGATGTCCAGACCGTTTTTGATGGAATAATCCACGGGTTTTTGAAGAAAATCGAGTACATACTCCTCCTGCTCAGTTGTGAGCCTGTTCAACTCCGACATCGTAAAGACATCAGTATTTGCTGTAATCTCCTTAAATGCAGTCTCAAAATCAACTTTAATCGTAACCGTAATAAGTTGATCTTCAACCTTTGCCTTCAGCTTGGTCTTTGTGTAGGTGACGGAGAGATCGACTCCTTCCTTTAGGTATACCGGGAAGGTTCTTATGCTATTACGAAGGAAGTTTACGCCGTCAGAGGTTTCATGATCCAGGTAGTCATACAGCTTAAGTTGATCAAACACGGCATAGCCTTCTATGAGGAAACCGCCTTCCTCCGTGATCAGATACGGGATCAGCAGGCAGGAATATTTTTGCTCCATATCATTTAGGACATTAACAAGAGTATTCTCATTTCTTGTGACGAATTTCAATTGCTTCTGTTTCATGGCATCCAAATTCTCATGGATGATCTGCTTTTTCTTCATTGCTTTCTTAATGAATTCCTGAGCTTCTTCTCCCTTTATGATATAGATCAAAGCTTCCATCTTAATGGTCTCATCCCTTTTCAGGAAATCAATGCTTTGTTCTATCCCTTTCTTGGCCGCTCTCTCTCCAATGAGAAACATACCAGTCTGTGCAAGGGTGAGGTTCTTCTTATCGTTCAGCTTCAGATCCTCCAATGCCTCATAAGCTGTCTTCCCTTTCCCTTTCACCATTTCCTCTTTCCCGGGACCGGCTCCGGCTCCGGTGCTCTCCCCTCCGCCACTGCTGTATAGCGCGCAAATTTGATACTCCCCGTCCTTATAATCAATTCCAAGGACAAGAGCCATATTGATCGAATCTATTTCTTCCTTATTCATATCATGGGTACAGCCTCCCAACGGAAGGCATAACAGGATCAGCAATAATACCTTCTTCATTTTCTATTCTCCCCACCCGCTTGTTTTATTCTATTATTTGTAGCGATATTTTGCGGACGTTTGGTAAAATATTTGATTGGGAAACGAAACAGCGTATCCCTTTGGTTGCTTTCATCCACATCCACAAAGGGGGACATGTAAGCCAGTCCATAATTATCAAGACTGCACAGATGGGTCAATAATAAGATTAATGCAGCTGTAAGTCCAAAAAAGCCACCGATTGCCGCCATCAAAGAAATCAGGAATCTGATCACCCTGATACCGCTGCTTAAGTCCTGATTCGGCACGATGAAGCCTGCTATACCTGCCAGAGAAACCACGACGACTACCAGTGGTGAAACGATATTTGCCGTTACCGCAGCCTGTCCCACTACTACACCACCCAGGATGGACATCGCTGTCCCGACGGTCTTAGGCAGTCGGAGTCCCGCCTCTATCAGTATCTCAAAGGATAATAAAAGTCCCAGCACCTCCGATGCCGAGGAAAACGGAACATTTTGTTTCGCAGCCTGGGTGGACAGTGCCAGCTTCACAGGCAGCATCTGATTCTGATAGGTTGTTGCCGCGATATAGAACGCAGGAAGTAGCATTGTCAGTACTAAAGCGACATAGCGCAGTGTTCTGAGTGCTGAGCCTACAAAGAAATGATTGGCATAATCCTCAGGCGACTGCATCAGCATTACCAATTGGCAGGGAAGCAGATAGACGAACGGGATGCCATCCACGACCAGTGCTATTCTCCCGTCTGTCAAGTTGGCCGAGATACGGTCAGGCCGTTGGGTATACATGATCTGAGGGAATAAGCTCTTCTTATTTTCCATTAGGTATTCTTCTATAAAGGCAGGTGTTGATATGTTATCAATATCGATATTCTTGATGATATTCCGAATCTTGTCCACTGTATCCATATTGGCGATGTTGCTGATATAAACCAAGGCTATATCCGTCTTGGATAATCGTCCGCAGGTTAGAGCTTCCACCACCAGATACTCGGAGCGAACCCTCCTTCGGATCAAGGCTGTATTGGTTCTCAAGACTTCAATAAAGGAATCCTTTGCACCCTTCATGACTCCCTCTTCTGTAGGTTCGGAGATGGAACGCTTATCAAATTTCTTTACATCATAGACAATTGCTTTTCGTTCCCCGTCAAACAGAAAGGCTACATTCCCGCTCAGTACTGCCTTGATCAGTAAAGCAAAATCCGTCTCTTCCTTTGTAAAGACGTCATAGGTGCCACCCGTCAGCATGTAGTCCATCACTTCTTTTTCCGATTTACATTCCTTGATGTAAGGGTCATTATGCATAATTTGAAAGATTGCTTGATCGACAAGTTCCGAATTGATTAATCCGTCTACACAGAAGATGGAAATGGTGAGCCCGATCTGGTTGATCTTTATCGGACGAACAAGGATATCACTGCTTTTTGAGAATAACTCCTTGATTACCTGTGATTGAATAATCTGTTCCATAGTTTTCCCTCACTTTACCTGCTTACTTAACAAGGTTAATGTAACACTGCGCTGCTAATTTTATTCATGTCAGACAGCATTTCCCTAGAATCAAAAAAGCTGACCCGTTGGTCAGCCTTTTTAAGTCATTGTTATGTAGTCATATAATCTTACGTCCATGATATTGTGCATGAAGACTTCATAGTTGAATTTCCATTAAGCAGCCTTATTGAAGGCTTCATGTTACCCAAACCGTCTCGAAAGCAAGGAATACTATAATCAAAGGATAGGTACTTCTCATAAAGCTTCTCTATTTTCGAAAAGATTAGATTTTATCACGTACATTATCTCCGGATTACCCGGATTTCCTTGGTAACGGACTGTTTCCCGTCTATGTATCAGTTGGCAAAATAGTCTTTTGCCATATCATAAATATGTACCGGTAATACCTTGCCCTTTGCCATTAAACGTATGAAAGCTTCCGCTTCTCCTTCATCATCCGTAAGGTCCTCTACAAAGCTATAACAATTTATATCACGACTTTGACCGCCATCCTTATAGCATTCAATGCTGTAGAGTGCATTTCTAAAAATAAGATTATAGACCACATTAATATCTTCTGTCAGAATTGTTTTCGTGTTGGATTCCAGCATATGTTCTACCATGCAACGCCACCCTTCTTCCTAGTTTGATTACGACCACATAAACTGTATCTTTTGACACTAATATTATATCATAAAAAATAGTTCTGATAAGTAGCAAATCACTTCCAACCCCATGTAAATAATAGAACGACTGCCTTGCCCTGCCATTTTTTCAGGCACAAAAACCCACTCAAATCTTATCCTTCCAGTAGAGTAAAAAAGTGTACATATATTTGGGTTTGTGAATGAAGCAATTTACGGCAGACTATTACATAAAAAGTTTGGGTGAGAGTGTTGTTTCTGTCATTCAACAGACAGAAATGATGCTCTCATCCAAACTTTCATAATTTAACTGCAACGGCTTCTTTTCAGTTTATAATGTTATTAGGTCTCGACGGTAATCGGATCAGCCGCAGCCATCTGTTTATAGATTTCATGACGCTCCATAGCATGCCGCTCTGCCCGGTTAAAGAGCTCTTCCGCTTGCTCCGGGAAGGTCTGTGCCAGTGAGCTGTACCTTACCTGACCAAGGATGAAATCCCTAAAGCTTTCCGTAGGTTCCTTAGAATCCAGGATAAAAGGATTCTTTCCCTCTGACTTCAGGGCAGGATTATATCTGTAAAGATGCCAATAACCGGATTGGACTGCTTTCTTAATGGTTGCCATGCTTCTGCCCATACCTTCTTTGATACCGTGATTGATACAGGGTGCATAAGCAATAATGATGGAGGGCCCGTGATATTCCTCTGCCTCGCGAAATGCCTTGATCAGTTGGGTATTATCTGCATTGATTCCGACTTGGGCAACATACACATTTCCATAGGAAATCATCATTCGTCCCAAATCCTTCTTACCCTGCTTCTTACCGGAAGCTGCAAATTTGGCAATCGCAGCAATCGGTGTGGACTTCGAGGATTGACCACCCGTATTGGAGTAAACCTCTGTATCAAAGACCAGTACATTGACGTCCTCTCCGGAGGCCATCACATGATCCAATCCGCCATAGCCGATATCGTATGCCCAGCCGTCGCCACCGACCAGCCAAACACTTCTTTTCGTCAGATAATCCCGATTCTGCTTGATATTATTCACAATCGCCATTATTTCTACATCTGTAGAAGTAAAATTCTCCAGCACGTCGATGAGCTTGTTGCCGGCTTCCCCGGAAGCGTCACCGTCCTCCTTGTAATGCAGCCAGTCATGGCAGGCTTCCTTGATCTTCTCCTCTACATTTTTATCAATCAGGATTCTCATATCCTGCTCCAGCTTATTTCTAATCTGCTTCACTGCCAGATACATACCATACCCGAACTCGGCATTATCCTCGAACAGCGAATTAGCCCAGGAGGGACCTTTCCCTTCACGATTGACGGTATACGCGGTACTTGGTGCTGATGCTCCCCAGATGGTGGAACAGCCTGTCGCATTGGCGATCATCATTCGTTCCCCAAATAGCTGTGTCAGCAGCTTAATATAGGGTGTTTCACCACAACCTGCACAGGCTCCGGAGAATTCAATCAACGGTGCCTTAAACTGACTATCCTTAAAGGCTGGACCATAGGCTATATTTTCCTTGAAGCTGATATTCTCCACTGCAAATTTCCAGTTTTCCATTTCCTTCGGTATCTGGGTTCCGATCGGCTGCATGATCAATGCCTTACCCTTGGCCGGGCACACATCTGCACAGTTACCACAGCCGGTACAATCCATGGGGCTGATTTGGATCTTATATTGATAGCCTTCCACATTCCTACCGGTGGCAGGCTTTGTGACAAAGGTTTCCGGAGCCTTCGCAGCTTCCTCCTCATTCAGCAGGAAGGGGCGTATTACCGCATGCGGACAGACATAAGCACATTGGTTACATTGAATACAGCGTTCCACGATCCATTCCGGTACATTCACGGCGATTCCGCGCTTCTCATAGGCTGTCGTACCGGAAGGAAAGGTACCGTCCTCACGGTCCTTGAAGGCACTGACCGGAAGATCCCCGCCCTTCAATGCTGCCATCGGACGCATGATCTTCTTGATGAATTCAGGTTCCTCTACATCCTGTTCTGCCTCTGTTTTCAGATCCTTCCAAGCTTTTGGAATATCAACTTTATGAATGGCATGGATGCCCTGATCCACTGCATCCTCATTCATTTTGACTACCTTCTCACCCTTCTTGCCATAAAGCTTATGAATACCGGCCTTCAGCTCCTTGATATAGACACTGTCCGGTAATACCTCCGTTAATTTAAAGAAGGCTCCCTGCATGACCATATTGATTCGGTTGCCAAGACCGATCTTCTCGGCAATTCCGATGGCATTGATCGTGTAGAATTTGACCTCCTTTTCAGCCAGCTGCTTTTTCATGATGTTCGGAAGATGTTCTTCCAGCTCCTTATCATCCCACAGTGTATTGAGGACAAAGGTTCCGCCCTGCTTGATGCTTTGCAGCAGGTCATATTTATTCACATAGGATTGATTATGACAGGCTACATAATTTGCATGGGATACGAGATAGGTGGAACGAATCGGTTCCTTACCGAATCTTAAGTGAGATACCGTCAAACCTCCCGATTTTTTTGAATCGTAATCAAAATAAGCCTGTACCTTCAAATCAGAATTCTCACCAATAATCTTAATAGCCTGCTTATTTGCTCCTACTGTACCGTCGGAGCCGAGTCCCCAGATCTGGCAGGAAATCATATCTTCAGGTTCTACCTTCAGTTCCTTCATAGGCTGAAGCGAGGTCTTTGTGACATCATCATTGATACCGATGGTGAAGAAATTCTTAGGCTTTGCTTCCTTCAGATTCTGATATACAGAAGCGATGTGAACCGGAGTCGTATCCTTGGAACCCAGACCGTAACGGCCGCCTAAGATTTCAGGTGCCTTACTGCTTCCGGCATAACAGGAGCAGACATCGAGATAAAGCGGCTCTCCGATTGATCCCGGCTCCTTTGTTCTGTCCAGAACTGCAATCTTTTTCACAGAGGAAGGAATACATTTCTTAAAATGCTCCATGGAGAAAGGCCGATACAGATGGACCTTCACCATTCCGTACTTTTCTCCCAGATTATTGAAATAATCAATTGTCTGTTCAATGGTCTGTGTTACGGAGCCCATTGCCACTATAACATATTCAGCATCTGAGGGACCGTAATAATCAAATAAACCATAGGTCCTTCCGGTATATTCCCCAGTCTTCTTTAAATATTGCTCAACTATCGGAATAATATCCTCGTAGAACGGGTTGGAAACCTCTCTGCCTTGAAAATAGATATCTGAATTCTGTGCTGTTCCCCGTATTACCGGATGATTCGGTGATAAAGCCCGGTTACGAAAGCTTTGTACAGCTTCCATATCTAACATTTCTGCATAGTCCCTGTATTCCAAGGCTTCAATCTTCTGTACCTCATGGGAGGTACGAAAGCCGTCAAAGAAGTGCACAAAGGGAAGTCTTCCCTTGATTGCTGACAGATGTGCCACCGGAGCCAGATCCATAACCTCCTGAACCGAACCCGAGGCAAGCATTGCACAGCCGGTCTGCCTGGTCGCCATAACATCCTGATGGTCACCGAAGATGCTGAGGGCATGGGTTGCGATTGCACGTGCGCTGACATGGATGACTCCCGGGAGCAGCTCGGCCGCTGCTTTATACATATTCGGTATCATCAGTAACAGACCCTGAGAGGCTGTAAATGTTGTAGTCAGGGCACCCGCCTGTAAAGAACCGTGAAATGCTCCTGCAGCACCGGCCTCTGATTGCATCTCTACCACATTGACCTCTTGCCCGAAGATATTCTTTCTTCCGTTTGCTGCCCAGTCATCCGTAACCTCAGCCATACCGGAGGAAGGGGTTATTGGATAAATTGCTGCAACCTCAGTAAAAGCATAAGCGGCATACGCTGCTGCAGTATTACCGTCTATCGTCATTTGAATTTTAGCCATAATTGTATCCGTTCCTTTCCTGATCTTTATTTACCCTTCCCTTCTTCTGGAGGGCAGGGTATTGGTGCTTTATAATTTGCTGCCGTTGTCAACCCAATCCTTGGCATCGATCACGCGATCAATACTCGGTTTATTTACCATATCCACTTCATAATTATCCTCAGAATTCTGCCATGCTGCTGTACCCTCATTATTGGTTGGATTCGTAGTATTTAATCTCTTGTTGTGCCTTCCCTGAAAAACTTCTTTACCCTTGATTAACATCATTTTTCCTCCATTTCTTTATAAAATAAGTAAGCACTCTGCTAGAATACATTTTGTCCGAAAATTGCACTTACTATTACCTAAGTCATGATAATTCTTTAAAATCTGTGAAAAGCTTAATTCCGGTTTATTTTACAGTACAAAAAAACGGCTTATTGTAATCCTAATCACAGCAAATCTCACTGTAATCATGATTCCAAAAGCCGTTCCCATATTACTTCTAAATATATAAAGCTTTTTGAAACTTATTATAAGTACGCTTAGAAAACTAATTACTTAAACTATTATTCTTTCAATACTGCCCTTCAATGTTGATATCAGGCATTATTCAAGCATGTTCCTAAGACATCAGTCTCTTCTCGCCGTTCAGTTCACGCAGAGGTGCTATGTCCTGCGTAAATTCCAGGGTTCCCAGGAAATTTCCATCCTTATCCCGTACCGCAAAATATCGAATCATGACATATTTATCCTTCATCTTAATCCAGAAATCCTCATAATCCTTCTTGCCGGAAGCCAGATCCTCAACTATCTTCTCTACAATATGGACACTTGCCGGAGGATGACAATTGGAAACCTGTCGTCCTATGACAGCCTTCGTTCTTGGGAAGATTCGCTCTTTTCCCTGAGTGAAGAACTTAACAGCTCCATCCTTATCGACAAAGGTAATATCTACAGGCAGGGTATTGAATACAGCTTCGATTTCTTCCTTTGTCATCAGACCTGTCTCAAAATTAAGATATCCCGGACCAGCCGGCTTTTCACCCTGTTCTATAGCTTTTTCTTCCACATTGACCTTCACCGGCTTCCATTCACGACCCGGTGTATAGAGACAATAACCTATCTCATGGCTTTCATTGGCAATCTTTAACCACTCATCCTCAGTAAGAGTTTCTAAGACCATAGGGAATAAGATATTCTCTTCCTTAAAGATCATTTCCTCCACTCTTTCGATGGCTTTCTCTAAAAGTTCGCATAGAGCCTGCTTATTTCCCCGGTATTCTTCTGTTTCTTTCCTTACTTCTTTGATCTGCTCTCGGATTTCATCATCCACGCCCCACATGACCTTGGGTGGTGCTGTAATACCGTATTTCTCCATGTAAGGAAACAGCAGATTCTCCTTACGCAGATAATGCTTGTCTATTTCCCAAAGCTTAGTCAGAGCCTCAAGAAGCTTCTCCCGATTCTCCTTACTATCCTCTCCACGGAATTCCTCAATTGTCGGGCGGATGCTCTTACGGATCAGACGTTCCAACGCTCTGTTTTCCTGTTTGAAGGTAAAGACAGGATGTCCCGGCTGGTCCTCCATCTTCTCCGGCATATGAATTTCCTCAATCGAACCCTTAAATACTGCAGCATGGACATCGCAGAGCCTCTGCACCTCACTCACAGGCATGCCTTCCTTGATCAGAGCAGTCTCCATCTCGGAGATTTCCGTTGCCGATACTCCTTCGATCAGTTTACCGAAGCGTTCCTTCACTTCATCTACGCTCTTACCGTCATGCAGTTCAAGAATCAGCTCCTTTAAAATCTTCTGGCGATATTCCCTGTTATTGATATACTCGCTCATACAATCCTCCTTTTTCATATGGTTAATTCTGATTACTATTCTATCTTATTTTCTCTTCAAATATACTACATATACCAATTGATTCCTGTGACAGCAGTCACAATTCCTATATATAATTTTATATTATTGTAATTAAAAACCGGTCGTTCCTTCGCCCCTACATGCTGCAAAGGCGAATGAAAGACCGGTAGTTTTCATTCATAGATAATCTATTGTACTCTGGCTTTATTATTTCTGTAATACAGAAATCCTGCCAGAAGGATGGAAAAGCATACCAGGAAATAATACAGAAATAACGGATGTGTGACACTTCCGGATATAATGACCAACGATCCGATACATGCCAGGGCCGGTATAATATATCCTTTTATTACTCCCTTGATCTGTCCCTTCTTTGCCAATCTCATCACGGCATAATAAAGAACAATGAAATTCAGATAACTGACCCCGATTGCAATCTCGGAAACATCACCCTTCATACCAAACTTCTGTGTGATGTAGTGAATTATCATCCAGAACATGGACAAAGCATAGGCAAATATTGCAGAGTTCAGCGGCATACCTGCCAGCTTCTCATTTTCCTTCTTCAATATCCCGCTTCCCGGAATCATATTTCTAAGCGCCAGGGAGTAAGGCATTCTGATAAAACCAAGCGTGATACCGTTAACTGTACCAAGTACAGAGATTACGACGAAGATTAGGATGAATTTCGCCCCGATATTCCCAAACAGCTTTGTCGCAGCCATAAATGCCGATCCGTCCCCTTGCTCAAGAACCGTTTCCGGTCCAAGTAAGGCTGTAATTCCGACAAAGTACATGACATAAACAAGCAGGATAACCAGAGGGGAGATCGTAAGTGCCAATGGCAGGTTACGCTTACTGTTCTTTATCTCATTGCATATGCTAGTGGCAACAATCCAACCGTCAAAGGAAAAGGCGATCGGAGCAAATGCTGCAAGCCAACCACCCGCTGCTCTCGCTTGTCCAAACCCGGCCACATCCTCGACAATCAAACCGGTGGGATTTCCAAGAAACAGTCCTGCGAGTGCTATGATCAATAAAGGGATCATCTTGATCACCATCGAAGAATTCTGAATATAACCGCCTGCTTTTGCCGATAAGGTATTCGTTATAAATAATACAGTAAGGCAACCGACTCCGATCAGAGTCGTTCTCTCCAGAGTAATCTCAAGACCGAACAGCTGGCTGATATAGATACCGCTGACCCAAGCCACTACCGCCGCAAGCGTCGGAAGATACAAAAAGGTCTGAAACCAACCGAAGGCACAGGAAGGTCCGATCCCCACAAATTCCTCCGTATATGCAATAACTCCACCCGGCTTATCAGTACGGGTTGCCAGCTGTGAGATTGTAAGACAACCGAATATAATCGCAATGGCAGCGACACAAAATATGATGATTCCCAATAATACATTACCATTCGTATAGCTAAGCACATTATCCGCTTTGAAAAATATTCCCGATCCGATTACAACGCCGATAATCATTGTGATCGCCGTAAACAACCCATACCTTCTTTTATCCATAACTGTTCTTTCTTCTCCTTAAAGTATTGTCATTTTATTGTCACCATTTTTACAACAACCTATTTAATATACCATTTTCTGCGGAGAAGTACAATAGTATCTTTTCGTTCTCATTTAATCCTCCAGGAGTATTGCTCTGACCGGAGCAGCCTCAGCATTCGGAATATGCAAAGGAAGTGCAATCAACTGATATCTGCCTTCCCGGACCTCGGCGAGTCTTAACCCCTCTAGAATATGGATACCCTTTCTCATCAAGGTAATATGAGTCTCATGTCCCGGCTGATTTCTCTCCACTCCGAGGGCATCGATACCAATACCCCGAGCCGGAATACCCGCAAGATACTCGGCTCCGCTTTTCTCAAGAAAGATGAACTCCTTCTCCAGAATCGGTTCAAAGGAATTTCTGGTCTTTAAGAGGACGAAATCTCCGGGTAAAATCGATTTACCCTTGAGATCTGCTTCTGTAATTCCCTGCGTTACCTCTGTCAGATCAATCACACTGCACTCAGTAATCAGATCCTCCAGCTTCAGACTTTCCATTCTGTTTCCGTCCGGCAGGATATGGAGGGTACGATCCAGATGTGTACCGGTATGCATATTCATATGGATACTGGATTCATAGACAGTTCCTCTCTCAAAATCCGAGTCGATAAAAAATTTTGGTTTCTTCTCTTCTCTACCTTTCCATACCGGTATATTCCCGGTGATCGGCATCGATATATCATAAATCTTTCGATAATTAAGCTTCATATGCATCCGTCCCTTCTTATCATACATGCCACCATTTTCGACCATCCTTAGCTAATAATTCAAAGGCTCTGACCGGACCCATGGTTCCTGCCTCATAATTCGGAAACTGGCTCTTCTTCTGCTCTCTGTAGCCGATCAGATGATCCGCCACGATCCAGGCAGATTCAACCTCATCCCATCTTGAGAATAAGGTCGCATCCCCCCTTAGGATATCGTAGATCAACCGTTCATACGCTTCCGGAGTATTACCCTGTGTGGGACTGAAGGAACTGGTATCCATCTTCGTGGTTACGATACCATGATGGGATGAAAAATCCTTCGTATTGAATTGGAAGAATACACCGACGTTCGGCTGGATACGGAGCACCAATAGATTTGGCTCCTGTATCTCCTGATCCTTGAAGTATAATACATTGGGTAAATCCTTAAACTGCACTACAATCTCGGCAGAGCTCTTACCGAGCCGTTTCCCTGTCCGGATATAGAACGGGGTACCTGCCCAGCGAAAATTATTGATGTGCAGCTTTAAAGCCACAAAGGTCTCGGTCTGGGAGTCTGCAGGAACATTCTGCTCCTCGCGGTATCCGGCAACCGGTAAACCATCAATCAATCCGGGCCCATACTGCCCGAATATCACATTGTTTTTCAAAAATTCCGGTGTTATCTCTTCGATTGCCTCCAGTACCTTTTGTTTTTCCGTCCGAATAGAATCCGTCTTCAGATTAATCGGCGGCTCCATCGCAACCAGGGATAGAATCTGGATGATATGATTCTGTATCATATCCCTCATAGCCCCCGAATGCTCATAATAATTGCCTCTGGTTCCTACCCCGAGCTTTTCTGTCAGGGATATCTGGATATTATCAATGAATTTGTTATTCCAGATACTTTTGAATATGGAGTTACAGAAGCGCAAAACCATAATGTTCTGAATCATTTCTTTGCCAAGGTAGTGATCAATCCGGTAAATGCTCTGTTCCGGAAATACCTCAAGAATTTTATTATTCAGCTGTCTTGCCGTCTTTAAATCTTTACCAAAGGGCTTTTCAATAATCAGCCGGCTCCAGCCATGTTCAGAAACAGCCATCTTGCTCAGCTGAAGTCCCTGAACGATCGTAACAAAATATTCCGGTGCTACCGCCAGGTAGAATACTCTGTTACCCTCGGTACCCGCCACTTGATCCAACTGATCAAGATAGGTTTTTAAGCCTGAAAAGCCCTCCATAACCGTAAAATCAAATTGATAGTAATGGATCATGGCTTGAAGCTTATCCCATACCTTCTCATCCAACTTATTTCTGGAATGCTTAATCACAGAGGCATAGATATCTTTTTTGTATTCCTCTTCTGTCTTATCCCGTCTCCCGACTGCAACTACGGCAAAATTCTCCGGTAGCAGCTGGTCAAGAATCAGGTTATATAAAGCAGGCATCAGCTTTCTGTGAGTCAGATCCCCGGTTCCTCCGAAGATGACCATGATTGCCGATAAGCTCTGCAATTCCTTCAATGAATTATTCATATTGTTCCCTCCTTTCCACTGCCAAGCGGCATCTCAAATCTTATCTTTCTTACCAATTGGTATGGTAGATACCATCCCTGTCTCTGCGTTCATAGGTATGCGCTCCAAAGTAGTCTCTCTGTGCCTGTAGAAGATTCATGGGCAGCTCGCTGCTCCGATATCCATCATAATAGGACAGGGCACTGGTAAAGGCAGGAATACTGATGCCATATTGAACAGCCGTTATGATTACCTGACGCCAATCCTTTTGATAATTTCGGATGGTATCGGCAAAATACTCTTCCATCAGGAGATTGGACAGATCAGGTTTCCTCTCATAGGCCTCGGAAATTTTATTGAGAAATTGAGCTCTGATGATGCAACCGCCCCGGAAAATCTTTGCGATATTCCCGTAATTCAGTTTCCAGCCAAGCTGGTCAGAGGCTCCTTTCAGTAGATCAAAACCCTGTGCATAGGCACAAATCTTTCCGGCATACAGAGCCCTTCGTACAGCCTCTATGAATTCCTCTGCATAGATATCAGGAATATCCGATTGTTTTACCGGTCCCTCCAATACCTTGGCTGCCTCGCTCCTTTCTCCCTTCATGGACGAAAGATATCGTACATAAACTGCTTCTGTTATGGAGGGGGTAGGAATTCCAAGATCCAGAGAGATCTGCCCGGTCCATTTTCCAGTTCCCTTCTGTCCTGCCACATCCAAAATGCGGTTCACCAGATAGTCCCCGCTGAAGGCATCCTTTTTACCAAAGATATCAGCAGTAATTCCGATCAGATAGCTGTTCAATTCTCCCTTATTCCAATCTTCGAAAATCCTCTGAAGCTCAGGAGGAGTCAATTTCAGAACCTTTCGCAGGATATCATAGGCTTCGGCAATCAGCTGCATATCCGCATACTCGATACCGTTGTGAACCATCTTTACAAAATGTCCCGAACCATTCTCACCGATATAAGTGGTGCAGGGTTCCCCCTCTGCTTTAGCGGAAATAGCTGTTAGTACCTCTTCCATCCTTTGGTACGCCTTGAATTCACCTCCGGGCATAATGGACGGTCCCTTTCTTGCTCCTTCCTCACCACCGGAGATTCCGGAACCCAGATAAAGGATCTCCTTAGATTGTAACTCCCTGCTTCTTCGTATGGTATCCTCATAGAAGGAATTGCCGCCGTCCATCAGTAAATCTCCTTTAGACAACAAAGGCAGGAGCTGTCTGATTGTATCATCCACAGCATCTCCTGCCTTAACCATCATAATGATCCTGCGAGGACTCTCCAAGGACGCAACAAATTCCTCAAGACTATAAAAGCCTTCGAGATTGCCCCGAAAACTCTCATCCGTTATTTCCTCCAGAAGTTCCTTCGTCTTCTGTGAGGAACGGTTATATACAGCTACAGTAAAACCATGTTCTGCGATATTTAACGCCAGATTTTTGCCCATGACAGCGAGTCCTATCACACCGATTTGACTTTTCATATGCTTTCCTCCTTGTACTTTTATTTCAATTGGTCCTCATTCATTACCTCAAACCCATGCTCGTTCAGTATTTCCAATATTCTGTTTCTGTCAATCTTCTTTGCAACAGCTCCCTTAGGAATTGTCATAAAACGCCCGACCGATTCCAGTATTCCCGGCTTTGTAATATCATGAAAGCCGATTTCATCTAGTACCCCAACCAAATCCGGGTATGTCCTGCAAAGCTCAAATACAGATTTTGATAAATCAATGATTTGTTTATTCATAGCTTTCTCATCCCTTCTATGCATTATCCTATCCTGTTTTTCGAAATAATTTCCTATTGAACAGTATTTTATTTCATTCTTTAAAGCTGATCGTTTCCGATAATATATATGCAAGTATAGTCTATGATTATTTTCTGACCTTTACCGTGATTCAAATCACATCACAGGAAGATATTGTATTTCATGGTAAAAAAAAGGACAGTCGGGATCGGTCCCTCCTGTCCATAAATGTATTTGCTATTAATATCAGCATGACCTTTTGACACTACAGTCTACTAAAAAACAAGCTCCTGAAACAATTCCTTCACCGTGGTCATCTCTTTTAGAAGATGAACCTTATCCCCGCAGAATATGAGACCTTCATCGACGTTGCCCTTCACTGCATTGATCAGAGCCTTTGTAATACAGTAAGGAGTATCCTTCGGATTACAATGTTCCAGGCAGTTAAAGCATTTGGTAACTGCTATTCTCTCTTCGCCCACCGTCCTTAAGAAAGGATTTAATATGGCTCTTCCCGGCATTCCTACGGGACTGATCACGATTTTTACATCTTCCTTTGTTGCGTTTAGATAAGCCTGCTTATATTCCTGACTGGCATCACATTCTTCTGTCACCACAAAACGGGTTGCGATCTGGACACCGTCCGCTCCCAGCTCCATCGCATGTCTGATATCAGACTGATCAAAGATACCTCCTGCCACGACTACCGGAATATTCGTCCGATATTTCTCCTCATATTCTTTTTTGCATTCAATGATGCCTTTGATCTCTGTATCGTAATCCAACTCCTCCACCTGCTCCAGCTGTTCCTTCGTAAACCCAAGATGTCCTCCTGCAAGAGGTCCTTCAATCACGATAAAATCAGGTGTTCTATGGTATTTCTTATCCCATAATTTTAATAACACTGCAGCTGCACGGATACTTGATACAATTGGTGCGATCTTGGTCCGAAAGCCCTGCACAAGCTCCGGTAAACTCACCGGCAGCCCTGCACCTGAAATAATGACATCCGCACCTCCCACGCAAGCAGCCTTCACATATCGTTCGTACTGTTTGGTTGCAACCATGATATTAACACCGACAATACCCTCCGGGGCAATCTCCTTCGCTCGTTTTATATGCTTCTTGATTGCCGTCAGATTACTCTCGATCTGATGTCTATCAAAATCAGGCTCATCAAACCCGATCTGTGCTGTAGATATAATACCGATGCCGCCTTCCCTTGCCACTGCTCCTGCAAGCTTACTTCTGCTCACTCCGACTCCCATACCGCCCTGGATGATCGGAATTCTCGCAATCAGATCTCCTATGATCAATGGTTTCATCTTCATATTCATAACCATGCCTTTCTCTGCTGATGCTTAGATGGATAATATTTTGATAATCAAACTATTTAGCCTTGATAAACCGGTGTTCCCACCGGTTAACAATATTATATAGCATTCGCAGAGTTGTTGTCAATATATCATAGTATATTCTTCTATTATATATGGTAATGATTACTACATTGATCAGTATACGCCTGCAATTTGCACCAATGCATCCCTATTTAGGATCAGTATGGATTTGTTATTGATCGATCTAATGATGCCGTCACTCTCCAGCTGTCCAAGCTTTCGACTTACCGTCTCCCTGGCAACTCCAAGGTAATTAGCGATACCCTCACGGCTTAAGGGCAATTGGATCAAGGTGCCTTCCTTTTCCTCTGTACCGTACTTTTCGGCAAATTCCAGGAGAATCCCGCCGATCCGGTTATCCACATTACGAACACCCATCCCCTGCATTGCATTTTCCAAACGGGCCATTCTTTCACCTAACTCAGCAATGATCTTTACAGCGATATCGGGATACTGATACAAGAGCTTCTGAAAACGCCCTTTCGATAACATACAGGTCTTAACCGTCTGTAGAGCTTCTACGCTATAAGTCGCTGTACGGTCAGTCAAAAGATGCTGTTCACCAAAAAAATCGCCTTCACTGAATACATATAGGATTTGTTCTCTGCCATCCGAAGTATATTTAAAGGCTTTTGCGCTGCCCTCATGCATGATGACGATATAGTCAGAGGACTCACCCTCATGCATCAGAAGTTCACCCTTTTTATATTCCTTATGAGCAATCAGCTCTGAGATTTTCCCTACCTCTTCTATGCTTAAGGATGAAAATATCGGTACCTTTTTTACACACAGATCATTATTACAATAGCCACAATGACAGGAAGGATTCATACTAAACTACCTCCTTTATTCATTTTATCTACGATTGCAGCAACCTCCTGTAAATCATGTGCAATCGGGTATTTGCAGTTCTTTATTTTCTTTTTTCTGTCCATCAGGATTGGACGAAAACCCATCTGTTCGGCATTGATGAGGTTTTTTTCAGAATCATCAACAAATACGGAGTTCTCCGGCTTTATCTTTAATTCGTTGATGGCGATTTGAAACAGTTGTACGTTATCCTTACAGATCCCATAATCACTGGAAATAATCAGACCATTCAGATACTCTTCAATTCGATAATTAATCAGAAGTCGCCTTAGGGACGGCCAATTATCCGATAAGATCGCAAGCCGGTAGTTCTCCTTCAGTATAGAAAGTTCTTTATTCACATCCTCATAAATACCGATTCGCTCATCATTTAAGACAAGGTCCCGCGCTAAGGCAGCTGATTTTCGTTCAACATCCTTTCTGATACCGAAGCCTGTGAGAAGTATCTGATAGAACTCCCGAAAATGTTCAATCTCCTTTTCCTCTGTATACATTAGATGGTCCTCATTCAGATGTCGGCGCGTCGTGGTTAAAATTTTCTTTTTTCTATGATAATGCAATACTAACCTAAGTAAATCACCTTTTGTCACAAGCTTTCGTGATTCCGGTGTAAGAAACCAATTTCCGCTTCTCGGATAGGCCAGTACATAGCCGAAATCAAATATTATGTTCTCAATCATATCCTATCCTTTCCTGAACATTTATCTCAAATCTGATATGATATACCTTTTATATTTTATCTTAAGAATCAACATTTGTATATCATTTCTTAGATAAAAAGTGTCAAATCGAAACAAAACAGAGATGAAGTATCTTGCTTCATCTCTGCCTTATGATCAATAGTAATATATATCTTATTTCATCCTTGAACCGTAGCTATTCGCTGAACACGACATATAATGATGCGAATAATTGCATCCAGCAGAATGTTTACAATCAGAAATATCAGAAGGAACCACCTGGATACATCTAATTCTCTAAATAAGAACAGATACATAATATACAGCGCAATCCCAAGCACATTAGCAAGAATTACAAATGCCATCTCCGACAGAAGCTTCTGATTCGTATTTAGTATGATCAACCTGAGCACACTGTAAATCATGAAATACAACGGTATCAATATGATAAGTTGTTTCGCATAATCAACCAGGGGAGCAAACCTGCCAAGAGACTCTCCTCGAAAGAAGGCTATACCACTATGAAAACGAAGGTAATAAGCAAAAAAATAAGCTATGATCAGTGACCCGATGTCCAATACGAAGGTTGCAAGCCTCCATCTGCTTTGACTTTTATTCATGATATCGTCTCCATTCTTAAATTTATGCATCGGATTCTTTCTTGACCAATTGTGCATTGTGGTGAAATCTTCCATTACAATAAGGCAATTATATTCCATATCATTTTATTATTCAACCATTATTTTCCTTCATTATAGGTATTTCATTTCATCTTTCTGAATACTTATAACAAAGCATAAAAAAGGAAGACCCTAGAGTTAACATAACGATAACTCTCAGTTCTTCCTCTTCTATTCTTTCTATGAATGCTTATTACACTTCAAAATGATTCTGATAACGCTCATTGTAATGATGAGCCTGCTCCATCATCATATCCTTAACCTTCATCAGGCGGACCTGAGTGCTTCGTTCATTCTCATCCAGCTTCATGATGATATATTTTATATTCTCCTTCAGCTCCGGAATCATGACATGCTCCAAAGCATTTACACGACGCCTCGTCTTCTCGATTTCGGCTGCCATCAGTTGGCAGGATTTTTCAATTTCGGCGAGCCGAAGCATATCAGGAAGGATATCCTGCAGGGATTTCACCGCATCATCCAAGTCACTGGAGGTAAAAGCAAAGCCGTAGGGGTAAATGTCGTTGGTATCCGGGGTCTTCGTTTTATATTCGAATTCCGGTATCTCCACGCTCATGACATTTCTCTTTCCTGCCTCAAGATAAACCTCCTGCTTGGGTGCCATCAAAGCTACATTCAGTACTTCATCCTGCATCGCAGAACGGGCCAGAACAAAATTCTTATTTGCAGCCATGATCCCCTGCTCTACCTTTTCACGGAGTGTCTTGTTTTCACGAACCAGATCGAGGAACTGACGCATGAGCTCATCGCGCTTATCCTTCAGCAGCTTATGTCCGCGAGTCGCCGTAACCAGCTTTTTCTTTAATCTGGTCAGCTCCATACGCGTAGGATTTACATGTGCCTTAGCCAATGAAAAGCACCCCCTTTATACCTGACCGTAATATTGATCGAGTAATTCATCCTTAATTCTCTTCAGCTCTGCTCTGGGCAGGATATTCAAGAGCTTCCAGCCAAGATTCAGGGTTTCTTCTATATCACGGTTTGTATGATAGCCCTGGGATACATATTCCCTTTCGAAGGCATCGGCAAATTTTGCATACAGCTTATCAATATCTGTCAGGGCTGCCTCTCCGAGTACTACCATCAATTCCTTTGCTTCCTTACCTCTTGCGTAAGCTGCAAAGATCTGATTCATCGTATTGGCATGATCCTTACGTGTCTTACCCTCTCCAATACCCTTATCCTTCAGACGGGACAGGGAAGGTAACACATCAATCGGGGGCTGGATGCTCTGACGATACAGATCACGGCTTAAGATAATCTGTCCCTCTGTGATGTAACCGGTTAAGTCAGGAATCGGATGTGTCTTATCATCCTCCGGCATGGTCAAAATCGGAATCATGGTAATGGAACCATTCTTACCTTTCTTTCTACCTGCTCTCTCATAAAGGGAAGCAAGATCCGTATACATATATCCGGGATAACCGCGGCGTCCGGGAACCTCCTTACGGGCTGCGGAAACCTCACGCAGGGAGTCCGCATAGTTCGTGATGTCAGTCAGAATGACAAGCACATGCATATCCTTCTCAAATGCAAGATATTCCGCGGCAGTCAATGCCATACGAGGTGTGGAGATACGCTCTACGGCAGGATCATTTGCCAGATTGACAAACATGACGGTACGATCAATCGCACCGGTCTCACGGAAGCTTTCTGTAAAGAAGTTTGCTTCCTCGAAGGTAATACCCATCGCTGCAAATACAACAGCGAAGGGCTCCGTGGTACCGCGCACCTTAGCCTGACGTGCAATCTGTGCAGCCAGCTCTGCATGTGGCAGACCGCTGGCGGAGAAGATCGGCAGCTTCTGTCCGCGAACCAGGGTATTCAGACCATCAATCGCTGATACTCCTGTTTGAATAAATTCCTGAGGATAATTTCTGGCAGCGGGATTCATTGGTAATCCGTTGATGTCCAGTCTCTTTTCAGGTAAAATCTCGGGACCGTTATCAATCGGTCTGCCAAGACCATCGAATACACGGCTGAGCATATCCTCACTGACTCCAAGTTCCATGCTTCGACCAAGGAAGCGTACTTTACTGCTGGCAAGATTGATTCCTGCAGAGCTTTCAAATAACTGTACGAGTGCATTGCCACCGTCAATTTCAAGAACACGGCATCTGCGCTTTTCTCCACTTGCCAGCTCAATCTCTGCAAGTTCATCAAAAGCAACATTTTCTACGCCCTGTACTAACATAAGAGGACCTGCTACCTCTTGAATGGTTCTATATTCCTTTGGCATTAGGCTTCCTCCTCCTTCTTCTGGATTAATCTATCAATATCCAGCTGTAGATTCTTTATGATTTCCTGACATTCAAATTCCAGTTTATCCTTTGTCACATATTTAAAACGACCGATTCTCTCCCTGATCGGCAGCTTAACCAGCTGCTCTACTGATACACCCTTCTCCAATGCAGAGAGTGATACATCATAAAAATGAAGTACCAGATCCATCATCAGGAACTGCTTATGAAGATCGGTATAGGTATCCACCTCATGGAATGCATCCTGATGCAGGAAGTCCTCACGGATGGAGCGTGCTGCCTCCAGCTTGAGACGATCCGGTGCGGATAGCGCATCCATACCGACCAGCTTAACGATTTCATCAAGCTCTGCTTCATCGTTCAACATTTTCATGAGTCTCGTTCTCATGTCCATCCATTTCTCATTTACATTCGTATTGAACCATTTACCGAGATTATATAAGGAATAGCTGGTTAACCAGTTAATTGCAGGGAAATGTCTTCTATAAGCCAGGTTCGCATCAAGTCCCCAGAATACCTTCACGATTCGAAGGGTTGCCTGGGACACAGGCTCGGAGATATCACCACCGGGCGGGGATACGGCTCCAATCGCTGATAATGCACCCTCTCGTCCCTCCTTACCAAGGGAGATAACGCGACCGGCTCTTTCGTAGAACTGAGCCAGACGGCTGGCCAGGTATGCAGGATAACCTTCCTCACCGGGCATTTCTTCAAGACGTCCGCTCATCTCTCGAAGTGCTTCCGCCCAACGTGAGGTTGAATCAGCCATTAAGGCAACCGAATAACCCATATCACGGAAATACTCAGCTATTGTGATACCGACATAAATTGATGCTTCACGGGCAGCCACAGGCATGTCAGAGGTATTTGCTATCAAAACAGTACGCTCCATCAAAGACTTACCTGTTTTTGGATCCTTTAATTCCGGGAATTCATTTAATACGTCCGTCATCTCGTTACCACGCTCACCGCAGCCGATATATACCACGATATCTGCTTCCGCCCACTTCGCCAACTGATGTTGAACTACTGTCTTACCACTTCCGAACGGTCCGGGAACTGCGGCAACACCGCCCTTTGCGATCGGGAACAAGGTATCGATGACACGCTGTCCGGTCACCAGAGGTTTGTCCGGGGACAGCTTCTGTTTATAAGGTCTTCCGATACGGACGGGCCATTTCTGCATTAACGTGAGGTTCTCACTTGTACCGTCAGCCTTCTTAAGCACAGCAATTGTATCTGTTACGGTAAAATCACCCTCGTTGATTGTTTCCAAGGTACCCTGCATTCCAACAGGGAGCATGATTTTCTGTACCACAATTTCTGTCTCCTGAACGGTACCGAGGATGTCACCCGCTTCAACCTGATCTCCTGCCTTGACAGACGGTACAAAATGCCATTTCTTTTCTCTATTCAGGGAAGGGATCTCCACACCTCTTTTTAAGTTTGTTCCTATCGCCTCCATGATATCAACCAAGGGGCGCTGAATTCCATCAAAAATACTGCTGATCAGTCCCGGGCCAAGCTCTACACTGAGCGGCGCACCTGTAGATTCTACCGGTTCTCCGGGTCCCAGACCTGAGGTTTCCTCATATACCTGAATTGATGCCTGGTCACCGTGAATTTCTATAATCTCACCGATCAGACGCTGTTCACTGACTCGCACAACGTCGAACATGTTGGCATCCCGCATACCCTCTGCGACTACCAACGGACCGGCGACCTTTTTAATCGTGCCTTTACTCATAATGAACTCTCCATTCTGCCGATACCCCGGTAATGCGATATCAGCACAAATTGATTTTAGTTATTAAAAATAATATCAGAGCCGACTGCGCGCTCTACAGATTTCTTCACATAATGCATTCCCTTACCGGTATTACCAGATACTCCGGGGATTGGTATGATTGCCGGAAGATAATCGGAAACGTAACGTTCTATCTCAGACTCCAGCTGAGCCTGCAGGCTTTCCGTGATATAGATCACTGCATAGGTTCCTTCTGCCAGAGTCTTTAAAAGCTTAGCAGCTTCCTCCTTCTCATTAACGGGATACGTATCCAGACCGAGTGCGGCAAATCCGTAGATACTGTCACGATCGCCAAGTACTGCTATCTTATACATACATTTCCCTCAATCTTTCCCGGATCAGGCGATCCGCTATGTCATTTCTCTTCCCTGACAGAATGATTCTGACAGTCTTGATCTCGTTCTCACGTGCTATGATATAAGCTGCAAGCGGTGATATCGTATAAGGGTTATACTTTTGCGGTTGTATATATCTCATGATCAGATTATCACACCAGCATTCAAAGGCTGAAGAGGACTCCTTGATTGCCGTGATTGCTTCCTCATAGGCAGTAAATGAAAGATACGAATAAATCGCGTCCATCCCCTGCAGCGTAGCTTCAATTAATTTTTGCTTATCTAAGCTGTCACATTCTGCCATTGCCCTTTCCAGGAACATTTTGCTCTTTTTGGTCTTGCAACCGCGAAGTGCTATATTGATATTAGCTACAGCAACCTTTAATTCCGCATATTTCCTGAATAATTCATTGCCGGTCTCTTTCCCCTTACGAAGTGTTGTCTCCAGGGCAGCCTTATCAATGATCACATCACATAATCCACTGTCACCGGTATGCATCTGAATCTCATAGGCTTCTTCGGCACATGCTCTCATATATTCGGGTAACAGGGAAAAATTATGTTCCTTCACTGACTGAATAATGGTCTCAACCGCTATGGTACCCTGTTCGATATAGATGCCGGGAACAGCTTCGTTAGTATATACCTGTTTTATTGCTGCTTTCAGATTATGGAAATCATTCGAATACAAAAATGTATTGAATACAGTCAGGTCTTTTACTAACTCCGCCATCAGACTCCAGGTTTTTTCGCGCTCGATTACTAAAATCTGATCAGAACTCTCTTCTCCTGTTCTTCCCCATCCTTTATCCGAAAGTAGCCTGAAACATTCAGCTTCGGTCTTGCAATTCATTAATTGCTCCAAATCTGCTTTCGTGAGCAGCGACAGTTCCTTTGACCGGATACGGGCTACCGCATATAAATACAGATCATCAGCCATGTTTTCACCTCTCTTCGGTTATTTAGTCGAACAGTAAGGAATTCACCTTATCCTGAAGAGCATCTCTTTCTTCGGCAAATAATGCATCAAAAGAACAATTTTCTTCAATATCACCATAAATCAGAAGAAATCCCCCCTCAAAGGAAAGCGCTTCTTCCTCAATGTCTAAGGAGGCTCCTTGCTTTTGTGACAGTATCGCACTTAATTTCTCGGGAAAATCCTTGGTTAATCGCATCTTATCCGATATAGGAAATAATAGTCTTCCTTTTTTATTATGGGAATACTTTTTCACCATGGAAAGAATGATCTCCGTATATTCGTCATCCGATAATTCAGCCAGACGCTTCCTGGCTTTCCCGATTATTTCATTGATAATAGTTTGCTTAGTATCCAACAGGAGCTTTCTTTCCAATAATGCAGCTGCAGATTCTGCACGGCTTATGACATCCTTTACATCAGCATCAGACTTTTCGGCAATTTGAGCCGACTTTAACTCAGCCTCATTCTTTGCAGCAGCAAGAATTTGCGCTGCTTCCTGCTCAGCCTGAGAAATGATGGCATCTGCGCTAGCCTGGGCTTCCTCTTGAATAGTTTTCAATATCTTTTCTAAACCAGTCATAGCGTCTTCTCCCAACTTATATATTAATTCCGCCAACTCCATTTACTGCAAGCATGGAAATAAGAAGTGCCAAAATAGCATAGGTTTCAACCATTGCCGGGAAAATAATAGACTTACCAAAGGCTTCGGGTCTCTTTGCCAAAATGCCCATACTTGCAATAGACGCTTTAGCCTGACTTACAGCGGAAGTATATCCTACAATCGCCATAGGAAGACATGCAGCAAAATAAAGTAATCCCTTTGCTAAGGAAAGATTTACTTCACCACCGAAGATACCGATCTGGGACAGAGTAATAAAGGCAATCAAGAGACCATAAATACCCTGTGTACCCGGTAACAGCTGAAGGATCAGCACCTTACCGAATTTTGTGGGATCTTCTGTGACAAGTCCGGCACCGGTTTCACCCGCCATACCTACACCCTTAGCGGATCCTGCTCCTGCAAGTAATGCTGATGCTGCTGCTCCCAATAAAGCAAATACAATACCAAAATCGTTCCAATTCATTCCCATGTTATTTACTCTCCTTAATCTTGTAATATTTTGTTCTCATATTAAATGGGTTAAACGCACGACCTCCGCCCCCATAAAACTTTCCGAAAAATTCAACGTACTGCAATCTGTTCGTATGGACATAAGCACCTAAGATATTGATTGCAAAATTGATGGTATGTCCGGCGAACAATATGATAATCATGATGATTGCTCCGACAACACCCTTTGCAGCCATAGCTGCCATTTTATTTATAACAGAAGCGATAACACCGGAGGCAAGTCCCAGAGCAAGCAGACGTGAATAGGATAATACATCGCTTAAATATCCGGTAATACCATACAGGGCATATGCTCCTTTTAAAAACCGCTTAAAAGGATTCTTAGATTCTCTTCCATTCGTTAATACAATAACGATAGAAGATATTACAGCCAGAACCGCAGAAGCCGTAACTACAACCCCCGGAAGTTCAAAGGTGATGCTGAGAATATTTTTTATCATATCAAGTGATACCAGTAATAAAGTACCGCTAACCAGAAGTACAACCCAGGACAGCGCATCATACACGATGCCCAGATAGTCCTTCTGCTTGATTAATTGATATATCTTAATACCAAGTCCGGCCAGAATATGGACAATTCCTAATATCATGGAAAAGCTGAGCATTTGCATCGGCCGGTTTACAGGGACAAACCACAGGGCAGGGATGACCGGAAGCTCTTTTACTCCAAAGAACCTCATTCCGACGACATCAATAACATCCCCGAAATAGCTTCCGAACATAACACCCCAGAAGGTAGTGGATATTCCGCAGAACAGAAACATCATCAGGAAATTCTTAGTGGACTGCTCCATGGTAGCTTTCCCCTTTATCAGGCCATACCCACAGGCAATCACGATTAACAAGCCATAGCCTCCGTCAGCAAGCATGATACCGAACAGGAAATAATAAAACAGCGCCATCATAAAGGTCGGATCTACTTCTCCCTTTCCGGGAAGACTGAAGCCTTCAACAACCCCTTCCAGAGGTTGCGCAAAACCATTGTTCTTCAGTAATACAGGGATATCCTCATCTTCAGTAGGTTCCTCAAATTCAACTGCCGCGTCAAATCGTGCGGTCAGCTCTTGCTCGATAGCCTCAGCTTCATTTTTAGCAATATAACCCGAGATAACGAATACATTCTTGGATTGCAGGAGTTTACCTATGACGTCATATTTATCATATCTCATCCTGTCATAATCCTGTAAGAATAGAATATCTTCCCTGAAAGCAGCGAGTTCTTTCATCTCATTTACTGCTTCTTCTATCTCAGCATTGTTCTGCTTAATCAGTTGTTCTATCTCTTGAAGCTGTTCCGAGGGTGCTTTTTCTGAAGTTACACTCGGATAAGAAAAGTCCATCAATCTTAATGCATCAAACACACCTTGTGCATGCTTTTTGGTACACAATACAAAGATACATGTCTGTTCCTTTGAGGTACTGATAATATCTACGTTAACCGGCATATATTCCGCCAGTTTCTCATAAATCTCCTCCAGAGGAACTTCCTTCGGCAAGGTTCCGATGTAACTGCTGGTATGTGCCGTTTGAGAAAACTTAAGCGGTATATCCAGTGCAGTCCAAGGCATAAGCATTTCTGCCTGAACCTCCAGCCTTTGAATTTCAGCCTTATGCTCAATAATTTCCTTATTGCAGGTAATGATCCGGCCTGCCGTTCGAACCGTAGCTTCATGCTTTTCCTTAAATTCATCATATTGCTCACCGGAAACGGTCTTTCTGCCGTTCAACATAGCAAGCAAAGGTTTTTCTACCGGTACGTATTTATCCAGTATCTCCGCCGCATCTTTACATACACTGATGCTCTTCTCAAAGTTTGTCTTTGCATATGAGGTATCGGTCTTATGAAAAACGCTGTCTTCCGGCAAATTATCGCTGACTTCAATGACCCCTCTGCGTTGGAGCATTTCCAGCAAGGGTTTACGGTCTTTTTTTAATGCATAAATATAGATACGCTGCATTTGCAGCATCGCCATTTCGAATACACCTCCTCTGTCATATTAAGTATCGTATTGCAATCATATAATATTTGAGAGGACAATACTTATGGCGGCCTCTTCCTTATTCTTAGCTATTTCTCTCAATAATCTTACTTCGTCTTCTGCTTTTAGTTTCGCTGCTTCCAAAAGCTCTTTTCCCTTTTTTTCTGCCAGTGCCAGGTTCTGTTCCGCCTTGGTTGTTGCTTGGCTGATCATGTCTGCAATTAATTCTTTTGCTTTTTGTTGCGTTTCAGTAATGATAACCTCCTTTTTCCGGATTGCATCTTTTTCAATGTCCGCAGCATTCATCTCAGCCTGCCGAACAGCTTGTACAGCTTCTTTTGCCATTCACTCACCTCCAGAAGATTGATAAAAAAACAAAAAACAACATTATTATTATAACTGAAATTATTCATACATTCAACAACATAGTGTCCAATTCTTTTATAAAACTTGTATAAATTGTCTAAATTCTCTAAATTTTATTAGTAATGATACTAAAGTGACTCAAATCGAGAACGGTTACGAAAAACTCCTCCTGCGCTTTCCGAGTATATATAACGAGTATATATAATAAAGAAGCTTCCCGTCGATTTTAATCATCATTCCTTCCAGTTTGATGATAAAAATCGGCGGGAAGCTTCTTCATAAACCATTTTAGTTACTGAAAAATCAGTAGAGCAATCGGACTTTGATAAATGAAATCAATCTTATCATCGTCAGTTCGTCGGTATGAGATAAATCGTTCCTAATATATTTATAAAATACTCCCCAGCATCTTTTTAAATGAACAGAACGATTTACCCTTATCTGCGCTTGTGATTACTATGACTTGATCTTCAGATTACATACTGTTTGTCCCGGCAGTACTTTACCTTCAATAACCACTCTTTCAATAATTGATGCCTTTGGATTCTCAATCATGGCAATCAATTTCTCAGCAGCGCTTCTCCCCAGAGCACCGGTATCTTGCTTTACCGTGGTAATCTTCGGTTCCAATACTTGCGACAACGTAATTCCGTCATATCCCGCGACAGAGATATCTTCCGGAATACGCAATCCTCTCTCTTTGATCGCGTTAATTCCTCCGATACAGGAAAAATCGTCGGGAAAAATGATACAGGTCGGGCGGTCCTTCAGTTCCAGGAGCTCTCTGGTCAGCCTTGCCGTCGTATCAGGATCATGATAAACACCGCTTTTCACATAATCATCCGAAACTTCAATCCCCAATTCCCCCAGAGTCCGATAAAAGCTCCCCACTCGATTCTGGGTAACGGAAGAATCCGCTCCATGGATATATGCTATTTTTTTGTGCCCCATTTCATGGATATAGGTAATTAGGTCCCTGATTCCTTTTGCATTATCCGACATGATGGCCGTTCGGTTGTTATACACATGATCGATTGTTACAACAGGAAGTTCTCCCCGAATCAGCTCGGAAACCTGCGGATCTGTAAAATCGATGCAAGCAATGACTACTCCGTCTACCCCTCGGTACTTGCTGTGCTCATAGTAGGACATATTCCTATGCCCCGTATGTTTACTGATGAAAGTTATATCATAACCGCTTCTTTCCGCTTCCACCTTAAAACTGTCCAATACATTGGCAAAATATTCATGGGTTAATCCACTCTGCGAATCATCCACAAATAAGACGCCAAGATTATAGGTACGGTTTGTTTTTAAGGCTCGTGCGGAGGAGTTCGGGAAGTAGCCCATTTCTTTCGCAATTCTTTTGACGTTTTCTTTGGTTGCTTCTGCAATATCATTATGACCATTCAGTGATTTACTGACGGTGGCCACCGATACTCCACATCTTTCTGCCACATCTTTGATTGAAACCATAGTAAAACTCCTCGAGCTACGATCAAGTATCATGTCACTTAATCGTTTTCTACAATATTATTTCGGCAATATAGCTAAATTTTAATCGAGTTATTACTGATTTTTTGAAAGTTAAAGTTCAAAAGTTATGTATATTTGTCATATTTTATATTTAATACACACAATTCAGTTGTTTTTTCTGAAAATCTTACTTGTTCTGCTGTGTTCTATCTTAAACCTTTTCTGAAATTATTGCAAGTATTTTTTATATAAAGAAGATTAATTTACTTAATCGTTTTCATGCATTTTTATAATCCTTGCATAAAAATAAACTAAATTTCAAAACGTTTTTTTTATGAAATTGTGTGTTTTTGCTATTGCATTTCAAAAAAAACGTTGTATGATTATGCTATATCAAATGTCGATTGTTAGGAGGTATGGAATGGAGAAGGTTATCAGTTTATTATTTGATATAGAAAGAAAAGCCAATCAGATAATAGAACGGGCTAACATTGAGAAAAATGATTTATTCGAAGAAAACGAGAAAGCCATCAAGGCTATGGAAGATAGTATATCTGAAGATAATAACAACAAGATTAATCTTTTGGTAGCCCAGGCCGATCAGGAAATTGAAAAGGAAAAACAACAGCTGATTGAAAACAGCGAAAAACAACTGAAAGATTTAGAGGAGAATTATAAGAAGAACCATGACAGCTTAGTGAATAAAGTATTTCAAAGTATTATTCAGCTATAGCCTATTTTTTTATAAAACGAAGCGATCTTTTATCATTTGTAATAAGGAGAGTTCCCATGGATACTACATTATCTTACAGCGGAATCAACACGAAGGTAAAAGCAATGCATCCAAAGCTGATCAGTCAGGAGGATTATCAGAAGATTTCGAATATCGAAACCGTTCCTGATCTAATTGCTTTTCTAAAAAAGCATCCGGGCTATACTGAGTTCTTTCAGAAATATGATGAACGTGAGATACACCGCGGTGAAGCGGAGCGCGTTCTGATTAACAGCCTTTATATGGATTACGCAAAGATATATCGTTTTGCGAATGATGATCAGCGTTTGGATTTACAATTGGTCTTTTTCCGTTACGAAATCAATGTTCTGAAAACTTGTATCAGACTAATTCATAACAAAGAAAATCCTTATGATTTATCTGTGTTTCAGCCATTTTTCAGTAAACATTCTAAAATTAATGTCGCATTATTATCCTCATCCCGTTCTATGGATGAATATATTCAGAATTTAAAGGGAACCGAATACTATGCACTTCTGTCGAAGCTGCATGCGAAACCCGGCTTAACCTCTTTTGATTATGAAATGACCTTAGATGTATACTATTTCACAAAGTCGTGGAGGTTGAAGGATACCATTCTGTCCAAATTTAGCCGGAAAGCCTTCACTCAACGCATGGGTACAGAAATCGACCTGCTGAATATCATATGGATATACCGTTCTAAGATAATGTATGATATGAATGCCGCACAGATATTTACCTATCTGATTCCTGTAAACTATAAGCTTACTCCTGCACAACTCTCCCGTCTCGTGCAGTCAGTAACGATAGATGAGTTCTTGAATCACTTAAGTGGTACCAAATATAAGAGCTTTATCGAATTCCTAAAGAACGGTACGATGGAATATGAGATGAACCGTATTATAAATAAGATATATCTAGCCAATAATACCAGATATCCCGCATCCATGACATCGGTTAACTACTATTTATTTCTGAAAGGCAGAGAGATCAATCGGTTAACCTCAGCTCTGGAATGCATCAGATATGGTCTTGAACAAAAAAAGAAATTGGATTACATTCTACAATTATAGAACTGGAGGTGTGAAGGAATGATTGAGAAAATGAGATTTCTCAGTATAACAGGTCCGAAAGAAGACTTTGACCGTGTAGTGAATAAGTATCTGACTAAATATGACATTCATTTGGAGAATGCTTTGACTGAGCTTAGTACCTCCTACAACTTAAAGCCTTTTGTGGAGAATAATCCTTATAAGGAATTAATTGCAAAATCTGAGGATCTGGTGAAGAAGTTGGAACCCGGTGAACAATACACGGGTGAGGTACTTTCTGCCGCTGAGGCAACCGATATCATCAATGCTGCTTATGGAACACTTTCCGACCTAAATGAGCGAAAAAAGGAATTAAAAGCGCAAAGACATGAATGTAATGAGCTTCTGCTTCAGATTGAGCATTTCAGGCATTTGGACTACGATATTCATAAGATTATGAACCTGAAGTTCATTAAATATCGCTTCGGTAAGGTTCCTCATGAATTTTATACACGTTTTTCCAAATATGTCTATGAGAATCTGAACACAGTGTTCTATGAATGCGAAAGAGATAGGGACTATGTTTGGGGTATCTATTTTGTACCTGCAAATGATGCCGTAAAGATCGATGCTATTTATGCTTCGATGCATTTTGAAAGAGTGAAGCTTCCCGATGCCTACGAGGGTACACCTGAGGAATCCTTCAATTCCATCATAGCGAAGATCAATGAATTAAATACTGAATTAAATGGTATTTATGCTGAGATCAAAGAAAGACTTAGTAACATATCCGATAAACTGCTTCAGGCTCATCATACGGTAACGGTACTGTCCAAGAACTTCGATGTTCGTAAGCTGGCTGCCTGTACCAGGGATAAGGGCAAAAAGGAAGTGTTCTATATCATATGCGGCTGGATCACAGATAAAGATTCCACTGCCCTGCTAAAGGAAGCGGAGGGTGATTCACAGGTTTATGTTGTGGTTGATAACGGTCAGTCTGACGATGACAAGAAGCCACCGACAAAGCTGAAGAATTTCAAACTTTTTAAGCCCTTTGAAATGTTTATTAAGATGTACGGCTTACCGGCTTACAATGAAATCGACCCCACCTCCTTCGTGGCGATCACCTATTCCATTATCTTTGGTATCATGTTCGGTGATGTGGGTCAGGGTTTATGTCTGGTGATTGGCGGTTTTCTGATTTATAAGCTTGCCAAGATGAATATTGCAGCGATTGTCTCCCTTGCAGGAGTATTCTCTACAATCTTTGGTGTCCTATACGGAAGCGTATTCGGCTTTGAGGAATGGATCGAACCGATCTGGCTCTCCCCCAGGGAAAATGTTATGACCATGTTGATTACTGCTGTTGGATTTGGAGTGTTTTTGATCATCATATCCATGCTGATCAATATTGTTAACGGAATTAAGGCCAGGGAATGGGGCCGCGTTCTATTTGATACAAACGGGATTGCCGGTCTGGTGTTTTATGGCATGCTGATTGCCTGTGTTGTTTTGGTATTCACCGGACATGCATTACCTGCAATCATTTTTTTCATTTTGTTCTTTGTCCTGCCTTTAGTACTGATCTTCTTCCGCGAGCCTTTGACTCATATTCTGGAGCGGAAGAAACAAATCCTGCCGGAGCATAAAGGGATGTTTTTTGTTGAATCAACCTTCGAGCTTTTTGAAGTACTGCTCAGTTATTTGACCAATACCATCTCCTTTCTCCGTATCGGGGCCTTCGCATTAAGCCATGCAGCGATGATGGGTGTTGTTATGATTATGGCCGGTGTGGAACACCCGAACATCATCATAATTATCATCGGCAATATCATCGTGGCCGGTATGGAAGGTCTGGTAGTCGGAATTCAGGTACTCCGTCTTGAGTATTATGAGATGTTCAGCCGCTTCTATAAGGGTACTGGAAAAGAATTTAAACCATATAAAGGTGCAAAATAAGAAAATATCAAATCTTGAAACAAACATTAAGGAGGAAATTTATTATGGCAACTAAAATCGTGATTGTAATTGCATTATTACTCAGCATCGTTATTCCTTTCGGAGCTTTTTTAGCAAGCAAAAGAACTAAGGGCGGCTTAAAGGCTTCCATCGGTTTTAATGTATTTTTATTCTTCAGCATTCTGGTACTTGCCAACATCATGATGTTCTCAGGAAACACCGCATTTGCTGCTTCTACCGAAGCTGCTGCAGCAGCCGGAACCGAAAGCTGGAAGTACATCGCTGCTGCTCTTTCCACCGGTTTATCCTGTATCGGTGGTGGTATCGCAGTAGCAAGCGCGGCCTCTGCAGCTTTGGGAGCAATCAGCGAAGACTCTTCTATTATGGGTAAATCCTTAATTTTCGTTGCTTTGGCAGAAGGTATTGCTCTGTATGGTTTGATCGTATCCTTCACTATTTTAGGTTAAGCAAAGAAATACGTGTTTGCACTTTTACTTATATAAAGATTTGGAGGGTCACGTTATGCGTATGTATCTTATCAGCGATAATATTGATACTTATACCGGCATGAAGCTTGCCGGTGTCAGCGGTGTAGTTGTTCATACTAAGCCGGAATTGAAGGACGAACTTGATAAAGTGCTTGCCGATAAGACGATAGGCATTATTCTTATTACTGAGAAACTCAGTAATGAGTTCCCTGAAATTATTAATGATGTAAAATTAAACAAACGAATTCCATTGATCGTGGAGATTCCGGATCGACATGGAACAGGACGCAAGCCCGATTTTATCACCAACTATGTTAATTCGGCAATTGGACTTAAGTTGTAATCTCCAGAAAGGTAGGTCAATATGACTCTTGATGAAAAATTAGATCATTTTTATTCCTCGGTAATTGACAGCGCGACCAAGCAAAACATCGAGATTGTTGAAGAATACAAGAAAACGCTTCAGAAGAATTTTGAGGAACGTAAGGATGCCGCTCTGCGCAAGGCAGAAGCAAATCTTCGTATGGCATCCGATAACATTATAAGGGAGAGGAATCGGAAGCTGTCAGCAGAAACAATGGAAATCAGACGTAAGGTTTTAGAAAAGACAGCAGAGATTTCAGAACGTGTTTTTACTGAGGTAAAACAAAAATTAGCGGAATATATGAAAACTCCCGATTATGATGATTTATTATGTTCCCAGATAAAAAAAGCTGCAGCCTTTGCACAGGGAGATGCGATTACCGTATATATCAATCCCTCGGATGAGAATAAGAAAAAAACCTTAGAAGAAAAAACAGGCGTTTCCCTTACGGTAAGTGATCGCGATTTTGTAGGCGGTACCCGTGCTGTAATTTCTTCCCGCAGTATTCTGATTGATAATTCTTTTTTAACTAAGTTGGAAGAAGCAAAGAGTTCCTTCACTCTTTAGACTATGAAAGGGAGAGTTCGGCCTTATGAATTTAACAGGTAAAATATTTGGTATTAACGGACCAATCGTATATGTCGGAGAAAATAAAGCCTTTAAGATGGGTGAAATGGTTCTCGTCGGAAAGGATAAGCTGGTTGGTGAGGTTATCGGTCTTCATACCGGAAAAACTACGATTCAGGTATATGAAGAGACCAGCGGACTGCGTCCGGGTGATGTAGTATACGGAACCGGTGCTGCCATCTCTGTTACTCTCGCTCCCGGCATCATCAGCAATATCTTTGATGGTATCGAACGTCCGTTACAGGAAATCGCTGAGAAATCAGGCATGTACATTTCCAGAGGTGTCAGTGTAGAATCTCTGAATACTACTAAGCTATGGGATGTACATGTCACTGTCAAACCCGGCGATAAGATTTACGGTGGTACAATTATAGCAGAGGTGCCCGAAACCCGCGCCATTGTGCATAAATCCATGGTTCCGCCGGATGTATTCGGCACAGTCACGAAGGTTGCTTCAGACGGTCAATACACCATTAATGATACAATTGTAACAATTATTGATAACAAGGGACAGGAAAAAGAACTAACCCTGACTCAGAAATGGCCGATCCGCGTACCAAGACCAACTGCAAAAAGATATGCCTCCGATCGTCCTCTGGTCACCGGTCAGAGAATTCTTGATACCCTCTTCCCGATTTCCAAGGGTGGTACCGCTGCTATTCCGGGTGGCTTCGGAACCGGTAAGACGATGACCCAGCATCAGCTGGCTAAATGGTGTGATGCTGATATTATCGTTTACATCGGCTGTGGGGAACGTGGAAATGAAATGACTGAAGTACTTGAAGATTTTACAAAACTGGTAGATCCCAAGACCGGTAATCCTCTGCTGGATCGTACCACTCTGATAGCCAACACCTCCAATATGCCGGTTGCAGCCCGTGAGGCAAGTATCTATACCGGAATTACCCTGGCTGAGTATTATCGGGATATGGGTTACCATGTGGCGATCATGGCAGATTCAACCTCCCGTTGGGCTGAGGCACTTCGTGAATTGTCAGGACGTCTTGAGGAAATGCCTGCAGAGGAAGGTTTCCCGGCTTATCTTGCTTCCAGACTCTCCGCTTTCTACGAAAGGGCCGGTTTTATGCAAAACTTAAACTGGACCGAGGGAAGTGTCTCCATCATCGGAGCAGTATCTCCTCAGGGTGGTGATTTTTCCGAGCCAGTTACACAGAATACCAAGCGTTTTGTGCGCTGTTTCTGGGCTCTCGATAAATCCTTGGCTTATGCAAGACATTTCCCTGCTATCCAGTGGCTTACCAGCTACAGTGAGTATGTGAATGATCTTGCTCCCTGGTATACCAAAAATGTCGGTGAAGATTTTATAGAATGCCGAAACCAGATCCTGAGTCTTCTTACCCAGGAAAATCAGCTGAATGAAATCGTAAAGCTGATCGGTAGTGATGTACTTCCCGATGATCAAAAGCTGGTACTTGAGATTTCCAAGGTAATCCGCCTCGGTTTCGTTCAACAAAACGCTTACCATCCTTCCGATACCTATGTACCGATGGCAAAGCAGCTGAAGATGATGCAGACCATCCTCTATCTTTTTCAGAAATGCAGACAGCTGATCGATCTCAATATGCCAATGTCTCTGCTGAAAGAAGATAATATATTCGATAAGGTAATTTCAATAAAATATGATGTAGCAAACAATGAGCTTGACAAATTCGATGATTACAGGGCCATGATTGATGAGTTTTATAATAAGATCATGACGAAGAATGCCTAAAGGATAAGGGAGGATTTTAAATGTCAATAGAATATTTAGGACTGAGTGAAATTAACGGCCCCCTGATTGTTCTTGAGGGAATTCGCGACGCTTCCTTTGATGAAATCGTGGAATTAACCGTAGAAGGAAACAAAAAAAAGCTGGGAAGAATTGTGGAGCTGTATGAAGATAAGGCAGTGATACAGGTGTTCCAGGGTACGGAGGATATGTCCCTGTTTAACACCCATACCAAGCTGACCGGTCATCCTATGGAGGTTTCTCTCTCCCCCGAAATCCTTGGACGTGTATTTAACGGTGTAGGACAGCCCATTGACGGATTAGGGAACATAGTGGCAGAGACCAAACGGGATATTAACGGACAGCCGCTCAATCCCTGTACCAGAGAATATCCAAGAAACTATATTAAGACAGGTATCTCAGCAATTGATGCCTTAACCACCCTGATTCGCGGACAGAAACTGCCTATCTTCTCCGGTAACGGACTTCCTCATGATCAACTGGCGGCACAGATTGTAAAGCAGGCTTCTCTGGGAGAAGGTTCAGAAGAAGAATTTGGTATCGTATTCGCGGCCATGGGTGTAAAGCATGACGTAGCTGACTTCTTCCGCCGTACCTTTGAGGAAAGCGGTGCCAGCTCTCACGTTGTAATGTATCTGAATCTGGCGAATGATCCGGTGGTGGAACGTCTGATCACTCCTAAGGTTGCTCTGACTGCTGCTGAATACCTTGCTTTTGAGAAAGGCATGCATATTCTGGTTATCCTGACCGATATGACCTCCTTTGCAGAAGCGATGCGAGAGGTTTCCTCCTCCAAGGGCGAGATTCCCTCCAGAAAGGGTTATCCCGGTTACTTATACAGTGAATTGGCAACCCTTTATGAAAGAGCCGGTATCGTTCATAACTGCAGCGGCTCAGTAACTCAGATCCCGATTTTAACCATGCCAAACGATGATATTACCCATCCGATCCCTGATCTTACAGGATACATTACAGAAGGTCAGATCGTATTGGATCGTTCCCTTCATCAGAAGTCAATCTATCCGCCGATCAGTATCCTGCCCTCTTTGTCCCGTCTGATGAAGGACGGTATCGGTAAAGGCTATACTCGTGGGGATCATCAGGATCTGGCAAACCAGCTGTTCTCCTCCTACGCACGTGTAGGTGATGCAAGAGCTCTTGCCAGTGTAATCGGTGAGGATGAATTATCTTCTCTGGATAAACTATATCTGAAATTCGGTTTAGCGATGGAACAGGAATTCATTGCACAAGGTATGCAAGAAGACCGTACGATCCTGCAGACTCTTGATAAGGGCTGGGAGTTGCTTGGTATTCTTCCGAGAGAAGAGCTTGACCGTATCGATACAAAGATTTTGGATCAATATTATAAACCCAGAAACCCCGTAAACGAATCGAGGTGATTCCATGAATCCGAATACCTTTCCCACCAAGGGTAACCTGATACTTGCCAAGAACTCTCTAAAGCTTGCCAAGCAGGGTTATGAATTGATGGACAAAAAACGTAATATTCTGATGCATGAGCTCATGGAACTGATCGATAAGGCGAAGAATGTGCAGCAGGAAATCGACAGCACCTTCTCTTCTGCTTATCTGTCACTGCAGAAGGCGAATATAGAGATGGGTATCCGTAATATTCAGGAGATCAGCAATACCATTCCTGAGGAAAACTCTATCCAGATCAAGCAACGAAGCGTTATGGGCACGGAAATTCCTCTCGTGGAGTATGATAATACCGTAAGCAAACCTAACTATGCTTTCTTCCAGACAAAGATTTCCCTGGATGAAGCCACAAAACGCTTTATCAAGGTGAAGGATCTTACGATTCGTCTTTCCAGCATCGAGAATTCAGCATATCGCCTAGCGACCAATATCAATAAGACTCAAAAGCGTGCCAACGCGCTAAAGAACATTACCATCCCCTACTATACCGCGCTCACGACTGAGATTCAGAACGCTCTTGAAGAAAAAGAGCGCGAAGAATTTACCCGGTTAAAGGTAATCAAACGTCGTCAGACTGCCGGGGAGTAGACGATAATAAGAAATAGATATTAAAAGGATTGCGATAAAAGTTATTTAAGCGGAAATAATTTTGCTGAATTAATTCTAATGGGGCTGTTTTATCATTCAAAAACAGCCCCATTCAGAATCCAAAAGATAAAGTTCAGGATTAACTTATCATATAAAAAGGCACCATCTTACCCCTTGCTTATCTATGATATCCGTCATCAAGGGACTGAACTCACAGGGACCTAAAGGAAACAGGATTTCACTGCCCTCCTTCAGTATCTCATAAGCCTTTCTTACTTTGTCTTCATTTCCCTCTCCATAGTGTAAGCAAAACTGCATCGTATTTCCTGTAATTTGCTTCTCTCTATCATCGTTTGCTTCAGCTACAGCTAAAGTGTGTCCGCAGATATCAAGCTCAGCATGATAATATGTGTCATCTGCGCCTATCACATGATACCCTAATGTAGCGTCAAATGCCTTCCTATACAGCTCAACAGCCTCCCTGCTTCCTTTCGTATAGATTTGCATCATTGATCTTTTCATACATTACCTCCCTCTCCAATATTCATTTCTTTCCGAACCTCATTCCTCGAATACATCTGAAATCTCGAATTCTTCTTAAACCAAGTACATAACTTAAGCTAATCATTCTGTCTATTTCGTTTATTGTTATATTATAACATTTCTTACAGAAAATGCAAACATTTGTTCTTTATAAAAAATAAATTCATAAATTATTTCATCGCATGTATAATATTAATCTATCTACACATAATAATAACGGATACGACATCAGAGCTTTAATTGCATGATGATCACAGACCTAAATTCGAATAAACTCAGTCGTATCCAAAAAAAAGAATATAGAGAGCATGTAATTTTGTCTCAAGAATTACATTGCTGCACTGTTCTTGGAGAGTAAGGAGATGGTAGCTTTTGGACAGTAATGTTGAAGTAAAATCTCATGATCAAATTGAATAATGCATGAAGAATTGAGACACCAGTACAAAAAGGGGATGTTTATAAACATCCCCTTTTTGTCTATTGTTTAATTACTATTGATATATAATAAATGATTTAATTTTTTGTCTTATATTTTATAGTCTTTAATAATGATTATTTTCTTTCACTTGTTCTTATCTGCTCCGCTGCATATCATAACCGGTTGGGCTCTGGAAGATTCTGAGATTGAACTCTTCTGCTATTGAGAAGATATGATCAAAAATATCTGACTGTATCCTCTCATAGTTTTCCCACTTCGTGTCATCGGTAAATACATAGATTTCCAATGGTAGTCCGTTCTCTCCTTGCGGAAGCTGGCGAACCAGCTGGGGCATACCCTTATGCAGCTGTGAATTGTTCTTAAGGTAGTTTTCTATATAGATGCGGAAGGTGCCGATATTCGTAATCTGCCTTTTGTTGATATCAAGTTCAGAGTTATGTCTTTTATTATATTGATCCATCTCTGCTTCCTTCTCACTGATATAATCCTTCAGCAAATCAATCTTCTTAAATTTTTCAATCATCTCCTGATTGCAGAAACAGATACTATTGACATCAATGATTACGGAACGCTTAATCCTGCGTCCGCCGAATTGAGTCATACCCCTCCAGTTTTTAAAGGAATCTGAAATCAGGGCGTAGGCCGGAATTGTAACAATCGTTTTATCAAAGTTCTGAACCTTCACGGTATTCAGCGTAATATCAATCACATCTCCGTCCGCTCCGTATTTCGTCATCTCGATCCAGTCTCCAATCCGAAGCATATCATTCGAGGTCAGTTGTATTCCTGCGATGAAGCCAAGGATAGAATCCTTGAACACAAAGGAGAATACGGCAGCCAAGGCTCCTACTCCACCGATTAGGTAGAGTGGATTCTGCTTCATTAAAATACCAATGACTATAATACCTACGACGATATAATAAATAATCTTTACAACCTGAAGCAGACCTTTGATCGGTCTCACCTTGGAGATAGGATAACTTCGATAGATATCATCTACCGCATCCAGAATGGCTCCGACTACAAACAGAGATACAATGCAGATATAGATTGCACAGCCCTGCTGGATATAGGCACTGAGATCGATAGGAAATGCAGCAGAAAAGAGATATATGATAATTCCGGGTGCAATATTGGTAAGCCTTAAGAATACCTTTCGGTCATACATGATTTTATCCCAGTGATACTTATTATGATAAATGATTTTCTTCAGAATTCTTAATACTATATTCTTAAGAAGGATATTCACCATAATGCATGTCAGTATGATGATCACAGCAATGATTGCATAAGATAGATAGGTCTCAAGATCTTCGTTCATATTTCTTCCGTCCAGCATTTTTTTGATGTTATCCAGCATAGTGATTTACAACTCCCTTTCTTGGCTTCGTCCTTCCTCATTTTACTATTGATTAATATCACTGTCAAACGCATCCTTTGAAAACTGAAACAGGTGTAACTTCATAAAATTGCTTCATAATGTATCTTTGGAAAACTGTTTCATGTGATACTGTATGCCCAGCCAAGTTACTTTCTAACGAAAATTTAATGAATAGCTATCCAGATTATGCTATACTTATGCTACTATTATTCAGTTTCCTAAGTTTCAGATATTATATTAAGTATTTGAATGGCATAATAACTGAATTATTAGGAATTATATTTTAAGCAAGATTAAACAAGGAGGTATTCTCATGTGGTTTTCCAAATCACAAAGCGAGATAGTGAAAGAATTCGGTGTTAATCCTGCCATTGGTCTCTCCGGTGAGGAAGCAAAAGCACGTCTTTCAAAGTATGGTTATAATAAGTTAAAGGGTAAGCCGAAGAAAAGTATTCTATCCCTTTTCCTTTCCCAGCTTAAGGATATGCTGATTTATGTACTACTGGCTGCAGCTGTCATTACTTTTGTAATAGGAGAAATCGCTGATTCTGTAATTATTATGCTCGTCATTATTCTTAATGCCGTAATTGGCGTTATTCAGGAGTATAAAGCTGAAAAGGCTGTGGAGGCGCTTCAGAAGATGACGACTCCCAAATCCGTCGTCAGACGTGATGGTGTGATACAGGAGATCAACTCCGAGGAGGTCGTTCCGGGAGATATTGTGATCCTGGATGCAGGAAGGTTCGTGCCAGCCGATTTGAGACTGATAGAAAGTGCGAATCTGCAAATTGAAGAATCCGCACTGACCGGCGAATCTGTTCCAACCAATAAGGATGCTTCCGCAATCTTCCCTGATCCCAAGACTCCGGTAGGTGATAAGTCCAATATGGCGTTCTTATCCACACTTGTAACCTATGGACGCGGTGAGGGCATCGTCATAGCTACTGCAATGGATACTGAGATTGGTAAAATCGCAAAAATCCTTGAGGATGACAACGAAGAAATGACTCCGCTTCAGAAGAGATTGGATGAACTCGGACGAATTTTAGGTTTTCTGGCCATCGGTATCTGTGCTTTAATCTTTATCATCGCGTTGATACAAAAACGTGATCTGTTCGAGATGTTCCTGACAGCGATCAGTCTTGCTGTTGCTGCTATTCCGGAGGGACTTGCAGCAATCGTGGCAATCGTTCTGGCATTGGGTGTCACACGTATGTCCAAGATCAATGCGATTGTTAAGAAGCTTCCTGCTGTTGAGACCTTAGGTTCCGTTAATATCATCTGTTCCGATAAGACAGGAACCCTCACCCAGAATAAGATGACTGTGGTAAAGCAATATACCTCAGGACATTTGACAGAGGTATCACAAACAGATACCGGGTTAAATGCCACAGCGGATGAGGCTCAGCTGATTACATCTCTTGTTCTCTGTTCTGACGCCACCTATGAGAATGGTCAGGGTACCGGTGATCCTACAGAGATTGCACTCATTATTCTTGGCGATAAGTATCAGCTTACAAGAGCGGATTTGAACAGCCGTCATAAGCGGGTTTCAGAAAATCCCTTTGATTCTGACCGTAAGCTCATGTCCACCCTGAATGTGCAGGAAGATGGTTATCGGGTTCATACCAAGGGTGCGATTGATAATATATTAAAGCTCTCCACTACTGCTTTGGTAAATGGTAAGGTAGTACCACTGACAGAGGATCTAAAGAAGGATTACCTTCGTATTACGGAGCAAATGTCCGATGAGGCCCTCCGTGTACTCGGTGTAGCCTATAAGGATACCTCCGAGCTTCTTGATCCGAAGGATATGGAAAAGGATCTGACCATCATTGGACTCGTGGGTATGATTGATCCTCCGAGACTGGAGGTTAAGTCTTCTATTGCAGAAGCTATCCGGGCCGGTATTCGCCCCATCATGATAACCGGTGATCACAAGAATACTGCCGTAGCGATTGCCAAGGAGCTGGGAATAGCTGAAGGCATCGAGCAAAGTATTACCGGCGCAGAGATTGATGAACTGTCCGATGAGGTATTTGCATCCCAGGTCAATCAATACAGGGTATTTGCTAGAGTATCTCCTGAGCATAAGGTTAAGATTGTCAGAGCCTTCAAGGCGCAGGGAAATATCGTGTCGATGACCGGAGACGGTGTGAATGATGCACCTTCATTAAAATATGCGGATATCGGTGTTGCGATGGGCATTACAGGAACGGATGTTGCCAAGGGTGCCAGTGATATGATATTGACCGACGATAATTTTACTACGATTGTACATGCGATTGAAGAAGGCCGTAATATATACAATAATATCAAGAAGTCCGTAATCTTCCTGCTCTCCTGTAACCTGGGAGAAGTGATTGCCATCTTCTTCTCCATTCTGCTGAATTGGCCTGTGCCGCTCATTGCAACTCAGATTTTATGGGTGAACCTAATCACTGACTCATTGCCCGCTATCTCCCTGGGTATTGATCCTGGCGATAAAGATGTGATGAAGCAGTCCCCGCGTAACCCCAAAGAAAGCTTTTTTGCACGGGGTGCCGGTGCCAGAGCAATCATCGGCGGGACATTAATCGGTATCTTTACTCTGATTGCCTTTTATTATGGATTATGGGAGCATGGTTATTCACTCGGTTCCGGAGCGATTCCTGAGGAAGCTCTCCCCTATGCAAGAACAATGGCCTTTGTGGTATTAGCAGCTTCCCAGCTGTTCTACTCCCTGTCCATGCGTAATTTCAAGAAATCCGTCTTTAAGATAGGATTATTCAGCAATAAGATCTTAATCCTTGCCATCATCGCAGGTATCTTATTACAATTGGTTGTCATCTCCATTCCCTTCCTGGCGAATGCCTTCGGAGTTACCAATTTAAGCCTGGTTGACTGGGGAATTGTAATTGCCTTCTCATTGATCCCTCTGTTGGTAAATGAGATTATTAAGCGCTTTACCAAGAAAGCTTAGGAAAAGACCGGCTTCCCATAAAATGTGTGTGGGATGCCGGTCTTTTCTTTCCGTTCTTTACTATTGGCAACAACCTTTCTATTTCTATCCCTTACTTTACTCTACTCCCTTTAGTGAGCTTACCATGTCTATACTCTTTAAGCGTTTTGAGAACACTCGGTTCACCAATGCAGAAACCAGCAACGTACCCAGGATACAATAAATATAGGAACTAAAATTGATGATGACCATAAAATCCAGTACTTCACCCATGAACTGAAAGATATAATGTATGATCCAGATACCGACGGGTATACCTGGCAGGATACCGATGACGGTCAGCCAGATATTCTGTGTCAGCAACAGTCTGCGAAGCTTTCCTGTCTTAAAACCCATGACCTTTAGTGTGGAGAGCTCCCTCTGACGCTCGGTGAAGGAAAGGACTCCGAGATTGTAGATCACGACTACCGCAAGGAGAACCGCTGCCGCCATTAACGTATATATCATAGTGTTCATGGCATTGGACAGTGTGTCATAGCTTTCAATCATATCGTCCTTCGTGGACAGCTTTGATACTCCGGCATTCGTGGTGATGGTTTTATCTGTTGCAGCAGTGTCGTTAGTTAAAAGTGCTGTGGGAAGATAGGTAAATCCAAAGTCCTCGTAACAGGATTGAGACATTGCTATCCCCTGGGAGAAGGGGGTTCTGTAAATTGCCCCTATGGTGGAGGTAATCCACTGATCATGACCGGACGGACGCCAGGTCACCTTATCTCCCACCTTTAAATTAAGATTTGTCGCCATCTTATAGCTCATTGAGATTTGATCTTTGGGAAGATTGATCATTCTTCGCTTCTCGTTCACAAATTGCATCAGTGAGATACCATCTTCAACAACCAGTAACTCACCGCTTTTCTTAATATCCTTCGCCTTTAGTTCCACACCGGCTTCTCTGATGCTTTCACTATTCATCTGTTTCTTAAGCTCATCAATATGCTCCTTTGAAGCATCACTCTTTAACTCAATGCTATACTCATATCGGTTCAGGACATTATAATTCCATTCCACGATGGAATCAATCGTATCCTGCAGTCCAAAGGCGCAGATCAGCAGGGCCGAGCAGCCGAGAATTCCTGCAATAGCCATGAGTGAACGCCCTTTGCAGCGTATCACATCACGCAGATTCCATTGAGAATGAAAGCTCATACTTCCCCATACTCTCATTTTGTCAAGCACACTGTGTTTTACTGCTCTGGGAGCCTTAGGACGCAGACTTTGTGCCGGTGTATCCTTCAGTACCATCCTACAGGTCAGATACGTTGTAAAGGTACAGACGACTATGGTACCAAGTGCCATATAAAGAACAGATACCGGTATCACTGCCTTCCACTCAGGTACTGTGAACATCTTCTGCATTGGTCCAAAGAACAGATAAGGCAGAACCATGGGGCCCACCAGAGCACCGATAAAGGAACCCATAATACTGATCCAAAGCCCATAGGAAACGTAATGCCATAGGATACGATGCCTCTTAAACCCGACGGCCTTTAATATTCCGATCAAGGTCCTCTGATTATTCACCAGCCTGGACATCGTTGTTACAATCGTCAATACTGCCACTGCAAGGAAAATGAAAGGAAAGATATGCCCAATTGCCTGATGTTCCTTAATCTCTTCACTAAACTGCATATAGCTGGGCAAGCTGCTGCGCTTGATGATTGCTATATATTTACCGTTAAGTACATCATCAATCCTATTCTCCAAAGCAACATCCACTTCCTGCTTTGTTGTGATCAGAAGCTCACTATATGTGATTGGTATCTCTTTTGGAAATGCCTGATAGGACAAAATACCGTACCCATAATTTCCCTTGATCGGAACGATGTCATCCTCACCCGGACTATATACATATTCGGGACTCATGACCAGTCCCCGGATGGTCTTTTTCAAGCTCATCGCATCTACTGTAAAGGAAATCTGATCCCCGACATGAAGTCCCTTTGCCTCGGCAAATCTGCTATCAAGCCATACTCCTTCCTGATCCGATAAGCTAAATGCTTTGCCTTCAACGAGAAAGAATCTTGAGATGCTGTAGTCTTCCACAAAATGAAGCTTGATGGTAGGATGATTGCTGAAATCACCGATGCTCTTTAAAGTCAGTCTTCGTTCTACACCTGTAACTCCCTCAACCTCTGATACTTTTTTCGCAGTTTCCTCAGTAAATCCATTTCCATAAATCCATGCATCCGCTAAAGTCGTATTCGTATAAAACCGGTCCGAAGTCACTGCAAGACCATTTCCTTCACTGCATACACCGGAATAAATAAAGACCCCCAGAAACGCAAGCAAAAAGATACTGATAAACTGTGTTTTATTTATTTTCATATCACGAAGCATTTTTCTAAGCAGCATCACCAGTTCACCTCGCTTACATCCTTGGGGGCATCATTGATCGTCACCTCTGTAATTCTGCCATTCTTAATCCTGATTACCTTATCCGCAGTCTCAGCTAAAACCGCATTATGCGAAACGATGATGACCGTCTTATTATTCTCTCTGCATAGCTTCTGTAACAAGCTTAAGATGACAACACCGGTTTCTGAATCAAGTGCACCGGTAGGCTCATCGCAAAGCAGCATCACAGGATTTTTACAAATAGCTCTCGCGATGGAGACACGTTGCTGCTCTCCTCCTGATAATTGTGAGGGAAATTGATTGATGTGCTCCTTTAAACCGACAGCCTCCAAAACCTTGGAGGCGTCCATTGAGTTTTTCGTGATTTCTTTTATCAATGCTACATTTTCCAGTGTCGTCAGAGTAGGAATCAGGTTATAGAACTGAAATACAAAGCCGACATCAGAAGCTCGATATTCCGTGAGTTCATCATCACTGTATTTTGTAATATTCTTTCCGTTGATCATGATGTCACCGGAGGTAGCAAAATCCATACCTCCCAACAGATTCAACAACGTAGACTTTCCTGCTCCGCTTGGTCCCAGGATGACAACAAATTCTCCTTCCTTGATATCAAAGCTGATATTGTCCACAGCCAACAGTTTTGTCTGCCCCATATCATATTCTTTCGTTACGTTCTTAAATTCAATTAAACTCATAAGCTCCCCTGCCTTTCTAATCCTTCAATTAATGCTGCTTCTGCACCAGATCCGCCGTTACCGGAAGTCTTCAGTATTAACTATTCTATTATTGAATATGAAATATATTTCATGTTTTATTATTATATGCGATTGGAATATTTATGTCAATATAATATGAAATTATTTTCATATTCATTTTTCTATACAAATTTACCCTGTGAGGTTGACGAAATAGATATTAATAATTATAATCATCATAGATAAGGAGGTTTTACCCCATGGGAACTCAACAGATACGGGTGCCTAGACAGCAACGTTCCATAGAAAAAAGAAATAAAATCATAGAAGCCGGTTATCAGCTTTTCTGTGAAAAGGGTTATCACAATACGAATACTGCCGAGATAGCCCGTGTTGCCGGTGTATCCACCGGAATTGTATATAGTTATTTTAAAGACAAGAAGGACATTTTTCTTTGTGCGATTGAGGTTTATACAGACAGTATAATAGCTCCGATTTATGAATTGATTGCGAAGGTGGAAAAGCCAATTGATCTGTATTCAGTGATGAAAGCTTGCATTGCTAATCTGATAGAGACCCACACGATGAATAAATCGGTTCACGAAGAAATGGTGGCACTCTCCCACACGGATCAGGAAATCAGCGAATTATTCTGTAAATATCAGGCCCAAATTGCTTTAAATATCGTGAATCAGCTTGAGAAGAATGACTTTCATCCTACGAATTCGTTTGAAAAGGCCCACCTGATTGTCAGTATTATTGAAAACCTACTTCATGAAATTGTTTACCACCAACATGAATATTTGAATTATGATGCGATGACAGAAGTAGCTATTAAAGCTGTCATTGATATGATTAACAGTTGACACAGCTGATGGCTTCTGTATTTTACTGAGTCATCGGCTTTTATTGATAAGGATGTGACGCAGAATGAAGAAATATATACTGATCGGATTAATGGGTACAGCTGGGGCTCTGTGCAGATACTCAGTTTCCATGCTATTTCACAGTACGCTTCCCTTGGGAACCCTTTTTGTAAATATCCTGGGATGTCTGCTTCTTCCCTTTTTCTTCATCCTGGTCCGAGAGCTGGGTTACTTTTCAGAGGATCTGGTAAATGCCATTGGAACAGGCTTTGTCGGAGCCTTTACCACCTTCTCATCCTTTACTGTCGAGATCATAAGACTGATAGAAGGCAGAAAAATCTTTATGGCATTATTCTATCTTCTCATCAGTACCTCAGGCGGATTGCTGGCTGCTTATATCAGTGTCATGTTCAGTAATTATGTTATAAAGAAATTATTAAGACAAAAGGCTGACAGTTAGCTGATCGCTTACCTTAGAGGAATAAAAGACAGGAGGGAATATATTGTTGGTAAATTGTATCCTTGTAGGACTCGGTGGAGGTTTGGGTGCTGTACTGCGGGCTTTCGCTTCTAATTTAATAAAAAGAGTTTGGAAGAACAATTTCCCACTGGCTACCTTTCTGATCAATATAGTCGGTTCTTTTCTTCTGGGCTTATTGCTTCAGTATCAGTCAGACAATCATATGAGATTATTCATCGGCACAGGCATTTTAGGCGGCTTTACCACCTTTTCAACCTTTCAGTATGAAACCACCCACCTGTTTCGAGACGATAAGAAGTTCACTGCCGTTCTGTATGTGCTTCTTTCCTTAACCTTCGGTCTGTCAGCTGCATGGCTAGGCTTAACGTTCCATATATCCTTCCAGTAATCGATTATCTCACTTACTGATAATCAGTAAACCATTAGGAGGGGTATCAATACTTTTTCTTTACACTTTTTATCATCTTTGAATTTAACTATTATTATATAATAAACAAAGGTTGAGATATGTTTGTACATATCCCAACCTTTGTTGTTAAGCTTTTATAACTTGGTCAATTTGCTCTTCCGGTATAGATCAATATTGCATCCCTGAGAAATTCCGTCATACCCGGCTGCTTTTTGTCGTAATAAGCAGTAAAACGTTCATCTGCCACATACATCTGGGCGAGATTCGCATGTGCTTCCTTCTGATAGCTTCCCCAGGTAAAGGAAAGCCACTGCTTGTGAAGCTCAGCTGTCTTCTGCCCAAGCTCTCCTCCGGGATCTCCCGTTGCAAAAGCCTGCTCCAATGTATCAAGGACCTCTTGTCCTATTCTTTCAAAGGCCTCATATTGCTCCTTTGTCATATTCATGAATCTTTCATTGGATGCCTTAACCGTATCTTCTCCGTATTTTTTACGGATTTCTTCACCATATTTCTGTTCATTTTCCTCTACCAGCTTCTTTTTTAAGCCGTTAAATCTCTCATCATCCTTCATCGTTACCCTTCCTTCCCGACAATCAATCGTTTTTTGAACATTTGTGATCAGCAGGTCCAACTGCTGTCTCTGTGCAAGGAGGGATACCAGATGCTCCTTAAGAGCAGATATCTCATCAAAGCCCTTGGAATTGATAATCGTCTGTATTGTCTCCAGACCAAAACCCATCTGACGATAAAGCAGAATCTGCTGCAACCTTTCTACCTGCTCACGACCGTAGATCCTGTAACCGGATGAATTGATTCTTGCCGGTTTCAGAAGTCCGATCTCATCATAGTACCGCAGTGTTCTGGTGGTGATTCCCGCTAATTTGCCAAACTGTTGTATTGTATATTCCATATGCTCGCCTCCTTACCTTCAGAGTCTACACCTTTACGTAATGTTAAGGTCAAGAGAAAATTGCATTTTGAGTGTAAAATGCAAAGTTAAATTCTTGATTGCATGGGTAAATTCGTGTTTGATGATTTTAGTCTTGCTTCTTTATTCTTCGAATAAGTATTTTGAAGGAAGGTTGAAGCTTATGATTAAACTTCCAGTGTAAAGGATGCCAGACTTGCACAACCCTCACCCTGATAGGTAAAATATAATGCCTGAATACCGTCAGGGATTGCGATGTCCGCTGAATATTCCGTCCATACATTGGTATAATCAACCGGTATGCTGCCGAGAGCCTCGCCGTTCCAGGAGGTCTTCACTAAAAATTCTCCCTTACAATATCCTCTTACCTTAATCTTAACTCTTTTGATGCCGTGGCATTCAAAGTATTTAAAGCCTGCAGTAGCAGTATCTTTCATATTTGCGATATACCCCTGCTCTTCGTCACCATCCCGGCCATCCTGAGTAATCTTTGGGAAGCGTGCATCCAACCATCCTGAGAGGCCGGTATACATCTCCTTATCCTTACAGAACAGATTGCAGGCAATGTAAGTGGGATATTCGCCAACTCCCTGTAAGGGTCCTCCATTGAGTCCGCAGGAGGTTATTTCAACCTGAGGGATCTTTGAGTCCTCCCGGATCTCAATCTTCTCGGCACACCCCTGACGGCAAAAATGCGTGCCGTTTGTTTGTCTGTGATAGAATATATACCACTGGCCGTTGACCTCCACCATACCACCATGATTATTGCCACCATAGAACATGGGTTGATCAGCAGGCTTATAGGTATCAATATTCAGATCATTATTGCTGACGATCACTCCCTGATACACAAAATCCTTTGTCGGGCTTTTACTGGTAGCATAACAAAGCTCATGCATCACGATGGAAGAATAAACAAAATAATAGGTATCCCCGGACTTACGGATGGAGGGTGCTTCAAAGAACTCATGACCTTCATATCCGCTGCCGGCACTGTAGGGTTCACTCGGTGCGATGAATACCGGCTCCTCCAGAATGGTCAACATGTCCGCTGCGAGTACGGTAGCCATCGGACCTTTTCTTGACCGGTCTCCTCTCGCACAGAATCCGGTATAGAGATAGGTAACCTCTCCCTCCGTCAATACACCGGGATCAAACTGAGGCTGATCTCCTGCTCTTTCTCCCAGACGGGTTCCATCCTGATAGTGCACATAACCGTAAAATTCATATTTACCTGCGGGTGTATCACAGACTGCCACCGATACGATGGATACTTTATCGAGAACATAATACAGATAATACCGCCCATCCGGTCCTTTCGTGACATCTGGTGCGTAGAGGCACATCGCTCCTGACGGATTCAGCGGATCATCCGTCTTACGATAAATCACTCCCTCATACCGCCAGTCACTGAGATTCTCGATCGGTGCTGACCAGCAGACATAATCATTTAGGCAAAACACATGGCCGTTAAAACGATCATGTGAACCATAGACATACACTCTGTCATTAAACACATGTGGTTCGCCATCCGGTACATATTCCCAGGAAGGCAGATATGGATTGAAACCTTGCTTCTTCACTTAATAATCTCCTTTATATGTGATCTGTATTCCCATTATAATCTATAATGGAACGGTTGAACAGCTTACAGTTCGGATTTAGCGAGATCTTCCTTCGATCGCTCGATCAGGAACTTCATAAATTCTGCTTCTTCCTTCTTCTCCTCATATACTCCATTTTCGGAGAATGTCATACCATATGGAGTCTCCTTGGTATAAGGATCCCAATACGGCATATCAGTTCCATCTGCATCCTTTCCGTTCGGATCGCCGCTTTTGATGAAATTGCACCAGTAATTACACATCAGACGTGCAAGATCATAATGCTTTCCAGTAAAGGGTCTCCAGCATTTCGCCAGTGTCTCAAAGAAAAACCACAAATCGACCGAATGGAAGTTACCCGGCTGATCCCATCCCGGAATACCGGCATCGAAGCGGTAATAATAGCAGTTGTTTTTGTTTTGATACTCCTGGTTCTTCTGGAACAAAGTTTTCACGGTGCATTCAATCCCGCTTACAGGAGCATAATGCTTGCCCTCTTTCTTCCATGCCTCTTCAAACTTTAAGAATTCCTCAGCATGTTCACCGAATATTTCTTTCACCTTGCTGCGATACCCCTCTTCTGTTTCTGCATAGATTGTATTCGGAAATTCATCCGTAGTATTGCCCGCCATTAGAGGAACCTTTGCATGCTTATTCTCAGAGTACAGCTTGATCGGGTCTCCGACACAGAAGCGTCCGTCAATCACTGTTGCCATTCGATCATTACTTTCGGCGAACTTGGCATAGCTATCCCGAATATAGAAAGCATCGAGCTTTCTTGCCTCCTCCAGACTCTGAACTCCGATAAATTCGAAAAACTTCTTTCCGAGTTCTTCAGCCTCAGTAAGAAGCCGCGGTTTGAATATAAAGCGTTCCTTATAAGGATTGCGAATCATTCCGCTCAGTACGATTGCTTTCTGGAAAGAGCCGAAATTCTTCGGACAGGTCATCTGGGACATTACACTTCCGCCCCCTGCGGATTGTCCTGCAATCGTGATATTCTCCGGATCACCGCCGAAGGCCTGAATATTGCGAATTACCCATTGCAGACCTGCCTGCTGATCCAGATTTCCGAAATTCGTTGGAGCATCAGGCTGTTCGGCAGTAAGCTCAGGATGTGCCAGGAAACCAAAGACATTAAGCCTGTAATTCACTGTTACTACAACGACCCCACGTCTGGCGATTCTCTCTCCGTCAAATTCCATCTCGGAGGGATAACCCCATTGCAGGCCTCCACCAAAATACCACACCAGGACCGGCTGTTTCTCATCCGGTTTCTTTGCGCTGGTCCAAACATTCAGATACAGACAGTCCTCACCCATTGCAATCTCTGAATCCACATGCCATTCCCGAATATAGATATTATCTCCGATACCCGGTGTATCCTGAACAGAAATCGGTGCAAACCGATACGCATCCTTTACACCTTCCCAGTTAGCACAGGGCTGCGGTGCCCGCCATCTGTTTTCACCAACGGGTGGTGCTGCAAAGGGAATTCCTTTAAACGCTGTAATTCTGGGGTCCGCTGCTTCAATTCCTCGAACCATTCCATTTTCTGTCATTGCTGTTCTGATCATATCAATTCCTCCCTTTCACTCTATTGCTTTCTCGGATCGATCCGGTATACCATACCGGGCTTTAGTTCCGCCATCGGTCCCGGAAGTCGCTTCTCTGCTTTCACGGGTTCACCATAAAAATCATTTGGTACCAAGGAAGCATTGCTTACTTGCTCTATTTCTGACGGATCGTAAAGAAACTTGTGCTTCTCCAGCTGTCTCCAATAATCGTGCGGACCTTCCTCTGCTTTGTCCGCCTGAAGGGTATAATTTTCTGTATCCACCTTAAGCGTAAACCAACCTTCCTGTCCGGTCAAATCAAAACCATAGAATTCCTTCCAGGCAGGCAGATCCAGACATGCTTCGGGTGCCGGATACATCACTCTGAGATAACCTCCGTTTTGTTTGACGTATAGATTACCTTCTGCTTCGTTTTTCTCCGTAGGTAATGTGATTGCAGCCTCGCCACATTGATAGAATATATTATTGAATAATCTGGCATCTCTGGAGGTACCCCCTCTGAGCAGTCCATGCATACGAAAGGCTACCGGTTTTGCATAATATCCTGAGCCTCTGCAATTACCGATCAGGTTATTCGCAATATAGAGATGGTCCGTACCTTCCCCATAGATTGCATAGCCGTTCACAGCATCATTTTCCACCAGCTTATACCAACCGGTGGAACCGGGCTCCTGCGGTACCTTTGCAGGATCAAACCGTCCTTCGATATTCCAGAAAATATTGTTATCAATCAGGTTGACTCCATCTCTGGTACATTCTATAAAGATTGCTTCTCGCTGTTCTATTCCATCCAGGAACAGATTCTGGGTAATACGGTTGTTTTCATTGCCGCAATCCAGCCAAAGATGATCTGCACGGTAAGTCCTCTTAAAAATATTTCTTCTAATCAGACAATTGACGCTGTTATGAGCCTTCAAGCCTCCTGCCTCCCAGGACAGCTCCATCTTCTGCCAGCCGGTTCCTTCGATCAGATTATCCTCGATCAGATATTGCTCTGCAAATAGGGCTGCGATACCGCAGACGCCGACGTCCCTGATCCGGCAGCCGCGAATGATGCTGAACCCTATCAATTGATCTTTCTGTGGTTCATGATGCCAGCATTCATTACCGATATCGATGCCGACTGCATTTGACCAGTCAATCTCACAGTCTTCGATGATCCAATGATGCCCCCGATAACAGGAGATGGAACCACGCTGCGGTACCGGTGCTCCGGTTGCTGCATGGGCACAGATTAACCCCTTTAACCGTATGTAAGATAAGAAGGGCACCTCGGGAGCAAAGCACTGTTCCCTGCTGGTAAGCTCGATATGGTGATTGGCGGGATCATCATCTTTCTCCAGACGAAAATGTACTGTTTGACCATTCGCTTCTACCCAGTAGGAGCCCTCCTTTTGGGAAAGCTGATTATATAAACTAACCTGCTGTAGTGGCTTTCCATCGCAGAAAACCATTCCCCTTCGGTTCAAGTAGGTAGTCATATCCGTCTTTTCATATTCTATATATAATCTGTCGTGCAGTATATTCACGGCACAGAAGGGATTATAGCCCTGAAAATCCTCCGGTTTTAATCTGGTCTGCCAGATACGAATTGTTTCATCCACTTTTCTCTTATTAAAATCAGGAGATACTCTCCAGCCTGTACTTTTCTCAAATTGAACAGCCTCCACAGAGGCTTTGATTACTGCAGGTCCGTCTCCGTATGCTTCATAGGAGATCATCCGATCAGGCCCTTCTCCTCCTCTTGCAGGCCGGACACATTCCCGGTATTCACCTCCATGAATCCATATCCTTGTTCCCGGTGTGGCAATTGCTGCCGCTGCATTAATCGTTCGATATGGTTTATCCCGGCTTCCGTCATTCTCATCCGATGCAGCAGGATGCTTACAGTCTACATGTAACTCTCGCTCGTAATTTTGTTCTTTTTCCCAGAATACAAATTCTTTTCCGTCCGGTAGGTATGCTGTCCTGTCCATCATCTTTCCATCCTCCGTTAAGGAAGAGGACTTGCCGGGAACCTTTTCGCTCCCGGACAAGCCCTCCCCACTGTCAATTGTTTATACGCAACTTATTCATTCAATTATAACTTATTTTACTGCGTTCTTAGCATCTAACTCGATCTGATATTTATCTCTGTCGAACTTCACAAGATCCTGGAAGCCAAGACCATCCATCTGCTTGCTCATTTCATCCCATAAAGCGTCGAATTCAGCCTGATCCTTTGCAAAGATCATTCTCCAGGAGTAATCATTTAAGGTTTCACTACACTGGCTTCTGATTACTGCGATATCATTGGTATCGCTCGGAAGAGATACACTTGCATTCGGGCTAATTACCAGAACATTGTTATTCTTCATGTATTCAGCCGGTTCAGCTGCACCGAACTTAGCCTGCCATTCCTTCTTCATATCAGTTAAAGTAGCTGCCTTATAGGTGCTCCAATACTGGGAGTTATAGGGTTCTCCGGTATTCGGATTGGTACTGATAGAGTGAACCATCCACTGATTAATTGCATTGAAACCATCCTTGTAGCCTGCACCGCCCCATTCTTCAGGAACCGGAACATTATCCATTAAAGCATTATCATTCATAATAGTAAACTTGCCATCTGCTCCAACAGTATAGTTAAATCCTTCAATACCAGAATGCTGGAATTCCAAGCTTTCAGGACTTGCATACCAATCAAGGAAATCCATAATTCTCTGATACTTTGCATCATCTACCTGAGAACCAACACCCCAGACACGACCGCTACCGAAGTAGAAATCAGCATCTGTATAGTACTTCTGGTCCTTAACTGGAACAAAGATAAATGCTGTGCCATCCTTTAATCTGTCCTGTGTATTCCAGAAACCTACCTGCCAGCTATACCACATCAGATATACCTGACCTGCTGACATCTTAGCACATGCTGCATTCCAATCCTGTGTGCCGGAATCCGGATCAACTAAACCTCTCAGATTAGCCTTGTTCAGGAAATTAAGGATCTTATAATAAGAAGCTGATTTATCTGTTACAGTGGTAAAGGTTCCATCGGGTCTTAAGATATTGGAACCTTTTATCTTCTCACCATACCAGGTGGTAAGCTGTACAACATTGGCAATACCCAGCATGCCGTCTCCACCGTCCCAATCAGGCCAGAGAGAGAAAGGATATGCAGGATCTCCATCCTTATTGGTCGGATGCGCCTTCTTCATTGCCTCAAGAGCATCAAGTAATCCGTCCAGATCCTGGATCTCGGGCTCTCCAATCTCCTTATATAAATCCCAACGAAGCAGCGGGCTGGAATAGATTACATCCTGTGAATAGGAGGTCGGAGAAGTATTGGTCATCTCGGTAGGGATACCATAGATGATACCTGCTTCATTATTGGGCAGGCTCTTATTCAATACGTCGATCTGCTCTTTATACTGCATAAGATTTGGATAATTTACGATTTCTGCACTGATGTCCTTGATCAAACCATTCTGTACACAATCCTTGAAATCAATACTCTCAAGGAGTACGATATCACCAAGATTACCGGAGCTTGCACGAGTTTGATAAATTGCCTCTCCGGCTACCTGAGGAGCTATGATATTAAGCTCGATATTAAATCTGTCCTTTACTACCTTCGCAAACCATCCCGTCTGCACGCCCTGATAGTTAGCAGCCACATCGTAGATATCGAAGGTCATGGGTTCCGAATAATCCTTAGCAGTACCTGCGTCCGTGGAATCAGCTGCTTTTGTAGGCTCTGTTGTCTGGGTGTTGCTTCCTGCTGTATCTTTCTTTTCGCCTGTGTCAGCTTTACCTGCGCAACCGGCCAATGCAGTTACTACCATTACAACAACCAATGTTGTAGCCAATAGTCTTTTTAACTTCATTGTTAATCCTCCCTTTCATTAATTAAATGTTAATATAATTTACAATGAATTTCTTCATTGTTCATTATCCCTTTACGGCACCGATCATAATTCCCTTGACAAAGAACCTTTGGAAGATCGGGTAAATCAAAATAATAGGCGTCACTACAACGATAGTAACTGTCATACGGATTGAAGTTGCTGTCTGGGCACTGGCAAGGCTTGCAGCCAAATTTACAGAGGATGTGCTACTATTCACCAATGCCTTCAGTGAACTTGCCTGATTAATATATTGATATAAGGTAAACTGAAGGGTATAGAGCTTACTGTCTGTAACTAAAAGCAGGGTATCCTGGAATGCGTTCCATTGTGCAACAGCTGCAAATATTGCTATGGTTGCCAGGATGGGCTTAATAACCGGAATCATGATACGGAAGAATATCTTTAAGGTTCCAGCCCCATCTATCTCTGCGGCATCCTGCAGTTCCTTGGGAACGGCTTCCACAAAGGTCTTGCACAGAACGATATAAAAAGGAGTTACTGCCACCGGGAAGATATACCCCCAAAAGTTATTGGTAAGGTGTAAATTTCTCATGGTAAGATACCAGGGGATGATACCTGCATTAAAGTACATTGTCGCTACGACAAAACGATACCATAACTTACGCTTCCACAAGCTCTCTCTGGTAAACATATATCCCAGAAAGGCTGCGATGATTACTGTCAATGCCGTTCCTATGACTGTTCTTGCAACTGAAACTCTCATAGCCTGGAACAAATCCGGAATTTTTAATACACTGATATAGTTACTGATGTGAAAGCCCTTAATCCAGAATACGACTTTTCCTCTTTCACTCAGATTATTGGCACTGAGTGTATTGATAAAAATATAGTAGAACGGGTAAACGCATACAAAAGCAAATAAGGAATAGACCAAATAGGTTACAACGCTTATGACTTTATCGCCGACGCTTGTTTTCATCTTATGTCTTTTGACATTCATATTATTAGGACTCATTACTAATCCCTCCTGACTTATTCAACAATCCCAATTAGATAAATCCCTCTCCTCTGATCGCCTTGGAAACATTATTCGTGACACATAACAGTATGATGCTGACCACACTCTTGAAAATACTGATCGCAGTGGAAAGAGAATAACCTCCGCCACTCATGGCTGTGTTGTACACGTACAGATCCAAAACCTGTATCGTTTCCTTGTTAAATGCATTTTGGAAAACATAAAACTGTTCCATACCATTGGAAAGAAAGTTTGCGAGATTTAACATTACCAATACAAAATAAGTCGGCAGAAGGCTGGGAAGTGTAATATGCCAGATGATTCGCATTCTGGAAGCACCATCTACCTTTGCGGCCTCATTCATCTGTTCATCGATACCGGCGATCGCAGCTATGTACATAATCGCTGCCCATCCGGCATTCTTCCAGGTAAGCCACAACCACATCTTAAACCAGATATGATCGGAGTTTTGCAGAAACTGTTGCGGGGTATCAATGATACCCAGATCCATCAATACTGAGTTTACAACACCGGTACTGTTAAAAACACAAAACGCAATGGAATAAACCAATACCCAGCTGATAAAGTTCGGCAGCGTGGTAACTGTCTGAACGAATTTCTTGAAGGGCTTGCATTTTATCTCATTCAAAAATACAGCAAAGACCATAGGGAACCAGGAAAACAGAAGGCTCAGACCACTGATACCAAAGGTATTGAGCAGTACCTGAAGCAATTGTTTTACCTTTACGCTATTCCCAAGCATGGATTTGAACCACTTCAGTCCTACAAACTTATCCATAGTGAGGGGGAACGGAGGTTTATAATCAAAAAACGCATATACCCATCCGTACAACGGATAATAAGAGAACACCGCTACCAAGATCAGGAATGGCACGATATAGGCAAATTCCTTCATCGCTCTTGCTTTTTTTCTGTTTGTTAAGAAATTCATTTTATATACCTCCTTACATTACACTTTCACAAGCCTGAGTATATTGACGGACAAAGGCGGTGCTTTGTAGACGAATTCTTTAGCTGCACCCTTCAGAACGTATTCCTCATCATGGATGTTCGTCGGATTGGTAAAACTGTTTTCTGCCTTTTTATCACCGGTCAATTGATAGCACTTATACTCGTCAGCCACATTACAATCGAGTTCGATCGTAACCGGATCCTCTTGCTCCGACATGTTTACCAGTTTGATGATTACCTCATGGTCTGTGTCGCTCACTACAGTATGTAAGGAACTAAAGGAGGGAAGGTCTATTTCATGTATCTTCTCCCCATTCACACATAATGAGAGTTTCTTTCCGTCTGTTGTGTAGGTGAAGTGATTAAATTCATTCTCAATCAGCTCAACCTGTCTTTCCTGATCCAAAATCACATTTTCAGGATATTCCTTTTCCTCCAACCAGCTCTTACCATTCTTCAGCTTCCAGAGAAAAGGTCTTATGTTTTCCACATTCCACTCCTTAGGAGGGTTCGTCTCATCACTGATATAAACCTCCTTCGGCATACGGGAGCTAAAGATTCCAAGAATGATCTCCCTGTCCCTGTCAGCCCGGATGTCGATCTCAAATGTACCGGTAGTATCCTCTTCTTCACCGAATATGATAAAGATATCTTCCTGATTGATGCTGTGATACCTGCTGTTTTCTTCCCTTTGCTCTGCATCGGAGGTTTTGACAATAAAGCATCCGTCTGCTTCCTCCACTCTTCCCATCAATTCATGGGAGGGTTCAGCCTGCATACCGTTCCAGGTTGCATTGCGATAAACCAGATCAGAAGCACCGTGCAAGGAGGCCATACCCTTTAACGGGCGATAAATCTTATCTGTCTTCTCCACTGTCTCCACAATATGCTCACCACGGTGGTTACCGAAAAGCTTCCACACATAATAGCTGGGTATCCCATAGCATTCAGAGTGATTAAATCTCAGCAAATTCGGAAACCAGGCATTATAATTTACGTTTTCCAGCAAAGGTGCATAGGATACCATGGTAACAATATCCTGGTTCTTCTCCACTCCGGTAAAGAAAGCTGCTTCTCCAAGTGCTCCATACAATTGTCCTACATACCCTCGTATCACGGATACTTCACCTAGGAAGACTTCCGGACCGCTTCTGTCGTACGACTGGTACTTGTTTGTATTCTCCGCAAAAAATTCCGTTGTGTTATAATAATGTTCATCAACGATGTCCACCGGCAGTCCATGCTCTTCCACATGGGTATTTGCTACAAATCTCATATGGGGGTAACGTTCTTTGATTGCGTCATAGCATTTTATGTAACGTTCTTCATAGGCCTCTCCGAAGTTTTCATTACCTATTTCAACCATATTCAGTTGAAATGGCTCCGGATGTCCCATCCTTGCCCTGAGTCCTCCCCACTTGGTATCAGCAGGGCCAACCGCATATTCTATAGCATCCAGGGTATCCTGAAGCATCTCGTCAAAGTCGGGACCTTCCATCAGAACTTCTTTTCTTGCCTGACAGGTCATACCACAGTTGAATACATACAGCGGCTCCATATTCAAATCCTCACAAAGCTGCAAATACTCATGGAAGCCTAAACCGTTGTAGGTACGATAATGCCACATCAACTGATGTCCCGGACGTTCCCATACCGGGCCTACCGTATTACGAAAACGCATCGCTGTCGAAGGACTGAAGCCCTCCACGATGCAGCCGCCGGGGAAACGGAAGAACTTTGGATTCATCGCCTTCAGCTTTTCAACGATATCCTTTCTCAATCCATGCCCAAGATAGGTGTCCGTCGGCATCAGGGATACAAACCCAAATTTGACCATCCCCCCTGACGGACAACAAATCTCAAATTTTGCATTCTGAGTGTCACCGTCTGCCACCAATACAGCTTCATATAATGAATACTTTTCACTATTCACAGTGATTTCAGTGTGTGAATACTTCTTTTCACCTTCTGTTACAGATATGAAGAGTTTTGTCGATTGCTCGGCCTTTGCAAACATATAAAACCGATAGGAGGCTCCTTTCTTCTGCGGTATTTTGCAGAAGCCCGTATTATAAATTCTGCCGTTTTCACGAAAATCAACAGCCAGCGCTGCCTGCCTATGAACATTAAGCACATCAACAGTATCAAGCTCCATGGTTGCCTGTATGGAATACCATGCAGGGATCGGTGTATATGCGATATCATTCTTACGAATCCATCTGGTTAATCCCTCTCCGTGATTAAATTCATCACGCCAGCCTGTGTTCGAGATCAGTGCATAGCCATTCTCTTCCGTCGTACAATCCACCGGTGGAATCGAATCCTCGAAGGATCTGTTTCTGATCATCTCAGGGTAAAGACCACCATCGACGGCTCTGTTAATATCCTCTAAAAATATACCGTAAAGGGTTCTTGTTACCGGGATCTTTTTTACTGTCGTATTGATGTCTATTCTGCTCATTGGTCCCACCTCCTTCTCACTAGTAATTCAATTTGGTCAATCGTTTTACCTTATAGTTTAATTATATTTTTCTTTATGTGAATTGTCAACATGATATATAAAATATTTTCACTTTTCTTTGTACTTTTATACTAGATTAACATATTTTAATATAATTAATTGTGCATATTTTATATTCAAAAGTAATATATTTGTAATTATATTATACGTTTATCGTTTTTCCATGCTCAGCAGATTTTTATTTAATATATATTTTGAACAAGATTACGGTACAGCTTTTCCCTGCTACTTTGCACGAAAAAATCGTTATTTGAACGCAAAAAGAACCCCATAAAGACATCCCGTCCATATGACGTCTTTATGAGGTTCTGTCATTATTATCTGGCTAATTTATTAACTATATGTAAAACGTATTATTCTGCTTCGTTGCTTTCAGATTTTTTTTACAGATTCACGCACAACCATCTGACATGGTATCTTGATCACATTTGAGTTCTGGTTAGCTTCGCTATCGTCTTCAATATGTGACAACAGGATTTCTGCGGATTTTCTTCCGACTTCTCTAAGACCGATATCATTGGTCGTCAGATGAGGTCTCAAGTATTCGGAGATTTCCTTGTTATCGTAGCCCACAACAGAAATATCCTGACCAATCTTTATGTCGTGCTCATAAAGATAATCATAACAGCCCGCGGCCATCGTATCATTCATGCAGAAAATCGCGGTAATACCTTCTTTTACCAATTTCTCTGTCTGTGTGTATCCGGATAGCCTTTTCCAATTACCATACCTGATCCAATCCGGATTAAATAAAATCTGTTCCTCGAAGAGTGCTTTCTGATAGCCCAGACTTCTTTTCTGGGTATGAAGATTATCTGCGGTTCCGGCAATGACACCGATTCTTCTATGGCCCATCGATATCAGATATCTGGTCATATCATAACCGCCCTTTTCATCGTCAATCACAACAGAAGTAAACCCAGGGACTTTAGATATCGCATAGACTACGATTGCCGGTGTCTTAAAGTTTTCCTGAAAACAATTGACCACCCTACAGTGACCGGCCACATACATAATGCCATCCACCTTGATTGACAGCAATTCCTGTATTGAAGGCTGAAGTACCGACTGTAGTTTTTTCTCATCATTGTACCAGGTATCCTGCCACTTGTCATACAGACGCATATTCAACAGAATTGTACGATAGTTATTATCCTCGCAATAAGCCATAACGGCTTCAACTATGGGCGAGGTACTGAATTCGATCAGGTCCTCAACGATAATTCCAATAAATCTGGTCTTCTGCTTCCGTATTCCCTGAGCGAAGTAATTGGGCTGATAACCGGTCTGCTTCACAACCTCCAGGACTCTTTCCCTGGTTTCCTTACTTACCTTCGGCTTTCCGTTTAATATATTCGAAATGGTCGATGCAGAAACACCGCACATCTCTGCCAGTTCCTTTAACGTTATCAAAGTATCATACCCTTTCATGGTATAGTAGATAGGTAAAACGTTTTCATTAATATTATTACTACATAATCACAATTTTTGCAAGAATGAATTCAGTATTTTACTTCCAAATTTAGTATGGTGTATTGGTATCTTAACAAAAATCGTTGTAAACGAGATCGATTTTCTCGCCTTTACCTAACTTAAACAGTATTGATTTCCCCTGATAACTGATCCTTGTATTAATCTCACCTTCACATTGAATACTGCAATGAACCAGCTGACCATTCTGCCACCTGATCGAAACAGACCCGCAGCCCGGTAAGCAGAGTCCGTTGACCTCACCCTTACTCCAGACTTCGGGCAAAGCCGGAAGCAGCAATATTCTGTCCTCATCTGCCTGAACCAGCAGTTCACAGATTGCTGCAATGGCTCCGAAGTTACCATCTATCTGAAATACTGCACCATCTAACATCGGATGATTATCCATAAAGTTAGGAAAAGTTGAATGAGACCACAATTTATTTAAATATTCCCAAGCCTTATTCCCATTCCCCAGTCGTGCATATAAATTGATAATCCAGGCACAGCTCCAGCCGGTATGCCCTCCACCATAGCTTAGGCGGCGTTCCAGGGTTCGATCGGCAGCCTTAGAAAGCTCCGGTGTCTTATCCACAGTAATCTGGTGGGAGGGGTGCAGAGCATAGAGCTGTGAAATATGCCTGTGCCCCGGTTCCTCCTCCTCATAATCCTCAAGCCATTCCATGATTTGTCCATATCTTCCGACTTGTATCGGCGGTAGTCTCTTCTCCAGTTCTTCCACCTTCAGAAGAAGTTCATCGCTTTCCCGGCAAATGGCAGAAGCCTTACGATAGACCTCAAATAAATCACGAAGGATCTGGTTATCCATTGAGGGGCCGTCACATACTGCACCCTTCACCCCACTCGGAAGGATATAGGTATTTTCCGGAGACACGGAAGGACAGGTTACATAATACTCTCCCTTTCGAATCAGAAAGTTCTCAAAGAATAAAACAGCATCCCGAAGTACCGGATACATCTCCCTCAGAAATGCTTCATCCTTCGTATACAGATAATGGGTCCATATGTGCGTACATAGCCAGGCTCCGCCCATAACCCAGTAGCTCGCCGGTATATAGATGTCCTGAGGAGCACAATCACCCCAAAGATCCGTATTGTGATGTGCTACGAACCCCCTGCATCCATACATCTCTTCCGCTACTTTTTTCCCTTTTTCATGCATTCTCTTCAGCAGATCAAAAAGAGGAAGATGGCATTGTGATAAACCACAGGTCTCAGCGGGCCAATAATTCATCTCAGTATTGATATTGATGGTATATTTCGAATCCCAACAGGGCTGATAGCTGTCATTCCAGATCCCCTGCAGATTTGCCGGCTGACTGCCCGGTCTGCTGGAGGAAATTAAAAGATAACGTCCATATTGAAAATATAGCTCAGTTAATCTAAGCTGTAATATTCTGCTTCCTTCACCTGTCTCATCCTTTGCTGCAGCCAGGAGTAATCTGCTGTCTGTTTCGTTAGAATCACTTAGATTTAGACTTACCTTACCGGCAAGCTTCTGATAATCCAGGATATGCCGATTATAGACAGACTCATAGCCCCTTTCGGCTGCCTGCTCCAGTCGCCTTTGGGCTGCTTTCTTCCACTGCTCGTTATGATAAAAGGAGGTCTCTATTGCAAGGTAAATCACAGCTTCCCTGGCATCTGTTACCTTAAGGTGCTCTCCAATGATTTCCATCGTTCCACCCTTGATTTCTGTTTTAGCAGCAATCAGGAAGCAGGAGCCTCCCTTTCCTAAGTCACCCTCTATAAAAATCGTATCATCACCGATCCTGCCGGCATGCTCATAGAATCGGGATCGTTCCAAATGTGCAGAAAAAGAAATATCCTCCTTGGGAGAGGTTACTTTAATCACAATAACCTGGTCCTCATAGGAAGCAAAGTATTCCCTCGTCTGTGAAGCATTCTCCCCGACCAGCTCCACCTTAACAATCCCACGATCCAGATCAAGCAGACGCCGATATTGTCCCGGTTCCTCATTAAGTTCCCAATTAAGGTAAAGCTCGCCTGCCGTTTGATAAGGATGCTGACTGTTAGGCACTCCGGATAAGTAAGACTCCATCAGCCTTTCTGCTTCAGGTATCCTTCCTTCAAAAATTAAACTTCGAATTTCTTCCAGCTTCTTTCTGGCATCGGGATTTACCCTGTTACGGTAGCCGCCATACCAGATGCTGTCCTCATTTAATTGCAGATGGTCCTGCTTTGTCCTTCCAAAAACCATGCCACCCAACCTTCCGTTACCGATCGGTAGAGCCTCTTCCCATAATTTAGCCGGTTTGCTGAATGTAATCTGATTCACAAAACCATCCTCCTTTTACCTTAACTCTTGTATGAGTGTGACGCCTCAATCACTTCCTTCAGTTTTTCCTGAGCCAGCCCACTGTCGAGGATTTCCTGAGCGAGTTTCACACCCTCCTTGAAATCACCTGCTTTATCGCTGATCATCAGCGCACCGGCGGCATTTAAAATGACAGCCTGACGACGCGGACCCTTGTTCTTACCCGAAAAGACATCCTTGATCATAACCGCATTGGCTTCCGGTGTTCCGGTAATGATATCGTTTGGTTTGCAGCGGGATAACCCCAACTCCTCTGGCACAAGTTCATAACTGATGATTTCACCGTTCTTCAGCTCGTTAATTCTTGTTTTTCCAAGTAACGATATCTCATCCATACCCTCTTCTCCGTGAACAAACAATGCTCTGGTATAGCCTAAGGATAAGGCCACCTCGGAAACTGTCTCTAAGAGCTCGGGTTTATAGACCCCCATCACATGTCTGGACGCTCTTGCCGGATTGATCAAGGGTCCAATGATGGTATAAAAGATTGTCTTAATTCCTATTTCCTTTTCAGGATGAAGCATCTTCTTCATCACAGGATGAAAGATCGGTGCGTACAGGAATGCCATCCCTACCTCTTCAATCATACGTTCTACAGCTGTAGGTGTCTGATGTATTTCCACTCCGAGGGCCTCCAGTACATCGGCACTGCCGGACAATCTGATGTTGGACTTGCTTCCGGTCTTGGCAACCTTTACTCCGGCCGCGGCAGCTACGAAGGCTACAGCAGTAGAAATATTAAAGGTATTGAGACCTCCACCTGTACCGCAGGTATCCAACAGTTCACCCTGTATCCGTGGAGCAACAGGGATACAGTAATCCCGCATCGCTCTTGCGATTGCAGATATCTCGGTAATTGTAGGTCCCTTGATCAGAAGTGCCACCTGAAAGGACATGATTTGGATATCCGTCATCCTGTCGGATTGAATTGCCGATATCATATCATAGGCTTCCTGAGCCTCCAGGTCAATACCTGCATTTAATTTTTTCAAGACTTCATCAATCATTCCTGACATTGCAAGCATGCCCCTTTCATTCTACGAACGTAGTCTGTTACATAAGGGACACAGTTCTCCCCATACTCTCCGACGATTTTTACGATTGCACTTCCGACGATGACTCCGTCGGCAATCGAAGCCATATCCTTTGCCTGCTCAGGTGTGGATATACCAAAACCAATCGCGCAGGGAATATCCTTCGTCTCCTTAACTGCCTGAATCATCTCCCGAATACCGGTTCCCAATTCGCTCCTGATACCGGTAACACCCATCGATGATACACAGTATAAAAACCCTTCTGCAGCATTCACGATTTTTCTGATTCTTTCCTTGGAGGTCGGAGCTATCATAGAGATCAGGGTAATCCCATAACTGTCACAGTAGGGTTTGATCTCCTCATTTTCCTCAAAAGGAACATCCGGTACTATAATAGCATCAATACCTGCCTTGATGCAACACTTCATGAAACGTTCCACTCCATAAGTAAAAATTGGATTCATATAGGTCATAAATGCAATCGGAACCTTACAGGTCTCCCGGATTTCCTCCACCATGGCAAAGATCTTATCCGTGGTAGTGCCTGCGAGTAAAGCTCTGGCATCTGCATCCTGAATGACAGGGCCTTCCGCCATCGGATCTGAGAACGGGATGCCAAGCTCAATCAAATCTGCTCCTGCCTCTGCCATGTTCAGTACCAGTTCCTTCGTTACCGAAAGGCTGGGATCCCCTGCGGTAATAAAGGGTATGAAAGCTTTATTATTTTGAAATATCTGTTCTAATCTATTCATAGATCTTTACCCCCCTGTATCTGGCAATGGCAGCTACATCCTTGTCTCCTCTGCCGGAAAGATTAATTATAATGATCTGCTCCTTTGACATGGTCGGAGCCAGCTTCCTGGCATAAGCCACTGCATGAGCACTCTCTATAGCGGAAATGATACCTTCTGTACGAGCCAGATATTCAAAGGCATCCACTGCCTCCTGATCTGCAATCGGCACATATTCCGCTCTTTTTATATCATGTAGATAGGAGTGCTCCGGACCGACTCCCGGATAATCCAGTCCTGCCGAGATGGAGTAAACCGGAGCGATCTGACCATATTCATCCTGGCAGAAATAAGACTTCATTCCATGGAAAATTCCCAGGGAACCTGTCGATATGGTGGCTGCAGTTCGATCTGTGTCTACACCGAGTCCCGCAGCCTCACAGCCGATCAGCCGGACCTTCTTATCCTCGATAAAATCGTAGAATAAGCCCATCGCATTACTGCCCCCTCCCACGCAGGCAAGCAGGACATCAGGAAGTCTTCCTTCCGTGGCAAGCATCTGTTCCCGTACTTCTTTGCCTATGATACTTTGAAAATCTCTTACAATCATCGGAAACGGATACGGTCCCATCACGGAACCCAGGACATAATGAGTATCGTCCACCCTTTTGGTCCATTCCCGAAAGGTCTCGCTTACGGCATCCTTTAGGGTCTGGGTTCCTGCGGTTACTTCATGTACCTTCGCACCCAAAAGTTCCATACGGAACACATTCAATGCCTGCCGCTCTGTATCCTCCTTACCCATAAATATCTCACATTCCAGACCAAGCAGAGCTGCTGCAGTGGCTGTAGCCACTCCGTGCTGCCCTGCTCCGGTCTCAGCGATCACCCTGGTCTTGCCCATCTTTTTCGCTAATAGTACCTGCCCCAGAACATTATTGATTTTATGGGATCCGGTGTGGTTTAGATCCTCCCGCTTCAGATAGATCTTGGCTCCCCCCAGGTCCTCGGTCATTTTTCCGGCATAGTACAACAGGGACGGTCTACCTGTATAATTTTGAAATAAATCCGTGAGCTCCCGCTGAAATTCAGGATCGCTTTTATAATGAAAATAAGCCTCCTCCAGCTCATTTAAGACATTCATCAGGGTCTCTGTTACATATTGTCCTCCATGTATTCCAAATCTTCCTTTTGACATCACTCCACACTCCTTACTTTTGCTATGATATTGCTTATCTTTTGGGGATCTTTTTTCCCATCTGTCTCAACACCGCTGCTGACATCCACCGCAAACGGCTGATAATTTCCGACTGCCTCCAGGATGTTATCCTCATTGATGCCTCCTGCAAGGAAATATTGCCTTACAGGCTTTTGTATCAGGGTCCAGTCAAAGGAAACTCCACTTCCTCCGTATTGCTGCTCATGAAAGGTATCAAACAGAAGGTAATCAGCTGCCGATTCAAACACCTGTGTGACGTCTTCTGAGGTCTTGACTCTGACAGCCCTGATGATTTCCTTGTCCGTCATCGTTCTGAGCTTTCTGATATACTCCTCGTCCTCATCCCCATGCAGCTGAATAAGATCTATGATGCCCTTACTGCAGAGCCCGGCGATACGTTCGATCTCCTCGTTGACAAATACCCCGACTGCCTTGATACCAGGGTTAAGGATCTGTTTTAGCAGCTTAGCCTGGTCCTCCGTTACCTGTCTGCGACTCTTTGCAAAGACAAATCCGATGTAATCCGGCAGATATTCATTGACTGCCCTGATATCCTCTTGTCGGGTTAAACCACATATCTTTATCTTAGACATACTATTCTCCATTCCTGAGTCTGTTCAAAAATCAGCTCTGATTAAGTTCTAATTATCAGCTTCACAGACTATTTTGTATCCGGTGCCAAGTATATATCGAGAGCTTTTTACTGACGCAGGGCATCCAACTGCTGCTTTTTGTCAGAACTACGCATCAAAGTCTCTCCGATTAAAACTGCATCCACTCCCGCTTTAGCTAATGCCCTGATATCCTGATTGGTGCGTATGCCGCTCTCTGCAACATAGATAACGTCCTCAGGGATCAGCTCCGATAATCTGATACTGTTCGAAAGATCCACCTCAAAGGTCTTAAGATTACGGTTATTGACACCGATGATCCGGGCTCCGGCTCTCAGCGCAGACCGAACCTCGGTCTCGTCATGGGCTTCCACCAGTGCTGACAGACCCAACTCCCCACACAGTTTCAGATATTCCTTTATCATATCTTCATCCAGCAGGGAACAGATTAACAGTACTGCATCGGCACCGATCAGTTTGGCTTCGTAGATTTGATATTCATCAATGGTAAAATCCTTACGCAGTACAGGAATCGTTACTGTCTTACTGATTTCGCTTAAGTATGTATCGCTTCCCCGGAAGAAATCCGGTTCCGTGAGCACTGAGATGGCAGAAGCACCGGCACTCTCATATTCTTTGGCAATGGACAGATACTCAAACTCTTCGGTTATTACCCCTTTTGACGGTGATGCCTTCTTCACCTCACAGATAAATGCCATCTCAGCTTTGTTATCAAATTCCTTCGACTTCTTTAGCGCCTGCTCAAAAGCAAATACTTCCCTTCCGTTGATATTCCTAAGCTTATGCTCCTCATAAAGCATTTCCTTAAGCTTTGGCAGGGGCAGCTTACTCTTTGCCTTATCCACCCTTACTCTGGTTGCCTGTGCAATTGTATCCAGTATCATACACGATAACCCTTTCCTCTCTATTCATTGGACAAACGTATGAATTGTCTTAACTGTTCCATCGCTTTTCCGCTGTCGATCGTATCAGCAGCCAGCTTGACGCACTCACGAAGCGTGATATTGTTATAGGACATATAGAGACAAACCGCTGAGTTCAGAAGCACGATATCCCGCTTCGGTCCACGCTCTCCATTTAAAATACTGAGAGCAATAGCCGCATTCTGCTGCGGATCACCTCCGACCAAATCCTCCGGCTTACAATACTCAAAGCCAAACTGGTGGGGATCCAAAAAGAAGCTGTTCACCTGTCCCTGGTTTACCTCACAGACAGTCGTTTTGGCGCTTAGTGATACTTCATCCAGCCCATCATGTCCATGAACCACCATCGCTCTTTTTACTCCCAGATTAGCCAGTACTCTTGCCATTGGCTCAACCAGATTCTCATCATATACACCCAGTAGCTGTAGGTTCGCATCCGCAGGGCTGGACAGCGGTCCCAGAATATTAAATATCGTGCGAACACCGATTTCTCTTCTGACAGGAGCTGCGTATTTCATGGAGGAATGATACAGCGGTGCGAACAGGAAACATATACCGATTTCCTTCAGTATCTTCTCACTTTTCTCCACGGGAATGTCAATCTTCACCCCCAGAGCCTCCAGGACATCGGCACTGCCGCATTTACTGGATACACTGCGATTACCATGCTTTGCTACCGGTATTCCTGCAGCCGATATGATCAGTGAGGAGATTGTTGAGATATTGAAGGTAAATGCTTCATCCCCGCCGGTACCCACGATATCCAGTACATCTCCCTCATGCTTCAGCTTAAGACCGTATTTTCTCATTATGGTTGCACAACCCGTGATTTCATCAATTGTCTCACCCTTCATACGGATTGCAGTGATAAAGGCTGCAATCTGTGCATTTGTGGCGTTCCCTCCCATGATTTCGTCCATGACAGCCTTCGTCTCCTCAAAGGACAGGTTATCTCTGTTCAGGACCTTATAGATTGCCTGCTGTATCATTGTACTCCACCTCCGATCTTTAAGAAGTTTCTCATGATCACCTCTCCCTGAGGTGTCAGGATCGATTCCGGATGAAACTGGACTCCGTAAATCTCATAGCTGCGATGTTTGATCGCCATGATCTCCCCATCATCATCCTCGGCAATTACCAACAGATCATCGGGCAATGTATCCTTTTTCGCAATCAGTGAATGATATCTGGCTGCGCGGATAATTGGAGGAAGTCCATGGAATATTCTCGCACCGTTCGCAATATGGATGTTGCTCTGTTTTCCGTGCATCAGCCTCTTGGCCGGAGTGATGGAGGCTCCAAACACCTCACTGATAGCCTGATGCCCGAGGCATACTCCCAGGATCGGCACCTCCCCCTTCAAATAGGCTATCACCTCTTCACAGATCCCCGCATCCTTTGGATAGCCGGGTCCCGGGGAAAGGATAATATGTGTGGGCTTTAGCTCCCTGATCTCCTCCGTCGTCAGCTCATCGTTGCGTATGACCTTCATATCAGCCCCGATACTGCCTGCAAGCTGTACCAGATTATAAGTAAAACTATCATAATTATCGATTATTAATAGCATATTGCTCCTCCCTTCCTGCACTATTCAAGCTCGCCGGCTCTCAAGATAGCTTCCATGACCGCTTTGGCTTTGTTTCCTGATTCCTCATACTCCCTCTCCGGGATGCTGTCAGCAACAATACCTCCTCCGGCCTGAATATAGACCCTATTGTTCTTCTTCACTGCCATACGGATCGCAATACAGATATCCATATTGCCGGTGAAATCAATATATCCGATCGCTCCGCCGTAAATACCGCGTGGTGCCTTCTCCTGCTCCTCGATAATCTCACAAGCACGTATTTTCGGAGCACCGGATAGCGTTCCTGCAGGTAATATGGCGTCGATGGCGTCCAAAGCATCCTTCTCCGGCTTTATCCTGCCCTCTACCTCCGAGGTGATGTGCATGATTCTGGAATACTTCTGTATCCGCATGTAATCCGTTACCTTAACTCCACCGTATTCAGAGATTTTGCCGATATCGTTCCGTGCCAGATCCACCAGCATGTTATGCTCCGCTAGCTCCTTCTCATCCAACATAAGCTCCTTCTCCAAAGCCTCATCTTCTTCCTTATCCTTTCCTCTGGGTCTGCTTCCCGCAATCGGAAATGTGGATAATTTGCCATCCTTAAGCCGGACCAGTGTTTCCGGAGAGGCCGAAATCAGCTGGACCTCATCATTTTGCATGAATACCATATAAGGAGAAGGATTGGTTGTCCTGAGGACACGGTAAGCGTTTAAAAGGCTGTCTTTATATTCTGTCTCAAAACGTCTGGAGATGACTGCCTGGAAGATATCCCCGGCTATGATATATTCCTTCGTTTTCTCCACTCTTGCACAATATTCTTCTTTTGTCATATTACACATAAACTTAGGTCTGCTAAGCATCGGAACTGTTGTAAAAGGGACCGGCTCTGTAATGAACCTTGTCAGATGCTCAATATCAGATACTGCATTCCCGTAATTCTCCAGCACTTTATCTGTCTTCATATTGACTACGATACTGATCTTCTGTTTTAAGTGATCATAAGCGATCACCTTATCAAAAAGCATCAGATCGAAATCATTAAATTCACTTTCAGAAAGCTTTAATACCGGTTCCACATATCCGATCATCTCATAGGAGAAATATCCGACGAGACCTCCGGCAAAGGGCGGCAGATCTGCAAGCTTTGGAGCCTTATATTGATTTAAAAGCTCCCGCAGTACCTCAAAGGGCTTATCAGAAGGAATTACCCGTCTGATTCCGTCATCAATCATGACCTCCTTATTTTTACAGGTTACATGGACAATCGGGTTAAAACCGAGGAAGGAATATCTCCCCCATTTTTCACCGCCTTCAATGCTTTCCAGGAGATAATATCGCTCGCTGATTTGAGATATCTTCCGTAGCAATGTAATGGGTGTGATGATATCAGCATAGATTTCCTTGCAGATTGGTATGATGTCGTACTCTTTCGCCAACACTTCGATTTCGTTGCAGCTGGGTGTAATCATAATAATCACCTTATTTTTCATTGATGGGATGAAAAATTCCTTTCTGTTTTTTTAGTTGGAGGGATGTAAAAAGCCGGAGTCTTAATTGAATAAAATTATAGTGTCAAAAAGTGCTTCGCACATTTCCAGCTATAACATATTGCTTTGCAAGCTAGCTTGCAATGGCAATATGTTATAGCCGGAAAGCACCATAGGTGCTTTTGACACAGTAATCTGCAATAAAAAAAGCTCTTGTCTCTGTGCAAATTCACAGGGACAAAAGCTTATGCTTCTGCGGTACCACCCGGTTTGACGTATATGAATACATCCTCTCATTTTGCATACCATCATATGCACCCTACTGATAACGGACAGGGTTCCCGTAAGCGCCTACTTTCCTCAAATTTCGGGCTTCCCTCACAAGTCCATTCAGAATAATCTTTGTAACCGCATTCCCACCGACAGCGGCTCTCTGTATACAACCAATTAATCCTACTCCTCTTGCTCAACGGTTTATTATATTAAACGCATTATAACAACGGTCAAATTGCTTTGTCAAGTATATTTATCATTTTTTTGGATATTTATGCTAATTATTAGGTATATGCAATTCTGATTGACACGTATTTTGAAATAGGTTATATTGAACTCACTGAATTTTCAAATATATAGGGAATGTGTCAAAGAATGGAGGAAATATATTATGAGTAAAAAAGTAGCTATTCTTATGGGCAGCGACAGCGATTTGCCGGTGGTAAAGGGAGCCATCAATACTCTGAAGAATTACGGTATAGAAGTCGAGGTACATGTGATGAGTGCCCATCGCACACCGAAGCTCGCATGTGATTTTGCCGCTGCAGCAAGAAAGAACGGATTTGGTGTAATGATCTGCGCTGCCGGGAAAGCCGCTCATCTTGCAGGAATAATTGCTGCTCATACTACCCTTCCGGTGATCGGTATCCCGATCAAGTCCTCCACAATGGATGGTCTTGATTCTCTGCTCTCTACGGTTCAGATGCCTAAGGGTATCCCGGTTGCAACTGTTGCCATCGACGGAGCTGACAATGCAGGTCTTCTTGCTGTCCAAATCCTGGCTGTCAATGACGAAGAACTGAGTGCAAAGCTTGAAAAGTTCAAGGAAGACATGGTAAATGAAGTTGTCAAAAAGGATGAGAAGCTCCAAACAGAAGCTTGGTGGTAAAAGCCACATCAATATCAACAAACCGAGGCAGAGGTTGTTTCGTAATATGATGAAACAACCCCTGCCTCTTACAATGTAAAGCATTCTATAGTATCACATTAAGCTTATAACGAAATTCTCCATCCCCTCCGGAAAGATCACTGTATCCCTGCCCTCGACTGCAAAGCTTCCACCGCTGACACTTTTTACTCCTGTCAGATTAATCAGCCTGATCCGATAAGGAAGCTTAGCCTGTGCATCGACTGTGATCGTTTTATCATTTTTCTGAAGCTTCAGCTGCAGCTCCGGTTCCTTATCCTGATTATATACAACGATTGATGTGTCTGCTCCCTCGAAAAGCTCATAGACGTTCAGCGTCACCTGATCAGCAAAATGATATACAGCGTCTGTCTCTACCGCACCAACCGGAAGAATACTGTTTTCCCTGACGTAAAGAGGCAGACTGAGATATCCGTGTTTCTCCTGATACCAACGGCCACCGCATTTTACCTCCCCGGTAAAATAGTTTGTCCAGTTACCCTCGGGCAGATAGTAGCAAGCCATACCATCCGGTCGAAAGATGGGAGCAACCAACAGGCTCTGACCCAACATATATTGTCTGTCCAGATAACCACAGGTGAGGTCCTCACTAAACTCCAAAACCATGCTTCTGACAGACGGCAGACCGGTTTTCGAGGTTTCTACTGCATTACTATACAGATAGGGCATCAGTGAAGCCTTTAGTCTCGTGAAGAACCGTACTGTATCTACTGCCTCCTCATCATAGGCCCAGGGTACACGATAGGAGGAGCTGCCATGAAGCCTGGAATGGGTAGATAATAACCCAAAGGCACACCAGCGTTTATACACGTCCGCAGTAGAGGTATTCTCAAAGCCTCCGATGTCATGGCTCCAGAAGCCAAAGCCTGACATGGTCAGGGAAAGACCACCTCGCAGGCTCTCTGCCATGGATTCATAGTCTGACCAGCAGTCACCACCCCAATGCACTGGAAATTTCTGTCCTCCGACCGTTGCGCTTCTTGCGAACAGAACCGCTTCGTCTTTCCCCCTCTTACGTTCCAATAGCTCAAATACGGTACGGTTATAGAGATAGGTATAGTAATTATGCATTTTAACCGGATCCGAGTTGTCATAATACACTACATCCGTCGGTATCCGCTCACCAAAATCCGTCTTAAAGCAGTCCACCCCCATATCCAGAAGCATCTCCAGCTTGGATGCGAACCAGCTGCGAGCCTCAGGATTGGTAAAGTCCACAATCGCCATTCCGGACTGCCACATGTCCCACTGCCATACATCTCCATTAACGCGTTTTAAGAAATAACCTTTTCGGGCACCTTCCTCAAACAGCACAGATTCCTGTCCAATGTAGCTATTAATCCATACACAGATCTTTAGTCCCTTTTCCTTCAGTCTTCTTATCATTCCCTCCGGATCAGGAAAAACCCTGTTATCCCACAGAAAATCACACCAATGGAACTCTTTCATCCAGAAGCAGTCGAAATGAAACACCTTCAAGGGGATACCCCGTTCAAGCATCCCATCCACAAAGCTGTTCACGGTTGCTTCATCGTATTTTGTCGTGAAGGAGGTAGAAAGCCATAAGCCGAAGGTCCAGGCAGGAGGAAGTGCGGGCTTCCCTGTCAGGTCAGTGTACCTCATCAATACCTCCTTCATCGTAGGACCATTGATGATAAAGTAATCCAACCCTTCTCCCGATACACTGAACTGAACCTTCTTAACGTTTTCAGAACCCACTTCGAAGGATACTCTTTCAGGGTGGTTAACAAATACACCATAGCCTTTGTTCGTCAGATAGAACGGGATGTTCTTATAGGACTGTTCGGTTGAGGTTCCGCCGTCTTCATTCCAGATGTCCACACTCTGTCCATTCTTCACAAAGGGTGTAAAGCGTTCTCCCAGTCCGTATACCAGCTCGCCCACCGAAAGAGAGAGTCGTTCCCTCATATAGGTATTCTCTTCTCCACCGTTATCATATGCCAGACCTCTATAGTCCGTCTTGACATATGCCAGATCCTTCAGACTGCTTGTGGTCAGCTTCTCTTCCCCACGCAGAAAAGTCATTTCCCATTGTTCTTTATCAATTTCAACCCGGAGCAAACCGCTGTATACAATCAAAAACCGGTCCTTCTCTTCCACCTTAAGCTTACTGGTCTTATCATAATTCAATTCAAATTCCGGTGTCTTTTTCTTTACACCGAGATAATGTCTGCACTCTACCCTCAACATCTCCGGCATGGGAGCTGTAATTCTGATGGTCAGAGTCACACCGCCAAGGGTATCTCCCCGCCCGGCAACCCGATAGGTAGGTGCACACAAGGTCAGACTGCACTCCTCCTTCTTGGAAAAGTATACCTGTGTCGGAGAAAATACCTCTGTTCCCTGTCTTTGAAGCCAACATCCGTTACTGAATTTCATCGTAAACCTCCTCCATATGATATCTGAATCTTATCGTAATAAGCAGAATAATGAAATGGATTATTTTCATTTCTTCATGGCTTATAACAAAAAGGATATCCCAGCTCCGATAACCGGATCAGGATATCCTTCTTTTATATCATATTTACTCATGAACAGTACTTTTATAAAATATCCAATTGTTCAAAAATCTGATTGATCTCAAGATCATTCAATATACCCTTCGCCAGATATTTCTTCATCGTCTTCTTATCCGCCCAGATATACTTTTCGTGCTCCTCGGATAAGGTAATCTGATCTGAGAAGCTATGACACAGATAATTAAGAATTACGGTCTGACGCTTCTCCTTGGTCAGAAAGGTGGAAGCATACAGCAGCTTCTCCACTTTTACTGTTAATCCGACTTCCTCCATGATCTCCCGCTTCAGACAGGTCTCAAGATCCTCTCCGAACTCCAGCTTCCCACCGGCAAACTCCCAGGAGCCGCTTCCTGAGCCTTCTCCATAGGAGCGTTGAATAATCAAAGCCTTCTGCTGATAGATAATGATTGCCTTCAGTGCGACAACAATCCTGTTCTCCATCCTGCTTCCCCCTTGTTTCTATCCTTTGTTCCTGAATTTTCTTCTAATCAAATACTAATACTTTCTTTTCCAATCTGCAAGGAGGGATTTTACTTTTCTCTTAAAAAAAACAATCCGTGTTAATATGATATCTGCCGTTCTTCTCCTCTGCGCCGATGCCACTGAGTATCAGCAGGAACAGCGGAAATGTCTGTATCCAAAGCAGCGTCAGGTCAACTGCTCCATGGATCACCGCGGCTGCGGTAACCGCAAGAATCAATCCTGTAATTGCGACATTCTTATCCTCAAAACGTGATTTCAACAATGATATATAATATCTTGCGAAAAACAGCAAAAATATCAGCGTACCGATGATACCGAAATTCAACAGTATATCAAGATAGATACTGTGAGAATGAGGAATCATATTTCCATGATATGCAGCATTATACAGATAGGAGAAGGACATAAAGCCATGTCCGAACCAGGGAGCGGCTTTAATCTGGCGAATGGCCAGCTCCCAGATCCGAAGTCTGATACTTAGGGTATCATTCGCATCCGATAATCGTGGAATAATATGCAGGTTTAAGAAAAAGATACATACCGATCCCAGCACTGCCGCTGACAACCATAAGGTGAGAAGGCGGTATTTCTTAAATACGATAAAGAGAACCGTTACCCCGACAAAGACCTCTATCCACACAAACATGCTTTTACACAAATACATGCCGGTTATATTGGCAATTCCTACAACATAATAAAACCATTTACTTTCCTGACCATTCATAAGCTTATAGACGCAGATCAGCAGAACCATCCCTATCATGGTGCCGAAATAATTCGGATGGGAATATACTGATGCAATTCTGTGGCTATGTCTTCCATCTAACAGGGTATTCATGATAAATTCTATCCAGGCATAGCCGATACCGGTCAGGCTTAAAGCACAAATCATGTGCAGAGTCTTCTCATACAGCTCTCTGGTCATTACACTTCGAATGAATAATCCGAGCACGATTGCCAGAATCATCCCTATTCCCACAATCAAACCCGTCCAGTTACGATAGATGAATGGAATGATCAGTATATATCCAAAGAAAAGCCTCAGGATTCCGGAGCCCTTATGCACAAAGATCAGCTGTCTGGTATATTTATTTGCTATGATATAAGCTGCGAGGAAGGTCAGTACAATCGCTGTCAGTACATATGGTAAAAATACGGAAACCGCCGTAAAGGTTATAATATTAGTATATGTAAGCGACAGATCAATCCGTCGTTTCAGTGCTATATGTTCGATGTTAGTCGCCCTCTTTCCAAGTAAGTCCATGCTCTGCTCATGTTTCGTCAGTACCTGCAGGTTGATATTTATGTCGGTAGCAATTTATGACACCCCAAGGTACAAGGATGTATTTTAGCACATAATAACAAACGAAGCAAGTTTTTTCATAATTTTTTCATACTCATATTATACAAATTAACCAAATACAAAAATAAGCCGGCTGTCCAACTACGACAACCGGCAAAAAAGGTAAGAATAAAACGAAAGCTTCTTTTCTCAAATGTTGCTATTATTATCATTATATTTCATATACTTTATTATGTATGGCTGGTATAAACTCTGCATCCAGAGGCCTGCTAAAATAATAACCCTGGATATAATCACAATCAGAGCGCTTCAATCTGTCTACCTGTTCCAGCATCTCGATGCCCTCTGCCACTACTGTCAGTCCCAGACTGTGGACAAGGGAGATCAGACTGTCCATCACCTTACCATTTTTAAGTTCCAAAAACTTCAGACTTAATGAGCGGTCTAGCTTCACGACATCAATCGGAAGGAAGGTCAGGTAATTCAACGAGCAATAGCCCGTACCAAAATCATCAATGGAAATACGGATTCCAAGTTCCTTCAATCTTCTCAGGAAGGATAATGCAGCCTGCTGATTCTCAAGCATTGCATTCTCCGTAATCTCAATTTCGATCAACTCCGGTAAGATTTCATTTTCTTCAAGAAGCTCTTTCAGAAAATTGATATAATCCCTGTCATGTACCTGATATGTGGAAAAATTGATAGAAACCGGCTTAACCTCAAGTCCTTCCTTTCTCCACTCCGTAATCTGTCTGACAACCATCCCAGTGACGATTCTTCCGATTTTTATGATGCTGCCGTTCTTTTCCGCTATGTTAATAAATATATTTGGTGAAATGTAATGTTTCTTGAATCGTAGCAATGCTTCATATGCATGAATCTTACCGGTCTTTACATCAATTCTGGGTTGATAGACAACTGTAAATCCATCCGTCTCTATGGCATCCATCAGAAGCAGCTCGATATTCGCCTTATTCCGTTGATCTTCCATCATTGCAGAATCGTAAAGCTGATATCCGTTTTTACCGGAAGCTTTGACGGAGTACATCGCAAGATCTGCATTTGCAACCAGTTGATTGATATCCCGGCTATCCAAAGGTAATAGGGATACTCCCATACTAAAGCGTATGGCGATATCAAGCTGATCTACATGAAGCTTATCATTAAAAACATGACAGATTTTCTCCAGCTTCTGTTCAAGGTTCGGATAGCTTTCCCCGCACTGCAGGTATAGAAGGAATTCATCCCCTCCAAAGCGCGAGATAAATACATCATGCTCCGGCAACTCCCTGAGCCTTTTTGCTATTCCCTCCAGCACTCTGTCGCCAAATACATGTCCCAGCGTATCATTAATTCCCTTAAAATCATCTATGTCAATCAGTATCACTGCTCCGCTGCTTCTTTCCTCCACCTTCCTGCTTAAGAAATCCATAAAGTTTCGGCGGTTCGGCAATCCTGTCAGCGGATCATGAAATGCCAGATAATTAATATACTCCTTTTGTTGGTCAATTTCCTCCAGTTGTGCCATCAGTTCTTCCTCCGAAGAAACAAGCTGATCATTTTTCTCACTGAGCACTTTATGCTGCAGCCGAAGCTCATCAAAGAAGGAATATATTTTCTCCATCAGGGTATTCATGGAGCTGACCACATGGGTAAAGGGATTGTCTGACGAAACCTTTATCTTTAGCTTCGTATTCTGCCGGAAATCCAGATTGATGATTTCTTCATCAATGGTATTGACCTGAGTCATAAGCTCATGATAGTTTGTATGAAGCTTCACCAGTGAGTTCGATACATGACCGATTTCATCCCTCCGTCTCGCATAAGCTTGTAGCTTCCTATCATCCTCAGGATTGAACTCATAATCAGTCATATGATTGATTACAGAGGCTATCTTGAGAATTGGATCCGTGAAATATCTGGAAAGAACATACAGCATAAGAATGATGATCAACAGGGTGACCGTAAAAATCCCCATTAGCAGGACAGCTACAATCCGGGCATTTTCCATGGCTTCATCCTTTTTTATAACGGAAATGATATGGAGCCCGCTTTTTCCCGAGGTTATCAGATGTACCTGACAGGTCTCTCCGGCGATTATAGTCTCAAAGCTGACTTCATCTGCAGTCTCCAATTGTTCAAATCCAGGAATTCCAATTTCAGTTGGTGTCTCCATGAGCCAATTCTCATTTTGAGGACTAACCATCATCTTATGTTCGGGACTCATAACCATAACATAACCTGTTTTACCAATGATAATCCGGTTCAAGGAAGAAGTGACTTCAGCAAGCTTAACTGAAATACCCACCACTCCGATTGCCTGCTCCCCCTTCTTGATCTGCTTCGTAAAGCTGACAACAAGATCCTTTGTAATACTTGTCTGATAAGGCTCCGAAATCATAACCTGTTCCTGATGGATGGTATTCTGATACCAGGGCCGAAGTCTGGGATCGTAGCTTTGAGACGGTTGAAACGCAGGGTATTCCGTATACCCACCGTCCTCGGTTCCAAAAAACAGGAAATTGATGTTAGGATGACTTTCTTTATAGCGGCGAAAAATGTCCGAAATAGATAGTTCTAAGGCACTGGGAGTTGTCTGCCCAGAGCTCTCCCTATAATTCATATATTGAACCAGCTGACCCACGGCATCTTGCATTTCCTTCATGGAGGCCATCATATTGACTTCTTCCTCCATATCGGCAATCAATGAACGATCGATCAGCTCTTCTGCCTGCTTCAGACACTGATGGGAATTTACAAGACTTTCTTCGTAAAGCCATTGCTTTAGGAAGGAGTTTATATAAAGTCCGCCCAAGGAATATGGAACAAGACAACCGATAATAATAGCCAAAATTAGCTTTCTCCTAATAGAATTTCTGATTCTCATGCTGTCCCCCTCCAAATTCATCCTTTGTGCTGATACATCTACCATAGAGTATATTAATCGTCATAATCCGCCATAAATATAGTAATATTTTACCACATTTGTCTGAATAAGGAAATGATTATATCTATATTTCGTTCATTTTCATTAAAATATTTTATATTATCCTATTACATTTGAAGAAACAGCTTATGTATCCTAAAATCCTCCGTCAATTCCGGATGGAAGGAGGTGACCAGCATATTTCGTTGTCTTACAGCTACGATTTGCTCCTGAACGGTTGCTAACACCTCCACTCCCTGTGCTTCCTTTACAGACTCTATATAGGGTGCTCTGATAAAGGTCATCGGGACGTTACCGAGTCCATGAAAATTCTCCACAGTATGAAAGCTGCCGAGCTGTCTTCCGTATGCATTGCGTTTTACCCTGATATCCATAGTCTCCAGATACCTTCTGCTGTCATTGGATATTTCCTTCGCTAATAGGATCATACCGGCACAGGTTCCAAGGACCGGCATACCTTCTGCTATCATCCTTTTTAGTATGGACAACATCCCCAGTTCGTTCAGCAGTTTACCGATTACTGTACTTTCACCGCCCGGAAGAATAATACCGTCATAGCGATGTTGCAGTAAATCGGCCTCCTGACGGATCTCATATCCCAAAGCCCCGAGCGCCTCGACCGCTTTCTTATGCTCTGCAAAGGCTCCCTGCAGAGCCAATATCCCTATTTTTTTCATGATTAAAGCCCTCTCTGCGCCATTAAAAGTTCAATCTCCTGTTCATTAATCCCAACCATTGCATCTCCGATGTCCTCAGAAAGCTCTGCCAGCAGCTTGGGATCATTATAGTTTGTCACTGCCAATACGATTGCTCTCGCTCTTTTTTCCGGGTTGCCGGATTTAAAGATACCGGAACCGACAAATACTCCTTCAGCCCCGAGTTGCATCAAAAGTGCAGCATCTGCAGGAGTTGCCACACCGCCGGCGGCAAAATTGACTACCGGAAGCCTGCCTGATTTATGAACCGACACAACCAGTTCATACGGTACCATCAGCTCCTTTGCTGCCTGAAACAATTCATCCTCCCGCATCGCTGTAAGCTCTCTGATCTGTTGCATGATCTTTCGGAGATGTCTGACCGCCTGAACCACATCACCGGTACCCGGTTCCCCCTTTGTCCTGATCATGGATGCCCCCTCATTGATACGTCTGAGGGCCTCGCCCAGATCCTTCGCTCCGCAGACGAAGGGAACCTTAAATTGTGTTTTATCGATATGGAAGGTATCATCCGCAGGAGAAAGTACTTCGCTCTCATCGATATAATCGATATCAATTGCCTCCAAAATCTGTGCCTCTGCGATATGCCCAATTCTAACCTTTGCCATAACAGGAATGCTTACAGCCTCCTGAATCCCTCTGATCATCTTTGGGTCACTCATTCTGGACACTCCGCCTGCCGCCCGGATATCTGCCGGTATCCGCTCTAAAGCCATAACTGCACACGCACCTGCCTCCTGTGCGATTCTTGCCTGTTCCGGTGTTGTCACATCCATGATTACACCACCCTTCAGCATCTGAGCCAAATTCTTATTCAATTCATACCTTTCACTCATTTTTGTATCTCCCTTCACTTTCTATTGAATTTTTGAATAATATGGCTTATTATATTACCAGTCTGGTTATACTAAAAGTATCAGAAATCATAAACTTAATGGTATCAGTTTGGGAGGTTTTATGGAATTAATAACACCGTTATTAAAGACAGACAGTAACATACCGCTCTATCAGCAGCTTTATAACTTTCTGAAGGGAGAAATCCAGTCAGGCACCATTGCCTTCGGTACGAAGCTTCCTTCTAAGCGTAAGCTGGCCTCCTACCTGGGAATCAGTCAGAATACCATTCAGTCCGCGTATGACCAGCTGATTGAAGAGGGCTATATCAAAGCAAGGGAAAAATCAGGATATTTTGTGTGTCAGTTGGATCATCTGCAGCATCTGAAGCTGACCCCGGTAAAAGAACCCGTTCCTGCGACCGGTCAGCAGGCTGTAGCCTATGATTATTCCTACCATGGAGTTGATATTCCCACTTTCCCCTTCCTCCTCTGGCGAAGACTTATGAAGGAGGTAATCAACGAATATGATACGGAGCTTCTCACTCCCGGGGATTGTCTCGGTGACAGTGGTCTCCGTCGTACCATCGCAACCTATCTGCATCATTCCAGAGGAGTCAATTGCAGTGCAGGACAGGTAGTGATCAGCTCTGGTACAGAAATGCTGTTCCAGTCGTTGATACAGCTCTTTGGTAAGGATTATATCTATGGAATCGAAAATCCCGGCTACGAAAAGCTTAATCAGCTTTTTTCCGGTAACCGGGCGAACTTCTGTGCCATACCAATCGATGATTTTGGTATGCAACCTGAATATATCCAAAAAAGCAATGCCAATGTTTTATGTATCACTCCTGCCCATCAGTTTCCCTCAGGACAAATCATGCCGATCAACAGAAGGATACAATTATTGAACTGGGCCAATCAGGCTCAGGATCGATATCTTATCGAGGATGATTATGACAGTGAATTTAAATACAGCGGAAAACCAATTCCTGCACTGCAAGGTCTGGATACCAACGAAAAGGTAATTTATATGGGAAGTCTGTCAAAATCCCTCTCCCCTACCCTTCGCGTCAGTTACATGGTTCTTCCGAACCACCTGATGGAACGTTATCACTACAATCTGTCCTATCTTCTTTGTCCTGTTCCGATCTTCGAACAGAAGACCCTGCGCAGATTTATTGAAGACGGCTATTTCGAGCGGCATTTAAATAAGATGCGAAATATTTACCGTAGAAAACGTGAGATTTTGACAGATACTATGCTAAAGGCAGACTATCCAATCACAATCCTGGGAGCCGATGCAGGTCTGCATGTTATGGTGACGGTTGATAATCATATGACGGAAGAGCAATTAATTGCTACTGCGCTGCAACAGGGAGTAAAAGTATATGGTAGTTCCAAATACTATTACGATAAAGCCTTTCTTCCTAAGCAGCCGGCAATCATTCTCGGCTATGCCGTAATGTCGGAGGAAGAAATCAGAGCTTCCATCCCCAGATTATTAATGGCCTGGTTTCCTGTATGAATTATAAAATAAATTTATTAATCAATTTTATTGTGATTTTTTTGCCAATAATCATACTGTAATATTGTAAGGACTATGTTATAATAAATGCGTAGCGAGCATATACAAGCTTGCTTGTCATATGCTATCTTACTCTTCGAAAGGAGGTAGCCTTCCATGAAATCGAGCCAAATCAAATCGATTCGCATCCTGTACTATTCCATCATAGCTTTGGCCGCGGTTCTGGTGTTCAGTGTAGGATGGCAAACGCACGAACGGGTGAATTTTACCAACGAAACACTTTACAGTCTAAATGACGGATGGCGATATATTGCATCGGACGGTAGCAGTGAACAGGTTGACCTTCCGACGTATCTGGATACCAACGGCAATCACAGTGTCATACTGACGCATACACTTCCCGATTATATACAGCATGTTAATACAATAGGGATTTTTACTGATAATCAAAGCCTTACTGCATATCTTGACGGGGAAGTGATCTATTCCCGTGAGTCCTCCACTAATCGCGGACATTTATTCAAGCTTCCGATCGGATCTTTTTGGAATATCATATCCCTTCCGAAACATAACGAAGGCTCTACTCTTACCTTGCTTATAGAATCCAAATATCAAGATGAAGTTGGTAAAATCAGGGATGTCTATTTAGGAACAAAGGCGTCCATCTTAATTCATACGATTAAAAACTATGGCTTAGGCTTTCTTCTTTCTATCCTGATTTTTGCTCAAGGTTTCCTAATGATGGCTATATCCCTTCTGATACACAAATTGATTAATACCGGTAAGTCCGTCTATTATCTGGGCTGGTTCTTCCTTCTGTCCTCCATATGGCTTTTGACGGAAAGTAATCTTTCCCAACTTTTTATCAGTAATCCCTTGGTTATTTCAGCGTTATGTTATCTGTCCCTGCTTGTGCTCCCCCTGCCGCTGTTGCTATATCTCAGTGAACGGGAGGGCTACCGTTTTAAGAAATTCAATAGAGCACAAATCGATCTGATGCTTGTCAGCAGTGTCATATTAATTCTGCTGCAATTCTTTAACTTGGCAGATTTTCATGAAACACTCATTCCTTACCACATCCTTCTGCTCACGGTTTTTGCGGGAGCGATGATTACCTTATGGATTTCGCTACTGAAACACAAGGAAAAAGGCTTACGAATTATCACTTATGCCATCACCTTATTATTTATCTTCTGTATACTGGAATTTATCAATTATAGGCTTCATATCCATTCCGAGACGGGCATTCTCTTTCGTGCCGGACTCTACCTGTTTATGATTCCTCTTATTGCAGATGGAGTAAAGAAGGCGATTGATGTGATTAAGCTGAGCGAGACTGCCTACAGATATAAGCTTCTGGCAACCAGAGATCCGCTCACCAATTGCAGGAGTCGCAGCAAATATATGAGTGATATGGAAAGGATGGATTTAAGCAAGAATATTACCATATTCATGATTGATATGAATAATATGAAGGAAGTAAATGATACTCTGGGACACCATGCCGGAGATGAGGCGGTCATCTTATGCAGCCAATGCCTGATGAAGGTGTTCGGGCACAGAGTTTACAGAATTGGAGGGGATGAGTTTCTTTGTATCGAGTATGATCTCACCCTCAGTGATATTAAGTACCGTCTGGCAGCGTATACCATGGAAAGCGATAAAATCAATGCAGAAGGTCCTTACGTTGTTGATGTATCGATTGGATATGCCACCTATGACGAGGATCTGGATTCCTCGATCTATGATACCGTTAACCGAGCAGATGCCATGATGTATCAGATCAAGGATAAGCTGAGGGAGCTCCGTTCAGTTCAGTTTTGATGCTTCTCCAGTTCGGCAGAAATTGATCCATATATCCCTTAAATACATGATTATGGCTTCTCTCCAGCAAATGAACCAGTTCATGCACCAGGACATACTCCAGACAGATGGGTGATTTCTTAGCAAGCTGAAGATTGAGGCAGATTGCCTTTTTCTGAATATGGCAGGTTCCCCACCGGGTCTTCATATCTCTTATACTGAAGGACCCTGCTTTCACACCGATCCTTTTCTCCCATTTTTCAAGCAGATAGGGTAATTCCTGTTCCAGAGACTTCTTATACCAGGTATGCAGCAGTTTTTTCCGCTGCTCCCTGGTACTTTGATTCTGAATGAAGAGCTGAACCTCTTCACCGTTCACGCTAATCTTTCCTCTCCCTGTCGTCTCCTTCACAATCAAAAGATATGTCCTTCCCCAGAGATAGATCTTCTCACCGGTCACATATTCCTGTTCCTGATGGGTATTACGATTTTTCATTTTATCCTGCTGCAGTCTGATCCATACCAGCTTCGTTTTGATAAAGCGCTCAATTTCCTCTTCTCTCATTCGCATCGGTGCCGATACGGCTACCTTTCCATCCGGAGGCAGTATTCTTAAGTACATATTCTTTATTCTTTTTCTCTCCAGGCTGACAGGTATACCATCTATCATGATCTGTTTCATCGGATCCCCCTATGCTACTCTGCTTTTTTCTTCTTGTAAGTCCGCTTCCGCTTCACCACAGGCTTTCCCTCCTGGGCTTTTAGTGTGCTCTTATTTTCTTTATCAGCCTTTAGCATGACCCACATGGAGCTTCCGCCTTTACCGTCTGATTTTATCTCCAGGAAATCAAATTTTCTTAAGAACTTGGACAGCTTGGTGTCACCATAATTACGAACATCAAAATCAGGATATCTCTTGACCAGTCTGCTTCCCAGCTCGCCCATATTCATTCTTTGATCTGCTTCATCCACTTCATTCATCATCTTCAGAATAGCAGCTTTGATGTTATCCAAATCCGTATTTTCTTTCTTGATTTCTGCAATGCTCTTAGTCTCTTCCTTGGTCTTGGTTTCGTCCTGCTTGCTCTCGAACTCCATGCTCTTCTTCTCGGCTTCAGCCAGTACGTCAAGATATTTAAACTGGTTGCAGGCTGCTATAAAGGGCTTGGGTGTCTTCCTTTCTCCCATCCCCACCACCAGCATTCCCGATTCACGTAGACGGGAGGCCAGCTTCGTAAAGTCACTGTCACTGGAAACGATGCAGAAGCCCTCGACATTACCTGAATACAATATGTCCATGGCGTCAATAATCATTGCAGAGTCCGTAGCATTCTTCCCCACCGTATAACCATACTGCTGAACCGGTGTTACGGAATTCTCCAGTAGCACATCCTTCCAGGATACCGCAGAGGGCTTGGTCCAATCTCCATAGATTCTTTTATAAGTGGCTACCCCATAATTCGCAATCTCATCCAGTATATATTTGATATATTTTGCGGACACATTGTCAGCATCGATTAAAACAGCAAACCGCTTCTCTTCAAACATTATCTTCCTCCATTATGATTGATTTAAGGACCGATCCGTAGTGATTGTAGTAATAACTACTCCTCATCTTATTATACCTCTTCTTTTGCCGGGAGCAAAGAAAAAAGTACACCTCTGATTAGCATTTTGGAAAGTGGCAATACTGCTGACCAGGAGGTGTATTTATGATAACATTTATCAAAAGTAACAGTTTAGAGATCATGAGAAAAAAACTCGTATTATTATATGCTTTAAATATCAGTGACATCCTGTTCACTTTGTTTTTATTACAGACGGGATACTTTAAAGAAGTGAATATCCTTATGGCAGGCGCCGTAAAAAATCCGGCCGTCAGTCTGATGCTTAAAATCATAATACCGGCTTTGCTTCTGTATTATATGTATCGACAGCAGCTAAGTGCGGAGGAGGAACAGCGGAAGGCCTCCAATGTTGCTGTGAACATATCCCTTTCCATCTATTGCTTCGTTAATATCACACATCTGGTCTGGCTGGCTGTACTTCCGTTTCTGTTTTACTACCGATATTAGACTCAGGTAACATTTAAGTTTGGGAGTTCTTGAATGAATGACAGCAGCTCCTCGAAGCCGCCCTGAGTCATCCACGAAATATCCTCCCCCTCCGGGCAGATCAGGCAATCCTTAAGCAGAAAGACATCCATTCCAAGCTTTGCGGCACACATATCCTCCCGAACATCATTTCCTACCATGATGCATTCGGATGGCTGTTTCCCGCAAAGCTGAAGGATTTCCTTATAATATTCCAGATTGGGTTTGCAATAGGAGCTGTTCTCATAGGTCGTAATACGTTCAAAATCTGAAGATTCAAGCCCTGCCCACCCGAGTCTTGCATAGGTTGCCACCTGGGGAAACAAAGGATTGGTCGCAAGGATCAGGGTATAGCCTTTCTCCTTCAGCAACCGGATGCATTCCGGTGCCAGCGGATGGCTTGAGGTTGCCTTCTTTGCCTCTATAAATTCATTTCTGTAAAAATCATCAAATCTATCCTCGAGTTCTCTTGCTTCCTCTCCCATGACTGCACAAAATACACTCCAGAAACGTTGTTCATTGGTCATCGTTCCGTCATTGTCTATCATAGCCTTTGTCCCGATCCATACCGCCTTAATCAGTTCCTTCGGATCATATCCCAGGGGTATGAATTTCAGGGACAGGGCACTAAAGTACGTATTTAAGAAATGCTCCTGATCCGGCATGGGTAACAGGGTACCATCCAGATCAAAAATAATTGTATTCACTTTTTTCACTTACCTCCATCTTTACAGTATTTAACCATGTTACCAAATATCCCCACAGAATGCAATCCTACTTTCCTTCCAACGCCTTTGTCTGTATATATTCCTTGACATTGCTTCGACAGGCATAAATAATGATGATGGCATATCCCAATGAAAAAGACACCAACCACAAAGAAAAGTCTGCAAAGAACAGCTCAAGAGGAAATATCAGAATGGCAAACAGGCTGGTTACCGTATATCTTCTTACCAGGGGGTACAAGAGTAAGCATGTTCCGAATAGCATAAGAATCAGGATTGGCTGATAGGCTAATAATGCACCGAATATCGTTGACATTCCTTTCCCACCGTGGAATTTCAGCTGAAATGGAAATACATGTCCAATTAAAACCATTAATATGCAGGATAAAACCACCCAGTCCTGAGTGCGGAAGGCACGACACAGGAGCACAACAAGAATCCCCTTCAGGGTGTCTCCGAGAAAGGTTATGATAAATCCCTTTTTCCCTGCCACACGGCTTACATTCATTGCACCGGTGACACCCGTACCTACCTCTCTGACATCCTGATGATAGAATAGCTTTGAAAAATAATACCCGGTGTTAAAGCATCCAAGCAGATAACTGACTGCAATCAGAATATAATCTCTCGCCATGATGAGCCCTCCCACTGATTTTCTTCTATTTTACTACTTCTGCTATCTCCTATGCAAATAATTCCATAATATTTTTACCCATTCTGTCTGCGGTTCAAAATCCTCGGGAGGAATTTCACCTGCATCATAAAGAATTCTTTTCTCAAGCATATGAAGCTCCGCCTCACCCAAAAGCCCGAATACCTCCTCGTAATCCCCGTCATAGAAGCATTCCTCCAGGAGTTCGATCAGATCCGTCGTACTACGTACCTCCTGCAGGATAAGATTGACCTTCTCTGCTATCACATCCGTGTTCTCGATTCTTTCGATCAGTTGTCTCAGCTTATAGTCCTCCATAATTTCTCCCTCCTCCAGATACTCGTATTCCTCCCGGAAGGCACTGTTGAAGGAGATGAAGAAATGACTTAAGGTATTCATATCCAGATGATGGGACAGTCGTTCTGACAGCATAGGAAGCTCCGGTAATACATAGGCAGTCAACTCCTCTGAAAGAGTCAACTCCTTTGCCAAAGAAGAAAAAGCCATCTGTAGCTGCCGGGAGCGTTCTTCCTTCGATAGCTTTGACATTTTTTCCCGAAGCCATACATTCTCCTGTGCGCTGATATCCAGGATTCTGGCCTCCTTTTCAAGAATCCTGCAACCGAGTGCATTAATCAGGACCAATTCAAACAGATTAATCAGCATATGCCTTGCTTCCCGGTCAAAAGCAATCAGGAGTAGATTGATGTCCTTTGCAGAAAAATAATTCAAAAACTCATTCTCAAGGCACAATCTTCTTAGATATTCCTCCATATATTCCACACCAAGCAATTCAGTGACAGTGACATAGGAGGGATAGTCAATATCCCCGGCAGCTTCATGTGCCGCAAATTCCACATTATAATCATGAAAGAATTTAGGCAGCCCCTCCCTGATCGTATCCTGATAAGCGATATTATCTATCCGCATAAGCCCGTCCGTAAGTCTGTGAAGCAATTCTTTTGCAGCCTCTAATCTTTGCTCTACCGCTCTTTGTCCCAATAGGAATAAAGAAGATATCTCCTCCTCCTTCAGTATTGCTAACTGAGTTCCCACATCAGCAAAGGTCTTTAAGTAACTGCCCATACTGAAGGTGATCGATTGAAGCAGGGACTGTGCTGTTTCAACAGGGATCGAACTGCTCTCATCATTGGTATATCGAGTGGCTTCCTTGGTAAATAACTCTAATAAACCTGTCTGGATTCGTGTTATTTCCTCTTCCCTAAGCAGTTTTTTGCTACATGCAGTCTGAAAGAAGTCCTGGAAATAAAACTCCTGACTTAAGACCGCCGGATCAATCCCAGTCTCTCTCGTCCCAATCCAAAAAGTCTGTGTAGTCATCCTCATATCCTCCCATCAACTGATATTCCTTTGAGTCATAGCGTATATCCCTACAGTAGTTCTCAAGTATGGTTGATTTTAAGTATTCCACGGATCCCTGACATACCTCCTCGAAATAGTACCTCATGATCCTGATCAGTTCATCATCGGATAGCTCCTCCAAAGCTTCTCTCTTAAAGTAATAAAAGCAGTCCTGAAGCTCTGTAAGAAGCTCCTCATATTCCTCCTGAATAACATAAGCCGAGTCTGCAAACATAGTGATCAGCTTTGGCAGAATACTCGTGCCAAATTCGATACGACCGTACTTCTTTAGACTTTCCCTTCGGTACAGCATCAGATTTTGTACAGCTTCCACCGAGAGCTGCAATCCATACCTCTCTGTATAGGAATTGCATTCTCTGATCAGTAAGGCATTCTGTCTGTCCGATAATGTAATCGGCAGCAGCATGAACTCGTTTTCCATACATATCCGTCCTCTCATATTTTTTTGAAAAAGGGGTTGACAAAGCGATAGTTTTGTGCTATAGTTATTATGGATTATTATACTAATATTACATATATCCATAAGGACTATTATATGATCATTGACTGATTATGTCAATGCCTTTTTCATGTCACATTGTTCTAATTTCCAATTATATAAAAAGAGAGATAAGGAAATATATCAGCATTTTCCTCATCTCTCTTTATTTTGCCATATTATTGATTATTCATAAATCACCTTGTCATCCTCACTGTTTAAATTCAGTGTTACATGATAGGAGGTTAGAGCCGTAATCTGAATTACAACTCTGCCCTTTATTTTTTCTCTGTATTTTCCCTTCAGTTTACGGAAATGATCATAAAAACCTTCATCCATCTTAATCTCTGCCTGATTAAAATCAATTATAACCAGGTTCTTCTCTTTTACCACCTTAGGTGCAATGTCAGCAGCATTCCCTTTCCCATAGACAATTTTTTTCAGAAGACTGTCAGGTAACAGAAGCTCTCTGGTAAAGGCTGTCTTCTCAATGGATAGCTGGCCACCTGATAAGATATATTGCAGGGTCATAACTTAATCACCTCCAAAGCTTAAGAAATAGCCGAAGTTTGCAGGCTTCTTTGCATTCTTTGTGAGGACCCACAGCGTATTTTGGTTGGCGCTTGCCGGAGCATCCCCGTCTCCGTCCGTGAAAATGATGACCAGGGGAGTCTTATATCTGTCAGCCAGTTCGAAGACAGGTCGAAAATCCGTACCACCGCGCTTCACTCTTTTGTTGGTGACGACAAAGGTGGATAAAGGAACAGGCTCAGTACATTCTGTATCGAATCTGGTAACCATCATATTCGTTCCGGTAATTTTATTAATCTCACGAAGCTCTCTGTAAAACTCATTGACCAAAGAATCGCTGATCGAACCGCTCTCGTCTATTGCGATTAACGCATCCACCCCTATCGCCCGCTTGGTTCCCGGCAATTCCTCATATCTTCTGGATTGACGTTTGTAGGATTTTCTGGTTATCATCCTTCCTCTCCCGGTCAGGAAGCGCTTCAGAACAACTCTCCAATCCATTTGTATATCACGGTAGATTTCTTCAATCCGCTCGTCCATACCGGCATAAGCCTCAGCCTCCGATTGTGAATCGGATAATATCTGTGCCATGTTGCTCTTTAACGCATTGATTTCCATGTCGGAGGCCGTCTCTTCAGAAAGCTTCTGCACCTTTAGACTGTCCTCTCCCTCGAAAATCAGAATACTGTCGCCCTCAATATGCGAGAACCCCATCAAATCCTCCAAATCCGTGATTTTCTCATAATAATATTCTGCACTCTTGTTCTTCTCCAATCGCAGGCCGGCTTTCTTATTGATTCTATCCGTGGTCACGGCATCAGGTTCTAAGTATCCTTCCGGTAGCATTTCATTGACAGCGATATCGCACGCGACGGACCAGAGCAGAATAGGTCTGTTCCCCCTTCGGTACTGATGCAGAAATATCACATGGAGCAGTTCATGTAGGACAACCCCCAGCTTATGCTGATTGGACAGAGAGTCAAACCAGCCGGGATTATAATAAATGATCAGCTCCGGGATCGAAGCCATGCGGATCGTCTCAACCTTTTCTGTGGCAATAGTTGACACGGATGCAGCCACGAAGCCGTATAGCGGCTGTAGGGTCAGCAGTTTAATCATTACCTCCTGCATACTCATGGTATGACCTCCTCTATTCCTGTATCATCGCATCAATGATAAGGTCGCTGATCTTCTCCAGCATTTTAGATTGAACGAGTATCGCCTCCGCATCCTCCGGTCGTCTTATGGATAGATATTTACAGCACATGACCTGAAGCTCACTTGGCAGATCAATAAGGAACAAATCGAGGTTCTTGATATGTTCCACGCAAGGTATGAGCTCGGTAATCAATTTCTTAATGATGTAATTTAGTATTTCTATATGCTTATGCTCTACTAAACTCAGAATGTTATCTCTTACTGAGGAATAATCGGACAACAACTGCTTCACGGAAGGTATTCTGATATCCTTATTTCTTAGAAATCCATAAAAGGAGGCAGCTGCCTGGTTGCCTACGATACCGGCCACCAGCTCACGCATCAGCTTTTCCTCCAGCTTACAATGGTTTAGTAATTCCTGTACCTTCGTCCAGCCTCTTGGAGTCGGATATTTCGAGAGCGCTGTTGAATCAGCAGCCTTCTTTACAATCAGCAGCATATCGGGACAGGCCTGTAAAAAGGCTAGTACTTCATCATTCGGATCGTTCTTCAGGGAATAATCAATATAATCCTCGATATCGGCGCTTACCTCGATTGATACAAAACGGTCCAGCATTGCATCATCCAGGGAATTTACCAGATAATTCATGGTATCCGGATTCATGGTTACACCGATGGTCCAGCCCGGTGCAAGGGCATGTCCGTTAATCTTCTTTTCCAAAAGCAGCGGATATAGAACCGATACAGTATCACTCGGTACACGATTAATCTCTTCCAGTACCAATATCCCTTTCTCCGGATATAGTCCCATCTCCACAGCCTGAGCCGTCGGCAGAAATTGCGGAGCCAGATATATCGTAACCTTATGCTCCCGATCCTTATCGGGTAAGCCCATAAAATCAGGTCCCTCCAATGCAGCTGCATATAAATTGATATATCCTATCCCAAGCTCCTGTGCGCATTGACTGTAAGCCGAAGTTTTTCCAATCCCTCTTTCGCTGATCAAAGCCGTAACGCTTTTCGTATTCAGGTACAATTCCTTAATACATTCCTTAGCCTCACTAATTCTCATACTTATCCCTCACTCTATATCAATTGTTAATATTTCCCCTATATCCTAACACTTTGTTAATTTATTGTCAAATATCATATCGATACAATAATGTATCAGGATAAGCATAAGCTGCTGTACCTGCAGTATACGGCTGAAGACTGACCTTACGATTTATTTTCGTGTTGATGCTGATGATGCATGTCCGGGGTATGTGAATGACTGTGAACGATAGCAGTATGTGTGTGCTCATGACTGTGCTCTCCTATAAATTCCGGCACATGAATATGATCATGGTGACCATCCCGGTGATCATGTAAATGTTCATGAATGGTTTCTTCGTGTATATGAATATGTTCATGTTTCTCTGTCATGATGAAGAAGGAGCCCACAAGCATGATGACAAGAGCAATCCAGAAAACAAAAGATATTGCTTCCCTGAAGAGCACGAAGGAAACCAGAACTCCGATAAACGGTGCAGCTGCATAATAAGCACTGGTACGGGATGCCCCGAGCACTCTCTGTGCCCGGATATAACAATATATACTGAGGCCGTAAGCCACGAAGCCCAGCAGCATTGCTAACAGACAATAGCTTAGATTATTCACCTTGGAAGGATTAAGTACAGCGATCAACAAGGCCCCTGAACCGGAGCCGATACCCTTAATGATCACAATCTGAATTGGATTTTTAATGGATAGCATTCTCGTACAATTGTTCTCAAAGCCCCAACAGATACAGGCCAGCAGAATAAACACAGCCCCCATGGAAAAGGTCAGATTGCTGATATCCTCAACACTAAGCAGCATACTGGCGAAGGTGATCAAGGCTATGGCAACCCACATTCTTTTTCCGACAGCTTCTTTAAATATGATCAGAGCAATCACGGAAGTGGCTACAATCTCAAAATTATTCAGCAGAGAAACGCTGGCAGGATCAGAGTGTTGAAGGCCAAACATAAGAAAGACAGGCGCGGCGATATCCAGAAGCAGCATCCCAATCACATAGGGTAATTCTTTCCCGGTGACTGAGGCTTCCTTGCCTTTCTCCTTCCCTTTCATGATAAACTCCAACAGGGACATACCCAGACCTGCACCGAGATACAACAGGGCTGCCATGTAAAGCGGAGGAATCTCGTTCAACAACAATTTGGATATCGGCGAACTAAGCCCGTATAATAAAGCAGCCATAAGAGCCATTGCCACTGCTTTGCCCTTCTCTATCCTTGGGAAGAAATTTCTCCTTACTTTATTCTCTCTCCGAATTATACTCTCCTTATTTTGTCCCATCCTGATCTCCAACCCTTTCAAAACTGTATTACCTATAGGATCTTCTTCACCAAGCCCAGATTATTTTTATATGGAGGATATCGTAAGGGGATATCCACCAGAAGAGACTTTTTCAGAACACTCTTCTTATGGGTAAAGGTGTCAAAGCTGTCTTTTCCATGATATCTGCCCATACCGCTTTCCCCGACTCCTCCAAAGGGCATATGGGTTGATGCGATATGCATAACGGTATCGTTGATGCAACCCCCACCATAGGAAATATGTCTGATGATCTTTCTTTCATTTGCTTTGCTGGTCGTAAAGTAATATAGTGCCAGGGGCTTCGGACGTGCATTGATCTGTGGAATTAGTTCCTCAAGAGAGTTGAATTCCATGACAGGAAGGATTGGTCCGAAAATTTCTTCCTGCATAATGGCACTATTCCAGGAAACATGGTCGAGAATTGTCGGTGCGATCTGATTGGTCTCTTTGGAGGATTGACCTCCAATCACAATCTCCTCGTCCTTCATCAGGGAAAGGAGTCTTTGAAAATGCTTCTCATTGATGATTTTCGGGAAATTCTCGTTTTTTGTAGCATCCGTTCCATAAAATTTAACGATATATTTCTTCATCTTATTCATAAGCTCAGCTTTCACGCTGCTTTGCACCAAAAGATAATCCGGTGCCACACAGGTTTGTCCTGAGTTAATGAACTTCCCCCAGACAATCCTTCTTGCTGCCAGCTCCAGATTCGCTGTCTCATCAACGATACAAGGGCTTTTATCGCCAAGCTCCAAGGTAACCGGGGTCAGGTGCTCAGCAGCGGCTCGCATGACAGTCTTGCCAACCTCAACGCTTCCTGTAAAAAAGATATAATCAAATTTCTGGGACAGAAGGGATTGATTTGCTTCTCTTCCACCCTGGATTACTGCGACATACTCCTCAGGGAATACTTCAGACAGAATCAGCTCGATAACCGCTGAGGTATTGGGTGAATAATTAGAGGGCTTGACCACCGCACAATTGCCGGCAGCGATGGCTCCCACCAATGGTGATAAGGCAAGCTGGAACGGATAATTCCAAGGTGCGATGATCAGGACGATCCCGTAAGGCTCCGAGTAGATTCTGCTGACGGAAGGGAAATTCATGAGCGAGGTCCTTTTCCTGCTTGGTCTTGCCCAATTCTCCAGATTCTTACTGACTGTCTTAAGTTCCTCTCTGACCATACCGATTTCTGTACCATAGGCCTCAAAGGGAGCTTTGTTCAAATCCTTTCGTAATGCCTCCAGAATTTCTTTTTCATGTATGGTAATCGCTTGTCCAAGCTTTCTTAAGTATTCCTTACGGGTTGCAACAGGCAAGGTCTTCCCCTGAGCAAAATACTTTCTCTGTTGCTTCAGTATTTCAGTTATATCTTTCATAAGATGCCTCCTTGTTCTTTCCTCTCATGGTCATTTTATCCCCTTGTCACATCGATTTCAATACTTTTTCTTTTCTAATAGTTCCAGATATGTTTCTGATTTTGTTCTCATGTTTTTTCCCTCTATTGCACATCCATATTTTACCACCACTACAATGAATCATACAATATGAGAAAAGGGGTGCAGCAATATATTTCAGTAGCAGATTGTTACAAAATCTGAAATATGTGCTGCACCCCTTGTATATAGTCGCCCTTCGAATAGTAACCCACTGCCGGAGTTCTAAGCTGTGACGTTTTTTATCTTAATTTTTTACCTTCCGAAAGCTTTTCCAATGCTTTCTTTATCCTATCCTGTCGTGTTTCTTCACGCTTCGCTTCAGTAATCCAAGTGATATATTCCTTCTTTGCTGTATAGGACAATTGATCATAGGTAGCCTTAGCCTTTTGATCTGCGGACAGAAGGAGGCCAAAATCCTCCGGGATCTCTATGATTCGTTCTTCTTCATCCTTTTCAATGGTTACTGAAACAGTATCACCAAAGTCTTTTCCGATCTTCTTTCGCATTTCCTGTGTGATACCCAGCATATAGCATCCACCCATTTTCACAACAGATCCGCGGTATTCAACTCCATCAAAGGTCGCACGGACCTTCACTCTTTTTGCTCCAAAGACCTGTTCCACATCGAAGGGTGGTTCTATATAAGCACCGTTGATATTACCGGCTTGTTGTATGACTGCTTCGAATTCTTGTTTCATGTTCATGATACCTTTCTATCAATGACCTTAAATCTGAGGCTCAATAGTAGCTTGGTTCATCAGAGAAGCTGATTTTTTAACAGTTTCATGACAGGTACATTATAAGTAATATCCTGCAAATTATTCACTGTATTCTTCTCCTCTTCCTCCTTCTGTTTCTCCTGCTCTTCTAGATTTTTCAGAAAAAGATCAACAAAATTCAGATAATCCTCATAGGAAAACAATGAGTTTAAATCCTCCAGGTCATCAGAAAAAGCTATATTAGCAATCAAAAACGCATTATTATTCTGAATAGGTGCAGGTGCAGCGACAGGAGCAGTATCTGTATTCACCGTGGTCTTATTGCCGGCAGTATTGACGGCAACGTCTACTTTACCCACTCCCTCCTTTAAATAACCCATGATTTTCTTCACATAATTCTGTGTTTCTTCAAAGGGTGGAATTCCATTATATTTCGCTACGTTTCCGCTTCCCGCATTATATGCGGCAAGAGCCAGCTTTGTATCTCCATCGTATTTTTTTAATAACCCAGCAATATATTTTGAGCCTCCCATAATATTCTGCTCCGCATCAAAGGAATCCGTAACTCCTAAGGATTTTGCCGTAGCAGGCATCAGCTGCATGACACCCTGGGCTCCACAACGGGATACTGCTTTCGTATTGAAGTTAGATTCTGCTTTTCCAATCGCTTTCAACAGTTCCACAGGAACCTGATATTTCTCAGCGGCTTTCTGAAATATAGAATCAAGTGTCTTATTTTCACCCAGAAAAGAGGAAAATCCGACGCTTTCCGCGCTTTTCTTAACCGGGTTCGTACCGGCATTATTGATATTATCTATATTGTTTATCTTATTAATCTCTGACATAGGTACTCCAATCCTGCCTGATCAGGCTTTATTGCATCCACATATATTACAAATAATATATCGGACCTATTGCGTGTTAACATTATGCCTTCTTCAAAATATTGTAACCTTTAGACTCAGGCTCTGGCAACCTTTTTTCTGCTACATTTCATATAATCAATATACTTATTTCCAAAAGACTGAAATTGATTCAACACCGGAATAAATTCCTTTCCGACTTCGCTCAGGGAATATTCCACCTTTGGAGGTACCTCAGGATATACATGGCGGACGATTAAACCATACTTTTCCAGCGCACGTAATTGCTTTGTCAGGGTAGCCTGTGTAATGTCAGGCAGCTTACGCTGCAGCTCCCCGAAACGCAAGGTGCCTTCACTCAGATAGAAAATAATTAATATGGACCATTTTCCCGAAAAAATCTTTTGGGCCGTAACATAGGGACATTTCCCGAATAAACCCTCCATGCTATTCATACTCCCTTCTCCGCCAACCAGCGGTAAACAAAGCCTTATCATAATAGTATCTGATTGGATACTAACCTGATAAATTAATCGTACTTGTGTAATTCTATGTATATGATAATATTATTGTGAAGATTATAACACACCTTAATGAAGGGAGCAATAATATGGAACAGATAATTAATTTTTTAAATGAATGTGGTACATTTTATCTCGCAACCATGGAGGAGGATCAGCCACGCGTTCGTCCATTCGGCGCAGTAGCAGAATTTGAAGGTAAGCTATATCTTTGCACCAATAATACGAAGGAGGTTTATCGACAGCTTCTTGCCAATCCGAAGGCTGAGGTAAGTGCGACCATAAAGGGTGACTGGATCAGACTGACCGGTAAACTTATTCCTGATCATCGTATCGAAGCCAGAGAAGCTATGCTGATCACGAAACCTTCCCTCAGAAATATGTACGCAGCGGATGATGGCAGATTTGAAGTTCTTTATTTTACTGATGCGAAAGCCACCATCTATAGCTTTACCAAAGAACCTGTGGAAATTCAGCTATAACGCGACAAAAATCATAAATTAATCAAGTCTTTCATTATTCTCTTGTTTTCATGAACTGTTCTGTAGTACAATATATTAGGACAAAAATGTCGGGAGCTTCCTTATGGGAGGCTTTTGATATTTAAAATATATAACAGGAGGATTGAACTATGTATTGTGTTCAGGAAATTGCATCAAAGGTTTACTGGGTCGGCGGAAATGACAGACGCCTGGCTCTTTTTGAGAATATGTTTCCTCTGCCAAACGGTGTAGCCTATAATTCCTATTTAATCATGGACGAAAAAACAGCCTTGATTGATACGGTAGACCGCTCTATCAGTGATCTTTACATTGAGAATGTAACCCATGTACTGAATGGAAGAAGCCTGGATTACCTGGTAATTAACCATATGGAGCCGGACCATTGTGCGAATATTGAAGAAATCGTCCGCCGCTATCCCGGGGTTAAAATAATCGGGAATAAGAAGACCTTCCAGTTCATTGAGCAATTTTATGATATGGATATGTCCTCAAATTACATGGAGGTCAAGGAAGCGGAAGAACTTTCGCTCGGTGAGATGACACTGCGCTTCTATACTGCTCCTATGGTGCATTGGCCGGAGGTTATGGTTACCTACGAGACCAGCAAGGGTATTCTATTTTCTGCAGATGCGTTCGGCACCTTCGGAGCAGATGCCGGAAATATTTTCGCGGATCAGTTGGATGAAATCGATGTGAACGAGGCAAGACGTTATTACAGTAATATCGTAGGACGCTATGGAGCCCAGGTACAGGCTTTATTTAAGAAGATCGCCAATGTTAAGATCAACATGATCTGTTCCCTGCATGGGTTAATCTGGCGTGGAGACAGTATCCCATTCATTCTTGATTTATATGATAAATGGAGTCGATACGAACCGGAAAAGAAGGGTGTTGTTCTTGTCTATGCATCCATGTACGGCAATACGGAAAATGTCATGAATGCACTTGCGAATAAGCTTGCACAACGAGGTGTCCGAGACATGCGTATGTATGATGTATCAAAAACACATGCCTCCTTTATCATCTCTGATTTATGGAAGTACAGCAATATGGTAATCGGTTCTCCCACCTATAACATGCATCTTTATTTTGTCATGGATGCACTACTGAAGGATATCTCCGTGCTTGGTTTGAAGGACAGAAAGGTTTCCATAATCGGTAACCACTCCTGGGCAAGCGCAGCGATGAAATCCATGAAGGAGCAGTTCGAAGCCATGAATAATATGGAGCTGGTCGGAGCTCCTATGGATGTACGTTCCCGACTTAAGACAGATCGTGAAGCAGAACTGGATGAAATGGCAGATGCAATTGTTGCATCATTGTCGTAGTTCTAACAAAAAGCGTAAGAATAAAGTGCTGATAAAAACTCGGATGTGAGTTTTTATCAGCACTTTTCTTAGTTTATATTAGTACATTGGAGGCAAGTATGATCTGCTTTATGCTTTTATGTTCTTTTATACTACACTCTCCTCTGCCTAGAAGTCCTGGGTCAGCTTTTTGATCCAGTCATACCGGTTTACCTTGATTACGGCGACAATACACTTAAGCAGCTGGTCGCTTTTTAAAAACAGGAACACAATCCAGGTGGGGGCATGCAATCCGAATGCCATCACGCTGGATAGGGGTATGACGATTCCCCAGATAAAGATCAAATCATTCACTAATACGAAATGCACTGCACCACCGGCACGGACGATTCCGGTCAGCGTAGACATCTGATATGAGGTACCGATTACCGTAACAGACAGTACTATCATCAGAGCACGGGCGATCGACAGCGTATCAGCAGAGATCGAGTAAAAGCTCAATACGATATCCTTGATCAGAAACAGGAATACTCCGGTAGCGATGCCGACATAGAGAAATATCATCTGGAATTTACGGGATATGTATCTGATCCGATCAAGATTCCCCTCTCCTACTGCATTCCCTACAATAATTGCAGAAGCACTGGCCGTTCCGTATACACCGACACTGATAACCGAGAACAACGTATTTGCAATGCTGACGGCAGAAATCGAGGAAGTGCCGAGCCTTCCAACGATCGCCCCCTGTACGGTCAGGTTAATTCCCCATAGGAGATCTCCCATCAACACCGGAAGACCATATCGCAGAAGATCCTTCATCAGGATATAGTTCCACCTGATCAGGTCTCTCAGCTTAAATAATAACTTTTTGTCAACTACCAAAACATAATATACAATAATCAGAAATTCTATGACTCTGGTAATCAGCGTCGCTGTCGCAGAGCCGCGAATTCCCATAGCCGGCATTCCGAATTTACCGAAGATCAGTATCCAGTTCAATAATACATTGACAAGAAAGGATACGACCGAGATATACAGTCCAATCTTAACCGTTCCTATACATCTCATGGATACAAGCAGTACATTGCTGATTGTAAAGAACAGGTAGGAAAAACAGAATATCCTGATGTATTTTACAGCTTCAGCCACCACCCCGGGATCATTGGTATACATTCCAAGTATCTGTTCCGGGAAAAAGAAAACGGCTATCCAGAATATCATGGCGAACACCGCTGCAAATTTTACTGTGATGCTCACGATATCCTTCACGCTTTCTTTGTCATTCCTGCCCCAATATTGAGCTGCCAGTACCAGCTGTGCTGTTCCCAAGCCCACCACCAGCATCTGTAATATGACCTGAATCTGATTGCATACAAAGACACCTGAAATGGCCACCTCTCCCAGCCGCCCGACCATCAGGTTATCCGTCAGTGATATGGAAAAGGAAATCATATTCTGTAAGGCAATTGGCAGTGCCAGGAAACTCAATTGTCTGTATAATGCTTTATCCTTCATGTTTTTTACCTTTCTTCAGTAAACTCTTTCACTTCCTATTATCATCAGTAAAACGCACAATCTATCAGCTATTATACTTGAATATGGAAATGACAGCAATATAAAGAAAGAAAACATTTTCGCTACGCTGAAAAAGCCGATTCCAGAACAGAAGTCGGCTTTTCAGGATATCACTTATCGTTATTGAAGGTATGGGCTGGGCACTTTATAATCGATACCCTTCTTTTTGAATTGCTTCCTGATTGTGTGGGTCAGGTAACGGGATAGAAATACCGCGAGCAGATAAGGAACCTTAGCTGCAGCGTCTATATACAGCTGATCCGGTGATACCTCTTCCTTAGCGATATGCTGGACAAACGTATTGACAGCCGGAACGATCTTCTTAGCTCCGATTGCCTGATCCAACGGACGGCCATTCAGGATTGCTCCTCCTCCCATAACAAAACCACCCATCCAATGTACATCGTTCTCATCAGCAAAGTTATCCAAAAGCTTCAGTCCTGATTCATGGGTATGTATGTATGGCATTCCTCCTTGGATGAAGCCATACAGCTTTTGTCCATGAAGCACACCCTCAGTCTGAGCCATCTGCTCCAACAAATAAATGGTATCTGCAGGGTAAGTGGTGACATAGCAGGATCCGGTCATGACGATAGTATCCGCTTCCCTGATAAGATCCAGGAGTTTCTTCATATTCTTCAGGTTTTGATACAGGTTAGCCTGTGTAACCTGATGACCGTCCTTCTCAATTCTTTCCTTAATATAATCAGACATCATGGTTGAGGTACCGCTGGTACGGGGACTCAGATTTATGATGATCGTCTTCATAATGCCAGTACCTCCTTTGCTGTTTTTACCAATTCCTCCTCGGAGGTATCCGGTTTCATGACCTTTGCTATGTAGTCTTGATCTGTAATAATTGCTATCTCCTTTGCAAGGTTTAGAAACGTTCTTTTTGCTTTATCCGTCGGTTTTTCACTGATGCCAATCAGAGCCAGCTTCGAAGAGTCTGCTGCAGTTCCTTTTACAATCTCTTTTCCTCTCATTTTATAGAAACGATTACCCAGAAGGGAAGTCTTATCCAAAACCTTTTTTATAGCATAGGAGGTTTGCCCCCATTGTATAGGAGTTGTATATACCATCTTATCTGCTCTTGCCATTATCGGCAATATTTCATCCATATCGTCCCTCACGACACATTTGCCGAAGGTCTTATCATTGCATCCTGAGCAGGAATAGCAGGGCTTGATATCCCTATTGCTCACCGGGATCAGTACTACCTTCTCCTGCTGCTTTGTAAAATATTCAAATAACCTTGTTCCAAAGGTCTCCCTCTCGTTATCACTGATTATTGCTATCATCTATTATAACCCCTTTACATAATTAATGAGCGGATTGATATATGCCCGGTCAGAATGATCTGTGGAGGAAGCAAGCGACTTCATCATATTTGTCTCATTCACAGTCCTATCCTGCTTCTTAGCCAGTGATTTATACACCATTTTCAGCATACTCTTCGATAAGAAACCCATTTTTTCATAATTTACACCGCCCTCAAAATAAAAAAACGGGATATCCTTCTGTTCTGCAGCTGTCAGATTATCATTCTTGATCTTCTCGATTGCTTCCACATCCCCCATTCCTGTCATTCCGGTAGCATAAATAATCAGTTTCTTAGCCCTTACCACCTGGTTTGATTTTAGTTTATCAAGTCCGGCAACCTTACCGGCCATAAGCCAACCGCCATACAGGATGATATCATAATCCGAATAGTTCGCCTGCTTCACAGACATCGCCTTGCACCCCAGCTCCTGTGCAATCCACTCTGCATACTTTCTGGTAAATCCCGTCTTACTGTTATATACTACTATCATCCTCATCTAAATACCCCTTTCATAGCTTTGATATTATACTCAATTTTGCTGATTGCCTTTAATGCGCTTGCCAGCTCCTCTTCATCCACATTTTGATACATTTTTCTAAAAAAGTCATTTACTCTCGTATCATATTTTTCGTTGATCATTTTCATTTTGTCTGTCATGACAATACGTAGTTTTCTTCGATCCTCCGCATCCACATAGGTTTTGACAAATCCGTTCTTCTCAAGCTTAAGGATAATCTGTTTTACGTTCTGATGGGAGCTCCCCATAATTTCGGAGAGTTCATTGATTGTCGGTGCATCTCCACGAAACAAGCCTAAGCAAATCATCAGATAAAATTGCTTAAACGTGATTTCATGATAAAAAACATCACCAACAGCCTGCATCTGATTGCAGAGAGACATCAGTGTTCCAACAAAGATGTGCTCATTATCATACCCTTCCAACATTTCTTCTCTAGTCATTTTTTGCTACTCCTTTTGCCAATGCATTACTCACAGCACTCTTGATCAGTTCACTTGACATAGTTGCTCCACTGACACTATCCACCTTAAATGTATTATTTGCTATCATATCCGTAAGGATATTTTCTGCCTTAGCACCCATGCCGTTATTATGACTGATCAGCTTAATATCCTGGATTTTATTATCTGCTACGGTAACCTCCACCTTTGTCTGAACCATACTGGTTTCAGCTATGCCTTCATATGTACCGTCTGCAACGTCTTCCATATTGACCTCGGCATATGTCAGCATCTTCATTTCCTTTCCTGCTTGCACAAACAGTGATATCATCATAACTGCAATCAATAATACAAATACTCCGAATACAATTCCTAAAATCTTTAATACCTTTTTCATATTTTCCCTCATTTTAAATTATGTAATATGTTACATTTGATGATATGTAATATATTACATGTTTTTTCCTTTGTCAATATAAAAAAGATTAAAATATGATTAGAGGCTGATCTACCGGTGAAAGCACCTCGTAGTATCAGCCTCTTAATCTTAATTACTTATCTTATTTATAGCTTGCTGCTATCTCTTGCAAGCTTTACTTTCTCAAATTTATCCTTACCGATATGGCAATAACCGTTTGGATTCTTATCGAGATATTTCTGATGGTATTCTTCTGCTCTGTAGAAATTAAGCATGGGTTTCACTTCAATCGCTAGCTTCTCCACATACTTCTTCTGGAGCTCCGCGATAGAATGAAGTATGGTTTCCTCGTCTGCTGTATTCACATAATAGATACCTGTTCTGTATTGTGTCCCGATATCACCGCCCTGTTTATTGACGCTGACCGGATTAATCACTTCATAATATAATTCAAGCAGATAGTTAAGTCCCAGAACATCGTCGTCATAAACCACATGGACAGTCTCGGCATGCCCGGTGTTGTTATGGCATACCTCCTCGTAGGTGGGGTTTTCTGTATTCCCATTCGCATAACCAACCTCGGTACTGATAACCCCCTTCGCCCCTGCCAGATATTTCTCCGTTCCCCAAAAGCAACCACCTGCAAGATAGATTTCTTTCTTCATTCCTGTACCTTCCTTTCCTGAATAGAAGCCTCTTTTCAGAAACTAATCTGTTTTACCTCATACTCCTGTTCCCGAAACAAGCTTTCCACCACTATTTCATAATCAGAAAGCCTTTCTGCTTTCCGTATTCTTTTTGCATATTTTTCATGATTGGAAAAAGGCATAATCATATAATACCAGAGTTCCTTCATCTTAAACAGGACATTTCTGTCACCAAACAATACCTTTTGATAATCCTGATACACTCTGTCATGGAATTCCTTTATTACGATCTTCTCCGGATAATTCTGAGCCAGCAGATATCCTACGAGACCGGGATTAGCCAGCAATCCTCTTCCAAGCATGATCGTATCGATCTCCGGAAAGGCTTCACAAAAGCTTTCGTAGTTCTCCGCAGTAAAGATATTACTATTATAACAAAGAGGATTTTTACTCAACCTGATTGCCTCCCGAAACATAACCAGATCAGGCTTGTTCCTATAGAAGTCCTTCTGTACCCTCGGATGAATGATTAATTCTGTGATCGGATATTGATTAAATAGCTCTATGAGTTCATAAAATTCCTCCGGATTATCTTTACCAATTCTTGTCTTTATCGAGATTTTTGTGACTGAAGCAGCAAAAATCTCCTCCAGGAAAGAGTCCAGTGCCTCCGGTTTTGCCAGAAAACCGGCTCCCATATTCTTCGAAACTACCGTTCCCGAGGGACAGCCAAGGTTCAGATTAACCTCCTGATATCCGAGCTCTTTGATCAACCTGGAGGTTCGGATAAAATCCTCCGCTTTATTGGTCAATATCTGCGGAACCAGAGTAACCTTATTATTTTCCGGCAGAATATCATTGATTTCCTTTGTCCGCAAGCTTTGATTATGTTTGGCTGCGATAAAGGGAGAAAAATATTTTTCAGTATAATCAGGGAAATAAGTATGATGGGCATTCCGGTAAATATATCCCGTGATCCCTTCCATCGGTGCAAAATAAAATTTCATGGTAACTCCTCTTCTTTGGCATGAAGTAATACGATTTATTATACCATTTCATCTGAATGAAAAAAAGTGTCAGTTGACTGACACTTTCGCTTTTATTCCTTAACACCGCCTAAGGCAACACCCGCAATAATGTATTTCGACAGTAGGAAATACACAATAAACAGAGGTAATACCGTAAGTGCCAGCCCCAGGTATATTGATCCCAATTCAGCCTTATAAATATCACCTCTCAGTAAGCTTACCATGATTGGTAAAGTAGCTTTCCTTTGATCCGTCAGTAATACCATTGGCATGAACAGGGTATTCCAGCTTCCTACAAAAGCGAATATTGCCTGTGTTGCAATTGCAGGTTTCATGATCGGTATAATAATTCGATTGAATATAGAAAATTCACCTGCCCCATCGATACGACCGGAAGCCACAATATCAAGGTGTAAGGTTGCCAACAGGTACTGTCTCATAAAAAACACTACGGTAGGCGCAGCAATCGAGGGCAATATCAGTGGTAAGAAATTATTAGTCAGATGAATTTTATACATCAGCTGATAAAAACCAATGGAAGTAACCTGTGCAGGGATCATCATAACCGCCAGGATAAAGGTAAAGAACGGCTGACGAAGTCTCCAGTCATAAGCAACCAAACCATAAGCTGTCATGGATGAAAAATATACTGTACATAACGTTACACCGATGGATATAATCATGGAATTACCAAACCCTCTGACCGGATTAAATGCCTTACCGACAAAAACCTGAAAGTTATCAAGAAGATGTACTGAAGGGATGAGCGACAAAGCATGTTGCTGTATCTCAGGGGTATTACGGGTAGCATTCACAATCATAATCCAGAAAGGTAATATACTTAAGATAGATAAAAAAACACACACAATATAGATCACAATTTTGTAGATACGTCCTGCTGTAGTTACTTCATGTCTCATCCTGCTGTCCTCCCTGCATCCTTAAGCGATTTCTTATAAGCTTTTCTCATGGCCTTTTCCTGTTTCGCAAGCCTGGAGGCATCCCTATCACGCATGACATAGAATACAATCAGCGATAAAGCAGAAATAATAACAAACATAATCATACTCGCAGCAGCGGCTCTGTTATATAGATAACTTCCGGAGAAAGCCTGATTATATATGAAAACGCTTGTGGTAAGTGTAGCATTGTCCGGTCCACCCATGAGGTACAACCGCGGTATATCGAACATCTGTAGACCGCCTATTAAGCTCGTAATCAGCGTATAAACCAGAATGGTTCTCAAGTTAGGTATCGTAACATAGAAAAAGGTCTGCGTACCTGTCGCCCCGTCAATCTCTGATGCTTCAAATAACTCCGGACTAATTCCCAACACACCCGATATCAATACAATCATCGTATATCCATACCACATCCAGAACTGAATAAAGGCTACCACTCCTCTTGCAGATGTTTTGCTGACAGAAAAGTTAATGGGTTCTTCAATCACTCCAAGGGATAACAATATGTCATTCGCCGGTCCGATCGGATAGCTGAAAATCGCATTGAATAAAATCGCTATCGTTGCGGCTGTAATAATATTTGGCATATAAAAAATCACTTTAAAAAACCCTTGCCCCTTTATCTTACGACGATGGTTGGTAAACCATGCGGTAATCAGGAGGGCAAGCAGAATCTGAGGGATGAAGTTCACCAGCCAAATAACAACCGTATTGGATAAGGATTCTCTGAAGGACGGATTCCTCAATATTGTTGCAAAGTTCTTAAACGGATCCTCTTTCAGGAAATGATAATCCGTTGCGCCCAGACCCTTAAAATCGGTAAATCCTATGACAGCAGTATAAATAATGGGATATAGGGAAAAGAAAAGGAAAGCAAGGACAAAAGGAATACAGAATATATAACCGTACTTTGCATAACTGACACTCTTACGTCGCATAAGCGTTCACCTCCGGTAATTTTGTAAGTATATGTCATCCTGTCAACCTATGAAACATAAGATATGGGGCGGACGAATAGGCCATCCGCCCGCCCCGGGATATGATATAAACTTTATTATTCTACAACAACATCCAGGTTATCTGCTACCTGCTGCTTGAAGTCAGCAATTGCCTGCTCACGTGTCTTATTACCGGCAGTGTACTCCCGTACCTGATCTCGCCAGTACGTATTGATTGTCTCATCATACTGAGTCAGGTTATTACCGTTAGCGTTCTTACCTGCAGGAATGAAAACATCAAACATATTCTGTCCGCCAAGGAAAGGTACAGAACCATCAGACCTCTTCATCACTGTACCGGAAGCAACTGCATCCTTGGTACCGGCTTTATTTAATAATCCATTGGCCCATAAATACTGAAGGCCGGTATCTGAACTGTCAAGTGTAATCCACTGAATGACCTTACCAACTGATGCGGGGATCTTCGTATTTTTATTAGCAAGAACCCATGTGCCGCCCCAGAAGAAACCGATCGGAGACTCAGTCACAGCCCAGTCACCGCTTGTCTCAGGAGTATTATTTGCTAAAACATAATTAATAAACCATGCAGGACCAAAATAACCAAAGATTTTTTTTGCACCGGCATCCTTCATGTCAGCAAACCATGCATCCTGCCAGTCTCTGGTATCATTGTGGTAGTTATTATCTTTTAATTTCTTAGCAAGATCTAAGAAAGCTTCACGATTGGGATCGATGGTCAACTTGCCATCAACAATCCAACCTTGATCGGAGCTGTTCTCTACTGCATGCCAGATATCACCGTCACCGGATACGATACCATAGCCCTTATTCTTTAACTCAGCTGCTGCAGCGAAGAATTTATCCCAACCGGGACCAATCTTATCTTTAATCACTGCAGGATCATCTGTACCCCATACATCCTTAGCGATGGAACGACGATAAATAAAAGCACCGCCTGTAGCCTGGTATCCGAGTCCGACTAAATTACCATCCGGATTAGTTCCGATATCAACTGTATACTGGGCAATGTCAGCCTCTTTTATCAGGTTGTCCACGTCAATATCCAGATCCTTATAGGAAGCTGCGTACTGATATGCATCACCCTTGGTATACTTTAAGACGAATGCAGCTTCTGCAGCATAGATATCAGGAGCGTCTGCACCACCGGCTGCAAGTGCCTGGTCAAGAGCGGGCTGATATGCACCGTCCGTAGTAGCGATCACGGTAGGTTTAATCTCAAGTGCAAAATCAGGATTTGCTTCCTTGAATTTCGCCATCATCCCTGGTATTTCCTCTGTGAATGCCCACAGGTTAAGGGTTTTCACGCTGGTATCATCAGTAACTGCTGCTGTAGGTGCCTGGGTTGCTTCACCCGTAACCCCGGTAGACGGGGTTTTGGTGTCGTCTGTTATTTCCTTTTTGCCGCAACCTGTTACCGTAGTAGCAACAAACGCGAGGCAAAATAATATTACGACAAAACGCTTCATCTAATTCCCTCCCTCGGTTTCATGGTTAGAATGATTCTTCATCATAGCATTATTATTACCCTTTCATGACGCAATATTTCACGTTTCGACATGATAATCTCAGTAATAATATCCATTAGTCCCGCATTTTGTATGGGAATTATTCATTGAACTTCGCACCGCATTTCGGACAGACATTGTCACCTTTATAGACATGTCCACATCGGTAGCAGCATTTTACACTGTGCTTTTCCTTGGCGATATAAGCAATATCCCGGGACTCCGGTTTTTCCTTGAGATAAGCGACAAAATCGTTTAAAATCTCAGTGAATTCTTCCACATTCGATAAATCCAAGGAATTGGACAGCTTGATCCTGCCGGAGCTTTCTGTTTCAGCATAAATTTTCCTGCCTCTTCGGGCTGTGATTCTCACGACCTTCATAACATCCAGTATGCCCGCCTCAGTGATCGTGTTATAAAAGATATGATCAGGCGTCAATACAAAGCCTCTTCCACCATTTGCTTTCATTGATGAATCACAAATTAATATAGGAAATTCATATTTTCCTCGTTCGGATGCATAGGTGTTGAGTGCATGATTGATTACTGCACTTTCTTCCTCCTTATTACGAAGTCCCTTTCTCACATCATAAAAATAAACTCTTGCTGCTTCCGTCACCAGCTTTCCCAAATCCTTTGACAATTTAGCTACAAGCTGTTCGCATTCATTCATTTTTATCTTTGTCAGGCGTTTATCGATGATACCCAGCGTATTGCTCTTCAGTTCGGGAAGCAGATCCCTTTTTGTGATTTCTTCATATGCCTTAAGACCTCTTTCAAAGGTAAGTTCTGCAGGGTCACCGTATATTTTCTGGATTTCTGCTTCATCCAGGGCAGCAATTCTGTCCTGGATATTCTCCAGATACGGCGTAATATTCTTTTCTGTAAACCCTTCCTTCTTTAAGTTTTGATATAACCGCATATAGGAGCTTCTGTCTTTGGCATTCGCTTTCTTAATAAAAGAAGCAATCTCCTGCTTTTCAGCTTCTTCTCTTCTTAACTCCAGATATTCCAAGTCCTCAGAGTGATCTATCACCTGATACTGTTTGATCCTGTCCTTGTATAACGAATACTTCTTCTTACTGATCTGTCCTGGTATCTCCTGTCGGAGGGAATTGAGCTCTTTTCTTGCCCTGATTTCGAGAAGCTTCTGTAAGGGCTGCAGTAAAGTCTCCCTGAGTTCATCACTTAACTCTTCCTTTTTAATCTCCTCCATCACCCTGATGATATAATTGTAATCCTTATCCCGGCAGGCTTCTGCCTTAATCTTCAGGGCAATTTCTTTATCAACATAGGGTGCAAGGGTAATGCCTTCATCCTTCATGGAAGCTGGCAAGTTATTATTTTCATCAATTCTACTGCTGTCGTATTCCTTTTTGTGCTTCCTATCTCTTTCTTTGATATTCTTAATTTGGGATACTTTGAATTTTTTTCTCTCCGGGCTAAACTCAGTATTACTCTCTATTCTATCGTCTTCCTCCCGGTATCGGGAAAGAGTAAACAAGCTGTCCAACTCATCGTCATCCTCAGCATTCGAAAGTCCTTTCATTCCATTCGAGTCTTTGCTTCCCTTCGAACTATGTTTACCTGTCATAGCATTCGCTTCGGGATCTCTGCTGTGAATCTTTTCTTCTATACCTTCCTTACTATTATCTTCACTAATCTCTTTATTTTTTTCTCTATTGTTTTCTCTATTACTTTCTTTATTATTTTCTTTATTGCTTCCTTTATTACTTTCTTTATTGTGTTCTTCTTTATTGTTTTCTAAATTACTTTCTTTATCTTTTTCTCTATTACTTTCTTTATCTTTTTCTCTATTACTTTCTTTATTATTTTCTATATTATTTTCTTTATTATTTTCCTTATTCTTTTCTTTCTCAGCTATTGCAGTTTGTTCTCTCTTGTCTACTTCCTTGACTATTATTCTTTCGCATCTTTCTACACTTTTGTGTGGATAGAAGCCCATATCCATCTTTTCCTTGAGAGCATTTACCTCCTGATCAGACAAGGAATCTATCTCTTCACATAGTTCCTCCAGCTGCGTATCATTCTGACTTTTTTTCTGTTTATATTCATTTTCATATTTATTAAAATTACAGTTATAGGTTCTGTCTCCCATTTTCCCTATAATTTCAATGTAATCCTCATAGGCCTCTTTATCCTCTTCAAAATCAAGGGTATACACACTGCCCTCAGAAATAAGCTGGTGCGGCTTGGGTGTAAAGAGGCGATGACAGACATGACAAGTATATACCCTTGCCAGGTATACCCCCTTTTCATCTGTATCAACCAACAGCTCCTCGCCCTCAGGATAAATCACCATATAGAGCTTTTCCTTACATATCGGGCATTTACAGCCGACCTTATAGAAGTTGTTACCAATCCTGCTTTTTAATTTCTCCTGCTCCGTTAAGTTGCACTTTTCAAAGGCATGTTGTTCGCTCTTCCATACGATTTTATGCCAGAGCCCGATATCATATTTTCCTTTTGTCTGCGCCTCTTCCCCTGGCACCTCTTCTACTGCCGGTTCGTCCAGCTTCCGATCCTTAAGTTCCTGCTGCTCCAATATAATCCGGATCATATCCTCATAGGTTATCTGAACCCCGTATCTGTACAACCTGAGATTATCTGCTGACAGAATCGGCTCAATCTCAATTTCCTTTAATATATTACCAAATAAAGCATTAATCTGTGGATAATCGCGTTCTACCGTCAAGCCTTTGATTTTACCCCATTTTCCGAAAGCATACAGAGTCATATTGAGGACATTTTCCAGCAGTTCATTCTTGGTAATCTGTATAATGGAATCCTCTTTCAGATTCACTTCCACTGCATTGCTGCCTATCACCTTATTGCTAAAATCAAATATCATAACTTTGTCACTGCCTGTGAGAACCAGACCGTTATTCCGGATGATAAAGATATCGTTCCAGGTAAAATTTCTGCCCATGGTATTGATCAGCTTTACAAATACGACCTTCAGCGCTGCGTTTGCTCTCAGTAAAATCATAATGAACTTCCTTCCCGTCGATGATCTAACGCTTCGTTACTATATGATTTATCGGAATATTTCAACTTTTTTAATATACCTTTTTCACTTTCTCATTTCTAATCTTCATCCAATAGTTCACGAATATTCTCATCAAACCGGTCTCCAAGATAAGCTCTTCCCTTAGGCAGCCTGTCCAAATAATCACTTCGTATCTGTTCGTTGATACGAGCGATTTCTTCCTTCAAATCACCGGCTGATAGTCTTAGAGCACCCTTTCCCATGATGATCAGCTGCTCCAGGGCATCGGAAGTAGCTACAGTAACACGATGATCCTTCGCGATTTCATGTGTTACTTTCTCGATATATTGATCTGCAGTCTCGGCTTCCTTGGTATAAACCACATGAATATTATGATAATCCTGGACCTCACCGACTCCCCCTTTTACCTTGTAGGCATCAAATACCAGGATCAGGATACAGTTCTTAAACCCCTGATAATTACTTAGGATATCCATGAGTTTATTTCTTGCGGCATCCATATTCTCCTTGGCAAGTTCAGCCAACTCCTCCCAGGAAAAGATGATATTATATCCGTCAACCAGCAGGTAATCCATGATTGTCTCCATCTTCTTCTGTGGTTGCTGTATTGCTGAAGGTTCAGACCTCCTTATCGGGAGCGAAGCTTTTTTCTCATAACCCAGTGCGCCCTGGGAAGGGTACGTTTTCTGTTTGATCGGACCGAAGGTACGAACAAAGATTTCTTCCAATTCCTTATCCTCTTTGATTGAACCTTCAAAGCTTTTGCGGGAACTTATACTCGCCTTATCCTTTGATAAAGGCTCTGTTTGCCGTTCTACAGCTATAGAATTATTCTTTCCTCCGTCCCTATTTCCCTGAGAAGCTTCAAGATGCATATACTCTTGCACTCTGTCCCAATTTACAGTAAATCCCGCACCATGAGCACAGAAAACAGAGCCCGTCGGATTCTCCAAATCGCGCTCGCTGTCATACCCCATACTCTCTATCACTTCATCAGCATTATGACAGGGTTCATATCCCTTTAGCAGACAGAACAGCCTTCCTCTGCCCTTGGTATAAGCATTCACTTCGGACTGATAGCCCTGCAGGGTAGCAACCGGAGCGCTGCCCGTGAGAACTGCTGTCTCATTCCCGATCTCCGGTGGATGGAATATTCCACACATCCTCTGTAGGTCTGACATTGCTCTTCCCACCGTCTCTGCAGGAATTTCCAGCCTATAATTATAGTACGGCTCCAGTAGAATACTTTTTGCCTTTTTTAGTCCCTGTCTTACCGCTCTGTAGGTAGCTTGTCTGAAATCTCCGCCTTCCGTATGTTTAAGATGTGCACGACCATTGATCAGAGTGATCTTAAGATCGGTAACCGGAGAGCCTGTTAATACCCCAAGATGCTCCTTCTCCTCCAGATGGGTCAGTATCAACCTCTGCCAGTTACGGTCCAAATTATCCTCACTACAGCTGCTGTCAAATTCCAGACCGCTCCCGGGCTCACCCGGTTCAAGTAACAGATGAACTTCTGCATAGTGGCGCAGCGGTTCAAAATGCCCGACACCTATGACCGGCTCCTGTATCGTCTCTTTATAGACAATATTACCCTGATCGAATTCCACGTTAAAACCGAATCGGACCAATATCTGTGCCTTCAGGACCTCAACCTGCACCTCTCCCATCAGCTGTACATGTATTTCCTTCAACTGATCAGACCACACAATATGAAGCAGTGGATCTTCCTCCTCCAGCTGACGGATTTTAGACAGCACGGTATGCGCATCGAGGCCCAGAGGCAGTAACAGCTTATAATTTAGAACAGGCTCAAGCATCGGCAGTTCGGACACAGCCTCTGTTCCAAGTCCTTCCCCCGGATAGGTTCTGCTAAGTCCGGTTACCGCGCATACACAGCCTTGCTCAGCAGCCTCCAAAGTCTCGTATCTGACCCCGGAGTATATTCTGATCTGATCCACCTTCTCTTCCCATACATCGGTTTCCAGCACCTGATTCTCACGATTGCTCAGCAGTTCCTTTACCTTCAGTCTTCCCCCTGTGATTTTCATATAGGTCAGACGGTTCCCCTGTTCATCTCTGGCGATCTTAAAGACCTTTGCACCGAATTCTTCCTTGGGTTCAGGCAGGGTCGTATACCCGGCAAGTCCCTGAAGAAATGCCTCTACACCTTCCAGTTTTAGTGCAGAGCCAAAGTAACAGGGAAAAATTTTTCTGTTCTTAATCATGGCTTTGATCAGATCAGTCTCAAGAATCCCCTTCTCGGTATATTGATTCAGCAATGCTTCATCACACATTGCAAGATTTTCCATAAATTCTTCGGAGCTTAAGTCTGCACCAAAATCCACGCAGCTATCCTCCAGCAGCCTCTTCAATTCCTCCAACAGGGCTTTTCTGTCCGTACCCTCTAAATCCATCTTATTCACAAAAAGAAAGGTGGGTACCCGATAACGTGCAAGAAGTCTCCATAAGGTTAAGGTATGTCCCTGCACTCCGTCACTTCCGCTGATGACCAGTATCGCATAATCCAGTACCTGCAGTGTACGCTCCATTTCCGAGGAAAAATCCACATGTCCCGGTGTATCCAACAAAGTTGCCTCCATATCCTGATAGGAGAACACAGCCTGCTTTGAAAAGATGGTAATCCCTCTCGCACGTTCCATCTCATAGGTATCCAGAAAAGCATCCTTGTGATCTACCCTGCCCAATTTTCTGATACTGCCGGTAAGATAAAGTAACCCCTCCGCCAGTGTTGTTTTTCCTGCATCTACATGGGCCAAGATCCCAATTACCAACTTTTTCATTATTCATCTCCTGTAACATTTAGGTTCACACTTCTTGTATAAGAATAATAATAAAATATATATTTCGGGAATGCAAGGTGTTCCTGACAGGAGTATAAATTATACTTGACCTTCTATTTACAGAGGCGTATAATCGCTATTCAGACGACAGCTTTGTGTATACAATTGAAATTTGATATCAGGTGATTTATTATGAAAAGTAATTTTCTGAAACAAAACAGTGAAGAAAGACGCAGCTTAATCCTAAACGGACCGGTATCAACGACCATTTTGCTTCTTTCCGTTCCAACGCTAATGCTGGGGCTGGTCCAATCCGTTATCCCGGTGATAGACGGTCTCTTTCTCAATAATTTTGCCGGCACTGTGGCTGCAAGTGCTGTTACTTATTGTGTTCCTATTGTCAATATTATTTCTGCTCTGGCACAGGGCTTAAGCGTGGCAGGAATGGCAGTAATAGGACAATCCAACGGAAAAGGCAACTTTGAAGCCAGCCGTCAAATCTCCATCCAGTTGATCGTATTTACCTTTCTCCTTGGTTTTCTTTTAGCTCCGCTTCTGATTGCCTTTGCGTTCCCGATTTCCTCCAGTGTAACTGCAGAAATTTCAAAGGATGTTTTTCTATATCTGGCCCTTAACGCTGCAGTGATTCCTTTTTCCTTTATGGAGTCCATCTATAATGCGATCAAGAATGCACAGGGAAAGCCTGAGGATACCTTTGTACGTATGATCCTCATGCTGGTATTAAAGATACTCTTCAGCGCACTGTTCATTGTTGTGTTCCGCTGGGGACTCGTAGGTTCCGTAATGGCGTCCTTGGCCTCCAATATACTGATTACCGGATGGATGTATTATGAGCTGTTTATGAAAGCGGACGGTGACTGTTTTACCCTGACAGGCTTCCGGTTCGATAAGCAGATCATCAAGAATCTGATCCATATCGGGTTACCTTCCATGCTCTCCAGTGTAATGCTGAATCTCGGCTTCTTTCTCATCAATAATGAGGTCGAAAAATATGGTCCCATTGTCTTAAACGGACAGGGTATTGCCAACAATATCACCTCTGTCTGCTTTATCCTTCCCTCCTCCTTTGGTTCCTCAGTCACCACTATGGTCAGCATGAACATCGGTGCAAGGCAGGTGGACAAAGCAAAAAAGTCCTGTCTCATCGGCTGCATCATCAGTGCGATCACCGCGGCTTTATTAATCGCAATCATCGTCCCCCTGTCTTCAAGGCTTACGATACTCTTCACCCGTGATGCAGAGGTACTTGCTATTGCCAATCGTGCTCTTCACATCTATACCTATTCTGTCATAGGCTTTGGAATCTGTATGGTTCAGCAGGGTGCCTTCATCGGTCTGGGACGGACCCGTATCACACTGGTAATCAGCGTACTTCGTATCTGGCTTCTTCGATATGTATTTATACTGGCAACTCAACATATCCTCAGTTTTTATTCAGTGTTCTGGGGCAATCTTTTCTCCAATTACTTAGCTGCCCTGATCACAACTATCATGATTCTAAGAACAAGATGGGTATCTGATTTAGACTGACTTTCAACTTTCATTATTTGAACTCCGCTTATTGACTATTCTGCCAATACATGATATGTTCGGATTAAGAAAATTGGAATTGTTTAACAGATATAATAAGAGGGAGATCGATGATCATGGCAGAACAAATGAAATATCAAGCAGATATTGAAGCTATCCTGGCTAAACGCCACGATAACGGAGGAGATTACTGGGCTACTCCCGACAAACGTCTGATGAAGGGCAGTCCTTTTACTACACTCGATTGTGCATCCTATCTCATCGAATTAGGTTTGGACTCTTCGGACCCTGTATTGAAGGAGACTGCTGAGCTGATTCTTAGCAGCTGGTGCAGTGACGGACGTTTTAAGGTGTACCCGAAGGGTGGAATCTATCCTTGTCATACGATTCATGCTGCCAGAGCTCTCTGTCATCTGGGCTATGCCTCCGATTCCCGATTAATAAAGACCTTTGAGCATCTCCTGGAAATTCAGTACAGCGATGGTGGCTGGCGCTGCAATAAATTCTTCTTCGGGAAAGGGCCTGAGACGGAATTCTCTAATCCAGGCCCGACCTTAGCTGCATTAGATGCTTTTCGATTCACCCCATTGTTAAATACCTCGGTTGCTCTGGATCAGGCAGTTGAATTTCTTCTTCACCATTGGGAGACCCGAATTCCGCTCGGCCCCTGCCACTACGGAATCGGCACCCTCTTCTTCCAGATAGCTTATCCCTTTGCCAACTACAACCTGTTCTTTTACGTCTATGTCCTGTCCTTTTATAACAGAGCTAAGAAGGACCCGAGGTTTCTTGATGCGCTCGGGGTCTTGCAAAGCAAATTAAGGAATGGATGTATCATCTCAGAGCGTCCTAATCAGAAGCTTGCAGGCTTTACCTTCTGTAAGAAGGGAGAACCGACGGAATTAGGAACAAAACGTTACGAAGAAATACTAAGTAACCTGTCGTGACCTTCCGGGTAAGACTGACAGATTCTCTATTCCCAACGAAAATATTTGAGCGATAGGATAACACAGATGATAGAAACTGCCACCAGGATCACAATTGATAACAACGCATGCTCCGCAGGTAATCCAAGCGAGGTTGCTTTTAAGAACTTCACTCCCTGTGTCAGGGGAAGGATATCCATCACATACCGTGCTCCTTTTGGCATTATTTCATACGGAATTGTCGCCCCTGAGAAGAACAGCATCGGAAAATAGATCAGTGTGCAGAGCAGATTTGCCGTCTTCAAATTGGGAGCGACACTGGCCAGCATCATACCGATACTATATATCGCTACTACCACCAAAAGATAGGACAACAGAAATATCCCGACGTTTCCATCCATCCTATAGCCCCAAAACACGGAACAGAGAATATAAACTGATATCAGGGAAATGACGGACATGATCAGATTCACCGCAAACTGTACATAAAGCATCATTGCAGGACTGACCGGAGTAACCATAAATTGCTTCAATATTTTCTTATGTCTGTAGTCAGCAAGAAGTAAAGGCATCCCCATCAGTCCGGTTGCGCAGATGCAGATTGCCGCAAATGCACCAAAGGATTGCTCAATGAAGCTGTAGCTTGCCCCTTCAAATGCCGGTTTGTTACCGCTGATCAGACCGATGATGATCACAACGATAATTGGCTGGGCTATACCGAATATAGGAATATTCATGTCTCTGAGTGATAATCTGAATTCACTTCTAAAAAGTGCTTTAAATGCTTTCATTTAATTCTTCCTCCTCACCGGAATACCATAAGTATGCTTCCTCTAAATTCTCATAAGGGCTTTGGGCAACCACCTCATGAATTGTTCCCTGCGCTACCACCTGACCCTGCTTCAGTATACAAATCTTATCACATAGCGTTTCTACCTCATCCATATAATGTGAGGTGAGAAGGACTGTCAGTCCCCCCTTCTTGAGATTTTCCATGTACCTCCATACATCCCGTCTGGCTTTTGTATCCAAGCCTGTGGTCAGTTCATCCAGGAATACAACCTCAGGATTGGGAAGTAGTGCCTGTATTACTGATAACCTCTGTCTCTCACCGCCTGACAGCTCAGATACTGTTCTTTTCTCCATTCCCGACAATCCGAAGGACCCCAGAAGCTCCTTCCAATTCGCAGGTTTCTGATAAAGAGAGCTTGTTACCTCGCAGATTTCCTCTACCCGTATCTTCCCCTGATAGTTTGTCTGTTGGAACTGAACACCGACCTTTTCAAAAAGCTTCTGTCGATCAGAGACAGGATTCATACCCAACAGTTCTATCGTTCCGGAATCACTCTTTTTTACTCCCAGAATACATTCTATACTTGTAGTCTTACCTGCACCGTTATGTCCGAGCAGTCCGTATACCTCTCCGCGATTCACCTCCAGCTCCAGGTTGTCAACCGCTCGTCTGGTACCGTAATATTTCGTTAAGCCTTTCACTGCTAAAGCTGCTTCCAATATTTTTTCCTCCTTTATACTGAATAGGAACAGCTTACCAGCTTCTTGCTACAGTTTCTTGACTTAGATTGCGCTTATATTCTTCCCGAAAAATTAAAGCAGCTTCACTGACAACCGCTGTCCGTGAAGCTGCTATGTATTCAAATATTTAATTCCTTCCGCTGCCAAGGCTGTCTGAGCATGCCTGTAACCTTTTGGCTATTTCACTCCTGTTATGATAGAAACTTATAATCGATCGCAACCTCAACATTATTTTTGATAGCAAGCCACACCGGTGATATTAATTCAGCCTGTTCGATGGCCTTTTGAACATCTTCTTCCCTAACACCATCAGAATTCAAGGTGATTACCACATTGATTTTTTGGAGTGAGAGCGGTCTCATGTTTCGGATTGCATCTGCCCTCATTTCAAAATGCGTAATATTATTTTCCATTCTGCGTAGCAGACCTGTGATTGCGGTACTTATACATCCTGCAAAGCTAATCAGAAAGGCCTCAAGACCTAAATATCCTTCACCGTCTCCGATGGGCGGAACATAATCAAAGATAATCTCCTTTTCAGGCTGAAGGTTCGAGGTAGCACTAAATTTCACCTTCTTATTCACCAGTTTTAAATCCACATAAAGTTCATCGCTCATTTAAATATCCTCCTATTATTTGTTATAACAGGTTAGACACTGACAAACTGAATATGGTTACAAAATTTCTGCAATTGTTTTTAATTTCTCTATAAACTCATCCTTAGAAATTCTGGCTTGCGCATAATATAAATACTCAATTTTATGTAAGGAATCCAGATTCTTAAAATACTCTTGTTTTAGTTCCTCTGTTTTTATCTGATGATAGCCGTCCGGTATCGGTAAATTATGATCCTTCATATATTTGATCCATATATGGCATTGACAGGGCTTAAGCGGATCTATCAAACTGCATCGCATTTCAAACATTTCCTGTAGTCTTTTTCTTGCTCTATGAAGTGTTACCTTCACATTATCCACTGAAATGTCAAGAATTTCAGCTATATCCCGGTTCTCGAGTTCCAGGAGATTCTTAAACAGAAAACACACCCTTTGGTTTCTCGGGAGACATTTCAGAAAGCCCTGAAGGCATTTCTCACGCATTTCTTCTACAATCAGAGCATCCTCCAGCTTTGGAACATATTCAATACTATGGAGGAAATCGCTCTCACTTACACCAAGCTCCTCCGTGATTCGTACCAAAGGCAGCTTTTTTATATATTCTAAATATCTGAAGCTCTCATTCATTACAATTCGGTATACCCAGGTATACAGCTTTGAATTACCCTTAAATTTATCGATATTCTGATATGCCTTAATGAAAGAATTCTGCAGTATATCTTCTGCATCCTGATGATTCCCGGACATTCGATATACACAGGCATATAGCTTCGAATAATTCTCAGTATACAGATCGATCAGACTCTGATTGCTCTTCTCAGAATCACACTGCTCTGACTTCATGATACCCCTCCGTCACTCACGTTCTACCCATTATAGTCAGCTGAAATCTGTTGGTCTGCTATATCTTTGTAAGACTTTACATAGCCCTGTAGTGAGAATAGCCGCAAGGATTGCTTCCGGTAAACCATTCACGATAATGACTGACAATACTGCTTTATAAACTGCTCCAACGGCCAGATTGAGAGTCTCGCCATATGCATCCCGGAATAACAAATAAATCAGATTCATAACCAATATGGTATTGGTCATGGAACCGGCAACTCCGCCGATTGCAAGTGATACTACTTCTCTCTTACCTTTCTGGACCTTATGAAAGAGTTTATATACATAGTAGGGGAAAACACCTACTATAATCCGGGGAAGAAAAGCAACGAGGAGCGCTGTCCAGCTTCCGCTGTCCGTTCCGGGTAAGGCAATGGCCGGAGAAAATGCGAAGGATAACAGCGTTGGTGCAAATGTATTATTGTATAAGCTTGTTAAACCAAAGACAAAACCCAAACCCGCACCGATTCCGGGACCCAATAATATGGAGCCTATGATAACCGGAACATGGATAATGGTAGCTTTGATAATTGGCAACTGAATATATCCTATTGGTGTAAAGTTTAATAGTACAATGATCCCTCCAAGCAGAGCTGAAAGCACCATCTTTCTGGTGTTACTGTTTAAATTCATGATATCTCCCCCTCTATTTATACTGTATTTTTCATAGGATTAAAGCATCAAAAAGTGCTTCACGTTTTATATCCTCATAGATTATTGCCAAACCTTCCAGCAGTAAATCAGGCTCATGCTGCAACGCCATGGTACAGTGTGGTATGATAGCTTCTGAATTCCCTCCGGTTATGATGATAGTTGCCTTTGCCCCCAGTTCACAAACTATGCGTGACACTAACCCCTCTATCTGGGCTGCTGTTCCGAATATAGCTCCGGATAGTATGCATTCCGCTGTATTTTTGCCGATGATATTGTTCGGACATGTAATCTCTATGGGTTGAAGCAACGAAGTTCGTGTACCAAGTGCCTGCATTCCTGTCATAACACCCGGCAGGATGACACCTCCTATAAATGCTCCTGCTTGATTGATTACATTGATGGTGGTCGCAGTACCACAGTCAATCACGATCAATGGAGGTTGATACTTCTTCAGTGCTGCTTTACAGCACAATAACCGATCCGCTCCCAATAACCCGGTGTATTCCGACCGGTCAAAGCCCCAGGCTGTCTGATCTGTGATCACTGTCGGCTCTATTGATAAGAACTTTTTCAACGCTTCCGTAAAATAAGATGTCTTCTCCGGAACCACGGAGGACAGAACCACTCCCTCTATCTGTTCCGTCGTAATATTAGATTTCTTCATGAGAGACAGGTACAACTCTTCAATGCAATGCTGATCAGATAATTCTGTGATGGGGTAACGATCCGAGGCAATGATCTGAGTATGATGTATACCATACGTCAAATTTGTGTTTCCTATATTAGCCAAAAAAATCATTGTTTCCCCTCTAAGCTTTCTATCACACATCGAAGGATATCATCGACATCTGCCAGAGCCCCTTTTCCTACATCACCATCTGCTAATCTTGCCTCTCTTGGCTCAATGAATTGATATCCAAACCTCTTCAGTTTCTGAATATTCTCCTGTACGGTCGGATTCTCATACATCCTTGTATTCATGGCAGGAGCAATCCATCTGGGGATATTCTCCATCGCAAGTGCTACGGAGGATAGGAAGTCATCCCCTATGCCATTTGCGATTTTCCCAATGATATTAGCTGTTGCGGGAGCAATCAGAAACAGGTCAGCTTTCTTAGCCAGGGAAATATGCTTGACCTCCCTCGGATAATCCACTTCAAACATATCCCTGTTAATCCTGTTCTTTGATAGGGTCTGTAAGGTCAACGGTGTGATAAACTCCATGCTCCCCTTGGTCATGATTACGTCAACATTATATCCTGCTTTTGTCAGATTGTTTGTGATATCAGCAGCCTTATATGCGGCAATGCTTCCGGTGACTCCTAGTATGATGTTTTTCATTTTTCTTTTCTCCCCTTTATTGTTTGAACGATACACTTTGTAATCGCATCTGCAATTTCCTGCTTTGTGTTAAGGTATTGCCTAGATTGATCCGCTTCTAATAGAATTCCTGCATGGTGTTTTGCATCGATATTTCTTTTATCATTGGCCAGTACAAAATCACATTGATTATCCTTCATAAGCTTTCCTGCAGCCTTCAGTAATTCAGCTTCATCCACATCGACAAGCAGCTTAAATCCCACCAGAACAGCTTTCGGCTGAAGCTGTTTGAACAACCTGATAATCTTTGGTGCTTTTTCAAGGCATAGAAATAATCGCTCTATATCCGAGGATATTTTCGGAGCCGCCTGTTGTCCCCGATACTCTGATAAAGCCTGATGAAGCCTTAATTGCAGCTGTTCTTCGTTTCTGAGTTCGGTACTATTATTTAGCGACAGGTAATTCGCTAGATATTGCTCCAGATCTTCAAAAGGAGCACTGTATTTAACCGTATAATCACTAATCGCCATAGAATGAATGATTGCGTCAAAGACCTGCTCACGAAGCAATTTTTCTACTGTACTCTTTAGACTCTGTACATTATCGATATACAGAACCTTCGCACGATTATTTTGTGGTGTAAGAGCGTCCTCGGAACAGAGATAGGTGACGTTGATATCCTCATTATTTAGCATTGTATCGGCAATGATACTACCAAGACGCCCTGTAGCCATATTACTGATTTTTCTAACCTCATCGATTTTTTCGGCGGTTCCGCCGGCTGTGATTAATATATTCATCTATAATCCCTTCCACTAAATAAACAGATCCGAATAGATCATTCTTTTACAGACATTCATCTGTTGCTCTGCTAACTCTTCCGTCAAACCGCTTGAGACAGCCTTTGAACGTAAGCCCTCTATCAAATACATGATGGAACTTGCTAAATAATCAATGTTTTTTGCTTTGATTGCGTTACTTGCCTGACCGAATTTCAACAGCTCAAGAATAATATTCTTATTGTTTATAAACTGTTCCGTGTAGAAATCCCTGTTGGACTGTTCCTTGTGGCTAAAACAGAATTCAAGCATAGCGGCAAAAAGACTTTGATCCATATTCACCAGCTTCTCCTTCTGTTCAGCGAAAAAGGTATCTAGCAATTCATGAAAATCCCTACTATTCTTAATCGCATTCTTAACCTCATCAATCTTGGCATGATTATGCCTCTTCACAACCTCTACAAAGATTTCAGCTACTGAAGAAAAATAAAGATAGATTCCACCCCTGCTGATATCGCACTCTTCTATGATATCCTTCATGGTAACCCGGCAGAAGCCTTTGCGGATAAAAACCTGCTTCGCTTTGTCCAGAATGAGCTCTCTCTTTACATTTGATTTTGTTTCCATATTCAATCTCCCGAAGATTATTGTTAAACAATGGAATTATGACACACGTGTCACTTATTATATGACACGTGTGTCATTCTGTCAAGAAAATAATTACATTATTTGTATTATTTTTGGTATCTATTCACACTAAAAGGGATGTTACAAAACTCCCTATATAGTACCATCATAGTGTTTTGCGCATCCCCTTTTATTAGTTCAGGTAGTGACCGGCAAGTGCTTTACCCGTATAGGAACGAGGATTTTTCATAATATCCTCCGGTGTTCCCTGTGCTACGATTTCTCCTCCCTGTTTCCCTCCTTCCGGACCAAGGTCAATGATCCAGTCTGATTCCAAAATCATTTCTGTATTGTGTTCAATCACTATGATGCTGTTTCCCATCTTTACAAGTCGGTCAAAGATATTGATTAACCTGTTTGCATCGTGTGGATGAAGACCGGTTGTCGGTTCATCAAAAAGATATAACACATTTCTGCCGCCACCGGTAGAAAGCTCCTTTGCCAGCTTCAGACGCTGCGCTTCTCCCCCGGATAAGGTAGCCGTGGATTGTCCCAGTCCCAGATAACCTAAGCCCACATCCTGAAGAATCTGTAATTTCGATCTGATGCTCTCTTCACCTTCGAACAGTTCCAACGCTTCATCAACACTTAATTCCAAGATATCAGAAATACTATTACCTTTGTATTTTACATTCAGCACCTGCTTCTGATACCTTTTACCACGACAGATTGGACAGACCACCTCCACATCAGGCAGAAAATTCATGGAGATGGACAGCTTCCCTGTCCCCTGGCATTTTTCACATCTACCACCGGACACATTATAGGAGAAATGCTTCGCAGACAGACCTTGTATGACTGTCTCGGGCAAGGAAGCAAATAAATCCCGGATAGCGGTGAATAGATCCGTATAGGTAGCTGCATTGGACCGGTTGGAGCGTCCGATGGACTGTTGATTAATGATAACAACACCGTCAAGTTGCTCCAACCCGGAAACCAGCGTACTTCTGTTCTTCTTTGGCTGATTGAAGTATCCTTCACAGGCTGGTGCAAGACCTCCAAAAATCAGGCTTGACTTACCGCTACCGGAGACACCGGTCACTGTGACAAATCTGCGAAGAGGGATTTCAACCTCTATATTCTTTAAATTATTCACCGTAACATCTCTGATATTCAGATAGGGGGTCTTCTCACAGGATAGTTTTTTGCGCTTTGTCTGATAGACGCTGTTTCCCAGATATCTGCCTGTGATTGAGTCCTCACAGTTCATAATCTCGATCCCATCGCCACAGGCTACTACAGTTCCCCCCTGCTTGCCCGCACCCGGACCAAAATCTACGATATAATCGGCTGCTTTCATAATATCTGTATCATGCTCGATCACAAGGACCGTATTCCCCATGTCCCGAAGACGCTTTAATACTTCAATGATTTTTCCGGTATCACGCGGATGAAGGCCTGAGGTCGGTTCATCCAGAACATATAGGACACCGGTAAGTCCGCTTCCAAGTACTCCTGCAAGCTTAATCCGCTGGCTTTCTCCGGCAGATAAAGAAGCCGCAGGCTGATCCAGACTCAAATATCCCGAACCTGCATCAATAATACGGCTTATTCTGTCAGACATATCCTCCACTATCTGCCCGACAACACTCCAGGCTTCCTTAGAAACAGAGTCCGGAAGCCTATCCAGCCATTCTCTGACCTCTGTGAGGGGCATCGACAACAGCTCTCTGATGTTCAATCCCCCCACCTTTACCTCCAGTATTTCAGCCCGATATCGAACCCCGTGACATTCGGGACATTCCTGACGTATCAAGAACTTCTCGAGTTTTTGCCTTGCACCTATCGTACTGCTTTCCGCATATCTACGCATCAGATTTGTGACAACACCTTCAAATCTGCCTTCCGGCACTGTCTTAGGTGTTGTGATATCCGGGAACCGCTTCTGGAACTGCCTGCCAAGTACTCCGTAAAGAAGCAGGTCCATCTGTACCTCATTATATTCACCAATCGGTGTATCAATATCCATCTCAAAACCGTAATGTCTGGCTGCCTGAACGATGGATGCTCCGTACCGGTCAATATATACCTGATCCCAGCCGGCAATAGCGAATTCGCGTATACTCTTGTTATGATCCATGAGAAGCTTCACATCCGGTGAATTCACGACTCCGATCCCACGACATACAGCACATGCCCCTTGAGGTTTATTGAAGGAGAAATGACTTGCTGTCAATTCAAAAACCTGCTTACCGCAATGAGGACATGGAATCGTCTGCTCATATAGCTCATTTTCTTCCCCTTCCGCTTCGGACAGCTCAGAGTATACCGCATATGAGCTTTCACTGTAATTCTGATGAATGCTTCTGCCGCAATGCGGACATGGCCTCCCCCCAAGCTTTGCATACAGCACGCGAAGATAGGAGGATATTTCTGTCACAGTACCCACAGTTGACCGGGGATTGTGATTCGACTGGTGCTGATTGATTGATATCGCAGGTGATAACCCCTCAATTCGGTCCACTCTCGGTCTGCTGCCGATATCCATGGTAATCCCCATGGATTCCATGTATTGGCGCTGACATTCCCTTTGAAGGGTTTCCAATGCCAGTGTCGATTTACCGCTGCCCGACACCCCGGTAAATACAATCAGCTTATTCTTGGGAAGCTGCACGTCAATATTCTTCAGATTATTTTCCTTGGCACCTATGATGTTGATGTACATATCTGTTCACTCCTTATACCCATTAATAAAAACAAAACCAGTATACCATCTACAATAAAGTATGGTGGTATACTGGAGGGTTTTGAAAGTCTATTCTATATGTGTTTGAAAGAAGCGAGTGATATCCTTTATGATTTCGTCATTGACACTATGACCAACTCCGTCATACAAAACCATTTCTGCTGGAATGCCCAATTCCTGATAAATATCCTTTGATTTTTCCCAACGTCCTCTCATATCTTTGCCCAGGAGATCGATGATGAGCTGTCGTTCTGTTTCTCCGAATGCATCATCATAGGGTAAAGTGTCATTATCATCCTGACTCCCCATATAGTAATATTGCGGTACAGCTCTAAATTCGTCTATATTAAATTCAATGTCCGCTATCTCATCGATATCCGAAATTCCGATTGGGTAGATCAGCTCCATTGAATCCCATTGCTCTGTTGGCAGTATGGGCATACAGTTAATTCCACCTGCTGCTACAGCTTGAACAGTCCCGGGATGAAGTGCTGTAAAGCGATTCACAAAACTGGCGGAAGCAGAAAAACCGTTCAGCAATACCTTTTCACTGACGATAATATTATCCTCTCTTAATTTATTTCTCAAATAGTCAATCATACTTATCAATTGTAAATCAATCCTGGCCAGATCCCCCTCCTTATTCCCTAAGGTATCCCTGTCAAGAGAGTGCGTATACATCTGCCAATTGCTTTCGGGACGATCAAAGACCGGGACTAGAAGTACTGTCTTCAGACTGCGTGCTAATTTGTTGCAAATACCGTGCTTCACTAATCGGTATGCATCATCAACATGATCCTGATGATTGTCGCTGACCCTGCCACCATTATTCGGCTCGACTAATATGTACTTAATCTCCTCTTTATCTACTCCGGAAGGGATATACGCATAATATTCACAGTGAAAACCATATTCCGGTGCTGCATCCACTTTGATAATTTTACCGCCCGCACCCACCACAAAAACCTGATAAACTCCTATCAGGATCACAAATAGTGCAATGAATGATCCAAGTACTACTATTATTTTATTTCGCATTGTTGTCTCCCTATATTTCCCCTATTTTGTATAAATTGCTTTGATAAACACCTCATTAGTTAGAAATATCTGTAAGCCATGGATACAGAATAATACTTCCGGGGAAATTAAGTCAACTACTAATATGTATATTCCCTTTTATTTTGCAGCTAATATATTGAAGGCCACCACTTTCAATCAATAAACCTATAATCAGAATCAATGTGCCGATATAAAATTTTGAACTGACATGATCTCCAAGCATGACTCCTATGATAGCGGTAAAGGGAATCTTCAGATAGGAAATCAGGCTTCCCCTGATTGCAGAAATCCTGCTATAGCTGCTTGTCATCAGCCATTGGGCAAGAAAGGAGGACACCCCTATCGCTAAAAGAAGAAGTATCTGAACCATGCCCGGATTTGGATGATATATTGAAGAGAAAGGAGCAAAGGAAAGCCCGAATATGCAGGCAGACATGTAGACAATCACCGGATGCTCCTTTTCACTGGAACACTTTGTATAATGAATTGCAATTCCCGTGATAATGCCACTTAATATTCCAATCATATCTCCCACCAAAGAATATTTGCCACCATCATAGAATATGATCGTCACCCCTGTCAGACAGAACATCATGCTGATTATGTTCACCATCTTTACCCTCTCTTTGTTCAAGAGAAAGCCGAATAATGCAACAAAAATCACATATAAGTTATTCATCAATGTCGCCCTGGCACTCCCTGTCATCTCAATCGCAAGGTAAAAAAGGATCATAGATACAGATCCGGCCACCCCGCGTATCACCCATGTTTTTTTATCACTCACTCGAAATGCTTTCTTTGTAAATAGCAACACTGCTATCCCCAAGACTATTCCAATGGTAAATCTGGCTATCGAAACAAAGTAGCTATTAAAGCTACCGGAAACTGATTTCACCAGTGCAGCACTCAACGAGAATAAAAAACTGGATGCTATCATATAACAAACTACCTTTATTTTCATATCCTTGGCCCTCTCTGTATCCATATGGTATAATTTGACTTATTACAGTTATGAGTTTATACGCTACGAATTCTCAAATCAAATAATATTAATCCCTGTATTCCATCATTTCTTTACGACAAGAAGACTACTCATTCTTAATATACAGTCGAAAATCACAGCAGTCATCTCCTCTGCCCAGTGTTTTTGTTCTTGCCCACACAAGCTTGGGATGCATGTTACCATAACTGATATCATCTGATTTACAAAAGTATTGTGTCAGCTCCGGATATCCATACCTTTCACAGGTTAACAGATAGGGACACTGTACCGTATCTCTGGCAAAGCCCTTGGCACCCTGTACTCTCTTACTCTGAAACCCTGCCTCAGCGCCATACATTTTATCCATCAATCGATCAAAAATTCCAGGTACCAATCGATACAGCCCGGGAATTTTCATAAGATTTTGCATTGATTTACCGTATTTCTCTATTTCAGGCATGGTCCATTGATCAAAAACCTTCATGGCCTGTTCTCTGCTGCCTTCAAGTTCGATTAACAGCTCATAAAAGGCAATGCAGGGAAGTAGTTGTCTTAAGTGACTATGTAGTGCTTTGTTGGCAGCTTTATTCTCTTCCAGCAGCTGGGCAGTACGTAAATATATCCTTTCCAATTGATCCTCCATACCATTCCTTTGAAATTCGTTCATCAGACTTTTTGGCATGGGCATTTTGCGAATATAGGTCCTGGCAGTTTTATACCAAATACTTTCTTTCTCCATAATCGTTTCCTTTCACTGTGTTTTATGATGATCAAATATTCTTAATGCCTAATATTTTTACATTATATACCATGGAAAAATAAAAATCAAAGCATAGTTGATTACAGAAGCTATACTTCTATTTAAACTTATATAAGCAAAAATAGAGCCTTAGATCCATAGCTTGTAAAGCTATTTCACTTAGGCTCTATTCAAATTAATTACTGGAGCATGGATAAGATCGACTTCTTTGATTGAACACCTACGGCGCTGTGAGCAACCTTTCCATTTTTCATGACAACAAGTGTCGGGATACTCATCACACGAAATGCTTGCGCCAGCTCAGGTTGTTCATCCACATTGACTTTTCCTACTTTAGCTGTACTTAAGGTCTCTTCTGCCACCTGCTCTACTGTAGGGCCTACCATCCTGCAGGGTCCGCACCAGGGTGCCCAGAAGTCAATTAGTACCGGCTTATCGGATCTCATAACCTCTTGTTCAAAATTATCCTTCGTTATAGTTAATACGCTCATATACCATTCTCCCTTTTATTTTTTTATTTCCTGTGATTCTTTTGTTTCTATAATATCATTATATATATTTACTAACTATATTCTGTGATTAGATCACGTAAACCCTAATTACTATTTTCTTTTAGATCCAACATAGGAGCCTATTCCTCCGGCTACATTAATCACACAAAAGCCTTGTTTTGTCAACGCTCTCGTGGTTCTTCCGCTTCTTCCACCTGACTGGCACATAATGTAATAGGTCTTATCCCTGTCCAGATACTTCTCCGGGTTTGTCAGCAGATTACCCATCGGTATATTTTTCGCAGTACTTAAGGTCCCACTCTTATACTCATAGGGTTCTCAGATATCAATAATCTCCACATTGCCAATCAGATTATCTATATCATTTACATGGATTACTTTACTGTCATCTCTCTTTAAAAAATCAAACATCTCTTATCCCTCCCGGATCAATTAGAATTACAAAACATATTATATCCACATAAAACAATTACTTCAGTAACACAGTCACATTAGAAGCAGAAGCAAATAATAAGGGTTCCCCACATCAGACCCATCCGATGCATGGAAACCCTAATTACTTGATTTCATGATAAATTCTACATAACGTCCTTTACTACCCGGACTTCTTCGGTTAATTAAAGATAACGCTTGAAAAGTACACTATTCTCCTTGGCAATATGAAGGAATATGTCATCTGCCAATTCATGCAGCTTTGCATATACAGCCCTCATTGTGGGACATGCATAAGCAGGAGGGGTAAAATCGTTTGTCTCTTTTATGATGCGCTTAATAATCAGTCCGGCGCCTTCATGTTCACTCTCTAAATTCAGAAGCAGGGTCTTGATCGTCTGGATATCCTCAGGAGACTTATTCGATTTGTGCATAGCCGGGAACAGCTCCTCTTCCTCCTTGGCAAAATGCTCTTCCAATTCCATCTTAAGCTCGCTAAAATTACGATGCAGCTTCAATAACTCCTCTTTACCATGCTCATAATGTACCAACAAGACCTTGTTGATCAGCTGATCCAGCTCCTTCCACAAGGCACGCTCAGGCTGATGATGTATCTCAAGAATCAGATCAATCAGCTGCTCATCGGATAATTCACTCACCGGAAGCTCCTTGTCCGGTCTGTCCAAAAACTCCTCATAGGCCTTCTGTACTTCTGTTATAAAGTCCGAATGCAGTCCCGCTTCCTTTACAGCTTCCTCTAGTGTTCTGTCTCCCTGGCAGCAGTAATCGATATGCAGCTCATTCAGACGGGAAGTAATTGCCGGGAAAAAGGTAACCAACTCACCAAGCTTTGTTTGATTATTGATCACTATTGTTTGTTTCATACGAATATCCTCCTTGAATAGATTAATATTTAATCGCTGTGTTTGCGTTTCATCTTCTTGTTGACCTTATATTAATCTATTAGAAGGAACATATCCTTGATTTGAATCAATTTTTTTATATTCTTTATTTTCTCTATTCCAAATTTGCATGCCTGGTCATTAATGCCTGATTGCTCTTATTTAGGGATCGGTTGCTCATCATATGAATAATGATTGCATCTCCTATCAGCAAAACACTTTGCTCGAAGGTGTTGGCTCCCGGCTGGATTGACTTTCTTCCTTGATTTTCTGCTTTCGTTGTTGCAGCATTTACCTCAAGCACGTGATCGGCGAGCTTCCCGATGGGCGAAGCGGCATTCGTGGTAATCAGAGCAAGCTTAGCTCCTATTTTCTTACACTTTTCTGCCATAACAGTCAGGCTGCCCGTAGTGCCGCTGCCGGAAGCCATCAACAGTAAATCTCCTTTTTCAATAGCAGGTGTTACCGTCTCACCTACAACATATACGACAAACCCCATATGCATCAATCGCATCGCAAAGCCTCTGATCATCATCAGAGATCTTCCTGCACCGGCAACAAAGATTCTGTTTGCCTCCAAAATACCTTCTTTAAGGAGGTCCAGCTGTTGTTCCTCCAAGCAGGTAAAGGTATCTGTCAGTTCATTTATTACCTGGGATAGGATTTCCTTCGTTCTCATCCTTGCATAGCCTCCTTCATGTCAAGTACTGCTTTCCTTATATCCGGTGCCTGATATAACGCTCCTCCGGATATGATAATTTCCGGTTTTTCTGTTGCGTACTCCCGGATCGTGGCCAGTGTTACACCTCCTGCAACTGCTGCCATGTTATTCGGCACCGCTGTCAGCAGTTCTATTAAATCCTTTAGCGGTGATCGACCACTCTTTTGCATATCGACACCTGTATGCACACCGATATAATCCACACCAAGCTCTAACAATTCCTTTGATTTTTCTGGGATGTCTGTAACACAGATCAAGTCCGCAAGTACCTTGCGCCCAAATGCGTGAGCAGTATCCACAACCTCTTTGATGGTCGAGTGATCAGCCAGAGCCAACACGGTAACAATATCAGCGCCATGCTCACAGATATCATGACATTCCAACGCTCCTCCGTCCATAATCTTGCTGTCTGCAAGGACTGTCAGACCGGGATATTTCTCTTTTAAAGCCTTAACCGGTATCATTCCCTCTTTCATGATTACCGGAGTTCCTACTTCAAAAATATCTATGACATCGTGGATCTGATCCGCAATCTCCATTATTCTTTTCGTATCTGCAATATCTACTGCAATCTGTAACTTCATCTTCTGTTCTCCTTTCATTGATACATCTTCTCGATGGTTTCTACATAGGGACCCGGATACAAAAGAAAATCATATTTCTCAGGATGTTGAATGAAATTCCTATAGCACGGAACTCCGAATTCAATCCCAAGCTCCTTCTTCTCTACCGGTTCCATTATTTTTGCTTCCGGAGCCTGCCGATAATTATTGTTTGGAACCACTAAAAAAGACTCGCCTGCTTTCATGACATATACCGATAATCCATGCTTATTCTGAATCGGTTCATAATGCAGTGGGCAGGATACCACTGCAAGGTTGCTAAACATGGATACTTCCGCTGTAGGATTGATGGAACAATGCCCATAGAAGGGTGGTATGATCACAGACTGTCCGGCCTTCGCATGTATGACTCTGATTTTCTCGATTACAGGCTCCTCCTTCTGATCGAAATTCAGTGCCTTCTGAAGGATAAAGATAATCTCTCCTTTGATCACCTCATATACTTCTGCATAGGGGTACACATCATTGTCAATATATCCATGGTAGTGTCCTGATGTCTTTTTATACTCTCCACTTACTGTTCCGGGTTCAATTACTGTAATGTCATAACGGATATCATATTGCTTCAATATCTTCTCATGTTGTGGGAAGAGGATATTACGATAGGCAGAATACATTTTCTCCTCTTCCTTTATATTGGTACTGTCTTTCAGCAAATCCGTCATTTGCCCTGCTGTTTTTTTTGAACTCCCCTCGCAGGTCAATCCATCTCTAAATTCTATTTCCTTGGTCACCTCGTTATAAAAGATCGGTAATCCCGAATGAAGCAGTTCCAAATCAATTCCTCCTTATGCTGCTATGATAGGCTAATTCTACCTGCCCCTCTGTTACAGGGAAAGTCACAAGCTGTAACAAAAAAGCATCACCAAACGATAAACCCAGTCTATCGTTGGTGATGCTTAAAATACTATTATCCCTTACCGGTATGACTTTCTGCTAAATCAAAAAGTTCTTTTATTTTCTCTGTCTCCTCATGGTCAATATACCTCCAGGTCATGTTAGGATAAAGCGGACATTTCATAGCTTGATTGTCGTTGTACTCAAAATTGATAGCCAGGGGTAATCTCTTCCCTGTCTTATCCATCTGCGTACAATATCCGCAACCGTCACAGTTCTTCATTCTAGAATATGTCAGTTCTTTCAATTCAGGCTTCATTTCATCAAAGTGGTTGATTAATAATCTAAAGTTAGGGATGCGGAAGGTAAACGCCATTTGGTCTCTTTTCTTCCAGCTAAAGGAAAACACTGCATTTCCTTTCTGCTTGTCCGGATACTCCTTATCCCAATGGATCCCTGACTCATCAAAGCTCTTTCGATAGCCCTTCTCTTCGAAAAATTGCTCCAAGTCCCTGATCAGGGTAGGATCATCAACACTATTTCCAAACAAATGCTCTGCACGATACTTCCCAGGGTCATACATGCAATAGATAAATCGAATAATCTCTCCCTTAGGCGAATTCATCTTCTGATCACAGAGGAGCTTCCAGGCAGGAAAAAGCTCCGGATATTTCTCATGATAGAATATTGTAGATGTTTTATCACTTTCAGAGGACAGGCCGAATTGCTCCAACTGAAGTAGTCTTTTCTTGACAAACTTCATATGATCCTTACTTACATATAACCTGTTGTCTTTCACTTCACCACACTCACCAAGCTTACGCAGATAAGTATAAAAATCGAATAGTGACTTCTCTGTTTTTCTCATCTTATCATCTAGTTCCGGTCTCTGATTATTTAGCATCCAATTTTCATAAAAATCATCCTTTTCTTCTTGAAAATTGATCAAAGAAGGCTTATCAAAGATTGTTCTTATGACGTCCTGTAAGAAACCGTGCATATGCCTTTGGGATATCTCACTTGCTCTACCATCTTCTATGGGAATACAGCTTGGATATGTACACAGATAGGCATAGCTGCAGCGTTGTGCAAGGCTGTCAAAGGATTTCATCACCTTACCCAAATCCTTATCCATCTCCATTCCCTTTCCGTCCTCTTTACCCACGATTTTCTTGCAGGGGCAACAGTAATCCAGGATAAGGATTTTTTCTCCGATATAGCGTGGAACACCAAACCTGAGAAATGAGTAGTACTGAAGCTCATACCCTCCTGCGGATGGATCGTATTCATACCCATATTCTTTCATGGCGTGTAACACATGCTCCATCGCTCCAGCATACAAATCAGCAGCTTCCTCTCGTCCCTGTATCCATCCAACGCTCATCAGGCACTCCGGTAAGTCCCTGCTGATATATCCCTCCGGAACAGAGGTGCCCGCTTTCGTCAGGACACCGGCAATATAAACACAGGTATTAGCTGAGAGATCATATTCTCCCATCCACCCTACCGTATCCTGCTCAACTGCGTAGCGTTCCTGAAGACTCTGTAGAAATTCCATACTGCCATCCCGCCACATACTACTCCAAAGGTTTACCGCTTCATTCCTGCCCTCCGGATTTAAACTCATTTTAACCATCTTCCCTATTAAGCGTAAGTCAGGAAATCTTTTTACCTCAAATCGAATCAGTTTAGACATGAGATCTTTCTCCTCTCATCTTGCTACTATAGCTTCAACCTATTATTTCGTCTGCATACTACCTGGAATTCTTTTCTTTTACTTTACCACATATTGGCAATAAATCAATATACATATGATAGGGTGCACTTATACTTATGATTCGATCACAGCATTATGATAAGCATTTTCTGTTACTTCTCTTGTGTAGCTTCCTGTTCTTTTAGAACTTGTAAAGTTGATAGCCCTTCTACTACAAAGCTGTACACAGCGTAAGCAGCGCATACAATTATTTGAGTGCTTGATTATAAGGTTCCCCTCCTGCATGATGAGATTTGAGGTCGGGCAAGCTTTTGCACATTGCCCGCAGTTAATACAATCACTATTTTTCTTAAGATTTCTATAAAACAAATTTCCGAGAGTCATCTTTGAGAAGGTCTGATGGAGCTTATGAAGAGGATGGTATTGTATTGGAATGTTGGGACGATTACTTGCCTCTATTATATTTGTTACAAAAGCATCCAGTTGCTGGTGAATCCCTGTCTGAAAAACAGTCTTCCCTCTCACAATAGGATATTTAGGATTCGAATAAAAATATGCACTTGCCCCAGGAGCTTTAAAATTCTCCTGTACAGCCACATGATAGCCTTTTTCTTGAAGCTTCTCTATCAAATAATAATTACTGTCAAGGGGATCGGTAGTGTATGTAGAAAAAACAAAGGCATTATGATTAGACTTTGAATTATTCAGTTTATTAACAAATTCCAGGATAATATCAGGTGGCATCAGATCATACACCGGATAACCAATTCCAAGAATAACATCCTCATTTTCAAAACTAGTGTTATCCTTTAACGCGTCCTCGACCGGAACTATATCTATATGATCAATCCCCTTTTCCTGAAACTTCTGAAGTAATTTTTCAGACAAAAATTTTGTATTACCTGTTCCACTAAAATATACAATTATCACTTGCATTATATTAACCTCCTTAATATTTAATCTGCTTAACTATTATGCAAAATAATTACAATAGTGTAATTACCACTATTGTAACTTCTTATCCAGCATTTCTTCCAGTTTACTCAGAAACATACGTATTGTCTCCATTTCATGATCTGCTATGGAGGAAAACTCTTTTGCTAACTCTCCAAAAGCCTGTGTTTCATTATGAAAGAAGTTTTCAACTGCATCCTTTCCTTGATCAGTAATTTTCAATATCACTATTCTCTCGTTTTCTTCACTTCTGAACTTTTGCAACATATTTTTACTGCATAGTTTTTTTACTAATTGCGAAGCGGCACTTTTCGTAATGGATAGGGTCAATGCTATATCAGTTACTGTAAGTTCAGAATTTGTATTCATTAAACACAGAACCTGCATTTCAGACGGATACAAATTCACATGATTACTTAAATCCACCGATTTTCTCTTTATCATAGTGAATTTATTGATTATTCTTATAAATTGATTATATAATTCCTGTTGGTCTCTTATTTTCATAAATATAGCATATAGTAAAGCAGCTTAACTGTCAAGCATCTATCATATTTCAATATGTAGTAGGATGAACTTTCTATTACATAAAAATAAACCCTCGCACTAAGGCATGAGGGTTTACGAATAAAGCAGAAAACTATTCCTTATATCTAACGACTAATCTATCATCTAATATTTGAAATGTAAAAGATTCTTTAATATAAAAAGTAATCTCTTTCTTTGTATGCTCCTGATAGCCTAACGAAAAATCTTCGCCTAATATCAAGGCAATATTTTCATTATCGTGAGGTACCAATAATGCACCCTGTAAAATTTCAGAGGAATATATCTTACCCCCAATCATATCTTCAATTACTGTATGCAAAGGTGTTTGACCGGGCAAAGACATGATTGTTGTATATAGCCCTGTTGATACCAAAAGATCCATTTTTCCGTTCATATAAGCTTTCTTTAATTTCAGGATCCCCTCTGCTATACTCCTTCTTATGCCGGTTTCATCTGTTCCAAAGGGGACTTCTTCGGAAGAGACCTTTGTCAATCCGTATATACCCAATTCAGGCAGGCCTTCAAAAATAGCTCGTTCTTCAAATAGAGCAACTTTTTTCACGGCATCCTCCAGATTTGTAAAATCTATATTCTTATCCCCTCGTACAGCATTATCCAATTCCCAACGGTTCAAGCTAAACTCAATTCTTGTCTCCACTAATGGAGTTATTGTATAGCCGGCGTAAGCCACATCCTCTTTGTATTGTACCTCCCCTAATCTGCCAAGGTTATAGGCAACATAAGCAGAACCCTTTTCCTCTGTTACATGGATCGCCTTTCTTGCAGTTAAGGTGGTCAAAAAAACCTCTCTTGCTCTTTCATCAATTTGTTTCCAGATGCTTTGATTAATTGGAGCTAATTCTCTATACATAAAACCATCCTTTCTATTCTTTCAAATTTATTATTCTCGACGCCTCTTCTGATAGCTTTCTTATTTCAAATTACCGATCTTCAGACCGGTTGATGTTTTTCCATTCTCAGTCTCATCAGAAGTGTCATTGGTTACCTCGTCTTCAACACTAAGAAGGTTACCTGAAGTAAAAAGATAATTCTTCATTTCCTTATCCCATCCCTCCATATTTCTGCGTAACCATTCCAACGTCATGCATGCATGTTCGATTTCTTCATCCCTATTATGTGCAAATACCTCTTGTAGATTTGTATCAGTAGTAACATCTACACGTTGATGATAATACATAATTGCTTCCAATTCTTCTATCACTGTCTTAAGGGCCCGGGTGATATTTTTCACTTCATCAGATAAGCTTTCTTCTGTTTCAGTCCAATGACCTGCCATAGTATACCTCCTAAAATTGATCAACAAATACATTTCTTAATATAACCTTTTTACTTATTTAGCATTCTATGTGATTCTATAATCACAAAAAGCCTCAGTACTGAATAATCACAGTACTGAGGCTGAATATGCTATTTTATTTTATCATAAGTTGTAAGGCACACTGAATTAAAAGGATTGACATCACTATATTGAAAACTTTAGTGTGTTTCGTATGCTTAAATATAAATCTCTGTAGTATGGAGCCTGCAACTCCCCACACAATACATCCCGAGACACCAACAATGGAAATAATTAAGGCGAATAGTAAGAGAAATTGAAAGGAATTATTAGCCGGTATTATATATGCTGTGTAAATCGTGATAGCATAAAGAATTATTTTTACATTAATAAATTGCATCACGAAGCCTCGTAAAAAGGAGAATTTATTATTTTGTACGGAAGGATCCATTGAACTGTTCCACACATGATAAACGATCCATAGGATATATGCTGCACCTACATATTTCATAAAATTCATAATACTTGGCATCAGTTGAGAAATCCTAAAGCAAGTAAATGCACATAACAGCATGACACAAAAAAATCCGGCTGCAATTCCTATTATTGTGGACATTCCTTTTTTCCAACCATACATACTGATTGTATTGAATGCAAGAATGTTATTGGGACCAGGGGTATAAGCGGTGATCATTGCATATGGTAAAAATGAAAATAAAGTAGAGAGTATCATATGTATGCTTCCTTTCAAAATTGTTGTAATAGTATTTTAGCAGTTGTATAATCATAAGTGAAATTCATTAAAATAATAATATACATAAAATAATTTTATTAGGAGCAAACATGGAAATCAGGAATTTAATTACTTTCTTGACAGCTACTGAAATAAATAATTTTACAAAAGTTGCTATGATGTTAGGTTATTCTCAATCAGCTGTTACGATTCAAATACGCCAATTGGAGATGGAATTAGGTGTCAAGTTATTTGATCGAATAGGAAAAAGAGTAACATTAACAAGTGATGGTGAGAAATTTATTCCATATGCCAAAAAGCTGTTGATCGATTTAGAAGAAGCGAAGGATGCATTAAAGGAGGATAAATTACAGAGCGGAATAATAAAATTAGGAATTGTTGAATCACTACTTAGTGCAGAATTTCCAAGAATATTGACTGAATTTCATAAGGAATACCCAAATATCAGTGTCTCAATTACAACAGGCACAATGGAGTATTTGATCGATTTATTACAACATAATGAGATAGATATGATGTATGCATTAGACTCACAGCTTTATAGAAAAAACTGGATTAAGGTTGTTAATCAACCGGAAAGGGTTGTATTTATTGCATCAGCCAAACATCCGCTCGTTGGGAAAAAAAGTGTTACATTTGATGAAATAAATCAATACGAATTAATATTAACAGAAAAGGATGTCAGTTATCGATATCTCCTTGAACAAAAATTACTGGAAGATGGAAAGACCATCACTCCATTTTTGGAGGTTGGAAATATAGAATTTATTAAAAGAATGCTTCTAAATGAAGTTGGAATATGCTACATGCCACTTTATACGGTAGAAAAAGAATTGTCGGAAAAATTACTGTTTCGAATTCCGTGTGAAAGATATGAAATAAATATCTATAAACAGCTAATATATCGAAAGGACAAATGGATTAATCGTCCATTAAATAGATTGATAGAAATCATAGGTGCTATTACCGAAAGCGAAAGGTAAGACTAAATAGGGACTGTTGCCTGACCTTGGCAATCTATGAATGTTTTGCAACAGTCCCTATATTTTACCTTGGGTTGCTTACGCTGTTGAGAATGATGAAGCTTAATCAGTTAATCGGATATCACCGCTCACGGTACTGATCATCAGTTCGCTTCCCTGTTTGCCGTAGGTGTATGTTCCGGTTCTTAAGTTACTCTGAAGCATATCCTGGTATCTGATATTCAATACACCCGTAGTAGTTCTTGACTCGATACGATATCCGTTGCCGTAATTCTTCAGACCAACCTTAATATTGCCGCTGGTGCTATTTGACTCCAGTACAACATCTCCTTCACACTTAGCATCCACATTACCGGATTTCGAACTGACATGGCATCGTTTTATATTGACATCAAGGGTAATGTTGCCACTGGTGCTGCCGACTACCAAACCATCACCACAGATTTTCTGAAGTTTAATTTTACCGCTGATACAGCTGGCATCCGCATTGTTCATGTTCATATCATCGATATCGATATCTCCGCTGGTACTCCTGATTTTGCATTCACTAACCTTCACCTGACTCAGTTCGATATCTCCGCTCAAGGAGCTATTATCGATGATATCGGCTGTAATGTTACACGCTTCTATATCACCACTGCCGCTTTTCATTGACAGAAACTTTACATCGATTCCATAGGCGCTGATATCACCGCTCATGGTGCCTGCATTAAGCTGAACACTGTTGATTGACTCCAGCTTGATATCTCCGCTGGTACATTTTAGCCGCAAATCTGTTGAATTCACCTGTTTGAGTGAAATCTCGCCGCTTGCCGCTCCCACGATGATTCGCTCTGCTTTAGTATCGTACAGCTTAATATCACCACTTGTTGTTTTTACGTCCACATAATTCATTGACTCCGGAAGCTCCACATGGATGCGCATGGAGTTATGGATCATGTGAAACAGGAATACAGCTTTTCCAATTCTGCGTATCCCTGCATAAATCGTATTTCCTTCTTTATAACTGTAGAATTCATAGAACTGTTTCTGTCTTTCATTACCATCATTAACGTAGCTGATATTAACTTTCTTATTAGGGGATTTTACTATCGTAACATCTGCACATTCAGCATTGATCACAAGATTTAAGCCATCGCCGGGTTTCTTTTGCTCGGAGGTGTCCTCTGTTGCCGTGTCGGAACTCTCTATCGTTTCTTCTGTACCCTGTTTGTCATTTTCAAAATCATAGCTTACGTTACTCTTTTCCCCATCCCCGGGCTCTTCACCGGTTTCATAACTCTTTGTTACATTTTCCGAAGAACCTTCCGGATTCTTGCAGTTAAAATCAAATGAATTCCTTAAATAAGTATCAGTGAAATTATTAATGGTAGAGGTTGCCTGCTCCAGCGTATTCTTTAGTGAATGTCCCAGCTCAATCACATCGATTTTACTGATTGCTTCACCTGCTGAATCCAATGCACTGTTGATTGCATCGCCAATCTTTTCACCATCAAAACCGGGAATATTAAAGCGTCTCTCCCCTGACTTTTTCTCATCGGAGCTTGATTGATTGTTGTTTTCATTCCCTTGTTTGCTATTATTTGTCTGATAAACCTCTTTGATTTCATTCACCAGATCTTCTATTGATCCCAGTTCCTCACAGATTTGCTCTTCACTCTTACCCTTCTCAGCACCAACCTGAAAATGCTCCTCATAATCTGATACGATTTCGTTCATCATACTTTCTTCCGTATCCTTAAGAGCTTCCTTTAAAGCGTTTAAATATTCTATCTTGTTCATAACTCTCCTCCTATTATAAAATATTCTGAACTACAGCCACAAAATCCAACCATTCTTTTTTCAGTGCAATCTGATATTCCCGTCCCTGATCTGTTAAATGATAATATTTTCTGGCAGGCCCCTCACCGGACTCCACCAAATAGGTTTCAACATAGGCATCATCCTTTAACCGTTTTAGGATAAGATATAATGTCCCTGTTGAGATTACCATTTGCTTTGAAATTGCATCGGTTAATTCATAACCATATCGGTCCCCTTCCACCAGTTTCGAAAGCACACATAATTCCAGGACTCCTTTTTTAAATTGTGAATTCATCTTCTGACTCCTTTCCACCTGATAGTGATTTGATTTTTATAGTCTCCGAGAAAATATAATACTTATGTAGTCATGCTTAACTATCATTGAATTATATTTTATCACTAGCTATTATATATTGCAATATAGTGTTTTATGTTATATATTATTTTTAATCTATTCTTAATAAATACCTGTTGTAAAAATATTTTTTTCTGTAGCCGGAAGGAGTACGATCATTATGAGCTAACTTAGCAAAATCTCACTATATTTTAATTTGTCAATTTAGATACAATCAGTTATAATAAAACTAATTATATGGAAACACTTGGGTGGAGGAAATACCATGAATAGAAGAATAGGCGATGAGATCAGGGATATTGTACAAAACGCTATCAATACCAGTGATTTTCGTCAATTAAATAAAAATATTTCAGATACTGTGAATGGTGCTCTGGATGAGGTGCATAAGGCACTATTTAATCAGGGCGATCGGCATAAGCCTGATATGGATATCCACGTGAATACTCCCCAGGATAACAGTACACGTACAGACAGCTTCACCAATCGTAGTGGACAGGCTAATCGCAATTACCGTAATTATCGTTATGATAATCGATATTATCGACGTAATAACAACCAGAGACAGGACTTCTCCTACTCTGCCGGAGCCAATCATAATATGACAAGGCCTCAGACCTCGATTGATCGGTCCCGATCATTTCCGGTAGTGCCTGTAGGAAAAGTGTCCGGAATTCTATTGACTGTGTTTGGTAGTATCGGCTTTGGGATTACCGGACTTGCCATGGTAACTTTATGTATCATAGGGCAAATCACTGCCAGTATCGCTTTCTTTGGAACGATTGCCCTTTATCTTCTGCCCTTGTTCTTTATCAACCTGATCTTATTATTCAGAGGCTCACGGATCAGAGCAAGGTTTAGAAGGTTCAGAAGATATATCGGAATCTTTCAAAATCACGGTTATTATACGCTGAAGGAATTATCCGACCACTTAGGCATGAGTAAGAAATCCTTAATAAAGGATCTTCGGAAGATGATTTCAATCGGTATGTTTCCGGAGGGACATATCGATAAACAGGAAACCTGTATCATACTAAATCGTGAAAACTATCTGAAATACTTAGAGCTGCAGCAAAGCGTACAACAGCAGAAAGCGGTTGTACAGGAAAAAAGCAGCACTGATCAGGACAGTGACACAGCTGATTTGCTGGATGAGGAAACAAGGGCAGCAATTGAGAACGGACGCTCCTATATCCGCCAGATTAAGGAGGCAAATGATGCCATCCCCGGAGAAGCAATCTCAAAGAAGCTGCTCTATCTGGAAGAGCTCCTTGATAAGATTTTCAATTATGTGGAGCAACATCCAAATCAACTGCCACAGATACAGAAGTTTATGAGCTACTATCTTCCGACCACTTTGAAATTAGTCAATGCATATAAGGATTTTGATAAAGAATCCGTGCAGGGCGAGAATATAACCTCTGCGAAAAATGAAATTGATCTAACTCTCGATACGATCAATCACGCGTTCGAGAAATTATATGACAGCTTTTTCCTGAATGCTGCGATGGACATCTCTACTGACATATCGGTATTGGAGACTCTTCTGGCTCAGGAAGGACTGACTAAGAAGGATTTTAAAACAAATCATACTATGGGAGGATTAAATAATGGATAATGCAATACCCACACTAACCTTGGAACCTTTTGAAGAGGAGTTCACTCCGGAGGTGTTGAAACAGGCCACCGACAAACCAGAGCTGCTTAAGACTGAAAATGTGAAACCTGAGGAAATAGTTTTTGATGAAAGCAGACTGTCACCGGAAGAGAAAAAAATGGTGAATGATTTTGCTAATACGATCGATCTCACGAAATCCAACCTCGTTCTTCAATATGGAGTCGGTGCCCAGAAAAAGATTGCTGATTTTTCAGAATCCGCTTTAAACAATGTGAAGACTAAGGATTTGGGAGAAGTCGGTGAGATGCTCTCCGGTGTTGTGATGGAGCTTAAGAACTTTGATGCGGACGGTGAGGAAAAAGGGTTCTTTGGTTTATTTAAGAAGCAGTCTCAGAAGCTGTCTGCTATGAAAGCAAAGTATGAAAAAGCCGAAGTAAATATCAATAAAATATGCAATGTACTTGAAGGCCATAAGATCCAATTACTGAAGGATATTGCCACGATGGATAAGATGTATGAAATAAATAAGACTTATTTCAAAGAATTATCCATGTATATCCTGGCAGGTAAAAAGAAATTAGCCATTGTTCGTTCCGTGGAGCTGCCTCAGCTCATCGAAAAATCGAATCAGACCAATCTCCCGGAGGATGCACAGGCAGTGAATGACCTCGTAGCCGTCTGCAACCGTTTCGAAAAGAAGATACATGATTTGGAATTAACCAGAATGATATCGATCCAGATGGCTCCTCAGATCCGTCTTGTTCAGGAAAATGATTCCCTGATGGTAGAGAAAGTGCAATCTACCATAGTGAATACAATTCCTCTTTGGAAAAGTCAGATGGTTCTTGCTCTTGGTGTTAATCATTCCGTACAGGCTGCTAAGGCTCAAAGGGAGGTAACCAATATGACCAATGAGCTCTTAAAGAAGAACGCGGAAGCTCTTAAAATGGCTACGATTGAAACTGCCAAGGAGTCCGAACGCGGTATTGTTGATATTGAGACACTTCGACTGACTAATGAGTCTTTAATATCTACTCTTGATGAAGTGCTTCGCATCCAGAATGAAGGCCGTCAAAAGAGAAAAGAAGCTGAATTGGAGCTGAATCGTATCGAAGGTGAATTAAAGACTAAATTACTGGAAATGACCGTTACAAAAGAATAAATAAAAAAGAAACCCACTATGAAGTACATCCTTAATGTTAGTTTATATTTCCTAACATTAAGTGCACTTTATAGTGGGCCTTTTCTTTATCCTCAAATGCTTTGATACATCAAAAAAGATTACCGCAAGCTATGTGAGCTGACATATTCCGAATAGCTGACACCCGTGTATTTTTTGAAGCAACGTCCAAAATAGTTCGGATCAGGGATACCGACAGCATTGGCAGTACAGAACATCTTCTTGTTGGTTCCGGCCAGTCCAATCGCCCGTTCCATCCTGCACTTAATCAAGAACTCGACAAAGCTCTTACCTGTCTCCTGCTTGAATTTCCGGCTAAAATAACTCGGATTAAATCCAAAATGCTGTGCCACGGAGGTTAGGTTGAGACTGGAATCTGTAAAGTTTTCGCGTAGATACTGCATGATCTGCTCGATATCAGTTTTTGTGATATCCCGCTCAATTTCATGGATACGAGTATTTTGCTTATCCAGCTCCCCCTTTATTCTGGTTAACACCTCGACCACTTCTTGTCGTACAAAGGGTTTCAGCATGTACTCTATCACCGGCAGGCGAACACACTGACGCGCATACTCAAAATCATCAAACCCTGTTAAAATAATAATCATCAGGTCAGGATATCGCTCTGTTGCTACCTGTGTAAATTCTATCCCATTCATAAAGGGCATAGAAATGTCAACAAAAACAATGTCTGGTCTGATCTCATCAATGATGTTAATCGCTTCTATACCGCTTGCCGCCTCACCTGCCAACTCCATATCAAGTGATTGCCAATCTATGGATGCCTGTAACAGTCTGCGAGCAGACATCTCGTCGTCAATGATCATAACTCGGTACATTAATCTTCCCCCTCTGCTTCTATCTTCCTCATCTTGGGTATATAGATATCAATTTCCGTATATTCCCCCGGTTCACTGTGAATCTGTACTACATTGTCGTAGTCATAATAATAGCGTATTCGATTGATGGTACCACGCAGACCGAAGCCTGACAGTATCCTTGCGTCATCCTCCTCGCTAGCCTCCAGAACGTTCTTAATCTGCTCCTCACTCATGCCGACACCGTTATCGTATACAATAATATGTAAACCGTCCTCTTCCATCCGGGTGGTGATACGAATAACGCACTTTTCCCCCTTGGGACGCACTCCATGATAGATACAATTTTCCACAAGCGGTTGCAGAATCAGCTTCGGAACTAAGCAGTCTAATGTTGTATCATCAAGAATATATTCATCCTCAAATATATCTCCATACCGCAGCTTTTGCAGGGAGAGGTAATCCTGCGTAATGCGAAGCTCACGCTTTAATGGTATCTCGTGATCACCCTTACTAAGAAAATTGCGGTAAAAACTACCCAGTGTCTCCAGTGCATCATGTGCTTTACCTGCCTTCTCCTGTACTGCCATATAGCTGATCGTTTCTAATGTATTATAAAGGAAATGCGGCTTGATCTGCTCTTGAAGCACACGCATCTCCGCCTTCTGCACATTCTTTTCATCCTCTATCAGCCGATTAAACAGCTCGTTAAGATATTCTATCATGCTATTGTAGCTTTCAGCCAACCTGCCAATTTCATTGTTAGGCATTTCGGTATCAATCTCCTTAAGCCATCCCGATGACCGCGTGCGTTCCATCGCAGCGCCCAGATTTTTAATCGGCCGTGCAATGTTCACTGTAATAAACCAGGCGCAGACCAAAGCTGACAGGAGAAATGCTGTCATTGTGATCATCAAGGCATAAATGGTATCCCTTGGTAATGCCTCTGCGTTCTTGGCGCTCGCGCATAAAACCACCAGCGGCTTAACGGCCAGTCTTCCGGTCAGAGTCTTCCTCTCACCATTTAAGCGAATATTCTTATATACCATTTTGTCGCTATAGTAGTCACTGTCATACAAGGTGCAGATTTCTTCATTCCCACACAGAAGTGTACCTTCACTATCCATGATACACATACCACTGGAATTCTGTAGCGCCAGTGTATCATCAAATACTCTGCTTGATATGTTCATAATCAGTATACCCAGGAGCTTTTGAGAATTAATGTCGTATATTGCACGTGAAATGGTAATAAACGTCCTGGTATTTTTCTTGGTAATCGTACCATTGCCATTAATTGAAATAACCGGTGTACCACGTGCCTCCAGTATCCTCGCACGCTCTGTGCTGTTTAAATCGACAGAGTATTTACCTTCTCCCGTATTTACATACACACCATCGTTGCGGAAGACGAAAACAGAATCAACATAGCTATACAATGTCTGTATTTCATAGACGCCTTTTCGTGCCTCATATGAATTTTCTTTATCAACACTATTTGTTTTTAAGAACTTCACGACTCTGGTATTGAGCATAATCAGACGTGATAATGTATTGTAGTTTACCAGGCTTGCTCTGAGGGTGGATACCACGTTATTGACTGCAGTTTCCGAAGTTCTTATCTTGAAATCGTCTTCTGTTTTCGTAGTTATGATAGAGGTTGCTATCATAAACATCATGCAAAAAAATAACAAAAGAATAGCAAGCATTAACATAGTTGCTCGCTGCAGCGACATCTTATTATCGCGATTAAATCTTTTGCTGCCCAGCCTCATATCTACACCTCAATCATGCATTTTTGTATATAAACACAATTCCATACGTTATCGTATCACATCTTCTCCATATTTTCAACACAGTAGCTCCACAAACAGCCATAGCCATGTTTATCCTAATTCGGAATAAAGTGTCAGCAAGCTGACACTTTCGATGCCTGCTTCGCAGGCATTGTCCGACTGCGGATTGCGATTTTACACAAAAAAAGGTCCCTGACTCTGTTAAGTAAGCTATTGAAACAGAGTCTGAAACCTATCTGATACAATTGAAAGTACGCTTTGCGAACTTTTAATTGAAATATACATATTATGAATTATCACTAGCCCTTGATCGCTCCGGCAATAAAGCTCTCTTGGATCTTCTTGCTAAAGAACGCATAGAATATCAACGTCGGGAAGGTTGCCATAACCAACGCTGCACCTATCGGACCCCAATCCGTCGTAAACTGTCCGGAAAGTGATTGTATACCGACCGGCAATGTCTTGTGTGCAGAATCACTGATAAAGTTATTTGCGAACATCAACTCGTTCCAGCACTGCAGGAATGTATAAATAGACACCGTTGCTACAGCAGGTTTCATCAACGGTACTATAATACGGAAGAATATCCTCCATGTGCCACACCCGTCGATACATGCTGCTTCATCAAGATCCATGGGCAATTCCTGCATGAAGCCTGTGCAAATGAGTATTCCCATCGCCAAGGAGAAGGCCGTATAGGGAATAATCAGCGAAATATACTTATTCAGCAAATCCAGTCTTGAAAGGGTTACATAGATCGGCACAAGTGCTGCATGAATAGGAATTGTCAAACCAAGCATAAAGAAACTATTCATACGCTTCCTTCCCTGCCAGATAAATCTTGTCAGGGCATAGGTTGCCATAAGCGAAACAAGCATAACTATGAGAATAGTCACAACGGCAATAATAATGCTGTTTAAAAAGTATTTTTCGATATGTCCAATTTTAACTGCTCTTGCATAGTTGGACCATAGCCACTCTCTTGGAAGGCCGGCAACATTCGTGCCAAATATCTCTGTATTGCTCTTGAGCGAGAAGGTAAACATCCAATAGACAGGAAACAGGTTAATCAGTGCCCAGATACAAAATACTATGTATACCCAAACCTCTTTTCCCTTGCTTCCCTTCATAACGAAGGATTCACGTTGAGGTGCAGATTTCTTATTTTTCACTTTGTTAATCCTCCTTATCCTTGAATATGCGGCCAATAATTATTGCAAATGCGAAGCACAAAATGATGAGCAGGAATGCGATCGTACTTCCCATACCATACCGATTACGCAAGAACAACATACTGATCATCAGCGTACTGGGCACCTCCGTTGCGTGTAACGGTCCACCATTTGTTAATACATAGATTAAGTCGAAGGACTTAAGGGAGCCTGTTACAGCGAAGATAGTGCTAATCTTCAGAATAGGCTTTATGTATGGTATCACAATATAACGGTTTACCTGTCCCTCAGTAGCTCCATCAATCATTGCTGCCTCGCGATACTCAAGAGGAACACTCTTGATACCTGCGAACATCAACAGCATATGATAACCAACATACTGCCATAATGTAGGTACGAAAGCAGCTCCGAGAGCGGTCTTTACATCTCCAAGCCAAATCAATGCCCACTTCTCCAGACCTATAGCTCTCAGGGCTGAATTAAGTAGTCCGTAGGATGGATTGTAAATCTTCAGCCAGAGCTGACCGATAACAACAGTTGATATAAGAACCGGTATAAAATAAATCGAAAGAAAACCTCGTTCACCCTTTCTTCCCTTACCGAGAAGAAGTGCAAGACCCAATGCAACCGGTAACTGAACGACTACTGAAAGTAATGCTAAAAGAAGCGAATTACCCAGAGCTTTCACAAAGCCGATTGAGTTGCTGGTAAACAGTTCCGTATAATTTTCAAATCCAATGAATGTCTTTTCTCCAAAGCCTTTCCAATCAAAAAGACTGTAATAGCCCGACATAAAGATCGGTGCAATAAGAATGCCAAGAAAAAGAACCAGCGCAGGGAGAATAAACAGAAGAATAGTCAGTTTATTACTATATAATTTTTTCATCTTAATCCCTTCCCAACAAGATGAAACAGCAAGCTGTTTCACTTGTCATGTATTAGAAAGGAAGCGGCTCCCATATGATTTTGATCCAGACAATCGTTGGGAAACCGCTTCTCTCTTAATCGAACCAGAACCTAATCAATGGTTCTCATTCAAGTTTCTTAAATTATCATGTACTTCCCAGTATTACTTAATATCTTTTACAAGACCATCAACAAATGCTTTACCATCAATAGCAGAAGAATAAATCTGGCTTACATAATCAAGATAAATGTTAGCGGTATCAGCAGGCATTGCATTGTCACCAAAAGGTACTAACTGGCTTGAGTTAGCAACGATCTGAGCAACAGACTGTGTTAAAGGATTGATGGATGAATAGTCACCGTTAGGATCCTGTGTCCATGCAGGAAGTCCGTTACCATCAAGGTAGCCCTGCTTACAGATGTTCTTAGCAATTTCAAATGCAGCATCAGCAGCTACAGCAGCATTCGGAGAGCTAGCTGCAACAGCAAGTCCGTCAGTAGGTCCACCAATGAGTTCGCCTAACTTAGACTTTGTAGAGTCGATTACAGGGAACTCAGCAACCTGAACCTTATCAGCAAGACCAGCGTTAGCAAAGTCTGCACAGTTCCATGTACCATTGATATAGAAAGCATATTTTCCAGCAATGAAGTTTGCTTTAACTTCGTCGTTTGTAAGAGCGATGCCTTCGGGATCAAAATATTTCTTGTTGATCATTTCCTGGAAAAGACCAACTGCCTTAACTACATCATCATTACCCCATGAAGCTTTACCGGTGAAGATATCGTTCATAGCAGGAGCACCAGCAGTCTTCTCAATAATGGACTCAAGATACTCAGTTACACACCAGGTCTCTTTACCTGAACAGCCAAAAGGAATAATTCCCTTTGCAGCAAGGGCGTCACATACAGCAATCAGTTCGTCATATGTAGCAGGAACCTTATCAAAGCCTGCTTGCTTAAGAAGCTCCATATTAGCGAACATTGCAACGATGTTCATAGTGATCGGTGCAGCATAAACGCTTCCGTCATATTTAACATTGCCCACCATAACCTCAGGCAACTCAGCAGCGTACTTAGCATAAGCAGCATCTGCATTATAAACACGACCAGCATCAACGAAATCACCAAGGAAAGCACATCCCCATGTATAGAAGATATCAGGTAATTCGTTAGCAGCTACAGCAGCCTTAATCTTTGTCTTATATTCCTGGTTCTGTGTAGCTTCCCAAGTAAGGTTGATTTCCGGATGAGCTGCCTGGAACTCAGCGATACCAGTTTCATAAGCATTACGATTGGAATCGCTCTCTACAGCGATACACCACATAGTAAGATCGATAGGCTCACTAGCGGTAGCAGCAGGTGCCTCAGTAGCAGCAGCTGCAGGTGCTTCGGTAGCTGCAGGTGCATCATTTGTAGCAGGTGCTTCGGTTGTTGCTGATTTTCCGCATCCAACGAGAGATACGAGCATCATAACAGCCAGCAGTAACGCAATAACTTTTTTCATAATTCTCCTCCTCAAAAATAATGTTTTTTATTTATGTTAATGTGATACGACCTGATGTAGCTTTGAAGCATCCGGTTTTCTTCCGTATGTTCGTCAAGTCAAAATCACATTTACATACTACTTTTTGTCGCTCATTTTAACCATACGCCATGGATATTCAATACACAGCTTATCTCCGTCTAAAGAAAAATAGCACACTGTATCTTCAAATTGGTCATTATAAACAAGCTTAAAGGTTGAATTCTGATCATCTACTGTATAGTAGCCGGGAAAAAAGCCATCCTCCATGAACGTTCCTGTCTCAGTAAAGGTGTAAGTCCAGTTTTTCTCTTTACAAGACCATTCACCTACAAGGCCGGAAGGTTCACCCTCACCGGAAAAGGTATATGTATTATTACTATAAAGGTACATTCCCTCATCATCTAGTGTATATCGAAGCTGTTTTGTCTCACCGTCTTTATTCTTTAGCATGATATACTGACTGTCACATTCGAAGGTATATTCCTCACCTTCATACTCAGCGGTGCCATTCTTGTGGAATACCGCTATTGCTGTCTCTCTGTCATGTATATATGCCCAACTGCCGCTGATCGCCTGTGCTTCTTTGGATATAACGGTGTCATTCTCTTTCTTGCCGCATGCTGTCAATGTCAAAAGTATGAGCATGATAGCCAAAAAAGTTATCAAAAGTTTAATTTTTTTCATACAATTACCTCATTCGTTCTATATTATATAATTAATAAACTATTACATAAATATAATTTTTTTACTTTTATAAGCACTATTTTTACCTATTTTGTATATATTTGTTTTCACATGTTTCCTAACGAGCTCTCCTACTTGTCAGATGCATCAATGATCACGAAAAATGAGCATTGGCTGTCAAGCTATGATTGAGAGAAGTACTTAGTTCGGTCAGGGACAAAAGTGGTTAATGATTGAGGTGCGGGAATGGGATACCCTGGAGGATATATTCTCCTTGATAAGCTTGAGAAGGAAACCTCAAATCTCAATTACTTCTTCTGTTCCGTAACCAGCTGTGAGAGAACCTTGATACCATAATCGATTTCATCCAATGAAGCATTGGAATATGAAATCCTGATATACTGGCTGGAGTGAAACTCATACAGATCACCGGGATTTATCAATACTTTATTTTTTAAGGCTTTTACAAACAGCTGATACATTGATATTGCATCATTAAGCCTTAGCCAGATAAAATATCCACCAGCCGGTATGTTCCATGAAGCGAGGTCTTTGAAATATTTACTCAATGCCGTAAGTGCAGCATCTCTTCTTATCCTGACGTTTGTTCTCAGCATTTTATTATGTTCGGCGTAAAACCCTCCGGCAAGCATTTCTGCTGCTACATATTGAGAGAGTGAGCTGGATCCGTAATCACTTTGCATCTTAATATCAGCCAATCTCCCGATAACCTGTTCAGGACCGACCACCCATCCTATCCTGAGTCCGGGGCTTAAATTCTTTGACATTCCTCCGACATATAGAACAAGACCGTTTTTATCAAATGCTTTTAGTGGCATCGGAGGCTCCTCCTCAAACCATATCTCACGGTAAACGTCATCTTCTATCACGGGTAACCTTTCCGCTTCGCATTTATCCAGGAGCGCTTTTCTTCTATTTAGAGACATCACATTTCCTGTCGGGTTATGAAAAGTAGGTATAGAAAACAGCATCGATCCTCTTTTTCGCCCATGTCTCTCAAACAACTCCTGTATATCGATGCCTTCTTCATCCAGTGATACTCCCGATAACTTCATACCAAAGGATTGAAAGGTTCGAAGTGAATAAAGGTATGAAGGCTTTTCCAGATATACAACCGAATTAGAATGCAGCAGGCCAAGGGAAATAAGCTGTAAGGCTTGTAAGGCACCGGAAGTGATTAATACGGATGAAGGCTCCGCTTCTATTCCTATGGTGCCAAGATATTTACATAGCTCCTTTCTCAAATAAATTGATCCCCGTGGTTCTTCATAGCCATGGATTTTTGCTGCTTCGGGCAGCTCCTTCAATATTTTTTGAAGCATCCCATAAGGAATCAATTCAGGAGAAGGCTCACAGGAACCCAAACTGATCATTTCAGGATCAAACTCTGCCTGGTTGATCAGCTGAATTATGCTCTGATTTGACTGATGTGCTCCCGAAGAAATATAACTGTTCCAGTTGTAGGTACGATCCATAGGAAATAACGTCCAGGTATCGTTAGTGATTACTGTCCCGCCTCCTGACTTTCCTACTATCACCCCTTCAGCAGCAAGCTCTTCCATCGCAGCTACGACAGTGCTCCTATTTACATCAAAAATATCAGATAGTGTCCTCTGACTTGGTAATTTTGTTCCAACAGACCATTCCCCACTGGAAATCTTGTTCTTAATATAACCTGCAATCTGCAGATGCAGTTGGGTCGGACTGCTTCTGTCCGGTTTCCAATCAATATCCAGCATGACAACCCCTCCACTCCTATCTTAATTACTGTACCACTTGGTTGGATAAAAATCAACCAAACAATGGTTGGAGACATTTCTACAGGTTTTAACTATAATTGTACCAACGAAAAACACAAGGAGTGAAGATACCTATGTTACCTGTAAGAATTTTAAGCAATAATGATATAGAAGTCATACTTGATATGCGTAATACCATTGCATGTGTTGAAAAAGCTTATATCCATAAAACCAATCATCAGGCCCGATTGTTCCCATTGATTTCTGAAGATCTGTTCGAAGGCAAGGCAGACATGGATATAAAATCCGGTGTTATGTATAGTGAAGATACCTTTGGTTTAAAGCTTGTTGCCTGGTTTGGTGAAAATGTTAATCAATGTATTCCTCCATTAACCGGTTTAGCAATGATATTTGACTTGAAAACCGGATTACCAAAAGCTATGATGAATGCAGGCTATTTAACAGCAATGCGAACAGGAGCCGCCGGTGCAATCGGTATAAAACATCTGGCAAAAAAAGACTCTGAAGTTTTGGTTGTATCAGGTACCGGAGCTCAGGCAGTATTTCAGATCGCAGCTGCTGTATCAGTAATGCCCTCAATGAAAAAAGTTTATCTCTACAATCCCTTGAGATATAAGAGTGCTGAAATATTTCAGCATACAATCAGAGAGAAACTTGGTAAAATAAAAATAGATCTCGAAGGAGACCCGCTGAATGACAAGTGGATTCAAAAACTGGCATCAATAGATTTCATCGCTGTGGAGCATATTGAAAATGCCCTGAATGAAGCAGATGCCGTTATAACCGTTACTCCTTCACGAAAAGCATATATTCATGGCAATTGGATCAGACCCGGAACTCATTTTAGTTGTATTGGGGCAGATATGCCGGGCAAGCAGGAAATAGACGAAAACATCTTTGAAACAGCTAAGGTTTTTGTAGATGACATTCACCAAGCTTCCTCAGTCGGCGAAACACAGCATCCCATAAAGGCAGGCATTATTGACGAGAAGCATCTAATCGAAATAGGCAGGTTAGTCAATAACGATACCTATGGTCGGACATCAGAACATGATATAACCATATTTGATAGTACAGGTATTGCCTTGCAGGACCTAGCCGTTTCTAACTATATCTTCAAAAAAGCTGAAGCATTGAATATCGGTACTACTGTTTCTATTTAATATCACAAATCTTATAGTCAGGAGATATAACAATGAAAGTAAAAGCGTATACTGTTAATTCGTTTGCTAAAACTTCTGAGGGAGGGAACGGAGCAGGCATTGTCTTAGATGCAGATTTCTTAACAGAAGAAGAAATGCAGAAAATAGCTGCAGTCCTCGGCTTCAGTGAGACTGCCTTTGTTCTAAAGTCAGATTCGGCAGATTATAAAGTGAGGTTTTTTACCCCGAAAGAGGAAGTCGATCTATGCGGGCATGCTACGATAGGAACCTTCTTTACCATGGCAACCCTTGGGTATATTAAACCGGGCAATTATATGCAGGAAACAAAAGCAGGAATATTAGGTGTTGAAATAAAGGAAGACTTGACAATTATGATGGATCAACCATTGCCAGCTTTCTTTGAAACACTTGATAAGAGTGAAATTGCCGATTCCTTAAATATTGAAATCGGCAATATTCACGAAGACTTGCCGGTTCAGATAGTATCTACAGGGCTTAAGGATATCATAGTACCCATAAAAAGCCTGGATGCTTTATTATCATCCAAACCGGATTTTAATAAAATAATTGAAATCAGTAAAAAACATAATGTGGCCGGTTATCATGTGTTCTCATTGGAAACAATACATACTTCAACCGCATGCTGCAGAAACTTTGCTCCCTTACTTGCGATCCCTGAGGAAAGCGCTACCGGTACATCAAACGGTGCCTTAGGCTGCTATCTTTATCAATATGGTAAAGTCAGCTCCAATCAAGCTTCCCCAATCATCATCGAACAAGGCTATGCCATGAAGAAGCCCTCGGAAATATTAGTATCTCTTGCTACTGAAGGGAATAAAATCACCGGAGTGAAGGTAGGCGGCAGCGCATTAAATCTATCCTTCATTGAGATCGAGATCGAATAATCCCACCATGGTAACAATAATATGCCTTTGCGTTAATTGACAATAATTTATCCATAGATTTTGTTGCCAGTTCGAGGTCCAACGTAAACTGTGGATTTGCGATCACAGGCTTACCATCCTCCAGTGCAATTGCATCACCGGTTATGACAATTGACTCCTTTTCCATAAGTAGCGAAATATGTCCGGGTGTATGACCGGGTGTCTCAAGAATCCTGCATCCCCCGCACCATTCCATACGTTCTTGGTCACATAGAAATACATCTACTAAAACCGGCTCCACCCGACGCAGCATATCACAAAAAGCTTTGCCAAAATCCTGTTGCTCAGGCGGAAGAATTTTTTGCATTTCTTCTGCTTGACGTAGTCGCAATGGTTTTTCCTGTGCAGAAATGAATGATGCTTCTACAGCAGAAGCGTATATTATCAAATTAGGATTTTTCCTTTTCAGCGCGGCGGCCGCCCCCATATGATCATGATCATGGTGCGTCAATACAAGCCCGGTTAACTGTTGTATTGATACTCCGTGTCGATGCAACTCCAATTCAAGTATGTGAAGCGAGCCAATAAAGCCGCAATCAATCAACACAACATTGTTCTTATCCATAAGTAAGGTAGGATAAACCGTGTCTTTATTGTTTCCAAATTGCATCGTTATAGCCAACCTCAATATTTTGTAATCCATAATAATATATTTCTCCCCTTATCATCATGTAAATAGTAATAACACTCATTTTTCCTGTTAAAACAGTAATTCACTTCATCGATACATTTATTACATTACCGGACTCATCCACATCATAAGTTCCTTTACTCATATCTAAGATACAGTAACGATTTTCCCAAGGATCTGAGACTACTGCGCATTTTCCTATGTCAATATCAAATGGTCCGTATTCCAATTTCCCTCCTGCCTCTATAAATTCCGGTAACACTCTTTCAACAGAAGCAACCTTCATGTCGACCATAGGATTATGTCTCGTAACAAGTACTACTTCTGTTATTCCCGTCTGCATTCCTAAACCGCAAGCATTTTCAGTTCTCCATAGCAGTTTAAGCCCTAAGGCTTTCTGATAGAATGCGAGCCCATTATCGATATCATCAACATAAAATGAAATACAGTCAACGTTCTCAAACATCGGAGACAAACGCATATTTGTATCCTCCTCTTCAGTGATTATCATAAATTAAATCTATTATAGCATGGATCCGGAAATTATTCTCGCCTTTTTATGATGTTATTCGGAAACAATCTGCTGAGGATCGACGTGTGATAGAAATATTCATCACTCCACAAGGACAAAATAAAATTCAAGAGATCGAAACCTTTCATTATCATACGATCCTAGCTAATATTGATACTCTTGGTGAAAATGAAGTACAAATCCTAATGAACTCGATAGGAAATCTGGATATCCTACTGGGTTTAAAGAATATAAGGGGTGAAAATGATGAATATAGAGAATAAAAATATCGTTGTTACCGGTGCCTCCTCCGGTATTGGACTCGAACTGGTCAAAGGCTTTCTAACCAAAGGATGCCGTGTCGTGGCTGCAAGCTTAACCCTTAATAAAGAATTACTCGGTCAGGAAGGCTTCTACCCCATCCAGGTTGATTTATCTACTCCTGTTGGAGTGGATGACTTATTTGCCTATGCTCTAAAGACACTGGGTAATATAGACGTTTTTGTTGCCAATGCAGGCTTTGCCTACTATGAAAAACTAGAGGAAGCCGATTGGGAACATACCTTATCCATATACAATCTCAATTTTAACTCCGTAGTCTACAGTGCTCAGAAAATGAAACGGTTTATGGGTAAGAAACCCTATCATTTTGTAACTACGTCAAGTGGAATGGCTATACTTCCTCTACCCGGTTATGCCTTATACAGCAGCACCAAAGCAGCTCTGAAGGGCTTTGCTGAAGCCTACCGCTGGGAATTGAATAAGGATCAGTATTTTCAGGTAGTCTACCCCATTGCTACCAGAACTAGTTTCTTTATGAATGCAGGTAACGTTCCGATGCCCTGGCCATCTCAAGAAGCCTGTATCGTAGCAAAGGCTATCCTTCATGGTATACAGAAAAACCGCAATAGTATTTATCCCTCAAGGCTGTTTTATTCTCTCAGTTTACTCAATAAAGTATTACCTGTGATTTTTAAGGTCTACGCCTATATGGAGTTTAAGAGATTTAAACACTGGTTGACTAAGGGAAGGAAAGAAAATCGTGATAGGAGGTCGCTCTTATGAATAAGATCTATCCGGCTCCCTGGACCCTGACGGGTAAGGGATATATTTTACTTTATAAATTTTCGAAAGACTTTGTAGAAAAAAAGACCAAATTGCCGGAGTTTCTGAAAGGTCATTATGCCGGCGGGTTCGGAGCGCTTATGTTGGTTGATTACAGTACCTCTGACGCCGGCCCCTATAGTGAGCTGTTATTAATTCCGGGTAAATTCAGACATCAAGGTAAAAAGTTTAACACGATCAGCAATATATATGTTTCCACCATGGAAAGCGTAGAAAATGGAAGGAGAAACTGGGCAATACCAAAAGAACTTGCTGATTTCTCATTCCGAAGTACCGGTCCTCGCACAGAAAAGGTTTCTATTACCTCAGGTGATAGTACAATTGCTGAGTTCACACTGGAATCCGGAGGTATCTCCTTTCCGGTTAACACCAGGCTCTTCCCTTTCCCCTTGGCTCAGCACTGGGAAGGAAGCTATTACTATACCACCTTTTTCGGCAACGGAACCGGTAAGCTTTCCAAACTAAAGGATGTCCATATTAATTCCTCACTTTTCCCTGATATCAGTGGTTTTAAGCCTCTGATTGCAATGAAAGTAGAACCCTTTCAAATAACCTTCCCGGTAGCCACTATAAAAGCATCAGGGGATAACTAAATTTGTTAAGCATCTATATAATAGCAAAAATATAACCCACAGCTCTAAAAGAACTGCGGGTATATTTTAATGCTTGATTTTTATTCAACATTGATTTGGTCTACGTAATACACAATGAGTGTTTAATCTAACTTTTTATAAATCAACCAAATCTTTTGATTCTGAAGGTAAACATCCTCCGAATTTACTTTAGACAGATAGTCCTGATAGTAGTACTCTATATCAAATCCCCTATCAATTTTTAGGTTATTCTTTTCAATATATTCATTACATTCATGAAACCAGTTCGGTCCCAACTCTTTTACAAGAACTTCAAAGCAGTAATATTCACCTTCTTCTCTTGTAAATCTGTAATACTCTTCCCCCTCAAATGAAGTTACAGGTACTAAAGGAGTATAGGTAAAGCTATCCTCCTGAAAATCAGAATCCAAAGCCATAAACCGATCATTAACATCACGATTTTTAATATCAGAGTTAATAACTTTTAAATGTAGCTTCTTGAAGTCAATTTCGTCATGCTCTATGAAAAGTATTTTAGTCTTAATACCCATATACTTCTGTTCCTTAAGAAATACCAGCGTGCAATTCATATCTTATTATTCTCCCCTCATTACGTTAATAGGATGAGTATATCACTCCTAATAAGACAGCAGCATGTCATATTATAGTGTTTTCTACCGGTATTTTGTTTTTATTCCATCCATGCTGCCTTTTCATACCCCAAAAACAGAGTTTTGAATTACTTTCCCCTTCATTGTAAACTAACTGCATGGATTTATAATATTACAGCCTAAATCAACCTGTTCTTGCGAAAGCCTGCAGTCATAAAACGCCATGCCGCCTTTCTATTTGTTAGCCAGGTAATCTGAGCGTCATTTTTAGTGTTGCTTAGGATTCTCGGTATAAAAAATTTTGCGACAGTTTCGGGCTTGTCTGCTATTACGTTAAACAGCTTTTTAAACTTTTCATCCAAGATGACATCAGACTGCACACCGTCGGGCGTTTTCGTAATGAAATCAGTCAGCATCATACCGGGCGATAGTCGCCCTACTATTACACCGGTACCTTCCAATTCCTTGGCAAGTCCTTTCATAAAGTATGTTAACGCATGCTTCGTGGTCCCGTACAGTATTGTTTTTGGCTGTATCATATTATTTGAGCCAAGGCCTTCCATGCTGTATATAGCGCCATGTCCCTGCTTTATCATTCCAGCTGCCGAAATCTGTGAACCGTATATCATACCGGTAATATTTGTCTTTATAGTGTTTTCGGTGTAGGTTTCGCCCGTTTCCCATGAAAATATGTGCGGCGTGTTTTGCCCCGCATTATTGATCCATATATCTATCCTACCCCATTGCGCCAAAGATACGTCCCAGAGGTTTTGCAAACTTGCTTTTTCCTGGACATTGCATGGTATATAGATGTATTTTCCCTCAAAGGATGACAGTGTAGAGCATACTCCCTCCGATAGCTTTTCACCCCTACCGGACAGGGTGACATTACATCCGGCTCGCAGAAACTCCGTTGCCATAGAAAGACCGATACCACGTGTACTACCTGTTATCACTACATTTTTCATAAAAGCCCTCCGTCACCTTGCATTCAGCCATTCCAGCACAGGCGCAAGATTTATCTCATTTACACCGTCAAAACCATTTTCTATAATAGCGATGGATTCTTCGATTTTCTCATCTTTATCTTTACGGCTTTTAAGTATCTTTACAAACATGGATAGCATGATTTTATCCATGCCGCTTATCTCTTTCAAAGGGTAACAACCACCGCGCAGATAAAAAAACGGAATGTTTTCAATTTTATTCCTAGCGATAACTGTTTTAGTATCGGGCTCAGCAGTTCGTCCGGTACCTGATCCGCAAACAACCTTGACCTTATATTTTTGTAGTTTATCAAGCCCTTGTATCTTCCCGACTTTCATCCATCCTAAAAAAATTATTTCTTCGTCACGATTGACACTTGCAAGCTCTTTGACTCGAAAAACTTTTAATCCCGTCTTTGCAGAGAGCATGTCGGCATATCTCTTGGTAAAACCCGTCTTTGATTCATAAACAATTACCATTTTATTTGACCTCCTTAATTGTCTAGGGATTTATAAATAAATCTCTTTACAGCTTTCTAAAAAATCCATTCAATTACTTCATCTATACTCATTGGCGGGTTTTCATCCGGCAGCTCATAATGATAACGATTGATAACTAATTGTACTGCAAATTTTAGTAAATTTCAATTACCCCAACCTATTAGACAAATGAATTTTTGTAACAGAAAACACCCTACCTTTCTAGTTCCTCATTAATAAATTATAGTAGATATCAAGTCCAGTGCAATGGTAGATGTTAATGATTAAAAAAGACAAGGCCATCTATGTGATGATACATAAAGGGCCTTGTTAGTTTCATGTAATGCCTAACGGTCAGGGGTCCATAGATAAGAGGTCATTGTCAATGATCCCAGTTCACAGGATTTATTATAATCACTGATGTTATCCTCTTCATCCGAAGCACCAAGCATATAGAATAGAGGATAAAAGTGATCCGGAGTCGGCACTGCCAACCTTGCAATATTGCCAAGTTCATTGTACTTCAGAATATTATCATGATTCCGATTAAAAATATTCTCATAAATATACTCATCAAATTCATATGCCCAGTCAAAGCCCTTGTTCGCTTTATGCCAATCAACCAGTCTTAAGTTATGGACAATATTTCCTGAACCAATTATCAGAACTCCCTGTTCTCTTAAGGTTCTTAGCTCCCTGCCTATTTTGTAGTGTTCTTCCGGAGAAGCATTCGCGTCTACACTGATTTGAAACACAGGTATGTCTCGATCAGGATACATATGAACCAATACGGACCAGGTTCCGTGATCAATCCCCCAAGAATTATCATATTTCGTTTCTCTTGATATCAGCTCGCTGCAATAGCTCGCTATGTCAGGCGAACCTGGTGTATTATACGTAACCTGATATAATTCCTCAGGAAAACCGTACATGTCATATATGGTTTTTGGTCTGTCCTCGTTCATGATTTTAGTCCCATTCGTAAACCAGTGAGCAGAAACAGATAATATTACCTTGGGTTTTGGTATCCTTTCGGCAATGCTTCTCCAGGCTCTTGTATAGTCATTATCCTCAATGGCATTCATCGGTGATCCATGTCCTACAAATAAAAGTGGCATCTTTGACATAGTACCTCACATTCCTTTCCTGATTCATGATAAAACGTTATCAGACTGCACCCTAACACTGACCATATGCTTACGCTTTTTCATTATATCGTTGTCATTGTCTATTGACTTCTAAAAAAGTTCATCCAAAAGAATATAGTATCTAATCTTGTCCCAATCGGGTTCTATTCCCAGCTTTTCAAACAGCATATCCGTATAAAATCCCTGATATTTTTTTCCGGTATACTTCCCATCAAAATTATGAAGCAGACTACGATAACACAAAGCAATATCCTGCCATTTATCTGCTACACCTGTTTTTCCCAAGTCAATATATCCGGAAACTTTTCCGTTTGCTATAAATATATTCGGAAGACAAAAATCTCCGTGGCATAATACCGGATTTTCCTCCGGTTTATGACTGTAAAGCCATTCCAGCAGATGCTTTGGATCTTTAAATCCATTTTCACCAAATGTATCCGGTTCCACATCGTCCATATCCACTAGATTATTTTCTACTTTATGCTTTGCCATCTGTAATTTTTTCTCCAGCTTCCAGGTGTATGGACAGCTACTGATATCCACCTTCCATAGCATCTGTAGCCCTTCTGCCAACATAGAGGTTAGAAGCTCCGGATCATTCATATATCTGTCTGCACAGGACATTTCACCGGGTACTTTAGTCATTAAGAGATAGGTTTTCCTGTCATCTCTCTCATATCCTAAAACCCTGGGAACCGGCAGTTTGTCCTGCAACCATTCCATCACATGATATTCATTCTCTGCTTCTTCACTAATTGTTTGGATCTTAAGAATTTTATCATGAAATATAATAACCATGGAATCTGACATTCCAACATCGTCAATAGAATACTTCTCCTCATTAATCAGGTCCTTGATTTTATCAGGTAAATCAATCATTTATCTCTCCACCTTATATATATGTTAACCTGTAATCGCATCTTATATAGAATTTCTCCACAATCTTACCTTCACTATATCAATGCCGGGTTTCTAAACCGGATACAGCTTTTTCCCATATCCAGCTTTGCAGATACTGGCTTGGTATACTCCTCAGCAAACCATTTTTCAATATCCTTATTACCATACAATCCCATGTGATATAAGTATATGAATAGCATAGCCTCTATGTCCATTATACCCGTTCTTACTACATTAATCCATCATCAATTTCCAATATAATGAAGCCGCCATCACTGGCGGCCTCTTCATTAATGCAACTTTATATTTCTTGAACTTTAAAGTATGTGTCTTATTGGTCTCCCTATATGCTTATCCTTTCTCCATTGAGGTAAAGGGCAAATCACCCTCCATGGTCCAGGTCGGATTACCCGGCTTTTTATAAAGAAATATCATATACAGGAAGGCTAACAATAAAACAAATGTCACCAGAAGGCCACCTTCAGGGCCGTAACTTCCACCGGTCAGCAATTCCTTCGTACCAAGTTCTGTATTAAAAACTGCTGTTTGCAAATTACCGGAGACATTCATGCCAAATATATCACCTTGAAAATAATTCCATGCTATGTGATATCCGGTAGGAAGCCATAATTTACCCGACTTGATAAACATGTAAGCAAAGAGCATACCGGCCAGAAATGTATTCAGCAGCGACAGCACCGTAATGCCGGGATTCATGAGATGGAAAAGTGAAAAAAGAATCGAGGGTGCCAGAAATATGATCCATTTGTTTCTGGTGGTTTTTAAAGCAGTCATTAGGTATCCACGCATTAGCACTTCTTCGGAAAATGCCATCACACCTACACTGATAAACTCAATCAACATTGTAAGTGAGAATAGCTTTACCATGTCCACACCAACCACTTTGGCCTGTCCGGTCAATATCAATATAGAAAATATCAAACCTATTGAAGCAGCACCCAATACAAATCCATAGAAGGATCCGGTTAACCATCCTTTAGTAACGAGTCCCATCTGGCTCAATTTACGCTTGTAGAACATCTTAAAAAGTATGATTGCCCCTCCAATGGTAATCAGGCTATAAACCACGGTTACTGCAATCTTTAAAGCAATACTTGCCTCTCCTCCATCCTCAGGTATCATAGAACTCCCCACACCAAGACCAAGAATGGTAATCAGAAGCAATGCGGTTACCGACCATCCGGAACGCAACTCGCCATAGCGATTTCTAAACATGAAATTATCCCCCTCATTAATCTTACACATATAACAATATCTTATATATGTAACAATCTTTAAGGCGATTATACCTTGATGCCATTACCTAAGCAAGTGCAAAAATACAATATTGTTTAATAAATCATTTGCTTACTGACATAACAAAATCTCTGATCCGCTCGCAATAAGTATCTACTTTCATGAACAGAGCAACATGACCTCCATCTAAATCATCATATACAACAGGAGATGGCATTAATTCTATCAATGCTTTCTTTATTTTCTCTCCAAATGTAAAATCGTCCTTGGATAGAAATAAGATCACTTTACCTTCCAGGTATTCAAAGTTGTATTTCGTTTTCTTAGGACAATTCGCCAAGTCTATCATCAACTGACACATTTGTCTTTCTTTTTTATTTGTTAATTTACCAAATACATCTTCAAATAGAGCTTTCATATAAGAATATTCCGGGTCCTTCCATCCATCCAGATGTTTTAGTGATCTTTTAATAAAACTCTTTCTGAGTATACCTACAGGAACAACTCTAAGAATTGCATTCACTTTTTTCATTCGATTTATCATAGCATATAAAGGTTTCCAATCTTCTTCTGAGATTTCATTAGAGAGGCATCCTGTATTCGATAAAATCAATCCTTCCACAATCTCACTATGTCTGGCTGCAATGATTTGTGCCAGAAATCCACCATAGGACTGTCCGACTAAATATACTTTTTCAATAGACAGGTGATTGATTAATAAAGCAATTGCATCAGCCAATTCTTCATTCGTATGAATGTGAACCGGATAATCAAAAGAGAGTACTTTAAAATATTGACCTAGCTTTCTTGCATGATTACAAAATGCATCTGCTATTCCTAATCCCCCAGGCAGTAAAACCATCGTTTTTGTTCCGTTTCCACCATATCGATAGGTAAATTCTTTTCCTCTAATCTGTACAGTATACTGTTGAAATAACCAATAGTATTCTTTTTTATCCTGATCATAACTGTTCATATAACCTCACCTTCCTTTTTCATGTCTCACTTGTGTCATAAGCACCATTATGATACAATACCTGAATAATGAAGTAAATAGTTATGGAAAAACTGCTACATAGTTCAAAACTCGTGTCATGAGAAAGGAGTCTTCTATGCCAAGTCATTCTACTGCCATACAGTCTCAAGAATGGATCATCGCTTCCTTTTACGAGCTGCTCAAAAAAAAATCTTATTCAAAAATAACCGTTAGTGATATTGCAGCTCATGCTCTCTTAGACAGACGAACTTTTTATCGTCATTTTCGTACAAAGGAAGATGTTCTGAAAAGATATTGCGCTAAAATAACACTGGAACTGGGTGATTTGATAAAGGAATCAGAAACTTTTAATAAGGAGGTTCTCACAAAATCATTTTTTCAGTTTTGGAAAAACCATATCGAGTTTATAGACCTTTTACAACGTGACAATATGATGTATTTTCTTTTATCTGAAATGGATACATTATTATCCATATTGAGGTCCATCATAAGACCTGATATAGATGAATCCAAAATTACTGCAGAGACGAATTATTATCTAAGCTTCTTCATTGGCGGTTATTACAACCTCCTCTTAAAATGGATTGAAACAGGTGCCACTTCTTCACCGGAAAGTATGGCAAAAATTATTACTACTCTGTTTCCTCCCAGGGAAAGTTAGGGTTTAAATTTACATAAAAATATACCCTCGATATGTTTCATCCTTCACATATCGAGGGTATCGCACTATTGGCACTTTCATCCGGATTATTCCATTCCAATGTATGATATTCTTCATCGCATTCCTGACTAATAGTATATACTGCTATGATCTTATCATCCTCAACAGCCACATATAATGAATTCTTATCAATATCATCAAGAAAATCTTCCTGCGTAGGATATAATTCATCCCACTGATGAATTCCCTGATGTTCCATATGTTCAATTGCTTTTCTAATTAAACAACCTATTTCATCTAAATCCTCTTTTGTTCCTGGTTTATACAGCAAAGTTATTCCCCACTTTCAACCCTATAAAATGATACATTATAATCCTGAATACATACTAACTTTCTCCCAATGTACTTGGTGTATGTTCCTTCTGATCCGCGACCATATTCTGAGCCCAATGTCCAAATTTTACGACCAATATACCAATAATGCATTTTAGAACATCAGCAAAATAGCAAATCGGATAAAGCACCAAAATATTCAGAGTTGTAAAATGTGTGAGCAGATAGGTAAATGGAACAAAGATTACCCATGTATAAAAGCTGTCAAACAGGAATGTGATAAACGTCTTGCCCCCAGATCTTATCGTGAAGTAGGTGCAGTGAGTCACCGCGTTAACTGCCATATATATGGCGCTTGTCTGCATGAAACGGGTAGCCAGCTTACGTACGTCATCGGTAGTATTATATATGTACGGAAGGAATGGCGACAAAGCAATAAGCACACCTCCAACGATAATACAGATACATACATTGAAAAATATGAGCCTCCATGCGGTTTGCTTTGCGCGAGGAATATCATTGGCCCCAAGAGCTTGTCCAACCATAACAGCAACTGCTGAACCCATGGATACGAAAACAACATTGAACAAATTTGCTATGGTACTTGTTATATTAAGGGCGGCTACCACATTTAACCCACGGGTTGAGAATATCTGTGTCAAAGTAGTCATACCCAATGACCATAATAGCTCATTCACCAGGAGCGGCGCTCCTTTTTTTATTATGTTGAAGGTAAGACCTTTCGGAATTCTGATTGATCGATAAAGACCTACCACAAACCGAAATTGATCGGAATGTCTATGGGTGTACACAACAATAATCATAAGCTCCACAAAACGTGAAATGACTGTTGCTATGGCAGCGCCTTCAACACCTAACGCAGGGAATCCAAATTTTCCGTATATCAATATGTAATTAAGGCAAAGGTTCGTAACTACACCGGCCAAGCTGGCTTTCATTGGATGAAGGGTCTCTCCCATCTCACGAAGTGTTCCGCTATATACCTGTGACAGGGAGAACGGCAGAAGCCCTAATAGCATGATCCGAAGGTAACGCCTGCTATATTCTAGTGTGGCTGCTCTCTCGGCAGCATCCCCGTCACCGGTCAGATACAGGGATATCAACTGGTCTCCACTTATCAGAAATACAGCAATTGCAATCGCTAAAGTGACAGCAACGGTCCAGAGTTTGAACTTCATCGTATGACGCAAGCCCTCATGATCTCCTGCACCAAAAAACTGTGCACCGAAGATACCTGCACCCGAAAGCCCACCGAAGATAGTCAGATTATATACAAATATAAGCTGATTGGCGATGGCAACACCCGACATCTGAGGCGTTCCTACCTGCCCTATCATGATGTTATCCAGAAGGTTAACAAAATTTGAAATAATGTTCTGTACAATAATAGGCAGCACCAGCATAAATACTGTGGTATAAAATTTACGATCACCTATAAACAGGTTCCGTAATCTGCTATAAGCGCCTGTGGATACGGGTCTCTTCATATAAGCTCCTCCAATACATAATTAACCAATGAAGACATTGTAACATAAAGGAGAAACCTAGTCCAGACTTGCATATACATAAGATGCGGGGTTGTCGCAATCAAGCGGCAACCCCACTGTAAGGATGCCGGCTGTAGTTATTTCGTCACATAGAATGATTAAGCCCTGATATGCTACTGACATACCAGGGCTCTTAATCTACAAGCTCTTTTTATTTGACGATTAAGATTTCTTTGGTGTTATTTTGTCACAATAATTGTATATTTCGCTATTACTTTACCATCATGCTGCCTCAACTCAACTACCTTTGTTCCTGAGGTTGTGAACTTTCTGCCCTGTGTCAATTTTACTGTTTTTGATGTGTAAAACAATATTTTGTCGCTTACATCGTTGACCTTGGTACCTGTAAAATAGACAACCTTGAGTCCGCTTGTATCAAAGCCTTCCCCAACTTTGTAAGTGGTTCTTGTAGGAACAGACAGCACATTAATCCCTTTTTTCAAATTGGCAAATTCGGGATTTGTTGCATTCGTGTTCTCATCTTTCACCACTGTAATTGTCGCAATATCAGTTCGTGCAGCTTCCTTTCCGTTCACATATAACACGCAGAAATAGTAATATTCCCCTGCTTTTAAGCCTTTTGGAATGTCAAAACTCGGCTTATAAACCTGAGTGAGTGTCCCTTGTGGAGGGGTGCTGTTTGTTTTGCTAAAACCCCATAAATATGTTAATTTCTTGCCGCCGCTGACAGTTGCATCAACAGATAAAGCTCCTTGAATATTGCCCTCGGTTACAGTGACACTTTCAGGTTGTTTATTGATTGTGACAAAGGAGGATGCCGGTGCCGGAGTAGGAGTAGGAGTTATCTTTATATCCATACCGCTTTTCTGCAGCCAGTCGCTAACATCCGTTAACATATTCTTAATGGCTTTTGAGTCAAAATTATAACTAACGACATCACCGTTCCCGTCACAATATGCAATCAACGGATAATTAATCCAATTCTGAGGTGATAACAAATTCCACATTTGTTTATCTCCTCCATAGTATGTTGACAAAAATTTAGAATTAAGGCTTGAGGCTTTCTTCTTAATTTCAGTCTTAGAATCTTTGAAAACAAACCATAGAAGATTCACTTTGTCTTCAAGACCGTGTTTCTTAATCAGACTGTTAACTTTATTCATTCCCGAATAAGAACAGCTGATGGTTCCGCCAAAAACTACAACTGTTGGCTTTCCGGCCAAATCCAGATCACTGCTAATTGATCCGCTTAGTTTTGAGTTATAAGGTAAAGTCTTGAGAAACCCTATTTTAGCATCCGTTACTACCGGAACAGGCGTCGGTGTAACTGTAGGTTTTGGTGTTACTGTAGGTTTTGGTGTTGCTATAGGTGTTGCTGCAGGTTTTGGTGTCGGCGTAGGTTTTGATGTCGGTGATTCAGGTGCAGTAAACTCGCCGGTTGTAGGATTCAGACTTTGCACCGTTAGTTTTTTATTTGAAACTGCTGCCCAATAAATACTGCCGTTATGATATATTGGCTGCTCATACGAATTTAGCGGAACGTCACCCATCAATGTTTCGGGAACAATAACCTCACCACTTGCAGATAAAACCATATAAACAGAACCTCTTTTGTTTCTCCATAGTATCACTATTTTATCATCGGCAACTATCGCCTGCGGGCAAATAGGAACTGTGTCGGTATAGTCGGTAAGCCAGTGTACACCATAGTCTGTAACATCTTCCAAAACAGTATCATTGTTATAATCATTTACATAGGTTGACGCACCCGTGCGTGTTATCCCACCGATAAATGCCTGCTCTCCCAAAGCAGTTTTTGTGGGATCAAAAATCTGGATAAACAGGTTTTGCTTTTCAGTTTTAGCATTCTCATTGATAGATTTTACTGACGATCCTATCAATGCAATACCTTTGCTTGTTTCAACAAGCCCGCCTAGTTGAGCAAATGTTTTGTTCACTATAGTCATTTTGCTGCTCGACTTTGTCTGCAAGTAAAAATGAAATGGAATAAATCTAAACTTATAACCCGAAATAACCATACCTCTTGGCAGTAAATCGCCCTGATCGGCATAAATAAATGAGTTGGCGATATTACTCCAAATAACTCTTTGATTAAAAGAGTGCGAGACGTGCGTATTATACTCCGACGAACGATTCTGAATCGGTGACATATCAGACATTTTCACACCAATCGTATTGCTGGATTGGTGACCATCATACCTTCCCTGCGCATAATGAACCATAAGAGTATCCTCATGTATGGCGGAAGAACAGCTTCCTGCAGAGAAAGGGTATCTCGTACGTGCGGTTTCCGCACCTTTCATGATTTCACCTACAAACCCTGTGGTTTTTATCAATGTACCTTTAGCATCATATTTTGATATGAACATGGTTTCAATTGTGCTGTCTTTAGTTTCATTATCTCTTCCCCAGACTACATAGATATTTCCGCTATCATCTGCGATGATATCACCAAGTAAAGGGTATTGAGCTTTCACCGACAGCGGGGTTTGTCCCGGTAAAGTAATAATTAATGAATCATTCTGTAGATAACCGTACGCCAAGCCCTTATTCATGTAGGCAAACTGCTGAACATTAGACACGTTCGACCAATTGGCAAAAGATTTTGCTGTGGTGTCTGCTATACCAGCTACCTTAACGGATTCCGCATATACCATCGTCGGTAACTGTGTCAGTGCCATACATAGGATGAGCAGGGTACATCCGAAACGCTTTTTCATCATTTGTTCCTCCTATCTCACGTAAAATACGTTTACAGGAAAATTATACAATATTACACCTTATTGAAACCTTTTTCTGCACGAAATGTATCTTAATCTGCACGAACCGTAAAAATTAGATAGGCTTCGGTCAATAGCAGGTCAATAGCAGTCCGAGCTTCCTGAATCAAAATAAGGGTTTCCTGACATCGTCACCTCCGGCAGGACAGCCGGGAGAACATCTCAATGTCTGGAAACCCTATATTAAGTCCAATCCTCTTGCGGTAATGTATTCCCCAGGAACTAATTCAACTATATTTAGCCTTCATCAACACGGTATATTCGTTTCATATCTTCTACGGAGGTGGAGATTATTTTCTTCAAAACTCAAGATCGATATCATTGATTGATTTCATGGTGTTTCTCTATTTGCTCATTTCAGCAACAATCTCTTGTGGTTTCACTGTCAACTCCACCCATGCCGGAATAAATCCACTCTTAACAGCATTTCGCGATGATCGAAGATTTGACCAAGCACAACCGTAGAATGGAACTATGTTACGGTCCAGTATTTCCAGTGCCAATTTACTTGTGAGCGCAGCTGCAATTCCTTTTCTTCGATATTCAGGTAATACATCTACACCAATCTGCCACATTCGATCACAATCAGCAGAACATCCGGCAAGCCCAATTAGCTTATCTCTGTCATATGCTCCAACCCCAAGTACATCCACCTCCTTGCGATCTTCACATAATGCATTACTCCATTCAGGTTTATACAAGTCCACAAAATCATGTGCTTTTAGAATTCTTAATTCGTAATCACATGGTATCCGTTGTAGCTTATTAACATCCGGAAGATAATACTCCGCCATGAAACAGACTTTTTGTCCTCTTTGGGCTAATCGCTCATTTAACCAGTATATATTAGGCGTTTCAAAGCAATGGTAGAACATAAATTTATTGATATATTCCGTCACTATATCTCGATACTCGTCTTTTACAGATGCAACAATGTTATTACCGTATGAAACCATATTGCACGAGATTGGTTCTTTAAAGTATTTTCTTGCTGATGGTCCCACTTCAGACTTAACAACAATATGATTGCTCTGTAAAAAAATTCTCAAGGTTGGTGACTTATTGGAGTGTTTACTTATCTATTTGTCAGAAAGATTGATCACCCATCTCTCCTTCTTTAATTCAAAATGAGCAATCATGATTTTGCCGACATCTAAGAGCTTTACTACCAGATACATGGTAATCGGACTCCAGTTCGTAAAGGCCGCCATTAGAAGCAGCATAGGAATTATAATCAGGGTGGTACAACCATCTACCCACATGCAGACCTTTGTATCACCACCTGCGCGTGAAACAGCCAGCTGGGTATTTACATATGTCCATATTGGCATGAGCATTGCGATCAGTATCAGCATATTTTTGCTTATAGTTTGTGCGTTCAAACTTAAGGAACCAAATACTATTGGTACAAGTGCCGCAGAACATAAGCCGATCAAACACATAAAACCTCCAAATACTACTGCTGCAGACAACATCCATACCTTTTCTTGTCTTGCCTGATTCAATAAATTACTACCAAGGGATTTTCCTATAATGACCCCCGTTGTAGTGGTTATTCCGGCAAAGGATACAAAGAGCAGGTTTGCTATAGCAAAGCTTGATGCCATGCCGGATACTACATCGGCCCCGCCCCTGCCATTATAGATAGCTGATGTCATACTTTCTGAGACAACCCACATCATCTGTGAGAGGATAATCATGGAGCCTTTTCTTAGAATCTGTCCATACATTTTAAAATCAATATGTTTGAGAACTGACAAGTCAACGAAGTCCGGCTTGTCTTTTATTGTATAAGCAATAAACAGAAGCATTTCAATGGTTTTCGCAATAATGGTAGCATACGCCGCTCCCTTTACTTCCAGTCTAGGCATGCCTAAGTTTCCATAAATCAACCCCCAGTTTAAGATAGTATTGATCAATGCAGCAGTAATAGAGATAATCAGCGGCACTTTTACCTTTCCTATCTCCCTGTAAGAGGATGCGATAATATAGGAAATGATCGCCTGCACACCAATGAAGCCCATTAAAAACATGTATTTCTCACCTTGATCTAAGATCAAATCCGCTTGTGTATTTCCAATGACCATAAGTCCTAGTATTTTTCTTGTAAAGACCATGGTCACAAGATAATAAATGATTGCCAAAAAGAAGGAGGTTACAATTTTGAATGCAAAGGACTGCTGCATCCCTTTCTTATCCTTTGCTCCGGAAAACTGTGTAAGAAAAATTCCACCTGACGTGCAAACTGCACCTTGTAATATCATGAAGATAAATAAAATCTGTCCTGAAATATTAACACCCGACATCTTGATATCTCCAAGTCCTGATACCATGAAGCTGTCAATCAACGAAACAAGGCTTTGTATCAATGACTGCAGCATCACAGGGATTCCAATCAGCAATGCTTTCTTGTAAAATTTCCCATCTCCAAAGTATTGTTTATCTGTCAATATTTTCATTATCTCTCTCCTTTTCACTTGCAAGTAATTCAAATTTTTATTATAATAATATCGTTCAAACAACGAATAATATATCTATTTTCAGCTTAATAATATCAAAATATATCACGATGGAGCGATATTATGACAAATGTGAGTAATATGATTACAACCCGCAGTGACAGATCTCAGATTGTAGAATATAACAATCCACTTTTTGAGTGTTTTGCAGTGAAAACCTATTTTGCTGCTGATAAAACCAATTATGTAACAGAACACTGGCATGAAGATTTTGAATTTCTATATATCATTGATGGTGAATTAAACTATAACGTCAACGGAAAATTCATAATACTTCATGCAGGGGAGGGAATCTGTATTAATTCAAAGCGTATCCATTCCAATCATTCTATCCCCGGGAAGCCTTGTGCTTACTATTGCAGCATTATTCACCCATCTCTCCTATATAGTAATAAATATATTGAACAGACTTATCTGGCACCTTTACTGGGTCCAAATTCTTTTGATTATTTACTTTTAAATCGAAATGACTGGACACACATTATTATTGAGGAAATTGAAAGATTGTTTGAGTACTGTGATCCCAAAATCGTAGAGTTAGATATTATAGAAGCTTCTTTCAGAATATGGAAAACCATTTACAAGCATGTCGAAATCCCACCTATGACAGCTGAGCCTACTTCTTTAAAAATTGGCACCTTCAAATCCATGATGCTGTTTATACAGGATCATTATATGGAAAGAATTTCTTTGGAGGAGATTGCTGCTGCAGGAAATGTGGGAAAAACTCTTTGTACAAAGCTATTCAAGAAATATGCTTCAAAGACCCCCGGAGAATATTTGATCTACTATCGTATTCAAAAGAGTATTGAACTATTAACCAAAACAGCTTTGAGTACAACAGAGATCAGCTATGCCACCGGTTTTTCAAGTGCAAGCCATTACACAAAGACGTTCCATGATATGATGGGGTGTACCCCATTGAAATTCAGAAATGACAATTCCAATTATGTACATGATTATTGTCTCATTCCTCAAAAGGATTCTTCCGGACGTTAATCTGGTTGATTATGATTATGAAGCAAAAAATGGGTTGTTGCATTAGCGCAACAACCCGTACAACTTATTTCTTCTTTATGGAAAGCACCAATCACCTTAATGAATGCGGCTTTATCATTAATCAAACTCTATATTCCATATATGCTTTTCAGCAAAGATTTACCGGTCTGTGTCTTAAACAACCTGTTACAGATATTGGCAATATTCTCTTTGGAATACCCGCTTTCATCCGCATTGACAATATAATCTGCTTCAAGGAGTATCTGATAGTCTGGTCCATCCACATCCACATATGTATGATGATGTCCAACCAAAAAGGCAATACGATCCACCTGTGCCTGACTAAGCTCAAAGTCTTTTAGAAATTCAACCACAAGGGGGACGCCTTCTTTTTCCTGATACTTGCCGTTCGTGTTTCCATATTTTTCTCTGCACAACGGGCAGGCGATATCGTGTAAGATGGCTGCAACTTCAAGGATAAGCTGCTTTTCCTTGTCAATCTTTTCGCTTTCACCAATAGTTTTGGCATATGCCCATACCTTCATAAAATGATTGATGTCATGAAGATTCCCATCTGAATAATCAATCATCCCTTGAATGATCTTTGATACAATCATACTCTACCCATCCTTTCAAATTGCTCTTTATGTTATCAGTTGTAGGTTTTGCTTCAGATAAAACTTAGCCCTATTATAATCAGAAATTCTGCATATTAAAATACCTAATTTTTATTACAACCGATTATTTGGAAATTTGGAACGATCACTTTTTTTCATTACCATGCTTAAAATTCCCTGTTACCTTAGCCATAATTAATTGAGTCTCTTTTAAGTCTGCATTTTTTACACGTTCCAAGAATTTACTACTATCCTTTTCACTTAATATCGTCACTTGTCTTCCATGCCAAGAAATAAATACCTTTTTATCTTTTGATACTCTATATGAAAAAGGTTCTTCATCAAGCCTGTTACGTTTATCCACTCCACTCAAATTTGTATTTCTCCCTTCTTTTCTTACTTATTCATCACATCTGTTCTGGTAGCATAACAGAATTGTAAACTATTTGCTTTAAATTCACAATAATACCACAAATAGTCAAAGAATACAAAAATTCCTTACCCTTCCTATTAGAAAAAGTAAGGAATTATTTTTTACATAGTTTTCATGAAGAAATTTAATATCTCAAGATTAAGTTCATTATGAAACTTCTGTCTGTCAAATCCAGGTGGATCTAATGCAGGGAAAAATTCCGGTGTAATCATGAATTCCGGAAATGGACTTAAGAAGGAAAAATGCCCGGCATTCTCTACAATTCTATACTCTACCTTACTACTATCAGCTACTCCATCTAAAATAATCTGAGCTTGGGAAGGTGAAATGAACTGATCCTTTCCAGCAGCAAGCAATAAAATCGGGATATCCACCCCATCTAAAGCTCCTTTGTCTTTAAACCATACTGTTCCCGGAGACAGTAAAACAAGTGAACAAATTGCGCTATTATGTGCAACATTGATCTGTTTCGGCTTTCCGTCCAATGATTCGCTAGGCAATGATGTTGGTATGCCTCCAGCCACTGATAATGCAGTACAACCACCGGTAGAATGACCTATTATTGAAATGGAATCTACTTTTAGAACTCTTGAGAATTTCTCATGTTCAAAGAACCAATCAATGGCAATGTTAATGTGTCTTGGTCTGCTTACTAAATTTTCTACTGTGCCTTCCAATGTGTTATTATTAAAATTATTAAATGGATGCTCAGGCATTCCTACTATAAAACCATTGCTCGCTAAATAATGAGCAATCGTTCTATAAAGCAAGTTGCCACCTCCGCTTCCATGAGAGATCAGTACCAGAGGTAATTTGTCCTCTATAGGCTGTGCATTTATTGATATGTCTAATTGAAACGGACCGATCGTTTCCACTTTTCCTTCTTGATTTGTAGGATACATAATGGACATAGGAAATGTAACTCCGCAATTATGATCCATAAGTTCAGTCTCGCAATAGCCCACAAAAAACTGACTTGAGCTTACTTTCTCTTTCTGCATTTTTACTCCCTCCTATCATCATAATAACTCTTTCTCATATATGTTGCTATTTATATATCGCTGTGTCCATATACACTTGATCATGCATTTTAAGCATCCCTCGCAATGATATACATCAATGATTAAATCACGATCGATACCTTCTTCCCATTGGGTACCATGGATAACCTTCGCCGGACAAATATCCTTGCAGATACGACATGCACCGCACTTAGATTTCATGATTGGCTTTTTCTGCGCAGGAAATGGAGCATTTGTCAACACGCTGCACATACACAATGCACTTCCATATTCCTGAGTAACCAGTAAATTGCTTTTTCCGATCCACCCTAATCCTGCTAACATAGCAACTTTTTTATGGGGCAAAGGAGTGGTTTTTGAATCAGCATCATAATCCCCATCTATCAGATTCCTTTCCGATTGAGCATATGCTTTGAAACCTTGTGCTTTAATATAATCAGCCACCCATTCTGCCAGTTCATCGACAGCATGCTCCTTTTCGGAAAACTCCTTACAGTCTGAGACGTTTACTTTTGACAAGCGAGAAATATAGCCGGGGCTCAAGGCAACCCCTATCAAAATAGCCACACTATACCCTCGATTTTCCTTTGCCGATAGCATGGATATATCAACTACTTTGACTATATTAACCCCGCGACTTTTCAATTCAGAAAGCAACTCATTTAACATCGATAACTTCTCCTATTCTAGTTCTACCCTATAGCAATACTGCAATTATGTAGTTACAGAAAATAAGTATTTTCATAACATCTCTATATTTCCGCATAATAAAAAGACTTTTTCTATAAGAGTTCTGCTTCGATTAATTCTCATTATAGTAAAAAGTCTGTTTATTTACTTCTGAAATCTTGCCCTATCTTATCGGAATACATAATCATTTCCGAAAACACATAATAACACCCACCGATAGTCGATCAGTGGGTGTTATAATACTATTTTGGTCAAGTCTAAACTTAAGGTATATTATTACTTGTTTCAAAAAAGTTATTTATGAATGTATTTCCTGTGCCATTATCCTCTAAATCAAAGGCTTTATTATTTAATGCCGTATTGTCTTCAATTAAATTGTTATTACCATTTACTCGTATACCTACTTCTTTGTTTTTTAAACTATTATTTTCGGATATAACATTATTGTTACCATTAACCTGAATACCGTCATTTTTATTTTTCTTCGTAATATTGCTTTCAACTGAATTATTGCTACCATTTAATTCAATACCGTTATCCTTATTCTTAGAACTTTGGTTAGAAGTTATTAAATTGACATTACTATTAATCCGTATCCCGTCTGTTCCATTTTTTACTGTAATATTGTTAGTTAATAAAGTATTGATTCCATTGATTACGATACCGGCTTCCGCATTTTTTGAACTGGTATTCCTTATTAAGGTTGTGTCCGTACTGTCAAATTGTATTCCGTTCACTCCATTTTTATATACTTTGTTCAAAGTAATAATATTGGAGGACGAGCCTGTGTCAATTTGAATGCCGTTTAATCTATTCGCCTTAATATAATTTTTATTTATGATGTTATCATTACCTTGGCTGATAAGAATACCATTTCGTCTATTATTAGCTATTTTATTATTAGAAATCGCGTTAGCTTCCAACACCCCTGGCGCATTAATTCCGTTTCCGCAGTTTTTGGTTATTTTGTTTTTGACAATGAAACAAGAATTAGTTGCTGTTTTTATGCCATCATTTCTATTCTTACTAATGATATTCTTCTTTATTAGCGGGTTATTATTACCAGGGTCAGTGGGTGTACCTTCGAACTCAATACCACCATTATTATATTTAATTATATTGCCTATAATGACCGGATTAAGATTTTCAGATGTGACTCGAATTCCCTGGTTCGAATTATTTAGTATTTTATTTTTTGCTATTTTATCACTTTCACTATCAACGAGTTCAATGCCAATCCCGTTATTGTCAGCAATATGATTTCTTACAATCTCACTTGACTTTCCGCTGCTAAAAATTCCTTCCGAATTATTCGTTATTTTATTCGAAGATATTATATCATTTTGACTAACCTCAAAAATTCCTACTATATTATATGTGATACCATTTTTAGTTATATAATTGTGATTAGATACCGTTGAGAGAAATCCAATAACTGAGTTACTAACTTTATTCTTCACTATTTTGTTATCACTACCGCCTTCTATTGAAACACCTGCGGTTACAAGATTGGTGAGTTTGTTCTTTTTAGATAAACATCCATTAACATGATCAAAGAATATACCAATGTCATAATTATTTATACGAAATCCTTGTATTTTAACATTGACCACCTGATTTAAAGTAAATGCATTTCCAACTCCGGTACCTTCCAGCACTACATTTTTATCCTTTGCTATGATATTAAGATTATTTTTCGTACTGCCGATTACCACCTGCTCATTATATACTCCTTCTTTTACGAGTATCCAATCTCCGGGTAAAGCAGCATTTACTGCAGTCTGTATTGTAGGATAGTCTTCCGGTACAACGATCGGCGGTTCGTAGAATATGAAAAATGCAATTATTGCAATTAGTAGTAGTATAAAAGTAATGAGAAATTTTATTATTCTAATAAAATTCACCTCCAAGTTTGAAAAAACTCCTTTTACACCATAATATGACAGAATCTGATTTTGTGTGATAAGGGGACGGGGGTGACAAGGGGACGGGGGTTGTGACACATATTAATTGTTTATTACTATATCTGAGATACTCAATTCATCCGGTGAAACATTGCAGGGAAAGTAAATCACCTTCACACCTGCTTCTGTTGCTACATTCAGAGCTTTACCAAACTCTTGGTGTGTTTTCATGTTTGGCAGTACTATTCGAACACTTGGCATAGCGATGACAAATGCGATATAACACTCATATCCTTTTCCGGCTGCTTCAGCAAGCTCGTACAAATGCTTTATCCCTCGTTCGGTCGGTGCGTCAGGAAAATATCCAATACCGTCGATTTCCAGTGTGCAGCCTTTGACCTCAATCAAAATCTTTCGAGAGTCACATTCCAGATAGAAATCAACGCGGGATTTTCCATAAATATATTCTGGTTTGATCAATGTAATATTTTTAAAAAGTACCGATGAATTTATCAACCATTCCTTCACTACCATATTGGGCGCCTGACTATCAATGTTGACCCAGCCTAGACCATTCTTATATACAGTTACCAGGTCGTACTGTGTTTTTCTTGCCGGATTATCTGTTTTCGCAAGTATAACTGAGCTACCCGGCAAAAGCTGCTCTTTACAACGCCCTGTATTCTTTACATGTACTGTCTCAAGCTTACCCTCAAGTTCAACCCGCGCTACAAAACGATTCTTGCGATCTATAAACTTGGCATATACTATATTTTTATATTTCATGTTCTTTTCACGGAATAAATACCTATCTTATTCTACTCTCCTCTTTATATATTCTTGGAATACAATCCTTTGTAGAAAGTACTTGGAGGCATTCAGGGTGCCATTCCACACTCTCACTTTTCAACATTATCACTACGCACTCCACGAGGTCCGAGTGGTCATTATTGATGTCTGTGTCCATAGAAACATATCAACAGTTTTAGACGCTGTACATAATCTTATAAATTCATCAACTCAGTTTTTCTTTCTTTATCCAAATTCTCAAGAGCATAACGAAATGCTACACGAGGCATATCATCCTTATTTTTCATTAAATAATCATATACAAGTACAGGCTCTTTCTTAGACAATTCTTTTAACATCCAACCGTATCCTTTTAGAACAAGATCTTCACTATCTTTCATAATTAAATCTGAAATTACTATTGGGTTGGTCTCTTTATATTTATTCTGACGAATAGAAGGTATTAACACAACAGCCGCAGCGCGGCGCATCCAAAATTCATCTCGTTTCGTCCATGGAATAATATTCTGTACAAGATAAGTATTCTGACTAATAAGTTCACCAAAAGCATGGGTGCAAAAATCATCACAATCACCCCATCCTCTCACATACTTAATAAGCCAACTTTCAAAAATAGAAAAAGTATTACTATCAAAATGATTCTTTATTCGTAAAGCAAAATCAAAAGCAATCACACCCATTGGCCAATTTCGCTGTTCTAATAGTGACTCACATATATCAATTACATTTTCTCTTGATTTATCATGTAAATTTTGAAATAACTTTCCCGATAGTTTTCTGATTTCTCCCGTTTTGAGATGGCTTCCAGTAGATGTGCTGCTTATTCTATTTAATTCAGACTCTACTATCATAACTACATCTTTCATCAAATTCTCCTTCCTCTGGAATTTATTCTTTTCCCAAGTCCTCAACCCATCGAGTTACAGCCATTTTGCCCAAGCCTTTTTTAACCGCATCACACAGTCCGGAATATCATCAATATCAATTTTACTCAAACCGAGAAACAGTGTATTAGGGGGACATTCAGCCTTATCCTGCCAGAACTGCATCGTAGAATATACTTTTACTCCATACCTTAGTGCTTCTTCTATCAGAACTTCCTGAGTTACATTTTCAGAGAACTGTAATAGAAAATACTGTCCCGTACCATTACTTGAAATTCTAATTTTATCATTAGCATTAGAAAACTCAGCCCGAAAACATTCCAGCCTTTTCTTGAATACTCTATTCAAACGACGGATGTGGCGGTCATATTGACCTGTTTCAATTAATTTTCCAATAATATATTGGTTCAGTAATGGTGCCGTGCTATTGTAATATTGGAATTTATTAAGGTAACTTTTCATTAGTTTCATGGGTAAAATCATATATCCCATTCTTATGGAGGGCGAAAGAGCTTTCGAAAATGTTCCAAGGTAAATCACACGATCATCTGTATCTATGGATTGCAAAGATGGGACAGGTTTCGAGTAGTACCGCTGCTCACTATCAAAATCATCTTCTATAATATACGAGTCATTCTCCACAGCCCATTTAAGCAGTTCATACCTCCGTCCAATGGGGAGTATCGCACCGGTCGGGAACTGATGAGATGGTGTTACATAAGTTGCACCTACTGTTCGCAAAGCAGGAAGCTTTGATACCACCAGCCCGTTGTCGTCTACCGGAAATGTCTGGACAACCCGTCCAGCATTCATGAATACCGCAGCCGCTTTATTATAACCCGGCTCCTCCATAAAAATCATAGGACTTGTTTGTGGCAACAATTTGCATATAATATCCAAGGATTGCTGTATGCCACTGGTAATTATTATCTGCTCCACAGAGCAGCAAACACCTCTTATCCGTCCAAGATAGTCACGTAAATTGCGTCGCAAATACAGTTCTCCCTGCTTATCGAGATGTATTGATAATCTTTCTTCTTGCTCTAACCTATCAAGACATTCCAGCGTATACCTTCTCCATAGTCTCTTAGGAAAAAGATCACTCGTATGGCTGCTGTTAGTCAAATCATAAACCACATGTTGCGAAGCATCATTATCCGCTTTGGGTTTTGGAGGAGCCTCCATGTACAGCGGTCTAAAGCTTTTTGGAAGCGTAGGAACTTCCAAAACGGTATAACCAATTCCTCGCTCCGGTGTTATGTATCCCTCCATTAACAGTTGACTGTATGCATTGTCCACCGTATTACGACTAACTCCTAATGTCTTTGCCATACTTCTACTACCGGCCAATACCTCTCCCTCTTTTAATATACCATCTATAATCTCATTTTTAATTTGCAGATAGATTTGCATATATAACGGTTCTTTGCCGTCTTTATTAATAAATATCATACTCTCCCCCCGAAGTGGCACCATCACATTTTCTCTTAGAGGCTCTTTCCTTGGTGCCTTATAGTTTGTATTATATCATATATACCGCTTAAGCGAAATATCGAAGGGAATGATATATTATGAATACAGTTAGGAAAAATGAAACAAAATATATTATACTTGAACTTCTGGCAATTGCCTTTCTGGCTACAGGAGGCATTCTGGTAAAAATCAGCGCACTATCCCCAATCAATACCGGCTTTTACCGGGTGTTGTTTTCCCTGCCGCTGCTTTTTCCTCTGGCTTACAAACATTTAAAACAGCTTAGTAAGAAGGACATAGTTATCTTGCTCTTAGCCGGTATCTTTCTTGCCGGAGATATTTCACTCTGGAATTTGTCCTTTCATCATACCTCTGTGGCAAATGCGAATCTACTAACCAATTTGACTACATTTACAGTAGTCCCTTTTTCATATTTTATTTTCAAAGAACGAATACCTAAATTCTTTTTAGCAGGTGCGGTTATAACGATAGCCGGTGTATTTATTCTGATTACAGGAAAAACTGATACAAACGGTTCAAGCTTTTTTGGAGATTTTCTAGCACTGTGCGCTTCACTTTTTTATGCTGGATTCCTGCTGATATCCTACCGTTTACGAAACAGAATCAGCAGTAGTGTAATTATGTTTGTCAGCGGCTTCGGAAGCGTGATTACACTACTAATCACAGCAAGTCTGGTAGAAGGGTTTCAGGTACCACATGGAACGAGCCAGCTCTGGCCTCTCTTAGGACTGACTCTCTTACTGCAAGTTATAGGGCATAATCTGCTGGCTCATTGTCAGGGAAAAGTAACAGTTAATTTATCATCCGTTATTTGCTTATCTCAGCCGGCAATAGCATCCATCTACTCCTTCTTTATTTTCTCTGAAAGCTTGTCCGCGAAAGAAGTTTTAGGGATTATAATAATTATGACAGGTGTTTATTTGGTTAAAGCACAGTACAATTTGAAATCAACTAAAACATGCAGCATAAGGATGCAAGCAAAAAATTTACTCAATATCACAAGAAAGTAATATAGGAAATCTTCGCATACTTCAAGGAATAATACTGACAATATAAAATGAGGGAGAAGCATCCATATCTAAAATGCTACTCCCCCATTTATTAGCCATTCATTCAATTATCATTTCACCTTGTTTAGCAGACAAGTCTCCACATGAATTATTTTTTCTTTACAGGGATCCATATTTCCCCGAAACCATTCTTATGTTTCGCCAATCCGTAGTACATTTCAAATTGAACACCTTCAATAGTTTCAAACTCAGATGTGGGAAACCACTCCGTCCAAATACGTTTCCATGCACTCTGCATTTCACACTCGGGCACATCAAATATGGCCCATGTTGATGAAGGAACCGAAAGTACCGTAAATTTTGAAGGAATTGATAACCCCTTGGGCAAATAATTACATAACATGTACTTAAATGATGTTTCTGAAAAGTCATATAATGCAGAGATTGTATAACTGTCATTAAAACGGCCTAAAAGATGGTTCATTTCCTCTGTTATACCGTCATCATCACATCTCTTACAAAATACCGGTACTTGATCAAACACTTTTTCTTGGTCTGTGCTAATTTCTGTGTAAACACCAAATACATCAAAAGCCTCTCTTTTTTCAATACGATAATTCATTGCAGTATCTCCTTTAATTGATATTGAGAAGGTCATTTTGGGATAGGCTTTGAGTGCGACGCCAATATCGCGCGCTGATACCGGCATTACTCCATGCAGTTTCTTAAACGCCCGGCTAAATGCTTCAGGCGATTCATATCCATATTTTAAAGCCACATCAATAACTTTAATGTCACTTGTCTGCAGATCAAAAGCAGCTAATGTCAGACGTCTACGCCTTATATACTCAGACAATGGAACATCGGCAATAGATGAGAACATTCTTTGAAAATGATACGTTGAGCAGCAAGCAATTTGTGCGGCTTTATCATACGATATACTATCAGCCAGGTTTGCTTCAATGTAGTCAATAGCATTGTTCATTCTGTTTAGCCAATCCATCCTATCTCCTCCTCAGGATTCATATTATCATATTGAAGTGTTTGTAACCTTGCATTTGATGCACAAAAATATCATATGACAAGGGGGGTGACAAGGGGGCGTGACAAGGGGACGGGGTTTGTGACACATATCAATGGCTTATCACTATATTTGAGATACTCAATTCATCCGGTGAAACATTGCAGGGAAAGTTAAGCATCTTCACACCTGCTTCTGTTGCTACTTTCCATATTCATTTACTCGTACTCTCCTATTGATAGTATCTCATTAAAAAGTGCATATTGTCTAATATGTAGCATTTAAGTTATTATAAAGTAAAAACAGAAAAGAAGCAACGAAAGAAAGGGTTTCTCATGAATTTATATAAAAGATCAATAACCATAAAATCGGTTACATTTTTAAATAGAATTGTGATGCCTCCTATGGCAACATCAAAATCAATGAATAAGTTAGGTAGTCCAGCTAAGAGTTGAATAAAGTAAAATAAAGTAATTGATACATTCTTGACAAAAAATAAATTTCCATTTATAATTAACTGCATTCAAGGTAATGGCGTCTGAATTTCAGGCGCCATTTTTGTTTTACTTTAGATCCACTTACAGGATTAAGAAAAGAGGTGGCATCATGATCAAGATGGAAAATGTAAATAAGTTTTTTGGGGATCTTCATGTACTTAAAAACTTAAACCTGGAAGTTGCGGAGGGCGAGAAGCTGGTAATCATCGGACCTTCGGGGTCGGGGAAATCCACAGCTATCCGGTGTATGAACTTTCTGGAGGTTCCCACCAGCGGAAGTGTCTATATTAATGGAGAGCAAATAACTTCAAAAACAAAGACCAGGTTGGTCAGGGAATCAATATCCATGGTTTTTCAGCAATTTAATCTCTATCCCCATATGACTGTATTAAAAAATTTGACACTGGCTCCTCTGAAACTACATAAAAAAAGTAAAAAAGAAGCTGAGGATCTGGCATATCATTACCTTGATATTGTCGGACTAAGGGAAAAGGCTCATGTTTACCCAACTACCCTGTCGGGGGGACAGCAACAGCGTATAGCGATTGCCCGTGCACTGTGTGCCCAGACAAAAATCATTTTGTTTGATGAGCCCACATCTGCACTGGATCCTGAAACCATTCAGGAAGTTCTGGACGTCATGATTAAGCTGGCCAAAGAAAATATAACCATGGTTGTGGTTACCCACGAAATGGGCTTTGCACGAGAGGTTGCAGACCGAATTGTTTTTATGGAGGATGGCCAGATCATTGAAGAGGGCGCACCGGAGCATTTCTTTACAAACCCTGAAAATGACAGAGTGAAGCAATTTCTCAGTAAGATTATCCGTTAAGGAGACTGATAACCTGAAGTACCGGTGGAATTCGTCAGGTAATCCCATAATCAATCAAAAAATTATAAATATAAAGGAGGACATGTGAAATGAAAAGCTTCAAAAAGTATGTAGGTTTATTGCTAAGTGTGCTCATGCTGGTATCCCTGGCAGCCTGTGGTAATTCAGCCGGCGACAGCAGCACAACATCGACACCTGCAAGTTCAGCTCCTACAGGTACAGAAACAAAATTTTCACCTGATGTACAAGCGATTATTGACCGTGGTGTACTGAGAGTAGGCGTTAAAAATGCCGTTATCGGGTTTGGTTATCAAGATCCGTTGACAAAGGAATACTCCGGACTTGAAATATCATTGGCTGAGAAAATTGCTGAGAAGTTAGGTGTTGACGTCGAGTATACTGCCGTAACAGCCGCTACTCGTACCGAGCTCTTAGACTCCGGTGATATCGATTGCGTGCTTGCAACCTTTACTATCACAGATGAAAGAAAGAAGAACTGGGACTTCTCAACACCTTACTTTACAGACTATGTTACCGTTCTGGTTGAAAACTCCTCCGGAATTAAGTCTCTTGCAGATTTAGCGGATAAGAAGGTTGGCGTTTCCTCCGGTTCAACTTCTGCAAAAGCGCTGGTTAATGCCATGATTGAAGGTGGACTTATCAGTAAAGACGGCTTTAATGAAGAAAGCTTTGATCCTGCAACCTGGACCACCGGTGTTTCCTTCCAGCAGTTTGATGATTATCCAACAATCTCTACGGCTTTGAGCGCTAAGGAAATAGATGCCTTCTGCGTGGATAAGTCCATCCTTGCTGTATACCATACCGAGGGCAGATCCTATATTGAGGAGAAGTTCGCACCTCAGAACTATGGTGTTGCAACAAAGAAAGGCTCCGGATTCTCGCCGTTCGTTGAAGAGCTGATTACCGGATGGTTGGGCGATGGGACCATCGACAGCTTGATTAAAGAGAACAATTTGCAGTAAGCATTTTGACAAAATGAATGAGCTACAGGGCTTCGCCTCTTGCGAAGCCCCTTGTTATAAAGTCAATAATACTGACTGATTATTGTAACATCATCAGGAATCATTGGCATAATGAATTGAACAGGAGGAAATGGTATGGAGGGTTTATTTTCTATATCTGGATGGGAAAAAGTATGGACATTCCGTTCCACCTTTCTGCTGGGGTTGCTAAATAGCGGTAGAATGGCATTGTTCGCTCTGCTACTATCATTGGTGCTCGGGATAATCTTCGGTTTGATGGCTACCAGCAGCAAAAAATTCTTAAGGGGAATAAGCCGTGTTTATGTGGAGCTGATACAGAACACACCGCTGGTTCTTCAGTTGTGTTGCCTGTATTACGCTCTTGCTTTTTCGGGATACAGCATAGGAATCATTGCTACCGGAACCATTTCTCTCGGTGTCTATCACGGCGCTTATATGTCTGAGGTTGTACGGGCCGGAATTGGCTCTATCTCCAAGGGACAGTTTGAGGCTGCTGATTCGCAAGGGTTTAACTACATAGGAAAAATGTATTACGTTATTTTGCCCCAAAGTATTAAAATCATCCTTCCACCCATGGCTAATCAGGTTGTCAATTTAATAAAAAACACTTCCTGTCTTTACATCATCGGAGGGGCCGATCTTATCTCTGTAACCTACAGCTTTGTTACAGGCGCCTCAACCGGTGGAGCTTATGCGCCTGCGTACCTGTTAAGCGGACTTCTGTTCTTTATTATTTGCTTTCCGCTATCGACCCTTGCAAGCACCTGGGAGAATTCTCTGAAGAAGAGAGAGTCAAGGACGGTCGAAGCGCAAAACACTTTGACGAAAGGGATGGTGGCTAAGTAATGAATACATTGGGTAATAGCTTGTCCATGTTAAAAAATCCGACGGTTCTTAGCTATTTATTATCAGGTATTGCCTTTACATTGATAATATCCGTTGTCGCTGTCGGAATCGGTCTGCTTTTAGGCTCCATCCTGGCACTTGTCAGGAACTACTGCAAAAGTAAACGCAACCGTATATTCAAATGGTTAGCTACAGCTTATATAGAGATTTTCAGAAATACGCCCCTATTGTTGTGGATATTTATCTGCCTGGTGTTCTTCCCGGTGCCGGAATTTCTGTCCAAGAAAATGTTCGGACTGACTTCGGTAGAGGTAAAGTTGTTGTTTAAAGGCTCCATGGCTCTGATACTATTCACTTCCTCAGTCATTGCCGAGATTGTGCGGGGTGGTTTGAACTCCGTACCCCATGGACAGTTTGAAGCCGGACATTCTCAGGGCTTTAGTACAGTACAGATTATGATCTACATTGTACTGCCCCAGGCTTACAGAAATATCGTCCCCACCTTGCTCAGCCAGGTTATCACAACCATTAAGGACTCTTCCTATCTGGCCAATATCGCAGTTATCGAGTTAATGAGCAGGGTAAAAACCTTGCTGAGCGCGGCAAACAGATATAACGGCACCGGTTCCATCAATGTTTCAGATGTCTTTGTTCTGTTTGGCTATGCAGCGATTATTTATTTTGTCATTAACTTTCTATTGTCCTCCCTGGTCAGATATATACAAAAGCATCCTCGGATTCCAAAGGCTACAACCCGTACACTCTAAAGTTGTTAGCTTGATTTGTATGAATACAGTCATTGCCTTTTGCTATACTTAGATAAACCGCGCAAAGGAGGCTTAACTTTTGGAAAACTATGTTATAACAATATCAAGACAATTCGCCAGCTTTGGTCGATCAATCGCTCAGAAGTTGTCTCAGGAGCTTTCTGTGGAGTTCTATGACAGAGATATCGTTGAAGCTACAGCAAAGAGGATGGGGCAGCCCATACCGGTCATCAGCAATGAAGAAGAAAATGTACCTCCTGATTTCTTCAAAAGAAAATATCCTTTGGGCATGGGTGTGGCCAACATTCAGGATGAGATATTTAGTGTTCAATCAAACATTATCAGGGACATAGCCCTAAGAGAGTCCTGCATTATCGTAGGAAGGTGCGCCGGCTACGTTTTGAGAGATCATCCCCGATGTTTGAATGTATTTATTTATGCACCCTATGAGCAAAGGCTTCAGAATTGTACGGAAACCCTGCAAATGGATTTAAAAGTAGCAAAAAAAATGATCAAAGAGGTTGACAGGGCCAGAGAAAATTACCGTCATCATTATTGTCCTGATTTGAAAAATGCATACGACGGCTACGATTTAATGATTGACAGTAGCCGGTTCGGCATTGAACATAGCGCAAAAATCCTGGCGGATATTGTAAGGAGTCAACTCTCAACGTGACAAGGGGACGGGGTTGCGTGACAAGGGGACGGGGTTAATGACACCATCATGTGGTGTCATTAACCCCGTCCCCTTGTCACGCAACCCCTTGTCACCACCTATCTGAGGATTTTGGTTTCCCGAATTAACCTATCCCAATTCATAATTCCAATCAAATTATCAAATAGCGCCTGACCTTTGATTACTGATTTAAATTCATCGGAATATGTATACTGTTTTATTGTGATATATAAAGTATGTTATAGACTACACCTCTTTCTTTTTTCACTTTTCTTAAATCATCAATAAAATAATATACATGATATTTCCATTTATCCGGATTATATATTACTACATACTCAGCATTTTCAATTTTAGGTATAGCTTCTATAATGTCATTTTTTAAGTTGTTCAAACTTTCTTTCGGTTCAATTTCTCCTTCTATCTCAAATAAGAAATTATTCTCCTTAATTCTTTTCGTTGTGTTATCAATTAATGGTACTCCAATATTTACGTTCTGCCAGCCAAATGATGTTATGATGTTATCATAAAATCCCTCAAATAAAAATTTATTTAATCCATTACTATCATTCCAAATATATAATGGAGAATAACTATTTTGTAAATTATTATGTATCCCCTTTTCTGTAATTAAATATAGTTTAAATTTTAGGCCATAAAATCCATCTGTTTTATGACCATTATCCTTAACTCTCTTTCTTATTATATCCATGTCATAGTTACTTGGTAAAATTATCTTATATTGTGATGCAATCATACTTCTACTTCCCTTCTATATTTTAAATATTATTCAGTTATTCCTTAATAGCTAAGTATTTAGCATTAATTAATAGATTGCTTAACATTTTCTATATCCTACAATTTCCGGTCTCCCATTTAGAACATGTCAACCGTTTTTTTTAGTTTACAAGGTTTTGGGGAACATATCAACGAGTATTTTGGGTTTTGCAGTAGCAATGCCGGTAATTATGACAGATCATATTGAACTATGCAAAATCAAGGGTTATAATTAGAGTTGGAAGTTGTATCATAACTTAACTAATTCAATAATAGGAGGCTTCCCATGAAATATTATGTAGATGCAAATGCTGTGAAAGACGGCAATGGTTCCACACAGAGACCATTCCGACGGATTGGTGATGCCGCGAAGCTGGCACTTCCTGGCGATGAAGTATTGGTAGCACCGGGGGTTTACCGGGAATATGTAGATCCAATTCATGCCGGTACTGAGGATGCTCGTATCACTTATTCCAGTACAACACCCCTTGGTGCAGTAATAACTGGTGCGGAACAAATAAAAAACTGGCAGCATTACAAAGAAAATGTCTGGGTATGTCGAGTTGCAAATAGTGTTTTTGGTGATTATAATCCCTATACAACCTTAGTATTTGGAGATTGGTATTTCGCAGCACCTAATAAACATACCGGCTGTGTTTATCTAAATGATAAGGCTATGTATGAAGCTACAACGATAGAAGAATGTATCAAGGGCGAAGTATATGAATGCAGTTGGGTACCGGAAGAGTCTATCTATAAATGGTATACCGAACAGGACACAGAAGCAGATGAAACCATCATTTATGCTAATTTCCAGGGACATGACCCCAATCAGGAAAATGTAGAAATCAATGTCCGTCGCAGATGTTTTATGCCATCACAAACAGGCATCGGATATCATACAGTAAGAGGATTTAAAATCGAAAAGGCTGCCACCACTTGGGCACCGCCTGCAGCATTTCAGGACGGCATGATCGGTCCTCATTGGAGCAAGGGCTGGATTATCGAAGATTGCGAGATCTCAAACAGTAAGTGCGCCGGTATTTCATTGGGCAAATATCTTGACCCAGACAACGAGCATTACTTCACATATAAACATGTAAAGAGCCCTACCCAGATGGAACGGGATGCTGCTTGCCGAGGCCAGTATCATGGTTGGATGAAAGAAAAAATCGGTGGTCATATCATTCGACGCTGTAACATTCACCATTGTGAGCAAGGCGGTATTATTGGTCGAATGGGCGGTGTGTTTAGTGCCATTGAGGACAACCATATCCATCATATTAATAATATGATGGAACTTGGCGGAGCAGAAATTTCCGGAATTAAAATGCATGCAGCTATTGATGTGCTCATACGCCGCAACCATATTCACCATTGTACCATGGGAATCTGGTGTGACTGGGAAGCTCAGGGCACACGTATTACCCAGAACCTGCTTCATGATAACCAGCGGCCAACCTATGCCAAGAATCTTCCGGGAAGTATGATGTCTCAGGATTTATTTGTAGAAGTCAGCCATGGGCCAACACTGATCGATAACAACATCCTGCTCTCAGACGTCAGCCTGCGTTTTGCTACACAAGGTGTGGCTATGGTCCACAACCTAATTTGTGGATCATTTACCAGCGTAGGTGATGGTACCACTTGGCGCTATACACCATATCACATTCCACATCGTACGGAAGTTATGGGCTTTATGACCATCCTTCATGGTGACAACCGTTTCTACAACAATATTTTTATCCAGAAGTGGCCATCCGATGACTATGTGACCTATGATGATCAAGATGCGAATAATGCTAAGCATGAAAACAGATTTGTCGGCACCCATGTTTTTGATGACTATCCGACCTATGATGAATGGATTGCACAGTTTGATTTTACACAGTATCCTAATATGAGAGATTTAGAGCCTGTTCATTTTGGTCATCTGCCTGTCTGGAGTGAAGGAAATGTATATCTAAACGGTGCTAAACCATGGAAAAATGAAGTAAATGGTCTGATGAGTGAAAAAACGGATCAAGCGCTTAAGGTTGAACTGGTTGAAAGAGACGGTCATTATTCTCTAAGCACAAATGTATTCGATTATCTCAAGGATTTCAGTGATCGGATGATCAATACCGAAATTCTCGGCAAAGCCTTCGAACCGGAAGAATACTTTGAGAACGCAGATGGTACACCGATACGCTTTGACGCAGACTACTTCGGAAATCATCGTGGTATTCAGGTTATACCTGGTCCGTTCGCATCTCCTTCTGATAACATAAAATTATAATCTACAAAACCGCTGCAACTTCCATCCAGTACGGGAATGAAAATTGTAGCGGTTTTCTTTTATGGCTCTCTTTTCTGCGCAATCAAAATAGCATTAATATAATCGTTTACCATAGAATTTTCAAAAGAAATTGCTTTTTCATAATTTATATTTGAAGGATTCCCAATATAACCGTCCGGAATTCTTCTTCTAACTGCTTCTCCTCCTTTATACCAGATATCCATATCTTTATCTGTCATATCAGAAGCAGTGAGTTTTTTAGCCATCTCCTGTCTTACTAAATCAGGGTAATGTAACAGCATCCAGCTTGTCTCAACCCCTCCGGCATGTACCTCTAAACAATCCTGAACCGCAAAATCATCAGCTTCACTTTTTAATGCAATAATATATTTCTCATCACCGCTCAATCCGTAATACTTTAGTACATCATCCGGAAAGACCATATAGCTCCCAATACCATAATTATTGTAGGCTTCATCTACAGCATTTATAATCGCTTGGGTGTGTACATAATCAAGATGTACACTAATTGGAAATATTTTATGAAATCCCCATTTATCAAGGTTTCTCATAATCTGAACAAGAGAGTTTTTCATAGTCTCCTGATCTGAAGAAAAGGAGCCGGTAAATGCACCTGTACAATGATTTATCCCCCAATAAAACGGCGGAACTATTACCGATTTTATATTGTCTTTTTCTAAGTTCTTTTTAATTTTAATGCAGCACTGATATGCCAAATAGATATCTGTTCCCAAACACATATGTGGACCGTGTTCCTCTATAACAGCTATAGGAAACAAAACAACAGCGTTATTTCTTGCGTATTCTTCTACTTCAGTAAAAGTCATATCTGCCAAAGTATCTTCAAAAATTGAATAACTCATACTATCACCTTCTATTCATGATTAATTACAGGTAACCATATTTCAAATTTATAATCGGGTGCATTCTTATCACCCTCATACGGAAAACATTCAACATCGATTGCTTCAGCATACTCATAGCTTGATATTGGCAGCCACTCACTAAAAATACGTTTCCATGCATCTGCCATTGCTATATTAACCGGTCCGTCAACTTCGAAAATTGCCCAGGTTGATTCGGGTATGATATAGCTGTTCATACCCTCCGGTGGTTCCTTGTCACTCATACAAGCAATCGTATAATTCACCTTTTCCTCACTTAACACTTGTATAAAACCGTGAACTCCTTTCGGATTACCATTTGATATACTCAGGAGTTGTTCATAAATGCCATTCATATAAATCTCATTCCAGAACTTTGGAACAGCACTTTCGTCATCATTAGGTCCCTGAAAATTTCTTTTGACCCCTACAATTTTAAATGCTTCTTTTTTCTCAATCCTGTAATTCATCTCAGCATCTCCTTTAATAGAAATATGAAAGGTGATACGTGGATATGCTTTTAAGGATATTCCGGCATTGCGTGCCATGGAAGGCATTATCCCATGTACATTTTGAAATGCACGTGAAAAGGAATCCGGAGATTCATAGCCGTACTTAAGGGCAAGGTCAATCACCTTACAATTGCTGTTTTGCAACTCAAATGCAGCCAATGTCATTCGTCTGCGCCGAATATATTCTGATATATGTATGTCGGAAATATACGAAAACATTCTTTGAAAACTAGTGATAGAGCAACAAGCCAGCTTTGCAACAGTATTATAATCAATTTCTCCATCCAGGTTACTTTCAATATAGTCAAGTGCATGATTCATCCTTTTTAAATATTCCATCCAAGGTCCTCCTTCCTGAGTTGAGTATAACTGATGCAAATTACAAACGCCCGATTATTTCCGTTCGATTATGTCGGGTGTTCAAAGCATAACTGATTTTACAGTTATGCTTTGGAGTTTCTACTATCTGAGGATTTTGGTTTCTCGAATTAACCTATCCCTATTCATGAATTCCAATCAAATTATCAAATAGCACCTGACCTCTGTTTACTGATTTTAAAATAACTTTGTCATTATCAAAAGTAACATATATTAATTGTCTATCCGATGCTTCATAAGCAATCACAAATGTTTTATCATCCTGCCAATAGCCCTTTATGAAAACAGTATCATTTTTACTTGTTCTAGTAGTGTCTTTTACATAGCTCCCATCTGAAGGCAATTTTATCTCAAGCTGTCCTCCATGAAAGTCAATAGCTTTCATTACAGTATCTTTTTCCTGATCGAAATCAATTATTAATTCTCTAATATTTAGCAAATTACCTTTTTGAAAATTATATTGCTTTCCAGATATTTCGAACATCTTTGAGGGCACCATAAAATTACTATTCTCAAGTTGAGGCAGAGCAAGCTGTCGCTCCAATTTCTTTAATGTGTCATATCCTTCTGTATTCTGAGTTAAGTTTATAAGTTTTATAGCACTGTGAAATAGGTCATAATCAAACACTTGTCCGGAATCCAAACCATTTGTACTTACAATAACGATGTTATACATCGGAAGCACTTCAATAACTTGTTCTCCTAAACCTGTAGCTTTAAATCCTCTATTGGGGCACCACCAAAGGTATCCATAATCATCTCCCACTCCGGTTTCAAACTGCCTCTTCGTTGATTCCTTAACCCAATTTTCTGAAACCAATTGTTTTCCATCCCACTCACCTTTATTTAAATATAGATACCCAAACTTAGCCATATCTCTAGGTGTCATGTTAATTTCACCAAAACCATAATACACCCCTTGTGGATCGGTCGGCCAAAGTACTTCTATTCCCATTGGTTGAAACAGGTGAGTGTTCGCATATTCATAAGTACTCACTCCTGTGGCTTTTTGAAGAATTGCGGATAAAAGGTGAGCAGTAGCATCGCTATAGTTGAATTTCGTGCCTGGTCTTTCTGACATTTTCAAATCCAACACATGTTGAATCCAGTCATTAGAAGCTTTCATATCTTCATCAGGATGTTTCACAGCTAACCCTGCGGACATGGTTAATAAATTGCGAATTGTTATATCCTGCTTTTCAGGTGACATATTATCAATCTTTCTATCTGGGAAGAAATCTAATATCTTTTGGTCAACACTTTTAATATAACCTTCATCAATTGCAATGCCAACCAATGCACTAATGATGCTTTTTGTACAGGAATGAATATTTATCATATCGTCTTTTTGATAAGGGAAGAAATACGTTTCATCTATCATTTTGCCATTACGGATAAGCAATAAACTATGGGCATTAATTTTATTATCTATGATATATTGATATCCTTTTATTAAGCTATTCGAATCTACACCTTCATCTTCAGGTGTAGAAATGGTCCAATCACTTGTAGGGTAATATGTAGGAGATTTGACCATATACCAACCCAGCCAATTCATAAAATCTCTACTATTTAATAAAAGGAATATAGCAGAAACGATTAGTACTGATAAAATAATATACTTAATTTTCTTCTTCATCTATAACCTCTTGGCTTAATTTATTCTCTTCTTTTTTATACTCTCTTCTTAAAATCGAATAAACATCTAAATCCACATAAGAACCATGCTCAAATTCACATTCCCTTAACGTGCCTTCGAATAGAAATCCATTTTTACGTAACAAATGCGCAGATGCCTCATTTCGATGATCTACATATGCCTCGACCCTGTTATATCCCAATTCTGAAAATCCGTATTTCACTAATTTTTGAATACATTTGCTCATTATCCCTTTTCCCCAATATGCCTGCTTTAACCGATAACCGATTTCGACTTTCTTATTATTCTCCTGGAAGTTATGAAATCCAATATCACCAATATACTGGTCTTTCCCATCGATCGTAATAATCCATCTTCCGCTGTTATTCTGAAATAGAGAATTACACCATTCAATTTGCTTCATCGCTTTTTCATACGTGTCAATATCTGCTCCTGACACCCCATAATATTTCATAGTATCTTTTTCTGAACAAATTTCAATAAATCCATTGGCATCTTCTTCCTTGGGTTTTCTTAAAACTATCGAATCTATTTTAAATTGCATCTCTTACCTCACTTTGGGGTTTTTTATAATTATCCATCCAATCCGCATTATACCAAATAATAGGAATATCATCAACGAATTCGGAGCAATATTTAAGCAATCTAGTCTCAACCCTAACCTATATTTCATGTAATAAGCCATACAGCCAGGACAAAAACAAGATTTCCATCAATCGGTAATTATCATTCGAAGCTCCTAGACTTTGATACTTTGTATTGTAAACCTATACATGTTTTGATGGTTCCGCGGGTACTTTTTATGCAAGAGGTTATGTTGTTCCTGAATTAGATTTTGCTTTTACTGTAATAATCAATACCGGCAATCCAGATGCGGTTGAATATATAACCACTAAACTTGTTAAAGCGAAATACAAATTATGGTGGAGATTCTGAAGATGACAGAAGCGAAATGTCAAACCATCCGCCTGCTTGATGAAGCAACGCCTCTTTTATAAGCGGTGTTGCTTCTCTCTAGCGAAAAAGCACAAATTCTCTATTTCTCTTTTCTTAATAATTTCAACGCTTCATCTACCGTAACACAATCTGTAAAGCGTTTTACAACACATAATTTACAAAACACACCACTTAGTCTTAGGAGCTGCGGTAAAAAAAGGTTCCAGCAATCGTCTTCATTTTTCTTCTTCCCGGTCACCCTGCATAACAAGTGTGTAACCAACCATGCAAGCAATAGCACTACCAAAATGTATATCAGACTGTCAATGTCTAACCATACCGATACGCCAGAGGCTATTCATTACTCTTCCAGTATCTTTCCTTTTGTTCCTCTGTTATAGAATCCACAAATTCTTCCTTCATCTTAAGAAAAATCCGAAAATCCATTAATATATTATATAGTACTGCCCGATGTTCAAACTCGTCACGTGTTACCGGCAGAGGACTCTCTTTAAACTTTAGTAATAAGGTATCCTCCATAAGCAATAATCCTTTGGCATTTTGGGTTTCAGAAAGAGTCTTGGAAATGCTCCTGATAAAATCCGCTACTTCCTGGGATTGACTAGAAACCGCAGTGATCGTTACTATCTTATCATAGATTTCTTTTAAAACTTCAGACTGTTGTTTCCTCATTTGCATATACTCAATATAATAGCGGGTCTCTTGAAAAAAGGTATTATTCATATTTGTATATGCTTGTTGTAACCCAATGGAAATATGCTCTATTAACAATAATAAGCTGCTGTCATTATAGTCAGATTTATCCCCTATCAGAAGTTTATCAGCCATCTGTGACAGTATAGATTTCAAATCCGCTTCAATGATGCGCTGTTTTGCACGTATCTGCCTTACATTGTTGGGTATATATAGATTTAATAGTATTCCAATACCAGCTCCTATCAGTAATAAGAGAGATTCATTACCTATCATGGCGGCTGACATATCTTTTTCTAATATGTAGTGTGAAGCCAATACAGCATTCATAGGAATTGCGTCATACATTTTAAAAGCATAACATATTCCGGAAAATATAAGTAAAAAAACTCCATAAGCGATAGGTGTATAGGATAAAACAGAGAATACAATTAACACAATGATTACTGAGAGAACAAAGGCAGCTATTCTCTTTATTGCAATAAATATGGTTTCCTTTTTGGTATCCTGTAACGTCAAAAGTGTAATGATTCCTGCTGAAACGGCATAATCCAGTCCCAGAAAATATGCGATCATAATTGCAGTAGTACTGCCAACAGCTATTTTTACTACTTTAATATATTGCCTCATTTTCTCGGCTCCTCTACTTAAATATCAGACAGATTGTCGACATGGCTCTATAATCCTGTTTTTTCATATTTATCACTTCAAATAAATATGCTTGTGACTAAGGGATGGGGTTACTGACACTACATCAAAAAATGGATACCTGGTGTCAGTACCCCCGTCCCTTTGTCACACCATCCCCTTTTCTCTCGCATCAAGCCCCAAGCCATCCAAATGATATCTAGGCTTGCCTTTACTTTTCTCGCCGTATTCGATAGTCTCTGTGGGGCAATAGCAGATACACGCCATACAATGTGTGCAATTTTTACCCCAGACAGGCTTCCTGTCAATAATGCTTATATTGTTCAAAGGACATTTTTTTGCACATTTACCACAACCAATGCATTTGTCATTTATCTTGAATAATTTTGACTTCACACAAAAAAGATAAAACAGCGGATTAGCAACCCCGCTCAATGTCCTGTAGTGTAGACTGTCCTTTCCCCCGGGAAGCTTTTCTCTTGCAGTAATAGTTTGGGCTACTTGTTCAATCACGGGATCAGCCTTTGCAATAATTTCTTTTGACTCATCATTGTTCGGCACACTAAACATGGCAACATAGTTTTCTGGCATAATAATCTCTGCTGTTCCCATATACTCACAGCGTTTTTCACTACAAATATTTTGATTGTAAGCAGAAGCGTATCCGATTTCACTGCCGCAGGTCATTACAAACCATACTTTTTTTACTGCCGAAAAGTCAGCCTTCCGTATCCAATCTCGTACAATTCTCGGAATTCTCCAAGCGTATGTAGGTGTTACAAGTATCACATTTTCAGCCTGCATATCAAAAGTCTCATTCTTTTTTATCCAATCACTCAGATTCAGCAGTTCGCTCTTAGCTTTATTCGCAATTTTCTCTGCGACATAACGGCTGTTGCCTGTTCCAGTAAAATACAGAACCATTATTTTATCTGTCATATATATTCCCTCCGATGAATCATTAATTCTGGTTACTTTTCTATTATCAATATTAATATGACAAGGGTGACAAGGGGACGGGGTTACTGACACTACATCAAAGAATAGATACCTGGGGTCAGTAACCCCGTCCCCTTGTCACGATGGTGTCAGTAACCCCGTCCCCTTGTCACATCCCCTTGTCACATCAATGGTTTATTATAATCATTGTTATCAATAACTAAGTCACATATATCCTTCGGTCTATAGCTTTGCAAATATATTTTTTGTGCCGGAATATAGCGCTCTCTATATTTGTCAAGAAATTCAACTCCGTATTTCGGTACATCTCTTTTTGTAGCCCTTTTGATCACTTCATCAAAATTGATATCGAGAAAAATTTTATAGTCGATTATACTACAAATCGGGGGACGATAAAGCATTACTCCTTCCAAAATTATAATAGTATTTCGTGTGGTTTTAATGGGTAGTTTTTTTGTGTATGTATTCGATTCTAGGTTCAAAACATAAAATTCTTTATCGGAATCATTCTCCTTTATTTCAGTAATAATTGATTGCAATCTGTTTAAATCAAAAGCATAATCAATATATCCTTGGGGAGAGGTATCCTTATAACGTATTTCTTTAGGGTTATGGAAATCGTCCATATGAAGCAATTGTATTTGATATCCTCGGTATTTTAAATATAAACCTAAATCTTCTGCAAAAAAAGTTTTTCCGGATGTGTCCACACCGTTTATGCCCAAGACAACAGGCTTTTTGAGATTTGCAACATCTGTTTCTATCTTTGAATAAATAAATGTTTTATAAATTTCGGGTTCGATTTCCTTAACACTATCAACCATAATTGCGGAGCCCTTGATTTTTTCAGCACCATACCCATAACTAACCCCAATAAACGGTATGCCGTTATCTTTCGCTGCCATCAAGTCAGTTCCACTGTCTCCGACAAAAACACAATTCTTTGATGAGAACTGATAAGCAATTAAATAATCTTTAAGTACCTGTCCTTTTGTCTTGCCCTCTATTCTGTGTAAAATCGCATCGAAATAATGTCTTATTTCACATTTGTCAACTACAGTATCAATATACTCTTTGCTTCCCATTCCACAAATAGCAAGCATATTGCCTGCAGCTTTAAGTTTTGATAACAATTCCTTAACTCCGTCAAATAAGATCCCTTGTTTCTTGACTTCTTCAATTTCAAGCAACTTAAGTTCTTGCTGAAAGTTCAGTTTCTGCTCTTCTGTCATATCAGGTGCAACCTTCTCTAAAAGTGTTGCTGTTGTTGTACATAATAAAAGAGCCTCATCCTCTTTTGACAAGCGAACCCCATATTTCTTACACAAAGCATACAGCGGCGGTAAGGCTGTTAAGCAAGTACGATATAATGTACCATCTAAATCAAAGAAAATAATTTTTCTTTTCAATCAATTAACCTCCTTAAGTTCGAAGCCTTTTAGGAACCAACTGTACTATCTACTCTCAATATCATTCATTAGCTAAACAGCATTTACCAGAATAAGGCTTTTTCATCACTGTTGGAACAGTTTCTATATAGCATAATATCCACTGCTCCCAGTTCAAATCCACAATAATGGTAAAACCTGCAAGCTGCAAGGTTTGTATCCTGAGTTTCCAACATCAACCCGAGCATTTCACGATTCTTTGCCCAGTAATTGCTCCAATGGCACGTTATCTATATGTTAAGTTATTGTACCATATATATACTCTACATACAAAATTCTTTAACAGATTTAAATTTTAATTTTAATAGTCTCACAATAAAACTCAATCTTTCATTTTAATCCTTTACAACAATTCTCTAGTCTCAATCTATCCTAAAACAGCAGTTTCCTTGTCTCACAAGGCTAAAAGCAATTCTGTAGTCTCAGCCCTAACCCCATATTTTACTTTCTTAATCTTACTCCAAGATAAAAAACATGGTTTCTATTAATCGGTTATATTAACCGAAAGTATAGAACCCATTGATTTCAAACCATTAAGTCTAAACTAAATCGACATAAAATGTAATTGTAAACTTTCAGTCTTATCAATTATTAGTTTAGATAATTCAATCGGATGCACTGATAATATGTTTTTCCCGTATCCGATAAAATAATTCGCTATAAAGTCTTCTTCTCCGTGATTGTAAAATCCACGAATAAAATATTTCCCATTTACTGAATCTAATCGCATGGAAGGATAATGTTCTTTATGAAACAGGTCTACTCCTTTATTTGACACTGATACTTCAAACTCTGTTGCGTCAGCAGCCTTAAATAACAAATCACCATACTCCGCAAATTCATTAAATCCCTTTGCTGAATATTGGCTATTTTCATGAAGATCGATAACCTTGTCACACCTCAGCACTTGTATTTTCTCTGCTTGAAAATTATAACCAGTAGCATACCATTGACCAAAGTTTGCTGAAATATCAAAAAATTGTATGATATAGCTAGCTTCAGTCTCTTTTTTTCTATACTTCACTTCGCAGACTTTTTCATCTATGGCAAATTGCAAAATATCCTTTAAATATTTACAATGTTTTTTTTGTGAAATAGATCCCAATCGAAACACTTTTTCTGTTTTTCTAAGAAGTTCTATTTTATCAGGAGAAAGGCAATTTTCAAATTTCTGTTTTAATTTCTCCACACTTAAATGAAATGGGGTAGACTCATAAGCACGCAATGTTAGCATCGAAAAATATAACGCGAACACCTCATCAATATTAAATACAATCGGAGACAACAATCGATTTTGTAGAATTCCATAGTATCCATTCCTGCCCGTTTGAGAATAAATAGGCATTCCGATTTCTTCTAATGATTGTATATCTCTAAGTGCAGTACTTTTTGAAATAGCATAACGTTGCATTATATCTTTTAAATTAAAGGAATTTTTATCATTAAGAAATAGTAGCATATCGTTTATGCGTTCTGACTTATTTATATTAGTTCACTCCTTTATAATCATAACTTGTATAAATGGTGTCACAATATGATACCTTTTTGTAGTATACTACAATTACACAAAAAATAAAAGGAGAAAACAACTTTATGAAAAAACTATTTTTGGCATCATCCTTTAAAGATGTTGCAGATATCTTTGCAAATTCTGAAACAGATTTGATGGGTAAAAGGGTAACCTTTATCCCTACAGCAAGCATAGTGGAGAAAGTTGTGTTTTATGTATCATCTGGCAGAAAAGCACTTGAAAAAATGGGACTTATAGTTGATATACTTGAAATATCTACAGCCAGCAAGGATGAAATAAGTGTTAAGCTAAAGAAAAATGATTTTATCTATGTAACTGGCGGAAACACGTTCTTTCTTTTACAAGAGTTAAAAAGAACAGGGGCTGATGAAATAATTAAAGATGAAGTGTATGCAGGCAAGCTTTACATTGGTGAATCAGCTGGAGCAATGATTGTATCACCAAATATAGAATACGCTAAAGGTATAGATAGTGTGAAAAAAGCTCCAGATTTGACGGATTATTGTGCCTTAGGATTAGTCGAGTTTTATCCCGTGCCACATTTTGAAAGTTCACCCTTTAAGAAAGTTGTGCAAACTATAATAGACACCTACTCTTCTAAACTAAATTTATCCCCAATCAGTAATCACGATGCAATTTTAGTTAAGAATAACGAAATGAAAATCGAAAAATGCTGATTGAATTCTTCATGTTTTACAACATCGTACTCGCCGGGATGATTTAGCAAAATAAAATAAATGAAGGCAGAGGCAGAAATTCTGTAAAAGAACTGCTGCCTTTCGCTATGTTCGTAAACGGTAAATCATGCGTACCGGCAGCCAAAAAGAAAGCCGCCAGATGATGGCGGCATTGAATTTATTGTTTTTGCTTTTTACAGTTTTCAATCGATTTTACCTATCGAAAGTCTGGAAACCTTTTATTTCGAACATTTATGGCATATTTATTTAAAAATTGATTATTCTATTCAACTTATCAACTTCTGAGGGTATCTTCTCTATGATATAATCGATAAATTCTCTATTTACATTCAATGCCTCCATTATTTTATTAGTATATATGAATGTAGTATTATTTCCTAATAGTCTTTCATAGTAATTGGTACTTATGGAATCTGCCAGATGAATGATTCTTACCTCATCTAGATTCCTATCCGTCAACAATGGCGTATGATGAAATCCAACTACATCTGAAATCTCATCCGGTAAACCCCATTCTTTACATATCCACCCGCCAATCTCTGCGTGTGTTATTCCATTTAAAACAATTTTTTCTGCTATTAATTGATGCGTTCCTTTTAAGTGAATTTCATTAATTTTATCCAAACAATCTGGTAAACAAATATCTAATACTGTAATTCCGATATCATGTATTAACCCATATGTAAACAATTTATCTTTATCAGATAATTTAATTTCAGCAGAAATCATATATGCAGCCATCGATGTTGCTAAGCAATGCTTCCAATATTTCTTACTATCGAAAAGCTTTGTTCTTCCATACTTATTCGGTATCAATAACCTTGTAACATAAGCAATTATTATGAGAGCAGAATTTTTAGGCCCCAGATAATTAATAGCCTCTTTTATTGTTCGTATCTCTCGCTTTAATCTCGAATCGTAATTTAATTCCTGTATTAGAACCGTCTCTAGCTGAGGAAAATGAGAGAAATATTCAACACATTGATCTATATCATAATCGATGGGTTTTGAAAACATTTTTATTATTGTTCCAAAGTCTTTTGGTATTTTGGGCAAGTATTCCGAATCTTTAATCATATTAATTATATTATGTTGATCCAAGTATATCCCTCCCGTTATTTTCGTATTTGTATCATATGTTTATTCAATTATAACATAATAAAATAAAGCACTATCCCTCATATTTATCATTATATACTACCTTTTTTTACTAATCAAATATAAAGAATACTATAGCAGAATTCTGCTCACATTTATCTAAGGAAAATACAATGCTCGAGTTTTCGAGGTTTGCTTGAACATGTCAATTAGAGAAATGTTTAATTCATCTGCCTGTGAGCCGTTACATCTTGCTACAATTCGATTCCAACGCATTTTGTCTATTCAAAATTATTCATGGTTAATTACACTGAATAAGAATAATATACCTTTAACATCAGATACTAGATATTAATGTCAAAATTATTTTAGGAGCGATTTTATGTTCATAGTATTATTTAGAGCTATAGTTTTATATTTTATTGTGGTATTTATTATGCGTATTATGGGAAAAAGACAAATTGGGCAACTTCAACCTTTTGAGCTTGTCATTGCTCTTATGATTTCTGAGCTTGCAGCAATGCCTATGCAAAACACAGGTATACCACTGTTTCATGGAATAATTCCAATAATAACTTTATTAGTTTTACAGGTCTTGATTTCCGCATTGCAACTAAAAAGCGAAGTTGCCAGACTTATTTTTTGCGGAAAGCCCAGTATATTAATAGAAAAAGGAAAAATAAATATTAAAGAACTTAAAAACAACAGACTCAATCTTAATGATTTGTTGGAAGAATTACGTTTGAAAGATTATTATAATCTTGATGATATAGAATATGCCATCTTGGAAACGGGGGGCCAAATAAGTATAATTCCAAAGAGCGAATTGGATCCTGCCACCAGAAAGGACTTAAGCGTAAAAACTAACCAAGATATGTTACCTGTCACATTGATTCTTGATGGCAGGATAAATGATAAAAACTTGAAGCTAATAAAGAAAGATAAGTCTTGGCTTAATAATCAGTTGAACAAAAAAAATATTTCATCTGCTGATCAGGTTCTTCTGGCTTTGTTGGATTCTCAGGGTAATTTTGTCTATCAGCTTAAGGAAGAAGGTAAATAATTCATGAAGAATGTTTTTATATCATTAATATTATTGATCATTATGGTCATTAGTATTACTTGTTCATTAAAGTACCTAAATAAAGCATTAGATGACTTAGGAAGGCTTAACGATGAAATAGAGCAATATTTAACTGATAGTAATTGGGATAAAGCATATAAATCTTCTATAGAATATACAGACAAGTGGAAATATTATTCAAAAAAGTTAAAATTATTTATAGATCATGAAGAATTGGATAAAATCGAAATAGAGTTATGTAGACTCCCCCAATATATAAAAGAAAAGACTAAAGAAGAATCATTTGCAAGTGTTCATGTCTTAAAATTTTTAGTCGATCACATTTCAGAATTAGAAAAAGTGAAAATACAAAATATCTTTTAAGTTTTCCTTTAGCTTAAGCAGTCGCGCTTCTTACTGTGCTGGATGCTAGAATAATTATTATTCCAGATCCTAGCTCAGCAAGTAAGCTCTTGACAACTGCTTGGTAGAAATTTTGAGATGTTTATGGTTTTAAAGCCAGGTCGATTAGAACCCCACTTCCCTTATTGCTAGCACAAGGTTCCTTCCATAGATTTCCGCACCAAGGGCATTGGGATGAAGATTGTCCAGAAAATATTCTGATAAATGAGGCACGAGCTTAAAGCCTTCAACCACAGTAATATTAGAATACTTTGTACAAATATCCTTCGTCTCTTGGCAGAACTTTGCTAGCGTCTCAAATCCATCAGGTGAATCCCCCCTCCAGATTGGTGTGATACAAAGTACCGGCCTATCACCATAAACTTCTGATAATTTTTCGTAATACTCCTCAATATCCTTCATACTTTCTGTTCCATATTGATTGGTTCCCAAAGAGATAATAATTTTATCAGGAGAATAACCTTCCATATTGACAAGTACGTTTTTATCATATATGTATCCGCCAATTCCCTGATTGATTATATCGTAGTTTAGTAGTCGATTTGCCACACTAACATAGGTATGTGCCGATCGTAACGGACCAAAACCCTGTGTTATGGAATCTCCCATCCACAAAACCTTCTCCTTCTTTTCCACAGGAAACAAGTCCGCATTACTCTCACAATTACGTATCAGAAGGGTTGCATCAGCAGGCAAATAAACCATGACTTTCTTTTCCCCCGCAGGCATTTCAAAGGATATTCTTCCCTCTTTCTGCAAATCCTTTACGTAATATATTTTAGTTATCAATCCGTCAATAACAAGCTCAATGGAGTCCTCCGAACCCACCCAAATAATTTTATACTCGAAGGAAAATTTAGTCGCTATTGTACTAAATTCTAATGTCTTTGCGGTGGAAGCCATACACCGATCATACCAGAATTCACTATTTTCCTTAAAATACTGCATTTGCTGCTGTGTATACTGAAAAGCTTGTAAATATCCATCCTCAGTTTTGCAAATGCTATATGCTCCGTAATAAATCTTTTTTAACTGTTCATTTGATAGTTTCATATAATATCCACCTTTCGTAGTTTTCTTATATCACATTTTATCTCCTGGCTCAAATAATTCGTATACTTTAAAATCCCTAATGCAATGGCTTTTTCTTTAATAATTTCATTTTATCTCATTAAATGTTCTTTTTAATTAATACAAGTCCAGAAATAATCAGAAGTACAATTACTAGTCTCTTTACTATTTTATCATCTAAAAATTGACTACTTTTGATTCCTGCAAATAATCCAATCAGCATAAATGGTATCATTATTAGCGACTGTTTCAAGTTCGATAAAGTTAACACACCAATAACGCTATATAATATAATTCTGAAGGTATTTTCCACGACAAATACAGCACAAATATTTGCTTTAAATCCATCACTTGTTTCCGTTACTCTGCTAACATATGCGGCAAGTAACGCTCCTACACCAAATAGTCCACAAAGCACTCCGGATAAAATACCAATACTTCCAAGGATTAATCTTGACTCTTTAAAATTAATCTTACCTCTTTCACGGAATAGCATTTCTAACGCAATTAGAATGACAACTATTCCAAATACTATTTTTATATACTGAGCATTTACATTTTTTAATAAAAAAGCTCCAGGAATACTTCCGGCTAGTACCAATATAGCCAATGGTATATAAACTTTTGGACTGAGCTCTTTTCTATTTTTCCATATCATAATTATATTAGTTGGATAACCAAGTACTAATTCGACCGGAGATATATTAACATTATTCGTTCCAAATCCTAAAATCGAAGTAAATATCAAAGTATTAGCAAAACCGCATAATCCTTTAATAAAAAATGCAACTGTAGTAGCTAATAACCATAGCCACATAAAAATATAACCTCCAAATTCAAATTTGTCACTCCATTATACCACTAATCGATGGTGATAAAATATTTTTTCTGTTCAAGCTGGTAATCCTTTCTCTGCTTGTAAGTTGCTATCCTTAAGCTCCGGTAAATCTTTGTCTTCCACATAAAGTCCGAATAGATAAACTGCCAGCGCCTGCTTCCCCTGTGTATACGGAATGGATAGTGTCACACTACCGCTACCCAGTGAGGTAAGCTTTGTCGTCTTTCCCTTTTCGAGATAGCTAGTAAGACACATTTCTGTGGATCAATAAGAAATTGTGCTTGTCCATAATGAAACGCGTTAAGTGCGTGCTCTGTTATTACTTCTTCTTGATATCTCATAATCCCACTCCTTATTTAATTTGATGTGATCTGATCTTTCCGGTATCGTTTCCTTGTTATCCGGCATTCACCGTCAGTCTTCATCTCGAGGATCGTGTATCCTTGCAGCGACTGTTCTTCTAAAACACTAGTCGTTGTTTCTGTTACCTCGTTCCAGCCATAGGTACTATAACCGCTTGCTTGCAGATAATTCAGCATAATTCCTTTATATGAAATCGAGTAATCATTTACATGGTCATGACCGCAGTATACAGCCTGTGTACTTCCAAGTGATAACATCACAGCAAATAATCCACTATTATATTCGGAGCAGCAGACTGCCTCTCTTTGCATACCGTCAAAATATTTGCAGTCATCCGTGTCTCTAATGGTTTTGCTAGTTTCATCATAAATTGCATCCCATCCAATCGCATATTCACAAAGCGGTATATGGATAAAAAGACTGGACTTTGTACCCACCGGTAGTTTATTGATTTGCTCCTTATACCATTCAATCTGGTCAGCCTTTATATAATCATAGGATTTCTCACTGATATGAAGTGTCTCCCCATCCTCCTTGGCTACATAATCACCACTATCCAGGAAGATTAAACTCTGGAATAAATTATGATCCGCATCTAGTAGGTTTACTACATAATTCCCATATCCGAATATGTCCTTCGGACCTGATCTTACCAGACAGTGCGGATATTTTTCAGTATTGGCCCAAAGCTTAATCAGGTTTTCCCTGCTAAAAGACAATGGGTGCTCCCCTTCATGATTTCCAAGTATAGCACACCAGTAAATTCCGTATGTCTCCATGATATCTGCAATCGTTTTTGCCCTCTCTTGATTGAATATTGCAGTAATAATGTCACCCGTAAAAATAACCAGGTCAGGACGCTCCTCCTCCAAAGCATTCAGAAATTCTTCCATTGTCTTATCCATTGCTTTTTTATCCATTCCGTCAAAATGCATGTCGGTAAAAGCAAGGATCTTAAAGTCCCCATTCCTCTCATTCGACAGATAAATTACTTCTTCCTCCTGCTTTACTAACTTAATATCATTATTCTCACTTGATGATATCATATTGAGATTAACCTCGAGTGATGCTCCATATGTATTTTTCGCGTATAAAATAAGTGTAGCAGTTACTACAGCAAGTATCGTCAATACTATCATGACTATTTTGATTTTTATAGTTAATTTCATATTTTCTTCCCCTGACCATGGTTTACTTCTCTCTATCGTCCTCAAGTTGAACAGCTTATTGAACAGGTCTTTCATAATACCATTATCATTATAACTTATAGTCTTATTATTTAGAATAGCAATGCTAAAATAAAGGATATAATCACGTAAATGAGACTTTAAAAAGTTGCTGTAGAACATACAGTTTCTTTGAATCGTAGAGCGGAACAGCTTTTATCTTGAAAACTGTTCCGCTCAATTAAATTAAAATTACAGGTCAGCTGGAAATCACATCCCTAGCTCTTATATATGTAATGCTTTTTGGGGACATACATCCACAGATCAGTAAACCTAAGCTTATTATTATTTCAGTTCGTTATCCTCATCAAACTTAAATTTACACACTTTACTGCTATATGTAGTAAAATAAATGAGATCTTCTCCAAATTCTTTATTTCCATATGTGATGATATGATTACCGACAGGTTTATTCATATCAATCAAGGAATAATTATCATTTTGTTCTACTTTCAGTATATTAGCCATCCCGTCAATAGAAACGTACATATTACCGCTGTCGTCAAAAATCATATTCAAGGGTGAACCGTATGAGTAGGAGTCCTTCACTGGTTCCCTAACAATTTCAATACACTCACCTACCGAACCATCTGAATTGATTTCATATTTTATGAGTGCCTTAGCATGAAAATCTGATAAATAAAGATATTTATTATCGGGACTAAAGGCAATGGAAAAGAAGGAATCATAATCACTCGAGCTAATATATTCCGATTTAACCAGATCGGGCGAGTATCGATATACCTTACCTCCACTAACAACATAAATATTTCCTTCTTGATCTATCTCTAGACCACTTGCTCCGAGGAAACCGTTAAAATCTTCTTTGATTAAGTCGATTACCTTCCCATCATTCGTAATCTTTACTATTCTGTCCTGGGCTGCTGCAATTATATTATTATCCTTGTCATATTTCATATCCCAAATAAAAGGACTTTTAAAATAATAATCCCTGCCCTTCTCAAGCACACTAAGGTCACAGAATGTGGTTACTGTACCATCCAAAGATACCTTATCCAGTGCACCTGGTCTTCCAACCAGCATATATCCCTCTTTGTCAAAAAGTATGCCACCACATACACCGGTATCTAGTTTGCAAAATTCTTCCCATACATTTTCTATCTCCTCCGTTCCTGTTGATCCGTCACTCTCACTTAAATCATTAGAATTCAGATCAGCATCCGTAGCCTCTATCGTACCTGAAACTGTTGGTGTAATCTCAGTTTCATTCCTCTTAGCAGCTTCATTTAAGTTCGTCTCTTTAACTGTATTTGTGCAAGCAGATAGGAATATCACACTGAAGCATAGAAAGATTACCTTAATAACACTCTTATTCATATTACTCCCCTCCGAGTTAACTTTTATGAATATTTTAAAGTATTATTGTCATACCTACCAAGCATTTCTTGCTAATATTTCTTCTATCTATTACTGGAATTACTCTATTCACTATTATAAAAAGTTAGTACGATCACTTTACAAAACTTATTTGGTATATTATTCTATAGCCATACGACAAGATAACTTTATTAAGGAGATAAGTATTATGAGTATATATCAGTATTTAGAGGAAACTGTTGCTTATATTGAGAAAAACATCAAAGGCAAAATCATTCTCGATGACATCGCAGCATATCTATATATATCAAAATACCATCTTCACAGAGTCTTCAAGCTTGTTACGAATCAGAAAATGATGGAATATGTAAGAATGCGCAAATTATCCTTAAGTCTGAATGAATTGTTGTATACCGATTTAAAGATAAATGATATTGCTGCTGATTTCGGATTTGAACATGAGCAATCCTATATTCGTTCTTTTAAAAAGGCTTTTGGTATAAGTCCTTCCCATTTTCGGTCGTATAAACAGGAAGTATCTATCGTCGATAAAATAGATTTAAGCAGTATCATGTCTATTGAAGATGGTATTATTCTATCGCCAAGTTTTGTTGTAAGGCCTGAATTCTATCTGGCAGGCATAAAACACAGCATTCTAGTGGATGAAAATTATCATACAAATCTCGCTAATCATTTAGCAAAGGATTTCTTTTATAATCACAGAAAAAAAATACCGAATGCTCTTCATCCTAATATGTTGATTAGTTTTTCCTCTTACAAGGATATTACTTCAAATCATAGTTTGTATTTTCCGTCTATAGAGGTTAAGGACTTAAGTTCCATTCCTGAAGGTATGTCCGGAATGAAAATAGAAACTCATAAGTACGCAGTATTTAGATACATAGGCTCTCATTCCGGTAATGATATTACCTTGAAAACCCTGTATCACTTATACCAATATATCTATTCCTGGCTTCTTCATTCACAATATATCCAGGATGGTTCCTTTCATTTTGAGGTAATCAATAGCATCCTATCAAAAGATGATTATTGTGAAGTAGATATTTACTTCCCTGTCACAATCAAAGAATAGTTACGTCTGTTTTTAAGCTCTTTTATTTTTGTCTCAGCACCCCAGTTTATCCTGATATAAGAAACTCCTTTACTTCTCTCACCAAATGTCCAAGTTGCACGCAGGCATTCTTACTATCCGTTCCAACCTCTGCGAATATGTCATCTACCTTACTTTTATAGTTGTCGGGGTGAATATCAAATTTGTCAATCATTTCAACAGCCTTTTTTTCATTCAAGCAATATTCCTTATTAAGTGCAAAGAGGACCTGATTCAGAGCCGATATAGACCGAACAACATGAGCAGTTACATAATAAATATCGTCTTTATCAATGCTGTTTTCTGCTAGCCGTAATGAAAATTCCACTTCAAACGAAAACAAGTGAATCAGTGCATTTTGTAGTTCCACCGGATACTGCTCAGCAATTCGCATTCTATTTTAAATATTTTCCCGCACCTCATTTTTCCCATTATATACCATACTATATTACTAATCAAATATAAACTACAAATTTGGCACCCATCAGCAAATGTAAACCAGTGCATCCATCTATTATCTATTCACTTCTTACTTTACCTTATGTAGTAGACAGCATCAATTAATATTGATCAATCATTTAAAGAGAACGTTATAAGAGCTAATGCTTATCCTTGGTTCCATTGATAAACATTAGCTCTGTATGTTAACAAAATGCAAGTTAATAACGTAAATGGTTGATCTTATATTTTATAAGTTCTTTTTGACAATTTCTTTTAGAACAGGTAATACATCATTCTCAAACCATGGATTTTGATTCAGCCAGCCAAGATTTAAAGGAGAAGGATGAACCAATGGAAAATATTCCGGCAAATATTTTTGAAAATTTCTCACTGTCTCAGTTAAACTCTTCTGACATCGTTTATTTAAATAGTATTTCTGTGCATAACTGCCGATTAGAATTATGATTTCAATATTTGGCATCTCATCCAGTAAACGTGGATGCCATTTTTCTGCAAAACCTTTTCTTGGTGGGGCATCACCGGTTTTCGCTTTTCCTGGATAATAGAAATCCATAGGCAAATGGGCAATACGATTCGTATTATAAAATATCTCGCGAGATACTCCCAGCCACTCTCTTAATCGGTCACCACTCAAATCATTCCAAAACAATTGTGTTGCTTCTGCTTTACGTCCCGGTGCTTGCCCAACTATGGCAATGCGAGCCTCTACAGAAGCTTTAAATAATGGTGGGATTCCCATTTTTGTATAGGATTCGTTCATTGGGTCAGCCATAATTTTTTGCTTGATTTCTTCGAATATCATCATACTTTACTTCCATTATAATTTTATAACATTTACCGTTTCGATATAATAGGTTTGCCATAGTTCAAGACTCTCCAAGACAATTTTCCTGCTCGCGCGGTGCTACTTAATATTCCCCCTTGATCACAAAGAAGGAACCGCGAATAATTCCGGCAAGCTTGGATTTCTGTCTTGCAAACTTAAACTTCTTCTCTTCCAGCTCCTTAGGAATATCCATCCCCTCAGAAAGTTTAAACCCAACAGCACGCTTCTTTGGGTCATCAAGCATATACATAACATTGACACCAAGACCATCCTCATAAAAAACGTATGCCATTTTTATATTTTCGACTTGAAAACACGATGTTTCTAAAGGTTTAGCTTTGAACTCAATTCCACGTTCTTCTTTCAAAATTCGATTCACATAATCAAGGGTCTCCTGGCTTTCATTGGCTGGGACAACCTTAAATTCATGCTTGTACTTGTTCATATAATAACGGGCTTCATTCGCACGCAGACCGGCAAGCGCTTCTGCTACGGGAGAAGACTCTAAACCAATTGTGGAAACATTATTAAAATCTACGATATAAGACATTTTCATCTCTCCTTTATTATTTTTTTGTATAGCAAATTGAGCCATTGCAGCCTTCACTCCCTCAACTACTTCAGGCTTAAGCATTTTCATTAGCATCTCTTGTGTTTATATTAATTATTCCCACTAAAAGATCGTTTATCTGGCATCTCCACATGGCATAAGCTCTTGCCTGTCATAACTTTTTCACGGAAACAATTTCCCTTCCACAAAGCTCACCATTTTCCTTGAAACCGTATTTTTCATAAAGTGCCTTTGCTACTGTATTTTCCGGTTCATAAGAAAGCCAGCAATATGTAGCAGGTCCATATGGATAGGCTCCGATATATTCCAGTACCTTCTCAAGTGCTCTGCTACCTAGCCCCTGTTTTTGACACGCTTTGTCAATCATAAATCTCCATAGGCAATAACCGTCCTTAGCCACCTGAGGCTCAGATTCGTCCCCGCTAGTCCCGTATCCAAGCATGACAAATCCTACTGGAATATCATTCTCATACAGTCCGAACGGTAGAGCAATTCCGCCATCCTGTATTGTCACATAAGCTTCAATTAAACTATCAGCATTTGAAGCGACAAAAGATTTCTGTTCATCATATACAGTAAGTTTTACTATATCCCAAACATTGTCCGAATTAATCTTTACAAGTTCCATTATGTTCCTCCTTACTATCAAATTCATATTTTTCCCAAGGACCAAATGTAATTTAAATCAGAATGCTATACATATTCGTAAGCTACTACAACCAGCTAGTCCGCATGTTTTCATATCTATTTTTCTCATATATTTTAAGAGCATAAGGATTCTTAGAAAAAAGTAGCATGTCTAATAGATAAATATCCCATATATATACAGTAGGATTATATCATAATACTAATTCAAATCATACAATATCTTTATATTTATCAGAGCTATTACCTTTCAATAGCTTATACATCAATACTCTAGTCTCATCCTCTCCAAAAACATCAGTTCCGTTGTCTCACAAGGAAAAAAGCAGTTTTATAGTCTCAACCCTAACCCATATTTCACTTTCACAGCATTGCTCCATGGATAAAAAACGAGGTTTCCATCAATCGGCTATTCTAACCGAAATTTTGAAAACCTTTGATTTCAAGCCCTTTAGAGCCTATTTACTTATCCTTGCGTGACATCAGACAGACAGTCTCCACATGGCTTGAGTGGTCATTATTGATGTCTGGGTTAAGGGGAACATATCAACCGTTTTTTAGCATTTTCGAGGTTTTAGGGACATATCAACGGGTTCGAGGTTCAAGGGAACATATCCACTAATTAAAATGATGATACGTATTATGATAGAAATTAATCTGCTCAGGAGAAGGAACAAGATACCCATCCTCAACTCCCAGCATATCACCGGCAATTAGTGTTTTTGCTCTGCTTATGATAAATAGCACCAAAATGAGAAATTAAACTCGTGATTGTCATATTAAATTCTTATATTTTGGGGTGAAAATACATAGAAAAAGGATTAGATTTCTCTAATCCTTTGAAATGATTTTTATAAGGAATATATTACTTAACTAAGCACAGACTCCTTCCAATCGATCTTCGCTGTCACTCGCCTTCTCGGGAAGTCCTTGCATAAGTGGAACATATGCTTCTTTGGTCGCTTTGTTTCCTCACGAGCTTCACAACATTTTCGATCTTTATTTATAGCTCGCAAGCACAAGCAATTTTTATATATTATTTTTCATCTAACCATATCTCAAAATTTGAGGCTAATTCCTGTACCTCATTAAAAAATCTGCTTGTATGGTAACCATCGCAAACCGCATGATGCACCTGTACAGACATGGGTAATATAATTTTATTGTCCTGCTGAAAATACTTACCAAAAGTAAAAATAGGGATTAGATATGTTGCATCATTGTATATATTCAAGTTAAATCCGGTAAAATTCACCCAAGGAATGCTGGACACATTAATTGTATTAGCAGGTTCACCTGCCTTAGGCATGAAATTCAAAACGTCGCTATAGTTTCTGATATCCTCAAGGTAATTATAGTAGAAACGTGGGAAGTTCTCGTCATACTCTGTCCAAATACTTGAAAAAGTTTCGTTATCCTTATGAAAGATAGTATAACTTGGGTTCATACTATCCCAGTATCCTAACTTACCGTTTTGATCAAAACAGGTGCGGAACTCCTTGTGACGATTAACCACAGTTGTGATGATATAAATAAGCGTAGGGTACAGTTTCAGGCCCTTAAGTTTAATTTCACGTAGTAAACTAGTTATCTCTAAATTTGCAGTCATACTGTAAGTGCACCTTACCGCATTTAAATAATGCTCAAAGTATGGCTTCCTATTCCAATCCTCTATATCTATCAAATTAAATTTCATAAATTAGCCTCCTAAAATTTTATTATTTAATTTTAGAAGGCTGATTTAACTGCCATCATCATCTTGCAACCTCCTGCTATCCAAGCATCTATATATATAAGCAAGTCCATTATACCATATAGAATCATGTAAATCAAATAGGGTCATAGAATATAAAACAAATACACTTGCTACTACAAATATATCCTTTGTTAATTCGTGTTATTCTACCAATACGAATCAGCATGATATGTAATAGTTAGTTATACGGATTATCCTCAACTGCTTCTTGCAATCCTTTGAGAATAACCTCCTAACAGACAGTTTGCCACCATCGCAAAGCATCCTTTTCTAGTTGCTTTACAAATGCATCCTTACCAGCGCAGTAGCCTTTAATATCCTCCGGGAATCGATTAGCCAGCTCCATCTTTAATTCACCATACTCTAAAGCGATGTCAGGATGTGTACGCAGAAAATCCCTTACTGCTATATGCCTATCTATATCTTTGTGATTGCTTTGCTCAAAAATATGAATCTGGTGTGTTCTATTATCGCCACCCTTGCGGAAATATCTCCGTCCTTCAATACCAAACTCACCCATACACTCATATCCACCGTTTGAACCGTGATTTTTGTGCGTGTGACCCCACGCCCGTTTTCAGGGTTAAAAGTAGTGGAGATTTACACCCCCCCTACCATATGGGCTACAATAAATCTCAAATATTAATCAATTTTTATGATTTCATGAGATTTTTTGCAAATATTTTAAGCCGTTTCCGGCATCCTTTTCAAATTAGGGAATTAACTCACCATGCCAATTTAGGGAGGTGAATGTTATATTTAGTTTTCTATTAATCTAATTATTTGACTGTTTGCACTCACCCTATCCAAGAGTGTCTGGCAAAGGTGCTTATCTTCTACAACATCCGTCCATTCGGATAGCTCACGATTTGTAACTAGAATAATACTTCTTGATTCGTTAAGCGATGTAGTCGCCCGGTAAAAATGTTGAAGCTCTGCCTTGGTCGGTTCCAGATAAAACACTTCATCAATTATAATAAGATCACACTCTCTCATATAGGAGAATGTTGCTCTCGCTTTAGGGCTCGTTTCTTTTGATTCCACTGTAGAGATAAAACTATCAAAAGTAGCATAGTAAGTTTTGTGTCCACCATTAATTGCTGCTATACCAAGCTGTACTGCCAGACTTGTCTTTCCTGTTCTGCACTTACCATGTAATACAATGTTCTGCTCTTCATCTATCCATGTTAGATTGAAAAGCTGTTTGATTTGCCATTTTAACCCTTTGTTCAGACCAGAAGTATCAAATTCCTTGTCAGGCAGCCTGCTTGCACTTCGCAGTTTTATATTTTTTTGTTGTGCCCGAAGTTCAATCTCCTTTTCAAGAATAGCCTGCAGATAATCCAAGTTGGACAGCTTTTCATTATCCAGATCAATCAATCCGCGCGCAACATTCCATAAATTTAGTCTTTTGGCCAGATTACGAACCTCTGTTATGTCAGCCATCTATTTCCCTCCTAATCTCCTTACTTCTTGTCAAATGGTTAAAATATTGCTGGTTGTTCATGAACAGTTTTGCTTTTTCCGGTCCATGTCGGTACATCAGATATGCTGCTAATTCATACGCACTGCAATGACCAGATTTAAAACAAAATTCCATACCATCAAGTAACTGCTCCACCGAATAAAACTTAGTCATCCGGTTTAGGCGTATACAATGAGCATATAAATATTTTGGTTGCTCTCGTTCTAATAGCAAGAGAAATTCCTGTGCATTTTCATAATCTTTGAAGAAATGCTTTGCAACAGCTAATGAAGCTCTGTCTTCCACATCTTCTTTTTCTGGTTTGAATACTTGACCGATTTCTTCTATTACAGGGTATTTCGCTAATAATTCATTTGTATCAGTATCATAAAATAAAAGTAGCTCGCCATCATCATCCACCCGGATACGCTGGTGAGCATTCATTGTACCTATAGTTATCTGATAAAGATTTCCTTTATACTGCAATGTTCCATCTGAGCTATAAGATACAACAGTACTCGATTGTTTAGTGAATGGCTCAACATGAATTAGATACTTTGACTCTTCGGTAAATAAATCTCGTGGAATCTTCCTAGTAATATAATGAATTCTTCCATTACCTTCTCTATCAAGCCAGGCAAGAACGGCACTGTTAAGACTATCAATACCGCTGTATATTCTTCCTTCCAGAAAGCTTTGCTTGAGATGTCCTACCATCTCCTCCACCTTTCCTTTACTTTGCGGATCCCTTGGTCTGCATAGTGACACGCTGTAACCTACACGTTTGACATACTCCTCAAAGGCCGGTACAAAAATAATATTACCAAGGTTTTCACTTACCACATACACTCGATCCTGATCATACATTATAGTCTGGGTTCTACCGCCAAAATACTGAAAAGCATATCCATGTGCCTTAATAGCTGTATCAGTGGTGAAGGGATCAGGAGAAAAATAAACGTATTTCATCCTACTGTAGCTGAGCACCATACAGAAAAAATATACTCGTACCGTCCTACCATACATATCTTTTAGCTTAAACTGTCCGAAATCAGTCTGTGCTTCATAACCAGGTTGAGGGTTTTCCCTCGGGGATGTTATCCTAGTTTTGGCTGATTTATAACCATGCTGTTCCCTGAGAGCTTTCATGTAGCGGAAGAAGGTCGCACGTTTCACTTGTAAATCAGGAAATGCTTCCACTAATTTAAGATAGACATTAGTATCCCGTATCTGGGGGCATAGCTTTAGCTGCTCCAGTATGTACTGCCTGTAATTGTCCAAATGATATTTTTCTTTCTCTGCTAACTTGGTAAATTCCTCATAGGACATGTTCCAGTACTTACAGACAGTAGTATAGGTGGTTCTTATAGCTTTCATAGTTTTTTTCTGCGAAAGACCCAGTACTTTAAGTTCTTGGATTTTTAGGTATTGTTCAATTCCAATCAATTTCTGTTCCTCCTTTGGTTTAAATGTTGTTTTATTTTAACTTTCAATTGTGGTCAATCAAAGGTACCACCTCCTCTCTAAAAAATTGCTCTGAACGCAAAAAAGGGGTAGGATTCAGAGGATCCCACCCAGACTATTGACACAGAGCCTAAAAAGCGAATTGTAAAGTTATACAATACAATTCGCTTAAATATTCCGATGAAAAGATTATACAATTCATCTATATTATTATATGTAGTTACAAAATATTTAGTAAAAAAAAAGAAAAGCTATGCAATTCTTTTCTTTTATTGTAAAACGAATAGCTATGCATTTCCTCTTACAAGGATATGATATACCATATATGAAGTTATTGTCAACAATTATTTTATAATTTTGAAACCGAATCTATATGGCATATTTAAGCAACCGTCATATAAATTTTTTGTTATTTCTGCTAAAATCGAATACGGTTTTTGCTTCATAGCCAAAGCCTCCCGTGCTAAAGGATTTGGGATAAAGTCTGCCAATTGTAGCCCAATGTTATTTTCAGTTTTTATTGCAAAGTTAATGGTTGATAATTTAGCTTGTAGTGATTCTTTCTTAAAAAACAACGTACCCGTTGCCTTAAGCATATGAAATAAATTCTGCAATTTAGCATTATTACCTACATCTGTAGTTTCTAAATATATTGTTCCTACGCCGTCATTCATTGTCAAGAAATGAGTGAAATTCTCCATAAGTAATTGCAATGCTATGTAATATATATCATTCGAGTCATCCGGTTTATATAAGGTATTAAGATCACACGTATTTATAGATACAGCAATAACTTTAAATAGATCTGCAGTATTAAATAATGCCTTTAAATCATCAAAAAAATCCATTTGTTGTTGCTTCGTAATACCTCTAAATTCACCTTCTTTATGTCTGATATCTATTTCATGAAGAATTATCGCATCATTCCCAAAACATCTCTTTTTGATTTTGTTAACTCTTGGAATTATCTCTTTGTCATATGTTGCCTTTTCAACAATGATACCGCCTAACGTAAAGTTTTCAAAATTACTATTTGGCTTAGATTCATCTAAAAATAAAAAATATTCCTTCACATGTTTTCCCACCTGTCTTTTGTTTATCGTTTCGAAAATCAATGCATCAATTAATTATATTATGCTGTCACATAAATGAGGTAATTCAATCAATTTAGCCGAGATGTTAAGTTATTATTAAGTGGAATTAATATGGAATCCTATCCTCTGTTGTTTTTACAATTTCACCTGTTCACAGACAGCTTTTGTTATTGTTGTCAACTCTTCTGTACAATTTTAACATAGTCACGAAAGCGGCAAGCTCCTTACCGGTTACCTCACCGCTTTTATCCTATTCAGATTACATTTGTTTTATTTTACCATCTATATAAGCGGCTTCCTCTTCAGTAAAACCATACTTCTCATATAACTGTCTATCTATCTCTGCACTAGATAACTCCCAGTTTATGTCCGACCTAGAAGAAAAATCCTGTAATGGAATAAACCTATATGTTGATCGAGTAGCATCTTGGCTTGCCTTAGCTAATCCATGTAAATATCTCGAGAATTTAGTCTTTAGATATTTAGAAAGGTTATTCACAGATTCCCTATCTAATCCCAAATCAGCACCAATAACAATGTATGTTTCAGTACATACGGTCTGTGGTTCACCAATTATAGTATTTAAATTGTCGTCTGGCAGTTCCGTACCTATATTGTTTGCACGAGATGTATATATCTTCCATTGATCAATCCATTCCTGATGTAGATCTATATCAGCTCGTTCAACATAGCCCTCAGTAGCATTGGCATAACACTTTATAGGCTTAGTCATTCCGGAACTAGATGAATTGAATCTATCATCCTTTTTAAACGTAGTACTAAACCCAAACGGCTTACGAGGTGAGGCGTAATCCATTATAGTTTTATCCGTTGACTTATGCTTAACCTTTTCTAGTATCTCCACAGCCCATGAGTCACGAATCAATACATCAAGACCATCTATCTTAAGAGGTCTGTGGCAATCATTCTTAACTTTATTGTCTTCATATGTTACTACATGAACCAGTTTTTCTTTATTGTCATACTCCGAATCAAGTAGGAAGTAACTTACCCCTCCACGGATATTTGTATTAGGGAAGATGTCATCAGGGGTCAACCAATCATGCAACTCCCTAAAATGAGGGTCATTTAACATCTCATCACGATAATCATCTAAACCTTTGCCACCTACATACCATCGGCTGGGTGTAACCATATCGACGTACCTCGGGTTAAGTTCCTTTGCTGCTCTGACAAATTTCTGGTAAATGGGTCTTGCACTTGCCTGAGCACCGCCATCGGACTCTTGATATGGAGGATTTCCAATTACAACATCAAATTTCAAATCATCATCTCCAAACAGTTCTCTTAGTTTATCTAACACAATACCGGATTCTCCAATAGGAGTTAAATCATACTCTACAAAATTCATTTTTGAAGCATCGTCTGCTATACCAAACACATAGTTAATAACCATGTTGTATATGATATTACTTGGTGCTACGGCATAAACCTGATTTTCTAAGATATGCTTAATTCGCATTTTGTTATCAGGTATTTTATTCTTTAATCCATGATAAAGTCGTTTTACTATCTCTGTAATATACATACCACTTTTTGTATATAAGTCAATGTATTTCTTTTCAGGGTTTGTAAAAATATCTGGTTCAACATCTTCCAGTAAATCAACCATATATTTTACAACTCTTCGAGGAGTAAATATCTGATTAGTCTTTTGCGGCGGAATATAAGCAAAAATATCCAACCCATCTTCGTTGTGTAAATAATCTGCAACCTCATCTCGTCTATCGTAGAACTCGCCAATACTTGCATTAAATATGACTTCATCAAATAAACCGCCTTCGAAATGCTTCTTTTCTCCGTTCTCATCTATATAATCACCGCCATCACGTAAAAACCTAAACTGAGTTTCAGATATGCCTGCAATCTCTTGAAATACATCATCAGGAGTATACTCATCTATGTTAGCAAGAGTGGTATTTCTATTCCCATAAGCCATAAGAAATACAGGTATGGTACGAGCAAACCCTCTCAAATGGTCACGAACCATACTCTCCGTTTCATCTTTCTTGCTTTTTTCAATTCTATTTTCTTGTGTTTCGATGGCTGAAGTTGTAACATCGATAATAGTTTTCTCAATTGCTCTAGTAAGCAAGGAGTTAGCTTCTTCTTTCGTTTCATTTATTACTACTTCTTTTTTGGTTTCTAGTTCTCTTTTTTCCGAAATTGAGGTTGCTTTCTTGATTTGATAATCAAATTCTTCCCTTACATTTGAAATTTGATTATTAACATTATTCCAAACCTGATTGTAGGTTTCGACTACCTGTTCAGCTATCTTTTTCTTTATATCTTCTTTTTGCTTGGCAGTTACTCCATATGTTGTTTTAATTCCATCACTTACATTATCAATTGTCTTAGTAACATTTGGAGCTAACATCTCTAAATCTTCTAATTTTTCAACTATAGTTTCATCAAATTTTACGATAAACACAGGCTGACCAAGCACCTTATCAACTGTTTCAGTAACTTTATCTGGATTCGGAGCAGGATGCCCCTCATTGTCTTTATAATAATCATTTACCTTAATATCTTCAGTTACCATTCTTCGCTGTTTTTCTGCCGGGAGTTGTTCCAGTATGTCAACTACTACCTTTGGAGCACCGAAAATTCTGTCTATATTAGCAAAAAGGAAGTTACTCATAAATCCTCGGCGCACAACCTCTTCTGTCTTTATCTTATTAGGTAGTGATAGTATGCTTTCTGCATCCAACTCTATCATTTTCCCATTAGGGTCACGAGATATAACAGGGAAGAAATTAAGCATCTCTAATACCTTATCTTTAACAGAACCGCTGTTACTTCCACTTAAACTAACTGCGAAATCACGATAAATTTCAAGTGTACGTTCAGGGGCAAAATCGAAAACATAAGCATTAGTTTTTGATTTTCTTTCACCATTTTCATTAAATGTCCATGGATTCTGTGCTCTAAAAGCAGCTTGCATATACTGGGCTGAACTTACAGTATTATTAAGAATAAATATTCCCGTCCATTCAGGTATCGTAACCCCTGTGGTTAGCTGACCAACACTTAAAGTAATAGTTTTCTCATTATGCTTAATAGCATATTTTACTTTTTCTAAATTAGATTTAATCTCTTCATCATAGAAATCTTTAACGACTTCTCCATCCCCGGCAGCTACCACGATTTTATAATATTTGAAAACTTTATGGGTACGCAAAAGTTCTGCCAATGCATTAGCACTCGCTACACGGTCTAATAGCCACAGTGTATGATTAAGTTTATAGTCGTGAGCATAAGGATAGTCCCCATATGATAGATTATCTAAAAATGCATTTACCTCTTTTTTGTAAACAAAATCACCATTTTTATTTGTACTGAATAACTCATTCAAATCAAAAGCAAACAAATCATCTTCGGTACTTAAATCTATGATTTTTTCGCCCATCATTTCAGATAAACGATAAGTAAATAGACTTAGTTCGGGCATCTCATCATATTGATTATTACGAAGTGTTGTATCTCCTTTGGATTTTGCATTTTGCTCATCTGCATATGTCCAGTTATAAATTTGGTCCGGTGTATAATCCCCGCTAGCAAGAGCTTTAAATGGAGTACCAGAAAGTGACAAAGTGTATCTTGTCTTAAGATGCGAGAACAATCTATCAGCCCTAAATGTATCAACACCTTCATGAGATTCATCTATTACGATAAGATCCCAATCAAGGTCATGAACCCATGATAGTTTCTCAAATTCTCCTCCGGCCCACTTTGCACCTTTTAAATCTTGCAATGAGAAAAATGCTATCATTTTAGCGTTGTCATTCTTTACCATTAATTTCAAAAAATTTTGGCGTGTTATAGCAAGCGGAAAACAACTATTTGCAACTCTGTCATCGTTCATCACAAATTTATAGTCAGTATTATGGCTTATATAATTGTGGTAATCAATATACCAGCTATCACTAATTGATGGGCGATTAGTTACTACTAACACTTTTTCTGCTTCCAGCTGTTTCATCAAATCATATGTTGCAAGAGTTTTACCAAAACGTGGTTTTGCATTCCAGAGGAACTTACTAGGCTGTTTTCCGGAGTTGAAGTAGTTAAAGGCTTGTGAGACAGCTTCTTGCTGTGAATCACGTAAAATATAGTCGAGCTTTTCCTCAGCTTTCAAATTCACACTTTGGGAAATAAATTCATCAGTATATTCTTCTGCTCGTCCCATTGAGCCATTAAAATAAAACCACTCTGTATTTGGTTTTCTGGTAATAGGTGGCTCATCGTTTTTACCGCGTTTTAATATCCATCGATGAAGAGGGTGGTCTGTGAAGTATTCTCCATCATTTTTGCAAGCTTTCTTTTCCCATAACTTCTCTACTGTTGCTCCTGAAGTATGTGTTTGTTCTTTAATACGTGTATCAGCATCCCTACCGGTGTAACCAATTTTCACGTATCCCTCAAGCTCAATATTGCTTGGAATAGTATATGCATATATTGTTGGGCGTACTGTTTTAATCGGGTTAATTAATGTTTTATCAGTACTCATTATCCACTTCCTCCATCTCTTCTTTATAAACATCAGTAATGCATACCGGAACATATCTCATAATTTTTTCACGATTGTTATACTTTTCATCTAAAAAATCAAATATGGTAATCTGCTCGTTCTTAACAGCATGGTATGATGAAGCCCAACCAAATTCTTTATTCTTTCCATCGATAATATCTTCAAGAGTATATTCCGTACGATTTACTATGAGTTTTTTTGTGCGTTTGTTAAGTGGCTTCTCAAGAGACCATTCACTAAATACTAGAGGATCACCATTTGTCGCCTCTCTAGTAAGGAAATTTCCCTGTGATATATTGGCTGAGATAATTACTTTTGCACTATTCAAGACGTCATTATTTATACTTCCGTCAAGCGTTTTTACCGTTTCAACATAGAATTCATAGAATACTTGATACATATTCATTACACAGTTTTGTGCATTATCTTCAAGAAGTTCGATGCCATACAAAGTACTTAACGCTAACAAAGAATAATTCTCATATTGAAGAAGAGTCTTTGAATACTCTTTTGACACCATATTGAGTTTTCTGCGTAGAATCTCAACTAGGAACGCACCCTCACCAGCAGCCGGTTCAAGAAATGTGGCATTAATATCCTCACAGGCTTCTTTCACACCCGGCAAATCCAGCATATTCTTCACAGTCCAGAGAGGTGTAAACACTTCACCGTGTTTTTGCACTCGAACTCTGCTTTTGATTATTTTTTCGTTCGCCACTTCATTTATTGATGTCATTTCTTATCACCTTCAATCAGTATGTTTAGAAATATTAAACTCTTAGCAAGAAGTATAACATAATTTGCACTCATTTTAAACATAAAACCTTGTATTCCTAACAAATACTGATATATTTTAGAGTCTTTCACAGTCGTCACCAGTGTAAATATCTACCAATGCCTTTTCTGCTACTTCGACCTCCATGATAGTTACTTACTTAATTTCAATGTATAGTATATTTCCTGTTTTATAGAACGCGTCCTCACTATTACTCGTGAATTTGCACGTCGACTGCGTTCTCTTCGCTTCTGACTTCGTACCTTTTTTCTGGCTTCCCATATACATTTACCAACTGGTGACTTGTTGAAAACGAGTTGTCCTCAAGATAGCTTTTGCTCCCAAAAATCAATTCTTCTATTGTTTGAGACTGGTATTCGTTCCAAGTCAGCTGCTCTTTGATAAGTTTTTCAACCTTTTTAATCAAAGTGAGATTATCCACATTTTCGGTATTATCGTCAGGCATGATTACAAACAAGTAATTTCTCGCGCGACTAATTGAGACGTTAATAATATTGAGTTTATTAAGGAACATCTCCTTCGAAGCTGAGATAGAAGGGGGTGGGTTAAACAACGCAATGATGATATCGCACTCATCGCCTTGGAAACCGTGTATTGTACCGACTTGAACATCTATATTCTTCGGCAACGTAGTAGAGGACATCAGTTTATCAATTAAATCTGATTGAGCTCTATAAGGCGCAATTAAACCTATACGGAATACCTCATCATCTTCAGCTAATTCAATAAACGAAGATATGTATTTCATAAATTCAAAGGCAAAAAGAGCAGAATACACCTGATAGTTGCTTTTACTCTGCAAGCGCTTGGGGCGATAAATACTCTCGTATTTACTCACAGGGAACTTTATAATATTAAGAGGCTTAACATTTATTGAATCACTAATAGTTAACGGACGTTGACTATTAGAAGTTCGGCTGTGTTTCAAAACCCCACCATAAGCAAACCGGCTGAACACCTCCCCAATCTCTGGTATACTCCTATACTGAGTGGTTAGGAGTTCAATTTTGTATGCGTAAGGAACCGTCGTGGGGTTGGTAAATGAGTCGAGTTCCACCATAGAGTAAATGTTTTCGTTTTTCCAGATGTCTACAGTAGTTATAGGCTCTATCTGGAATGGATCTCCCGCAATGATAAATTTCTTAGGAGTCTTCTTATAAAGCGGATAGATTATATTTACCAACGGTATCATAGACGCTTCATCAATTATGATGTAATCCCATTTTAAGGCATTCAAATGGAGTCGTGTGCTATCGTCTGGTAAAAAATAGTCGTAAGGAAACCGGGCAATAGTGGTTACTGTAACATTTCGTGTAAACGAACGAAGGTCAAAGGTCTTATCACGGAAAACACCGCTTTGTTCAATCGCGTTATCGTTTGTCGCGCCGAAGCGAACCAACCAATTAAGATAGTTATGGTCTGTCCCCATGCTCTCCATCAAACGACGCACGAGAACATCCGCCGACTTGTTTGTCGGTGTTAAAACCAGAACCTTCAGATCCATGGTTTCCCTCATCATCGGAAGAATAACATCTCGCGCGAGGTATGTCGTTTTTCCTGTTCCGGGCGGACCAAAGACAAATTCGATATTTTCACAGAGGTTCTCCTTCATATTGAAGTTATCTTCTAACCCATTTTCATCACCAAGCCTGACGAACGATTTCCGCAATTCCTCTATTAGGAAGACCGGATTCCTTGCTTCAATCCTCGCTTCTGTAACAAGCGACAAGTCAACGCCATCAATTTGGGCATTTGTACGGAGCTTTGCCCTGAGCGTGTATGACTTTACATTCACAACTTCAACTGCCACTTTAACCGTCGGATGATTAGCAAAGTGCAATTCAAGAGGAATATCTGCAAGGTCTTCCATAGACTGAGGAATATAGCGGTTCGGATGCTTTAAAACTAGGGTTCTTGATGTACCTTCCTCGCGCTCAACTTTAGAGAACGATATGGAGATTTCTCTACTGTTTGCATTAATTTCACCACTGTTTATCGACTCCAATTCAAGCAGGGCTTTGAACCATCCGTATGAATACTTGTCAGCCTCTAACGCCTGTTGCTTTAAGTCTTCAAGACGAGCAATTTCCTTGATTTCCCGTTCAGCCTGTTCCTTAACTTTTTCAATTCTCTTACTGATATCGACCGTCGGCTTTGAATAGTCGTCTTCATCAACTGGCGTATCCTCTGTATTAGCATCCTGTTGCTTAATCTGCTTTTTTGGTGTAGAAGTTGCTCGTTTCGAAATTTCTTCAACTACGCGCTTTACTGACTGTCTGACATCAGATGCAGTTTCTTCCGGTTCATCTTCGGGCGAGTCATCTTCCTCGTCTTTATCAGTAACAGAACCTTCTGAAACTTGTTTGCGCTTAGCATATTCTAAAAGAGCCTGCCGTTGTTCGTCATCTGACAGACCTAACGATTCACCGTAGGATGTAATGTCAACAACCTCATCAACGTCTTCCGTTACTTCTTCCTTTATTCCCAAAAGTCTGAACAGTTCGACCGCCTCGTCACATGATACATCATATAGTGGGTGCATGGTTTGAACAGTCAGTTCGCTTGCGGATACAAAATCCCCGTCGCTATTGACGAGCCACGGCTGATTTCTAAGCCGTTTTGCTTCGCTCGACTCGAAATTATCTGAACGACTGCTATAGTAAAAATATTTATATTTCCCGTACCAAACACTATCTTGAGACCAATAGTTATCATTTAATCGACCAAGTTCAATTAACTTGAGTAGCTGCGACCAAATAAAACAAGATTTATCTACAGATTGCTCATAAACGGTCGTTTCTATCAATTCTTTACAACCATCAATATAGTTTTCTCGCCATTCGGTATTCCATGTTGAACGTGGCCAAATAGACTTAATTTCATGTGCTTCTTGGTAGTTCAATTGACGTTGAAGGATTCGCGGCACATCCTTAACACCAAGTTCAGTAAAAAAGTTGACCAGCTCCTCTTTTTTATCTTCGCCAACAAGTTCTAAATACTCTTTGAAACAAACAAATAGCGTATCAGGTTTTGGTTGAAACCATTGAGACAATGGTTCAGATGGCAGATAAAGCACTCTCGGTATTGCTCGATATTGTTTTTCGTCATCTTCCGATTTGCATAAAATAAACTTTTGCTCTCGTAATAAATCAAGAAACGGTTTTAAGTTGCTCTGAGAGCATTCCTGATAATAACGAAAGAATTTTTTAAAATGGGGTTTGGTATCTATGGGAACACCATCCTTGTATTGAGGGAGAATGATGTTATATATCTCGTCGCGCAATGACGGCTCGTTAATACCTAATTGTTTAATAAATGCAAGCGAGTCCTCATTTTGTAACAAAGCGCCATTAACTGTAGCGTAGCCGCTCCCACCTTCCGTCGGGAGAAACAATATTGCTTGCTTCTTTGCATCAAAAGCTGCGACAGCCTTCCTATCCTGATTGAGAAAAATCGGCTTTGTTTGAATGAGTTCAGTTCTACCCTTTGTTTCTGCAATCCACTTATAGAAACGATGCAACCACTCAATGCTTTGTTCCTCAATAAATGAAGCCGTTACTCCATCATAATTTGATCCATCTTCAACCGACCAGCCTTTGAGGATGTCGCCCTCGTCTAACCATACAGTCGTTATCGAATCGATATAATCGGTGAGTGCTTCGTTTTTACGACGTGTATCCTGACGGCCAAAGGAAGTAAACACCCACTTTGCTGTCGGATTCTTACTCAACACAGCAAGTTGTTCGTTGGAGAACAATTCTGCAATTTGAGGCACGAATGCCCAATAAGCATCTGCAGATTCCACATATCCATTTAAACTCGGAATGATAGCCTCGCTTTTAAACGCTTCCTTAATTGCAGTATAGAATGGCTTGAACGAGATTGCTTTCTTGCTATTGACATCAATGAAACCACCCTCATCATACGGAATAATGTCAAAGATATTATCATCAATCAGCGGAACCTTTTCATTCCGTCCAATATCCCTAAGATAAACAAGGCTATCCGCCACTAATTTTGACAGCAAAGAAATCATATCAATATTGTGCTGAATACCTGCTCGAATCCCCTCCCGGCTGTCAGTAAGCAGAAATGGGGCGTGGATAATGAAGTTTAAACCAGTAACTTCCTTTGTTGGGAAGAAGCAAAAGGCACTGTGCGCTTTGGGAATAAGATGTCCTTCGGCATCAATGAAGAAGCCAATGGAGTATGTATGGTTTCTTCCGTCATCACGGGAAAACAGCCACAACATATTGTCATATAGGTCGTCGCGGTTCTCTCCGTCATTTTGGGTGAGCCTTACTAACTCAGCTTTAGTATTATCAATGTTATGTGTATCCTCAACTGTCTTCCCATAAAGACCTAATATTCCAGAAATTTCAAACGATATATCCATGAGGTTAGTCAGAAATAGTAAGGGATAATCAAGAGAGCGAAGCTTCTCCGAAATATCAGAATAGGCATCTTCGGCATTACGCTTGTCATGGTCAAATGGGAAGACAAACAGCGTTTCGTCGCTTCTTCTTCCAGCGTAATCAACCTCAAGACAAATTGGTACTATAAACCGCTCAATCTTGAAAAATATATTTGGGTCATAGATATGCGGAGTAGCGGTGTATTGAAATACCGCCTTAAACCCCACACCAAACTTTCCTATTGTTGCTTCGTCTGTTTTATTCGATCCACCGACTGCGGTTATAGCATTTATATCGCCCAACGAACCATTCTCAAGGTCTTGGGCTTCTGTCGCAGGATCTGACACAGTAAAGCGGCGTGTACCGTTATGAGCAAATATAAGTTTGTCTTTGAACAACTCGAAGCGGGCTGATGTCGCTTTTGCATCATCGGCGTTTTGAAGAAGCTCGTATATGAAGTGTGCTTGGTCAGAGTATTTCTCAACCACACTGTTCTTTACCCCACGTAGTGCAAATCCCTCGAGAGCTTTTGCACTCTCTGCTCTATTTACAGATAGAGCATTAAAATATGCTTCCTGTTGCTTTTCCATTGGTATGACCTCACTTAATTATTTTCGGATACTATGGCATTAAATTGCATTTCATAATAAGTATTTATTAATAAGCGACTTTATAGCTATAGAATCTATGCTTCCATTTACATCATCATAGGATACAATCAAGTTTTAACCTTCGATTATACCGTGCTTATTGTAAACAGCTTTTTTGTCTTCCCATCGTTTCCTATAATAACTATCAGTCATCATTCCACAATGCTCCCAGTAAAATAACATTCCACTTTCCGCATCATCAATAGTGAAATCTGGTACTTTAATGCCGTCCTCCTTGAGGTGAAGTTCTTTTTCATACTCGTAAACAATTCCGGCTTCATAAAGCATATTCGCAATAATTACTTCTGACTTTGAACGGACCAACTCACCCTTAAGTGTTTTATGAATAAGCGATGCTTCATAATACCTTTGTTTGTATTCGATTATTTCGGGCTTCTCAAATAGGCTGGTGAAACGGCGCGCAATGTCTGAAAAAACCTTAGAAGAGTATTTTCTTAAATGATATGCTTCATCGTTATACAAGATAATAAGACGTTCCGTTTGCCGAGTAATAGCGGTGTATAGCAATTCCTTTGACAACAAGCCGCACGGCTCGCCTAACACGAGTATGACCTTTCGGAACTCACTCCCTTGAGCCTTATGAACGGTGAGAGCGTATGCAAGTTCTAAATCGGAATTACCTTCATCGCTAACCACTGATGGCCAATTATAGTTATGTTCAGGTTGTGAACTAAACTTAACTTGATGTGTGTTTTTCATATCCTTTGGTTTTTGCCATATCCTTTCGACGATTCCAACTTCGCCGTTGGCAACAAAATTTTGGCAGTTATCTACCGGATACCCGCTCAGTTTTTGATTACGAATGTTAATAACCTTATCACCAAAAACAATACCATCCGTTCCAAGTATATTTTTTGTGCCTCGTTTTTTGAATATATCAGTCGATAATCCTGACTTTGAACGATATTGCTGATGAATATATCTGTTAATAGTTGCTGTTCCGATAGTAGCATTGTTACGATACGCTGATAAAATTTGCCAATCATCAACCATATGTGGCTTTGAACCAAAATTCATCCACCCATTATTAATGGTACCACCCAATGATAAATCAAAACCCTTTATATCACCTAAGTCATCCATTCCAGATTCTTCTACAATCGTTTCGAGAATAAGTTGCTCCAGTTCCTCAGGCGTTTTCCATGTCTTAAAAGTGATGTTCTTTCCGCACTTATTCCCTTGAAGGTGTACAAATATTTCATCATCTAGCTCTGTATTAGTGTCAGCATACCATTCAGCGAGCGCTATGTCAGACCGTTCGTCCCCATTAATATTCTGCTGGCGTCGGGTTACGGTTAATTCTCCATAACTCTTCCCGACTCGTGGAAAATCCTGAATATCCTTTTTTAAATGGCGAACAAGATCAACAAAAGGTCTACCCGCACCTATGGGAGGCAACTGGTTAGGGTCTCCCACTAAAATAATGCGATGTGCCATTCGCAGGGCTTGCATAAGCGCACCGAACATTTCTTCTGTCAGCATAGAGCATTCATCTATAATAACTGTTAGAGGCACATCTTTTGCCTCTACTTCCGATAACTTATATCGCATAGTATTAAATTCAAATCTACTGTTTTGAATTAGAAACTGAGCAACCGTTTTAGCGTCAAAATTGACACCTTGCTTTTGCAAAGCTTGACTCATCCTAACACGAGCTTTTCCAGTAGGCGCGAGTAACAATACCCCACCGTCACGAATTTGAGGTGACTTACATAGTAATGACAGTAAGGTCGTTTTTCCGGTTCCTGCTCCTCCGACTAGTACGGAAAGGCGCGATTCAGCAAGCTCTTTTAATATAGCGCTTTTTTCTTGCCTAGCGCATTTTTCAGAATCTGTTAGTTCAGAAGTTTTAAAAGCATCGTCAACTATTCTCCTCCAGTTCTCTGAAATTTCATGTCTTTTAGCATTGACTCTTTTATTAACAGCTTTTCGTATTACATCATCAATCTCCGCTAATCTCCTAAGCTGATAAGCGACACTTCCATCTGCACATTCAACGACTGTTAACTCATCAGATAAAAAACTTTGTATGCTGTTTAATACATCGCTAGTTACTCGACAACTTGGCTCAATTGGTAGTTCATTTATTTCAATAATTAGATTGTTTAACGGAAAGACAGTATGCCCTGTTTCGGCTTGTTTTTCAATGACACTAACAGCGATTGCTCGAATTCTGCGTTCATCATTATCACAATCCAATGCTGTCGGTGAATCCAGTGGATACATATCACGGATTTCTTTGGGTGGAAATACCGCAATATCCACTTTGCGTACTGAAATCTTAAATTCATCAGCACATATTCTTGTGCGTTCATATAGTAAATATGGATTTTCAATGATTTCTCTGTCAGTACAATTAATGCCTGTTTTCTGACGATATTCATTATTAAACAAGGCATTTGCTTGATCAACATTTAACGATAGCCGTGACATCAACCAGAACAATTGCTTTCGCTCACCAGAGAGACAAAGGAATGCATTTTGCTCTGTTTTCCCGATTGAAGCTGCTACATCTGCACTAAAAAAATTCTTTGGAACGCGTATAGCATCGCTAACAAATTCTTCATATGATGCGTTTCTGTTTATCTTATTTTTAATTTCATTTGCAATTACAATTCCAAATTTGAAACCTAAGGAGCATAACAACGGACCCAATCCGGGAAAAGAACCACGATCAATCCAAACTTCTTCCAAACATTTGTTCGTCCATTCAATACACTCCTGCCAATTACCAGGTATACATTCTTTAATGATTCTTAAAGCCTTTATTGTTTGCAGCAAAACGCTGATTACTGCATCATAAGACAGGTGCTCTGTAGCGTATGAAAATTCTTCAAAGTAATCATCTTCAGCGAAAACGGTTATTGTTTTTATATCAAATTCCGGATGTGTTTCAGCATATTTCATCATCTCATGATATGGAAGAAGAAAGCCATTTTTTCGGTCATTACGAATGGTATGCCCTATCATCGTTTCCCAGAGTATGGAGTGTAATTCTCCCTCGTTAGTATGCTTGTGTTCGGGCGGTTCTGTGACTGAACTTACAAAACCTACTCCCATAACTACACGCTTGGCATCGTCTATGAAAGGAACTTGTTTTGCATAAGCAACTACAATCGATTTATTTGGAAATACATCACGAAAAAAAGTCTTAAAAATTGCTCTTTGATTTACAGCATCCTGTACCCAGTTTGTTGTAAAAGGAAGCTCCGGTTCTCTTGATGGGTCATAATCTATATTATATCTGTCGGCCAAACGTCGAATATTTTGGTCATCCTTATCATTACCTTTGCGGAGCATTGTCCAAGCGAATGGGCGCGCCGGTAGAGAAAAAGGAGGATATACTAATTCAGTTTCACGAAAATGTCCATGCGTATTGGGATTAGATTTCTTGTATGGATGGATAGTAGTTTTCGAATGAGCTTTTTCAGACATAAAAACGCTGCCCTCGGAAACGCAAGGGACTTCACTCTCGTGCCCAGCTATAGGTTGACCTTTAATAGACTCCTCGAAACCATCATCCCTACTGTCAGCAATATTCTTAAGTCTTAAACACGAGTTGTTATAACAAGGCTTATCGCATACCAAACCATGATAACCATTGTCCTTCCATGGTATACGAATCGAAAGATGCTGTGCCATGTTTTGACCTCCTTAGTACTTTGTTAATTTTTAGCCTATTCAATATAATTAAGAATCTGACCATTCAGTTTTTTCGATATATCTCTCAATTATGGATTTTCATATCCAATCTAGCTAAAACTTTTCATCAAGAGTTTTCTTTAATTTAACATATACAAGACATCCTGAGTTTCATAATTTTATAGTATTTAGTAATAGTGCAGTCTCATCAAAACTGGAACTTAATAATCCAAATTTAAGTTTATCATGAGCAATTATCTAATTCAATCCTTATTCTTACAAAATTTGATTTTATTTGCAATTGCAATTAAATATTCTCCTTTTCATATTTTCTTTAAAATAAACTTAAAAATGTGAGCCAACATTTAAATAGCTTTTAACTATAGTACTCAATCCTTACATCCATTTTGTCTCCTCAACCCCTCTAAAAACATACGCTATCAAATCCATCTTCTCAACCCTACCAAATTTCTGTTCCACTTTCTGCTATAAAAATACCCCTCGATATGTTCCCTGAAACACCTATCGAGGAGTAAAATTAAGTCGAAATATTATATTTCATATTGCATCATTTCTCAAACCCAGTATTCTCAACGCTTCCAGAGTCTCCCTATTTCGACATCAATACCAAAGTTTCGACATGCTCCGTCCAAGGGAACATATCCACAGGAACTGCAATCTCAGCCTTATATCCCTTCTTCGTCAGATATTCCAGATCACGTTCCAAAGTAACGGGATTACAGGAGATATAGACCACTTTTCCAGGCTTGATCTTTGCCAGGGCATCCAAGAACTGGGTTGTACTGCCACTTCTCGGAGGATCCATGAATACGACATCTACGCTTTCTCCCTGCTCAGCCATTTGGCTTAAGAACACTCCTGCATCGTTATTGTAGAATTCTATGTGCTCCGTCTGATTACGCTTGGCATTTGATATTGCATCCCTGACTGCATCCTTGTTCAGTTCCACGGCGATGACTCGCTTTGCATGATCGGAAGCCACGATCCCGATCGTTCCGATTCCACTGTAGGCATCAACGACAGTCTCAGTGCCCTTCAAGCCTGCAAGTTCTATAGCTTTTTGATAAAGCTTTTCCGTCTGGACCGGATTAACCTGATAGAAGGACTTTGGAGAAATCCGGAAGGTCTTGCCGCATAAGGAATCCTCGATATACCCTTTCCCATAGATCACCTGCTCCTTCTCCCCAAGTACCATACTTGTCTTCTTGTCATTGACATTTACTATCACGGTCGTAATCTCAGGATGCTCCTTGCGAAGTGCCTTAACAAAGTTATTCTTGGAGGGCAGGATGGGTGAACCCAGAACCAATACCACCATAATCTCCTTACTGTAGTAGCCGGTTCTGATTAAGACATGACGAAGGAGCCCATACCCGGTATCCTCGTCATAGGTAAGTATTTTAAAGGATTTCAGCAGACCACGGATGGTCCTGATGATGGCATCCGCTTTCTCGTTATGGATCAGGCACTGATCCACCGGTATCACACGATGTGTCCCTTCCTCATATACTCCAGAGATGGGATTACCCTTTTTGTCATGGTCAAATACCACATGGACCTTATGCCGGTAATGGTCCGGTTGTTCCATGCGAAGGATTGGCTCCACCTTGCAATATTTCTTGACTAAACCTTCCACGAGCTTTTGTTTTGAAGCCAGCTCTTCATCATAGCTCTGGCTCTGGATATTACAGCCACCGCATTCTCTTAAGTAGGGGCAGGCACCCTTTTGTAATATTTTTTTATGAGGCTGTTTATTATCAGTCTGCCTTCTATCATTCTGTTTATTATCAGGCTGCAATTTATCAGGCCTTTTGTTATCAGGATTACTTTTCTCCCTGCTTTTGCCTTCTACCTTAGATTGCTTTCCTGAAGTCACTGCTGCCATAGATCTTTTTGGCTTTCCGCTTCCTTCCTTCCGATTATCCTTCGTCTTCCAACCGGTAACCTTCGCAAAGTCCTTATAATCGATAAAGTCCTCGAAATCTTCGAAGTCTTCCCGCTTTTTCTTATCCTTTCCATATCCGGATATGGACTGATCAGGGAACTTCATCTTATTCTTATCCGAGAATCTGTCCTGGTTTGTTTTTATTGAAGCCTTTGAAGGCTTACTCTCTCTATTCTTGACACTCATTATTTAAACTCCTTCCAGATTAAACTCAGGGATAAAGCTCTCGGTAGCAGTCTCTCCCTCTTGAATAAAACCATTTTCCACACCGATTTCAATCGCGTAATCCACCAACTCCTCATATTCCTCGGAAGTAATCTTGCGATTGATTACCGGATAAGCCTCTACCTGAGGCAGGGGGGTATATTGACTTAAGATGCTGATATAGATAGTATCTCCGTAGGTATCATATAAATATTTGATAATTCGTTTAGAATCCTCCAGATATCCGGGTAATGTCAGATGCCTTACAATCACACCTCTTTGCAGCATTCCGCGTTCGTCAAATACAGGAGCTCCAACCTGCCGTACCATCTCCCCAATTGCTTTCCCGGCATATTCGAAATAATCGTAGCAGGAGGAATACAGTCTTGCCGGTACTTCCTCCATGTATTTGAGATCAGGCAGATAGATATCGACGTACCCTTCCAGTAGCTTTAAGGCTTCCACCTTCTCGTACCCGCTGCTGTTATAGACAACCGGGATGTAAAGTCCCCGATCCTTTGCCAGTTGCAGTGCCCTGATTATCTGTGGAATATAATGTCCCGCTGTCACCAGGTTAATATTATTCGCTTTCTTCTCCTGAAGCTCCAGGAAGATCTCAGCCAGTCGTTCTGTTGTTATGATTTTACCTGCCTGTCCCTGCGCAATATGATGATTCTGACAATACACACAGCCCAGGGAACACCCTGAGAAGAACACTGTCCCTGACCCTTCTTCTCCTGAAATGCAGGGCTCCTCCCACATATGCAGTGCTGCTCTGGCAACCTTCAGTTCTGTGGTCATTTTGCAATAACCCTTCTGCCCGTTTACCCGGTCTACTCCACACTCTCTAGGACATAAACAACAGGCTTTCATATCTGTTTCCATCAAATTCATTTTCCTCTTCTCATTTTATATAACAAACAGAAAGGAACCGTTGCTGGTTCCTCTCGACATTTATCCTTAATTAATATATCTTTGCTCTACTCAGTAGATTATTTAAGGTTTCTAACACCATCTCTGCATATTCGATTGTCTCTGTCGCCACCATAAAGTTGCATTCCAGAAGCTTTCTCATCGGTAACCCGGTCCTCTGGTGCTCCGTGACGATCCATTTAGCCCCTTCCTCAGAAAGATAATATGCTTTCTGCAGAAGAACGATCAGCTCAGGAATGACTTTATTCTGTCTGCTTGCCTTATCCTGATTAGCTATAATATGATCCAGCGTCGTGATCAGACTTGCAACCTGTCCGTTGATCAGAGATTTTCCTGTAAGCCAACCTATGGCATATTCTGTACAGGGAATGGAAGCATATTGAAAGGCATCAATTAACCCGGTAGCTTTAATAAACAGCGCCATATCTATCTTACCACTATTGTATGTGGTTATGAAGGTCTCCCACTCTTTATCCTCCAGACGTTCATACGCTACTGTCTCATGCTCCTTTAAGAGTTGCCCGAGACCATTCTTATCCATCTCTTGCTTCTCGATCTGATCCAATATTTCATAAATATGGGAAGGTCTTGCCGCAACTACATAGATATCCGTACCCAATGCTTCCTTCAGTGCCAGAGTAATCCCTGCCTTGGCTGTCTCGCCGCAAGCCACAACCATTTTTCCATCCACTCTGGTTCCAATCGGAAGTGCTTGGAGTATTCTTGCTTTATTCAAACTCATATTTGATAACCAGCTGGTATCAGTAATATCTTTTTTTGTATCAAGTTCATAGTATGAGATATTCTGCTGTGCTGCAAGTGTACTATACAGAATGGTCTCATCAATAAACCCAAGAGCAATCAGGCTCTCTCCAAGCTTACATCCAATCCTCTTCTGATAATACAAACCGGTTTCCAGCTGCTGTGGCTGAAGAAGCCCGCGTTCCAATAAGATTTTACCTAATTGAGGCTTATTGTCCAGTGTGGAATTCATACCCGGATCATGTATATAGGTCATATCCTGAGTCAGCACAAAGTATTTACCGAGCCTTGCATCATGGATTACTCTCGTATCGAGATCCCTTGCAAGCTTTACCAGATCCTCCAGTGATTTGATGCCAACACTGAGCTTACTGCTGTTTTCCACATTGCCATCCGTGATCCATTCTGTATAATTATTATGATCTACTGCTTTCTTTGTCCTACCGTTCATCTTGAAAAGAACAATTAACAGTAAAATGATAATGACCAAATCAACGATATAGGATATGACTCCGCTGCTTGTCTGAGAGGTTTTATAAGTCCAAATTATACAAAATACCAAGATCAATAAACATAAGATGGTGTAAAGTGGTTTTAAACGGTTTTTTCTCATGCTTGTTCACCCATACCTGACGGTATTTTCTCCTATTGTCAGAATATTAACTCTAAATCATAGACTATTTATTCAAACCATATGGAACTTAAGAAAATTATATCACTTTTGTCCAGAAATCCAAGTAAAATTTATATTAACTCCTTTACATGCCTTATTTCAGGATTATTTTCCGATCCGCATTAGCTTTCTTACCATAAAGACAATTGGCTTAAATAATATCCCCTCCATTTCCTTCTTTACCACCTTCAATTCCTTACGGATTTGAATATTTTGAGGGCAATGGCGCTCGCATTTGCCGCATTCAGTGCATAGGGAGGCAAAAGAAGGATTTTTCGACATCACACCAAGGGTCTGCAAATATTTCCACCAGTTTTTCTTTGTCTCCAAAAGATATTTGTCATTATATACCGAGAAGCAGCCGGGGATATCAACTCCAAAAGGACAGGGCATACAGTAAGCACAGCCGGTACAGGGGATTTTCGTCTTCTTTAGCATAACAGCTTTCACACGTTCAAAGATAGCAAGCTCTTCCTCAGACAGGGAATTTGCCCTTGCATCCTGTGCAATCGCAATATTCTCAGAGAGCTGCTGTTCATCACTCATACCGGATAGAATTACGGTTACCTCCGGATGGTTCCAAATCCATCTGAGCGCCCACTCGGCAGGAGTTCTTGCTTCCCTATAGCTTTCAAATTCCTGCCGTACCTCTGGCGGCAAATTATTTACTAATTTACCTCCACGCAAGGGCTCCATGACAATCACAGGAATACCCATGCTTCCGGCCAACTGTAAACCTGCTTTGGTTGCCTGACTGTTCTCATCCATATAGTTGTATTGTATCTGGCAGAAATCCCAGGGATAAGCTTTGACTAATTTTTCAAAATCGTCTCTGCTACCGTGGAAGGAAAAGCCAATATTCTTTATTGTACCGGCCTTTTTTAACTGCTCCAGCCAGTCCATGACTCCAAGCTGCTTCATTCTGTCAAGCGTTGCTGTATCCGTAAGCATATGTAACAGGTAATAATCGATGTAGTCCGTCTTAAGCTTCGCGCTTTGGGTCTCAAAGATCTTTTTCGCCCCCTCAAGCTTATTCACCATGAAGGGAGGAAGCTTTGTTGCCACCTTTACTCTTTCCCTGTAACCACCCTCCAAAGCATTACCAAGCAGGGCTTCGCTTTTTCCGCCATGATAGAAATAGGCGGTGTCAAAATAATTCATGCCCTGATCGATTGCACTTCTGATCATTGCGATGGATCTTCCTTCATCGATGCTGTTTCCCTTCATCGGGAAACGCATACACCCAAATCCAAGTATCGATAATTCATCCCCGTTTTTCGTATTCTTTCTTGTCTGCATCCTTCTTCTCCTAATTCTTACGTCAACCGTACGATTAATCACAGGCATCTGCCATAAATCTGATCAGAGCATCGACATTCTGCTGCGTGGTAGCCCAGGAGGTAACCAGTCTGATTACACTATTTCCGTCCACAAGCCTCTCCTGTACCAGAAAAATAAATTCCGTAGATAATTGTTCAATTACTGTGTCCGGCAGGATCGGAAACAACTGGTTCGAACGGACAGGGGTATAAAACTCATATCCAAGGTCCGTCAATGCTTTTGCGATCTTCTCTGCCATCTGGTTAGCATGAGTGCCCAGTTCGAAAAATAAGTGGTCTTCAAACAATGCTTCAAATTGTATCCCTATGACAAAGCCCTTCGCAAGCATTGCCCCTCGCTGCTTCATCAGATACCTGAAATCCTCCTTAAGCTCCTCCTTACAGAGAACCAGTGCTTCACCAAGGAGAGCTCCGTTTTTGGTTCCTCCGATATAAAACACATCGGTGAGCGTCGCAATATCCTCAAGTGTCAGATCATTTTCCTTACTGGTTAAGGCAGAACCCAGGCGGGCTCCGTCCAGGAATAAGATCAAATTCTTCTCTTTGCACAGTGTACTGATGGCTTCCAATTCTCTTTTCGTATATATGGTTCCCAGCTCAGTACTGTCAGACAGATAGACCATCCCCGGTTTCACCATATGTTCATCAGAATGGTAATCCAGTGCCTTCAGGATCGCTTCCGGAGTCAGCTTCCCCTCCCGGCCGGGAACCGTAAATACCTTATGGCCGGTTGCCTCAATGGCACCGGTCTCATGAACATTGATATGTCCGCTGTCCGCTGCTATGACACACTGATGGGGCCTTAGGAAAGCTGATATGACCAAAAGATTAGTCTGAGTACCTCCCGCCAAAAAGTGGATATCCACATCATCTCTTTTTAAATGCTTCTTAATATTTTGTCTTGCCCTTTCACAATGGATATCGTTTCCGTATCCGTTATTCTGCTCCATATGAGTCTTTGCCAACAACTCCAGAATTCTCGGATGCGCTCCTTCACTATAGTCATTTGTAAAACTAATCATATTCTGCCTCCAATCAAGCTAACCTTTCATTTATGTCAATAAATGCAATATTATTATCTGTTCTCTTATTTATTCTTATCCTCAGAGATGGAGGAAAGGCCGAACAGACTTCCCAGGATACCAAGTACAAAGCTGATTCCCACTATAAGCAGACATACCATAGTCTGCAGGCTGCCTTTTGAGGGTAGCGGAAGAAATGGGATTACTCCGTCCAGCTGATTGTAGATTCCCTTCAGCAATGCAAGTACCAATAGGTCAGCCAATACTCCTCCGCATAGGGTCAACAGCGTTCCTGCCATCAGGAATGGAAAGCCGATGAAGCTGTTCGGTGCCCCCAACAGTCTTAAGGTATTGATCTGTTCTCTGTTATTATAGATTCCCTGCCTGATCATGTGGGAAAGGATAATCAGTGTGGTAACACCGACCGCGATAATAATCAGCGCTCCCACAAGCTTCAGTCCCCCGGTCAGCTGCTTCAGCTTCTCCAGTATCTCTCTGTTATCTCTGACATATTCAATACCGGGTAACTTCTTTACACCGGTGATGACCTGATCCATCTGTTCTAGGTCAATTCGGATCTCCAGAAATGCTTCGAAGGGATTGTCATTGAACAGGGACAGGATATCTGCTTCCTCACCAAGCATATTCTCCATCTGGGCTTTCGCCTGGCTTTCATCCACATAGCTGACTTCCATCACCCCTGTCAGCTTCTTCACTTCCTCCATCAGCTCCTGAGCCTTCGCCTCACTATCTGCATCCGTAAAATAAGCACTTACCTCTGCCTCCTCTCCGATTGCTTCCAGCATACGGTCTCCGATTGACCACCCTGCCAGTACCATTCCTAACAGAAATAAGATCAATCCGGTACCCAGTACGGAAAACAGATTGGACAATAGGTTAAAACGGATGGTACGGACAGCTTCCGTAAAAAAATATCCGATATTATACAGTGCTGTCTTCATTGTCTTTCCCTCCTGCTTTCTCTATTGTGATACTTCCGCTGTTCACACGGATAAAGCTTGCGTCAGGATCCTGATCGATCAGATGAGTCGCATGGGTAGTAACAACTACCGCTGTATTCTGATGCAGAAAGGATTTCAATATCTGAAGGATGTTCATGGCATTATCATGATCCAGATTGCCGGTCGGTTCATCTGCCAGAATCAAGGAGGGTCTTCTTGCCACAGCCCGGGCTATGGCTACACGCTGTGCTTCCCCCCAGGAAAGCTTTTCTACTCTGGTATGCAGCTTATGTCCCAGTCCGACCTTGATGAGGGCTTCCTGAGCATCGGCTTTGATTATTTTAGGTGACAAACCAAGAAAACGCATCCCCATCATAACATTCTCCAAAGCAGTTCTTCCCTTTATCAGCTTAAATTCCTGAAATACTGGGCCGATTGCTCTTCGAAGCCTCTTAAGCTCCCCTGGACTGATCTTCTCCATCCGTTGTCCCAGGACCTTCAACTCCCCTGCAGTCGGCTGTTCTATTCCTATCAGCAGCTTGAGCAGACTGGTTTTGCCTGATCCGCTGGGACCCGTGATATAGACTAGCTCACCCGGCTTTATTTCAATGCTGATCTCCCGCAAAGCTTCAGTTCCGTCAGGATATGTCAGCGCAACACTTTTTGCCTCAATCATACTATGTACCTCCCAACTATTTACCATACCAGTCCGATTTCAAAGTTTAGTTGCTGCTCGGTGCTCTCTACCTTTTTGATCGTATAATCCAAGATGATCATATCCCCGGCAATCACATCAAAGTCCAGCAAAAGCGGTCCCTTTTCAAAAAGCTCCCTTTGGGAAATATCATCCAGGGGCATCCCATAAAAGGTAGCCGAGGTAACTTCATATCGTATCGCCGTCTTACTGTCAATCACGAAATTACCGTGCAATACCAGCTGCATATCCGGCACCTCCAGGACCACCTCACCCTTCTCAAAACGGAAAATATCATCCGGAAGCTCTGAATTATCCTTTAGTATCCGGTTAAATTCCTCCTGTATGATTGTTCCCTGCATGGTGATCAACCCTGCCTTCATATTCAGGTCTTCGTAGGTAAGATACCCCTCTGCAACAACCCTGCTGATCTCGGCAACGATTTGAGTGAAAAGCTCTGTGGCATCTCCCCACATGGATTTCAGTACACTGAGATATTCTTCATAGTGCACCCGCTGCTCCTGAAGCGATATCAGATATTCTTCCCGCTGTTTCCTGAGCTGTCTGCTGTCCTCCAGGTTTTTCACCAGTGCATCCTTCGTATTCTTTAACCGGTCTTCCTTCTCTTCCAGCTCCGCCTTCTCCTGATTAAGAACCTTTTTTTCTTGTTTCAAGGTATCGAGGAGTTCTCCGACATTATGGGAAATATCCTTGATGGCATTGATACTTTTTAAGAAAGTGGAAAGGCTGTCTGCATTCAACAAAATCTCCAGATAAGAAGCAGGACCCCCGCGTTGGTAGATGGTAAGGACCTGTTCCAGTACAGTAAGCTTCTCATCGTAGACTTTCTGTTTCTCTCCTATCTCATTTTGTATATTTGTTATTTGCTCCTGTAATTCTATGATATTCTGATTTAGTTCAGTTTCTTCGGTTTCTAACTCCTCTATCCTTTGTGTTATAGCAAAGAGATCATTCAGTACGTTTTTTTCTTCCTCCGAGATATCATCCAGCTTTCCCTGGGTATCCTCAATCGGCTTAATATCCGCTGCTACATTGACCGGAGTAAGAAGCAGTGTCGGTATAATCAATAGGGCGAGGACCCCTTTCCAATACTTTCTCATATTCATCTTCCTATTTACTCCACTTCGTATGTAATCTGTAACGATGTTTATTATACCATTATACCTTGTTTCTTTCCACTATGCATTTCAAAAATTATCCAAACCCTCCGTACTATAAACTCATGTTATTAAAAGAAGGACATAGAAATGAAAGGGCCAGCCATCCCATCCTGCATTCCTTTGGGAGCTAACCCTTTCACCATATCCTTCCGATCTTACAATAAATTAATTATATAAACAGATTTACGTTAGAATCCTCTGCTTCTCCGAGATAATAACCGACACCGCCGATTTTAATGCCGTCCAGAAGTTCCTCCTTCTTTAATCCCATGACATCCATGGACATCTGACAGGCAACGATTTCAATTCCGTTGTCAATTGCAGCTTGAATGAGTTCTTCCAAAGATGCTATGTTTTTGTTCTTCATAATCATCCGGATCATCTTACCGCCCATTCCCAGCATGTTCATATTGGACAGCTTAAGCTTCCTGCTTCCCCTCGGCATCATGATACCGAACATCTTATCGAGGAAACCCTTCTTAACAGGAACCTTCTTCGGCTTGCGCAGAATGTTCAATCCCCAGAAGGTAAAGAACATGGTTACTTTCCTACCCATGGAGGCAGCACCGTTGGCTATGATAAAAGAGGCAATCGCTTTGTCAAGGTCTCCGCTGAAAACCACCAGTGTCTTATTATCCTTCACGGGGAGATTTTGATTGCTCTGATTTACCGGGTTCTCTCCCACATTCTTACGGATGAAAGCCTGAATGGTACCACCCGATTTTGCTACATCCATCAATTCATTATTCGTCCTTTTGCACCATGCCTTAATATCCTCATAAAAGCCCGGATCGGAGGCGGTTACCTTCAGGATCTCTCCCTCCCGAAGCTCAGCCATGGAGGCCTTTACCTGCATCAGTGGACCCGGACAGCATAAACCACAGGCATCGAGTTCTTTATGGTATTTTCCCTGTAAATAAGCCTTCTCCTTCATCACCTGGGTATCCGGATCAATCATGGCCGCTTTTAGCACTTCGCTTCCGACACTGTCCCGGTTGTCTTTCGAAGTATCTGCAAATCCTTGATCTAATAGCCTGGCAGATGCAGATTTATAACCTCCGGTAACGTTTCGTACCTGATAACCGTTCTGTGAGAGGATACGATCTGCCACATAGCCGCGTAACCCCACCTGGCAATATTCCACGATTGTCTTATTGCGGTCCAGCTCTGATAATCTTGAACGCAGGCTGTCAACCGGGATATTGACTGCTCCCTCCACATGTCCATTCTCGAATTCTTCCTCGGTACGGACATCCACCAGGATATAGTCCTCGGGTTTCATCGTATTTACCTCATCCCAGGTAGTAATATGGCTTCTTCCTGCCAATACGTTCTGTGCCACAAAACCAGCCATATTCACCGGATCCTTCGCTGAGGAGAACGGAGGTGCATAGGATAACTCCAGCTCTGCCAGGTCATCTACGGTACCTCCAAGGCGAAGCACTGTCGCAATGACATCAATTCGCTTATCCACACCGTCATAGCCTGTAGCCTGAGCTCCGAGTACCAGACCCTCCTCGCTAAAGATCAGCTTCAGAGTCATGGGTACCGCTCCCGGATAATATGAAGCATGGGATACGGGATGTATGGTAATTGTTTTATATGGAATTCCTGCCCTCTGCAGGGTACGCTCATTCGCACCGGTCGCAGCTGCAGTTAAGCCGAACACCTTAATGATGGATGTTCCCTGAGACCCCTTAAATTCTGATGGAATACCTGCTATATGATCTGCTGCTATTCTGCCCTGCTTATTAGCAGGTCCTGCAAGAGGAATTGCTGTCTTTTGCTTTGTTACATAATCTACGACTTCAACTGCATCACCGACTGCATAGATTCCTTCCAGATTGGTCTGCATATGCTCATTTACCAGAATATGTCCCTTGGGACCGAACTCAAGTCCGCAATCCTTTAAAAAGCCAGTCTCCGGGGTGACCCCGATCGCCAAAATTACCAGATCTGCAACCAGCTTAGTATCACTCTGAAGTGTTACCTCCACACCTTCTGAATCCTCGTAAAAGGCTTTTACACCATCCCCGAGAATTAAGCTTACTCCGTGCTCCATCAGCTCCTTCTCAGGAATGACAACTATATCAGAGTCAAAGGGAGCTAAGATATGTGGTGCTGCTTCGACCAAAGTGACGCTTAAGCCCCTGTCACGAAGATTCTCCGCCATCTCCACACCGACAAAGCCACCACCGATTACGACGGCGCTGTTAACACCTTTCTGATCAACGAAAGACTTAATCCGATCCGTATCGGGGATATTTCTTAAGGTAAATATCCTGTCACTCTGAATTCCGGGTATATTCGGCCTAATCGCCTTCGCTCCGGGAGACAGGATCAAAGCATCATAGCTTTCTTCGTAGATCCCATTCCTCTTGCTATTCACGGTAATTACCTTTCTGGAAGGGTCGATCCCGGTAACCTCACTGTTGTTACGGACATCGATATTGAATCTGACCTTCATTGCCTCCGGTGTCTGAACCAGAAGCTTCTCTCTTTCCTTGATCGTTTCTCCGATATAGTAAGGTAGCCCGCAATTTGCAAATGAAATATATTCATCCCGCTCAAATAATATAATCTCAGCGTTCTCATCCAACCTTCGCAGTCTTGCTGCTGCAGATGCACCACCTGCCACACCTCCGACAATCAATACTTTTTTTGACATAACCTAATCCCCTTTCCATTCACTAAGGTTAACATTTGATCCATTCTCTTTATTCCGGAAATAACAGCTTAATCAGCTCTTCTATCTTATCGTTTTTGATGTGATAATATATCTCCAGTCCGTTTCTTCTTCCTTCAATTATGCCTGCGGATTTCAGCTTCTGAATATGCTGGGAAACCGTTGATTGTGGTGCATCCATGCAGGAATGCATATATGTCACATTGCATTCACCCTTTTCCAATAAACCCTTTACGATACACAGCCTGACCGGGTGTGCCAGAACCTTTAGCAGCTCAGCAGCTTCGTTGTATTTTTCTAAATTCATCTCACTGACTTCCTTTCATCAATCACCTGTAAAATATTTTATATCTGTATATTTATATATTACGATATTGTAATATATGTGTCAATGTCATAATTGTTATTATTTAGTCAATCTTTGTGACATTGTCACATAAGATTAAAATAAATTGCACCATATATTGTTAAATTGCACATCCTTGGTTGAAATAATAAATTCCTGATGATATAATGAAATGGAAATAACCATCATCCGTTTCCTATGAATGGAGGCTGTGAAATGAATGTACTGGTAGTAGACGACAGTCAACTCAACCTGGCAATTGCCAAGAAGTACTTGGAAACCATTCCCGATATCACACAGATACTGCTTTGCAGTGCCCCTTCAGAAGCGAAATCCTTACTTAACGATAACATTATCGACATCTTAATATTGGATATCATCATGCCGGAGATCAGCGGTCTGGACTTATTGTCACAAATACGCTCCAATCCCGATTACGATGATATGCCAATCATCATGCTTACCTCCCTGGACGATCTTGAAAGCTATAAAAAGTGTTTTGAACTTGGTGCTTTTGATTATATCTATAAACCAATCAATGCCCTGGAATTTAATGCTCGTGTTAAGGTAGCCGTAGAAGCGAAAAATAACTCCAATAATCTGAAATCCCTGATAGAAGTAACTAAAAAGCAATATGATGAACTAAAAATGATCAATTCCCAGCTCAACGAGACTAAATTTACCCTCGTACAGTCCGAGAAGATGGCGGCGATAGGACAGCTGGCCGCGGGTATTGCTCACGAAATCAATAATCCGATGGGATTTGTCAGCAGCAATTTTGAGTCCCTGCATAAATATTTTAACAGGATCGTAGAATTTCTTGAATTTGTGCAGGGTAGAATAAACGGGTCAGAATTTACCGGCCATCCGGAGCTTGAAGGTGTTGCCCAAGAGATCAGGAATAAATATAAGAGCCTTAAGCTTGATCCGATCCTCGCTGAGATGAAGGACATATTTACAGAATCGCAGGACGGAATCAACAGAGTCACCGAGATCGTCAAGTCTCTTCGCTTATTTTCTCGTACACCAAAGAATGATGAAAAGGATACCTATATATTACTGGAGATCCTCCACCAGGTCCTTCTGATTACTCAGAACGAGGTGAAATATGTAGCTGATATTAACCTCGATGTACCTGACGATATACTGCTCTTTTGCAACCGTGTATTGCTGGGACGAGTTTTTGTGAATATCATCCTTAATGCCGCTCAGGCCATTCAGGCTCAGGAGCGTGACGAGTTTGGTCATATCAGGATTATCGCACGTAAGGAAGAACAGTCAGTCAGGCTGTGGTTTAGCGATGATGGTCCGGGGATTCCGGAGGAACATCTTCATAAAATATTTGAGCCCTTCTTTACCACAAAGGATATCGGTCAGGGTACGGGGCTTGGTCTCAGTATTTCATATGACATTATTGTCAATAAGCATAACGGTACTATGGAGGTACAAAGTGAACCTGGCAAGGGTGCAACCTTTATCATCACCCTTCCGATCGTAACAAATGAATAATGGACAAGATAAGGTGGTACTAATTTATTACTTCACTCAGAATGGACTTTATGTGAACTTTAAGATGACTTAGCAATGCTTGATTACACTGCAGAGGAACACCAGGGACGGCAACTAATAATCAGTTTTTCATTTGAAGAACTAAAATTCCACAAAAATGAAAGGATGAAGGGGTATGAAAAAGATTTTAATTGTAGACGATGAAGTTCAGATTCTAAAAGCCTTGTCGAGAATGTTTTTGGACACTGATTATGAAATATTTACTGCAGAAAATGGTATGGAGGCGCTGAAGATTCTCGAAGAAAATGAAGTAGATATGCTGATCAGCGATATGAGGATGCCCATTCTGGACGGTAACAAGCTTTTATCAATCGTAAAAGAAAAATACCCTAAGATTATCCGTATCATACTTAGCGGCTATGCTGAAGAGAAGCTCATGTTCCGCGCTTTGCTGCACAATCTTGCAAAGCTCTATGTCTTTAAGCCCTGGAACAATGATGCATTGCTCAAGGATATCGAGAAGCTATTCGTTGATGATGTAGTCCTGAATTCATCAGAATTAAAGAAATTAATAGAAGATATCGATTGCCGCAGCACCATGCCCGATAATTGCAAGAAAATGATCCAACTGACTGAAGAAGAGAATATGGATGCTTTGGTTAAGGAAATCGAGCATGATCCCGATATCTCCGCACTTCTCATACAAGTCGGAAAATCTGCAGTATATGGTGTCATGCCTGACACGGTACGGCAGGCAGCTAATTATATCGGATTGCATAATCTGAAGTGCTTTCTGCATTGGGCTTGCGTACTCAGTACAACCAAGGAGACGGATATCATAGGTGAAGAGCCGGCATTACTCTGGAAGCATGCTTATCTGACCAATCGGATCTTCCTTTTCCTATATGAGACATTTTTGCATAAACAGCCCCCGGAGGGTGCAATGTTTGCCGGTCTGATGCATAATATCGGTTTGATCATCCTGACTGCCGAGCTTGAAAAGAAAGGAAAGCAAAAGAACCGCGAGCTTACACATGAAAACCTCAAAATTGAGCTTGGTGATTATAGAATCAGCCATCAGGAGATCGGAGCGTACTTCTTGGATCTATGGGATCTGCCCTTCCCTATTTATGAAGCTGCTTTATATCATCATAGACCGCAGGACGTCAGTATTGTTCATAATGAACTGGTATCCATCATTTATATCGCGCAGTATTATGCATGGTTGAAGCTCGACGCAACGGATATCCCTCCAATCGAGGAGGCTGCATTTGCTTCCATCAATATCACGAAAGAGGATTTTGAGAAGCGTCTCGCCAGATACTTAAAATAAGGATTTTCATAGTCCTGTTTCAATCAATCAATTTATCAATATTATTATATACAAAGAGAAAAGACTGGCTTACCCAAACCAACGAGTGTGGGTATCCAGCCTTTTCTTTTATCATACTTTAGTTTCATCAAATTATGTCCCTATATCAGATAGGTTCCAATGATTCGGTCAGTTGCTGCCCCACCGAACAACACCTTACCGTCCTTCACCATCAAACGAACCTCATTAAATTCAATATTATCTCCACCCTGTTCTAATGCAATCGGTTCACCTGACCACAAACCATGCTTCAGCATATAGTATCCGAACGCACTGTTACCCGAGCCTGTCGCCGGGTCCTCCAGATACCCGTACTTCGGAGCAAATACTCTGGTATGGGCAGCTCTTCCCGGTTCCTTTACCTGCAGCGAATAGACCAGAATGATATCGATGCCATGTTCTACGCAGAAATGCTTTAATACCTGCTCCTGCGGATAGATCGTGATTTCCTTGGAAAGCTTACTTATAGGCACAATCAGTGTCTTCAAACCTGCATCGATAACTTCAATCGGGTAATGCTCGGAAAGATCGGATGGGTTCATGCCAAGCTTTGCCGCAGTGTACTCCTTTGATATTGTATAGCCATGGTATTCAGGCTGAGGTGCAGTGATATAGACCGCATTCTGATCGTTGATCTTATTATAAACCGTTAAGTTTCCCTTTCGCACCGCAGAGATTGTCAGTTCTTCCATATTCATCAGCTTCGGGTCCTGTCTGATCAGGCTATAGATACAAGCAATCGTGCCATGACCGCAGAAATCAACCTCACATTCACTGGAATAATAAGCTAAAGTGAGCTTCTCATCCTCACACCACAGATACACCACCTCTGATACAAAGCCCTTATGCTGCTTCGCAATCAATTGCATCTCCTGTTCTGTCAGACGCTCACCCGGTTCCAGGTATAGACAGGCCGCAGGATTACCATTCGACCTGCCTGAGGTAAAGGCATCAATTTTTTTATATCTGTACTCTCTCACCATACTCCCCCTTCCTATAAACAAGTGACGAGTAAGAATAGTGGTGTCTATTCTCTACTCTTCACTAAATTATGTAAATTTTATATATTTTACCTCTTCTTAGACCTTGCGTCAAATGTTAAATTGTATGCAATATAATTTAGTACACATCAAAGGGGACTCTACCCTAAAGATACGGAAGAAGAATAAATACAAAAGGCGTGTCGCAGACGACACGCCCTTAAATTCTGTTAAGATGTTTCCTGTTCTAATTGCGTAAGATACTGAAGTGCCTCTTCATCACACGCTCCGCACATTTCAAGTGAAGGCTTAAGATTTGCACATACAGCAGGTCTTAAACTGCTCCCGAATAATTGACACAGATTACCCTCCGTGAGCTGGATACAGCGTACTCCCGCAGGCTTTCCTTTCGGCATTCCCGGTATGGAGGACGATATCGAGGGTGCGATACAGCAGGCACCGCAACCCATTCTGCATTCCATATTAGCACTGTCCTTATTATGCATTCCCGGCTTCCAGCTTTCTCTCCTGCTCCAGGGCCGCCTGTGCAAGCAGATTTAGATAATTCCAGGGACGGTCAAAATGCGGCTGGAAGAAGAAATCCACATAGGCAAGGTCTTCAATCGTCATTTTGTTCTGAATCGCAAGTGAGAGTGTATTTGCAGACTGTGTGATATCATACTTGCTCATTACCTGACCTCCGACGATCCGGTTGGAGCCAACCTCATATACCAGCTGCATCAGTACCTCTTCGTTAGTCGGCATAAACTCGGGGCGGTAATTATCCTTCAGAATGACAGAGCGTACTGTCAGTCCAAACTGCGGTGCGCTGGTAGCAGTCACACCGGTAGATCCGATATTATAACCGAACAGATGAAGGCCTGAGGTAGATTGTGTACCACGATACTTCACCTTTGGCTCCTTGATGTTCTTTCCGATCAGCATTCCCATTCTGACAGCATTGGTAGCAAGCGGAATATATGCCTGTCCGCCGTTCGGATTATAGTATACTGAGCAGCTGTCACCGGCAGCATAGATATCCGGGTTACTGGATCTCATATATTCATCCACAATGATTGCTCCGTTCGGCAGCATATCCACCTTGCCCTTCAGCAGCTCGTTATTAGGACGGAAACCGACACACAGGATGACCATATCCGCAGGGAATTCTCCCGCCGCAGTTACAACCTTTGTTACCTCTCCGGCTTCATTTGCCTCGAATCCGGAAACTGCCTGATCAAGCGCAAGGGTAATTCCTCTCTTTCTTAAATCCTCCTCGAGAATATCTGTAAATTCCTTATCCAGGTATTTATTGAGAATTCGATCCAAGCCGTCAATCAGGGTAACTTCTTTGCCGGACTCACGAAAAGCTTCCACCAGCTCGATACCGATATATCCCCCACCGACGATCACGATACGCTTCGTTGCTCCTGAACGCGCTATGATTTCATTTGCCTGAGAGTAATTTTTACATAACAAGATATTCTTGCTTTCAATACCGGGTATCGGTGGAATGATCGGCCAGGAGCCCGTGGTATTCACAAGCTTATCATAGCTCACTTCGATTTCTTCTCCGGTCACCATATTCTCGGCAACCACCTTCTTTGCCTCAGTATCTATTTTTTTCACATCATGTCTGATTCTGATATCCGCACCCATGCCGCGAAGCTCTTCCGGGTTTGAGTAGAATAACCCTGCGGCATCTTTTACAACTCCGCCAACATATAAGGCAATTCCACAGGACAGGAACGAGATATTATCATTACGTTCAAATACGGTTACCTCTGCATCGGGATTCTCCTTTAATATAGTCTTTACCGCTGCAGTACCCGCATGAGTACAACCGATTACAACAATCTTCATATAGTCCCTCCATTCTTAAGGTCAAATAGTAATCATTACTATTATTAAACTAATTATACTATTCCATTCCTCAAAGTCAAGAATAATTATTATTTTTTCCTGGTTTTTCCACCTGATCTGTGAGTTTTTGATTTTCTTCCTTTTCTTGACCTTCTGTGCTTCTTACCCGTGGTAATGCGTAGGATGCATAAAATAAGGACTGTCAATAAGACTGCTGCAATAATATCGACTGCTATTCCGATATTATTAGGTTTGCTAAGGATTGCTGCAAGAGAGTGATCATCCTTTACGATCTTTCTCCCCTGTGTCTTCTCATAAACTGATGGAATGACAGATACTCCTTTCGTCTTATCAAAGGATTTAAGGTATTCTACTACCGCATACCATTCCTTCAACTCAAGCTTTTTGCCGCTCTCATTACTATGAATAATAAAATCCTCAAAATCCGTGATGGCATTACCATCCTGATCCTTAGGCACAATGGACATCAAACCAAAGGATTTGTCTCCTACTACAGAAAGCATCTGTGCAGAATAAAGGTTACACACAATTCGATACAGCTTCTTATCCTCCAGCTCTTTGGTAGAACCATCCTCCTTCTTAAGCTTGGTGTCTATGACCTTATTAAAGATCAGACGGTTCGGATTGAAGGTATAATTCATTCCTGATATATAGAGTTGGGCGTCTTCCATTAAAGGAGTGATGGAGGCGTCCACTTCACATAAGGTCTTCATCTCCTTACCGTTCAAATAGACTGAAATCAATGGATATCCGGGCATTCCGTCCGCTCCGATCCCCAGAGAGCTGATACTGAAAGCATTGGCTGTCGTAACCTCTCCTGAAAATATCGTATCCCTTATCGTCCCGTTAGGAACGACTGCCGCATCAATGGGAATATACTTCTCTCCCTCAGCCTTTTTTACCGCATAGATATATGCATCACCGATCAGGTTGCCGATGGTAGCTTCCCCATGAAATTCGGAAATTTCATCGGGTGTCTGGAAACGAAAATCAGAGTAAGCAACCTTCTCATCGAATTCCAGACCGAATTGATCAAAGTATTTCTTCTGGACTAAGTCCTTAAAGCTCTGTACCAGTTCCTTTATCTCGCTGTCCTCTTTGAAGCTGTCATCGATAGGAATTAGGGAATACTCCTTCAGTTTCCAGCTGCCGCCACTCTCCCTTGTCAGCTTGACACTTCCTAGGTTCTTACCATAACTGCCGACAGAACCGATGATCGTATTACCTGCAAGAATTGGTTCTTGCAGGGTTGAGTGGGTATGACCGCTGATAATCATATTGATCTCAGGAACCTTCTTGGCAAGGATTTCATCCTCAGAGTCCTTAGCCCTCTCCTGGGTTCCTGAATGAGATAAGCAAAGGATGAAATCTACCTTTTTCTCCTCCTTTAATATCTTAACCACTCTCTTAGCCTGTTCAATCTCATCATCAAACGTTACCCCGGACATCGGAGCCATGGATTCTGATTCTTCTCCCATCACACCAAAGACACCGATTTTTATGCCGCCACATTCCAATACAATATAATCCCTGACTCCATAGTCCTCCATGGCTTCTTTCAGTTCAGAAAGACTATCGGATAACTTTCCTTCCTGGTTCAGTGGAAACTGGATATTGGAAGAGACAATGACAGGAAGCTTTTCCTTACTGTTGATTGCAGCTTTCAGGCTTCCTGTTAAGCCCTCCGGGCGATAATCAAATTCATGGTTTCCCAGGGTTGTGACATCATAGCCCAGGGCCCCAAGCATTCGAAGCTCCGGTGCATCACCGGCAAATATGGTCTGAAAGGGTGTACCCATGGAGAAATCTCCCCCGTCCACGAGCAGCGCATCAGGATCCTTCTTTTTCTGCTCCTTGATTGCACTGGCCAGTCTCGCATATCCACCGAGTTTTTTGACCTCGCCGTTCTCTATCGTCTGAAACGGTAAAAGATTATCATGCAGATCATGGGTAAATAGGATGGTCAGTGTTTCCTTCTGATCCTTCGCAGCAGCTACATGCTTCTGCATGGTGATAGCATTCACAGATAACAGAATGCATATGATAAAAAGTATGATATTTCTTAACTTCTGTCTAAAGCCATTCCTCATGTTCTTACCCTCCCTCATAGTATCCGATCCATAGACTTCCCCTGAATAGAATAACGCATTACACCCCTAAACGCTTGTAATTAAATCAGCTACCAATTCTATTCTATTAGTCTACCTTACCGACTGCCGCGGCATAGACGACAAACTCGTTCTCGTTGTCGTACGATGGCCCAGAACTTAAATCCAGTAGTGCATCCGCGAGCTTCTGATCATATGCGCCAATGGCACAGGTACCGCATCCAATCGCTTCACAAGCCAGGTAAAGATTCTGGCAGACATGTCCCGCATCAAGTAATGCATACTTCTGTGCATCCAAAGAATAACGCCATTCACTTCTATAGGGAACAACGGTCCAGACAAAGCTTACTGCGGCATATCCGAAGAAGGTCTGACCGCTATAGGCTTCACTTACTCTGTCCTCCTGTTGCTCCAGCACCTTAATAAACTCCAATTTGTGTTCCGTAGCAATATAATGATAAACTCCGGGGTCCAGCCCTTCTACCCTGTTTATAAACAAATAGGTTTCAAAAGGATGTCTGGCACCTGCGGAAGGAACGGTTCTCATGGTAGCCTTCCGGTTTTTGCCGATGATAGCCTTCACCCCCTGGGTTGACCATAACAGAAAGGACAGTTCATCCAAAGATAACTTTTCCTGGTTATACTTACGACGGCTCACCCTGTTATTCATCAGTTCAAGAAAGTTATTGTTTTTTATGACCTGGGTAAAGTCCTTCGTCAGCTTTATGAACTTTGTGCCCATGCTCGCTTTTTCCAAAGGAGGCTGCGCTAGCCCTGCCATTTGATCTGAGATCAGTTCTTCTTCACTCTCGTCATATTCCTTCATGATTTCACGTCGTTTCATTATTTTTAATTTAATCAGATCGTTCTCCATAGTTTCCTCCATTTTAGTGTCCATCTTGATGCAACTCTTACTGCTATATCTTACCATGCCGGTAATGCTGTAGCAATAGAAATGCACAAAGAGATCATATCGTATCCTTCAATTCTTTCTTTACATTTTCCTATTCTATGCTAGTATGATATTAAATATGGCACTCTACGTATCGTTTACCAGCTTCTATACGTTAAGTCGGTTGCAGTTATGAAGTACAGAGGCTATGATGTAGCAATGGAAATACAAATCATAACGTGGGAGGTTACCAATGGATAACAGAAAAATAGGAGACTTTATCACTCTGTCGAGGAAGCAGAAGAATATGACACAAAAGGAATTGGCCGATATACTCGGTGTTACGGATAAAGCCATCTCGAAATGGGAACGTGGCGCAGGTTATCCCGATATCAGCACACTTAAGCCTCTGGCTGAAGCACTTGGTGTCACGGTGACTGAGCTATTAGAGGGAGAAGCCAGTACAGAATCAGTTACTGATCAGGTTCAGGAACAGCTGACAGAAGCAGTCAAAGTCGAGGATAACAATAACAGGACCCTACTGAATGCACTCAGCTATACGGATCATCTGATCCGCCAGAAGGAAAATAGAATTGGCAATATTATCGGCATCAGCCTCGGTCTGTTACTCTTTCTTGCCATATTCATCTGTATGATCGTAGATCTGGCCGTAACAAAGCAATTTACCTGGTCACTCATTGTTATAGATAGCTGTGTGTTTGGAGGCTGCCTTTTTATTCCTCCTTTCGTAAATAAGAAACATGGTTTGCTTTACAGTCTCTGTTTCCTGACAGTATTGATCTTTCCCTTCCTGGGAATTCTCTACCGTCTGACAGCACCGGCTTGGTTAACCACCGATGTGCTCTGGAAAATGGAATACCCTATCGCACTAATCTGGATTCTCTTCCTTTGGCTGGTTTGGTTGCTGATCAGAAGGGTCAAAATAAGCCCTTGGTTCAAGGTCGCTATTTTATCGCTTGTCTGTATCCCTGCAGACTTACTCACCAACGATCTTGTAGATCGTATTTTTGATCACAGTGGATATTCGTATTTCGATTTTATGGAGTATGTCATCACTGTATTAGTATTTGTATTTATTGCAGTAATCAGTATTATGATCGGTATGTTAAGAAGAAGCCGTAGCAGAGAAGCCTAGAATATCAAAAAAACACAATACATAAGGATATCTGATACTTTATCCAATATGTAAGTGTTTCCTTCATAGGAACATATCAAATGCTCCCCCTGTAGCAGACAGTCAAATAATAAACTGTTTATTACATGGAGGAGCATTTTATTATGAATTCTGTAAATCGTTATCTTTTAGTTGTAATACGAAGCATAGGATTAATCAACGCCCTAATTTCTGTATTAACCTTAGCATATTCTGGGTAGCCCCTCTCCGTATAACACATCGATGCGCCTTCTTCCCTGCAGAGGTGTCTTCATCGTTACGCTTTTCCCCTCCGTAATCCTGCCGATGATCGTTGCGTTCTTTCCATATTTCGTCCTGCGCATTGCTGATAGCGCTTTCTCCGCCTGCCGTTCAGGCACGACGGCAAGCAGCTTGCCCTCATTTGCCATATAGAGCGGATCCAGTCCCAGAATATCACAGAAGCCTTTGATTTCCTGACTGATTGGCAGACTTGACTCTTCTATCTCCACTCCGCAGTGAGAGCTCTGGGTAATCTCATCCAGGATCGTTGCAAGACCACCCCTGGTCACATCTCTCATAAATCGGACCTTGATGTTCTCTTTCAGGAAGCTTTTCAGTATACCGGTCAGCGGAGCACAATCACTTTGAATAACATTCTCTATCCCCATCCTCTGGGACAGGATAGCGGCATGATGTTCCCCGAGGTTACCGGACAGTAGGACAATATCTCCCGGTTTGCAATTTGAGACGCTGACACCGTTCATGACAATCTCTCCGATTCCGGAGGTATTGATATAGATACCGCCCTTCCCTTCGATTACCTTGGTATCCCCGGCTACGATTTTAACGTTAGCTTCCTTCGCAGCCTTTGCCATGGATATCGCTATTTGCTCCACAGTTTCAAGCTCCGCACCCTCCTCCAGAATAAATCCGGCTGTCAGGTATTTCGGTATCGCTCCCATCATGGTAAGGTCATTCACTGTCCCACAGACTGCCAGCTTTCCGATATCTCCACCCGGGAAAAAAAGAGGAGTCACTACAAAGGAATCCGTTGTATAAGCCAGTGTGCCATTCATCCTGACAACTGCCGAATCCTCCAGTTTGTTTAGGATACTGTTATTAAAATGCTTTAAAAAAATATCATGGATTAAGCTGCCGGTCTGGACACCGCCGCTTCCGTATGCCATATTGATTTTCATCAAAATCAATCCTTTTCTATTTATTCTATCTGTTTTTATACCAAATTCCACAGGCTCCCTCACTGGAAACCATACAGGGACCGACTGCATTCATGGGTGTACACACCTGATCGAACAGCGGACAGTCTGCCGGATGAATCCTTCCGAGGATGACATCCCTGCATCTGCACCCTTTCTTTGATTGAATGGTAGCAGTCTCAAGCCAGCTTCCGGCATCATATTCCTCATATTCTTTTTTCAGACGGAGGCCGGATAAAGGAATACTGCCAATCTCGCGCCATTCCTCATCCTCTGCTTCAAAATACTTCTTGATTAAATCTCTTGCACTCTTGTTGCCTTCCTCTGTCACAACACTGGGATAGAGATTTTTTACCTCTGCTTTCCGGTGATTGATTTGCTCTGTAATCTCATAAACCGCTCCCAGGATGTGCTCTCCTTCAAAGCCTGCGATTACAAAGGGCTTATCGTATTCTTTCGCCAAATCTGTATAGCATTGGCTGCCGATTATGACACTGACATGTCCCGGACACAGAAAAGCATCGATCCCCTTCTCATTTTCACAGATAAAGGTCAATGCAGGCAGAATGGTCTTGATCGAAGTTAAAAGCTTTAGGTTCTTTATCTCTTCTTTGATCAGTTCATCCATGATTAGACCGTAGATAGGCGTCGTAGTCTCGAATCCGACCGCGGCAAAAATAAACTGAGTCTCAGGTTCAGCTTTGGCAAGCTTAATCGCTGCCAGAGGAGAATACAGAATCTGTACCTTACCTCCCTGGGCCTTCGCCTCAGAAAGTGACATGCCGGATCCCTTCACCTTCATCATATCCCCAAAGGTCAGAACACAGTGCTTCTCCTTTAAAGAATACTCAATCAGCTTATCGATGTAAGCCGGTGCAGTCACACAGACAGGGCAGCCGGGTCCTGAGATCAGCTCTATCTTAGATGACAAGAGGGTTCGGATACCGGACTTAAATATACTGGCTGTATGGGTTCCGCATACCTCCATGATTTTGATCGGTCTCCCATCATACTCCTTAAGATACTTTTTAATCTGTTCAAGGGTTCTCATCAAATCCCTCCCCTAAGGCTTCGAATATCTCCAGCAGTTCCTCGGCAGCATCCTTCTTCATAACCTCCAGGACACAGCCTGCATGAACCAGGACATAATCACCCAACTTCACATCCACCAGTTTAATATTCGCTTCCGTTATATTATTCATGATATTAATCTTCGCAAAATCACCGTTAATTTCGATTACTTTACCGGGTACTGCAACACACATAATCTACCAACCCTTCCTATCCGATCCTGATGAAAGGATCAATCCAAAATCACTATGCTGCTTCTCCTGCCAGGAATGCCGCAAGGCGATATATACCTGCCCCAGGCTGATACATCCGTCATTCGGGGGAACTGCCAGGTTATAGTATACGGAAAATCCTCTCTCCCGCAGCAACCTGCATGCACGCTCCGTCAACACTGTATTCTGGAACACTCCACCACTTAAAGCTATCGTATCGGTCTTATAATCGACCCTTAACCTTTCACATACCTTTACCATCATATCGGCAATTGCATAATGAAAGCCTAAGGCATAAGCCCTTCTTCTGCTCATCTCCTGATTCTGATCAGCCAAAGTCCGTTCACTGACTGAGCTTCCATTCTGATCACCCTGTTGGCCCTTCACGATTTCACGCAGGACAGGTTCAGAATCTATCTCTATTATCCCATCTTTTTCTTCGATTGCAAAGGAAAGTTCTGCCGGAAGGATATTTTGCCTTAATGCGAGTACTGCTTCTGCTTCCAGCCTGATGGCACACTCTCCCTCATACCGGTTTTCCCGGCTGATATCAAGTAAGGCTGCGACTGCGTCAAACAATCTGCCCATACTGGAGGTCAGGATGGTATTCACCTTCTGCTTCAGCGCAGCCTTGATCACCGGAAGACGCTCGTCCCGGCAGAACTTTGTAAGATTACAGTCATATAGATAACAGGAAGCCGTCTTTTGCGCATCCTTCATTGATTCATCCCCACCAAGGATGGACATATAACGTAGTTTGGCCGCTCTGTGATAGTTCGCTCCTTCACAAAGCAGAAATTCACCGCCCCAGACAGCTCCGTCCGTCCCGTAGCCGGTTCCGTCAAAAGCAATCCCTATCACTTTCCCTTCCAGCGCATGCTCTGCCATTACCGAGGCAATATGTGCATGATGATGCTGAACCTCCAAAACCGGAAGACCCATTCCTTTCGCATAACGGGAGGAAAAATAATTCGGATGCAAGTCGCAGACCACATGGGTGGGATTAATCTTTAAAAGTGCCGATAATTCCTTCCCGGAGGATACATACTCCTCCATCACGGCTTCTTCCTCCAGATCTCCGAGATACTGGGATACCACTGCTGACTTATTCTTAAAGAGGCAAAACGCTGCCTTCAGATCTCCTCCGGCAGCAAAAATCTGAAAATTCTCCTGTGCTCTTACCGGTAAAAATACCGGATACGGAACATAACCCCGGCTTCTTCTGATGAGCTGTGGCCTTCCATCCACCATCTTTGCGACCGAATCATCCACAGAGCGAACAATTCTGCGATGATGATACAATACACCGGATAGAAAGGGGGACGTAAATGTAAATATATTTTTCTCATTCCTGATGATCGGCTGCCCGGAAAGATTGGCACTGGTCATGATGAGCGGACCGCATTCCTTCGTTAGTAAGAGCTGTAGCGGTGTATATGGCAGAAATGCTCCGCAATAGATACTGCCCTGGGTGACCGAAGGTGCAAAGCTGTTACGATGCATATACAACAGACAGATTGGTCTCGCTTTCGTCTCCAGTAACCTCTGCTCCTCAACAGACATCGTGCAATATTCCCTGATGGTCGCCGGCGTATCAAACATAACCGCAAAAGGCTTCTGTTCTCTTCCCTTGAGCTTTCTAAGCTTTTCCACACTCTCCTTAAGAAAAGGTGAGCATACGAGATGATAGCCGCCTATTCCCTTCACTGCCAGGATGCCTCCGGTCTTTAATACCCGAATGGCTTCCTCTAAAGCTGCCATATGATAACTCTCACGTGGCAGGTTCCGGGGGTTGTCTGAAGTACCTGTGAGGTCCCGGTAGATCAGATAGGGTCCGCAGTCATTGCAGGATATTGTCTGGGCATGATGCCTTCTGCTTTCGGGAGCGGTATACTCCTTAGAGCAGGAAGCACAGAGAGCAAAGTCCGACATCGAGGTATTCTCCCTGTCATACGGCAGCTTTTCAATGATCGTATACCGGGGACCACAGTGGGTACAGCTGATAAAGGGATTCAGATATCGTCTGTCCATCCCGTCATAGAGCTCCCTGATACAATCCTCACAAACCGGTAAATCTGGAGGAAGTACCGAAAACTCTTCATTTTCCTCGCTGTCCAGAATGATAAATGCCTTCTCAGAGCGAACCGCAAGGAATGCTGGCAAATGGGAAAGCTCCTCTTCCTCAATCTTTATGATCTCACAGGCATGTCTTCTGTCACGCAGTTCACATAGAAAGCTGTCATATGCCTCAGCTTCTGCTTCGATAAATATCTCCGCATAGCCTCCCACATTTCGAACTGCTCCCTGTAATCCGTATTTTTGCGCAATAGAATAAACAAGGGGCCGAAAGCCAACCCCTTGCACCATTCCGTAAACCTTTATTCTTTTGATGATACGTTTACTCTTTCCATAATCCATGCTACTACTTCATCATATCCTTCTTCTGTTTTACCGGACACCTTGATGACCGGTGCCTTTTTATTCAATGCCCTGACTCCCTTCATGAAGAAGTCTTCATCGAAATCCACATAGGGCATAAGGTCACATTTATTCAGCAGAATAAGATCTGCTTTTTCAAAAGCCAACGGATATTTATAGGGCTTATCGCTGCCCTCGGTAATCGTTGAGATCAACATCTTTGCATGTTCCCCGATCATAAATTCGGCAGGGCATACGAGATTACCGATATTCTCGATAAAGAGGACACCGTGTTCCAGCTTCATCTCTTCCACAGCATTCCCGATCAATGGGGAATCCAGATGGCAGGCTCCCCCGGTATTGATCTGTATAGCCTTCACTCCGAGTGACTGAAGTGTCTTTGTATCAAAATCCGCTTCGATATCCCCCTCAATCACATAAGGAGTAACCTGCTTCAGTCTCTTGATGATCTGAATCAGTGAAGTCGTCTTTCCTGCTCCGGGTGCTCCCATGACATTCACGGCATAGATATTCTTTTTGGTTAATTCTTCGTTAATTCTGGCTGCAACTTCGTCATTTTTATCATAAACGGACTGCATGATTTCTATTTCTTTATTTTCTGACATACACTTCTCCATTCCTAAAGATTACTCTTTGAATTAGTAAGCTTCATACTATAATTGATCTGATAAAGAATTCCTGTCCAATTTCAGTCGGACGTCCTTCTCCCCCACAATGAGGACAGACAAAGGTAAAGGGCTTACGTTCGAAATATTCCCCGCAGCCTTCGCATTTCAGCTTCGGTACCACCCGCTCGATATTCAGTCTGGCATTGGCCGAGCGGCTACCTTCTGCGATGATATCAAAGTACAGTTCGATAGAACTGGCAACATAGCCGGAATAGTCACCGACAACAAGATTGATTACCTTGACCTCGTCCGCATGATTCTGTACTGCATACTCCTCTGCTATCTCAATTATTCGCTGAGTGATTGGGTATTCGTGCATTTTATATATTCATCCCTTGTCTTATCAGTTGATGGTGTTGTGTACTGATGGTCCATATGAAGACACTTCTTAGGGCATACATCTGTACAATAGCTGCACTGAATGCAGGAAAAACGCTCAATGCTCCAAGAAGCCGCACTCTTATCAACCGTGATCGCTCCGGTAGGGCAGCGTCTCTGACACATGCTGCAGAAGATGCAATCCTCGATATCGATCGCCACCTTACCTCTCGTACGTTCATACTTATCCTTCGCTTTGATAGGATACTGTACGGTATAAGGACCATGAAATATATTCTTAAAAAGAGTTTTTGTCATACTAAAATAAGACATGATGTTCTCCATTCTGTCGCAGGAATGCGACCTTCCATTATCTTTCCGTGCAACTGATGCAGGGGTCGATGGTTAAGATCAGAATCGGCACATCGGCCAGCGCACAGCCCTTCAACGTCTCTAGAAGTGCGGGAATATTGGCAAAGGTAGGTGTTCTGACTCTCATTCGATCCAGGAATTTTGTACCGTTGCCCTTTGCATAATACACTACCTCCCCACGTGGCTGTTCTACTCTGGTGAAATATTCACCCTTCGGATTTCCGGTTACCTTTACTTTAATCTCACCTTCCGGGATGATTGCAATACATTGCTTAATCAAATCGATCGATTGGAAGATCTCTCTGATTCTGACCTTGGTTCTTGCATAGCAGTCACCTTTTTTCTCAACAATCGGTGAAAAATTCAATTTACCATAAGCTGCATATCCCTGTGTTCTCATATCCATCTCGATGCCGCTTGCTCGCGCCATCGGTCCGACTGCACCGAGGTCAAAGGCTGCTTCCTTGGATAATACACCGACACCCTTGGTTCTGCTCTTAACGGAAGCATCTTTTAAGAATACCTCTGTTATCTCCTTTAAGTCCTTTTCCACCTGATCAAGTATCGTCGCGATCTTCTGCAGAGTCTCAGCACTGATATCCTTTCTGACACCGCCGATATCACAGACGGAGAAGATGACACGGCCTCCGGTGGTTTCCTCAAAAATATCCAAAATCTGCTCCCTGATCTTCCAGGAATGCATAAATAAGCTTTCAAATCCAAAGGCATCAGCAAGCAAGCCAAGCCATAAGGTGTGGCTGTGCATACGGGAGAGCTCTGCCCAAATGGTACGAAGAAATTCTGCTCTTTCAGGAATTTTGATATCCATGATGCTCTCTATCGTCATACAATAGCCCATACCATGCATAAAGGAGCAAATACCGCAGATACGCTCTGCTACATACGTATACTGCTGATAATCCTTCTTCTCTACAAGCTTCTCAAGACCTCTGTGGATATATCCGATTCTCGGAATCGCTTCCACTACCGTCTCATCCTCTAACACCAGATCCAGATGGATCGGCTCCGGCAGTACCGGATGCTGAGGGCCAAAGGGAATTACTGTTCTCTTTCCCATTATTCCTCTCCCCCTTTCTTAAAAGGTGTCTTCACCGGTATTTTATATAATGAATTGTTAAAATCAACTGAGATATCTTTGATTCTTACTCCAAATAACTCCTTAATCTCATTCTCATATAAGAATGCAAAAGGATAGATCACACTGATACTGGAGATTCTCTCTTCCGTATCAGTCAGGACTCTTAAGGATAACAAATCATAATCCTTATCAAAGGAATAGCTAAGTTCCATGGTAGCATTTCCCTCTGAAGTCTGATCACCTTCAGTGGCTTTGTCTGATTTATGTTCAAGACTTGTGCATGAGATGGCTACAAGACGATATCCCTTATTTTTCAGACGCAACGTCTCTGAAAGAAGTTCACTCGATGCAATCGGTTTGATTGTCTGCTGTCCCATATTACCTCCGTTTCTGCGCAATTGCCTTCGACTGTCTGGCTGTCTTCTGCTTTTCTTCCAGAACAGCAATTGCTTTTACCACACCGTCGATGATCGCTTCCGGTCTTGCGGCACATCCGGGCACATACACATCCACAGGAAGTACCTGATCGACACCACCGACCACATTGTAGCATTCTGCGAAAATCCCGCCTGAATTGGCACAGATACCGATTGCTACAACTACTTTGGGTTCAGCCATCTGCTCATATAGCTGTTTTACTACAGGAATATTCTGCTCATTTACACTTCCTGTTATTAATAGAATATCCGCATGTTTCGGATTACCTGTATTTATAATACCGAACCGTTCCACATCATACAAAGGAGTGAGGCAGGCAAGAACCTCGATATCACATCCGTTGCAGCTGGAACCGTCGTAATGTAAAATCCATGGTGATTTCTTTACAAATTTCATAATACTCTCCACTCTGGCATTCTGCCGAACAAATTATTAATGGAAGATGCTTTTATTCACATTTATCTGAAGAAGGACAAAATCAAAAGATTCACTATACCAAGCACTCCTGTCGTGATCCAGGCCGATTTTAAGGCATGCTGCCATTTTAATCTGGCAAAAGCATTATCGATCAGGATTTCAATCAGATAAACCACCCCGCAGGCTACCAGTGCAAGGATACGGCTGATAGGCAGTGCTGTCGCAAAAAACACATACACCAGAGTCAGGGCAATAATCATCTCGTACCAATGGGTTACTTCTATGACTGCCAAATCCCTGCCGGAATACTCTGTCGTGATACCTTTGACGATTTCCTGATGCCCGTGATGGGACATACTTAAATCAAAGGGTGATTTCCTAAGCTTAATTGTCAGAATGAATACCAATCCTATAAATACACCGGGCAAATATACGATTGCCGGTATTCTATTACTGATAATCTCATTTACAAAAAAGCTGTTATCTGCGTAATACAGTCCTACACAAGCCAGTAAAACCATCGGTTCATAGGCCATGATCTGGAGCAGCTCCCGCTCTGAGCCTATGATGCTGTAAGGCGAGTTGGAGGCATATCCGCCGAGTACGAAGAATACGGATCCTAAGGTCAGGGCAAATATCGCCAGCAGCATATCTCCTCCTGACAGCAGGATTTCAGTTGTAAATAACACAAATATCAATGATATATATACGAAGAACCGATGCATGGAGTTCACTTCGATGGATTCCTTCTGTATCAGCTTCAGTACGTCATAAAAGGGTTGGAGCACCGGAGGACCCTGTCTTCCCTGCATTCTGGCGGTGATAACCCTGTCTATTCCTGTCAGCAGTCCGCCAACTAACGGGGCAAGAATGATGATCAATATTCCTCTTAGAATTTCCATAACGCAGCCAAACCTCCTATCAATAAAATAGCGCCTGCACACAGAAGTCCGATGGAGATCAGATTGCTCCACAGAGTCAGCTTCTTCACACCAAAATAGCTCTCCATATACCAGTTACGCAGCTCGACCTTGCGGGTAACTCCCATTGAGCCATGAAAGTTCTGATTATCACCGGCATTCTCACCTGCCATGTAAATCGGAACTCTTCTGCGCTTATCACCCTTATAGATCGGGATGAAGCTGATCGGCAAAATAATCAGCATGCTGAGCATATAAAGCATGATCTTCACATCACTGGTGCCAATGGGAACCAATGCATCTGTATGGAACAATGCGGTCAGGTAAGGAACCAATGCATATTTTGAGATCAACGGGAAGGAGAAGCAGGATACGACCACCAACACGGAATGAATAATGATGGGGACCTCCTCATCCTTACGGAAGGATTGCTTCTGCAGGTTCTTCACGTTAGCGTTGGATACCAGCTTACCCAGCCATTTTGACCAATAGAACAGAGTCGCTGCACTACCATAAGCCAAGATAATGACGATCAAAATATTATTAGAATCGATGAAAGCTTTCATCGCCACCCACTTCGATATCAGCATACCAAAGGGTGCCAGGAACATTCCTGCGATTCCGATCATCATATACAGGGATAATCTTTTTGATACTTTAGTCAGTATATCCATATCCTCGACATTTCGACTTCCGATCTGATGCTCTACCGAACCTACTGAGATAAAGAGCAGGGACTTAGATACAGAATGGAATATTACCAGCAGAATTGCAGCCCATAAGGATTCCTGGGTACCCACACTGGCACAGATTACGATCAGTCCGAGGTTGGCTATTGTTGAGTATGCAAGAATTTTTTTCGCATCACTTTGTGAAATCGCCATCAGGGAGCAGGCCAAAAAGGTTACCCCACCTACCAGCGTGACAATTTTGCCTACAGAAGAATTACCAAGCAAAGGAGCCAGTCTGATAATCAGATATACTCCTGCTTTGACCATCGTTGCCGAATGCAGCAAAGCAGAGGATGGAGTTGGAGCCACCATCGCTCCCAATAACCAGGAGGAGAAAGGAAGCTGTGCCGACTTAGTCAGAGCCGCGATGGAAAGCAAAAATACAGGAATCAGGACATTTGCTTCCGGATGCATCTTGATCAGAGTCGATAATTCCAAGGTTTCAAAATTCATTCCGATATATACGATAGCCAATGCAAAGCAAAGACCACCTCCCAAATTATAGATCAGTGCACGGAAGGAATTCGTCTTCGCTTCCTTTGTCTTGGTATATCCGATCAAAAGGAAGGAACACAAGGTTGTAATCTCCCAGCAAAAAAACAGCCAGGTTAAATCATTGCTCAGAACCAGTCCGAACATTGCTGATAAGAAGATAAACAGTATGGAAAGAAAGAAATTCTTTCTTTCCGGATAATCTTCATGATGAAAATGATACCATTTCATATAACCGATCGCATAAATGCAGATTAAGCTGCCGACGATTCCGATTACCAAAACCATGATGGCAGTCAGCTTATCAAACACTATTCCGGTCTGAATCTCTATGGACTTCTTCCCTGTAAATTCAAACCACAGTATCAGGGACGTCTGAATAACAGAGAATAAAACCGCTATAAATTTCTTGTTTTTGATACCGACTGTAATAATAAATACAGCTATGATAATTTCGATCAAGGTGATTATGTAATCAATCATCTCTTTCTGACTGTACTGAAATGATATACCTTGATTAAAGTAAAGAAATACAACCGCTAAGGTAAGTCCTGCGGTTATCACTGCACATATACGGACAATCATATCCCTGACTGTGTTATTCCTGACTACAGCCACCAGAATTGCCGATATGAGAGGAAATAGAATTAAAGCTGAAATTGCATTCATGTCACATCACCTTGCTTCTTTTGATTGGTTGATAAATAATTAAACAATAAAAAAAGTCAAACCCGCTTTATAAGCTATTCTTGTGCGAATACCCCTCTGCATCGTTGACAAAAACCTTAGTAATTATAGCACCACGCTTATATTTTGACAACTATTGTTAATAAACTAACGAATATACATAATTTACTATAAATCCCGTCCGAAGATTTCACTGTTCCAAAAGATTTCACTTGAAAATAAGCATAATTGGTTATATAATAAGAAAAACTAAATGAACCTTTACAGCTATGATAAAAGCTACGATTGATGACTTTTCTCAGAGAGCCGATGGTTGGTGAGAATCGGTGAAAAGCACAGTCCTTCCACTTTTGGAGCTGTCGGCGAAGAGTCGAAGGCCGGTACCCTTTATCATACTAATCAAGAGAGAGGTCAGATGATGATATCATCATGGAAAATATCATGATAATAGTATCGTCTGGCAATTTGGGTGGCAACGCGGATTCCTTTCGTCCCATTTTATTATGTGGGAGCTGGGATTTTTTTTATGTCCATTTTCTCACATATAATCTGTAAAAAGAGCTATCAAATGATATGAAAGCCGTTTTATCGGCGGAATGGAGGCAGTTATGTTAGATTTAAAATTTGTCAGAGAAAATCCCGAGGTTGTAAAACAGAACATCCGAAATAAATTCCAGGATAATAAGCTCCCCTTGGTGGATGAAGTGATCGCCCTGGATGTGGAAAACAGAAATACCAAGCAGGAAGCAGATAATCTGAGATTCGAGAGAAATAAAATCTCCAAACAGATCGGTGCTTTTATGGCACAAGGCAAAAAAGCCGAGGCCGAAGAGATGAAGAAGCAGGTAACCGCTGATTCAGAACGTCTTGCCGAACTGGAAGCAAAGGAAGCTGAGCTTGAGGAAAAAATCAAGAAAATCATGATGACTATTCCTAACATCATCGACCCCAGTGTTCCCATCGGTAAGGATGACAGTGAGAATGTCGAAGTACAGCGTTATGGTGAACCGGTGGTTCCGGACTTTGAGATCCCTTATCATACCGAGATCATGGAACGTCTGAGCGGTATCGATCTTGACAGCGCAAGAAAGGTTGCAGGTAACGGCTTCTATTACCTGATGGGTAATATTGCCAGGTTGCATTCCGCAGTCATCTCCTACGCAAGAGATTTCATGATCGACCGTGGTTTTACCTACTGTATCCCTCCTTTTATGATCCGCAGCGAGGTTGTGACCGGTGTTATGAGCTTTGCAGAGATGGATGCCATGATGTATAAGATCGAAGGTGAGGATCTCTATCTGATCGGAACCAGTGAGCACTCCATGATTGGTAAATATATCGATACCATCCTTCAGGAGGAGGATCTTCCCCATGCTTTGACCAGCTATTCTCCCTGCTTCAGAAAAGAAAAGGGTGCGCATGGTCTGGAAGAAAGAGGTGTATATCGTATCCATCAATTCGAGAAGCAGGAAATGATCGTAGTCTGCAAGCCCGAAGACAGCATGATGTGGTATGATAAGCTGTGGCAGAACACCGTAGATTTGTTCCGTACCCTGGATATCCCGGTCAGAACCCTGGAATGCTGCTCCGGTGACCTGGCTGATCTTAAGGTAAAATCCGTTGACGTGGAGGCATGGTCTCCGAGACAGAAGAAATACTTCGAGGTGGGTAGCTGCTCCAATCTCGGTGATGCTCAGGCACGCCGCTTAAAGATCCGTGTGAACGGAGAGAATGGCAAATACTTTGCCCATACTTTGAATAACACCGTGGTTGCTCCTCCCCGTATGCTCATTGCATTTTTAGAGAATAATATGAATGCAGACGGTTCCGTTAATATTCCTGTCGCATTACAGCCATATATGGGCGGTTTAAAACTCATTAAGTAATATGCATAAAGTGTCAAAAGCACCTGTGGTGCTTTACGGATACGTGTCCTTGCTATGCAAGCTCGCTTGTAATAGCATGGATATGTATCCGTAAAAAGTGCGAAGCACCTTTTGACACTTTAATTATAAATTAAACACCCGAACACTCCTTTCACACGAGGAATGTTCGGGTGTTTATGTTTCATGGATGTATCATTCACTTCTTAAAGCATCTATCGGGTTTAGGCTTGCTGCTCTCTTAGCAGGCATATATCCGAAGGCAATACCGATCGCAGCAGATACCCCAAAGGCCAGCGATATAGCGCCTGTGGTCGGAGAAGCCGAAATACCAAAGGCATTGCCCAGCGTCCTACATCCGACTGTACCTATGACAATTCCAATCAATCCTCCCAAACAGCTGATCATGACTGCCTCTAACACAAACTGTCCCATAATATCCTTCTTCTTTGCACCGAGGGATTTACGAATACCGATCTCCTTTGTTCTCTCTACAACAGATACAAGCATGATATTCATAATTCCAATTCCTGCCACCAGAAGTGATATTCCTGCGATACCGCCAAGTACGGAGGATAATAACGTCGTCATCTGATTAATCGTATCAAGAAGCACCGTCATACTGGTGACATTATACAGCTCCTCATTCATCATTTTCTGATAGAGATACTCATCAAGCACTGTCTCCGCTGCTGATATATTATCCGTATCTGCGGTTGCAAAGGTGAAGCTTGATATATTGGCTGAGCCTGCCAGTCTTGCCGCATTGGAATACGGAATATAGACAATATCATCCGTGGAATTTTCTTCGGAATCCGATTTTTCCTTCTGGATTCCGACTATTGTATATACCTGTCCGTTAATTCTTAAGGTATCCCCAAGCCTTGCTTTACCGTCAAAAAGCTCATCCGCCACATAGGTTCCGATCACACAGGCACTGTATCTGTTCTTAATATCCGCATAGGTTATGAAGCGTCCCTGGGACAGCTCCAGATTATTGATATCAAGATAATCCTCACCGACACCGACAACGGAGGTAGAGAGTGAATCACTGCCGTTTTTAACTGTATATCTTCCGGTCACCTTTGGTGTTACCCCTGTAAAGATACTACTGTTTTCTTCAGCCAGTTCATACATCTCATCGACGCTCACTTTTCTGGTGTCAGTATTACTGACGGATACTGTTATCAGGTTGGTTCCCATATCAGCAAAGGTATCGATCAGATAATTCGTTACGCCGGTCACCAGACCCAGCAGGGTGATCACGGCTGCGACACCGATGATCATTCCAAGCATGGTAAGGAATGAGCGCATTTTGCTGCTTAAGATACTTTTTATAGCTAATTTAAATGCTTGACCAAATCTCATACTCCTACACGCTCACTTTTCTCGGCTAAGTTTTCATCAGAAATGATTTTACCATCTCTTAAGGTTACAACCCGGTTTGCTTCCTGTGCGATTGTACTATCATGCGTAATCAATACGATTGTATTTCCTTCCTCATTCAGTTTCTTTAAAAAATCCAGAAGCTCACGGCTGGTTTTAGAGTCCAGGGCTCCGGTAGGTTCATCAGCAAGGATTAGTGAAGGATTACCGGCGAGTGCTCTGGCAACGGCCCCTCTTTGCTGCTGACCTCCTGATAATTGGTTCGGGAAGTTCCGCCACTTATCCTCTATCCCTACCCTCTTCAAAGCCTCCATGGCAAGGTGTCTTCGTTCCTTCTTTCCTACCCCTGCATAAAGCAGGGGCAATTCAACATTCTCCAACAGATTGTGCTTGTTCAAAAGATTGTACTGCTGAAAGATGAAACCGATGGTCTTATTCCGTATTTCCGCCAACTGATCATCCTTTAATTTACTAACGTCCTGTCCCTTCAGGATGTATTGCCCGGAGGTCGGTACATCAAGGGCACCGATAATATTCATGATAGTGGATTTACCGCTGCCGGACTTACCGACGATTGCTACAAACTCACCTTCCATGATGGTAAGATCAATACCATCATTGGCGCGTACCTCAATGTCACCCATCTGATAAATCTTATAAATATCAATCAGCTGAATCAGAGGAGTTTCTATCCTGTCCTTCTGTTCCATCAACATTATGCACCTCCATTATCTTGTGCCACCCTGCATTCTTCGACCGCTACTCTGCGTTCTCTGACCGCCGCCAGGCATATTTCCGGGTCTTTGACCTCCCTGCATCGGACCACCCTGCATTTCAAATGCCATGCCGGGCATCATCATGTTCACAGCCTCTGAGATTCGTTTTACATATACCTCTTCGTTTCCGGTAAGACCGCTCTTAATCTCGATATAATCCCCGTCTGTCAGACCGGTTTCTACTTCCACAACCTTAAAGCCGGCCGGTATATCACCAATTGCTTCCTTCACCGAAGCATCCTTCACATATACCTTGTCACCACGCATCAGTGCATCCGCGGGGATCGCCATCACACCTTCAGCTTTCGCGATGATGATCTCGCCGGTCACATTCATTCCGGGGAGCAGATTTTTGACCTCATCAATTCGGACTGTAACAGGGTATTGCGTCACACCCTGGGTGGAGGTGCTCAACAAGCTTACATTCGTTACAACACCCTTAATTTTTTCACCTTCAAAGGCATCCGCAGTGACATTAACCTCCTGCCCGACCTTTACGCTCATCACATCCAGCTCATCCACCGCCATCTCAAAGGTAACAGCAGATAAATCATAGATGGTGCAAAGCTGTGAGGTGTTCTTGATCGTATCTCCAACCAGAGCATCCTTTTTGACTACTTTGCCTGTAATCGGGGCTGTAATACTGTAATCCGTTCTGGTATCAATCACATCCTGGAGCTTACTTTCAGCGTCCTCAATAGCTTCCTCTGCATTCTCTACATTGTCCTTTGCTGCATCAACCGCATCCTGCGCACTGTCAAACTTGCTTTTATAGCTCTCCATGAGATCCTCCACTGAACCGGCTGTCAGAGTAAAGAGAATATCTCCTTCCTTCACCTTACTACCTGCCGATACCTTCAGACTGCTGATCTCTCCGGCTACTTCGGAGGTCATTACCTTCTGTGTCTGAACACTGAAGTTACCCTCAGCACTGCTGTAAATGCTTCCGATGGAGGCAGACGCTGTCGTAGAGGTTGTGATACCTCCGGGATTATTCACCTTGATTGTCACCTGATTCACCAGTCGGTTACCGGAGAGTACCTCATCAATGTTGCTAACATTGGTTACCTTACCTGTGATGGACTCGTTGGTGGAATCAATGGTTACCTTGGCTGTCTTGCCAACATAGGACTGATCCACCTCTGAAGCGGCGAAAGGAATGTTCAAAAGCATCGTTGTGTTATCGTAGATTTCCGCTATCTGGGCACCCTTTTGTATCGTCTGTCCCTCATCGACATAGAGGGTTTTGATCATACCGCTTTCCGTTGCCCTGATATTCCCACTGCCATACTTCTCTTTTGCTTCATTGTAATCCGCCTGAGCCTCAGACAGCTTCTCCTGTGCATCCTGGTAGCTGTCTTCCGCTTTGGAAAGGTTCTTCTTCGCCCGGTCAAGTGTGGTCTTGGCTGTATCCATCTGATTATCCAGATTATCTGTATCGATCTGATACAGCACCTGTCCTTCTTCCACAATATCGCCCTCTTCAAAATCCGCAGCTATTACTTCACCCTCAACAAGGGTAGTAAGCTCATAGGTATGCAGCGGTGAAATCGTTCCTGAGGAGGATAAGACATTCTGGATATCCCTGGTCTCAACTTTTGCTGTCGTAACTTTGTCTTCAGTACTTGTTTTCTTGAATTTGCTGAATACAAACTGATTGAGCGCAAATCCCACCAAAGCTATGATGACAGCTATAATGATAAGTATTTTTATAATTTTTTTCCAGTTGATTTTTTTTAGAAATCGTTTCATGGATTTTTACCTCACTTATTCTAATTAATAGGCTTAGCAACGATGACACGTATTCTTCCGCCTACCGCTACTGACCTGTCAATATAAGCTGTTACCTTATATTTAGAAGTATTAATCTTATCCAGCGTTGACAGGGCATACTTACCATCTGATAGAACATATACGCTTACATTATCCGAAATTGGATATTTGGTGGAGCTGGAGGTAATTGTATTATTACCCAGGGTATCAACCTCAAGCTTAGTCAAAGCATAGGTAGAGGTGAGGGTGCCGTTTTTATAAACAAAACCAACCGGTCCTTCTGTCAATTCTGCATTCTCCAGGGTAGAGACTGCCACCTGACCGCTTTTACCATTGATGAGATAGGTATAAGTGTTCGGATTTTCTGAGGCTAATCCGGTAGAGATTCCGTATTTATCAAAGTCGCCGGTAGCGTTGTACAGAATCAGCTCAGAAATCTCTCCGTCTACGTTGGTTTCATAATAAAGCACATTGCTTGGCATAAGCTGAAGGTTGGCTATTCTGATCGGATATATCTTAGTATAGGAGCCGTTATAATAATCAAGAATACTAATATTGGAGGAAAATTTGGTGGTTCCGAAATAGGTACCGGTACTGTTCACAGTCGCTCCATTGAATTCAAATGCATAGGGAGAATAATTTGTTACTGTTGACGTACCGTTTTTATAGGTCACGCGGATTAAATCCTCTTTTTCAAAGGATGCCTGGGTAGAATTATAATCCTGGGTATACTTATTCCCTGCTGCATCTACAAAGGTCACATAATCGGAGATCACATAGCTTCCGGAATTATTCTGTACCAGATGGGTTCCTACCTCCAATACAAGACCTGTTACCGTAGAATTATATTCATCACTGTTCAAAGCTCCGGCAATCTTTCCATTCTTACCAAGCAGTAATGTGACGATATCACCCTTTTCGAACTCACCCAGGGTTGCAAATTGTTGTGAGGCAGAGCTGTTTTCAAATTCATAGCTTGTACCTGCAACTGTGACAGAGGTCGGATTGATCAGGTCAGGATTAACAGCGGTAATGATTCCGGTAACCTTCGTGTCATATGCCCAAATTGTCTTTGAGCTTTCGGAATAGTACAGGATATCATATTTATCGATATCGGTGTAGGCACATTTTGCATCATTCTTATAAAAGGTTGCACTTTCAATACCAAACGGTATCGCAGAGGTCCAGCCGCCATCTGCGACAATCGGTCCTTCCGTTCCAGTATTGATCACAGATACATAATCAACCTCTCCACTTGAATCAAGTGAGTAGCCTAAGACTTCCGCATATACCCTTCCGTCCTTATTGGCTGTGTTCAAAGTATTATAGAGCAGATTGACACAATCATCGTAATCAAGATAGGAGCTTGTCTTTGTAACCTTGATGTTAGTATTTATTTTTTTTGATTTATAAAACGCCATCTTACTTTGTGTCAGGTTACCGGAGAAATAGCTGTCCGAATAGCCCAGGAGGTTCAGCACACCATTTACTGCCTCTATTAAGGTTACCCCTTGCTCAGGCTTGAAGGTTCCGTTCAAATATCCTGACATCCAACCCTTGTTTACTGCTGTTCTTATGTAGGGGGCTGCCCAGTAACTCTTTTTCACATCCTTGAACAGAGAAGTATTGGTCACAGCAATCAGATCCTTCTGATCTGACATATTCACTAACAGCTGTGCAAATTGAGCTCTGGTAATCTTAGTTGCGGTCGCCTTAATCTCTCCTTTATCTGTTTCCATGATATCCAATGCATTTATCACCTTTTTTGCATTTCCGGAGGCAGCTAAAGCTTGATTTGTCCCTGAAGCCGTGAGAGTCGTCGGCAACAGGAGAAATGTGGCTAATAATAGGGCTATCAATTTACGCATTTTCATTCTCCTTCTATAAAATTTAATATCTGTCATTTATGGTAAAAGATAACGATGAAAAATCTGTGAATAAAATGTGTAGATTTTATAAAATTCAAATAAAAAACCCGAATTTTCCATATCTTTCTAGGAGATTCGGGTTTTTTGCATCTGGCTTGAGTATATTTGGCCTAATACTTCACAGTAAAACTGTTGACGTCGGAGGCCAGGATCAAAGACAAATTATTATTCGTATTTTCATCCCTGCCCTTTTTTCTGACATAAATGGTACAGCCATCGGGTGCGGTGGAAGCGGCTAAGGTCATCAGTTGAGAGGTGCTTACCGTCCTCCAGCTTGCCGACTCTACGGCAAAGGTATAATCTGATTTTATGATCGCATATTCATACAAATTGGTACTGGAGGCATGATTAAATTGCATTACCAGCTTTCCGTTTAAGTAGTAATAGGTGATATCAGCAGCGCTGTCACCGATGGTAGGTGCAGCAGCCTGAGCCGGAATCTTAAGCTTCTGGATCTTCGAACTCGGAGCGGTCCCCGTAGCTGCTTTCCGTATTTGCAGTGTCACGGCTGATGCCCCATTCTCATATAGTACTGATGGTGCAATGGCGGATAACAGCATCGAGCTTTCACATTCTATCCACAACCCGCTTTGCGTATCATAATACTCCATGGCAGTGGATGTGTTCAGGGTTAGCTTGGAGGAGTTCACCTTCACGGCAGGTGCTGCCGGCTGGGAAGGTATGGTGATATTGTTATCAGCGCTCGGACGAGCTCCAACATTACTTGCACCGGTTCCAATGGTCTGAGGAATACGAATGATGATCTTTGCTCCTGCCAGACGGAACCCTTCTATTGTGTCCATAAAGTTCTGATAGGAGGCTGAGCTTTCCGTGAAACTTACCTTATTCCAATAATAATCTGCTGCCTTCCTCCATTCGAAATAATCAGCATCGTCCATGGAACTGAATGTAAATTCATTTTGTACTTTGTCATACTCCGCTTTAAAATCAGTATTCTGTGCAGGCAGGGTGATTTGCTTCACTGTCTTGACAGAGTCGCCTTTAAAATACAGCGTTACATCACTTGTAACCGGAATCCAGGAGATATCCATGGAATAGGAAGTTGTACTACCGTTGTAGGCTGCGTCCAACTCTTCCCAATTCTTATTGTCTGTGGAATAATACACGGTGTCATTATTATTGTTATATACCTGCAAGGTCAGATTCTCATAATCGATCGTACCAAAGGTGATTGCAGAAGCTGTTGCCGCAGTTGCAATACCGTATGGATTTATTCCGAAAAGGAATACCATTACACAGAACAGAACACCGATTTTTTTAATCTTTGCGGAATGTATCATTTTTAGTTTTGCTTTATCCTTCATGTTCATCATAGTCCTCTCTTCTCCATTCTCCATAAGCTTATTTCACAGCATTCAGCAACGTGAGCTTGCAGCCGGTTTTGATAGAGAAGCCATTGCTTAAAGTAATTACAATATTATTCGTGGTAGTTGAGTCAGTGGTAAGCTTGTTAATCTTCGCATTCGACAGATAGATGGTAGCTTTACCGCCGGATATCTTAGCCGAGCCAAAGACTGAAACTCCACCCCAGGTAACGTCTGCCACACTCACCGCGTAGGTATTTTTGAAAACAGATAATTCCAAAGTATAAGTGATTACCTCTTCTGTCACTGTTGTACTGGTGCCATCAGAATTTTTTACTGTGGAAGTCTTTGTCTCCTGAAGACTACCTTCCGTGATTGACCATGCAATCGGAATATCCCGCAGGGTTGCAGTATTTCTCAGGGTGATATAGATATGCTCATCCAGGATCTCCCCATTATTTAGCGCAATCTCCAATGGTATCGCTGTGTCAGTGATATCGATCAGAGTCGATTGTTCGAATTTATTGACATTTACCGCTACCGTCGCTGTCTTAACCTTCTTATTATCCTCATTGGTATAGGACCCATACTCAACCGAATAATCCCCGTTACTTTCGGATAAGGTGTATCCATCCAGTTTCATGGAGCTGATTACAGTCTCTGTAGAGGTGAAGGAGTCCGCAGCTGAAGTGTTCGGCACATACTCTGTTCCGAGATCCAGACGGAACTTAAAGGTAGTATCGTCACCCTCATCTGATGACAGATATACTCGTTCAAATTTGGTTGCAAATTCTTTCGTATCATCATCCTCAGGATTGTTGACCTTGGATGCCGGATACAGATACAGCAGGACACCGGCTGTCGGGGTGCTGGTTATCACATCTGAATTGGCAAGGGTAATCTTTGCATACAGCATCTGCTCTGTCGCTGTATCGATATTACCGGTCGAGGTTATCTTCGTGGTGATGATATATCTGTCATTCGAATTGGTGCTGTTTGCGTTCTTAGCTACAGTACTCTTGCAGCTTACCGTTCCCTTATTAATACCATAAGCATCCAGGAAGCTGATCGAGGACACAGTGGTCTGTGTTGAGCAATATAAGTAAAAGGTCAGATAGCTTGACATCCTTGACGTCTTGCAGACTCCTGCCGTAGAAATCAAGGTTGTCAGGGAAGAGGCTACCGGAGAATCAGGGAAAGCATTACCGGTTGAACCTGTAATATCGATCTCCTTGGAAGCCAATGTAAAATTATCCGATGTAGAAGTGTTCATGGACTTCTTTCTCACATAGATATGACAACCTGCAGGGGCAGTATCCTTATTCAGGGATACTGCGTTACTGGAGGTAATCGCTGTCCAGGAAGCCTTCTGATAATTCAACTCCTTGTCCTTCTCCACAATCGTATATTCAAAGGGTGTGGTTGTGCTTGCTGCCTTCACCTGTAAGGACATCGTAGTTGAGCTTGTATAATTTAAGGAGATTCCGTAGGTGTCTGCATTGGGTGCATCCTCCTGTATCGGAATTCTCACTGTGGTAATCTTTGAAACCTGATTTGCGCTGGTTGCATTGGTTCTGAATTGTAAGGTTACTGCAGCCTGTGCCGTCTCTGCATCACTAAATACACTGAGAGCAATACTCCTCAGAAGCAGATTGGTGTTTGAACTGACTGTAGTCCAGTTAGAGGTAGTACCGTCAGCATACAGTGTCCGGTATGCCATGCCTTTTTTTACTGCGATTGTAAAGGCGGATCCGTCTACTAAAACAGAAGGTGCCGATGCTTTTTTGGGTATGTTTATGGTCACTTCCTTGCTGGGACGGGAGCCGGAAGCAAAGGAATTTCCGTTGATTGGTGCCAACCTGAAATATACTGTTGCTCCATTGGTGCAAAGATAGTTCATCTCAGCGGATATCGTAGAGGTATTGACTGTATTCCAGGTAGTGCTGCCTTTTTTTCTCCATTGAATGGTTCGGGAGCCCACATTACTGAAGGACATCAATCCCTTCACCTTATTATAGGTCGCTTTAAAATTAGTCATCTGTTTGGGGATGGTCACTGAGGAAACTGAAGTAGAAGCATTCCCCTTAAAGGTCATAACATAGTTCTTAGTAACAGGGACCCATGAAATATCCATGGTTACTGTGTTATTGTTGCTGATTTTACCGGGAACCGGTATCCAATTCTTCTTAGCGGAATCTGAGAAGTAAACCTCCGTATCTCCACTGTTTAGCTGAAGCGTAATGGTACTGTTCTCATAGTTGATTTCCTTAACGAAAATACTTGATGCCGCGCTGGCATGCCTGGGTAAAATCAAGGTGAATATCATCATCACAAAAAGAGATGAAGTTAATCTCAAAATCCTGCGAAGCTGTGCCTTTTTGCTTTTGTCTACACGCATTTTTCTTCCTTAACCTTTCTTTAAAGCTCTTTCGTGAAAGCCTTTTTTATGCTATATGTTTTATCGGCGATTACCGTCCAACAGTTGACATCAAAACTAAAATTTGTGAAAAATATTTCCTATAGGAAAATACTTCTTACCATTTACTGACGAAAGTAATTCTTCATCTCCTCATCCTTCTTTTTGATAGCGATCAGCTTATCAATATGCTTTCCCAAGGAGATCAGGACCTCTTTGGGTTCCATCTCCACCATCGGATAAGTGATCGATGCAATCGATATCTGTAGGTCTGTAAGCTCAGGACTTTGCTTAATGACATTGTCATAATAGTCCATGACTTTATTCTGTATCAGATCAACATTGGCTGCAGTACAGTATGGAAAGACTCCTATGAAGGTCTGTGAGCTGTAATATTCAAAAATATCGGTTTCCCAAAGATCTTTGCGTATGTTCGAATAGAATTGGTCGATTGCACGCAGATATCGGTTATCCATGATATTCGTTGCTTCGCTGCCCAATTCATACAGAGTACACATCATAACCGTGATCTCATATCCGCCTTTTCTCGCCTTTAGGAATTCAGATTTGATATAGTTCACAAGACTGAAGCTGATCAGTACCTCGTCCGAAAGCAGTTCACGCTTAATCTTTAAGGCAGAAAGCATCTTTTCCTGAAGGATATCATCGTCAAAGGGCTTTAGGATATAGTCAGCAGCTCCTTCCGCCATGAAACGAATAAAGGTCTGCCTTTTATTATTGGCCGTAATAATAAAGACGGGGATATTCGGCTTCTTATCCTTAATCCTCGTTAAGGTTTCTAACCCCTCGTTTACATCAAAACCGAGCTCCATGACAATCAGACGGACATTCAAATCCTCCTCGAATAAGAGATGAAAGAGTTCTTCAGAATTTACCGCCTCATAAACACGAATACTGCATCCCTGCAACAGGCTGGCAATCCTGCGTCTCATAAGACTGACGTCATCCATGATTATGACTGCATCTTCACGTACACCCATACCCTGCTCCTCCGATATTTTAACATTGGTATATTGGCAGCTTATGTCTTTATTATACTATAAAATATTCTAATTACAATCGTACATGTTTCCTGATTGTTCCTACATCTGCAGTTTATTCCTGAGCTTCCCCCAGATTGCTCCCTGAAAATATCTGTATGCTGCGTCGAATAAAAACAAAGCCACCTGACCACCCAGTAAGAGAAGCGCCAGAACCAAGCCCTTCAGCTCGCCCGGATAGATCAACTTCGGCAGGAAAAGAAGCATTGGCAGATACATCAGGTTAAATACCAAATACTTCAGTACCCAATACGCTCTGCTTCGATTGCTGATTGAAGTATCTGGTGACTTACCACGAAGGTGTGTCAGTTTATCAAAGGCATATTCTATGATCAGAATATACAGCCCCATCGCAGAAAAGGTAATGATATAGAGCTTGTTCGGTGCAAGCATCATGCTGACCAGTATCGTAGCAAGATAAAACCCCGCTCCGATTCGTATATTGCTCTCCCTGATTGCAATTCCGACTCCAAAGGAAGCCGCAGCCAATAGAAATAATGTATTAAATTCAAAAACACCGCTAAGTATGATAAGAACTACGGTCACTGCCAGCAGAAGTCCCAGAAAAGCCAGCTTTTTCGCATTTAGCAGCATGAAATCAGATCCCCTCCCATACATTCACATAAGGAATCGGCACACCATAGATCGCAGCAGAGATTTCCTGCATTATAGCCGCCGTATCCACGGTTATTGTACCTGGTGCTTTGGTATCTCTGGTTCTGCCATTGCAATTGATTATAAAGATTAGTATATTCCGGATTGTTCGGTTCCATCTTCATTGCCTGCTGAATATGATCAGCGGCCATAACATTGTTACCGAGTCCCGCGTTCGCTGCTGCACTGTAATAATACCATCTTGCAGTTCTGTTGGAAATTCCGGTCAGTACGTTAAGAGCCGCACGATATTGTCCGGCATTGATATAGCTTGCTGCTGCATTCAATTCTGCAGGATCACTGCTATTCCCGTAGTAGGAGGAGCCTCCTGAATAGGAGCCACTCTGATAGGAAGAGGTGTTGCTATAGCCGTTCTCTCTTTCCTTCATAATCTGGTCATATGCTTCCTGAACCTCTTTAAACTTCTCTTCCGCAAGCTCAGCCAGCGGATTGTCCACATAGGAATCCGGATGATATTTTCTGCTTAGTTCGCGATAGGCCTTCTTAATTTCTTCGTTACTTGCATTCGGTGATACCTCGAGTATCTTGTATGGATTTGTTATCATTGCTCCGTTCCTTCCTTTTTATTTCTCTCTTTTAGTATTGTCTCAAATCTTGTCCAGACACCGTCATATAATATATTATGGAGGATATCAGCTTCCCATAAACAGGGCAGTTTTTCGAACTCCCTGGTACATTCCGCCATCATCATCGTGAGGTATTTCTGTATATCCTCTTCATAGCCCTCCCTTTTTACCGCCTTTCGGAAGGGATTATAGCTGTCATGCTTTTCATCCTTCTCTAAATCATCATATGCGTCCAGGATATAGATATACTTACCGAGGAAAAATCCCATTCGACGAAGTGTTGCCTGCCATCGGTCCTCCTTGTATACGAATAATTCCCCCATCAAATCGCCAAAGCATCCCGCGACAAGATCTATGTCCGTCTCCTCAGCTTTTTCACATTCCTGTAGTCTTGTTAAGCTGTCTTTGATCGAGCTGCATTGTCTGGGGTATTTCTTCTCAATTTGTTTATACGATTTCTTGAGTGCTCCTGCACCCGCCAGCCCGGCTATCTTCTTCTCATCCTTCCAATCATCCAGCAGGTGGTGATAGGTCAGAGCGATATTCATATCTGCAACATAATCCGTAATCTCATTGATCAGCGTATCGTGCTTCTTCACCGGATGTACCAGACACCTGTTTTGAAGCTTTTCTGTCTTGGTTTCATACAAAGAGGTCAGCAGCAGAATTAAGAAAGTCATATCATAGGATAGGGTCATCTGACCAAAACGCCCGAATTTATCCTTAAGCATCTTGCATAGGCCGCAGTAATACGCCTTATATTGATAAAAATCCTTCATCTTCAATTCCGGTTTGTATACATTCACATAGCCAAACATTTTACGCTCTCCGTATTCATCATCCATTGTGAATCTAATTTAAAAAGTATATCACAGATTTAACATAAGTAAAATGATTATGGCTAAAAATCACAAAATTTTAATTATTTGTTAATGAAAAATAAAAAGAGAACGTCACCGGCATCTATTCAGGCCGTTCCGTTCTCTTCTACATTATTTTCTAATCTTACTGTTTCTTATTGGTTATCTCTCGCCGACTGAAGAATTAATGACTCCTTCATCCGGAGGGTAAAAGGTATCTCGATGACTGTCGCTGCTACCACCAGTAACATCGGTATGGTGACAGAGCCAACAGTCGAGTTGATCGCTTCAAAGAGGACAACAAAGAGGAAACCCGAAATCTGACCCATCAGAAGGATCAATCCAAAGGAAGTTCCCTCCTTGACCGGATAAGCAACCTCCGCGCCATGCTGGAACAGTATTGGTGCCACTCCCATGACGGTAAAGCCCGCAAGTCCGGCTACCAGAGCTACCAGCGAATACTCCGATAGATACGTCAATCCCAGATATAATGGTACGAGTAAGGAGATGGCAGCAATAAACATCGGTGTTCTTCTGTGCAGCTTATCCGACAGGATCGGGAGCACGACTGCTCCGATCACACCGGCCACAACAAATACCGCTCCGACAATCCCTGCTTGATCCATCGTTAACCCGCGGGGCTTCAGTATTGTCTCGATCAGAGTAAGTAAAGTGTTAAAGATACCCATTGATATGAAAACGATCACAAGCACATAAATAAAATTTTTATTTTTGAATAGCTTTAACATCGAACCAATGCTGATATCTTCCTTCTCGGCCTCCGGTCCCGGAGCAATGCGGGGGCGTTCCCTGGTAAAGGCAATCGCAATCACCGCACAGATGAAGGCAATGAGCCCGTATACCTGATAAACCAAAGGAATACCATTCTTTTCTACCAGCATCGGAGATAATACCATCGCAACGACGAAGCCCAGATACTGAGCCATCGTGAGAATCCCGGAAGCGATGGATCGCTCTGTCAGCGGGAACCAATTTGCAGGAACCTTGGTAGAAATGTTCAGCAGGAACGGCTGTCCGATCGCGATAGCGAACTGGCAGACAAGAACGATTCCGAAATGATCGGCAAAAATAATTCTTAATACTCCGAACACAGCCGTAATCAGGCATCCGATGGTTAGGGAATGCCGAAATCCGAACTTATCAATGACCCAGGATGCAGGAAATGTAAACAATATGTACATAATCATATAGCTTGTGCTGAACATGGATATTTCCATGCTACCAACACCGTAGTATTCAGCGGCAAGACTGGCTACCGGTGCAAGTGTCAGCCAAAACATCTCCGTACAGATGATTGCCGGCACAATCGCAGCTAAAATTATCCATCGATACCCAAATACTTTATACTGTGTATCCAAGAAACCTCCTCCTTCTGCTCTACCTATCATAGCAGGTATTCCCCAAATTTATTTCTATTTACATTATAAATAATCTGTTACGATATGTAAATCTTTCCGCTATTTGGATTTCTTGGAATAACTTTTCTGGTAAACAAGGTGCATTAGAAGGCATTCCAGACGATTGATGGTTTTCGCTCCCTGAGCTATTCCGGTTCCCACCTTTGTGTGGGCATTTTTCTCCATTACAATGCAGACCGCCTGCAGATCGGATTTATTGGCCGCACAGCATAAAGCTCCGGCACCGGGGATGAGTACTCCGAGCCGTCCCTTCATTGCCCGTACGCAAGCCTTAGGGGATAATCCGTTGCTACAGCGTACGTCCACACCGACAATCTGAGCAAAATCATCCAGATAGGGCTTGAGCTTTAGTCCGGTATAAGATAATGCAACCAGCGCAGGGTCCTTATCCTGGGTTATGAAATTAACATCTCTGCGATTTTGATAGATCAGACTGTGAAAAAGAGCTTCCTCCGGCATGGGATCCGTGAAGTGATAAGTCTTCTTCTCCTTACCTTCGAGGACGAAGCCCTCCGGTATCCGATAGCTGCTATCATACTCCGGTACCTTCTCAGGCATCTTTACCCTTTTTCCGGTCACCTTCGAGATATAGAATTCAAATCTGTGTAGGGGATCATAAATCTTCTCCCCGCTTTTCATCAGATAATCCTCCCGCAAATATCTTTCACAGGCCTCCTCGAGCTGTCTTGCCGTAAGAAAAGCCTCTTCATAGCTTTCTCCGTAGTATAAGGCACCATGGTGAGCCATAATGACGGCATGCCCCTTGTTGCGCTTCAGTGCTGCTTCTACACCCTGCTTCAGCTTCTTTGTACCGGGCAGACCATAAGCGGCGATCGGAACACTATCCCCCAACCTGTCATAGCCTAAGGACGGCATCTCTGAAAGGGTCATAGCACTGATGACTGAGGCATATTTCTGATGGGTATGGATAACAAAATTCATCTCCGGGTAGATCTGATAGATCAGGGCATGGAGCCTTTTCTCGGATGAGGGCTTAATATCACCTTCATAGGAGCAATCCTCTGTACGGCATAGTACGATTTCCTCGGTCGTTAAGGTTTCATATGCTCTTCCGCTCGGTGTGACCGCAAAGGTATCCTGATCCACACGACAGCTTACATTTCCCCACGTCCGGGCAATCAGCCCCGATTCAACAAGTGCAAGTCCTGCCTTTACGACAAGCTGCATTGCATCTAAATTCTGCATGAAGCACCTCCGACTCATCCTACTCCTGTATCAGTGCCATATTCCGGAATACGCGTTCGAATCTGCTTAAAGCATCATCGATCATCTCTTCCGTATAGGCTGCACTGGTATATAATCTGCTTCCTGCCAGGGTAACAAGACCCTCAGCCATATAAGCGGCCCCAACATGCTCCATTTCCTTCTTACGTACTGAGGTCTCATGTAAAATCTTCGGTATCGTCCAGGGCTTAGACCAATTGATGGAGAAGTGGGCAGTTCCCACAGTCTCGAGGTGGCATACGGAGCCTTGATTAAAGGCAACGAAAGGAAGGTCATATTTCTTGATCAGTTCCTGAAGACCCTTCGTCAGCCTGTCACCCATCTGACCCGCAACCTGTGCCGCATTGGTTCTTTCGATTTCACATAAGGTATAATATCCTGCAACACAGCTGATCGGAGCAGCTGCCATCGTTCCACCGATTAATGCTTTTTTCACTTTGTCACCGGTCTGGATACCTGCAGCGAGATACTTCATGTATTCCTTCTTACCACCGAGTCCGCCGGCACCCGGATATCCTCCTGCCACTACCTTACCAAAGACAGTAAGATCCGGTGATACTCCGAAGTATCCCTGCGCTCCCGACATACCGATACGGAATGCTGTTACCACCTCATCAAAGATGAATAATGCACCGTATTTTCTGCAAAGAGCTTCCACACCTTTATTGAAATCCATATCCACACATCTTGTTCCGCTTTCCGGTCCTATCGGTTCTATCATGACTGCAGCAGTACCGCCGTGTAATTTGTTTCTCTTTAATTTACGCTCCAGATCCTTCAAATCATTCGGGAAGAACTCCTGTGTATGGCTGAAGCAGAAGTGCGGTACACCATGCGCCTGCGTCCATTTGGAGCCCGGGATACGGATACCGTATGCCAGCTGGTCACTCCAGCCGTGATATGCTCCGCCCATCTTAATAATATTCTTTTTGCCGGTAGCAAGTCTTGCAACACGGATGGCTGCCATACATGCCTCGGTTCCGGAACCCAGCATTCTGAACATCTCAACTGTAGGGAAGCTCTCAGAAATCTTCTTGGCCAGCTTATATTCAAACTCATGGAACAGACCAGTGGAAGGTCCGCAATCATTTAACAGCTCAATTACCTTATTGCGAACGAATTCAGGGTTACTTCCCAGTACGGTAGGTCCGCCTGCCTGTAGAAAATCATAGTACTTGTTGCCGTCGATGTCGTAAAGATATGCTCCCTCTGCCTTGGTAAATACCAACGGAAATGGATAGTTAAAAGCAAGATTATGTTGAACGCCTCCGGGAATCAGCTGCTTTGCTTCTCCTATCATCGCCTTTGATTTTGCGCATTTTTGATCAAAATACTCCTTCTCATATCGTTCCAGTGCTTCCCGGCTGATGCTTGTAATCGGTTTCTCGATCAGCTCTGAAAGTTCCTGATTAACCTTCTTCGCATCCGGGTAATTTGAAATAGCATAACGAGTATCCATATCAAGTCCTCCTTAATTCTTCATGTAATGAGTGACGGCTCACTTTTAATTCGATTATACCACTTTGGTAGTTAATGTCAATGTTTATCAGGCAAAATGCTATGCTGATTCTATAAAATGTTTCAATATTGCAATATATTGTATTTTGTGGTAAACTTATATATGAGCAACTGCTCATAATTAATTGGAGGTGTCCTTTTGACAGATTTATTCTTACGTATCCCGGAAGAAAAAAGAAAACGCATCTATGATGCGGCAATCAATGAATTTGCTGTCTATGGCTATGTCAACGCCAATACCAATAAAATTGCCCGCAATGCAGGAATCAGCGTGGGCAGTCTTTTTCAGTATTTTGATAATAAAGAGGATCTGTTTCTGACTACCGTCAAGCATTGCGCCTCTATATTGAAAGAAGCTCTGGAACAGATCATGACGGATGAAGAGGATATCCTTATTAAAGTGGAGAAACTGCTTCGTACGATACAGACACATTCCAGAGAGAATATGAATATGATACGTCTCTATAACGAGATGGCAACCCAAAGCAATTCCCGTATTATTTGCGAAGCGGTCGGAGAACTTGAGTCTATGACCGCACAGCTATACTCCTCCCTGATCGAACGGGCACAACAGGAAAATGAGGCAAGATCGGATTGCGATCCTAAGATGTTTGCTTTCCTTCTTGATAATCTGTTTATGATGTTCCAGTTTTCTTATTCCTGTGATTATTACCGTGAACGCTTTAAGCTTTATGTCAGTGAGGATATCTTCGATCGGGATGATTTCGTCATTGAACAGTCTTTAAAATTCATCAAAGCAGCTTTTACAAACAAGACCAGTTAAGCAGCTATCAGGCGACCGGCTTTTTACATAAGATATGGATATCATACGGCTATACCGTTTCTAAACATCGGTTATGGCAGACGGAGGATATGATGGTGGGTTCCTATATTATTGCATATGATATTGGCACAACGGCAGTAAAAACCTGTCTCTTTCATATTGAGCAGAAGATACAACTGATTTCCTATGCAACCTGTGCTTACCCCTTAAAGCTTTACGACAACGGAGGTGCTGAGCAAAATCCCGAGGATTGGTGGGAGGCAATGTGCTCTACCACAAAAGAGGTTCTTGAGCATTCTCTCCTCTCCCCTGATAAGATAGCCGGACTTTCCTTCTGTTCTCAGATGCAGGGTTTGGTTCTGGTAGACAAGGAGGGGAAGCCTGTTCGCCCGGCCATGAGCTATATGGATCAGCGCGCCGGTAACGAGCTTCGACAGGGGATGTCCCATGGTCTTAAGATCGCCGGTTGTAATATCATCAAGCTTTTGAAATCTCTGCATATCACCGGTGCTGTAGCTGCAAGTGTCAAGGATCCCGTGTGGAAATACAAATGGGTCGAAAAAAATGAACCCGAACTGTTCAAAGCCGTTTATAAATGGTTGGATGTGAAAGAATATGTAATTCTGAAATGTACCGGCAATTTTATCATGACAACGGACTCCGCTTTTGCAACCATGCTGTATGATAGCCGAAAGGGGCATTCCGGTTTCAGTAAAACCATGTGTCGCATGCTTAAGGTAAATCCCGCTCATCTGCCCCGGATCATACAATCTACGGAGCAGGCCGGAAGCCTGACACAGGAAGCTGCTGCTGCGCTCGGTCTCACTGCTGGCACTCCTGTCTTCGGCGGAGGTGGTGATGCCTCTCTGATCGGAGTAGGTGCCGGTGCCGTCAAAACCGGTAGTACCCATATCTATTGCGGTACCTCCGGCTGGGTATCCACAGTGGTAGATCACAAGATTGTGGATACCAATGCTATGATTGCAGCTATTGTTGGTGCAAGAGATGGTCATTATAATTATTTTGCTGAATTAGAGACAGCCGGCAAATGTTTGGAATGGGTTAAGGATCACCTTGCCTTGGATGAAATAGATATCTATCTGGAGAAAAAGAATGTAACTGAAGCATATGAAGCAATCTATACCAGCCTGTATGATTACATGATGGATACCATTATCAGGATTCCTGCCGGCAGCAACGGTGTGATATTTACACCCTGGTTACATGGTAACCGCTGTCCCTTTGAGGATCCAAATGCACGTGGTATGTTCTTCAATATCAGCCTGGATACAGGTAAGACTCAGCTGATACGTTCTGTCCTGGAAGGTGTATGCTATCACATGAGATGGATGCTGGAAGCGCAAGAAAAGAAGATTTCCACCTCCAATCCCATCCGCTTTGTCGGAGGTGGTGCACTCTCCTCTCTGACCTGCCAGATTCTTGCCGATATCCTGGACAGAAGGATTGAGACCGTACCGAACCCTCAAAATGTCGGTTCTGTCGGCGCTGCCATCACTGCAGCCGTAGGGCTGGGAATCATCGATAGCCTGGAGCAGGCAGAAAACCTCATACATATCTCCGAGACCTACCTGCCGCGAGCTGAAAACAGAGCGGTATATGACCATGGTTTTCGGACCTTTCAACAATTATATCTATCCAACAAAAAGAATTTTTCCACTATGAATAGGTAAGCTATAGTAGAGATTTCCCCCAAACGCCTATTTCATATTATTTGCCCACATATTTTCATAAAAAGAGGGAGATGCGATAACCCATTGCTGGCTGCATCACCCTCTTTTTATGTATTTTTCTTTACTTTCTTAATGCCTCCAGCCTTTCCCTGGCCTTCTGATCATGATCAATGATGTTCTTTACCTCACCACAGGGAAAGGTATCACAAGTACCACAATTGCTCTGCTGTCTCTCTATATTACAGCGGCGGATATTGCAGCTATCATTGTGGATAAACCGTTCCTCTGACTGACATCCCCTGCAATTGATCTGTTCCGGTGCTATAACGGTATGAAACATCTTTCCCCACTCCGCTGCTGTCCTTTTGCGAAGCTCCTCATCATGATTGATGGTTGCAATGTAGGTTGGACATTCATTACATAGCAAACCGCAACAAGCTAATATCTGACTCATCACTTACTCCTCCTTATTCTTTCGCTTTTGCATGATATCGCTATACCACGCTTTTGATTGGTCCCCTGTAATCTTCATTATAAAAGGCATAATATGACACCTATATGTCATATTATAAAATAAAATTTATACATATTAACGAATTCCACTTCCTTTTTTATCTGTTCTGTCTGATATACTTCATAGGGTATTTGTGTTAAGCTTAAAGTGAGCCTGGGCATTTATTCCATCTCCTAAAGGAGGAATTTATGTCTATATTCAAACGAACCTTTCTTGTGATAGTCTTATGTATTACTATTCTGTCCCTATCTTCCCTCCTCCCTGCAACCCGCGCCAAAGCTGACTCCCTTGGCTTCGTCCTTCTTTCCAAGTATCATGCGACCGTTGATGTCGGTGATGAATTCTATATAATCGCCGTCACTACTACCGGAGACATGCCAAAATGGAAAAGCAGTTCATCAAAAATAGCTTCCGTGAACACTTATGGTAAGGTTACCGCGAAAAAGCCCGGAACTGTCACCATCACAGCAAAAATAAAAAACGGAGAAGCTTCCTGTAAGGTAACAGTAAAGAAGACAACCATTACCTTGAGCCAGACGTCCGTATCCCTGGAACGGGGGGAGAACCTACGGTTATCCGCGAACACCTCCAATCAATCCGACGTCACCTGGAAGAGCAGTAAAAAAAGTATTGCTACCGTGGATGAGCAGGGGAATGTTACAGGGATGAAACCGGGTGAGACCACCATCACAGCCTCAGTGGACGGGACAAGCAAAACCTGCAGGGTTAAGGTTAACTATCCTAAAATTAAGCTAAACCGGTCAAAGCTTAAATTATGGCGTGGGCAATCAGCCAAGCTGAGTGCAGAGGTCTCTTCCTTCGTAACTCCTGTCTGGAAAAGCAACAAAAAAAGTGTAGCCGTCGTAGATGAAACCGGTACCGTAACTGCGTTAAAGCATGGTACAGCGGTAATTACCGCCTGTGTAGACTCAGTCACCAGAAGCTGTGAGATCATAGTAGAACCACCGGAGATTACCATCAGTCCTAAGGAGCTGACGCTGCTTTCCGGAGAAAACGCAAAGCTGACAGCAAAGGTATCCTCTGGGAATCCTGTTGTCTGGTCGAGCAGTAATCCCAATGTCTGTTCCGTGGATGAGAATGGAAAAATAACTGCCTGGCAGAAAGGCAGAGCCTACATCTATGCCTCAGAAGACGGAACCCGAGTACGCTGCGTCGTACACGTAACCGAAAAAGAATAATACAAGAGGGAATAATGCCACAGGCTTGATCCATAAAGAATTGATCGAAACGCATAATCTGAAAAGAGAGGACAACGAAGCCAAAGAACTATGGAATCGCTGTCCTTTTTCTACACAAAATTAAATATGTTAATACTGATATTAATATTATTAATACTCATATTAATTTTATTAATTTCTATATTGACATTTTGTAATGGAAGGTATATATTATAGCCATCAGATAATAAATGGAAAAGTAAAACCGCTGGATGGCAGTATGCTTTATGAAAGCATGCTTAAATAACAGCAAGGAGGTTAACATGAAGTATAAAGCACCGGGAAAATGTCCCGTATGCGGTGAAAAGCTTACAATTACAAAGCTCGGCTGCCCAAAATGCTCCACTGCGATTGAAGGTAATTTCCAGCCCTGTGAGTTCTGTCGATTACCGGAGGAGGAACTTGAGTTCATCAAAGTGTTCATAAGATGCCGCGGCAGCATCAAGGATGTTGAGAAAGAGCTGGGCATCTCCTATCCCACGGTACGTGGCAAACTGGATTCGGTCATACGGGGTCTGGGTTTCGAAGTCGTCACAAAGGAAATGCAAAAGGACAGCGAGGAAAAAGCCGCCGCAAAAAATGAAATACTGGATCAATTATCCAAAGGTGAAATCTCACCGAAGGAAGCAACGGAGAAGTTGAAAAATCTATAATGATATGTTTAATAGGGAGGTTAACACATGAACGAACAACAAAGAATTCTTGAAATGATTGAAAAAGGACAGATTACTGCCGCTGAAGGGATGGAGCTTTTAGATGCCCTGAATGCAAGTAAGGAAGCAGAACAGCCGTCAGGTGAAACAGCCTTGATCAATACAAAACGTAATTATAAGTATTTGAAGATCAAGGTCACCTCGGATAATAAAAGTGTAAATGTAAATGTCAATGTTCCAATCCGCCTTCTTACTACCATCGGTGAGGTAGCGGATAAGATGAGCAAGGTAATTCCACCTGATGCAAGAAGGGAAATGGAGTCCAAGGGAATAGATATCACGAGTATTGATTTTGCAAAAATCATAGAGGAGGTCCTAAACGGTACATTGGATGACCCCACTATCGTGGATGTGGAGGCATGGGATGAGAGCCATAATGCTATGATTAAGGTAAAAATCTATGTGGAATAATAAATTTCGTGTTTTATGGGTTAAAATTCATATAACTGAGAACAGACATATCTACTTAAACCTTCCGATTTCCCTCTATGCTTTCGTAGAATTAACGGAATGTGTTATGGATCTACTGACACTTGCCTGCTTCTTTACTCCAAAGGATTGGCGCCCCTCTCCTTATTCCGTACCCTTGTATGCGGTAAAGGAATTAATGCAGTCTGTTATTAAAGTATTTGAGTCCTTAACCTTTGAGGAAGCCTATGATCTTGTCGAGGTTGAGGCTCAGAATGTGAAAGTATCCATCAAAATCAGGTAAGGGAGGTTAACATGGCTAAATTAATCATAAAATATTTTTCGATTATAGCAACAATCTATCTGCTCTCGGTGATCTTCAGCTCCGTCAGCATCAGTAGCACACCTGCTTTACTCATACTCGGTCTGGTGCTCTTCCTGGTGAATCTGTTGATTAAGCCGATCCTGTTGTTGCTAACATTACCGCTCAGTATACTGACCTTCGGTCTGTTCAGCTTCATAGTCAATGCCTGGACCATCATGCTGGCAGATTCCTTAGTATCCGGTGTCAATATGGGTGGTTTTTGGTATTCCCTGCTGGCTGCCTTCCTTATATCGATATTCCAGCATCTGCTGAAGGATGCGGGAAAGGCGTCCCATTGACCATAGTGCAATTTTCTACTTTGTACTTGAATATCCCTGCCTGATGCAATATACTGTTTCTTAAGATTTTATCTGTCGGAAAGGGATTATTTGTCCTATCGGATCAGTAAATCCTGTCAGAGTAAAATGTTCATAAGAAATAGGAGGTAGACTTATACAAATGGAACAGCTGCAAAAGGATATGGTTACAGCTATGAAGGCCCATGATAAGGTTCGGAAGGATGCCATATCTTCATTAATTTCTGCTGTAAAGAAAATTGCTATCGATGAGGGCTGCAGGGATAATATTCAGGAGGAATTGGTAACCCGCGCCATTTTAAAAGAACTGAAGGTTGTAAAAGAACAGCTGGAAACCTGTCCTCCGGAACGTGCCGAGCTGAAGGCTTCCTACCAGGCAACCTATGATATTATCAAGGAATACGCTCCCGCCATGCTATCTGCGGAAGAGGTTGAGAAGTTCATTTCAGATAAATATTCTGAACTGGTCGCAACCAAGAACAAAGGAATGATCATGAAGAGTGTCATGGCCGACCTAAAGGGAAAAGCGGACGGCAAGGTCATCAACGAGGTAGTCGGAAAGCTCTGCAGCTAGACAGAAAGAGGAAGGGCTAGCATTCCCGCAATGCACTCTTTTAACGAGTGTGTGAGGGGATGTTAGCCCTTCCTCTTTCGTGGCATATATATTAAATGTAACAACTATAGGAGTTGTCTTATTCAATACTCATCCATAGCACGGGTCTGACCTTAATATCTTCACCGGACACATCATACCCGTATTCCATTGCAGAACCATCTACAGACAGAAATGCTGCACTGTCTGGATGATTGCCCGGGGTCCTGAGCCAGCTGTTGCTATTCAATTTCGGAAATAATTCTTTATATTTCAATGCTTCTGATATACTCAACAGAAAAACATAATCTTCGGTATTATTCCCGGCATCCGTACTATAGACCGGATTATCTTCATTGATAATGCTGCTTAACAGAATATTATTTCTTTCTTCCTGTGTAAAAGCCTTTTCCAAATATTCAGAATTCAACCATTGTCGCAGAGAGCTGCTCTCCCAGGTAACCGGCTCGTATTCTGTATGAAAGGGCCTGGCACGAAGCGCATCCTCTTTCATCAACAGAGCTTTATTCCCGGAGACTTCCAACACTCTCCACTCGGAATTGTTCAGCTTAACAGTAGCTCCGGCTTCACTGGTTTTTACCCTTCTCTTTTCCGCCAAGGCATGCTTTTGTGTACTGTCCCTGTAATTCCCCAGCTCCATATATAGAGTGGAGGCACGCTCATAATTACCCAGACGGTTCCACATTCCCGCTTTATAGTATTTTGCTACAGAAAGATTACTTCCCAAGATAATAACAGCAGCACCGAGCAGGATGCTTGCAGCCCGCACTACTCTTCTGATAGCGTACCCGTTCTCGATCCTATTGCTTATCGTATCGCATTCTGCTGCCAAATCATCCGAATCCTTATAACCGCTGATTTTTCTAAATTCCTTCGCGGCAGCTTTATAGTCCTCTGCTTTCTTCGCTTCCTGTCGCTTCTTCTTTGCATTTTTATAGATCTTCTTCTTGATATCCTTCTTGGTCTGCTTTGCGAGCTGTTTACACTCCTCCGCAAGCTCCTCTGTATCCTTATATCCCGCAAGTTCCGTCAACTGCTTCGCCGTCTGTTTATACATCTCCACCTTTTCATTGGTCACCCTCATGCAGTTGATGGCATTCATCAGATTGGTAAGACGCTTGTAACTACGCTCTTTCTCGGCATCCACAGGTTCCGGTGCTTCCACTATAAATAAGTTTTGGAAATCCTGCTTCAAAAAGCGGTGATAGATTGCATGACCATGCTCGAATTTTACGCAGTATCGATAATCATCCCCGGTATTCTCGTCAAAATATATCACATGATCAAATTCATCGGACTTGCTTTTTTCACATACCACATGCTCTGAATATTGCCGAAACACAGTTAACAGCTTCTCCAAATTGCAATCATGCTGTCTGACAGCCTCGATTAAATTAATTAAGAAAGGATTGTCCGGATAGTGTTCATGTACATAAGCTGCTCCCTCCGGAGGAATCAGAATGCAGAAGCGTTCTTCCTTATGCGTAATCTCCAGCTTGCCTAATCTTGGTTCCACCAATTCGGCAAAGGCCATCAGTATCTCAGTAAGTTTTACCGGATCACTGATTTCTTCCTCCAGGATATGTGCAAGAGAGCTCATTGGATAATATAATCGTATCGTTTCCTTCTCGTAACCTAATTTAATCTGCTCCTCCTTAATTGTATCGCAGATTACCTTTTCCAATACTTCGTAGTTCATGGATGTATCCCTTCTTCTTCCCTACTTTATCGTCACTTTATTCTTTCCGCTGTGCTTGCTGAGATACATGATCTCATCTGCTTTCTTAATCACCTCGTCCAGTGAAAGTACCTCATTCTGCTTGATATACACTCCAAAGCTGGCTGTGGTGGAAATTGATACACCTTCGTTTGTGATGACTGTTGATTCTATTTCCTCCCGGATGCATTCGATTCTCTGCTGAAGCTTCTCTCTGTTCGTAAAGCTCTGTATAAAGGCAATTATCTCGTCACCACCATATCTGGCAACAATATCACTGTTTCTGGTTGCTTTTTTGATAATCTGTGCCACAGTCTTTAAAACGACATCTCCCATCGGATGTCCGTATCGATCATTGATGGATTTAAAATTATCCAAATCGACTATGACAATGCTGTAATCCATTTCCGATAAATTTGTAATCAGATTAAGTGTCTCAAAGAAATATCTTTTATTAAAAATATCCGTCAAACCGTCATGGCTGGCACTCTCTCTTATCTGCTTATATAAGAAGTTATTTTCAATAGCTACGCCTATGTGGTTTCCGATCAGCGATAGGAATATGCCATGATCATCGGTAAAGTAATTAATCTCTCTATGTTGAATTAAAAGAAATCCGATCAGTCTGTTATCAATCTTAACAGGAACACCGATGCAAGAGTGAATCTCTTCCTCTCCTTCATTTTTCACAAAAACCGGCTCCGCACTATTGATTACAAACCCTTCCTCCCGATACTTCGCAATCAGTTTCTTCTCTGCCTCAATGCACTCCTCCGGAACCGTATGAGCTACCGCTTCATAAAATTGCTCATCAGTCTTAATGTAGATAGTAGAATTGTTAGCACCGAAGACCCCAATCAGCATGTCATTAATCAGAGGGAAAAGATTCGGATCTTTAATGTACTGGTTGATGTATTTACTGATTTCGAGCATATTCGTGAACATGTCCAGCTTTTTTTCAAGAAGCATAACCTGTTGCGAAAGTTTATAGATTGTCTGCTCCGTAAATTCCTGATACTTCTCAAATTTTTCCTTCTCCATGAAAAACACTCCTCAAGATGTGGCTTGTTTCTATTCTACCATCATCTTAGGAGTGTTTCCACTACATAATTATTATATTATTTAATTCTATTATTCACTATATACATAGATAAAACCAGGTATTTCCAATACCTATGTAGTAACCTGCTGTTTCTTTAGTCAGACAGCAAATTCTTTAGACCAGTTTCTGTTCTGTGCCGGCCCACCATGTCCAAAATATATCATTCTCTCACCCAGATTAGATATTTTCTCGACACTCTCCAGCATCTTTTCTTTATTATGAAATATTCTGGGTACGGATGGCTTGAACATATTCATCAGGGCATCTCCTGCCAAAAAGTATTTCCCATCAATATCCAGACCGATGGACCCGTTCGTATGTCCTTCCAGCGCCACTACCCTTGCATTGATCCCATAGTCGTTCAGCAGATCTCCGTCTTTCAGAAACAGATCGGGGCGAAAATCCTCCAATCTTGTTTTCTTAAAACTAAGCTCGGAAAACATCTTAAGTACCCTTCCAAGGGCTCCCCTTGATTTCAACGGCTGAAGCTGATTGTTTCTGGCCAGCTCGGCATCTGCTTTATGAATTGCTATGGGAGCTTTCAATTTCTCGGATAAATATACTGCATTCTGAATATGATCATTGTGTCCGTGAGTCAGAACGATCAGCTTCACACCGGCATCCGCACAAAGTCCGGCGACCTTATCCCTGTACTGTTCAATCCCTGTATCCACTAAAATTGATTGATTGCCGTCCGATACCAGATAACAGTTCACCATGCCGCAATCGATTTGCATTATCTTTGTCATAAGAACCTCCTAATATAAATATACTCCCGGATATTATATTATTGATATCATATATCAGTAAATGCCATTTGACAATTTAATCTTTACTCACTTTCAGCAATATCCTTCAACTCCCCAAAGGAATAGCCAAGCTCCTCCCATTTGCTTAGCAGATCATCCAGTATCTCACTATTGGTTCTTGAAGTACTGTGCAGAAGGACAATAGCACCGGGATGAATCCTCCCCAGAAGCTTAGAATATGCCTGTTCCTTTGATGGCTGCTTATCTCTATTCCAATCCACATAGGCCAGACTCCAGAAAAAGGTCTTGTATCCCAGCTGCTTCGCCATCTTCAGATTCTCCACACTATATTGTCCCTGGGGCGGTCGATAATACTTTGTCATCTTACAACCAGTGGCCTCTTCAAACGCTTTCTCCAGTGATTCTAATTCCTCCCGAAAGGCATCAAAGGAAGAGATACAACTCATATTCGGATGAGAATAGGTATGGTTGGCTACCGTATGTCCCTCCTCCAGCATTCTGCGAACCAGCTCCGGACATTTCGTAACATAATTGCCTACCAGAAAGAAGGTAGCATGCACATTATGCTTTTTAAGTGCGTCCAGGATGGCAGGAGTATATCCATTTTCATAGCCTGCATCAAAGGTGAGATAGATCACCTTTTGCTTGGTATCTCCTATGTAATAAGCATCAAATTTCTTCATCTCATCTGCCGTGGAATTACCAACAGGAGGCTGCCCCTCACTTGGAAAACCAAGTCCCCAGTTCTGTGAGGCTGTTTCTTTCACCGTGTTGGCGGCATAGGCATTCCTGAGTATCGCAAGTCCTGCCCCGCAGAAAAATAAAGTTACAAACACCAGACCGAGGATGATACATTTTACTAATTTAATTCTTTGCATAGAGACTCCATTAGGTATTCTTTAGTACAATATATTGGAGTGAGCATCCCTGCATGCCATCATTCTTTCCTGCAGCAATCACATGTTTTATCATCGCTTATATTCCAAGCTGCTGCATATCCTCCAGAATCAGATTTATTCTGCTTGAGGAATCGGATGTTCCATATTTTGAAAGCCTTCGTTCGAAAATAATCTCCCCGTCCTTCATATAAAGGACTCGCTCCGTCCGGGCTGCAATCTTCGCATCATGGGTTACTAATAATACTGCAGTTCCCTCGGAATTGATCTCTGTGAACAGCTCCATGATTTCCTGTGCCGAGACAGAATTTAATGCTCCTGTGGGTTCATCTCCGAAGATAATCCTCGGCTGGTTCATCAGGGCACGGCATATACCTGCTCTTTGTAGCTGCCCACCGGATACCTTTGTAATATCCCTGTCTGCCAGCTCGAGTATCCCTGTCCTCTTCATCAAATCCTTTGCCCTATGAAGGTGTCCGGCAGCATTTCTCCGGTCGATCCGCATCGCTGTCAGCAGTATGTTATCGAGAAGATTCAGATTCTTAAGCAGACTTGGCTGCTGGAATACAAAGCCCATATCCTTTCTTCTGAGCTCGGACAGCTTAGTATCATCTGCTGCAGTGAGTTCAGCTTCCCCAAAACGGATGCTTCCGCTATCAACCCGTTCCATGCCGCTGATACAGAAGAGAAGGGTTGATTTTCCTGAACCGGAGGGCCCCATGACTGACACAAACTCTCCTTCCTCAATGCTTAGACTCACATTTTTTAGTATCTCTCTTTGCTCCCCGTCATCAGAGAAACTTTTATAAATAGACGTTGCATTTAATATCGTATTCATATTCTGCTCCCTCCCTAATTTTCTTTGGCATGATTGATAATATTGATCTTTCCGGCTGTGGTTGTAGACAGGAGTGTGGCGATCAGAACACTGCCCGTCAGTATCAGTGGACATAAAAGATATGCCTTTACCGGTTCTATGATGAAATTCAGTCTGCCAGCACCAAGCATGGATAAAAGTATGCCTGCCATACTTTCACCAAGTGTATTGGATAGGACTGCACCAAACAGCACACCGATAATCAGAACCATCATTGCCCTTGTGATATACTGCTTTGTCACATCACTGTCCGTAAATCCGAGTCCTTTCATTACCGCGATGGGATAGCTGTCCTTGACAATCAGCATCTTCATGAACAGTGCAGTAACCAGGATCGAGATGAATACGGCAGCCACCATGGCAAGCACGGAGGCGACCTTCAAAGACCGGATTCCTCCCCCCATCGTCTGCGCTATGTACTCACTGATAGAGGACACCTTAATTCCCGGAAACAGACGGCTGTAGGAAGCGACTTTCTCTTGTACTGCCGTTCCATTGGCAAAATCCACATTGATGATAAGCCACATCACATCCTTACTGCTGCTTACAAAGGCGGCTTTTGCCGTTTTCCCTCCATTGGTGATATCATAATAGATGCCGCATACGGTCATCGTACGCTTGTGATCCTCCACGATCAGGGTGATACTGTCACCAATTCCCTTCCCAAGCTCCTGCGCATTGAGTGTGGAAAGTGCAAGCTCATCCTCACGTTCCGGCGCCCTTCCGGCCTGGTAGCTGATTGGAAATGTGCTGCTATCTCCAATCTCTACTTTGATATTTTCAAGGTTTCCTTCCGCATTGATCGTGCTATAGGAATGGGTCTCATATATTGCTGCCTTGCTGATATTAACATCCTGCTTTAGTGCAGTCAGAATTTCCTGCGCCTTTTCCTCCATATGCTCCAGCTGCTGCAGGTCAAATCTCATATCACATTCCCCAACACCCATATAAGTCATAAAGCTTTTGGAGGAAATCGTACTGTACAGATTCTGGGGCACGATAATAATGAAGGCGGCAAGTGTCAATATGATCACCATGGTAAGATATAGCTTCGGTCTGGCTATGACATCCTTTATGCCCAGATACACATTCGTATTGATCCATGCGCTGCGCGACAGCTTCAGACGCCCTGCTTTTCCTGCAGTATTGTCCGCATTTCCGGATCGTATTGCTGCTGCAGGAGATATCCTACGGAAGCGTTTCAGGATACCTTTCACATAGACGATCACCAGGAGGAAGATACCGATTACCCCCAGTACGCCAAAGAGATAAGCAGGCAGCTGATTATTGCTCTCCCCCATAGTAAGCCTGATATTTTGCAGGAGCGCATTCTGAAACAGCAGCATGGTAAGGAGTCCCAACAGACTTCCGATTCCAGCAATCGTTATATACTTGCCTAGATACACCTTTCTGATATCCTGATTACTAAGGCCGATTGCCTTCATGATGCCGATCTCCCTGTAATCATCCTCTATCTTAGTCAATAGTGTGAGACGGATGCACAGAAAAGCAATTGCGATCATCAGAAGACTAACCAGAAGAAGAATTGCAATCATAATACCGTCCGATAATGCATTGATCATACGGAATAAAGGATATGTGACTGCCGGTCCGTTGGCCTCCAGTCCGGCTTTCGTATAAGCTGCTTCCAGCTCCCCTGTTTTAGCCGGATCATATAGGCGATATTCAATCAGATATTCCGTCGATCCATTCTGTTCTAAGACAGCATAGTCCTTTTCATGGACCAGAAATCGTTTGGAGGAGGCAAAGCTCGAATTCATTTGCGAATCCCGCAGATATCCGGCAATTGTAAAAGGAACATCGTTGATTGTCATAGTATTCCCGACCTCACCCATATGACGATAACAGATCGGTACATAGATTTCTCCCGGCTGAACCCGGATGACATCTCCATCCAGATTTAAGAGATAATCAAATTTCTCACTTTGTACTGTGACACCATTGTCTTGAACACTGTCCGCAAGCGATCTCTCCCCAAAGCTGATACGGGCATTGTCCATATTTAAGAATTCGAGTACCTGCCATTGCTTCACAAGTGCCTGATTGTCAGCAAACTCCTTAAGTCTTTGCTGATCAAGCTCACCTGAGTGCATCTGCATGAAATGGGGTGACGCAGCCTTTGTCATCAGCGTATCAATGGAACCCATCAGATTGACGGTGGTCACTGCAGCAGCTGAAACCAATGCTGCAGCGGCTGCTACAAAGAGTACTAATGCTATTGAAATCAGCTTACTCCGCTTGATATCCTTCAGGATAATTTTCTTGAACATTCCTATTCTCCAATTCTCTGATCAATTTTATCTGATATAAGATAACTGCAGTCACAGATAACAACACCCCTGCAATCATGATTAGGAACCCGATTCCTCTTCCGCTTCCGGTTCCGATCAGTCTTCCTATGCTGTTCTCCAAAAGCCCGCCCTCTAAGAACATCGGAACAAAGATATAGTCTGATAGCACACCCGATACGGAATAGGCTACGACATAACCCAGCTGCGAGATCATTCCAAGCATAGCCCAGGCCCTTCCCTGCAGGGAATTCTCAATGTTTTTTCTTAGAAGTACATCGATACAGGTATTGGCAAAGGGCAGCGTTGCAAAGAACAGAAAGCCTGCAACACAGATCAGGAGGATATCTTCACGAAAGCCAAACCCGACCATGCATATTCCTGTGATAAATAAAGCTACAGAAAGAATTTTCACGTAGTTATGTTTTAGTGGTACGAAGCCTAGAAGTATGCCGGAAAACAGCATTCCGAGCGCACATATCGTCTCCGCGGTTCCGAGTGTGGCCACATCGGAAAATGCCAACAGCATCGGTGTGGAGAGCAGCTGAATAAAACCCACGAAGAAAGTCAGAATAGAGGTAAGAATAACCAATAATAAAACCCCTTTATTTTCCGTAACCGCCTTCCATCCCTCTGCAAATTCCCTACGAAAGGAACCGCTTGCAACTGTTCGAATGGATCGTAATCCTCTCCGTACCATCACGGTAGCTGCTACAGTAATAAAAATGGTGCAGATATCAATGATCAGCAGGACCTTGATGTCACTCACGGAAAGTAATAAACCTGCGAGAATTGGTGAGATCAGATACTTTGAAGATCCTGCCACCTGTACAAGTCCGCTGGCTTTGGAATACTGGTCCTCCGTCAGTAAATCCGTAATCGTTGCTTTATAAGCAGGATCCAACAAGGAGGAAAATACTGAGCTTATGACAACACCGATGCAAATCTGCCAGATTCTCACCTCTCCTGTCAGCATGCAGATCAGTATGAATATCAATCCTAGCGCGGACAGGCTGTCGCCAAGGATCATCATCAGCCTTCTGTCATACCGATCCGCCAAAACTCCGGCAAAAGGAGCGAGCAGGATGGATGGTAGAAATGCCAATAAGGTTATCAATGCTGTTGCAGAAGCCTTCCCTGTTAATTGAAATACGTAAACACCCAGACCAAAGGAAGTTAATCCGCTTCCGATGGCTGAGATCAGCTCCCCTGACCATAATACTAAAAACTTGCTAAATGATTTCTCTGTCTGATTCATATCTCTACTCCTTTATCCTATATACTCCCAATACCATTACTCACAAATAACTACTCACAAAACAATTGCGTCACATAAGAAAAGCTCCCCGGCTCTGCCTTAAGCATGCATTCCATATTATGAATGAAAGCCATAATTCTGACCCCCTGTTCCTCCTTCGTCAGAGCGAATAATACATCGTCAAATACAACCTGTGTATAGGTAATCAACATCTCCGCACTTTCATAAGGGTAAGGTGTATGAAAGATACCCTGCTCTATCCCTTCCCGCACAATGTCTGCAAGGATGGGCGTCACTCCCCGGATCATTGCTGCAAGAATTTTCTGATGCATCTGAGCATTCTGTGGTTTATGAATCTGCTCGATGAGTTCATCACTGAAGGGTGTATCCAGCTTCAAGGACATAATAGCCTGAAAAATCTTCTCATGCACTGTCAGTTCCTTGTTAACCAGCACCTGACGTGCCGCTGCTAACAGCCTGTCGTTAATCCTGTTGATCACCCCATCCATTACTTCTTCCTTAGATTTGAAGTGATAATAGAAGGTTCCTTTGGCAATTCCTATTTTATCCAGTATCTTCTGAACACTAGTATTATCATAACCCTGATAAGCAAACAGCTCTTCTGCTGTATCAAGTATTTCGTTCCTGCGGTCATCCGCTGATTTACTGTTTCTCATAAGCTACCTCCTTATAGACCGACCGTCGGTCTATTGAAAGAATATAATACTTTCCTTAATCTGTCAAGAACTATTTCAAATAATTTATTATAATTCCAAAATGAAGGGTTCTTATGAAATAGGATGCACTTATCTATTTACATAAAAAGTTCTGACCGGGAATGTTGCTTCCCAGTCAGAACTATCCTCGTCTTCCATAGCATTACAGCTTCTGATAAATAGGTGTCATATGTTCATAGGTACAAAAATATCGAAAGCCCAGATCCTTCAGCAGACTCTGAGTGTCAGAAAGTCTGTAACCCACATCCTCCATTTTATGTGCATCGGAACCGATGGTTATGATCTCTCCTCCGAATTCACGATACAACTTCAGTATCCGGACTGATGGGGACACATCCTGCAGACCATAACGATAGCCTGAGGTATTGACTTCAATTCCCTTTCCTTTTTCTATGACTGTCTTTAGTATTTTCTCAATCATATCCTGCACATTATGAAAGGGGTATTCTCCTAACGGATCATATCGGCGTATCATATCCAGATGTCCTAATACACTGAAATCCTCATAAAGATTCATTACCTTTAGTATTTCCTCATAGTACTTCTCATGATATTCTCTCTGACTTCTTCCCTGTTGGAAACACCCATTCCAGAATTCCTGATTGTCCACCTGATGGCAGGAGAAAATGATAAAATCAAACGGATATTTCTGAAAGGTCCTCTTAAATACAGAAACGGTTCCGGTCTGAATTCCAAATTCCATACCACCTTTGATTGTGATACAATTCCCATATAACTCCCTGCATCGTCTGATTTCCTTCCAATAAGCTTCGCAATCACAATTGAGATCTGTCTTAACACCATAATCGATGTGTTCGGTATAGCAAACCTCACGGATACCCAGGGTAATCGCCTGCTGAATGGAAGCTTCCATGGGAAATTCGGAATCATCACTAAAGCTCGTATGAAGGTGATAATCTGCAAGCATATCTATTCCTCCTTAATTCCCCTGCGATGCCGATGCTGATGCGAGCTTTTCCCCTATGGTATGGGTGTGATTCAGTTTCTCCATCATGATGATCATCAAGACCACAAAGAAGATAAGATAAAAGGGATATAGCTTAATATCTATCAAATCTACCAGCAGTCCGAAGAACGGCGGCATAAAAGTCGATCCTGTATAAGCGCAGGCCATTTGCATTCCGATCATAGCCTGGGATACCTCTGCTCCGAATTTTATCGGGGTCTGATGTATGACACAGGGATAGATTGGTGCACATCCCAGTCCGATTACGATGAAGCCGATGCACATCATGAGGTTTCCCAAAGGAAGGATCAGCATCAGAACTCCCAGTGCTGCAAGCCCCTGCCCCAGACGGATCATTGCCTTATCATTCAGCTTGAAGGTAATAAAACCGCTGAGGAATCTTCCTGCTGTAATTCCCAGATAGAAGAAGGATGCCCACTTCGCAGCAGTCTCTGCGGACATTCCGCGATTCAGCACCATATAGCTGGCCGCCCAAAGGCCGGTGGTGGTTTCCATCGCACAGTAACAGAAGAAGGCTGTCAAAGTTGGCATTGCACCCGGTAATCTGACCAGCTCCTTCATGGATAGGTTTTTATGCTTATGGTGCTCACCTTCAGGTGTTGTCGTTGCTTTACGCCAAAGCGGCAGAGAAAAGATCAGAATTGCGGTCAATGCAATCTGAAGGAGGGATATGGTTCGGTAACCGGTATTCCAGGTCTGACCACCGCTTAAGAAATAACCCATGATATAGGGTCCCATGGTTGCTCCGACTCCCCAGAAACAATGTAACCAGCTCATATGTCTGGATTTATAATGAAGCGCAACAAAGTTATTCAAAGCTGCATCCACACTTCCTGCTCCGAGTCCCAACGGTATTGACCATAGACAAATCAGCAGGAACGAGTTGGATACTGAGAACCCAAATAAGGCTACTGCTGTCATACCGACACTGATTGCAGTTACTTTTCCGGTACCCAGCTTATGAATCACCTTGTGACTGAAAAGACTTGAAATGATAGTTCCGCCGGCAATAATCATGGAAACGATTCCGGCATAGGACACCGGTACGTTTATTTCCCCATGCATGACAGGCCATACAGAACCAAGCATAGCGTCAGGTAGCCCAAGGCTGATGAAAGCGATGTAGATGATGACCAGTAAGATTGTAAACATAAAGCACCTCTCTTTAGAATGTATTCATTATAGTATGGATTTCTAGCTTGTAATATTAATGGTGTCTTGATAAAGATGTTTTGATATAGGTGTTTAGACATCAGCAATATTTTCTAGCTATGTTAATTTAGCAGATAGGCAATAGGTCCGGCTGATGAGCTCAGCCGGATTACCTGACCTATTGCCTTTATCATTTCTTATAAGATTAATCCTAATACTATTTAATCACATAATATAATAATACAGCCAAAAATACTTTACATCAATAACAAAAAAGTCATATAATATAACAAAAGCGACATATACCAGAAAAAAGTCAAAGGAAGTGATTTTATGCCAATACAACCCTGTAACTCCATCGTCGTAAATGATAACATGCAAGAGCTTAATCCACACGGGACACCGAAGTTCCCCTGTGGTTGCTATGAAACCTCTATTGATGACAGTGTCACCTGTCAGGTTACCTGGCATTGGCATGAAGAACTGGAGCTGATCCTCATTTATCAGGGGGAGGCGCGGATTACAGCTGGTCAAAGTAATTATGTATTGAAGGCAGGGGAAGGTATTTTCATCAACTCCAACGTGCTCCACTCAGGACACGGAACAAGCTCAGACAACTGCATCCTGCATTCATTTGTATTTCATCCGAGTCTGCTCACAGGCTCCATGGATAATATCTTTATGGAGAAATATATTTATCCTCTCATCTCCTGTACAGAATTACCGAGCTGTACGCTTAAGCCGGGCACGCTCTGGCAGGGACAGGTATTAGAATCTATAAGAAAAGCATATGAGATTACGCGACTAGAGAATTATGGTTTTGAATTTATGGTAAGGAACCTGTTATCCGATGCTTGTATACAGATCATGTTTAACAACCGACAGCTTCTGTCCGATCAGACACCGGAAGGAAGACCTGAGACAAACAGAATCAAGGTAATGCTGAACTACATTCATCAGCATTACCCTGAGACATTGGAATTAAGGCATATAGCAGATAGCGTGAACGTCAGCTCCCGCGAATGTCTGCGTTCTTTTCATGAGTTTCTCGGTATCTCACCGATGCAATATCTGATTAAATACCGTATTTCCACCGCAACACAGTTTTTGACAGACACCGACTACAGTGTCACCGAGATCTGTGTCCGCTGCGGCTTCCCCAGTCCAAGTTATTTCTCAAAGATGTTTAAACGCTATACCGGTACTACTCCGTCAAAATACAGAAGGCAACTCTAGCTGATTGGCTGCGGCATAACCCAGATCTCCATTTTTATTGTATCGGGTCCATGACTTGCATAACGCTCTATTGAAAAAGGCTTGGTGGTCAGGTGATGATTGGGTAACCAGGTGGTAAAGAGATAATTTTGAGCCTTATATATCGCGCCCATGACAAGATTCTCAAAATTTTCTGCCTCAAAGGTGCAGATAATGTATTCCCCCTGCTCCAATATCCAGCGATCCATTCCCTCAACAGCATCCTTCGTTTCTGCTTCGCTTCCTGCGAAATAACGGTAGTACCCTTCCCTGGTCCCCATATGGGCGACCCCAAGCTCATCTCCGTCCTTTTTTAGCATCGGAAGCTTAAGCTTTTGCTCGTGAAATCTGTCCCATAGCAGGGCAAGCGTATCAATCCCCGTCCCTCCTTGTCCGGGCATCTGATTGATTGGCTCCTCTACCGTATAGCCAAGAAAGTATTGCGGAGTCTCCAGCCTGCATCTGCTGATTTCTATCACAATACCCTCAGTCACCAAGGGTACATTCTCATCCACCAGGGTATAGTTTAACATCAGCTGGGGTTTAATGAAATTGTTTAGTCTGACCGGATTGCTCCGGTAATTCTCCGGTGTCATTCCAAAGGCACTTTTGAAAGCCCTGGTGAACACCTCATGCGATGAAAATCCGTAATCAAGCGCAATATCAATAATTTTCTTGTTTTTGTCATGCAGAGCCTCTGAAGCTCTTGCTAATCGACGAAGCTTGATGTATTCATTCACCGGCTTCTTTACGAGTCTGGCAAATAGACGCTGATAATAAAATTGTGATAATGACGCTTTTATCGCCAAGTCCTCTATACTGATCTCCTCGGCAATATGATCTTCAATATAGTTTATTGTGATCTGAATTTGTTCCCATGCGTGCATCTTTTGCACCTCCTTTTACCAGAAGGATAGCATAACTTGAGAACCTTTACTTGACCGTCAATGCCCTAAATCAATTTATAATACCAAGTTCATCTGAACCAACCAAAGTATGAAAAGAAGAACTGCAATACACCATACCGTATGAAACAGGCATAAGGTCATACTGCGTCTGTTTCTCCAAAGATATATTCCGGAAGCAATTCCGCCGAATCCAAGCACTGTAATCACTGCTGCAGTAATTCGAAAAAACTGAAGCACTCCTGCAATACCTACTGTACAGTTCAAGCCTCCGAATACCTCGTTCATATAATGCACATGCCCTATAAATCTTAATATCATCGCTCCTAATGCGATGAATACAAGGACCGGAGGAATACAGATCAGGTTATAGGATCTCCCCTTTCCGGTGACTATTCCTGCGATCAGACGAATACCAAAGATGAAAAAACCTATTCCCAGGGTAAGTACAGCGGGTAACAGGAGCAATATCTGCCATTGACTACTCTCATACCAGGGTACCCGAACCAGAAAATTGTTGGTACCATTCAGGGTATAATACATAAGGTTACCTCTTTGTATAAAGGTATACTTTCCCATCTTTCCCTGATACTGATGGTTTCCGATATAATCTAATTTCATACCGTTGATATGGTAACCGGTCAGAGAATTCCCTGATATCTTATTGGTAAAGCCGTAATACAAGACATTCAGTAATTTGTCAGGTCCAAGTATACTCCGATTCGTCGGAGCATAATATCCGGTAATCTCAATATCGTCCATTTTGGAGGGTGATAAAGCCTTCTCCTCATTTGCCTTACCATAAAGCAGCTCGACAATACCATAAATACAATCTGCTAGGGAATATTTACTGTCATTGATCTGATTACTGCTAATAAATACTCCAAGCTTATTCTCTGGGAAAATTGCTATTTGCGAAGTAAAGTTAGCGGTTCCTCCGTCATGGATATAGAAGATATGCCCGTTTCTCTCGTATCTCATCCAGACATAGCCTAATCCCGGTAAAGCCTTCTCCATAGAAAAGTTCTGTGCAAAGATTTCTTCTTTCGAAGCTTGTGTTATGACCTTCTGGTCCCCTTCCCCAAGAAGAAAATTCATAAATACCGCCATATCATGTGCTGTTGTGGTAGCCGATCCGGCAGGATAGCTATTGACGATCACATCCTGTTTTTCTTCACCCAATGGGCTGTATGCTTTCGATACTATCCCCTTTCCTTCGGACTTATATGTAGTGAAATTCATATTGAGAGGCCCGAAGATATTATCCTGCGCATAATCTGCAAAAGACTGTCCGGAAATACACTCGATTACATAACCTGCCAGAGCGATCCCATAATTAGAGTAGTTTGATACCTCGCCGGGCTGATATACCTGCGGGGGCTGGCATTCTGTTACGAATTCCTTCAGAGTCATCCGATCCTTCTCATTCTCAGATTCAAGATGAGACAACATAAAATCAAACCCTGCCGTATGTGTTAAAAGCTGCTTCATAGTGACAGGATACTTGAAGTTCGGGAAATCTGCCTCCAGATACCCAGTTACCGGTACCTCAAGGTCAAGCTTTCCCCTTTCAGCCAGTTGCATGGCTGCGATAGGCACAAATACCTTGGATACGGAGCCTATCATAAAAGTGGAATTCTCGGGATTAACCGGAATTCCCTTCTTCTCATCCGCATACCCATATCCCTTACATAATGCAATCTCCTGGTCTTTTACCAAAGCTACAGTGATTCCCTTTGCCAGCCCTTGCTGTACCAATTCTTTCATTTCTTCATCAATAAACTCGTCTATCTTATCTTCTCTTATTTGATCACCAGATATTGCATAAGCCGAGCCTGTCATGTAATAGCAGCATAAGATAAACAGCAGGAATGCAGCATAACATTTTTTTCTCATATATTTCTTTATCCTCCTTGTAACACTCCGTCTTCCATTTTCTAAGGGAAGTACTTTTAAGTCTACAAGGGAATTCTTACTTTAACGTGACTGAATTATAACAAAAATGTAATACTATCTCCGAATATGCTTACTCCAGAATGGAATATTCAAAGCATTCATAATTCAGTCTTGTGCCCTCTTGTATCTCCGGTGGGAGTAACGCCCTGGCAACAAGCTTTAGGTCACTTTCCGGCTTGTCCGTTCTTTGAAGATGTGCATAATCACCGTCTATTCTTTCCACGATATAGATACATTGCTCCATCATTACCTCCATGGTGTTTTTATCACATATCTGATTTTACTCTGTCCAACCACTCCGACACAGCCGCAGTAAATAACATATCCTGTTCTATCTGTAAATTATGTGCTGCCTTATCCAGAACACAGAAGGTAGCTCTGGGGTACAATTCTATAATATTCCACAGATCCTGATATCCGACTCTGGAATTTTTCTTCCCTTGATATCCTTTACTTTGCACTCCATCTTATCCCTCCTACAACTTGCTCAAACCGATTCGCTTACGGTTGGTTAAAATTTACACCATATAGATTAGTACTATATAGTATTATTGTCAAGAGATAATATTATGACTTCTGCAAATTATAACGGTATCATTTCGCAGACCGTCAGGACATCTTCCTTTACAGTAAATCTGATATCAAACCCGGCAAACTCCACACCATATACCCGTATGGGATCCTTTTGATATGAGGGCCTGGGATCGCAGGCCAATACACCAAGCGCTGCTTCTCTTTGTTTTTCCGGAAGGACGCTAAGGAGCTCCTCGGGAAATACCACCCTAAGTGTACTATCCTTTAGTGGCTCGGTAAAACCACCCTTAGCTTCCGGTCGATGATCTGTATAGGGAAGGTAAGGTTTAATGTCATAAATCGGTGTATGATCCATCAGATCAGCTCCAGCCACATATAGAAGTGGCCCAAACTCACTGTCCAATTCGATTCCTTCCAGTCTGACACAGGATAGTCCGATTGGGTTTGGTCGAAACGGGGAACGGGTCGCAAAGACTCCCATTCGCTTGTTACCCCCCAGGCGTGGAGGCTTTACCATCGGTAACCAGGTATCCCGTCTTGACTCGGAGAATTCCCATAGGAGCCAGATATGGGAGAACTCCTCCAACCCCCGAAGTGCATCCGGATTCCGGTACTCCGGTTCAAATATAATCACTGCTTTCAGAGCTTCCACAAGACCACTCTGCCTCGGTATTCCGAATTTAGACGGAAAATCCGTCCTTATTCTGGCAATTGCCTTAAGGGTAAGCTCGGAGGAGGTTCGCATTGCCCTGTTATGCTGTTGTTCATTCCTTTGCTTACGTATATCCTGATAGGATGCCATATCCATTCTCCAATTCATTTATAAATATATTATCGTCTATATGATACCTGTAAAAGTTCGGTATTGTCAACTGCAGGTCCCATCAACCGGCAAATCAAAAAGAGTAATTCCTGATATATCCTGCAGGAAGCAGTAAAACCAGATTATGATAAAGCAAAAAATTCATTATTTTATCCGGTAATAAATTTAATTTTCTGTATTGACAAATATATCGAAGTGCGATATATTCTAACTACGATATATCGCAATGCGATATACAGAACTACAATATACGGAGGTCCCTATGGAAGAAAAAATAAAAAGAGTATATATCCCTATGACGGAGACAGGTTTTTACATCCTCTTCTGTCTTCAGGAGGAGATGCATGGATATACAATCGGACAGAAGGTGAAGGCCATGACCGGCGGGGAGATCATCATCAGCCCTGGCACGATGTATGGAAGCCTGTCCAAGATGGAGAAGGATGGTCTGATCAACTTCGTGAAAGAAGAGGATAAAAGGAAGTCCTATATCATCTCACAGCTTGGTCAGGAAGTCCTTGATATCGAACTTCGACGAATAGAACGTTTATATAAGAACAGTAAGGGGGAAGTAATCAATGGATAAAAAGATTGAAAAGCAAAGCTTTTTTATATCAGAATTCAATGAAGAGGCGGCCTGGCTTTCCTTTATGCACAGGCAGGGTTGGAAATTTATATCCACGGATGGAAGAAAATACGAATTCGAACAATGCGAACCGGAGGACTGGATTTATCAACTCGACTTTAAGGAAAACGGTATCGCGGATGGGGATTATATCCAGATGTTCTCTGACTATGGTTGGGATTATACCTTTCGTTATGGTAAGTGGTTTTATTTTCGTAAAATGAAAACCTCTGCAGAAGAAGACTTATCCATCTTCAGTGACAAGGAATCAAAGATTGAATTATGTAAGAGAGTGATTAATGCTGATGCATTACGCATCGTTCCAATTATTATATTGATCCTGGGAGCAAATTACTTACTGTTCTTCACTTCCTTTTATGAAAAAAGTGACTTTTTACAGGGTGCAAGATTCGGTGTCATGACAGGCAGTCTCATAGTCTGTTTCTTTGCTATCAGTTTGACTATCAATCAATACAGAAAGCTTTTCAAGATGATGAGAAGCTATGAGAATCCGGTAAAGTAATAAACACGGGGCTGTCCTGAGAAATGCGTTTCTCAAGACAGCTCCGTTCTAATAGTCTATTCCAGCTCGATGTAAAAGGTTGTTCCCAGTCCAAGGGTACTTTCCACACGTATAATACCATTATGTTTTTCAACTATGGATTTTACGATAGACAGTCCCAGACCGGAACCACCCACGGAACGGCTTCTGGATTGATCTAAACGATAGAAGGGCTCAAAAATATGCACCAGTGCCTCTTTCGGAATACCGGGTCCGTTATCACTGACTGTAATCCTTACCCCATTATTCCGTACTTCACTGCTGAGAGATATTGTTTGATTTTTACTGCAGTATTTCAATCCATTCTCGAGTAGATTATAAACAGCACGATAAATTAAGGTCCGGTTTCCCTTTACGCTGCCCTCACTGCTTTTTATTTCAAGTGTAATTCCTGCGTCCAAGGCTTTTGGCATAAGCTCTTCGTTAAGCTCTAAGAATAATTCCTCCATAGATATGACAGTTTCAAAGCTCTGCTGCGTTTCCCTTGTCATTAATAATAGATTATCTACGATCTGGATTAATCTATCGTTGTTTTCCTTTATGATATCAACAGTCTCCTTATAATCATTTACAGAAGGATCCTCATCCATCTCCAGAACCTGTATACCGGCTTTTACTGTGGAAAGAGGTGTCCTAAACTCATGTGCTGCATTTGCCGCAAAATTCTTCTGCACCGCAAAGGAACCGGCTAATCGATCAAGCATCTGATTAAAGGACGCAGTCAATTCCCAAATCTCATCCTTTGCACTCGGTTCTTCTATTTTTTCATACAGATTATTTTCATTGATTTTCCTAGCGGTATTACTAAGCTTCTTTACAGGAGCCAAAGCTTTGCCGACAATATAATAAATAGAAATTAAACCAAGTATGACAAAAATCGCAGCTATCAGAATACTTTGTGTCATAAACTTTTTTTCTGCTCCGTTAAAAAGCTGATTCATATTGTTATTGCTTTGAATGGATATTCCCGGTATTTCAACATTGACATCCGGCGGTATATATTGCTTCGCATATTCCAGCGCAGTGTTAATACTATCTCCTTCTTCTCCGCCGAAGGTTATCCGGTTCCCGTCATTATTAATGCTTAACCCGTCCCCTATGTTAATTGAGAACTGTTGCGTATAGGTTTTATCCGCATTCCTCACACTGATCAGGGTTAAGGCAACAGCCATTCCGATCAATATCATACCACAGAGAATTGTAATACGTACTCTTAATGTCAGCTTCCTCATAAGTTATCCACCGCCATATCCTTAATCATATAACCCCGTCCACGTATATTATGAATAATTTCAGCATCTGTCTGTTCTGCAATTTTCTTTCTCAAAGAACTCATATGAAATTTTAGACTGTTTGAAAACAGGTCAACTTCACTATCCCATACATGCTCAATCAATTGCTCTGAGCTAATAACTGTGTTCTTATGGATCATGAGATACTGCAATATAGCATATTCCTTCTTTGTGAGCTGAAGCTCCCTCCTTCCCAGCGCAGCTATACATTTTGCCTGGTCTAAGGTAATCCCTGCTACTGTTAGCTCCAATGACTGCATCACTACCTGCTGCCTCAGCTGACATCTGATCCTGGCTTCCAGTTCCTTAAAGTCAAAGGGCTTCACAAGATAATCGTTGGCCCCGTCATCTAATCCGAGAATCCGATCCTCAATCTCTGCTCTGGCTGACAGAATCAAGATCTTCATCGTCTTGTTAGTGCTTCTTACAGTTCTTAGCACTTCTATTCCATCTACTTTAGGAAGATTTAAATCAAGAACTATCAGATCATATTCGTTAATTTCCAAGAGCTCAAGGGCATCTTCACCGTCATCGGCGGTGTCCACTGCATATCCGCATTTTCTTAATCCCTTCGCTATGATGCCCTGTAAACCTTTCTCATCTTCCACCACTAATAATTTCATATCATTCACTCCATATGATCATTACTGTAATACCGATAAACATTTCCTTTATCATCAGTTTCTGTCTTTTCCAAGGTTAATCCATTAATATCTGAGTACTCCTCAGAACAATTAACCGTGATAAAGTAACCGTCCTTCACATAGATCTTAATATTCTTTGTTACCCCATTTACAGTAATACTCTGTTCCATCAACTGGCTATCCATTGTTCTAAAATCAATAATAGCGGACTCATCCTGTACATCTGAGATAATTTTGGGAAGGTATTCAGATAAAACAATGTCGTGTGCAATTTTCTCATCTGAAATCACGTGTTTTATTGCGATACCCGGAAAGGGTATATTAACCTCAGTTCCTTTCCCATCGTTTACATAGACTCCATCCGGACTGATATTAACCGTACTCATGCAGTCCTCAAACGTAATACCATTCTCTTTCATCTTAGTAGTAAGCATATCATCAACGATGTGAACACCTTCCTTAGAAATATCTACATTGCCACCCTTGGAGCTAACGTGCAGTCCTTCCTTATCAATCTTTAAGATATCGGTACCACTTTTAATTGAGAGTTCGTTTTTTTGGTTGTTAATTACGATCGCCTTATCAAGTCCGGACATAGGCTCCGTATCTGCAATTACTTCTTTGGTGACTCCTTCCCTAGCTGCTTCACCACGCTTTGCTTTCTCATATGTTAATTCTTTATATTTTGCTTGTTTTGCTGCTTCAACCTCGTATTCTGTTGCTTTGTCTCTTCTGCTACAGGCAGTCATTGCAATAGCACATAACAGAATAGCTACAACCATGAAACACTTAATAATATCATTTCTTCTGAAAATTAACATTCTTTCTACCTCCATCATTCTTTCTCATAGGCTACGTTTTTGATACCGCATTTCGCGTCTATCAATAACCCAATGATATATTACGAAAGGTTAGATAAAGGATAGATTTTATATCAATTAAAATTATTTCATAATCATTTTCAGTATTTCTATATATTACCATACCCAAGAACAAAGTTCAAATCATAGACCTCTGCCTGAGCACACTACATTTTATGATACTATATCACAAAAAAGTGCGTACTTGTCATATCCGTTTTTCTTTTATAAAGTATATATCAAATAAAAAGGAGGAACGATATGGAAAATATAACGTTAAAACATTTATTAAACCGGAGAAGTATCAGAAAATATGAGGATCGCAGACTTCCAAGGGAGCTGATCACAACGCTCCTGCAGTCAGCAATGAATGCACCCAGTGCCTGCAACCAACAATGCTGGCATTTTATCGTAATTGAAGATAGAGAGAAACTGAATGAGCTATCGGAAATACACAGTGGTTATCATACCATGAAAAATGCTCCGCTTGTTGTCCTGGTATGTAGCGAGCCGGGTAAAGCAAAGCTGGAATGCTTTCTCGATCAGGACTGTGCCGCTGCTACAGAAAATATTCTGATAGCCGCAGAAGCCCTGGGTCTTGGAGCCTTATGGATGGGTGTAAATCAGACTACACCGGGTGATTCCGTCATCATCCGCAAGGTCTTAAACATTCCTGAAGACATCAAACCCTTTTCCTTTGTCGCCTTAGGCTACCCAACTGAACAGGTACAACCTCAGAACAAATACGACGAAAGCAAAATATACTACAACAGCTTCCCAAACGCCTAAGTTAAGAAAAGAAAACGGGCTGCCAACACCGAGTTTATTCATAATTTCGAATAAAGGTGTGTGACTGCCCGTTAACTTTGAGGGATTGAATTATTTGGATTTGGATTTGGAATACACATCAAATGCAACGGCTGCAAGAAGTACGAACCCCTTGATTGCCTGTTGCCAGTCGATACTGATGCCCATGATGGACATACCATTGTTCAGGACACCCATCAATAAACCGCCGACCATCGCTCCTACTACCGTACCAACACCACCTGAAGTGGATGCACCACCGATGAAACAAGCAGCAATCGCATCAAGCTCAAAGTTTACACCGGACTTCGGAGTTGCAGAATTCAATCTTCCTGTGAAGATGACACCTGCCAGCGCAGCCAGTACACCCATGTTGGCATATACCCAGAACATAACCTTCTTCGTATTGACACCGGATAACTGTGCGGCTTTTGCATTACCACCAAAAGCATAAATATGTCTTCCGGGTATGGTCTTCATAGTAACAAAGGAATAAACCAATACCAGCAGAACGACGATGATCAGTACCATCGGAATACCTTTATAGGAAGCCAGAGAATAAGTAAATGCATTAATTACCACAAGAATACCGATGACCTGGGGAATGAAGATTGCATTTGGAGTAACTTCAAAGTCATACTTTTTCTTGTTTTTTCTACTGTTTATTTCTTTAACAATATATAGGATGGATGCGATAATACCACATGCGATGGCCAGTATATTCTTAAAGCCGAGCATGGGAGCATCAGGAATGAAACCGGATGCCAGGAAGGTATAACCGTCCGGCAAAGGTGCAAGGCTGGTGCCCTTCAGTACTACCAAGGTTAAACCTCTAAAGATCAGCATGCCTGCCAAAGTTGCGATGAAGGCCGGAACACCTACATAGGCGATCCAAAAGCCCTGCCAGCATCCGATGATGAGACCGAGAATTAATGAGGTAAGGATTGCCGGAAGAACCGGTATATTCATTTTAAGCATCATGGTAGCTGAAATAGCACCCACAAAGCCTGCCACAGAACCTACAGATAAGTCAACATTACCACCTGTCAATATACATAAAAGCATACCAATGGCAAGAATTAAAATATATGCATTCTGTGAAATCAAATTTGAAATGTTAAGGGGTTTCAGTAAAACACCTTTTGTTAAAATCTGAAACAATATGATTACTACGATTAATGCAATCACCATTACGTATTGACGAATATTTCCCTTCAACAAAGCACTCGTCTTATTTTTCATGATATCCCTCCTGATTGCTCTGCATTATGCATTGCATTATGTTTTCCTGTGAGGCCTCCTCGGCACCCAGTTCACCGACAATTCTACCCTCGTTCATGACATATACTCTGTCGCACATACCTAAAATCTCAGGCAACTCCGAGGATATCAATATGATAGTTTTACCGTTTTCGGTCAATTCATTGATAACTGAGTATATTTCGTATTTTGCCCCGACATCAATACCACGTGTCGGTTCATCTAAAATTAAGACATCAGGGTTGGAGAAAATCCATTTACTGAAAACAACCTTCTGCTGATTTCCGCCGGATAAATTTCCTGCTTTTTGAAGAATACTTGAAGATTTAATTCTCAGCTTCGCTCTGTAATCCTCCGCCACCTTTATTTCCTTATTTTCATCAATTACAATTCCTTTGCTTATCTTATTGAATGCAGTAAGGCTGATATTACGTTTTATACTATCGATTAGAATAAGACCGGCATTCTTCCTGTCCTCTGTTGTATAAGCGATACCATGACTTATTGCGTCTCTAACGTTGTTTATCGTAATTTCTTTTCCGTCCTTGAAGATTTGTCCTTCAATTTTTTTGCCGAACGATTTTCCGAAGACACTCATTGCGAACTCTGTACGTCCGGCGCCCATGAGCCCTGCTATTCCAACAACTTCTCCCTTACGGGTATTAATTGATATATTGTCTAATATCAGTTTTGATTCATCCTTAGGATCATATGCGCTCCAATTCTTGACTTCAAAGCATATATCACCGATTGAATGTGAGCGCTTAGGGAATCGATCCACAAGCTCTCGTCCTACCATTCCCTTGATGATCCTAGCTTCAGAGATATCATCTACACCCTTGACGAGTGTCTCTATCGTCTTTCCATCTCTGATAACCGTAATTTCATCGGCAACTCTTGTGACTTCATTCAGCTTATGAGAGATGATAATACTGGTTATCCCGTGTTGCTTCAGCTCCAGCAAAAGATCCAGCAAATGCTTCGAATCCTCATCATTCAAGGCTGCTGTCGGTTCATCAAGAATTAATATTTTGACATCCTTTGCCAGTGCTTTGATGATTTCGACCAGCTGCTGTTTACCCATACCGATATCCTGAATTCTGGTGTCGATATTATCATGCAGGCCTACTTTTTTCATCATCTCCATGGTTTTTAATCTTGTTTTATCCCAACTAATGACCGGTCCAAAACCGGTCTGCTCATTTCCCAAAAATACGTTTTCTGCGATCGATAGCTGTGGTATTAAAGCCAGCTCCTGATGAATGATGGCAATTCCCTTCGCTTCACTCTCTTTAATATTCTTAAATGAACATACCTGTCCGTCAATCACGATGTCACCCTCGTAGGTTCCATGAGGATAGACGCCACTCAGAACATTCATCAGAGTTGATTTTCCCGCGCCATTTTCACCTACCAGCGCATGGATATGAAGAGGCTTTATTTTTAAGTTGACGTTATCCAGTGCCTTCACGCCGGGAAACGTTTTCGTTATATTTCTCATTTCCAATGCATATTGTTCCATATTCATACTCCTTTAGCAATAGCGCTACCTTCTGATTATTCGGTTGTTATTTTAATTGTACTAAAATGTCGGTTAGCACCAACTCAACTAACCGACATCTCAGTAATTAAAATCTTACTAGGATTATTGAATATCTTCCGGCTTCAAGTATCCAGAGTCCATAACTAATTCCTGATAATTGTCCTTTGTTACGATGAAAGGTGCAAGCAGATAGGAAGGAACAATCTTTACATTGTTATCATAAGTCTCAGTATCATTGATTTCAGGTTCTTTACCGGTAAGCACTGCATCAACCATGCCTGCAGCTACTTTTGCAAGCTCACGGGTATCCTTAAGAATTGTTGAATACTGATCACCACTTACGATAAGCTTAATGGAAGCTGCTTCAGCATCCTGACCTGTAACAACGGGTAAATCCTTGCCTGTAAGACCAAATGCTGTCAGAGCGGAAAGAATACCTCTGGACAATCCATCATAAGGAGATAATACACCATGAAGTGTCTTACCGTCTGTATAGTTAGCAGCCAGTATAGCATCCATACGAGCCTGTGCTACAGCGCCGTCCCATCTTAAGGTTCCTACTTCTTCCTGAGTAACCTGACCGGAAGGAATAACAACTTCACCAGCATCGATCATCGGCTGTAATACATCCATCGCTCCCTGGAAGAAATAGAAGGAGTTTGTATCATCGGGTGAACCGGCGAAAAGCTCGATATTGTAAGGACCCTCGCCCTTCAGTTTCTTCATTCCTTCTACCAGTGATTCAGCCTGTAACTGACCAACTTTTCTGTTATCGAAGGTTGCATAATAAGAAACAGCATCTGTATTAACTAAGAGACGGTCATAGGAGATAATCTTTACACCGCCAGCTGCTGCTGCATCAAGAGTATCTGACAATGTGGAGCCGTCGATTGCAGCGATAACGAGAACAGCTGCACCCTTGGTAATCATATTTTCAATCTGTGACTTCTGTGTCGGGATATCATCCTCAGCATACTGTAAATCTACTGTATATCCTTTTGCTTCAAGAATTTCTTTCATTGCTGCGCCATCCTTGATCCAACGTTCACTGGACTGTGTAGGCATTGCAATTCCTATGTACTGGCCGGCACCAACCTGCTCTGTTACTGCTTCGGCAGCTTTTGTCGGAGCCGTATCCTGTGTTTCGGTTTTTGCAGGTTCCGGAGTAGTCTTAGTTTCCTCTTTCTTAGTGCTGCAACCAACAAACATGGTGACAGTCAAAGCCAAAACCATAAGTAATGCTAAAACTTTTTTAAATCCCCGATAGTTTCTTTTCATAATATCCTCCTCTTTTTGATGGGTATTTTTGTTGATTTATGCTAAACCACGGACATGCCATGGTCAACATCGAAAGCATCCATAACTTTACATAAATTTTCAATCGTATGAAGTTTCGTTTATGTTCGTTTTATATTTCGTTTGTGATTGTATGTATGTATCATATCACCTACATATATAATTGTCAACAATAGTTTGACTTTTTTTTCGTCCGATTTATGCATCTTTCACAACTCTATACAGAATAATTCCATAAAAAATAAGTTCGTATTGTTTTTTATTTGGGAATCATGTATCATATTCACAGAAAACACTGCATTTGTAGTGGATTTTACGCTGCCAATTGGCAAAAGATAGGACTGAATTTATGTTTGCGATTGAAAGAATAAAAATCATAAAGAACCATCTGTTGAAGGAGCAAAAAGTATCGGTTGCAAAATTAAGTGAACTGCTTGATGTAACCGAAGTAACGATCCGTCGTGACCTTGAAAAGCTTGAAAGTGAGGGTTTCCTTAAGCGTACACATGGTGGAGCCGTATTGATGGATTATGTTGAAGAATCAGTATTGGGAGAGAACGAAGAAAGCAAGGATTTTTTTCTTTATCAGGAAATTGCCGATACTGCCTTCCATCTGGTCAATGACGGAGAGGCCATCATGCTGACGAATGGGACAGTGAATGCTTATATAGCGAAAGCATTATCCGATCACACCAACCTGACCATCGTCACCAACGACCTTGTGATCGCTTCTGCCTTCTCTCACTCTCCAGGTAACAATCTGATCCTGCTCGGTGGAGACTTAGAAGAGAACGCAGTATTCGGTCAGCTGACAATAGATAATCTGAGGAACTTTTCTTTTGATCATATATTTATTGAAATTGATGGTTTTAATGAAACTGTCGGGATTACAGTATCAAGCACCAAAAAAGCCACCTTAATTCAACAAGCCATCAAACAGGCTGATTCTGTCACTATGGTCTGCCTGTCCCGTTTTTTTGGTGTAAAATCTCTCTATCGTGTCGGAAACCTTAATATAACACATCGCGTACTTACAGACTCTAACCTGGAAGACAGATACAAAAACTATATCTATAATCAAAACATACCGTTGTTTACTTCGATTGACGTATATGAAAATTAATTAAGAAGTATCTAAGCTTCTGCGTGGGGGGGTTATCATGAATATTCCGTTACTTGAACTTAAGAATATCAATCTCACAGTATCGAATTTCAAGATCAACAACGTAAGCATCTCCCTGAATCCCGGAGAGGTTCACATGCTTATGGGTGAAAATGGTTCCGGCAAAAGCATGCTGATGGAAATGGTCTGCGGCATGCTGCAGCCTGATTCCGGGGAGATATATTTTGAAGGTCAATTGATCAAGCCAAAGAACATGTCCTTTTATTCTACCAACGAACTTATCTTTATCCAACAGCATTCAACCCTGTTGGAAAACATCAGTGTGGCAGAAAATCTGTATTTTCACAATCTTCCTTATAAGAATAAATTACTGCGTTCTATAGATTTCGAAAAGCTAAATAAACAATTTATGGATTTGATTCAGGAATTTAATCTGCCGATCGATATGACGGATAAAGTTAGTACGCTCGGGTTGGCTCAAAGGCAGATGATCGAATTCTGCAAGGCTTATATCTCCGATTCCAAAGTTGTCATTCTGGATGAGCCCTCCGCTTCGCTCACCTCAAGCGAACGTGAAGTTCTATATAAGATTGTCAATCATATTAAGGCGCGTGGGGCCGGTATCTTCTATATTACACATCGCATCGATGATACCATGAGAATTGGTGACAGGATATCGATCATAAATAATGGGACCTTAATCGGGACAAGAATAATCAAGGAGACTTCGGAAGCAGAGATCGTTCATCTTCTGATTGGATCGCATCTGAACGAACGATACCCGAAGATGATCATAAAAAAAGGAAAAACACTCCTATCAGTATCAAATCTTGGTTATGAAGATAAGCTGACCAATATCAGCTTTCAGCTTAGAGAAGGCGAGATTCTTGGTATTACCGGTCCCGCCGGATCAGGCAGGACACTGCTTGCCAATTGTCTGTTCGGTGCTGTCAAATACAGCGGCCAGATCTGCATCAACAATAAACCGGTTCATTTAGCCAGCCCCCGGGAAGCAATTCGTAACGGGATCGCTCTTCTGCCGGAAAACCGATATGAGGATTCCATTTTCAGGGAACTTGATACCAATGAGAATGTAGCCTTCCCTTCTCTTCACCGCTTTTCAAGAAATCAGGTCATCAATTCTGATTATATGGAACAGGCAGTGCTGGATTATACAACGAAAATCAACATCCCCAGGTTCAAGAATCAGAGTATCCTGGCCTATAGCGAGGGTAGCCTCCAAAAAGCACTTTTCGCTAAATGGCTGATGAGTCTGGCTAAGATTTTTATATTGGACGAACCTACCCGCGGCATCGATCTCGCCAGCAAGATTGATATCTATAATTTTATTAATGATATGACCAAGAAGAAAGCCGGGATCATCTATATCTCCTCCGATATCGATGAAATCATGGGTGTTTGTGACCGTGTTGCAGTCCTGTCGGATAAGACCTTCATCTGTGACCTTTCAACCAGCAGAACCACTGTGGAAGAGATTACAGCATTACAGGTACGAAGCTCTGCGAACTCGAACCTACAGCGCGGATGATACAGATATAGCATAAGACTTATATATAGTAGAAATCGGATAGAAAAGGGTTGTTTCAGTGTGATTACTCTTCTGAAACAACCCTTTTTATGCCATTTTTAAGTCCCTTGCTTTATTTTGTTCCCTTATAACCGCTTAAGAAGCATTCAAACTTATCCAGTGCTATCTTCAACTCTTCCAATCTCGGCAGATAGACAATCCTGAAGTGATCGGGTTCCCTCCAGTTAAAGCCCTTGCCATGTACCATCAATACATGTTGTTCCCGAAGAAAATCAAGGACGAATTTCTCGTCATCCAGAATACGATATCTCTTGGTATCAATCTTAGGGAAGATGTAGAAGGCAGCCTTCGGTTTCACCGCTGTGATACCGGGGATACTGTTTAATCGCTCAGTAATGTATTCTCTTTGTTCATAAATTCTTCCCCCCGGAAGCAGCAATTCATCTGCACTTTGATGTCCTCCAAGCGCAGTCTGTACAATCTGCTGTGCCGGAACATTGGAGCAAAGACGCATGGAAGAAAGCATGTTCAGTCCTTCGATATAGCCCTTAGCCTTGGATTTGTCGCCACTCAGACTCATCCAGCCCACACGAAAGCCTGCAATCCTGTGAGACTTGGACAATCCGTTCAGAGTTACCACAAACAGGTCCGGTGCCATCGAAGCAATTGAAACATGCTCTCTGCCATCCATAACCAGTCTGTCATAGATTTCATCAGCGAAGATGATCAGTCCATGCTCTCTGGCAAGCTCTACTATCTTCTCCAGTAATTCCTTCGGATAAAGTGCTCCGGTAGGATTATTGGGATTGATGACCACGATGCCTTTTGTCTTGTCGGTGATTTTCTTTCTCATATCCTCCAGATCAGGATTCCAATCCGACTGCTCATCACAGATGTAATGCACGACCTTACCGCCTGCCAGAGTTGCTGCTGCGGTCCATAAAGGATAATCCGGAGACGGAATCAGGATTTCATCCCCATCATTTAAGAGTCCCTGCATGCACATCGTGATCAGCTCACTTACACCATTGCCGGTATAGATATCATTGATCCCGACATTCGGTATTCCCTTCAGCTGACAATATTGCATGATTGCTTTCCGTGCTGAGAAAATGCCTTTTGAATCGGAATAGCCCTCTGAACTGGTCAGGTTAGACATCATATCATGAATAACCTCGGTCGGTGCCTCAAAGCCAAACGGGGCGGGATTTCCGATGTTCAGCTTCAGAATCCTGATTCCCTGTTCAATCATACGATCCGCCTCTTCCACTACCGGGCCTCTCACATCATAACACACATTATCCAGCTTTCTGGATTTTTCGTACAATTTCATCATTTTTATTTCCCCCTTGAAATTTTATGAAATTATGGAGCAATTTTTACTTATGTCACATAATCTGCAATAAGAATTTTAATTCATAGACGTATTGTCCTCGTATGAAATAAAAAGGCCCTAAGCTAAAATAATAGCTTAGGGCGAATGCATCTCATCCGTGTTACCACCTAAATTCAGAGAATATGTTCTCTGCTCTCACTCAGTACTAATAAATATGCACATCGCATATTCGAATATAATACCGATTCCGATATAACGGTCAGAACCCGACGAAATCTACTGTTCATATCACAACTAGTATTTGATATGTGGTTCGGTTCGTAGCTCAGAAACTGCTTCCTCATCCTTTTCACGAGAATTTACACCAACCATTCCCTCTCTTGGCATCCGAAGATGAGTACTCCTTTTCGTCATCGCTTATTGGATGTTATGATAATACTTGACGGCTTATTTGTCAAGAATAATTTTAAGTTTATTTTGTCATTATTTTTCTATTGTATTTCTTATTTATTATTTTAGCAAATCTTTCTGTTTATTTATCCTCTTTCAGATAATTTAGAATCGCTTCCCGTTTCATCCTTGTAACCGGTTGATTGCCTGCAAGTTCCAAAGCCCATAATACAGCACCCGCAACAGGTTTACTCTCTAAAAGCACAGGTTTTACCCATATTCCGGTATATTGATAAATACAATCTACAAAATAAGATAAAAGCAACGGACACTTCGCCTTCGTCCAGACAGAGCCTGTCAATACCACCTCCGGAGCCGCCTGAAAGGATAGATTTCTGATACAACCGGCAACTGATTTCGCCTGCTGTCTGGCGATTTCCTGCACTGTCTCAACAGCCACTTCATCTCCCGAATTAGCAGCATCATATAGAATTGTGATCAGCTCCTTATCCCAATCCCGTCTTGTATAAAATTCCTCACTGATCACGCGGTATAATTCCTTCCGATCCTTTAGCCCGAACAGCTGCATGACCCGCTCAGTGAGAATTGTCTTAACTCCGCAGCGGTAATAATAATCATACGCTGCCCTTACAGTAAGTGCTGCAATGATAAAGCCTCCTGCATAGTCTCCTGTTGCGATGCCGATCCCTCCCACCTGAAGGATTTCGCCGGCATCATCGATACCGGTCACAACAGAGCCGGTACCATTGATGGAACAGATGCCGACTCCGGATGGACACCCCGCTTTTATGCCTAGTATGGAATCATTGGATACCACAAATTTCTGAAACCCGGCCTTCTCCACAATCTTACTCATGACATCCTTCTGAGCAGGTGTATCCACTCCCGCCATACCGAATACCGCTGCCGCAATATTCGCTGCTTTTATGTTATTCTTCTTAAGCAGATAATCCAGATCGCTAAGAAGCTCCTCTTCCACCTCTCCAAAACCACCACTCAGCGCCTCATGACTTCTGCTTCCTGTACGTAGTGAATCTACAAATTCTCCTTCCACAGTAAGGATAAGATAATCCGTCTTCGTCCCTCCGCCATCGACTCCGATGATATATTCCTTATTCATATACTCCTCCGTTTCTGAGATTTTCGATTATCGGTTAAACTGCGGAAGATACTCTTTGTGCGCCTGCTTCATCTCCTCATAGCAAAGCTTGGCCTTATGATAATCTCCAACCAGAGGATGAATGAGCAGTGCTCTCATCGCTTCTTCATCGTCACCATTGACAGCGGCATTCACAGTATGCCGCTCATACGCTTTTACAGTACGCATCAGTTCCATCACATGCCGGTTATAAAAGTTTCTTACAGGAATGGGATATGCACCGGATCTTCCAATCACCGAAGGAATTTCCACGGTATCCCCATCCTCCAGGAATTCCAGGGCGCCTTGATTTCTGACATTGACGACATGGACCTCCTGCTTATCATTATAGATTGCATCAACCAATGAAATTGCTGCCTCGGAATACCGGGCGCCACCGCGCTTCTCCAGTTCCTTTGGCTTATCCTTCAACTCCTCCTGCTGATAGAGCGCAAGCAGCTGCTCTTCAATCTCCATGCAGATCTCACCACGGCATTTTTCTTCTTCCAGCAGATGCTTCAGCTTATCATCGCGATAATAATAATATTCCAGATAGGAGGAGGGTATCGCCCCAATCGTCTTAATCAGTTCTGTACTAAAGCCCTGCAACGGAATATTCTTCATCCCCTGTCCTTGTAAACCACGCTCCAGTACCTCAGAAAGCAATTCCCGATTTTCTTTTCTAATCCCGGTTATAAAACTTAGATGATTCAATCCTATGTATTGTATATCCATTTCTTTCTCACCAAGTGCCTGCTCCACCTCGGCAAACATATTGATCGGAACATTACATAGGCCTAAGGTTTTTATCGCTGTATGCTTCTGCAAGGCTTCTGCCACGATTCCGGAAGGATTGGAGAAATTAATCAACCAGGCATCAGGGCATAACCGTTCCATCTCCTTTGTGATTTGAATCATGACCGGAATGGTACGCAAAGCCTTGAAAAATCCCCCGATCCCCGTGGTCTCCTGACCGATCAGCCCATACTTAAGCGGTAATTTTTCATCCAGTACCCTACAGGGCAGCTTACCGACCCTGATCTGTGAGAGAACGAAATCTGCTCCGACTAAAGCAGGCTCCAGCTCCAGTGTCAGTGAAAACTCTATACTCAATCCTGCTTTCTCAATCATTCTTCGGCATAATCCGCCGACGATCTCAAGCTTTGGTTTATCGATGTCCATCAGCACCAACTCAGTAACAGGCAGTGATGAGCTTCTTCGAATGATTCCTTCAATCAGTTCCGGTGTATAGGTGCTACCTGCACCAATAATCGCAATTTTTAATTTATGCATCGTTTCTCTCCTTTTCCTTATGATATTTGGCAGTGGACTCCTTTACGGACAATCTCGGGTGGTACTTCATCGCATAGGATGTATTCCCTTGCCCTTCAATGCTTAAGAGCAGCTGTTCCACCGCATACTGTGCCATCTCCTCGGCCGGTTGCTGCACAGAGGTAATTCCGGGAAAGTAATGACTGGCCAGTTGACTGTCATCATAGCCGACTACCGAGATATCCTTAGGTACCTTTAGCCCGAGATCCTTGATTGCATTAATCGCACCTACAGCAATATGATCATCAAAGGCAAATACCGCACTGGGTAAGGTTCCTGCTTCATTCCATTCCATGATTGCCCGGTAGCCTGTCGGCTGATCATATTCTCCATGAAAGGTTGCATAGGGTTGAAGGATTGCCTCCGATAAAGCCTTATGCGCACCCAATTGTCGCTCCATCATGGATAAACTTCCTTCTTCCGCACCGATCAGACCAATTCTTGTATGTCCGAGCTCAATCAGATGTTTGACTGCCATATAGCCTCCGGCTATATTATCGGAATGAACTGAGGCAATTCCTTCATTCATGGTCTGATTATCAATGACAACAAAGGGTATCTTCTTTGAATTGAAAATATCGATAAAATATTTCTCTCTGTTAGGTACCAAAAGGATCGCCCCATCCACACGATTCTGGCTTAAGAAAGCCGTATTCGTCTGCTGCCCGTCCTCGTCACATACAGTGAGTGTAAGCAGGTATCCTCTGCTTAACAGCTGTTCATTAATCACTTTCACAATGCTGTTGAAAAAATCGTCTCCCAGATTAGTGATAAACATTGCTATGACAAAGGTTTTGCCTGTGGCCAGAGTTCTAGCCGCTGCACTTGGGATATACCCGAGTTCTTCAATCGCCTCCAGAACCTTTCTCCGATTGGCCTCCCTGACATTAGGTGAATTGCTAATCACGCGTGATACTGTGACATAGGACAACCCGCTCTTCTTCACAACATCTTCAATTGTAACCTTCATACCTGCTTCCTTCCTGCCTTTGATTTTGCCCTACAAAACTTTACAAGATATTTCATACTCTGACACAGTTCGTATGAATTTAATTTAAATAGTATATGCGTATATATTTATTGATTGGCACTATTATACTATATGAATGACCAGGATGTCAACATCACCTGACGTATAATAGTTTGTTAATCCTCAGTAATTAGCGACTAATTTGTCTTATCAAGAATGTTGCGAGTAATCAAATCATTAAATTCAAATAGCAGGTAGTCAAGAAATCTAAATATATACGTTTTAATTTTTAAATATAATTTTATATTTTATCAGTAATTCATCACTCTATTTTTCGACATTATCATACACATTTAGTCTTCATATGAATATTATGGTATTGGGTAAAGAAATAATCCCAATATCAATTTATTAAAGGAGATGACATAATGGACGCATATAAATCAAATCACTCGGATGGAATAAATACCTCCAACCCATTTGATTCATGCAAAGAACACGAGTGCAGCGCTTCTGTACTCAGTGCAGATACTCTGCCCAAAGCAGAAAACTATCCTTGGTGGGGTGGTAATTTTAAGGTTCCCAAGGTCCTTTCAGAATTTGTAATCCAGATAGATTCAGAATCAAGAATCAGACTGAATGAGCCTGCATATGAGATAAAGAGAATTGAAAAGCAGGTGTTTTTAACACAGTGTAGATATATACCTCCTACCAATAAGGTGTTTATAGAAGGCTATATTAGAAAGAATATTGAATATGCAGCAAAGACCTGCACAAGAAATCACGCTATAGCCGGTTCTATCAAAGATACAACTGTTCACGTTCCTTTTAAAACCTATACAAAAGTAGATTTTTGTGTTAAACCATATATCGTTCCGAATCCGCCCGCTATGGTGGCAAGATATTTTGATGAAAAGAGAATGGGAAAGGACATCAGAGAAGCAGACAGATCTAATATTGAGATCTTCAACGAGCCTGTATTCTGTGAATTAGAATGGTCAGCCATCTATGATGCAGATATCGATAATAAAGGAAAGCCGATTGATGCACTGTTGAACGAGGAAGAATTCCAGGAGTTCACCGATAAGTCCGTAGTCTACCTTTGCATTAAACTGCTTCAGAAGCAGCAGGTATACTTGCCTGAGCATGTTACACCTCATAAGGAAGAATGTAAAGAAATGCCTTATCCGATGAATACAGCATGGGACACCCCGATGAATAACCTTCCGGATAAAAAGTAAATAAATAAGAAGAACAATTCAGGCCCAGGCTGGTGAAATCCAGCCTGGGTCCTTCTTATATATGTAAATTATTTTCTTTTCTGAAAATAAAACCCATTTGAAATCGTTCATAAGTAGGAGGGAGCATAATACAAGAATAATTCATAATCATTTTTAATCCTATATTAATGATATAAATCAATTATTTTACTATAATTACCCAATGTTAGAATTATAAAAGAAGGAAGTGTTGCTATGAAATATACAGATATCAATAATAACTATCACGAACAGGTCCTGCAGGGTTCCTATGAAGAGTTAACTGTTCCCGTGCAACAGGAATCTGACTCCTTTATACAAATACATATCTTCTATAAACTGTTCTTCCTTTTTATGATCGGAAGTATCTTTGGCTGTTATATGGAACAGATACAGTATTATCTGCACAAAGGGATCTGGGAATGCCGTGCCGGTGTGGTCTGGGGACCCTTCTGTGAGATTTATGGTTTTGGTGCCATGATTATGTATCTGCTGTCACATATACTGAAGGAGAAATCTCCATTGCTTATCTTTTTGGCAGCGACCATCAGCGGTTCGGCCTTTGAATACATAGCACGACTTTTTCAGGAGATAACCTTTGCTTCCATTACATGGGATTACAGCAAGCAGCCTCTTAATATCGGTGGACGGACCAGTCTGAAATACGGAATATACTGGGGTTTACTCGGATTGTTATTTATCAAATTAATATTTCCCATTCTCGATCAGTATCTGGAACGCATCCGGGGCAAAGCAGCCTTTATCTTTACCTGGATATTCATCGTGTTTATGATTGTTAACCTGATCCTTTCTGCTGCCGCCGTATACAGATGGAAGGAACGCTTTCAAGGAATTCCTTCACAGGATGCTGTGGAAGAATTTCTGGATCAGCATTACGATAATGATTTTATGAAAAGCAGATTCCCTCACATGAAATTTATCGTTGCATCTGATAAAGCCACCTGATCAGCGGCCCGGTTATAGCTAAAATCATCCGGTGGGTACACCCCCCCTACAGATTATATTACCCCTATATAGGACATTGTAATTCCTATATAGGGGTAGTTTTTTACATTACATGATTACTTCTTGTCTGTAGGAAGATGCCATTTCCAGTCTCTTACCTCCGGCAGGTCCAGACCATACTCATGGATATACTGCTTATGCTCCACAAGTTTGTCATTCATCATCTGAATCAGATATGCACCACGATTACCGAGCTGAGGCAGGCGCATGATAACCTTCTTAACAAGGTTAAAACGGTCAATCTCGTTCTGTACACGCATATCGAAGGGTGTGGTGATGGTTCCTTCTTCACGATATCCGCATACATGAAGGTTACGGTTATGACGGTGATAAGCCAATTCATGAATCATGGTCGGATACCCATGGAATGCAAAGATGATAGGCTTATCCTTCGTAAATAATGCATCATATTCTGCATCGGTCAAACCATGAGGATGCTGGCTGTGCGGTTGTAACTTCATCAAATCCACAACATTGATGACACGGATCTTAATCTCCGGCATATGATCTCTTAAGATTGTTACCGCAGCCATCGTCTCCAGTGTAGGGGTATCTCCACAGCAGGCTAAGACCACGTCCGGCTCCTGTCCCTGGTCGTTACTTGCCCACTCCCAGATGCCGATACCCTGAGTACAATGCTTCACAGCCTGTTCCATAGTGAGCCACTGCTGACGGGGGTGCTTTGAGGTAACCATGACATTGACGTAATTCTTACTTCTGATGCAATGATCGAAGGTAGATAATAAAGTATTTGCATCCGGAGGCAGATAAAGACGTACCACATCTGCCTTTTTATTGGCAATATGGTCCAGGAAGCCCGGATCCTGATGGGTAAAGCCGTTATGATCCTGTTGCCATACATTGGAGGTAAGGATCAGGTTTAAGGATGCAATCTTCTGTCTCCAAGGGAGTTCATTACATACTTTAAGCCATTTTGCATGCTGAGCTGCCATTGAATCCACTGTTCTGATGAATGCCTCATAGCTTGCAAAGAAGCCATGACGTCCGGTCAGAAGGTAACCCTCCAGCCAGCCTTCACACATATGCTCACTTAACATGGAGTCCATCACTCGTCCGTCACTTGCAAGGAATTCATCATAATCATATTTCTCGGCATTCCAATCACGGCCTGTTGCCTCAAATACCTTGCTTAAACGATTTGACATCGTTTCATCCGGCCCAAAGATTCGGAAATTTTTACTTTCCGCATTCAACTTGAATATATCACGGACAAAGGCTCCAAGCTCCAACATATCCTGCGCTTCCACAGCACCCGGTGCAGGTACCTTTATAGCGTAGTTCTTGAAATCGGGAAGTCGCAGGTCTCGTAACAGCTTGCCACCATTTGCATGGGGATTGGAACCAATTCTATAATCACCGACAGGAGCTAATGCCTCCAGTTCAGGGATCAGTCGTCCGTTCTCATCAAACAGCTCCTCAGGGTGATAGCTCTCCAACCACTCCTTTAATAGCTGAAGATGATCGGGCTCCTCCATGGATAAGGGAACCTGATGTGCACGGAAGGTACCTTCGATCTGCTTACCATCTACAACCTTCGGTCCTGTCCATCCCTTAGGAGAATTTAATATAATCATCGGCCATACCGGTCTGCTTGTATCCGCGTTCTCTCTTGCATGCTTCTGAATCGCCTTAATCTCTTCGATGACTGTATCCAGCGTCTCAGCCATCTTGCGATGCATCGGCATCGGATCATCGCCTTCAACAAAATACGGTTTCCAACCGCAACCTTCAAAGAATTTCTGAATTTCTTCGTGAGACATACGGGCGAAGATTGTCGGATTACTGATCTTATAACCATTCAAATGTAAGATGGGCAGTACCGCTCCGTCAGTAATCGGATTTAAGAATTTATTCGATTGCCAGGAAGTCGCTAGTGCAGCTGTCTCAGCTTCACCGTCACCAACAATACATGCAGTAATTAATTCTGGATTGTCAAATACGGATCCAAAAGCATGTGCTATGGAATATCCAAGCTCTCCACCTTCATTGATAGAACCGGGTGTCTCAGGAGCCACATGGCTTGAGATACCGCCTGGGAATGAGAACTGCTTGAACAGTTTCTTCATACCCTCTTCATCCCTGCTTACATCCGGATATATCTCACTGTAGGTTCCCTCCAAATAAGTATTTGCAACAAAGAAGTTACCACCGTGTCCGGGGCCTGAGATCAGTACCATATCCTGATCATATTTTTTAATCACACGATTCAGATGGACGTACACAAAATTCTGTCCGGGAACTGTTCCCCAGTGACCCACAATTTTCTTCTTAACATGCTCCATCGTAACCGGTTTTCTTAATAACGGATTATCGAGCAAATACAATTGACCTGCAGCAAGGTAATTCGTTGCACGCCAATATGCATTCATCTTTTCAAGGTAAGCGTCCGTAAGGGGACCCTTTTCTTCTATATTTTCCGACTGCATAAGATTCGTCATAGTATAATTCTCCTTCCATTTGTTTACTTTGTTATTTATTTAACGATACCATCATATCACTTTTCTTTCATTTGTCAAGAATTTAACATACTTTTTATAATAACCGTGATTCTGAATATAATGCTATGGAACACATAAGGAAAAATCGTTATTTTTCTGTATGTGTTCGCTTTGTATTAAACCACTACTCTTATGTTATGTTGTATTGAAGGTTCCTATCCCAAGCGTGCTTTTTCCAAGGTCGCAATATCAAATTTCTTCATTTTTAAGAATGCCTCCGTGACTCGTCTCAGCTCGTCCTTTGTCCCCTGAGACATCATTTCTCTCATTACTTCAGGTTCAATCTGCCAGGACAGACCATATTTATCCTTGAGCCAGCCACACTGCTCCGCTTCGGGAACAGCCGAAAGCTTATCCCAATAATCATCGATTTCCTTCTGATCGTTACATAAGACTTCAAAGGAAAAAGCCTCATTGAAGGTGAAATCCTCACCATATCCGTGATCCATAACGATCATCGGAGTACCCAGGATATTCACTTCACCGTAATTTACCTTTGCTCTTTGATCCGTAGCCTCACCGGCTGCATAATAGTTAAAATATCCCTTCTCCACCTTTGGAAAGACTGAAGCATAGAAATCTGTTGCCTCTTCTGCATATCCGCAGGCTGGTCCACTGAATAAAAGGCAGGGTCTAATCTTCGGATGCTCTGACTGGTTTTCCACCAGCATGAGTTGCCATCCAAGACCATATCTGTCCTGAAGCCATACATAATGCTTACTAAATGGGTACTCGTCCAAAGGCATCAGTTCAGCACCTCCCGGGGAAAGAGCCTTGTATAATCTGTCCACCTCCTCTGAAGTCTCACAAGAAACCATCAGGGATGCCGTCGGATTAAAGGTAAAATAGGGACCGGCACTGATTGCCGAGAACTGAAGATTAGCCAGCTGAAACTCTACTAGCTCCGCATCCCCTGAAGGGGTATCCGGGATTGTAACTGTATTAATAATATAGGACTGATCAAATAGACTAACATAAAGCTTAGCTGCCTCCAAAGCTTCTTTATCATACCATAGGTGCGGCACCAGTTTTTGCATATCATTATCCTCCTTATCAATCTGCCCGTATTGACTGATATTAATGTTCTAAAGATTTTGAGTAGATACGTTCTGTATATTTAGCATAATTATCCAAGATTGACTGCCATCCCATCCGCTGCTGTTCCTGAGAATGAGTACTCTCTGCTTCGAAAGACTCGATCACCTCGGTCTCACTTCCTGATGACCGAAAGGTTACAGTAACCTTTCTTCCATCGCCAAGCGTATAGGCAATCTTCTCATATTGTTTAACGTCATCATAGACGCCACCAAAATCAAATCCAAAGCTGCCATCCTTCGCTTCCATTCTTGACAGGAACCTGCCTCCTACTCTTAAATCATTTTCTGCATAGGGAGTGTGCCAATCCTCTGAGGCATTGTTCCATTTCCTAATATGCTCTGGCTCTGTGAAGCATTTCCACACATTTTCTATGGAAGCCTGTAGCTTGACATATATCGTAATGACTGGTTTTTGAGCATCGTTCATTAGTTCCATATTTGTCTCCTTTCCATATAATCTTTATTTATAGACCAATTGTATCGGGATTATGTAGCGCAATCACATCATAGGTAATATTTTATAGCTGGTTTAGAAAATTTCCATTCCTTGCTATGTATATTTCAATATACAATATTCTATCTTCTTAGTCAATAAATGTTATTTTTCAGACAATTATTAATTCAAACATGAATTATCTTTCATCTAAATTATCTATTTTCCATCAGTAAAATCAAATCAGGGTGCGCATCTGTATTTAATGCACACCCTGACTGTTGCTTACTCGGTATTCTTATACCTTACTATATTGATTTCACTTTTTGTTATCACTTTTTTCTTTTCACATTTTTCTTTTCACATTTTTCTTTTCACTTTTTTGTTTTCACGCTTAGCAATTGCGTTCTTTATGCTTCCACATTTTATACTTCAGCTCTTTTTCTCTCTTTTATCCCCTTACACTTTTTATTCCTTTTACTCTATTTTAATTTTTCCCTATTCTCGGCTACTCTGAACTCAACAATCTTTCTGATCAGCTTGTAAGGCATCGGTTTATTAAGCGGGAATTGTACAGAACCCTTCGCCCCTTTATATACGGAAAGCTCACTTCTGAATTGCTCCGTGCCGGTAGGGGTCGGATAAAAACCAATATGCTTTTTAAAAGCTGCAAAGTGAACCAGATTGCCATTCAGATAGAAGGTAGGCATTTGATAGCTGATTTTCTCCGTTGCCTCCGGAGCTGTCTCGTGAACGATTTTCCTTATTTCTTGAAGTATCTCTTGAATCTCTGTAGGGAACTGACTAATATACTCATCAATAGTATGATATTCCACTTTATTAATCTCCATTAAAAGTATTATCCTTTCATCTGCAAATGTACATTCTTCTTTCCTTTGGCTCTTTAATATCCCAATTTGCCCAGATATGCTGGAATATTATAAAAGGCTTTGTTGGTTCATTTACTAATAAATAGATTTTTTTCCCCTAAGCCCTTTATTGGATGATTTAAAAAAACTTCTTTTTTCCTTCAAGACACCGTCTGCCGTCATTCGATACTTCTTCTTCGGCGCTTCGGAAACTCTCTGTGAGTTCTTTTTTTGTGAGATATCTCTTTGTGTTGTATTGCTTTTCACGTTATCTCTAATCAGCGTATCTTTTTGCAATGTTTTTGAAGGTTTCCGTGCAGTATTCCGGGTGGTTCCAATAGGCTGTACTTCATTTACAGTGGTTTTCCTGGGTCTTGGCTGTGTTGCCTTTTCTGCAGGGAAATTATTCATTAAAGGATAAGGATGTTCCTTCACCTCTTGAAGACGTTTACCTATCAGCTTCTCAATATTAACTAAGAGTTCCTTCTCATCAAAATCACAGAAGGAGATCGCTACTCCGCCAAACCCTGCGCGGCCTGTCCTTCCTATCCTGTGAACATAGGTTTCCGGTACTTCCGGCAGATCATAATTAATGACATGGGAAAGCTCATCAATGTCTATTCCTCTGGCGGCAATATCAGTTGCAATCAGGATACGTAACTTCTTGTTCTTAAAATTATTTAATGCTGTCTGTCTGGCTCCTTGTGATTTATCCCCATGGATTGCCTGTGCTGTTACATTTTCCTTCGATAATTGCTTCACGATACGATCCGCCCCGTGCTTGGTACGGGTAAATACCAGAGCCGATACAATGGCTTTGTCCTTAAGGATATGTAGCAGCAATTCCTTCTTGTTACCCTTATCGACATAGTACAGATATTGTTCAATGGTGTCTACAGTTGAAGACACCGGCGTTATTTCTATCTTTGCAGGGTTCTTTAGTATTGTCTTAGACAGATTTGCAATATCCGTGGGCATGGTAGCTGAAAAAAGCAAGGTCTGCCTATCAACCGGAGTCTTGGCTATGATCTTTTTCACATCATTGATAAATCCCATATCCAGCATACGGTCAGCTTCATCCAGAATTAATATTTTGATATGCTCAATTGATACAAGCCTCTGTTGTATCAAGTCATTCAATCTCCCGGGAGTCGCTACGAGAATATCTACACCCTGCTGTAATTTCTCTTCCTGCGGCTTTTGAGAGACCCCGCCGAAGATAACGCAGCACTTCAGCTTTGTATATCTGCCATAGGTACAGAAGCTTTCATAGATTTGGATTGCTAGCTCTCTTGTTGGTGTAACAATTAAAGCTCTGATATGGCGGTCCGTATGATGAGGTACTTTTTCTTCGCTAAGCAGCTGCAACGTCGGTATTGCGAAAGCAGCTGTCTTACCGGTTCCTGTTTGGGCACACCCAAGGATATCTCTGCCTTTTAATATATATGGAATCGCTTCTTCCTGGATCGGGGTTGGAGTTACATAGTTTTCTTTTTCTAAAGCCTTCAGTATTTCGGGCATCACTTTTAATTCTTTAAATTGCATATTAACTCCTTGCTTATTTTATTGGTTAACTTATTATACCACGTTATTCTAATTTAGATATCATTATCTATGCAAATCTTATCTATGCTATAATAGCTATATCGCATCCTTATCCTTCGCTACGGATACCTTCAACAGCTTCCCGCCTATCCTGATGCTTTTCATTGCTTCCAGCACCAAAGGGCCTTTTCCGTTCAATATTTCTACATAGGTAAGCGTCTCCTGAACGTTAATTATCCCGATATCCTCCGCCGTGACACCTTCAATATTCGCAATTACCCAGACGAAATTAGTAGCTCTGAGCTTCTTTTTCTTCCCACCGCTAAAGCGTAATTTCATAATCCTTTGATTTAACTGATCGCTTTTCGTTCTTTTCTTCTGCGGAGTGTTATTCATCTTAGCTTGGAATGCGGGCTTACAAGCAGATACCTCCTCAGGGGAAGGCTTTGACAATTGCTGAATTTCGAATCCGATCAGCTTCTCAATCTCATGCAGATACCTGAATTCCTTAGGAGTCAGAAAGGTAATTGCCTTCCCTTTCTGACCTGCCCGGCCTGTTCTTCCTGTCCGGTGGACATAATTTGCGGCATCCAAAGGAATATCATAATTTATCACTAAAGAAATATTCTCAACATCTATCCCTCTTGCTGCCACATCAGTAGCAATCAGATAGATGTCCTCTCCATTTTTAAATCGCTGCATGGCTCGCATCCGGTCCCTCTGTTCCATCCCCCCATGAATTTTACTGCAGCGATAACCCAGGTCTGTTAGCCCTTCATAAACCTCCTCCACTCTGTCCTTCGTTCCGCAAAAGATCATACAGCTATCCGGGTTCTCTATGCTTGTCACGTTTTGAAGAAGTTCATTTTTCTCTTCTTCCTCAGTGATATACAGGAAATGGCTGATTAATTCGGTCGCAATAGAATCATCGCTTACTTCGATCGAGATAGGATTTCTCATATATTGAAAAGCTATTTCTTTCACTTCCTCCGGCATTGTTGCAGAGAACAGCAGGGTCATCCTTTCCCCCGGCAGTTCTTTTAGAATTGTTTCCACTTGTTCAATAAAGCCCATATCCAGCATTCTATCTGCTTCATCAATCACAAGGCAGCTTATCTTACTAAGAGCTAAGGTCCCTTTCCTGATATGATCCAGAACGCGGCCCGGAGTCCCTACGACCACATGTGTTTTCTGTTTTAATTCCGTTTTCTCTGCGGAAAACGGGTGTCTACCATAGACAGCTGTCGCTTTTATTCTTTTGAATCTACCTATACTTACGAATTCCTCTTTTACCTGAACAGCAAGTTCTCTGGTTGGTGTCAAAACAAGTACCTGAGGTTTATTTTCCAGCCATTCCAGTAGCTCACAGATTGGAATTGCAAATGCTGCGGTCTTTCCGCTGCCTGTCTGCGCTTTTACGATAAGATCGTTCTTATTCAGCACGAATGGAATGACTCTTTCCTGTACCCTCGTAGGCATCCCATAGCCTAAATCGTTTAGCGCTTCTGTTATTGTATCACCTAGATTATATTTCATAAAATTCATATCATCCATAGAGTAACCTCTCATCACTATCATGTCGTTTGAAATTATTATAAATCTATTCCATTCACCGGTCTATATTATAAGTCGAATATAGAGACCAGATGTTTTCAAGATTCATAAACCAGTATAAAAACGTTGACATATGAATATACATATCATACAATGTAGTTATCATTACTACTTCACATCATACAGATGCTGTGATGTAGATCACGTTTAGAAAGAAGGTTGTCGTAATGAAGCAGATAAAAAGAATCGAAGTTCTTGGAGATTCCATCCTGAAGGGAATTCAGGTTAATCCGGAAAACAAGCACTATTATACTAAAAATGATATTGATATGAATATGCTAAGCAGCATGTACTCGCTGACCATTACGAATGACTCTCGATTTGGTTGTACCGTCACAAAAGGCTCTCAGCTTATTGCTAAGAAGCTTGAAAAAGGATCGGAATTTGATGCGATCGTGATGGACTTCGGTGGAAATGATTGTGACTATAAATGGGAAGAGATCGCCGCCGATCCGAACGGAAGTTTTAGACCAAACACCCCAATTGATCTGTTTATTACAGAGTATACTAAGCTGATTAAGACGATTAGGAATAATCATATTGTGCCCATTCTTACAACACTTCCTCCTCTCGAACCGCAGAGATTCTTTGACTGGTGGTGTCAGAATCTAAATAAAGAGAATGTAATGAAATGGCTTGGTTCAATCAAAAAAATATATGATCATCAAGCCTCTTATTCCTCCTGTGTTGAGGAGATTGCCAAGAAAGAAGGCATACCGTTGGTGGATATCCGGTCTGCCTTTTTAAAGCACGGCAATGTTGGAAGTTTGATGTGTGAAGATGGTACCCATCCCAACTCAAAGGGGCAAAAGGTAATTACCGAAGCTTTTGAAGATTTCCTACATCATAACCTTATACAAAATTCCTTGCTTTCCCATTAGCCGGAAAGCAAGGAATTCCATTAACATTATTCGACTTGGTTGGGATACAGTCGAAAAGCAGATTCATTGGAAGTAATTACTTCCAGCAGGTATTGCTCCACCTGCTTTTCCTTCAGAAGCTTATGAACAGAATGAAGCATTTCTTTTGTGATACCCTGTCTTCTGTAATCAGGCAGCACGGCGGTCCCAAGGTCATATACTGTTGTATTCCCGTTCCAGCTTCTTAGCCCGTTCAACACGAAGCCAACCAGCGAGTTTCCATCAAAGGCTCCAATTGAAATTTCCGGGTAATATCCTCTTCTCTGAAGCATCTGCTGAAACTTCCACTCAGGTAGCTCTATCTTGACCTGATAATCGAAAAATGCATCAACATTAATCCTACTGATACAAACCACGTAGTAAACTGATCTCCTCAGCATATCCGGGCAGCTCGTTCGGTGTCTCAAGGTAAAAAGGCAAGTCCTTCAACGTCGGATGATTAATAATCCTTGTGATCGCCGGAAGTCCTATGGTGCCCGCTCCGAGCTTTTCATGACGATCCTTGTGACTGCTCATTGGATTCTTACTGTCATTCAGATGAATTGCCTTTAGCTTCTCAAGTCCCAGAACCCGGTCAAACTCCTCCAAAACCCCATCCAGATCATTGACGATATCATATCCCGCATCATAGACATGGCAGGTATCCAAACAGACTCCCATCTGATCGGAAAGCTGCACTCCATCCAAAATTCTTCGCAGTTCTTCAAAAGTCCTTCCTACCTCAGTTCCCTTTCCGGCCATGGTTTCTAAAAGGACCGTCGTTGTCCGGTTCTTTGTTAAGATTGCATTGAGGGTGTCGATGATCAGGGCTATCCCGGCTTCCGGACCCTGTCCGCCATGGCTTCCCGGATGAAAATTATAGTACTGCTTCGGCAGATACTCCATCCGCTCCAAATCGTCCACCATTGTAAGCAGCGCGAACTCCCTTACTCTTGGATCCTGTGAACAGGGATTGAGGGTATAGGGAGCATGAGCAAGCAAAGTACCGAAGGAATGCTCTTTTACCAGTTCCAGAAGTCTTCCCACATCCTCCTGATCAATCTGCTTTGCCTTACTGCCACGGGGATTTCGGGTAAAGAACTGAAAGGTATTTGCTCCTATGCTCAATGCTTCCTTTCCCATAGCATGAAATCCTTTTGATGAGGATAAATGACAGCCCAAAATCATTGTTCATCCCTCCTTCCGGCTGTAATATTGTCGAAATGTAATTGCTTCTGATTATTTACTCCAGCTTTGCAGTTCCACTGTATTTCCTTCCGGATCCCTGGTATATACAAAGGTTGCCTTACGACCATCTTCATACTCAGCATGAACGAGCTCTCCCACCATAATGCCTCCGTAAGCCAACACTTTCTCCATTGTTTTCTCCACATCGTCCACTTCAAAAGCAATATGTGCAAAACCGTAGGAATTAATGGGGCGTTGTCGCTCTCCCTCCATATTCTCATAAGAGAATATTTCAAGTGTCGGATGTCCTTCTTCGTAACCGGGAAGGCATAAATGTTCCCCCACAATGTGTGCATTTTGAATACCTGTCATACGATCCAACCAGGCTCCGCTCAGATTCCTTGTTTCACCGATACTGCGGCAATCAAATACCTGTTTATAGAATTCGATCAACTGTTCAGGATCCTTTGCAATAATATTGGTATGGACATAACGAGTCATATCTCTCCCCCTTTTCTTATCATTTTCTCCGTTTTTTATTCATCAGCCTTACCAAGGTCAACACAGCTCCGAAAAGCGAGATCCCTCCGGCTGTGAGGTATACTGCCTTCATTCCATAAAGAAAGGCATCACTTCGTCCCTCCACGTAATCCGTGACACGATATCCGATTTTTACACTCATCATGCTGTATAACAGAGTTGTAGCCAGGGCGATACCACAAACCATTCCGAGATTTCTGACCAATGCATTGATACTTCCGGCTACTCCTAGCTTGTCTCTGGATACCGTTGACATGATCAGTGAATTATTCGGAGATTGGAAGATGCCCATACCGACAGACATAGTACCGATGAATAAAACCATAGCGGGTAAAGCCGAATTCTCGCTCAGGAAAGACATCAGGAACAATCCCGTACTGGTTAATACCAGCCCCAGGAAAGTCAGCAGCTCCGATCCTATTTTGTCCGATAAATGTCCGCTTGCCGGTGCAACTACTGACATGATCAGTGGATAAATCATAAGTATTATACCTGCATACTGCGGTGAATAAGCCATCACATACTGAAGATAAAAAGGCAGTATAATATTGTTACAGAATATCGCTACAAAGGATATGAATCCACAGAAGATACTGAGCGAAAATAATGTATTCTTAAATATCTGCAGCTGAATCATAGGATTTTCACGTTTCCGTTCAACGATGAAGAACACAAGAAAAGAAACCGCAGACAGAATAAATCCCGATACGATCAAGGGGTCAGTAAACCCTCTGTTTAAACCTTCATTCATGGCTGAGAACAAGAAAACGATAGCCGCCAGAAACAATGCAGCTCCCAGACCATCAAACCTCCCTACGGCTTCTTTACGCCCCTTCGGTAGCAGCTTAATGCATAAAATTAGGGTTACCAGCCCGATCGGCACATTTATTAAGAAAATGTATTCCCAGCTTAACGCTCCTACGATCAGACCACCAAGTCCCGGCCCTACCAGAGACCCCAGTGCTACGGCAGTACCGTTAAAGCCGAGTGCTTTACCTCGTTCGTTTGGTGGAAAGGTCTCCGCAATGATTCCCTGGTTATTGGCCATGGTGCCCGCCGCTCCGATTGCCTGAATAATTCTTGCCAGGATCAGAAATACAAAGGAATGCGTCAGACCACATAGCAGGGAGCCAAGTGTAAAGATGCCCAGGCCAATCGTAAATATCTTTGTTTTTCCAAGGATATCACCCAATCTTCCAAATATCAGTACTGTACCTGCTATGACGATCAAATAACAGGTTGCGACCAATTGTATATTTGCTGTCGTGACACCCAGAACCTGAGCCATTCTGGGCAATGCTACATTTACTATACTGCCGTCCAGGGTCGCCATAAAAGTTGCTAAAATCACAATTACCAAGATTGTCCATTTCTTTTTTTTCGTTGTACTTTCCATAGTTACCTCTCGTTGTATGAGGTTTGCGCCATATTCATTACTTCGGTAGCACCGGCACAAACACTGTGTCATCGTTGTTAGTTGTATCTATACACATAATTGTTTTTGTTACATGATTATCATTTCCATTATTTGATAAACTAACAGACAATATTGTAACAATCCTCGGTTGTCTAGTCAAACTCAATTTTTTAAGTTATTTTTTATTATGATACCAGTTAGTGTATTAATAATTTATTGATTAAATCATGAAATATGGCTATAATTAAGAATAACATGTCAATTTTTGCGAAGAAATAATTAGACAAAAGAAATATAATAGTTAGTATCAAAAAAATTAGTATGGAGAATATTATGGAAAAAGATATGAACAAGAATCAACCATTAGTAACACATATTTACACTGCAGATCCGTCAGCGCATGTTTTTGAAGGTAAGATTTATATTTATCCTTCCCATGATTTAGATCATAATGGACCTGATAATGACAACGGTGATCAATATAGGATGGAGGATTATCATGTACTTTCCATGGATGATACCTCATCACCCTGCGTTGATCATGGAGAAGTTCTTCACATGAAGGATGTTCCCTGGGTAAGCAAGCAGATGTGGGCACCTGATGCTATGTATAAGAATGGAACCTATTATCTTTTCTTCCCCGCAAGGGACAAGGAAGGCATCTTCCGTATCGGTGTTGCCACAGGAAAGAGCCCGGCAGGTCCTTTCACTGCCGAACCGGATTATATACCCGGAAGCTTCAGTATCGATCCGGCCGTCTACATGGATGATGACGGAAAAGCCTATATTTATTTTGGCGGTTTATGGGGCGGTCAATTAGAGAAATGGCAAACCGGAAGCTTTGTTGAGAATGCTGAAGGTCCCAAAGGAAATGAACCGGCTTTAGGTCCCATGTGTGCGGAATTAAGTGACGATCTTCTTTCCTTCAAGGCTAAGCCACAGGAAATAAAGATACTTGACGAGAACGGCAACCCTCTTACCGCAGGAGATGAAGAGAGAAGATATTTTGAAGGTCCCTGGATGCATAAATACAATGATACCTATTACCTTTCCTATTCCACAGGTAGTACTCATTATCTCGTTTATGCTACCAGCAAGGATCCGAAGGGCCCCTTCACCTATCGCGGAAGAATTCTGGAGCCCGTAATCGGCTGGACTACCCATCATTCCATTATTCAATTCCAGGATAAATGGTATCTGTTCTATCATGACAGCTCTCTCTCCGGTGGCGTGAATCATAAGCGTTGCGTAAAGTATACAGAGCTGAAGTATAATGAAGATGGCACAATCCAGACCATCAAGCCTTACGAACAATAATCCTTGATACGTAATAGAATCGAGGAGGAAATTTCTCTGATTAAGAAATTTCCTCCTCGATTTATTTCTTCTATTCTTCTGTATATCCCATGCTTCTTAATATTCTGTCTATGGTGCGGGCATTCTTCAAGGAAAACTCATGACTGACATGAGGCTTGTCACCACTGAGGATACAGTTCGTAAGCTGTTCGATTTCCAACTGATAATTATTCGGAACCTCCAATGTAATCTCCTGTTTTACACCGTTCTTATGAACATAATAGCTTACTGTTCCGTCAACATTAAATGGAATAGGAGCTTCTATCGTTCCCTCACTTCCATGGATGAAATAACGGTCAGATCTCTGGGGCGAACACATACCGGTAACAATAGAAGCCCTACAGCCACTCGAAAATTCAAGATAGGCCATCGTATATTCATCAATCCTTTTATCAGTAAACTTGGCAAGAGCTTTCACATTAGTCGGCTCTTCCTCCACCATCGTCAGTATTAAGCTGATATTATAACAGCCCAAATCATATATGGCTCCGCCTAAAGTCTCTCTTTGCATTCTGATGTCATCCTCCGCCGGACGAGGTGTTAAGAAGGTAGTCTCTATAAAAGAGGGTTTCCCGATTATTCCGGAATCAAGAGCTGCCTTGACAGACTTTACCGCAGAACTGTGCAGGTATGCGAATGCTTCCATAAAATACACACCGGCCGCATCGCAAGCCTCTATCATCTCCTTGACATCTTCTGCTGTTCCTGTCAAAGGCTTTTCACATAAGACATGCTTTTTCATGGCTGCCGCCTTCAGTACCCACTCCTTATGAAGATGATTGGGCAGCGGTATATAAACCGCCTCAAGCTCCTCGTCATCAAGCATTTGCTCGTAGCTGCCATATGCCTTCTCAAACCCGAAGAGCTTCTTAAATTCCTCCGCTTTTTCCATACTTCTTCCTGCGACCGCATATAAAGTGCAGTGATCAGCCTGGCGAAGAGCAGGAATCGTATAGTTCTTCGCGATGTTAGCAGTGCCAAGGATACCCCATTTTACATTTCTCATAGTTTTCATCCTTTCTATCCATAGGTCATTGAACTAAAATACAGTAAAGTATGCTACTTATATTAAACTCTAATCTTCCCGATGCGTCAACAGATCCTTTCAGACTTTGAACTAATCATGACAAAGTTCATAAGCGAATCTATCCGTAAAGAACACAAAATGATAGGATTTTTTCATGAAATCCGTGTATGATCGATCTATCACAATTATGCAATCGTAGTACATTTAAAACACTCTGAAATACAGAGTAACAGAAAGGATGATTCATGATGCAAAAGGTTAAAACAGCTTATTTTGAACTGGAGGGAACTCACTATGAGATTGGCAGACAGATGGCCGCCTTTCTGGGTAAGGAAGCACTTCATGCTGCCCCGTTTGAGCATCTTACCGATGCCGACATTGATCAGGCACTTGAATTATATGACACCTTTTGTCCCGGTCTTACTGAGGAATTAAGGGGCTTCTCTGAGGCAAGTGGAATACCTCTTCGCGATAACATCTATACCTGGATGACTTATCTTGTTCCCAGATGCTCCTCTGTCGCTCTGCTTCCGCCGCATACCGAGAATGGTCATACTATTCTTGCCCGCAATTATGAGTTTGGTATAGACGAAGAAGATTTCCATATCTATCGGATTGCACCACAGGGTAAGTATGCCCATATAGGCGGTTCGATCATCGAGTTTGGTAGAAGTGAAGGTATCAACGAATGCGGTCTGGCTGTCTCTATGTCCTCCTGTGGTTTCCCGGTTAGTAATATCCCTGCCATGAGAGCACCTGCTATCAGGGGTCTCAATTTCTTTGCAGTGCTTCGCACTCTTCTAGAGAATTGTAAGGATGTGTCAGAAGCTCTTAAGATGGTGAAAGAGATGCCGATTGCCTATAATATTAATCTCATGTTAGCTGACCGAAGCCAAAGAATTGCTTTGGTGGAAACGATGAATGGAGACATGGCTGTCCGTACCGCCGGTGATGAGAAGGAGCCCTCCTTCTTATGTGCAACCAATCATATCGCGATTGAAGCCTTCCAGAATCGGGAACCCATGGCGATGCGTAATTCACTGGTTCGCTATGATACCCTCAGAAGGTTCGTACACTCCTCAGATAAATTGTCTGAACAGCAAATTAAGGACTTTCTTTTGACCAAATACCCTGATGGTATGACTGCATGGCATTATAGTGATTGGTTTGGAACAGTCAAATCAGTCGTGATGGATGTGGATGAAGGACGCTTCTCTTTTTGCTGGGGCGGCCGTCCGGAAAACGGCTGGGAGGATTATTATGTAGATCAAAAGCTTGGAAACCGCAGTAGAGAAATAGAAGTACAGAATGAACCCGGTAACAAAGAATTTTATGAATTTATCCCGCTTACCCAGAATTAGTATACTTAGGCATCCTAGGAAAAGCTTCTAAGATGACCATTCGTTATGTGACAGCTTAAGAATCTTCCCGCAGGAATAAGAAAGCAATGACAAAGCCAGGAAAAAGGAATTAACCCTCTCTTTCCTGGCTTTAATAAATCATTAATTGTAAAGCTTCACTATCTTTAATATGGAATTCGCCAAGGTATCTACCTCATCACTTGTATTATATATTCCCAGAGAAGCGCGAACGGAACTGTTTAATCCATATCTTCTAAGGACAGGCTGAGCACAATGGTGCCCCGCCCGGACTGCGATTCCCTCCCGATTCAGATAATCTCCTACCCCCTCCGGAGATACGCCATCGACGATAAAAGATAATGCACTGATCTTATCCTGTGCAGTTCCGATTAGATGTATATGAGGTATCTCATTGAGTCTTTCCATAGCATAAGCCGTTAGCTGCCTTTCATGTTCTTCCACTTTCTCCATGCCAACTCTGTTCAGATAATCCACTGCTGCTCCCAGACCTATGGCATCAGCGATATTCCCGGTCCCTGCTTCGAATTTATAGGGTAAGTGATTATATGTGGTATGAGTGAAGGTGACATTACTGATCATCCCGCCGCCTCTCTGCCAGGGTGGCATCTGTTCCAGAATCACCCTCTTCCCATATAGAATACCAATCCCTGTCGGCCCGTACATCTTATGCCCCGATAACACATAAAAGTCTGCATCAAGCTGCCTTACATCAATCGGCATATGAGGGACTGCCTGTGCTCCGTCAATCACGGTAAAGGCGCCATAAGCATGTGCCATCCTGACCATGATTTCTATCGGATTTACTGTCCCGAGAACATTGGATACCTGTGTAATCCCAACAATTCTGGTCCGAGGTGTGAGCAGCTTTTCATATTCCTCCAGAATCACCTCACCCCTGTCATTGATGGGTATGACCTTGATGATGGCACCTTTATCCTGCTGCAGCTTCTGCCAGGGTACTATATTGGCATGATGCTCCATCTCGGTCAGAAGAATTTCATCACCCTCTTGCAGGATCATCGGACCGAGGCTTTCTGCGATCAGGTTAATCGCCTCTGTCGTCCCGCGGGTGAAGATGATTTCTTCTGAGAAAGCAGCTTTGATAAAATCCCTTACCTTATCCCTTGCAGCTTCATATGCGTCGGTTGCAAGATTTGCCAGGGTATGAGCTCCCCGATGAATGTTGGAATTGTATTGGCGATAATATCGGTCCAGTGTTTGAATAACCTCAAGCGGTTTCTGTGTCGTTGCACCATTATCCAACCAGATCAGAGTATTTCCATTTACCCTTCTATGCAGGATTGGAAAATCCTTTCGAATTGAATGAACATCAAAGCTTCTATTCCAAGGGGGAGAAGAATCAATAATCATAATAATATCCAACCTCTACATTTTCCAGCATTCCTATGGCATCATCTGCCAGTACGGCGCAGCCGAAGTATAAAGACAGGATATACGATGCAATTCCCATATTGTCGATTCCGGCATACTTTACAGACAAGCTGGGGATACATCCTTCATCCGGGATGCCGGGCTGATGTAAACCAACGACTCCCTGTTCTCTTTCTCCGACTCTCATTAACAGAATATTGGTTTTTCCTGTTGGTGCTAAATTACATGCCTTTCCGTCGATTAAGAGTTTATCGCAGGGAATAATTGGTACTCCTCTCCAGGTCATAAATGGCGTGCCATAGATATGAACCGTTACCGGAGGAACTCCTCTGCGGGTACATTCCCTGCCAAAGGCTGCGATCGCTCTGGGATGTGCCAGGAAGAACGAAGGTTGTTTCCATACTCTGGACAGCAGTTCATCCATATCATCAGGCATCGGAATACCGAATCTTGCTTTTATTCTCATCCGTGGTGATACAGCTTGAAGAAGTCCGGAGTCCTTGTTATTAATCATCTCCCACTCCTGCCGTTCCTTCATCGCCTCTATAGTTAATCTCATTTCCTGTTCTTTTTGATCCAAAGGATCATTAAAAATATCAGTGACATGACTGTTCATCTTCAATATTGTTTTTACAACACCTAAGGTATACTCTTTTGGCATATCCTCATAATCGGCAAAGGTCTCCGGCAGCTCCCTTTCCCGAAGATTATCGGATATTACCCTTGGTACCCTTTCAGGGTAATCACAGACTTCCATGGAGGCCACATCATTGATTTTTCTTACCTGATTCACGCGATAAACTCCGGCATCAACAGATACCCAGGGAAGAAAGGTTAAAAACCATCTGGGTGTGATTGCTTCCATGACCGGAGGAATAATGGTACTATGTGACAGGTTTCTCGCTATGTTCGGATCCAGACTATAGTTGCTTATGATGTTATCTGAAAGATCCATCCTAACACCTCATAAAAAAGCATTCTATATATTATATTCCATACGTAAAAAAAGGTCCTACATATCTTTCTCAGTTCTGTAAATCAAAAAGATATCCTACAGATCACTCCACAGGATATCTTTACAATGATAATATATCTCTACAACTACATTTCTTAGCTTAATTTGATATCGATTGTCAGTAATGAATTATAGTTTACTTAATTCAACCGCAATCTGAGCTCCGACCTTTACATTATTATATACAAGCTGAATATTCGAGTCCAGACTGGCACCTTCGGTCAACTCCTTCACCTTTGCCAGCAGGAATGGAGTACTCTCCTTTCCCTTAATCCCTTTCTCTTCTGATTCCTTTATTGCGGCGTCAATTGCTTTGTTGATCACAGCAGGATCCATCTCGTATTCCACTGGTATCGGGTTCGCGATCACTGCTCCACCCTTCAATCCCAGATCCCATTTTGCTTTCAATGCCTGTGCAAGCTCCTTCGGAGTATCAACACGGTAATCAACTCTAAATCCGCTCTTGGAGGTATAGAAAGCAGGCAGCTCGTCCGTACCAAAACCGACAACAGGCACTCCTTGTGTCTCAAGATATTCCAGGGTTAAACCGATGTTAAGAATGGATTTGGCACCTGCACAGATGACTGCGACATCCGTCTTGGCAAGCTCTTGAAGATCCGCTGAGATATCGAAGGTCTCCTGGGCTCCTCTGTGTACACCGCCTATACCTCCAGTTGCAAAGATTTTAATGCCTGCCATGCTTGCGATTATCATCGTGGAAGCCACTGTTGTGGCACCGGTGAGACCCTTCGCAAGGATAAAAGGGATATCACGGCGGCTTGCCTTCACAACGTCATGACTTTTTCCCAAAGTCTCAATTTCCTCTTTGGTCAGACCGACCTTCAGCTTACCGTCCATGATGGCAATCGTAGCCGGAACCGCGCCGTTTTCCCTGACGATACTTTCCACCGTAAGGGCGGTTTCCACGTTCTTAGGATAAGGCATCCCATGAGAAATGATGGTTGATTCAAGTGCAACCACTGCCTTTCCTTCCTGTATTGCTTCTCTAATCTCTGGTTTGATATCAATATATTTTTCTAACATAATCCGATCTCCTTCATCTTCTTATTTACATTTTCTTCTGAAATGTTTGGATTTATTGTCTCTTCGCAGCTTAATGCCAGAATTGCCGCTGACATCGAAAATCTGGCACTGGTATCAATATCATAGTTGTTGAAAGAACAAAATGCCAAAGCCGCGATAAAAGCATCACCCGCTCCGGTTGCATTCACAACCTCAACCTTAGGATTGGGAATCAGCTGATGCTTGCTGCCATCATGGTAGAACACCCCTTCACCTCCCAAGGTGATGAACACCTGCTTAACACCCTGTTCCAGGAAGTATTCCGCAGCCTTTACCATATCGGCTTCCTTCTCGATTTGGATCCCTGAAAGCAGCTCTGCCTCAATTTTATTCGGCTTAATTGTATGGAACAGACCAATCTTATCCTTGACCTTCATCGCTTTCCTGCTGGATACCGTATCGAGGAAGAATACCGTGTTCCTGTAATTATCCAGTACGTAATGGATGACCTCACTTCGTATATTCGTATCAATGACGCAGATTTTTGAGTTTTCAATTACCTGTCTTTTCCCCTGGATGAAATCGATTGTGATCTCATCAATGATATCCATCTGGTTGATAGCTGCTTTCATATCACCTTTTTCATCCAATACCGCAAGATAAGTGGAGGTAGGCATCTGATTTAGAACAAGGGAGTTCTTCATATCCAGTCCGATTTTACCCGCATGCTCCAGAATCTTCTTACCATAGATATCTTCTCCCACTGCACTGATCAGCTTTGTAGGTGCTCCCAGATGAATCAGGTTCTCCGCGATATTCCTGCCGACTCCGCCCAGGGTAACTTTAATCTGCCCGGGGTTCGAATCTGCAGGGATCAGCTGTTTATTCGGAATACCGATGATATCGATATTCGCACCGCCCAAGACGCAGATATATTCTTCTTCTTTCAGGATATAGCCTTTTCCGAGAATATAACCCTTACGAATCAAATTCGTAATATGAACCGCCACCGAAGAACGGGTAATGCCGAGCGTATCAGCCAGTTCATTTTGAGAAATAGCCGGATTCTTCCTGATTAATTCCAACAGCTCTTTTTCTCTGTTTGTCATAACTCACCACCTAAGCAAATGATTATTTAATAAGCTTATGTTTATATAATATCATACTCATATCAGAAAAACAATACTCTATTTTACCATTTTATATCCTCATAATAAGTTCCCCCAGGACCTGACCGGACCTGGGGGGGTATTCCTTCCTTCATTATTCATATCAATCTGATATGGCTTAATACTCTTCCTGCTTCAGTAATTCTCTGATCCTGGCATCTGTATCCGTCCCCGGTACAGGAACATGCACAACTAATTTCAAGCCAATACAATCAGGTACATCAAAGTTACTTACTTCAAAATCCAACATACCCACAGTAGGATGGTTCAAGTATTTATATTTCTCATAACTGCTTAAGATTTCGTGTAAAGGCCACCATAGATTAAACTCCGGGCTTGCTGCCTTCAAATCATCGATGAACTGAACTAACCAAGAGTCTTCGATATATTGTCCGCAGCTTGCACGAAAGCTCCCCAGCAAACGCTTCGCACTAGGCTCCCAGTCGATAAGCAGTTGTTTATATCTTGGGTCCGTGAATACTGCCCATACAATGTTTCGTTCACGCTGGCTCATTTTCTCAAAATCGCCATACATTAAGCATGCCTCTTTATTCCAAGCAATCACATTCCAACGCTGATCTGTTACAAGAGAAGGACAAAGATGTAATCTGTCAAGAATATGCTGAAGCATTGGACTTACTGTTTCCTGATATTCCGTTAAATCAGACGGTAACGGCTGATTCGCTAACAGGTACAGATGAATACGTTCTTGCCTGTCAAGCAGTAATGCTCTGGATAAACTTTCTATCACCGATGAGGAAACATGGATAGGTCTGCCTTGCTCAAGCCATGTATACCAAGTCAGCCCAATTCCGGCCAATTGTGCTACTTCCTCTCTTCTCAAACCCGGGGTACGCCGACGTGTAGTAGATGTAAGTCCGACCTGCGTCGGAGCAATTTTTGCTCTGCGTGTTTTTAAGAAGTCAGCTAGTTCTTTATATCGATAATTCTCGTTGTTAATTGTCATTTGTAACCTACCTATTATAATTTATACCAGTATAATTACACTCCTATTAATGTTATAAAACGTAGTTTATAATAGTACAAGTAAAACTTGTGAAAATAAGTGAAATAAAAACAATGTATATGGAGGTATTATTACATGAACTATCTTTGGACTACTATCCACGTAAAAAATTTGGACGAATCTATCGCGTTCTATTCAGACCTGATCGGGCTTAAGGTTATGCAACGCTTTCCTGCAGGACCCGGGATTGAAATTGCATTTATGGGTAATGGAGTGAACGGTGAAACCTTGGTTGAACTTCTCGCAGACAGCAATGCTGCTGAAGTTAATTTCAGCGAATTCCTTTCACTTGGTTTTGCTGTTGATTCAACTGATGCAATGCTCGAAACGGTAAAAAATAAGAATATTCCGATCCATGGTGGGTTAATCGAAACTCCAAAATTTAAATTCTTTATGATTAAAGATCCGAACGGATTGAATATTCAATTCTTTCAGCAAAAATAAACAAGCCTTTCTATTTACCTTTTACGGGAAGCCAGATCTCTGCCTTCCCGTTCTCGTCATATAATTCAATGTCTGGAGCTTGGGCAAATTCATATCCGCTTGTAGGAAGCCAATCCATAACTATACTGTGCTCCAGCGTCTGTATTGTTTCGGCCTTAATATCACTACAGGGAAATACTGCCCAAGTTGCTTCCGGAACATCAAATTCCTCCATGCCCTCCGGTACAGGCTGATCGGAGGAGCATGCGATGTAGTAATCAAATGTACTTGCTGTAAAATTATCGGAATAATTACTGACTCCCAAGAGACCGAAGGGTTCCTGGTTCATAAGGGATAAAATATGACTATGTATTCCACTCTGTATTACGCTGCTCCAAAATGCGGGTGTATTCCGATAGCATTCGCCGTTCTCCAGGGTGGTCTGTAATTTTACGCCTACAATACGAAATGCCTTTTTCTTAATCATGCGGTATTCCATCGTATGTGCACCCTTTATTGCAAGTTCAAAGCTCAGCGGTGGATAGGCTTTGATCGTGACCCCTTCCTTTTTTAGCTCACTGGGGGCCACACCATGAAACGCCTTGAAGGCCCGATTGAAGGAGTTGGGAGAGCTATATCCATATTTCAGTGAAACATCTATCACCTTACTATCTCCGCTTTGAAGCTCTATCGCAGCCATAGAAAGTCTTCTGTTACGGATGTACTCTGATAGAGGTACTCCGGCTATCATTGCAAAAACCCGTTGAACATGATATACCGAATAACCGAACAGATCCGCTATCTTTTCGTAATCTATCTCGTCCTGTAAGTTTTTTTCGATGTACTCAACTGCCTGATTAATCCCCTCCAACCAATTCATTCGTAAAATCACCTTTCTGTTTTATTTATTTCTTTCTTACAGCAACCCACACTTCTGAAGTATCATCCAGCTTATGAACCTCCATATCGGGAGCCTGCGATATCATCTCTCCGGTTTCGTAGCCCTTGTTCAGCATTTCATAATCTGCTTCCTTCTGCCATTCACTGGCAATGTAGATCTCAACCTCCGCGATTTCGGTACGTTTACACGGAAATATCGCCCAGGTAGCTGCCGGAACCATAAATTCAACCATTCCCTCGGGGACAGGCTTGTCCGTGGCAGCGGCAATATAATAGTTAAATTTCCTGGAATCTGAAGTGTCCGTATTATAGGAACTGATACCGATAACCCCCATCGGAATTTGATTCGACAATGCCATAATTTCATTGAGCTTTCCGCTTTGAATTACCTCCTGCCATAAGGAAGGTATCTCGTTCCTGCAGCAATTATTCTCGTTGGTAGTATTGACCACTACACCAACCACGCGAAACTGATCTAATTGTTCAATTCTGAAATCCAAACTCATACACATTACTCCTTTTTTTTGATATTGGATTAGAGCGTCAAAAGGTGCTTCGACATTTCCAGCTACACCATATTGCTTTGCCGGCTAGCTTTCATTGTTAATATGCAGTAGTTGGAAAGTGCTTTTGACACTCTAATCGATATAGTTTTAAACAAAATTAACTATAATCATTTTTTAAGGAGTAATCCTCACATTTCACATCATAATATGTGTGATTTCAATATCATCAAATCTATAAAACCTATACCCTAAGCGATCCCCTGAATCCTCTGGCTGAATAATAGGATTCTGCTCCATTGTGGTAAGTAAATACGGTATCGTAACGTCGATCACAGAAAATCGCACCACCTAGCTTTCTGATATGCTCCGGTGTCTTTACCCAGCTGGATGTCTTTGTGTCAAAAACTTCTAAGGTCTGAAGCTTGCGATATTCCTCTTCTGTCAAAATCTCAATGCCCATGGCGACAGCCATGTCAATAGCGCTATTCTTCGGCTTGTTTTCTTTTCTCGAATTAAATGCTTCACGATCATAGCAGATACTCCGCCGACCCTTGGGAGTTTCAGAAGAACAATCGCAGAAGGTATATTCCTTTTTATTATCATCATAACCTATGACATCCGGCTCACCGCCTGTTGTCTCCATCTCATAAAGCGACCATAGCTTATCCGGAGCTGCCTCCAGCCTCCTCTGTACCTCATCCCATACAATTCCCTTATGACGATATGAATGCTGTTCAAAACGCTTTCTGATTATTTTAATTAGTTCTTCACTTTGTTCCGGTAATAATTGCTTTTCGCTATTGCCCGTATTTTCCTGAAGCATATCATTCTCCTTCCTATTAATTAAGGTAATGTATATTATACAAAATAAATCAGTCCGCCATGCATACCGGTCGTCATATACCATAACAGTAAATCGAACTTTCGCTTCTTTCCTTCATCGGATGCAATTGCCCAAATGTGATTCTCTTCAATTTTCACGGAGGTTATCGTAATCCAATGCCAGTTTTGAAGCTGTATTTCGTCTCCTCTTGAAAGGTTTAAGAATGCGATCGGAGCATCCTCCTCCATCGCTTTTTGAACAAACTCTTCTAAATCCTTCTTATTTCTATTGCCTATTGATTCTCTTTCTACGGAAAGCACATTGGACTTTAGAAACAGCCCTCTTGATTTCGCATACCTATGTACACCGCTGATATATTTATCTACATGATTCACACCCATGGGGCCGGGCTTTACATAATCAAACAGCACTTCCATAAGCCGGACAAAGTCCTCTCTCCACCGGCTTTTTTGCTCATAAAGCTTTGCATATTCTGCTCTGGTTTCAGCCAGATAAGCCATTATATTTGCTGCCGAAGTAGGACCGCATCCTGCTTGTCTCGCCCAGTACTTTGGATACCAGGCTTGATTACCGCCAAAAGCTTCCCTGTTTAAATTCTCTTTTATGATAAAAGATTCCGGATGTTGAATTGAACATAACATATATAAAACCGTCCTCCCTGTATATTAATGTAATTGATTAATGTTAAAACACTATATTCCATTCCGAAACCCTTTGTCAATAGTTTAAGAAAAATATAATGCAAAGAGGAAAGATCCTTATCGATGCCGATAATTCTCTTTCCTCTTCACACTATTATAGTATGTATGTGCCCCAAACACTGAACATAATAAATAAGCTGTTTATTTCTTCTTTCTCGAACAAATAATACTCTGAAGTACGATAAAGAAGCAGAGCATTGCTGCACGCGTAATCTGTGGCCACCAGGGATCCTGACTACCGATTGCAGTAACAACCAGCAATACAATTCCGCTGGCTAATACACCGAATAAGGTACCAAAGACATTACCAACACCTCCGGTAAGCAGTGTTCCTCCGATAATGGAAGCTGCGATAGCATCCATTTCCAGGCCTGTCGCCTGTTGAACCGATCCGGATCTTGTATGGAATACGTATAAGAAGCCACCGATCCCTGCTAGTAAACCACAAAGTAAATGAGCAAGGAATCTTGTTCTCTTGACATTGATACCAAGCATCAGAGCACTTTGAGCATTACCGCCTACAGCATAAAAGCTGCGGCCAAGCTTCGTCTTCTTGAGTACCCAGAACATGACACAGACAATAATCAGAGCTACGATGACACCATATTCAAGCTTTGATTGAATAAATACACCCTTTTTGTTGTAATCACCCAAAAAGGGAATTAGGATTCGTGATCCTGACAACGCCTCGAACCCCGGGTTACTTACCTGGATTTGATTTACTTCAATCAATGCAACCAATCCACGCCCCAGGAACATTCCCGCCAGGGTAACGATAAAGGGCTGCATCTCCAGATAGGCGACCAGAAAGCCCTGAACCGCACCGAATATCAGACCAATCGCCAATGCCAGGATGAGTGCTGTAAAGAAATTGAAGCCATGATTATTCAGACATACGATACAAGTCGTACATATTAAAGCCGTGGAACCACCTACGGAAATATCGATGCTTCCTGTGATCATAACTATCGTAAGTCCGCAGGCAATAACAATCAGTGCTGCATTTTCGTTAAAAAGATTAAAAAACATCTGAATCTTGTTGAAGCCCTTATCTCCAAGAAATACAATTGAGAGTGCATAGATTGCAACAAACAATGTAACTGTAATGGTCAGCAGGAATGCTGTATCAGTGAGAGGCTCTCTGCGCTTTGTGAGAACCTTACTGTTTACTTCTCTGTTCTTTTCGTCTAACGATGATTGTTTCTTCATGCTAACCCTGCTCCTTTCCGCTGCCAGCAGTTATTTTTGATAAGCTGACCTTTTTGGTAAAGAAGCTTTTGACCATTGGTGTCTGTATTGCCACTAGTACAATTATAATCACTGCTTTAAATACCGGAACGGCATTCGTATTAACATTCAGTGTAGTCAGCATAGAGGTCAGAGTCTGGATGGTATAGGCTCCGATAATGGAACCCACCATATTGAATTTACCGCCACCCAGGGAATTACCGCCCAGAGCAACCGCCAGAATAACATCCATTTCTATGCTGGGTACAATCGTGTATGGATTGACTGTCTGAACCCTGCTCGATTGTACGAACCCTGCAATACCAACGCAAAAGCCTAAAATGATAAAGGTCAAAAACTTGATCAGGGAAGGATTAAGACCATTCAGGCTTGAAGCCTTATCATTGATTCCAACTGCCTTGGTGTAAAGCCCAAGGTTTGTTTTCTTCAGTGCAAGATAGGTAACCGCGATAACCGCAACCGTAATGAGTATCGGTGTCGGAATCGGAAATCCGGGAATAAAGTTTCCATAATAACCAAAGGCACTTGCAGCTTTGGGTTTTAACCCGCCCATAGCCATAGAACCGATTGATCGGCCTGCCGTAAAAAGAATGAGTGTTGCTACCATCGGTTGTATGTTGAATTTAGAAACCAGTATACCATTAAAGGCTCCGCAGGCCATACCTGCAAGGCACCCCAGCAATAGCGCAACGATTACAGGTGCATGCAACTGCGTAGGCTGTGTTTCAGTGCCGCAGAGAATCCGCATGATGACACCGCCGACAATCGCTATCGTAGCACCCACACTGATATCCTGTCCTCTGGAGGATGCAGTAACGAGGGTCATTCCTATCGCGAGGATAACCAGCTCGGTCGCATTGTTCAGGATATTGATGATATTTCCTACCAGGACCGGATTACCAGCACTGTCTCTGCTTAGGCTAATTCTCAGAAATCCCGGATTGATGAATATATTAATTAATAAAAGAAATACAAGAAACGCAATGGGGATAAATAATCTGTGTCTGGTCAATGATTTAAGCACCGATGCAGAGCGGCCGGTGTCAGGTTTATTATTGTTTCTGGACATTTTGACTTACTCCCCCCGCTATAGTATACATTATTTTATCCTGTGTCATATCATCACCCTTTAGCTCTCCGACTACATACAGGTCACGCATAACAATCAATCTGGAACAGGTACGCAGCATTTCCTCAATTTCTGAGGAAATGAAGGTGATACTCATACCCTCTGCGGCAAGCTTCAGCACAAGTTTTTGAATCTCCACCTTTGTACCGATATCAATACCGCGTGTAGGCTCGTCAAGTATAAGGTATTCCGGATGTGTGAGCAACCAGCGGGCAAGAATTACCTTCTGTTGGTTTCCGCCGGATAAAGAACTGATCGGGGTATCCGCCGAAGCGGTTTTTATCCCGAGCAGACTGATATACTCATCGGCAAAGGCCTGTGCCTGCGCCTTGGTGAAGGGTTTGAAGAAACCTCTCATAACCTGCAGCGCAAGAATAATATTCTCGCGAACTGACAGGTCCCCGATAATTCCATCCCGTTTTCGGTCCTCAGAAAGATATCCGATTCCTTTCTTCATGGCTTTGATCGGTGATGTAATATTGACATTCTCACCTCTAATTTTCACTTTGCCTTTCAAAACCTTGTCAGCACCAAAGATTGCACGGACACATTCACTGCGTCCGGATCCGAGCAATCCGGCAAAACCGGTTACCTCACCCTCGTATGTCGTAAAATTGAACGGCTTAATTCCTGAGATACTGGATAGCCCATCTGTTTCAATGATAGCTTCTCTAAAGTCATCGATTCCTGTCCGCTCTTCATTATGTATCTCTGCCAGATCGCCGAGTTCCTTACCCATCATTTTGGCTACAAGCTCTACTCTGGGTAAATCTTTAATCAGATATTCTCCGACCAGCTCACCATTACGCAAAACTGTAATTTTATCGCATAATGCATACACTTGATCTAGGAAGTGAGTAACGAATATAATTCCAACCCCTCTGCCCTTCAGCTCACGCATCAGTTCAAACAGCTTGGCAACCTCCTGCTCATCCAGTGATGAGGTAGGCTCGTCAAGAATCAGAACCTTGCAGTCCATGTCAACCGCACGTGCAATTGCTACCATTTGCTGAACCGCTATGGAGCAGTTGGACAGTTGCTGTGTCGGATTTGCAGGAATTCCAAGACTCTTCAGAATACTCTCTGCCTTTTTATTACTCTCTTTCCAATTTACGATGGCATCATTGGTTCTGCCAATAAAAAGATTCTCGGCAACCGTCAGATTCGGACACAGGGTAATTTCCTGATATACTGTGCTTATCCCAAGCTTTTGGGCGTCCTGCGGTGACTTGATATGAACAGGCTTAGACGTCCCTTTGATACAGATTTCTCCGGCATCCTTCGAGTAGACTCCGGTTAAAACCTTGATCAGAGTAGACTTTCCTGCACCGTTTTCACCCATCAGTGCATGGATTTCGCCTTCACATAAAGTAAAATCCACCTTCTGCAATGCCCTTACACCCGGGAAGCTTTTATAAATACCCCTCATTGTAAGTACTGTATTTTGCATAGTTATAATAATCAAACCTCCAATCAGGTACGATATGTGATAAAAGCGCGGTGCTGGATTCTGCGAACAATATCCACATACTCGGCACCGCGCATTTTGTACATTATCCTACCTCATTAATCTGCTGAACTTTACTATTTATCAACAGAACGATTACTTAATATGAACGCGCATCAACAATAGCTTGTGTGATGGTTGCACAATCAAACATTTCCTCATTTACATAAGCATTCTTCTCAACAGTTTCGCCTGCCTCGAGCTTCTTGATCAGCTCTACGATACGAGGACCATGAAGAGGATTACACTCTACATCAAGGTTAAATTGACCGGCGAGAACCTTCTCAAGTGCCCATTTATTTGCATCGAAAGCGATAACCTTTACTGCTCCGTCTTTTCCGTATGTAATACCTGCTGCATCCATAGCATCGCAAGCACCGCGAGCCATATTATCGTTCTCAGCATAAACAACGTTGAATTCTGTACCTGCAGCGATAAGATCAGCAACTGCCTGCTTAGCAAGAGTTTCGTCCCAGCCCTTCATATTCTGGTTGAACACGATTTCCCATCCGTTTGCTGCTGCACCGTCTTCAATTGCTTTGGAACGTCCGAGCTGAGCGGAGGAACCTGTGTCACCACCAAGAACAACGATCTTTGCACCGGCAACATTTTGACCCTTTAACCAATCAACAGCTTTAGTACCTTCTGCTTCGAAATCGGAACATACCATTGCAGTGTAAAGATCCTCGGGAAGCTCAAGCTTACGGTCAGCCATAATAAAAGGAATTCCTGCTTCCTTAGCAGACTTAGCAACATCTTCCCAGCCTGCGGACTGAAGTCCTAAGACAACAAGATAATCAACTTCTTCCTGAATGAGCTGCTGAGCCTGTGAGATCTGTTTAGCATGGTCACCCTCACCGAATACCATCTTGGTCTCAAAGCCTGCTTTTTCAAAAGCTTCATTGAAGGACTTTGTGTTGGCTGTACGCCAGTCTGACTCGTTTGCGTTAGTCTGAACTACGCCGACTACAACTTTTCCGTCTCCCTTGCCGGAGGTTGCTTTGTCCTTGCCACCACATGCTGCAAGAGAAAGAACCATAACAAATACCAGAGTTAAAGCAAATAACTTCTTCATAGATTTCTCCTCCATTCATTTTCTAACTAAATAAAACGATCCACTCAATGAAATAAAGTTTACTCAATTCTATTGAGTTCACAAAAGCTTTAGTTTACTTTTGTAGATACAGTATATTCAAGCTAAGAATAAAGAAATACGGAAAAATATCCTGACTTTGTAATTAATTTTACTGAGCTTCTTTTTTTGTGATGATTTGGTTAAGATTTCTATGAATTTTGTTTGATTTTTTACTAATAGCTGCGGCCTACCCGGTCCTTACTTGCATTTTCTGCTTTGAATATCTTTTCCTCCACATAGGATACCCGATCGACCTTTTCTCCTCGTTCCAGACGTTCAATGATTTCCGCGATCAGAGGCCCTTGCAAAGGATTACATTCAATATCAACATTAATCAATCCGGCTTCCATCTTATCAAAGGCTTCTGAAACAGCATCAAAGGAGATAATGGTGATATCCCCATTCACTCCGCAGGTTAATCCTGCCTCCCGTATAGCCTCGATTGCACCAAAGGTCATATCATCATTCTGTGAAACCAGGACATCAATATCCTCGAACTGCTTCAGATACTTTGCCATGACTTCCTTACCCTTTGCCTTTGTAAAATCACCGTCTTCCTTTGCAAGGATTTTCCAGTTCTTGTGTTTTTCTGCAATCTCATTGAAGCCCTTCGAACGACCGAGCTGAGCAGTTGAATTTTGAGTTCCTTCCAGTACGACGATATGAATATCACCGGAATTCTGTTTGATCTTCTTTATGGTCTTATTTTCCCCTGTTGTATCTTCCTTACTTTGCTCCTCCAGATATTGTTCCAACCATTTCCCGGCCTTTCGCCCTTCTTCATATTTATCCGTTCCTACACTTGCGATATAAAGGCTGTCATCCTTCGTATCAATCATACGGTCCACCAGGATAACCGGAATACCCGCATCCTTTGCTTCCTGCAACACGGTATCCCACCCGGTCTCTGTCGTCGGCGCGATAACGATATAATCCACTTCCTGAAAGATGAAGCTTCGTACATCCTTTATCTGGTTCTCCTGCCTCTGCCTTCCGTTGCTGAAGATCAGAGAAAAGCCATTCTCTTCCGTTAGTGCATACTGTATCGATTTAGTATTTGCCGTACGCCAGTCAGATTCCGAACCAAGCTGAGAGAAGCCAACAACAATCAAATCAGAATCGTTATCCTCCGAGTTATCAATTTCACTGTACTGTGGAATATTAATTGGTCTAAGACTGCAGCTTACCAGTGTAATCGGGATAGCCAGAAAAATGACTAATATAATAATAAGTTTCTTATTCATAATCTCTCCTACTCCGCAACTAACCTTACCGGTATCTTAATAGTGATTACTGTGCCCTCACCCTTTTTACTTTGTATATCGAGTCCATACTGATTGCCGTAATTCAATTTGATCCGTTTATTTACATTGGCCAGGCCGAAGCCGGTACTCTGTTCACTTCCCGGCATTTCAACTGCGCTATTCAGCTCCAAAAGCTCGTCTTCCTCCATACCTATTCCATTATCAATCACACGGAAGAACAAATCCTCCTCCACTCTCTCACCTGTTACTGTTATTTTACCTCTGGCTCTCAGCATTTTAATCCCATGATATAAGGAGTTCTCAACCAAAGGCTGTAGTGTCAGCTTCAATATCTGGTATTGATACAACTCCTCCGGGATAGCAATTTCATAATCCAGAATATCGCTATAACGGGATTGCTGTATCTGAAGATAGCTCTTAATATGTATTTCCTCTTCTCGTATTGAGATGAAGTCCCTGCCTTTACTCACAGCTACCCTGAAAAACTCAGACAGGGATACCACAATATCGATTGCCTCCTTATTCTTACTGCCTTCGATCAACCAGATAATCGTATCCAGCGTATTGTATAGAAAATGCGGATTAATCTGTGCCTGTAAAAGCTTTAATTCCATATTTCTTAAGTTTTCCTGCTCCTGCTTGATGCTGTTAACCTGCTGTTCAAGCTTCATGGCCATGTCATTGAAGCTGTCTGATAACACTGCCAATTCATCATGATTCTCACAGGAGGTCCTTGTAGTAAAATCTCCCTTTGCCACCAATGCAGTCTTCTCACACAGCATACTGATCGGTTTTGTAATACTATCCGTTAACAGGATATTCATCAGAAAGGAAGCGATGATAATCGATCCCAAGGCTATGATCATCGTGAGAATTACTTTTGTTACCTGTTCATTCAGACTCTGTCTGATCGCCTCAAAATTCTGTGTTTCATAATAGATATAATATTGTATTTCCTCCTGAAATAGCTCTGTCAGAATATAGATGTCGGATTCCAGCATTGCGATATTTTCTTCATAGTGGCCTGTCTGCTCCAGATTATCACGTATTTCATTGATTCTGTCCTCCAGTGTGTCAAGATTCAGTAAGATACGCTTAATCCAGCCAAGGCTCTCACGGCTTGTGGTAATCTCCCTCAGATTTGAGAAATTCACTCTTGCTGCCTCTATGAGCTCATATGGATTTTTCAAATCAAAATTATCATCAATGGATTCAAAGGTTTCTGCCTCAACGACGATCTTATACATACTTTCGTCCATCTCATCCTTGAAATTAAGATTGTAATTGTTCGCAGCAGTAATCCTTCGCACAATCGTATCATACGCGGTGCTATAGTTATGAAGTGCCTTAATCTGGTATACGGAAAGAATAATCATCGGTATGATAATGATAGCTGCTACCAGGATAAGCTTCAATCGCAACGGATATTTAATTGGTTTCTCATTCGTAGCTTTCCTCATTCTTTCCCTTTCCCTGCAGCCTGTATTCTGACGGCGTACAATTCTGAGTCTTCTTAAAGATATAACTGAAATAATGGGAATCCAGATAGCCTACCAGATATCCGATCTCAGTAATCTTCCTACCGGAGCACCTTAAATACTCCTTCGCTTTTTCCATACGGATATCCGTCAGATACTCGATAAAAGTCATCCCTGTCTCCTGATTGAACAGAGAACTGAAATAATTAGGACTGATATTCACCTTGGAAGCAACCTTATCCAGAGTCAGATCACTCATAGAGTACCTTAAGTGTATGTATTCCTTGGCCTTCTCTATCAGTCCGGAATATCTCTTCTGACTGCTCATGTTGCGCAGTTCAATCGCTTCCCTCAGTATGGATTTATAGAAATTACGGCAATCCTCCAGGCTGGTAAGCTGATCGCCCCAATCATTCATATGCTTCAGACTGTGATCGATCTTTTCTTTGGAATACTTTAAGTTCTTTAGAAATCTCATGATCGCGGAATACCCATCCATCATGATATATTGACGAAATAGGGTGGAACTCATCGCATTGGCGTCAAAGCCATCAAAATATCTGTCTACGAATTCATCCACATCCTGAATGGTTCCCCTCTTTAGGAATTCCTCCAGGAGAATACGATCCAGCTTCTCAAGATTCAGCTCACTGACATTGACCCATTTTCCAATCTGATCTCTGATATTATGTACATCACGATGGGACAGGAATTGATCTTCGCGTTCAAAATAGCGTAAGGAAAATGCCCTGTTCGCATCCAGATAGGACTGTTGAAGATCACGTACACGATGAACGATCCTGCCCATTCCTCCAAAATAATGAACTCTGTTATCACTGATCTGCACCAGCAAATGACATAACTCCTGTGTCAGGGCTTCAATCTGCTCTTCGCTTTCACCCAAAAGGATAAATGCCCATCCGTCCATGCCGCGTTCAAACACCTTAATATCGGTATATTTTCTTAATGCCTCCTGCATTCTGGCTTCGCATTGTACGATTTCATTGGAATATTCGTACATATCCTCCTGGACTTTAAATTGAAACAGCATCACGCAAAAGACACTTGCTACCATATTGATACCAAGCTCCTCTTCCTGATCTATGATTTGTGAAAGCGTCATCTTTCCGCTGACTAATGCATTAAAAAAGTCCTTTCTCTTTTCACCCTGCTTCTGATAAACCAGATGCTGATACTGCTCGAGTATCTGCTTTTCCTTTCGTTCCTTATCAATTGCTGCAGCGGCGTTTTTTACTGCTGCCATAAGCTTATTGGAGGTCACCGGCTTAAGAAGATACTCCGTGATGCCGATATCGATCGCCTGCTGCGCATAACCGAAATCGCTATAACCGCTGATTATGATGATCTTTAGCTGAGGCATCTCCTTCTTGAGCAGCTTGCTCAGTTCCAGTCCATCCATAAAGGGCATCTTAATATCCGTGATCAGAATATCCGGCTGTTCTCTTAAAATCATCGGGTAAGCCAACTCGCCGTCACTCTCATCCCCAACGATCTCAAAGCCCTCCTCTGCCCAGTGAATATTGTTCTTAATACCTTCCCGTAATATAATTTCATCCTCTACCAAAAAAACCTTGTACATATTTCCCCCTGAATTAGCCCCATTTAGATAATGAATTAGTAATTTATACTAATCATACCATAATTTTTATTAGTTGGGGAAATATTTTCATTTAGAATTAAAGTGTCAAAAGCACCTTCGGTGCTTTCCAGCTACAACAGATTGCTATTGCAAGCTAGCTTGCAGATCAATCTGTTGTAGTTGGAAATGTGCGAAGCACCTTTTGACACTTTAATCCTCTGTTGCCATGCCACAAAATTCAGCAAAAGCCTCCGCTGTACCCTTCTGCTGCTGTTCAGAGGTAATGTCAGCATTGCCATCGCCTTTTTGCAGTCCATAACAGCCGAAGCCCGCATGATTGCCTCCCACAATCACCAGTTCTATATTATTCTCAGGTAGATTGCTTTTATAGTCTTGATAGGACACTTTGTTCAGAACACCGTCATTACTTCCGTAAATACTCATAACCTTCAAACCGCTCGATGACAGATCCGCAGTCGAATACGATGCCAACAAGAGCAGGCCCTTCAGCTGATTACTATTTTTAGAGGCATAGCTTGCAGCCATACTACCGCCAAGCGAATGCCCTCCTACATACCATTGTTTGATCATTGAATACTCAGAAATATAATTATCTGCTGCGTTGATATCAAATACTGCCAGATTGAAGGGCATCTTAGGCAGGATACAAAGAATACCCTTCTGAGCAATTTTGATCATCAAAGGCTCATAGGCTGTATATTCCACTTTCCCACCCGGATAAAAAATCAGTGCAGTATCGGTGTTACCCGGATCAAACACAACCGCTCCGTCTTTGTTCGATATATCTATCCCACTGTCTATGATTGCTGCTTCGATCTCAGTGTTCTCTGCATGATAATAATTTGATGCGTAGATCATTAATAAACATACAAGGATCAATACAAATACCGTAAAGCCTACTACAATCTTCTTTCCCAAGTTCCTCTTCTTTTTATTATTCATTACCTTCTCCTTCTTATATAGCACTATCATACCGCTGCCATAGATCGATTATCCATGGTTTCTCAGCAAAACAGTCATTTGCTGTTTCAGCCACGCAATCACCTGTGCTTTGTCTTTACAGCGAGGAGTAATCCTATCCCATAATTCGTTGTAATAGTCCTGAAAGGTGCTGGCAATCGTCCCTTCGCTGATGGATATATACATTTTATTCTCCTCATATTCTGCATCTGTGACGCCATACAGACTCATAAATACACTATGTTCGCCCTTCACCTCCCAATTTCTTGGGGAAAGTAAATCCTTTTGATTATCCTCCAGTAGGGCCAATTCAAGATTATGATAAGTTTCAAGCAGGTGGATAAGGTGTCTTATATGCTCAATAATATCTTCCTTCGTGGGTTCCTGATATTTCCCCTGAAGATAATAGCGATTACACTTTACAAGGTATTCTACAGCTTTAGTAGGACAAATGATCCGGTACTTGTACCTTTCAATTTGTTCATAGAAGGACTCCAGGCGGCTTTTGATCCGACTTGCATGCTGCGCTATCACCAGAGGATCTGCAATGGTTCTCTGCAGATATCTGCACCAGATCTGATAGGGGTAGGTGAGCATATGTAAATCATGGAAGCACAGATAGTGATTGTTCGGAGTTTTATCTTTCACGGTCGTCTGATAAAAATATTCTTCTATGCTGAGAAGATCAAGGATTGGCTGTGTGTTGGCGGCCAATTTGTTAAAATATCCGGTCAGCGCTTCCATCGCTTCCTTTTGATGAATATAAAGGGCCGTATCTACATAATCACTCTCTCCTGCATTAAAACAAATCAAGGCTCCCACATTCTTAACAATCATTAGCTCAAATGCCGGTGAGGCTGTCCCGTACTTGCTGAAATACATGGGTTCATATTTTCCTGTGTAACCAATCCAATGAAATATCTTACTGACGATCCGAAAGGACCGGTTCACATTCTTATTCAATCTCATCAAATGGCGAATATTCCACCCTTTTTGTAAGACAGAGATAAATACCTGATTCCATTCTTTGTTCAGATCACTTTTCTCAGGGATGTCATAGTCACCCTGGAAGGTAAGAAGAATCTCCTCCGGCTTCTCCAGGTGAGCAGCTTCATGCAGCAATCCGATCACTGCTTTTATGATTGCCTGCCTTCCCTGCAAAAAGCCAAAGGGTACCGATAATTTTGATCTTTCATGTGTAGCTGCGGATGAAAGTAATGTCTTTTCAAATGTAGTTTTGGAATGCTTCAAAATGTTCATGATATCATCATCATGCCTATTTGATCTTATCTTTCTATCCTCTGAATTCAGTTTTAAGGAATAAATCTGTGATGAGGTCAGACATTCCGTCAGAAGCTCCCTTAAGCTCTTATTGACATCTGCAGAAAAGCCCAGTTCTGTCAGGGTGCGAAGAATATCCTTTCTTACTTTATCGCTCCCTCTACTATCTATTCCATGGCTGAGACTGTATGCAATTTGAGCTATAAATTCAGATTTTAACGATGGAACTCTTTCTCCCCGTATCCACCTTCTTACATAAGAAGCATCCGTACTGATCTCTCTGGATAATCGGGCAGCTGACCAGCCTCGCGCTATGAGAAGTTCATTTAAGCAAACGCCAAAGGTTATCTTTTGATCCATATTAAAATGTTAACCTCCATCCTGTCATTTGGTATATTGTAACATTTAAGGATTGTGTTTACAATATGGCCAGGTCAGTTGTGTCCTGTCCTCATAGATACCTAATAGTCCTCATGGTATGATAAAGTCTATCAAAAAAATGATAGGGAGGGTAAACATGAAGTTAAAAAGAATCATCACATTTGTACTTTGTCTTTCCGTATGTACCATGATCATTTCACCCATAGGGGTAAAGGGGGCATCAAAAGAAGCTATGTTCCAAAACGATCTTCAACACACAGGAGTATACTCAACTAAGGATAGTGTGAAGGAAAAATCCGTAAAGTGGAAATTCAAAACCGAAGGAAAAATCTATTCTTCACCTGTGCTTTATGACGGAGTATCCTTCTTCGGTAGCACGGACGACTATTTCTATGCAGTGGATAATAAGGAGGGGACACTGAAATGGAAGTTTAAAACCGGAGGAGATGTCAACTCTACAGCAGCTATTTATAATAATACCGCATTATTCAATTCTGCAGACGGCTCTCTCTATGCTGTGGATATCTCAAACGGAAAATTGAAGTGGGAATTCAAGACAAAAGGAGAAAAGGTTCATGATATCTGGGACTACTATCTTTCCTCTCCTGTGGTATATAAAAATATCGTATACTTTGGCAGCGGAGATGGGAATCTCTATGCAATCAACTTTAAAGACGGAACTCTGAAATGGAAATATAATACCAAAGGTATCATACATGCGACACCCGCTATTGATAAGGACACCATCTATATCGGTAATTATGAAGGCTATTTCTATGCAATCGATGCGTCTACAGGGAAGAAGAAATGGAGTTTCAAAACCGTCGGTGATACCTGGTTCCCAAAGGGTGAAGTACAAGGTTCTGCAGCCGTATCCGATGGTATCGTTTACTTTGGATGTCGCGATTATAATATTTATGCACTGGATGCGGAAAAGGGAACCGGAAAGTGGAACTTTAAGGTACCCAACAGCTGGGTAATCTCAACACCTGCAATCAAGGACGGAGTCATATACTTTGGCACCTCCGATGCACAGCGTTATTATGCGATGGATGCCAAGAGTGGCGAAAAGAAATGGGAGATGAAATTAAATCTGAATGTGTTCGGCTCTGCTGCCATTGTAGATAAATCTCTATACTTTGGATGCTTTAACGGAAAGCTTTATAACGTAGCTCTGGACACCGGTAAAATAAACTGGACCTACCAGACTGATGCCAGCAAAGAGAACTACTCTAAGGTTTTCGATAAAGACGATCATATTATCAAAGGCTTAGAAGACAGCTATAACTGGGACATGGCAGCAATCTATGATCTATTCCATTCCTTAGGTTCCATCCTGTCCTCTCCTGTAGTTGATAATAACGTCGTATACTTCGGAAGTACTGATGGATATTTTTACGCTTTGCAATAAAATCTTAGCCAGCCGGTAAACACCAGATATATCATATACAGTACAGTTGAAAAGGGAGGTTATCTTAACCTCCCTTTTCAACTAGTTTGATAAAACAAGCGTCCTATTAAACCTCTTGTATCATCTCGCAGGGTACGATCTTACGTATCTGTGCAGAACAGAGGACTGCAATCAGTTCTGCCCATATGCATATCATCGCTACAGCACAAAGCATATCCAAGGGAACGACCCTCATATTGCAGTTCTTTATTCCAAAGGCTGAAATGCATGCGGTTATGGAGGGTTCAATGCCAAACCATGCGACAACACTTCCCAATATTGCACCGATTAGCACAACCGGCAGATAGCTCATCGTCGTCTGCATAATCAGCTGCCAGGTCGTATATCCCAATGCCTTATAGATACCAAAGAGCTTCTTATCACGAACCAACTGTGTTTTGATCAGTAGTAACAGAAGCATCGCGATCACAAGGATTACTGTAATTAACAGCACCAGACACATGCTGCTCATAGCACTGGAGATTGATGATGTAGCTGCTGATAGATAGTCCCTAAAATCATATACCTCAACCTTTTGATCAGACAGTCGGGATTCTATTTCCGCAATAGCACCCTTGACCTCCGTTCCCTCCTCCAAATAGATATAGAGAGCCATTGGAACAAAATCTTCATTCAGTCTTTTCATGCCTTCCTTTGTAATTACCGCTTTTCTGCCAAGGTTCGTAATCCCCTGACCAATACCAACCACCAGGAAATCCTTACTATTTCCATTTGCTTTAAGATATATGACATCTCCAAGTTCCGCATCCAGTCGGTCAAGTATCACGGATGTCACCATGATTTCGTTGTCATATTCCGGCCGTTTTCCTTCAATCAGATTATCTGTTGATAAGTTACTCATATCATCATAGATATCGCAGTTTACAGAAATATCATTTTCACCGTTTCTTAGCTTTACATCCGTATTGGTGAATTCCAGTATCTGTCTTATACCCTTCATCGATGATATTTCCTGCTTCGATTTATTCAGAAAATCAGTTAAACCTTCTGTGGTATTCTCTGTTGCTTCAACGGTAATCTCATGCGTCTCAATACCGCTTAACTGTATCAATGTGTCATTTTGTAATACAAAATTCGTATAAACACTTACTGTCACATTTGCGCAAAAAGAAAGTACTACGACAATCAAACAGATGATTACGTTTTTCTTTTTGTTATATAGAATATTCTTCAATCCGATGGATATGTTAAGCGGAAGGCCGACTTCTTCCATCCTGATATGGTTCTTCTTAAAATTATGTGTATTGATCCCATTGCGCAGGGCATCGAGGGGCGCAATCTTCTTGTATTTGTGGGAGCTTACGACAGCTGCCAGAAGAATTAGCATAATTGTGATTATCGTACTGATGAATGCACTTCCGGTATCAAAATCCATCTTCCAGCTCAGTCCGATTGAGGCAGATAAAAGAGCTCCTATCGTTTTCGTTGCAGCAGTCGCACCCAAAAATCCGGCTATGATACCCGCGATGCTAATCATAAGAAATTCGTATATCGTGGAAGTTGCCAACTGCCTGCTGGTATAGCCCGATGCCTCCAACATACCAATATTCTTCATATTGCTTTCAATCGAATTATTCACATTAAAAAAGAGGATGATCAAGGCGATTAGTATTAGCAGAACAGCAAACACAGTCAATACTGCCATCAAAATATTCGCTGTGATCGTGGCTCCGCTCCGCATCGTTGTATAATTCACGGTGAAGTTATTCATAAATTGGAAATCCTTTACTTGCTCCGTCAGCATCTGTAATGCATCGACTTCAAACTTTTCTTTATCATAACCATCCTTAAGCAGTGCACGAAAAATGGTAGCTTTCCCTCCCCAACTGTCAGTATACTTCTCGAAGTATGCTTTAGAAATAAAACATTTCTCCATAGGTACATTGCTGGGTGTTGAAAACATAACATCTTCAGAAAATCCATAGATTTCAAATGAGTAGGTACTGTCCTTATAAATCAGATTAAGAATATCTCCTGTTTTATAGCCCATTCCCACCTTCATATAGTAGGGTGCGATAATCGAATTTTCTTTCCACTCACTACCTTCGTCAATTACCTTCAGCTTTGAGATATTTCTCTTCGCATCCTTATCCATGAATAAGAAGGCCAGTTGCTGTGCATCCTCTTCGTTTTCCCCTCCGCTGTAGTATTTCGTTCCGGTTAACATAATTGCACTCTCGTTCTCACATTCTGCAACCTCTTCCCGGCCCTTTAAAAGTGTATCGATTTGATCAATTTCTGTACTTGGCGTGAACAGAAGATAATCTGCGCCATTGATGGACTCATTTTGATTATCAATCACCTGTACCATGTTAGAAAGGACTGATATACCCGTATATAATAGCAGTACTGATAAGGCAACCAATAAAAACAGTATCAACGCATTAGCTTTTTTCTTCTTGATATTGTCTCTTGCGATCAGAAATATTCCCATATTACCACCCCATATCATCCAGAAAATGCTTCAGTTTTTCGTGTCTTTGTGTATCCTTTGATACATACTTACCAATGTTGATATCATCCATAATGACACCATCCTTCAGATAGAGCACTCTGTTGCCTCTTCTGGCGGCCCTCACATCATGAGTTACCATCACGATCGTCTGTCCCTGTGAATTCAAATCCGTGAGAATATCCAGTACATTGGTTGTGTTACTTGAATTCAGGGCACCAGTGGGTTCATCCGCAAAAAGTATTGACGGAGAATTAATGATGCCGCGGATAAGTGCCACACGCTGTGTTTCGCCACCGGATAATTGTGTCGGATATTTGTGAAACACCTCTTCCGACAGACCGGCCCGTAGCAGAAGATTCTTTGCCCTATCAGCAATCGATTTTCTATTCTTACTTGTCAGTAATCCACTCACCATGATATTGTCAAGCACACTCATCGTATCATTCAAAAAATTCTGCTGAAATACAAACCCGCAATTCTTTCTGCGAAATACCGCCAGCTTATCGTTTGAATATTTTGAAACATCCTCCCCATTGATACTGATATTACCCAGGGTCGGTCTGTCCATTCCCGATAGTGTATATAACAGTGTGCTCTTCCCCGATCCGGAATTCCCCATAATAACTGTGAAATCCCCTTCATTAATCGTAATATTCAGGTTCTTTAGTACATGCTGTTGTACACTTTCATTCGAGAACGTTTTACATAAATCCTTTGCTACAAGAATACTTTTCATACTGCCCATCCCTTTCCTCTATGAGATATTTCTTAATGGCTCTATTCGTAAAATTTACTTTTCAATTTTCTCCAAAATAAAAGCCATGATCTTGTGACCATGACTTTATTATAATCGTCTGTTCTTAAATAGTCTTTTACTGACTCTTGCCTATTCCTTAACTAATCCTTACATTTTCAAATGCCATCACTGCGACAGTCCTCTTAAAACTTCGAATACATGTCCGGCAGAATCCAAGTAAATATGTGTAATTTGGCACTAACATAATTTCTTATCATACTTTTCTGATAAATAAATTAACAACAAAACCATGGTCGGTGTAGCATTCAAATCCACCCTTCATGTTTTCCATGAAATATTTCACCAGAAATAACCCAAGCCCTGCTCCACTTTTTCCTTTTCCGTTTTTACCACGATAATATTTTTCTGTTATCATCGGAAGCTCCTCTTCCGGAACACCGCTGCCATAATCCCGTATCTCAACGATAATACCATCGCTCTGATCCTTGAAGGAAACATCGATCTGCGTTCCGGCATATTTATAGGAATTATTCACGATATTATCAATCACTTGCTTAAACCTCAAAGTATCCATATACACCAGACATTCCGGAATTGCATCATTCACATTGATCGTACCGTAATACTTCAGTTCATCAAACATAGCTACGATGGAGGTGGATAATTCCTCTACCGGTTCGACCTTTAAGTTTTCCATCTCCTCCAGAGTTGCGTGAAACATATTACTAATCAATTGATCAATCATATCAGCTTTTATCTCTATCATACCAAGCTTGTCAAACATATCGTCGGAGGTTCCCTGACCCCGGCGGAGGTTCTTGGCCTTTAATACATCGCAGGTGGCTTTGATGATTGCAATCGGTGTCTTCATATCATGGGATAGCTCTGCTACCAGCTCTTTCTTACTTACATTGGCACGGTATTCATTGTCCTTCGCCTTCTGTAATTCTTCTCTCATGATATCAAAGCTTTCTGTAAATACACCAAAATAGTTTCTCTTCGTCATCTTAAGCGGAGCCTTTAAGTTACCCTTTGCCACTTCAGAGGCAAAGGACTTAAGCTTTAGAAATGGTCTGACATAATAATGAAAAATCAAGCCAATCAAACCATATCCAGCTAAAAGAATACAAGCATAGCTCAGTATCATCCGCTTTCTGACAGCAGCATACAGCGTATCAAATAATTCCCCTTCTCCGGGAAACACGATTCTTCCAAGTAATTCCTCACCTACTTCATAATCCATGAGGATTTTCCGTTCTTTCATCGCCGCCATCACTTTACTTTGATAATCTGTATCCGATTTTAACAGGATGACACAATCATACTGTGCTTCTACTGCCCTCGGTTCTTTACCGTTCTTCAACTCAGACAGGACCTGCTGGTATCTTTCGTTTAAACTGATCATATCTACCGTACGATTTGAAGAGGCTTGCATCTGCAGATAATTCATCAGAAACAGAAGAACTACCAGTATTGTAAATACAACTGCAATATTTCTTAGTTTCATATTTCCAGCATATACCCCGTTCCCCAAATGGTCTTAATCAATTTCGGATCATTTGGATTATCTTCGATCTTCTCTCGTAATCTCCTGATATGTACATTGAGCGTGCCGTCACTGAAAAAGGTGTCACCCCACACTTTATTGAATAGCTGTTCTTTGGTCACAATACTGTTCTTATTCTCAAATAATATCTGGAACAGCTTAAACTCCTTTGCCTTTAATTGAATCTCCCTACCCTTGACATGAATCCGCATGGTCCCTTCATCAAGGAGCAGGCTTCCACTCTCCTTCACTCCACTATTCTCATGTTTCATGCGTTTCAGTATAATCTTCACTTTTGCCAAAAGCACACTTAGTGAATAAGGCTTTTTGATATAATCGTCCCCACCGATATTGAGTGCGATCAGGACATCATCATCACTTTGTCTTGCGCTGATGAATAAAATCGGTATATCTGACTCCTGACGGATCTTCTTACAGATATTAAATCCACTTTCGTCCTTCAGATTAATATCCATCAATAGAACATCCACATGATTCTCTTTTAAAAATGTCTCACACTCCAAAGCTGTCTCAACATAAGCACAAGAGACATCAAACATCTGAAAATACTCACAGGTCATTTTAGCCAATTCTGTTTCATCATCAACAATCAAGCAATTACAATGCATAATCCCACCCGCCTTTATGAATTAACATTATTATACCAAATTACCCACTGCCTGCCAATCTTTATTCAATTATTAGCTTCCATCTGATTTCATGAATACCTCTTCATCGAAATCCACTGAAGGAGGAGGATGATTATGCTTGCCAATAAAGTTATTATAATGATATTTTGAATACCGCTCAGGTTGATGACGACGGCCGCCAGACCGGAACCTATCGCACTCCCTAATTGAAGCGACGAGCTATTGATGCTGATCATGAAGCTGGACTTATTCTCTGTTACCTGAGCTATTCCTGTATTGAGCTGTAAGCCCGTGAACCATCCGCTCATAATCCAGAGTATTGCAAGGAGTACACTGAACCACTGAACAGGCTGAAATACAAGTATCAGAAGGATCAGGGCAGTTTGAATCACAGCACCCAGAAGCATCGATTTAGCATAACCGATATGATCCGATACATAACCGCCTAGCAGATTACCTAAGAAGCTTGCAACTCCCAAAAGGATCAGAATAACACTCATCGCAGCCTCCAGGGATGGGTATAGAAGCAACAAATAAGGTGTAATATAGGTGTAAAATGCATTATAGCCTATAAACATAAACAGAGTAAATGCGATGATTAAGAGAACCCTAAGATCCTTAAAATACTGTAATTCTTTCTTCAGTTCCAATTTTGTGGAGGAATGATCTCCTTCCGGCAAAAATATCGCAAAGTATATCAGAGACAGTATCATAATAATACCCAATATCCAGAAAACAGTACGCCATTCGAAGACTGCGGATAAGACACGCGTCAGTGGTATACCTACGACAAGCGCCATAGCACTGCCCGCCAAATAGAAAGCCATAGAACGGCCTTGTCTTTCTTTTGAAGAAAGCGATACAACCATTGAAATGGCTAAAACTCCATAGCTGTTAGCAGCTATTCCCATGATGAGTCGAATGGCAAGTAACTGTCCAAAGCTTTGTGCATAAACAAGTGCAACCGTCATCAGTATCGTAATTATCAGCATGATCTTCAGCATCCTGACCCGTTCAATTCTCCTGAACATAATCAGGGTAATTGGCATTCCGAATGCGGCACCATAGGAATACATGGTATTTAATAAACCGGAATCAGCCACTGAAATATTCAGTGAGTCGGCAACAATATCTAAAATACCACTAAAAGTACTGGAAGTCATTACAAGTACAAAGCTCATCAGGGTAAAAACCATTAAGGTTATATTCGTCTTCTTCATTCTGTTCTCCGTAAGTTTCTTATGTAAGGCATGAGCCGGTTATCATTTTTTACTTAATTTTTTGTGTGAAATCAACCATGGCTTCTGATATCTTAATCTGCTGCGGGCAGACCTCTTCACAGCTTCTGCATCCGATACAGGCACTGGGTCTCTTTTCTTTCGAAAGGACTGCCAGTACCATGGGTGCGATAAAACCGCCACCCGTATAGCTGTGTTCATTATATAAACCTAATAAGGTGGGGATGTCAAGCTCCTGCGGGCAATGACTCGTACAATACCGACAAGCCGTGCAGGGGAGTATTTTTTTGCTCAGCATCTCCTCTGCTATATTCAAGATTAGTGTGTTTTCTTCATTGCTCAGAAGCTTCTCTTCTTCGAAGGTATGAATGTTTTCAACCATTTGCCCGTAATTAGACATTCCTGACAATATGACCGTAACACTCGGTAATGACAGTAAAAAGCGAAAAGCCCATGCCGGTATCTTCTCCTCAGGGCGGAATGCCTTAAGCCTGTTCTCATGCTCTTCTGACAATTTGCACAGGCTTCCCCCACGAAGAGGTTCCATTACCCATACCGGAAGCTGATATTCTGCCGCAAGCTCAACTTTTGCCTTCGCATTCTGGAAGCTCCAGTCAAGATAGTTCAGCTGGATCTGGCAAAATTCCATTTTGTCTCCATATCCCTCCAGGAAACGTTTCATTACCTCATAGCTTCCGTGTACAGAGAACCCAAGATGACGAATTCGTCCATTCTCCTTTTGTTTTACCAAATAATCATATATCCCATAGCTCGGGTCCAGATAGGCATCAATATTCATCTCACAGACATTATGAACCAGATAGAAATCAAAATACTCTACCCTGCATTTTTTAAGCTGCTCTTCGAAAACTTCTTCTACCTTTGTCCAATAAGCAGGATCGTAACCGGGGAATTTCGTTACCAGGTAATAACTATCCCTCGGATATCTGCTTAATATCTTGCCCATGACAAGCTCTGACTGTCCGTCATGATAGCCCCAGGCTGTATCAAAGTAGTTCACCCCATGCTCCATGGCATATGCAACCATCTTACCTGTTTCTGTCTCATCAATATTGGGATATCCTCCTTCAATGACCGGAAGTCGCATCGCTCCCATACCTAAAGCAGACAACTTTAACCCTTGAAATTCTTTATAAATCATAATTTCTCCCCCTCTATTCATGTAATTTGTCCGGACTTCCATACTCCACCCTTCTTAAGTCCTTAGGTATGATTGTAATATCTGGAGTTCACTCCAAGTCAAGAACTTTTTAGTCCGTCCGTCCGGTCACACCTCCAAAAAAATAATTAATTCAGTTCTAACCTTAATTTCATTATACTCCAACCAATCTGTCTATTCAAAGCATTATATGTCTCTATGAAAAACGCACCCATATCATAATGAGTGCGTTATATCTATGTAATACTATTCTAGAATTGTACTCTTGGCGCTTCCTGTTCTCTTACATTCCACTTCATGCTCCATATATAAGCCGTAGCATTTACGATGCGGAAGATAACAACCTCTGTATCAACCTTTGAATTTGTAATATTGCCCCACAGCCAGGGACGTTCTTGCTTGAGCCTCTTTTCAAGCTCTTCATCCTTTACAATTTCAGCTGTTCCGCTGACGCGTAGCATTTCAAAGTCAGGTTGATCCATCTTTCGTTCAAATGCCACTTCAATCTTAGGATTCTTTTTGATTTGACCGGATAGACTCTTTGCCATGGCTGTATGATAGTAAAATCCTGTTTCATCAGCAAACCACATCAGCATCCCACGCACGTGCGGCTGCTTCTCTTCACTGGTAGCCATCCAGCTTCTTGGATTTTGATTGGCAAACAGCAGTATTTCTTTCTTTAATTCATCCATACTATATTCCTCCTTTTGATTATTAGCCTATTCTAAGCAAAAGAAGGATAGCTGGCTTTCAATATTCCAAGATGATTTTTCAAAATTCTACGTTTTTGACCGCTGAAAATTCTGGCGAAACGCAGTCGGAGTCATTTTGTATTTCTCTATAAAGCAAGAGGAAAAATAGGAAGATGTATTAAAGCCGCATTTCAACGCAATTTCAGTGACATTGTTCGTATTGTTAATCAGCATATTTCGTGCTTTTTTCAATCTGAGGAGCTTAAGAAAATCTATCGGTGTCTCACCTGTCACTGCTTTAAATATCTTTGCGAAATGATTCGCAGAAAGGTTTGAAAGTCCTGCGAGATCTTCTACCGTAATTTTTTCGGAAAAGTGGCTGTTCATATAGGCAACCGCGCGATCGATCTCAAATCGATCATAAAGAGGAGCGACCTGCGGTGCATCGAAAAGAACCGATCGCACTAACAGATGCACCACCGCCCTGGCCAGCTGGTTTAAGTAATCTGCGTTCCTATTCTGATATTCGCCTGCCTCCAGCATAAAGCACTTTAACAATCCCAGTAATTCAGGGTGGGGTGCATACTGATCCCCAAGAAAAACCGGCTCAGACTGTGAATATTGTTCAAAGACTTGGCGAAACAGCTTTTCCTCTATCTGAATCGCAATATAACTTTGAAATCCGTCCTGCTCCGGTTCCTGATGTGGAATATTGGGTGACATCGCCATCAAGCATTTTCCGTCAGATATGTCATATGAAATTCTTATGCCTTCTACTATGAATGAGCTCACAGAATCAAAATAATAAATAAACGAATACGCCGGATGCGTGTGGCTTGGGGTGGTTGCGTACTTACATTGCCCGCTGGACGGAATAAACAGGCTGATCTGCGGATGTAAAAAGCAATCTATTTTTTCATAGATCAGGGTTCCTGTGTCTTCATCAAGTACCCCGACAAGTTTGTTTAGAATCTCAAAATCTCCCCTGCTTAATGTCATATACTTTCCTCCACCAAATCTATCTTCAGCTTCAAATCCACAAAATTATTCCTGAAAAACCTGTAATTTATCTACTAAAATACCTGCTAATCATGGTACGCTTGAATACTTCTCTCTAATATTTCCTTTGCCTTTCCTTTCATCTCCTCAGGATACAGGATCTGCCCGTAGCATAACAGAGCTCTGATATCTTCTTCAGCGACGTCCTTTCTATGCAAATCAATCATCGCAATGATTGAAGTATCCTCCTTTTTAATCCCTACCACATCATAATCCTTCAATACAGCGCCATAAGCTTCGTGAAGCCTAATCTCAACCGGGTAATACTCGCTCTCTCTTCTGTTCTGTCCGAATGCCTTCGTTGACAAGGACCAATAGCTCTTCAGATCAAATTCCTTCGGGATAGCATAAGCATCCTGAAGTAAAGTGATCCCATCCATTCTGGAACAACGGAAAGTCCTTATTTCATGTCTGGAATAACAAAAAGCCACCAGATACCAGGAGGTATATTTGAGTACCAGACCATAAGGTGCTATGACTCTGTCAGACCTTGTCCCATCGCTTTGGATATATTGAATACGAAGCTTCTGCTGCAGGAATAACGCCTTCATAATCGGCTGTAAATCAATTTCGGTAGAGTCTTTCTCCCACCAGCTTTTTTGATCGATCAAAATTTTATGCTTTCTCTCATTCCTTAATCCATCCCCGCTCAGATACTTTAAATTCAATCCACTTTCTAAGGCATGAATCAGCTTTTCCTGCTCCGGCATAGCGTATAGATGGGTGATTAAAGTCTGAAAGGTATCATCTGCTTGGTCAAGCTTTAATTGATAGCCCTCCATAAAAGCAATCCCTCCGCTTTGACCTGTAGTTGTTAGGATGGGGTAGCCGGATTCACATAATACATCAATATCCCGATAGATTGTTCTACAGGATACCTCGAGCGCTTCTGCCATATCATGTGCTTTTACTTTACCCTCCTGGTCTATTTTCATTAAAATACTGATTAAACGATGTATTCTCATATTTTTTCTCCTTTTATGACATGCTGATGTCATAAATGATTCATTACAATGAATATATCAAAAATAAGGAGGAATTACAATGCATATTGGAATATTAGGAACGGGCTTCGGTAAATATCACGGTGAGCAATATAAAAAAATTGATCCTTCCATTCAACTGACTTTTTGGGGCAGGGATGAGGCGAAATTAAAGGGGATAAGCACTGAGCTTAACTGTGAATATACAACAGATATCGATAAATTTATAAACAATCGTAGCTTTGACTTTATTGATATCTGTCTGCCCACACAATTACATGCAGAATATGCCATAAAGGCGATGAAGAATAATCACTCCGTATTGATTGAAACTCCTGCAGTAGCCTCACTGGAGGAAGGCTTCAGGATCATAGAAGCTGCGAAGGAAACAGAAAAGAAAGTGTTGGTAGACATGTTCCTAAGGTATGATCCCTACTACCGTATGCTTCATGACTTTACGCAAAGCAAGAAATACGGAGCCCTGAAGCACCTTACAATCTATCGGAAAACACCTCCGATCTGGGGTAAGCTCGGAAGTGATATCATCGCGACAGCTTTAATGATTCATGATCTGGACTTTGTTACCTGGCTCGCAAAGGATCTTAAGCTGGTCTCCTCCGAGATCACAACAAATTCTGATAATTCAGGAGCTGTGATTGATTGTCTTATAGCTAATCCCTCTCTCAAGGTTCATGTACATGGTAACTCTATGCTGTCTTTTGATGCTCCTTTTTCTGTTGGATATGAGGCTACCTTTGAACATGCAACAATCAGCTATTATGAAGATTCATCTGAAGCTACTGTCGAAACCGAGTGTATGATATATTCTGAGGGGAAGAGAGAAAAAGTCGTCTTTGAACCTGAAGCACATTGCAAGGCACTCCTGCGAGCAGCCATCGAGGATATAAAGAATGGAACAGACAGCGGCTTGACGATAGATAATGCCTTGCCTTCGCTAGCCATTGCTTTTCAATTGACTGGTGTTTGAATAATAGTCAATTAAATTTCAGTAGAAGTTGCTCCCTGATTCTGTCAGGCAATCTGATCAGAAGTTTAAATATGATAGGTAGTGAAACTGTATATCGATATGTATTGTTTGATTTCATTGATCATGATCAATACTCCGTATCCTTGCCCTATTTGATCGGGATGCATAAATCCATCCTTACAGTTTCATTCTCTCTATCCATATGCTGATAAATGTTCAAACCATAGCGTTGATCCATCTCATAACCGCTTTCCGGTAGCCAGACACTGAAAATCCCCTGTATTGTACAAAAAATATCCTTTATCTTCCCTTCGTAACGATAGGTTGCGTATTTACCTCCCTTAATCGTCGTTACATTATCCAGACTGTAAGGTTCCTCCGTATTCATACAAAGATCACAGATGCATCTGTTACGTTCTGTAATCGACGGGTCATCATAGAACCGCTCCAGTAACAATGTATCGGTTTTCAAATAATCCTTGTATTGATCCAGGAAGTCAAACCATTTCTCTTTCAGCTCGTAATAATTACCGATCATTCTCTCAAAGATAACGACATAGTCGGGAATGTAACGTATCTCAATATGATTATTGTAGTTCTCGAATGTGTCAAAACCGGTAAGTCCATCCGGATAAAACGGATTAGGCATGCCTGTTACATAAGTAGAATTACGAAATTCAACCGGTGAAACATTATGATGCTTTCTGAAGGCTGAACTGTAGTTTGAAGAGCTATATCCGTAATCCAGACCGATATCTGTGATGGGTTTGTTTTTCTCCAGCTTGATATCGATGGCACTCTGATCCATCTTCAGACGTTTTACAAATTCATAGACACCTTCACCGGTGGCTTCCTTGAAGGATCTGTCAAAGTAATATTTTGAAAAGTGAAAATGCCCTGCCACATCTTCTAATGTAAGCTTCTCATCAATATGCTGTATGATATAATCAATGCTTTGATTAATAACTTCTCTTTTGATCATATAGTTACCTCATTACCTAAGTCATCCCCTCTATGATACACTATCTTTTCCATTCTTCTTCCAGCATCGCATAAACATAATCATCACACCATTGCCCCTCCATAAGAAAACTCTTAATAAAATGTGCTTCTTTTCGGAAGCCAAGCCTTTCTAAAAGTTTAATTGATTGAGTATTTCCGGGATCAACTGATGCCGTAATTCTATGCTTGTTCCAATCAAGGAATACGTTGTTTATCATCGCATTCACAGCCTCAAAAGCATATCCATTGCCATGATGCTCAGGAGATAAGGTATATCCTATTTCTATTTGATCCTCATCAATAAAATGAATTCCGATATCACCAATCATTCGCCCATTCTTAAAGCAAATAGCCAATTGCAACCACTCATTTACCGTATTCGGACAAACAACGGCATTCTTACGAATAAATTCTTCTATTTCGCCGATACGCTTTGGTTTCCATGTCTGATATTGATATACCTGCGGCATAGAACGGTAATGAAAGAAGTCTTCCTTGTCTTTCAGCTCAATCGCTCTGATCAATAATCGATCCGTTTGAATAGAAATAGAATTACGCATAAATTATTCTCCTCTTTTTTCAATAAACTATAAAGATACCGATAGTATGAATACCATTGTTATTACAATTGTATAACTTTGGAATATTATTTTCAACAAGAAACGCATATTTACATACCAAAGGGTTATTCAAGAAAGCGTAAATAGAAGCATCCACATAAAGTGAAAAATCACTTTATGTGGATGCTTCTATCTATTAGAAAAAACATGTTATCATAAATAATTCTTAGTGATGGAACAGACGCATTCCTGTCATACACATTACAATTCCATGCTTGTTACAGCACTCGATTACCAGATCGTCACGAATCGATCCACCCGGCTGCGCAATATATTTTACACCACTCTTTACTGCACGCTCGATGTTATCAGAAAACGGGAAGAATGCATCCGAGCCAACGGTTACGTCAGTATTGCTTGCAAGCCATGCCGTCTTTTCTTCCTTTGTGAATACCGGAGGCTTTACCTTGAAGATTTTTTCCCAGGCCCCATCAGCAAGCACGTCCATATAGTCCTCACCAATGTACAGGTCAATCGCATTATCACGATCCGCACGACGAAGTGTGTCAACAAATTCAAGATTAAGAACCTGTGGAGCCTGACGAAGATACCAATTATCTGCCTTACTTCCAGCCAGTCTGGTACAATGGATACGGGACTGCTGTCCGGCACCTATACCAATTGCCTGACCATTTTTCACATAACATACAGAGTTAGATTGTGTGTACTTCAATGTAATCATAGCGAGCTTCATATCAATCACTGCCTGCTTCGGAAGCTCTTTATTCTCAGTAACGATATTTGTGAACAGCTCATTGTTAATCTCGAAATCATTGCGCCCCTGTTCAAAGGAGATACCGTAAATTTGCTTTGTTTCCAGTGCCTGAGGAACATAATTCTCGTCAATCTGAATGATATTGTAGGTTCCTTTTTTCTTTTCCTTCAGGATAGCCAATGCCTCTGCTTCATAACCGGGTGCGATGATGCCATCAGAAAATTCACGACTGATGATACGCGCAGTATCAACATCACAAACATCAGACAGAGCTATAAAATCTCCATAGGACGACATACGGTCTGCACCTCTTGCACGCGCATAGGCACATGCAAGCGGAGAAAGCTCACCCAAATCCTCAACTGAATATATCTTTGCCAGAGTGTCGGTTAAAGGATGTCCAACTGCAGCACCTGCAGGTGATACATGCTTAAAGGATGTAGCTGCAGGAAGTCCGGTAGCTTTTTTTAATTCCTTCACTAACTGCCATCCATTGAAGGCATCCAGGAAATTGATATAACCGGGTTTGCCATTCAGCACCTCCAGGGGGAGGTCACTTCCATCCTGCATATAGATCCGGGAAGGCTTCTGATTTGGGTTGCATCCGTATTTTAACTGAATCTCTTTCATTGATTTCATCCTCTCTTATTGATTTTTATTCACAATTCTTGTATTTACTTCACCTGTTGCTATATCAATATAACGTACGAATAAGGACACCTTGTTCTCCTCATTTAGACTGTTCCAAAGTGTATCGGTAAAGGCATCAATATTGTCCGGTATAGAAACCAGCTTCGGTTCTCCTTCAAAGCTGGGTAACGGATTACCATCGTGCATGTAAGTATGGATAAAATGACCTTCTCCGGCTACCGGGTTCTCGTATGCAAAGGTATACCGATTGCAGGCTGACGGGTCACCGTTATTGCTCTTCAAGATGGACAATGCATAGTTATAAGTTCCTGCTTCAACATGTAATATACCGGAAATTCTAGGTGTATAGTTTGGTGCATCCGGCTCGAACTCGCGACTGCGTAAGGTCTGTTCAAATGTAAGCTGTTTGTCCATTCCTACGTAAATCGTATCAGTCTGGTCGCCATTGGTTACAATCGTCTTATTGCCTAACACACGAACCGGTGCATAAATGATAAGGCTTGGATCCTCCAGCTTGGAAGGGTCAAATGCCTGGGTACGAATACCCAATCCATCTTCCACGAAGATGCGGTTACGGCTGTTTGAACTTCTTCCCATAATAAAATATGCGGTTACTGCAGATGTTCCATCCTCGGATTTACCAATCACGATTCCCCTTCCCGGATAGGCATTCCTTTGTAATTCCTGTTCTAGTGAAAGCTTGTTCATCATTTCATCCTCCATCTTGATTCATTGTACATAAAAAAGTCCGGGCAAGAAAACACCACATAAATGTACTGTTATTCCTGCCCAGACGGTCGGCCACCAATATTCGTTACACTTCCTGTGGGTACTCCCACACAGTTTCCTGCTTCCGTCAGTCATGTAACGTTCTGAAGATATCATATACAATTTTTTTCAAAAGTGCAAGAGTATTATTTCTCATTCATAAATTACCATAATTTATCAAATCAAATATTTTCCAGTATCTTATACCTCTTTTGCCATACCTTAGGTAATGCCTCTTGCATTTTTTCTACTGCATTCTATAATGAAGTTGTCGACATGCTTAAACTCTTTCCTATAGGAGGAATATCTTGATCAGGATAGCTATATGCGATGATGATGCAGCCGCATTGCACCAAACAATAAAATACATAGAGGAATATGAGAAAGCCAGGTTTCATATTGATGAGTTCCACAGCGGAAAAGAGTTACTACTGAGCGAGGAGCTTTATGATATTATTCTGCTCGATATTGATATGCCTGAGTTGAATGGTCTTGAAACAGCTAAGCTTCTGCGACAGAGGGACAAGAATGTAAAGCTGATCTATATCACGAATTACAGTGACTATACGGTCTTTGCCTTTGCAGTTCATGCCTTCGCGTATCTGTTAAAGCCATTAGATCGGCAGGAATTATATCATCAGCTGGATGACGCTCTGGACTACATGACTCCTGCTACTGTCCCACTTCTGGAATTTCACGCGGAGGATGGACTCCTTCGAATACCATCTGAAGAAATATTATACCTGGAATATTTAGATCGCAGGGTAATTCTTCATACAACTCAAGGAGTTCATTCTATGAAATGCAAGATTACTGAGCTGGCGAAGACCTTGGAGCCTTACAACTTTTTTATGCCGCACAAAAGCTTTATCGTAAATCTGTATGCAGTAAAGAATATTCGGGGTTATGATATTCTGCTTACGAACCAATCCTCCATTCCTCTTTCTCAGAAGAAGTCCATTGAATTTCGAAAAGCCTTAAACTACTATCTGTCAGAGAGGAGGAATTAGCTTGAACGATTATATCATAGCTCTGTTTTTACCGATCATAGGCAGCTTCTTTATCCTCTACTTTGTATTCTATTGTATGGAGCAGATCGGTACTGAGGTTACTATACAGAAATATAAAAAGCAGATGATCATATGGACTTATATATGCATTACTGTCGGTCTGTCTCTTTTTCAAAGCGGTCTTATCAATTTGCTGCTCTTACTGGTTATTCCAATCCTGGGATTCCTGTTATATAATCGTCAGCGCATTTATATACTCTATTACCTGGGCCTCATGATTGCTTTATACCTGACAGACCTTCTTGCTATAGTAGGAATCCGACTGCTTTTTCAGGAACAGATCATCTATTTTACAAATCAAAAGTACTACACAGTTGTACTAATACTGGGGACCCGGTTTATTGAGTATTCTGTTCTCCGTTTGTATACATCGCTTATTCGGAGAAAGCCGCATGAAAGAATTACCCGAAGACAACTACTTCTCTCACTGACACTTCCCGTCTTCAGTATATTCAATATGCTGAGCATGTTGTTATTCCTCGATGTGTTTCCTTCGCCGGAGCATCAGCTGCTCTTCTCACTTAATATTGTACTGCTGATTTTATTAAATTTATATCTTACTAACATTATTGATACCATGAGCAGGAATAATCACCTGGAAAATGAGTTGAACCTCTATCAGCAACAGCAGGTAATCCAGACCCGGTACTACGAAAATCTGGAGCATAAATATGAAAGTACCCGTTCTTTGGTGCACGATATACGCAATCATATTCAGGCATTAGAGCATCTTTATAAAACAGAAGCTGCACCGATCAGCCGGGAATATGTCAAAGACATCCACGGGATGCTGAATCAATTAGGTCAGCGTTATTTTACCAGCAACAAAATGCTCAATATTATTCTAAATGACAAGGTTCAGCAGATGAATGAGCTTGGCATTCAGGAGGATATCAAGATTGCTGAGGTAAACTTAGATTTTCTTCGTAACATTGATATCACAACCCTTTTTTCCAATCTCCTAGACAATGCCATTGAAGCCTCTGCTGCTTCCACACAAAAAACTATATCCCTACGTATTACTGCGACGCATGATTTACTTTCCATTACCCTGCGTAATTCATCAAACCAACCACCCCTTAGGGAAGGGCCTTCCTTCCGCTCTTCTAAGAAAAATCATGAAGGTCTGGGGCTGAAAAATATAGAACGGGTGGTAGATCAGTACAAGGGTGATATTCAATATGAATGGAAGGATTCCTATTTCACAACCCGTATCATGCTTACCGGTTGAGGTACAGTCCTACTTTACCTGATTATTTATCTTCTTGAAAAATGGAGGGCCATATGAAAAAAATAATGATGCTCATCTCAGGTGTTATCATCCATGCAATGCTTGGCGCCTGCAACTCTACAAAGCTCGCAGCTTCCTTCGATAAGGAGACCCTTGAATCCTCTGCCAAACAGGTAATCGATTATTTGAACTCAGAAGAGTTTGACAGTGTGAATGCTATGGTGCGCGAGGATTGCAAGGAATACCTGTCCGGTGATATTCTTGCAGATGCAGTTGATAAGACCTATGGAAAGGCCGGTTCCTTTGTGGAATATAAGAATATCAATATCATCGGTCAGAAGGATAAGAAAGCGGATTATGCTATTGTGATAGTAAAGTCAAAATATGAGAAGCAGAATGTGATATTTACAATTAGTTTTGACAGTAACTTAGAGGTTATAGGAATTTTCATGAAATAAAAGGAGTGATTACATGTCATATACAAAAGTTAAATCTAAATTTATCTCGTTATTTTTAGTACTGTTTCTTTTCCTGGGAAGTATATTTGGTGATCCAACCACTGTATACTCTATGAGCAGCACGGCTCCTGCAGAATCAGAAGCAGGGATCAAGGATACTCTTATCAAACGTACCTCTGACTATATTGCTCAATTTAACAATGGTAATTTTGAGGATTTTCATAAAGCTGCTTCAGAACAGCTTCAACAGATGGTTACTTTAGATATGCTAAAGCAGGGCTGGAGCAATCTGATCGCATCAATCGGTAACCCCGTTCAGTCTGACAACAGCACATATACTGAACAAAATGATCTGAGTATAGTAACAGAAACACTACAATGTACCCTGTATGACATTAATGTAACGATCATCTACAATGCTGACCTTACACCTGTTAATATTGACCTTATGCTGGCCCCCAAGGCCCCTGCAAAGCCCCAATCAACCAGCAAGTGGAAGGAGGTCGCAGTCACTGTTGGAGAAAAGAATCTGCCCGGTATGCTTACCTTACCGAAGGGTGTGAAGAAGCCCCCCGTTGTCTTATTAATTCAGGGTTCCGGAGCATCGGACATGAATGAATCAGTTGGTATTGCACCCAATCGTCCGTTTGAAGATATAGCTCACGGTCTGGCTGAACAGGGGATAGCAACACTGCGCTATAATAAGCGCACCTACCAGTATCCGGGTGCCGGTATAGATACCGTGGAGGATGAAATCCTGGACGATGCGGCCGCAGCTGTCAAAATGCTCAGCAAGGATAAGAGAATTGATAATAAACGAATCTACCTGCTTGGACACAGTCTTGGAGGAATACTGGCACCTAAAATCACTGCTGATAATCCTAATATAAAAGGGTTTATCTCGATGGCCGGTACCCTACGCTCCCTTCAGGCTGTCATGATGGATCAGAATGAAGCTATCATCAATGCCCAGACCTCCCTGACTGAAGAGCAAAAAAAGGCATCCCTCGCACAGGCAGAAGCAGAGGTCAATAAGTCGCTAACCATAAAAGACGTTGATACCAGCGTCATTCTCGGTGCACCGGCCAATTACTGGAGAAGTCTGAATGCAATCGATAGCAAAGCCATCGTAAAGAAGTTAAAGGTTCCGATGCTGATTCTTCAGGGTGCTAATGACTTCCAGGTATATGCTGACAAAGATTATAAGCTATGGAAAACAACGTTAAAGGGACGTAAGAATGTTACCTTTAAGCTCTATCCGGGTCTTAGCCATCTATTTATGCCAAACCAGGATTCTGCGAACGGTGCTCCGGACATTACGGTATATAATGCACCAAACCATGTAAAAGCTCAAGTGATTAAGGATATTGCAGTCTGGGTGAAAAAACAGTAAAAGCTTTACATAATGTAAATTAATTCAATCAAAGCAATTAACAAGGGTTCCAAGGATCTGACATTCCATTCTCTCTGTGGTAATATCAATACCTGGAACCCCTTTTTTTGTCTCATATGATTAAAGTGTCAAAGGCACCTTTGACACTTTAATCCTCATATATAAAACCTCATTTATATGAAAACTGAAGCATATTAATAATTACTCTCATCAATTTTCGTGGTCTCTACATCGGTATATGAAGTCAGTAGATTAACAAAATTCTGAATACCCATCAGCTCTGTATTGGTGTGGCTTCCAATCATCAAGTTTATCCCTCTATATTTTGCGTATAGCTGGAAATCCAAATTATAGCCTCCTGTTATATAGACATCACATTGATGATTCAGCGCCTCTTTCAATTTATTGATGTCATCTCCACCACCGGCATTGATACAAACCTTATGTATTAGCTTGTCATTATTTTTATACCCTTTCACAGTTTCATTTAATATTGTGAAAAGCTCATATAGTAATTTATCATAAGTAGTCCTCTCCACCAGTTCTCCTGAAATTCCCCAATAGTAATCATATTGATACGGAATGATTTTCTTACAATTAATAAGACCTAGGGCATCCGCTATGGAGCTACTATTCCCAAAATCAGCATCATCCAGGGGAGCATGGAAAAATGCATGTATCATATCATATACTTCAATCATTTTAAAGCATTCATCCTTCAACTCCGGCATGTAGGGATGATGCGTAATCAACAAATCAACTTTAAACTGATGGGCTTTCTCAATAATCTCCGGTGTCAGGTTTACTGCATAACCTATCCGATTGATGTTCCTGTCATTTTCATTATAAAAACCCCATTCCATCGGCATATCCATTAATTTTTTCTTATCAAAAAGTGAAAGCATCCTTTCCTTTACTTCTGAATATTGCATGGTTAAACTCCAATCTCAATTAATTTATTTGGCTCTTCTTTGATCCTATCAGTCCAAAATATATACTGCTATTTTCTTAGGAAGAACTTCGACTCATAGAAATTTTATAATATATCCTCTCACTAAAATTAAAAATAAATAATCCCAAAAGAATGATCGCACCTCCAAATATTGTCGACCAATCAGGTATCTCCTTTGTAATAAGGAATCCCAGAAGAGTGGTCAATAAGGGGGTAATAAACATATAGTTACTTACAGTGGATGCCTTTTCTGCCTTTGAAAATGCCTTTGACCAAGACAGATATGCAATAGCACTGGAAAAAATCCCAAGTATCATAATATAAAGCAGATGAATTGGCATAGCATTCCTTACTTCCCTTACCGAGGTCGGCAGGAAGATCATAAGCATCAGTGTACCTGCAAATATACTAAAGGTTGATACCTGTAATGCAGAATAATCCTTCAACAGTTTACGAAGTAACAGGTTATAAGTGCTTAATGCAATTGCTGCAAGAAGCAGCCATATGAGTCCTGTATTAACCATGAAGATTCCATCCATCGAAGTCAATATCATAACACCAAAGAAATCTATGATAATCGCGACCCATTGAAACCTCTTTATTTCTTCATGATAAATGAAATAGGAAAATAGCGCGGTTATGATAGGTACCGTCGCTATGATTACACTACTAGTTGATGCCGTAACCTTTTCACTGCCTTTATTGAAAGCAATAATGTAGAAGAAAAATCCTACTGCACCAGATAAAAGAAACCATTTCAAATCGGCTGTTTTCGGTATTTTCATTTTCAATAATAATGCCAGGATAATCAGTGTGCATGAAGCAACAAAATATCTTAAAAAGCCAAATGAATAAGCAGAAAAGAATTGCAGTACAACACGGGTCAGAACATATGCCAAGGACCAAAAAATAATAGTGACTGCTGCATATGGATGTGGACTGTCTTTTATTTTCATTAGCCATCCTTCTCCTTTCCTTCGTATTGTTTACAAATGTTAACTGATTTGCTAAAATCATATCATGATAAATTGGTTTATTAAAGTTCCAATCTCATTGATATTATATTGAGCCAGTTAGAAAGTGAGAAAGATATGCTATATCTTGAATTAGATAGAAGTAAGAAACGTCTTGTGAAATTACAAATATATCATCAATTACGAGAAAAAATTTTATCCGATGAACTCAAATCCGGGTTACGTCTCCCTTCCACCAGAGAATTGGCCTCTGAGCTGAATGTATCCAGAAATACTGTCCTGTCTGCTTACGAAATGTTAATATCAGAAGGATATGTGCATAGCATTGCCGGCTCCGGTGTTTATGTAAATAACGGAGTCCATGCATTTAAGTATACAGATAAGATGATAGATAGCCGCGTTTCTTCGCTCTCCAATGATGTGATAACACAGGATGTCATTGATTTTGATAGTGGAATACCGGCAATTGATCTGTTTCCCAGAGGCAAATGGAATAGAGTCGTCACTCAAGCATTTAATGAAGCTCCCATATCTGCTCTGGGATATGATTATCCTGAAGGTAGATTGGAGCTTCGGAGAACCCTTGTTGATTACCTTAAAAAAACCAGAGGGATTCAATGTGAACCGGAACAGATTATAATTACAACAGGCGCGAAACAAGGTATCTCACTGATCGCAAAGTGCTTGCTTCACCAAGATAGTACCGTATGGATAGAAGATCCTTCGAATCATAATGTCAATCAGATTTTTTCCTATCATACCAAGCAAATCACGCCAATTACTGTTGATGAAGAAGGGATTCAGACTAAATTATTTCCTACGACCAGTGTTCCGACCGTCATTTTTGTTACACCCTCCCATCAGTTTCCGATGGGAGGTATTCTATCAATACAAAGAAGATTAGAATTGGCTGAATTTGCCCGAAAGAACGAATGTTACATTATTGAGGATGACTATGACAGTGAATTTCGATATAATGGTCAACCGATCAACTCATTACATGAACTGAACAGTGGACAGGTCATTTATGTAGGCACATTCAGTAAAGTTTTATTTCCCTCCCTGCGTTTGGGGTACCTGGTCATGCCTTTTTCTCTTGTCGAGCAATGTAAAGAGTGGAAACGACTTGCAGATCATCATTCTAATTCCATTAATCAGCTTGCATTAGCACGTTTTATTGAAAATGGTGATGTGGAACGCTATATCATGAAGGCAAAAAAACTATATTTTAAGCGCAGAAATCTCCAGATTTCATTGCTCAACGAATATTTTCCCGGTAAGGTCAAAATCTATGGTGCTCCTGCAGGGATGCATATCGTTGCAGAATTTGACTCGGTTATTTTTTCAAAGGATATAATTAATCGTCTGAAAGAGACCGGTATTAATGTGATACCGGTAGAAAATCATGCTATCGTAAAGGGGAATCACACGAATCAGATTATCCTAGGCTATGCACATCTTAGTCCCTCAAGGCTTGAACAAGGGATAATTAAAATAAAGTCTGTTCTTGAAGATATGTTATAATGGCCGGTTATTTTCCTGCTTCAACCTTCTTAATCGTATCTTCACGAACAGCCTGTCTTACTAGTTTCAAATAGTCCGAAAATGCCACCTTATCATCTGCATAGGTCATATTAAGGTCATATTCTAATGGGATCCATGTAGACAAGTCAGAAATATTGTGCTGAATCAATGCTTCAAGGCTATCAATTGCCTTATAAATCTTGGCTTCAGTGGTCTTGCGCTCTGACATTTCTTCGTAAAGTTCCCTCATTTCTGCAGCGTATTTTGGGGGGAGGGAACTAACCCAGTTGTACAATAAGTTTTCCTCTGTCTCTTCATGGGCTTGGTTCTTGTCAAAGGTTGGGATATCACCTGTAAAACATTCACCTAAATCATGAATGATACACATTCTGATAACCTTATCCATATCTGCTTCCGAGAACTCGTCCCTCATAAAGAAAGCCATGAGGGTCATCATCCAGCTATGCTCTGCTACGCTTTCATGCCTCCCTTTTGCTGTATAGCAATGCCGAGTCGTATCCTTTAATCTTTCTGCAACCAATAAGGCATCCAGTAGTTTCCTTGCTTCCATTTCCTTATCTCCTTCTTACTAATATTTAGATTTGCACCGAGCGCTATCATTATTCACAATACCTTGATTAGTTCTTGAGTAACTTCCTATTAACACCTTTCATGTTTTTGTTTATACTGTTTCATTAGGTTTACTGCCATCAGAAAAGCAATATAGAACGGAATCATAACAAGCAATATTGCATAAAAATCACGTGTCGCCGTATAGGAGGAACCTGTAACTCCTTTTATCATCAAATGACCTATTAGGTAGGATACCGGTAAAAGGAATAACTTCATTGTAAAATGAAACACTTTTTTATTGCGATGCAATATAGACATCATTAATCCACAAATTGATGCAAATACTAAGGCAATCAGTGCATAGTATGTCAGGAACAATCTTGGTAATGTAACAATACCGCCGCCCGGATTGATATCTTTACCATACATCAATATATCTTCACTTCCATCGGTCTGATAATAATATACAGATATAACATTTTCACCATTTGGATTTAAAATGGTATTATTTCCATTAGATTTTTTAATGTTTCTATTCCATATACTATTCCATGTAGTTATGTGATAGACATAACCCGTATTGTCATCTGTCAGATATCTATTGATGTCATAACCATATACGGTTTCTTCAAATATAGCAAGCACTGACCCATTACCAATCTCATTGATTGTGACACTACTATCCCTATAAGGAATATACTCAGGTGCAGTCAAGAAAGCAATGGTTATGATAAAAATCATAATTGTAAGCATCATGGAGAGTACTGCCGTCTGAATTTTCATCTTACGTAACGTTGATCTCATCTTTCGTAATGGAGAGGCATTACTATCTGCCGGCACTTCATTAAAATTTCTCATCTCCTCAAGATAAGTCTTGCATTCCTGACACTGCTCAATATGTTCTTCAACCATATTGCAGGAATCATTACTAAGCATATTTTCTATATATAGAGGCAACACATCTTTAATGATGTTACATGTTATTTTCATAAATAATCCCTCATTTCTTCTCTAATCTTATTGCTGGCCCTATGAAAAGTGACACAAGCCCAATTATCTGTTTTACCAAACAGATTACCAATCTGTCTAAAACTCAGCTCGCCAAATACCCGTAGAGAAAACACTTCTTTATATGGCTCGGATAAATTATGAAGAATTTTATGAATTTTCATCGACTCTTCAAATGATATCACCGATTTTTCCAAATCAAAACCATCTTTCTCTTCAGACACTGAGTCTAGCTCTATCAGATTTTTATTTTTTCTTAAGTATGAATAATATAAGTTCTTAGCTATTTGAAATAGCCAAACCTTGATATCACAATCTCCTTTAAAGCTTTCAATAGCCTTTATCGCTTTTACAAATGTTTCAGATGTCAAATCTTCTGCTATATGTTTATCTTTTGATAGACTATATATAAAGAAGTAAACATCCTTAAAATAGTAACTATAAATCTCCTCAAGCCCTGTCACTTTTTCACCTCCTATCTATAAGACGCACGAGATATCATAATCTTACAATAAAAAATAAAAAATCTCAAAGCTTAATTATCTTTGAGATTTTTTATCACATTTGAAGGATAAAAATATTAATCTAATTCTATATCTAAAACATTTCCTGTATTTGCATCAACTTCAACCTGATATACTACGTCTTGCGGTGTTAATACTTTTACCTCATAAATTAAGCGTCCATGCTCTGTTTCTAATTCAGTTTTTATCACTTGGCCGGAGACATGATCTAATGCAATCTGAATTGAATCCTGTATGGATATCATAGGTTGTTGACGATTATAAAAACCATTAATCCTGTTAAACTGATTATAATTCATAGAATGCTCCTAATTTATTGCATTATATTATCCATTGTATTCAGACTGCAGATAGATTGATATCCTTCCTATTTATACAGAGAGTCATCTGTAACATTATTTTGCGTATCTAAGAGCTCCTTGCACAGTATCATCATAATGTACCCGCGCAGACCATCTGCTTTTCCAGTCTCGATCTGGGTCTGCATATATTGCAGGGCATCTTCACCACCATACTCAAAAAAGCTTTCATATTCTTTTTTATGAGCATTGATATAATCATATGGATTTGATGACGTCTTTGGCGAGGACATGATGATTTCTAAATTCTTTTCTACATCAAAATCGTTCTCGTCTGGTAACTTATCGCTGTCTTCAAATTTATCTTCCATATCCTGATAATCGGTATCCTGCCTCATACGAGTGGATACTTCTCCTATCGCAGTATGAATAGGCTTCAAATCAGCTTCTTGCACTTGTAGGTCTGCTTCTATCCTTTCGGATTTTACAGTAGGATTTGATATTAATCCAATCCCCACTGCTATTACAGCTATCATTGCAATTGCAAGAACCCAGATCCTTGGTCTTTTGTAATTTAACACGTTTTTTATTCTGGCTTTGACATTCCCCTCACCAAAAGTAAGGGGACTTCCATTCATAATATGCTTTCCTGTGGCAAGTGCCAATAAGGAGCTGGCATAAGATTTTTTAGTCTCTCCATCCATTTCTTTTAGTACCCTTTCATCACAGGATAACTCCATGTCCATATTCATCAACAGAAAGGCAATCCATACCAGGGGATTAAACCAGTGAACGGATAATGTCAGGAAAGACAACACTTTAATGATGTGATCTGTTCGCTTAATATGGGTCTGCTCATGCAGCAAGACATAGCTTCTTTCGGTAGCGCTCAGTCCGACCGGTAAATATATCTTAGGTCTGATCAGTCCAAGTACAAAGGGTGTTTTTAGGTTCTTAGCTTCGTAGATATTTTTCTCAATGAATTGTGCACTTTTAAGCTGTCTTTTTAAGATTAAGACAGATACATTGTTATAAACCAGCAGAGCAATGATGCCTAGAATCCAGATGTATACTCCTATTTCCACATAAATCTGAAGTGGTTTCACACTTGCTTCAATCGTTTTCGAAGTAAGTAAACCAGATACAAAGGAATCAATTACTTCTATCCCACTATACATCTGTGGACTTTGCTGATAGATCATCTCTTGTGGGCTTGGTACTTGACTGGTATTGCGTGGTATAAGACTGAACATGCTTTCAAAGGAATATGGGATGATAAGACGAAAAGCAACCACACTCCATAAGACATATGAGATTACCTTTGGAGCTTTTTTAAGTGCTAATCTGACAAGTATCACAAAGAGGATTACATAGTTCGCTGTAAGACTCATATTGATAACAGTAAGAAATAGTTCACTCAATGCTATCCCTCCTTGTGCTCGTCAATCAATCTCTTTAACTCTTCTGCTTGATGCTTGCTTAATTTTTTGCCGCTGATAAAAGCTGTCAAAAACTTCGGTAATGATCCTCCAAAGGTATCCTCAACAAAACGTATACTCTGCTTGGAATAATATTCGTCCTTTGTAATCAAAGAGGAAACCACGGCATTTTCATTTTGGAAAATACCCTTTTCACATAACTTTTTCAGCATTGTATAGGTGGTAGACTTTTTCCAGTTCATTTCTGTTTCACATAGCTTCACCAGCTCACCTGAACCTATCGGTTCGTTCTGCCAGATTAAATCAGCAAACTTTTCTTCCGTCTCTGCGAGTATATATTGTTTCATGATACCTCCCTTGGTCTATTCAGTATAGACTTATGATATAAAGTCTATACTGAATAGACCAAATTGTCAATATAGACCATAAAAATATAATAATTACCCATTTATTTGGTTCTCAATGTATGTCTGCGCGATAAGCATAGCTTGAATAATATGCTGAAGACGATTGAATTGGACGCTTCCACTTTCATATTTACTTTGAGCCTTTGTGGTCTTATTTATGATTGAGATGATCGGAGGTAATGCATCTGTCAGTTCTTTGCTTGTATAACCTGTTGTTTGATTACCAGATATGAGCTCCTTTGAAATATAGAGCGCTTTAATTCTGTTTTTTAAGAGCGAATGCTGTGACGTCCCCTCGGCAAATTTATGCAGCATTTTCTCGCAATTAGTAATAGTAGAAGATAGCAAGGAGATTGCCTTTTCTAATTCTCTTGTACTGAATTCCAACCTGTTTTCTCCTTTTTCAAGAAGTAATATCACGAACTAATTCCTGCTTAGTTTTTCAATCGCCTGATTCTCATTTGGTAACTGCAATTTCAATACCATTCTCTTTTATCACTTTTATTTGCATAGTATCCTCCATCTTAATAATTTATTGCTTTACTCTTAGTCATCAACAACAACTAAACTCTTCAAATAAAATTCTTGACCTGTCTATTACTATACAGTTTATACTACTTTTTAAAAAAGAAAAGAGGTAAATTAATTTGACAGTGATTGAAGAAAAGAAAATGATAAACGAAATACCGGTAATCATATGTAAAAGAGATCATTATACAAAAAAGCCCCTTGTTATAATGAGTCACGGTTTCACCGGCAGTAAAAATGATATAAAAAGTAAAGGATATTTAAGTCACCTGGCGGAATTAGGTTATTATGCAGTAGCACTTGATAACAGACTCCATGGTGACAGGCCCGGGCCTGATTTACTCACAACGATAATGAAATCCTCCGGTAAAATAGATTTGCTTTTACTACGAAGGGCAATCAAAGAAACGGCTGATGATATAAAATCAATAATTGATGAGCTATCCAAAGAAGATGATGTTGATGAAAACAGGATTGCAATGATCGGTGTTTCGATGGGTGGATTCATTACATACAGGTCCATGATAATTGACGACAGAATCAAGGTTGGGATTCCCCTTATTAGTTCTCCCTTTTGGGATGATATCCCCGGTGATGTTCCAATTCATCTTGATGAAGAAGAGAAAAAGGAATTAGCTGTGCTTTCCGAATGTTATCAACCCTCAAACAATTTAGACAAATTTTATCCTGCCTCATTATTAATGCAGATCGGTGATATAGACAAGCACTATAATGTCAACAGAATTATAGATTTTTATAATGAGCTAAGAAAATATTATATCGATGATCCGGAAAAAATAGAATTGATCGTATATCCGAATACAAGGCATGAATTTACAAAAGAAATGTGGGAACATGCGTTACGGTTTCTGAAAATGAATTTGTAATTGATATCGCAAATGCCGGGTAGGAATTCCTACTCGGCATTTACTTACTTCTCATATTTATTGTTGATATCCGGTATCTGCTTTCACCTTTCGTCCTGAATTCAAAGGTTTATTACTATTTACATAGCTTCCTGTGAAAGCTTCTTTTTCTTTTCTCTTTCAATGGCTTGCAATGCTTCTGTTTTACTTCCGGTGGTGGATCGAATCGAGAAAGCAATGTTTACAATATGATCCGATACTCTTTGCAAGGAGAACAGAACGGAGTAAATACTCTTTGATACCTCAACAGGGTACATCCCGGAGCTTAAGCGAATGACGTGTTCGTTACGAGTAGAGGATATCAGTTTCTTTGTTTCCTTGTGTATATTTGAAATTATCTTGAAATTTTCGGTTCTGCGCTTTGTAAATGCATCAAACCCTAAGTCGAACATTTCAGAAATATGCTTATAGATTTGTTCAAGCTCTTCTTTGGTTTGATCTAAGAACTGTACATTATTATCCTTCATGTAACTGGTTTCTTTCGCCAAAAGTACCGCGTAATCACCCAAACGTTCAATATCGTTCGTTACATGATGCAACCCGCCGATCAGTTTTTCGTCACCGGCGAATTTTGTAACTGATGAAATTTTGATAAAAAAGTTTGTAAGCTTATTTGTTAAGAAATCAATACGGTATTCTACCTCGGCAATTTTTTTGCTTTCGCTCATATCTTCATTGATCAATGATGCAAAAGAACGATCAAGGTTCTCCTTCGCAAGAGTTGCCATATCGTACAATTCCCTTAAGGCCTGTTCGATGGCAACCGCAGGAGTTTGCAGGAAACGCTCATCAATATAGGACACTTCTTCCAGCTTCTCTTTTTTATCCTTCACCAAGGTTGTCACTAATTGGATTAACGGATCGAGAAATACAAGCAAGATTAAGGTGTAAAGACTATTATATATCAGGTTATAGGTTGCAAGGCTAAACTGGGGCTGACCGGGGAACAGACCTTCAAACACGTTGGTAATGGGTACTCTGAAAATAATCAGGATAATCGAAAATGTGACCGCACCTATTACACTGGTAAGCACATGGAATAATGCGATACGTTTCCCGTTGGCGTTTGTGGTCAGGGAAGCCATAATACCATCGCTACAGGTTCCAATATTTGCTCCCATCATTAAGAAAAACGACTGATCTATATTGCTGATGACTCCAGTAGACAAGAATGCTATAAAAACGCCTGTTGCTGCCGTAGATGACTGTATGATTCCTGTAAAGAGAATTCCCAATAACACCAATAGGATGGGATTCTGCATGATTTCATATTGGAATACTTTAGAGAGTTGAATACTCAGAGTCGAATCTGCTCCACCGATTGCCGTTTCCATTACTTCCATACCGACAAACAGCATACCAAACCCGATCAAAAATGGTGCAATCTTATTAAGGGTTTCGTTACTGGTGGAAAAAACGATGATGACACCGACGAACGCGACCGCTGCAAAAACATAACTCATATTAAATCCACCCTTGCTGATACCTGAAAGGGCAAATATAAATGCAGTAAGAGTGGTGCCTACTTTTGCACCCAGGATAAAACCTGAACCTTGCTTGACTGTTACTATATTTGCATGAGCAAGTCCTACTGTCATGATCGAAGTAGCTGAAGAAGATTGGACAAGTGCAGTGGCTCCGATCCCGATGCCATAATTAAAGACTCTGTTTTTGTTGAATTTTTTGAAAAGATTACGAATTCCTGATCCTGCGCTTCGTTCCAATCCGGAGCTCATCTGCTTCATACCAAACATAAATACAGCGACTCCGCCTAACATAAGCAGTAAATTCATTATAATTTCCATTGTGTTTCTCCCTATTTCATTATATTTTCTTTCTTCACCTTATTTCATAAACAGAAGGTCTTTACATTGGAACTAATCGACAAGGTCATTTTGAAATCTTGAAAGATGCTCGTACGGCAGAATAAGTCTTCCGCGGAATAAGCCACATCCATCGTTGATCAGTGAATTATCCACTGCCGAAAACATATTTACATCCAATTTTGATAATTCAAGCTTCTGTAACAGGATAACTCTTTCATAAGCGTCATCAAAATAAATATTTTCTCCCTTTGGAATTGTATCACGTTTCGCTCTTTCAATTTCCTGTCGTTTTTCGTAACCCAAATGATTGGCAGGACCGATTTCAGCATAATCGTCCATTTCTTTTGTACGAAGCTGTACCTCCACATAACAACGGGCAAGGTTATCATAAAATGTTATATGTAGTGAGCGATACCCATTGGACGCCGGATCAGCAACATAATCCCTATAATATGGGCTTACGCTCTCTTCTAACAGGGGGGATTTTTTCTGCCCATTCAGATAAGCCAATTCTGCGGTAAAACCGCGTTCCTCCATGAAAGCAGGCAACTGGTTGGCAACATCATATAGATATTTATTTTCTTTATCCGCAAGAATCTCATCTTCTTTCAAATGACATTTGGGAAGGGAAATCACAATTCTGTATGCAATCAGGTCCCGAAAACAGGACAAATTGTTTTTCAGGTCAGGAAGAGATGGGTAATCGCCATGTTTTTTATAATACTCGTAGATATATTCCACGATGTAACCGTTAAATTTTGCTTCCGCACGTATCAGTGATTTAATTCGGCCCTTAAAAGTAAATGCAAGAAAAGGATATTCATTTGCCATATGTTTATAGAAATCCCGAATCCGCTGGGACTGCGAAGTAAGGAATTCGTTGTGTTGTAAAAGCTCCGTAATTTGAAGCAGAAAATTGCAGTGCAAAAGATCGATCTCATTATGAGTTTTCTTCGCTGACTGTTTCAAATCCTCAGTATATCTCTGTAATATCTTAAGAACCGTATCGCCTGAATACAGATAATCATTTAATTTTATCATATGGTTTCTTGCATCTGTTCATTTTCTTACAGATGAACTCTCCTTTCTTTAGTACCTTTATATCTATTTTCAAGATATACTTTATTTCAGTCCGGTAAACATCCAGTTAACACCAAATTTATCCCGTAGTGAGCCGTGCAGCTCTGCAAAAAACGTTGATGTAAGCTCCATGTATATTTCAGCATCTTGTTTCAGTAAATCCCACGCATTTTCTACTAAACTCAAATCTTTTGTTGTAACAGAAATATACATATTGGTACCCGGTTGACACCGCTCCTCACCATCGGCGCACATAATTTCAGTGTCACCCCACTTAAGTCTTGCGTGAAGTACAAGATTTTTATCACTTTCTGATACCTGAAAACCAGGATTCGGAATATCTCCATATTTCTTTAATTCAGTGACTTTTGCACCAAAAGCTTTTGTATATACTTCAAGAGCTTCTGCACAGTTCCTATTGAAAAGCAGATAATGAGAAAACATTTTAACTCCTCCTATATTTTTAAGTATATTAATTACCACACTCTTTATCAATGATGTATTTTATTATTAACGTACACGTCAAAATCATACGTTATTGTTTTAAAGCTTTCAGCAATCAGTAATCGCTGCCAAAAGTCTGGAAACCTTTCATTTCAAACCTTTTAGAGCCTATTTATTTATCTTTGCGTGTCATCAATACAACTGTCTCTACATGCACCGTCTCCGGGAACATGTCCACAGCACATACCTTCTCAACCTTGTATCCCTTCGCCTGAAACACCTCTAAGTCCCTTACCAATGAGGTCGGCTTGCAGGAGATATAGACGATTTTATCCACGCCAAAGTCAATGATCTTATCCAGTGCCTTCGGGTGGATGCCGTCCCTGGGAGGATCGAGGATGATGATATCCGGCTTATCCTGCAGGGAATCGATTACCTTCAGTACATCTCCTGCGATAAATTCGCAGTTATCCAAACCGTTCATAGCAGCATTCTCCCGGGCTGCTTCTACTGCCTCCTCCACGATCTCCACACCGGTTACTTTACCCGCCACCGGAGCCAGCAGCTGGGCTATAGTGCCCGTACCGCTGTAGAGGTCGAAGATACGCTTGTCCTTCGTCTCCCCGACATATTCACGAGCCTTGGAATAAAGCACCTCCGCACCAAGAGAATTGGTTTGGAAGAAGGAGAAGGTGGATATTCTAAACCTTAAGCCCAGCAGTTCCTCGAAGATATAATCCCTGCCGTATAGAACTACAGTCCGGTCACTCTTCACCACATCTGCCTGGCTGTCATTGTAGGTATGCAGGATACCGGTAAGCTTCCCCTCCAAGGGTAAATCCAGCAATCGTGCCACAAGAGGTGCAAATAGTTCCCCGATCGGCTCATTCGTCCTATTCGCCAGCTCTTCCTCCTGAGAGGTTGTAATAATATTGACCAGGAGTTCACCTGTCTTCACTGCTCGTCTGATCAGCAGATGACGCAGATAACCTTTGTGGGTAAGCTTATGGTAATAATCTGCTCCAAGCTCCGCACCATACTTTAATACACAATTAAGGATCAAATTAAAGTCTTTATCCACAATTGCACAATCATATGTGGTGATAATATCATGAAAGCTGCCCTTCTTATGAAGGCCAAGGGCAAGCGGCCCATTCTTATATTCATCCCCGAAGGAGAATTCCATCTTATTACGATAGCCCCACTCCTTCGGACTACCCAGGATGCCTTCAAAGGTATAATCTCTGCATACCTGATCGATCAGACGCTTTACCTGGTCCCTCTTCATCTCAAGCTGGCTTTCATAAGACATCGTCTGATAGCTGCAACCTCCGCAGTCTCCAAAGCAATGACAGGCTTTATCCCTGACCTCAAGCGGAGATCTTTCCAGTATCTCCTTCAGATTACCCTCCGTCTTCTCGCTTCTGATCTTACTTACGACAAAGCTCACCTTTTGTCCGGGCATTGTATTCTTTACGATGACCTTCCCTTCTTCGTGCTCAATGACACCCTTATTCGGGAAATCCACTCGCTTTACTATCCCTTCATAAAATTGACCTTTTTTCATTTATTTTTGAGCATAGTCCTATTTGACAAAGCCTCCATCACGGAGCAATGTTCCCTGTCAGGTATCCGGCAAATTGGGATACTCTTGGTGATAGGGCTATGCTTACCTCCTATCCAACATGAAAATGACTCGTTTTCCGTATCATATTATAACGGTAAACGAGTCAAAAGTCTACATCAGGTTCTTGATCCTTTTCGCAATTTCTTCAATATGCCGCTCATCCGTGCCGCAGCAGCCTCCAAGGATCTGAAAGCCATGATATTTATGTAATTTCATGATTTCTTCTGCAAGCTCAGTCGGTTCGGAGCTTAGTATTTCACAACAGCCGTCCAGTTCCTCGGGTGTTAAGGGTGATGCATTGGCTTGTATTCCCTTCAATCGATTTCTTACAAGCTCTGTCCGGTTGAATTCCCAGGCAAGTGCCTTCCCCACATTGGCAGGATGAACACAGTTCGTCATGTAGAAGATGGGCTTTATCTCAATGGAATTCTCGATTGTCTCTATGGCAGTATGAATTGTGGTTCCGTCAATCATCCTTCCATCGGTCCTAATCATCAGACTGATGATATAGGGTAAACCGGTTTCAGCCATTGCTTCCGCCATCCCGATTGCCTCCGGCAGTGTCGGCATAATCGCGGCATAGAGAAAATCAACTTTTGCCTCGGCAAAAAGCTTCGCCTGCCAGGAATGATATTCATATGCTTCGTTGGCAGTCAGTGCTCCGGTACCTTTATAGGCATCACCCTTACAGCCCATCATCCCGCCAAGGTAAAGCTCCGTATGTGCCGGATCCTTTTCCATCGCTTTCTTTAGCAGACTCCTGTAAAATTTTACGTTATCCTCGATTAATTCCTCCCTGTAAGAAGAATTTCTTACATTGTCCCTGCTTGCCCTTCGGGTTGGTGTCATGAACATCATCGGCTGCCGATACCTGACAGCAATCTCAAGATACTGATCTGTAATTTTTGTAATCGCTTTTCTTGCGTCCTCCCTGTAAATGAGATTTGCATTTGCCACTTCGGAATTATATACGATACCAAACTCATTCCTCAAACGAATGCCCAATGCCCCTTCTGTCATGATGATCCGCCCTGACTGATAACATTCCCTGAAATTCATATTTGTTCTCCTATCATCTGTTTTGCTTAAATGTTATGCATTCTGTATCAATCCTATGGTCTCCTGCTCCAGCTTCTTCTCATTTTCAAGATTGCCAGCTTTCATATTGTTCAGTTTAACCAGTACCTCCTGAACCTGATCTCTGACATTGCAGACGCTAGCTAAGGATTCATGAATCCTCGACTGCATACACCAGTCTGCAATTAATCCGTCAAAGAAGAAATCAGCGAATTTCCCGAATTCATCCATCGAGAAGGTTATTCCATTACTAATTCTGACATCCGCAAGCTCCGTACGAAAGCCTGAAAGCTTCGTCTGGATAAGCCCAGCCTCAGCCTTAGCATCATCGATATGGGAGTGTTTTGCCAAATCCGAGATCAAACCTCCACCAATCAGATCAAAAGTACCCCAGCCCTCCGCACTTTCCAGACTGTTCAAGGCATTATTGATATGTTCCATGACCTCATTTCCTGCGGCAATTGCTTCATCAATCTCCTTACGGTTATTCTTCAGACCCATGAGCTGTGATGACAGTTCCAGAAGTCTCTGCCCGGCTTCTGAATATGATGCTAAAATCATTTCTCTCTTCTTCTCATACAGACTGTCATATTCATTCTGACAACTCCTATATTGCACCAGTTCTTCTTCCAGCTCTTTGATCCGATTCTCGATCTGAGCGAGCTCTGCTGCTGCCTGATCATATTTCAGGGCCGCGGCTAAGGCTTCCTTCCGCTCCTCTTCAACCCGTTCTCCGAGTCTTCCAAGTATTGAATAGAACAGGTGCGGCAGGCTTTTCCTCTCTAACTGTTCTACATCAGCATTTTCCTTCTCAAGCAAAGCTTGATACTCCTCCAGTTTAAGCTTCAGCCTCTTTTGTTGTTCCATCAGCTCCTCCAGCATGGAAGAAAGCTTCCTACGGCGGCAGACCTTCTGCATCGCTTCCTCCAGCTGAACATTGATCTCTTCATACATTAATTAGTTACCTCCCACAGAAAAATCTAATGATCTTATCACGCATTATAGTATATATGAGAAGAAATAACATTAAAAAATGATGAAAATATAAAAAAACTTAATGAATCTACGGAGCCTTCTGACTAAATCAGTTGCAGCAGCTCCACAACCCAGCGCATCGGGCTGACATAGCTGAGTATACGCAGCAGCCGGGGCATTGCTTCTACTGCTACGAAGGTTCCTCCAAGCAGTGACATCAGCACTGCGACGGAGGAAGCAAGGATACCTGCCTGGACCTCACTCTTGCTGATCAGGCAAATCACTACCGCAACCAGGGTAGCTATTCCTGCTAACACCACAGCAAGAACACCAAACTCTTCCATACTTAACTGAAACCCATCGGATAATATCGTAAGTGTAGCCATACAGAAAAGCACCTGCAGCAAAGTCATAAGGAAGACGGAAGCAATATGACCTGCAATATAACCTGTCTTCGTACTTTTTGCATACTGATATCTAAGATAAGTTCCTGATTGCTTATCCCGAAGGAGCAGGGAGGCATATAATACGGTAAAGACCATGAACAGAGTCAGCAGCATCGTGATACTTCTCTCTGTTTCCCCCAGCCCTTTTTGCTTCAAGCCCTCCAGCTTAAGTACTTCCCGATTCATTACCGCGGCAGTCACGGCTTTTTGCAGGAAGGCTGTATACTTCTCGGGCTTGTAGGCAATGACCCGTAGGTCGTTTATGCTATCACCGCGACAATCCAACACTACCTGATAATGCCCCGTCATCAGATCCATGTTCAGGCTATCCTCCGTTGCCATAGCAAAGCTGATACCCTTTGATTGTTCAAGTACCTGATATAGGACAGTTCTGTAGTCCTCTTCTCCGGGCTTAGAAACCTCCTTAATTTCCTCTCCTGACAGTACCCCCACCCTGAGAGAAACCTGATTAAAATCGATCAAACTAAACAATGCGCACAGAATGAGTGGCAGCAGAAAGGTAACTGCAAACAGTGTCTTATGGCGATAATATCTTTTTAGATTATTTTTCATAACCGGGAAGCACCCCATGAATATATTCCTCCTTCTTAAATAATAGCACTGCCGTCGCAGTACACCCAAGTCCGATGACCAGGCACACCAGGTTTGTTACCCATAGATGCCCTGTGTAACCATCATAGATGCAGCGGAATATGCTGCGGTTAATCCAGGTCAGAGGTGACAGTATGATTGCTGTCTCCCAAGCAGGGTTTAGGCTCCCAAAGGGATAGAAGGAGCCTGCCAGAATACCTGCTGCCATGACCGGAATATTTATGATGTTCTTAACCATAATAAAGTTTGTGATTCCGTAGCCAATGAACAGACCGACTCCACAGACAGCAAAGCTTAACATCGTAAGCAGCGCCAGTATATGTAGGAAATCATCCCGGATTGGCAGCTTCAACAAAAGCATACTAAAGAGGAGCACCACAAGATTACAGCAGCTTAAGATGATCGTACAGGACAATAATCTGGACAGAATCAGCTGAACTCTGGAAATCGGAGTAAATAAGAAGCGCACGGCAGTTTTCTTATAGGCCTCCTCCTTGGCCGCATAAGCAGCCGTAATGATTGACAGTGCAATACAAAAAGGAAGTGTCACGATACTGTAATACTGATAACCTGTAAACCCATTCCCATAGCTTTCCGAGGTCAGATAACCCAATATCACCGTCAGAAGTATTGGGAAGATGATGTTATAACCGATAAAAAATCCGTCCTTAGACCTTCGTCGTAAATCCTGCCCCAATAGGCATAAAAATGTATTCATAATATCCTCCAATTCGCTGCTCAAAGGCAGCTTTCATTCATATTGATATGCTTTCTCTTTATACTATTCGTCCCGCAGCTCCGTCCCTGTCAGCATCAGAAAGATTTCCTCGAGGCTATGACAGTTCTGCGCTTTATATTTCTTCTTGAACTCTTCCTTCTCCATATCCTCGAGCAGCTTTCCCCGATCCATCATGACAATCCGGTTACAGATTGCCTCTATCTCCTCCATATAATGAGAAACATAGATGACAGAGGTTCCTCTGCTGTTCAGGATTTTAATAGACTCCATGATATGATTTCTGGATTGCGGATCAATTCCAACTGTCGGTTCATCCATAATCAAAAGCTTGGGTGTATGAGCAATCGAACAGGCAATATTCAGTCTTCTCTTCATTCCTCCCGAGAACTTGCAGGGCTGCTCCGCACGATGCTCCCACAGACCGACCAATTCCAGGGCTTCCCTTGTTCGCTGCTTTAAATCAGTACCCCTGTGACCGTATAGGGAGCAAAAGAACCTGACATTGTCATAGGCATTGATGTCTTCATAGACGGCAATGTCCTGAGGTACAACTCCGATGGAGCGTTTGAAGGTTTTTAAGTTTTCCTTCGTTCTTTTATTTTGGAATAGGATATCACCCTCTCCTACCTCCTCCACATCAATAATCATTCTGATAGTAGTACTTTTCCCCGCTCCATTTGGTCCGATAAATCCAAGAATATCCCCTTTGGCAACCTTCAGGCTGAGCCGGTCCACAACTGTTTTCTCTCCATAGCTTTTCGATAAATTCTTTACTTCCAATAATGCATCCATTTTATTTCCTCCAATTAATATTATCCAAATTGTTTTATTTTATATTTATATATTCAACGTTGGATATCGGGGTGAGAATATAGAGCTTGCATTATGGTGTATTAATCACGATTGGCAAACTCTATTTATTACAATGTTTTTGAACCTTCAAATCGATAATCTCTGATCCTTATATTACTTCTTCTTTATCTGACTCTCCAGCTCATTGATGATTTTATCCAGGTTAACCACAGCATTTTCCGGATCTCTCATAATTTCATTCTTCAGCTTCAACGCATATTGAAGTCTCTGCTCCTCCTCGGATGCGCTGTTCTTATCTTCTATCCGGTTAAAATCTATAGTCTTAATAATCTGCTCCGTCCCATGGCTGTCTTCAATATATTGATCCAGGTTGGCCAGCAGCTCTTCATGCCAGCGTATCTGAAAGCCGATGTTCTCAATCGTCATCTGAAAGGTGAGCCTGGACAGTTCCGTGATCCCTGCACCACCCTTGATCTCATACCATTTCTCCCAGTATTCCTTCTGTTCCTGCAGCTTGGCTATGTGAGTCGTGATGCATTTCTCCAGTTCTTCCCGGGACAGCGTGCCAAGGATCGGATCGGTATAGAACTTAAAGGACCCGATATTCGCTATCGGGGTATCCAAAGCCTCAAGCATCTGTCTGCGGAGTTCTTCTCTTCCACTCTCGGTAATCTCATAGATCTTTCTTACTCTCGAACCGGTACGTTCCTCCCGAAGGACACGGATATGTTGATCCTTCTCCAGCTTAGTCAGAGCATAATAGATGGACCCTGATAATATCTTCGTCCACTGTTCAATATTCGATACCTGAAGAAACTTCTGGATTTCATAGCCATGAGTCGGCTTCATGTTCAAATAATATAAGATAAATGCACTGATCATCTGTTATCCTTCCTGACTGAGCGTCTCTTATCAATTCATTATTAATAATTAATATCCAATGTTGAATATATTATATATACAACATTGGATAATGTCAATAGCAAATTTATTAATTTAATCTAATAAGATTGAAATCATCTTTTCGTTTTGTCTATTCTTTTACAGACATCCTTCAACCTGCGTGAATCATTGATATGAACGACCTGGTGCCTGGTAATCGGCATTAGAAGGATTCCCGCTACATTCTTTCGACCCCAGAAGTCTAGCAGCCAGACTGCCTCCGGGCGGGTTGACACACCACCAAGCTCAGCGATTCTCCTAATTCCCTTCTGTGGAACCTTTCTCTTTAAATCTTCGAATTGTAAGCCCTCCAGTATACCTTTGACTCTTCGCCCCACCTCATTACGATATTGATACAGAGCATCCTTATTCACCTCATTGCTGAAGGAGAGGATCTCCTCATCCGTCATCGCATTTCCGGTATCCGTTACCCGGGTGTTCAGTTTGCTAAGCCAGGTTTCTTCCAATACCTGTTCGCAGCCTGCAATCAGGTAATTCGATGTAAGATCTTCAATCCTTGTGATGTGCCAGATATTCCAGGCAATCGTATCATCCTTTATTGTCGGCATCGTGCGAAATGCAGTATCCTCAAGACAATTCCAGAGCTCGTCCATATAAGTCGGCTCTGCTCCCTCGTATACCTCTTGACAATGTACCATAGAATGCATCTGCAGGAGCAGCTCCTTCATATCTTCGAAGCTTTCCTTCTTCTTGATTAGCTCCCGAAGCCTTGCCTGCATCGGATTCCAATCGATTCTGTCGTATGCCATACCCTATCCCCCGTTAAAATTATTAGTCGAGGTTTCCCTTTCAGCTTATTTCTTTTTTTCGATTGGGATCCATACTTCGCTTCGGTAATCTGCTGCGCTGCCGTCTCCGTCACTGTACCATTCTATCTCAGCTGTTCCTGCATGCTCATAGCCTGAGGAGGGGAACCATTCGCTGTAAACTCTCTTCCATACTGCCTGAATAGCATCCGGCATAGGACCCACGCATTCGAATATGACCCAGAGACCTGTCTCGACCCTAAGCTCATCCATTCCCTCCGGAATGTCTTTGTCTGTAGCACTAGCAATAAAGTAATCAAATTCTGACTCTCTGAAGTTGGCACAGATACCCATTACTCCGCTTGGTTCCTGATTCGACAGCTCCATGATCCTATCAAAGGAACCGTCCTCATCTAATTCCTCCCAAATCTGTGGGATACGTACAAAATTAATTCCATCCTTATTGCTTATGGCTTCTTTCCTTCCTACGAACCGCATCGCAGGTTTTTCTTCAATTCGATACTTCATCTCTTTTCCTCCTTGAACGGATAAATGAAAGGTAATTCTGGGAAAGGAAGATAAAGGCACTCCGTGTACCCTAACCATACTTGGTGCTAAACCATGTATGTTGATGAATGCCCTGGTAAAGGCTGTCGGTGAATTATAGCCATATTTCTGTGCAATGTCGATGATCCTCTCCGAGCTGTTCAGCAAATCGAAGGCTGCCATTGTCATACGCCTCTGCCTGACATAATCACTCAGTCCCATCCCTGCGACAAAGGAGAACATTCTTTGAAAATGAAAGAGAGAACAGCAGGCAATCTTCGCCGCCTTATTATAGTCTATCTCATCCTCCAGCCTCTCCTCAATATAGTCGATTGCAGCATTCATATGATCCAACCAGTCCATATCATCCCCCCCGATGAAGTTAAGTCTACACTATGGTTACATTAATATCCTCTCTTTTCCTGTTCTTTTATGAGAGAAAAGAGTCCCGGCAAAGTATTTTCTCTTCAGCCAAGACTCCTGTAATTGTTAATATGCTATAACTGTGCACAGCAGATTTGTACTAGTTTGGAAAAGGTAAATAAGTTATAGGTCGCTTCGGAATAGCCAAATGCATCACCAATCGCTGCACTGTCCATACCTGCGGCACGAGCGGCATCGATACCTGCTTTGGCATCTTCCACCACCAGGCACAGGGATGGATTGATATTAAGAAACTCCGCTGCTTTTTGGTATACCTCCGGATCCGGCTTGGGCCTTGAGATATTATTTCCATCGGAAATAGCATCAAAATAATTATAGAGCCCGATCTGTTCCAGAATCAGTCTCGTATTTTTACTTGATGAACCGATTGCCAGGTATAAACCTCTTTTTCTAAGGTGATCTAAGGTGTCCTTTACCTCTTTGCTCAAATCCTTTTCTGACATTTCACAGAGAAGCTCCTTATAGGTGGCATTCACTTCTTCGGTCAGCTGTTCCTTTTCCTCCAGCGTCAGAGGATCACCCTGCCATCTTTCCAGGATGATTTCGAGGCTTTCCATACGGGTTGTACTGCGAAGTCTGTTATTGATCTTTTTATCAAAATAGATGCCCTTCTTGTCAGTCAGCTGCTTCCATGCCAGATAACGATAATGGTCGGTATGACAGATTACACCATCCAGGTCAAATATAATTGCTTTATATTTCATCCCTATTCACCTTTCTATCCAGTAATATCTTGTTTTATGATATCACGTTCGGCTACTTTAGACAATATTTCGTTGTAAATTAATTGGATAATCTATAGCAATGGTTCAAGGGTCCGCTTCCTTGTCCCAGATTAAGCCCCGCCCTCAGTGCTCCGGTAAGGAACTCTTTGGCAAGTGCGATGCTTTCCGGAATATCGATGCCAAGCGCAAGATTACAGGCTATCGCTGAGGACAGGGTACAGCCTGTTCCATGGGAATTCGGATTATCAATGCGCTGTGTCTCGTACCAACGCATTCCTCCCTGCTCATACAGCAGATCATCACTGCTGCCGGTAAGATGCCCTCCTTTGATCAATATAGCTCCGTGATAATGTTCCCCGATCCTTTTGGCAGCCTCCATCATATCATCCTTATTGTTTACAGTCAGACCACTCAGAGCCTCTGCCTCGGGTATATTGGGGGTAATGATATCCGCGAGCGGTATCAGCCGCTTTATAAGCAGCTCAACTGCATTTCCCTCAATCAGTCTGCTTCCGCTGGTCGCAATCATGACCGGATCAAGCACAATATTCTCAGCATGATATTGTATCAGCTTATCAGCGATCACTTCGATTGTCCGCTGATTTGACACCATTCCGATCTTCACGGCATCCGGGCGGATATCCGTAAAGACCCTATCCAGCTGTTCTGCCACAAAGTCCGGGCTCACCTCGCAAACTCTGCATACTCCGGTGGTATTCTGTGCAGTAAGTGCAGTAATTACACTCATGGCATACAGTTTATGTACCGTTATTGTCTTAATATCTGCCTGAATTCCGGCACCGCCACTGCAATCTGAACCGGCAATCGTTAGAACTGTTTTCAACTTCTCATCCTCCTTCAACTGTTGTTCACAAACTCTTTCTATTTAGTGCCGACATACAATTGGTGTCAGCATATCAGATCAGCTCTTCTCGACAACCTGTTGTATTAACCCTGCTAATTCCCTTGTCGCCCTGTCGACCTCATTATTGGCAAAGATTGCGGACACCACTGCTACACCGGCGATTCCTGTTCCCTTCAGCTTAAGGATATTGTCCCTCGTAATCCCGCCAATTGCTACCACAGGTATAGTTACGGAATTGCAGATGTCGGTCAGGGTATGGAGAGAAACCTCATGTGCATCGCTTTTCGTCGTGGTTGCATATACTGCTCCGGTTCCTATGTAATCCGCTCCGTTATCCTGGGCTCTGCGTGCTTCCTCCACCGAATGAGCGGATATCCCGATGATTTTATCTTTCCCCAGTTTGGCTCTTGCATTGACAAGCTCCATATCCTCCTGTCCCAGATGAACTCCTTCCGCCCCCATGGCAAGTGCAACATCAACATTGTCATTGATAATCAACGGAACACCATACTGTAATGTCAGCTCATGGATTTCCCTTGCCAATGCCACAAACTCCTCAAAGGGCATATCTTTTTCCCGTAGCTGCAGCAGTGTGACACCACCCTCAAGGGCTTTCCGTACCTTCTTTACCAGGCTGTCTCCATTCAGCCAGCTTCGATCCGTTACAGCATATAATAAGTAATCCTTTCTCTTCATATTCGTCTCCTACCTTATCTTAAACTCCTGAAGCTTTGCTCTCTGCTCCAGCATCGTACCATCTAAGAGGCTCATATAGTCCATCAGATAAGCTCGAAAGGAACCTGTACCCTCTCTATCTTTCGATACCCTCTCATATGCAAGTTCACCACATATTCCCATGGCACAAACAGCTGCCGCACAAGCACCGGTTAACTCCATTGTATTGGCTGCGCTAAAGGCACCGAGCACTGAGGTAAGCATACATCCGCTACCTGTTATCCTGCTCATCATCGGATGGCCGTTGCGTACGATATATGCAGTCTCTGTATCTGCAATGATATCAATCGCACCTGTAATCACGATTACTGCCTTTGTTAACTGAGCCAGCTCCATAGCAAAGGTAACAGTACTGTCCAGTGTATCCTCCACAATACGATCTGACACACTGGCATCCACACCCCGGCTTTCTGAAATCTGATTCCCTTCTGTCCCTACTGCTGCTCCACAGTCTGAAGTCCTAATCGTAGCTTCTTCTCTCTTTCGAATGTCCTGCATCACCTGATAGATCCTCTTAATCTCGCTGATGTTACCCCGGATGACGCTAAAATCCAGCTCTGTAAGAAGCCGTTTTGCTGCATAGGTACGAAGACCGGAAGCCCCGATCCCGACAGGGTCGAAGACGATTGGTCTGCTTAACTGATTGGCTTTCCTTCCTGCTACAAGCATAGACTGGATGGTTCGTTCATTTAGGGTACCGATGTTGATTACAAGAGAGTTACAGATGGCTACGATTTCCTCCACCTCCATACAATCATCCGCCATAATCGGCGAGCCTCCGCAGGCCAGTATAATATTGGCACAATCATTTACAGTCACATAATTTGTAATATTGTGTACCAGGGGGTTCCTGTGTCTGACATTATCGAGCATATGCTTTAACATCATAGTTAGTCTCCTTATTGCGTATTATCGTTTATTCAACCACGATTATCTAGTGGTACCTTATCAATCATTACTTTACCTTATCTCCACCTTCTCGCCACTTAATATCAGGTTCGTTGTTCTCATGGCACACATCTTACCGCACATGGAACAGCTGTGTTTGTCACTCGGTGGTACGCTTTCGAAATACTCTCTTGCCTTCTTCGGATCAATTGCATAGGAGAACATTTCCTCCCAGTCAATTCTCCTTCTGGCATCACTCATCCGATCGTCGATTTCTCTGGCTCCGGGAATGCCCTTTGCGATATCTGCAGCATGGGCTGCAATCCTGGAAGCAATAATACCTTCCTTCACGTCAGACAAATCCGGAAGTCTTAGGTGCTCTGCCGGTGTCACATAACACAGAAAATCAGCTCCGCTCATAGCAGCAATTGCCCCGCCGATGGCTGAGGTGATATGGTCATAGCCTGGCGCAATATCTGTAACCAGCGGTCCCAAAACATAAAAAGGTGCATTATGACAAAGCCTTTTTTGCAGCGTCATATTCGCAGCTATTTCATTCATTGCCATATGTCCCGGACCCTCTACCATAACCTGAACCTTCTTCTCCCAAGCTCTCTCGGTGAGCTTCCCAAGCTCAATCAGCTCGGCGATCTGACCTGCATCAGTACTGTCATGTATACTACCCGGTCGGAGTGCATCCCCAAGGCTGATTGTCACATCATACTCCCGCAGGATATCAAGCACGTCATCGTAGTATTCGAAGAACGGGTTCTCATTGCCGGTCATTTTCATCCAGGCAAATAGCAGAGAACCACCACGGGATACGATATTCGTCATTCTCTTTGTTTCCAAAAAGCTCTCCACCGCTCTTTTATTGATCCCGGCATGGATGGTCATAAAATCCACTCCCTGTCTGGCATGAGCTTCCACCACCTTAAGAAAATCCTTTGCTTCGATATCCATCAGATCCTTTTCCAGATAGCCGATGGCATCATACATCGGAACCGTACCGATCATCGCCGGGGAACAAGCAATCAGTTCCTCCCGAAAACGGTTGGTCTTTCCGTAATTGCTCAAATCCATAATAGCCTCTGCTCCGAATTCCAGCGCAAGCTTTACCTTCTCCATCTCCTTGGAATAATCGGCACAATCCCCCGACACTCCCAGATTCACATTAATTTTAGTCTTAAGACCTTCCCCAATTCCCTCCGGTCTAAGGGAATGGTGCTTTTTATTCGCAGGTATGACGATTGTTCCTGCTGCCACTCTGTCCCTTAACAGCTCCTCACTGATTCCTTCCTTCGCAGCCACAGTCCGCATTTCATCTGTGATCAGACCTTTTGCCGCAGCATCCATCTGAGTATAGTAATTCATGATGATCCTTTCCTTTCTGTTTGAAATACAAAAATGGGATGTACCAGTATAGGTACATCCCACTAAAATTAAGTGTTATTATGCTACTCCCTACGTTGGCATTATCCAAATCAGGTACGGTCGAAACTATTGTTTCCTCTCAGCCTGCACACAAGCTCCCGACGATATTAATTTTGTTACATTATAGTGTTTCTGACAAACTCTGTCAACCATAGCTTTTGTATATACATAGCTTAATCAGTCTAATTATCCTTCTGCTATCAGGCTTTGATTAGTACAGATCAATTTTACTGTATATCTTCCAGCTTCATTACAGTATCTGATGCCGCTCTGTCCATGTTAATCTGAGCTTCAGGGTCATGCGCGTTATAATACCCCTTATTCATCATATAAGTGGTCACCTTATCCTGCATGCAGATTGCATCATCCAACTGCTTGTGTAGTGCATTCCTAATCTCGGGTGTAGTAGTCTCAGCGATGGCTGCTGCATAATTCTTAATCGCACTCTTGGTCCCGAGCAGCAGATCAGTTGCAATCACCTGTTCTGTCATATTTCCCATACCTGCCATATTTTGAATAATTCCTGCCATAACTTCACCTTCCTTTCTGTACCTGCATGGCTCACGGGATTTGCATCTGATTTATCCCTACGGTTGCTTTTGAAGCCGGATGAAATGCTGTACTTGCACCAACCATCAGATTATTCAGCTCCTGGATGTGCTCTTTGGCTGTGTTGAAATCCTGCTGTAGAATGCTTTTCAATTCTTCATCCTTAACCAAAGCTGACATTGTCGCCGCTTTCGTGGCACAGACATTCTTAAAGGTTACGAGCTCATGCAGTTCCAAAGCCTCATGAGGCGCGATAGTATTACCGATTCTCATAATTTCACCTCCGTATATTTACATACTGACAGACATGATGCCGCAAAGCGGTTTTGACAGACCTGCCTTCTATTCGAATCACAACTACATAATCATTATCTTCAAACGAGCATTGTTCTATACGAAAGTAAAATGTTTAAGAATGGGAAAGCTAATTATTCAAGCCTTCTACGATGGCTCCATAGGTAATCTGTGTGACTGTGTCCTCCTCCACGATAAAGGTCAGCTTGGTTTCTCCCTTCTTATATACATAAGAGGCCCCTTCCTGTGTGTATTCCTCACCATAGGCAGCCAGAAGCTCCTCCAGCGTAGAGCCTAGCGCTATCCCTTGGTCTGTGGAAACGGTATCATCCTGTATATTTACATACGATACGAAATCTTGTTTTCCTTTGGGATAGGTTCCCAGCTCAAAGCCACTATAATAATATTGCTTATCCAATCCCTGAAACGCACAGCTTGCTGCTTCAAAATAATCCACCGGTTCACCAAGTGCCTCCACAATCGGTGTAGCATCCACATTCATGGGTATCACCGTATTGTTATACACAAAGGAAAATCCATCTATACTCCCTGCTTCATCAGTTGTTGATGCATTATCCTTTGTATCTGCAGCTGCTATCTTTGTGGTAGGATCTAATTCCTTGGTCTCTGTATCGGAAGCCTTTCCGCAGCCTGCAAAAAACACCAGGATACACAGGACTAAAATCAATTTTTTCATTCTTTGTTATCCTTCCTGTTACAATTTGATTTGTTCATTACTAGTTGTCTTATTCTTACCTGCTTTTCATTCTTACTCATCAGTATTCCTGTTTATTCCTTCTCAGCCACCTGAGCAACGACACCGTGGCTCTTTAGATATCCGTATTCCCTCAGCTCCATCTCCTGATCTTCCCGCATGGCTTCATAGGCAGCAACCTTCTTATTCCATAGCCTGACATACTTCTCCTCCTTCCTATGATCCGGCAGTGAGATCTCAGTGCTAAGTATTCTTCCGAAATATCTGGTAAATTTCTCTGCTCCGCTTAGATTGAGATGAAGACCACCGTCAAAGGTGTCTTTACTATAATCAATTCCTATCTCCTGTACATCCTCCAGAAAATTGATGTAAGTCAACTCATTTTCCCCGGCATACTCTGACATCTGCGTATCCCATTCCTGATACCAATAAGGATAGATGCTTGGTGATTTGATCAAAATGAGCTTGATATTATTCTCCTTGCAGAGCTTCGTGATACGATCAAGGTAAGCATAAGCCTTGTCACCAAAGCGGTAATCCGCGAGCTTTTTCCCCTTAGGGATCATATCCACCGGCTTTGTATCAACCCTCATCAGATACCCGTTGTGTGACAGGGTATCCTTATGGAACAGATATTTTAAATCCTCTCCCGTCAGCTCCTTCCATCTGGAATGATACCTAAGTAGCGGAAATAGATAAGTAATCACCGTTTCTCCCTCTGTTTCAGAGGCCTTGATCGCTTTAAGTTTTGCCGCAGACAGCTTCATGCCATCGAGAGTCAGGCGATTATAAGCCTCCTTCTGAGGTTCGTTGTATTTCATTGCCAGTACATTGAATACAACTACCTTCGGTTTCTCATAAAGCAATGTATCCTCCAGCAAATAGTAGGACTGCCACACCAGCTGCTGGGCACTGCCCCGGATGTAACTGGTAATACCGTATTCCTCCCATAGTGTTACGGGTGAGATGTTGGAGAACACCTCACAGTCACCAATAAAAATTACATCATGAAGCTTCTTCTCCTTATAGTATTCTTCAACAAGATTGCCTTCATGAATGGAGGACATATATTTAGGTTTCAATAATGCCTGCAGAAATGCAAGTATCAGGATTATCATCACCGCTGCAGCAATATTGATTATGATCTTCTTCACTTTCATCAGCCTTTCATTCCTAAGTATTTAAAATTGACTGTAGATAAACTGGCTGGCATCATAACCCACTCCATACGCTCCAAAGATCAGGATGCTGATCACCAACAGGATGCAGGAAGCATATCGAAGCGGCAAAGGCTTCTGTGCCAGCATCTCGCGAACACTTCCCGATCTTCCGAATAAGCTAGCTGTAAGCAGGATCAGCACCGATATCGTCAGCACCAGATAATCCGCAGGGCCTAAACCCAGTTGCATAAGTCCTCCCTGAAGCAGTTCCCTCAGATTGATCCTTGTAAAGACCGTACCAATCATACGAAAGGTGGTACCGACATCCCGGTAACAATCAAAAGCGCGTAAAAAGCTCATAAGCCAAAAGGTACGGACTACCTCGAAGAGACGATACCATAGGAATTGCTTCACATGAAATCTTGCATGGAACCTCTCATACAGAGGACTGCATTCCTGCGAAACCAATATCACCAGACAGTTTCCCAATCCCCATATGATGAAATTCCAAGCTGCTCCATGCCAGATGCCTGTAACAAACCAGACTATGATGGAGGCGATATAGATGGCAACCCTTCTACCGAGCCATTCCCCGCCCTTCTTTTTACAGCTTCGTGATAAATTCAGCATTGCTTTACTGACTGAGATCGGATAAAACATATAATCCCGAAACCAGCTGCTTAAGGAAATATGCCACCTTCGCCAGTACTCTGCGATAGACTTAGAGAAATACGGCCGGAGGAAATTCTCCTGTACCCGTATTCCCAGAACCTCCGCTATTCCAATAGTAATATCTATTCCACCGGTAAAGTCAGCATACAGGGTGATAGCATAGAAAAACATACCTGCCAGCACAAATGTCCCCTGGTACTGCTCCGGGTTCCCCACAATGGTATTGACTGCTATGAGCAGTCGATCGGCAATCACCAGCTTCTTAAAATATCCCCAAAGCATCCTCTGTAAACCAAAGGATACATTTTTTACATCAAAGTGATGCTTAGCATACAGGGTCTGACTCAGATCATCAAAACGACTGATCGGGCCCTGAAGCAGCTGTGGAAAGAAGGATATAAAGAGTGCCAGCCTAGCTATGTTTCTTTCGTATGGGTACTTTTCTCTATACACATCAATGAGATAGCCCATGGTCTGAAAAGTATAGAAGGAAATACCAAGCGGCAGTACAAACCCGATCAGAGGCAGCGATTTGGCCTGGAACAGCTTTAACAGTCCGTTGACATTCATGATCGTAAAATCGGTATATTTCATGACTGCCAGTATACCGAAATTGAATATCATACAGAGAACCATCCATCTCCTCTGCTTCTTTTTTATCCGTGCTTTATATGCCTTCCGTTCCTCCCGTCCCATGGAGGCCTTATGTTCGTTCAGATATAAGACTTGTATCGTCTGTAGGAGATTCAGTCTCCTGCTGACAAGATAGGTAGTAACCGTGGTGGCTACGATATAGATCAGATACTTCAATCCGGCAAAGCTGTAGAACAGATAGCTTGCCGCAAGCAGCAACATCCATTGGAAGCGCTTCGGAATAATATAATATACTACGAACAAAATAAGTATGAAAAAGATAAACCGATAGGATGTAAAAAGCATAACTCACCCCGTCCTGTTATTCTTCCATCAGCCGCTCGACCATGGCATATAAGGTCTTAGCTGAATTAAAATTCTTAGGTACGATTTCCTCAACCGGAATCGTAATGTCAAACTCATCACTGATGTCTGTTACAATCGATACGATATCAAAGGAATCTAATATCTTGTCATCAATCAGGGTATCGCAGGCTTCGAAATCCACCTCCGGATGTAATCCGCTTAAAATCTCAAGTATTGTCTCCATAGTTCCTCCTCTCGTGCCTGGCACGATCATGATTATAGTTACTGCTGTTCACAGCTCACAGCCTTTTTCATTCCATTTCCAAGCTTTTGACAGCTTTCCTTAAGAAGTTGACGGTTGATCTTCCCGTTCGCTGTCAAAGGCATTCTTTCCAATGCTTCAATCACATTCGGAAGCATATATCTTGGCAGCTTCTCCTTCAGTGCCAAAGCCACCTCCGCCTCTGTCAGTGCTCCGACATAATATAGGACGATTTTCTTCTTCCTATCATCAAAGATTGCACATACACTTCTCATAGCATCAATTGCACCGGCGGCAATCTCAATCTCACCCAGCTCAATCCTGTGACCCATATGCTTGATCTGATTATCCTTACGGGAAACGAATAACAGCTCTCCCCTGGCATTATATTTACCGATATCACCGCTTCGATAGATTAATTCCGGATATGCCTGGTTCAGCGGATTCTGTACAAACACTTCTTTCGTCTTCTCAAAGTTATTGTAATATCCAAGCGTCAGGGCTGTACCTCTGATGCAGATCTCTCCCTCCTTCCCAGCTTCCGGAATCTGATTATTCTCATCCAGCAGCAGGATCTCCGTATTTCTAAAGGGCTGACCGATCGGTATCGACTCGTCCGGCTCAAATTCCCGGTTTACCTCGTAATAGCAGGACATACCTGTTGCTTCAGTTGGTCCGTACAGATTAATAAAGCGTGCCTTTGAAAGATATTTCTTCCAGATCTGATATTGCTTGATCGGAAATACCTCACTACCAAAGGCTATCGTATGAAGAGAATGCGGTATCACTTTTTCCAGCGTACCAAAAGCAGATATCATGGTTAGTGCGGATACTACCCAGCAGATTGTATTGATCTTATGTTCATTTAAGAATTCCACAAGCTGTAGTGGAAAAGAAAACAGGTTCTTTGGAATAATGTAAGCGGTAGCACCGAATTTTAATACAGGAAAGAGCTCTTTCAGACAGGCGTCCACAGTAAAGGGTGTCTGATTGCCAAATACCGTGTCCTCACTCACCTTCAATACCTCCGACAGGTTATCGATATAATCGATTACCGATCTGTGGCAGGCCACCACCCCTTTGGGTATTCCGGTGGAGCCGGAGGTAAATACGATATAGATGGGATCAGTATCAATCTGTCTTTCACGAATTGCGTTAAGTACTGAATCTTCAGCCCATCCCTTAATCATTTCCTGATATTGATAAATCTTTCCCTGAAAAGGATATTCAGACAGCTTTTTCTCGGTAACCTTATCGCATATGACAGCCCTCGGATGTAAGTTCTCAAAGATCAGCTCTATCCGATGCTTCGGCATCTCTTCATCTATCGGGACATAGTAACAGCCGGAATAGATTACCCCATAAAAGGTGACAATGGTTCGCGGGCGCTTTTCCATGAATACTACAATCGGCTCCCTCATATAACCCTCGTTGTGAAGGTAGGTTCCGATTGTCCTTGATTGCTCATATACCTCGTGAAAGGTAATCGCGGTCCCTTCATCAGCGTATGCTGTCTTATCAGGTACCTTGTCAACTATATGCTCCAAGTACTCCATCACATTTCTCTGCATCGTCACTTGCCTTTCCTTACTTCTTATTTTGTTATCAAAGAATGATATTCTTCTTTCAGCTTTGCATCACAGAGCATTACGGCACGCATAGCCAGAACCTCCATTGCATCAATAAACCCAGGACCTAAGTCGAAGTCCCTTTTGATGAGGGATAACTCAGTACAGCCTAATATAATGACCTCAGCCCCCTCCGTCTTCAGCTGATCAGCGATTGACAGAAAGATAGGAAAGTCAATCGGTTGGTTTGCTTTGATCCCCTGATAAATCAGCTCAGACAGTTGCTTCTGTTTCTCCCCGGAGGGCACAACTGTCCTGATATCGGATAACTCCAATTCCTGTTGGATCAGACCACTGTGTATGGTTCCCTCAGAAGCCAGGATGCCGGCACAGTGGATCTCCTGTACTTTCAGATAGCGTGTAACCTCCTGCACCGCATGAAGCACCGGTGCCTGGATTTTCTCGGATAAGGAAGCATGAAAATAATGCGCGGTGATACAAGGAATTGCGATATAATCTGCACCTATACCCACCAGCTTTCTCCCGGCCTCTATCATATCATAGAGTGGATTCTCACCGCTTTTTCCCAGGATATATTCTGTCCTGTCAGGTATGGTTGGTTTACTGAAGATCACAGTCTCAATGTGCTCCTGATCCGACTTCGCATCTGTCATTCGTACAATCAATTCATAAAAATACGCTGTCGCCAACGGACCCAAGCCGCCAATCACACCCAGACGTTTCGTAAAGTCAGCCCCCTCTCTGTCTTTCACTCTCATTTACTTATCCGATGCAATATATTCTATATAATTCTTAAATCCCAAAGAAGAACACGAAGTAAGCTCGCTGTTATTCTATAGGAAGCTGCTTACCATATCATTTCTCCGGAGTCGCAGGATATAAGCTCTTATCAAAGACATAATAATTATTTCCCCTTTCTTTGGTTAACTCCTCAACCTGCTGATCAGTCAGCATAAATGATGGTTTATGATCCTTGTTCGGACAGGCATCGAAATGGTACCAGCCGTCACCACAGTTGATCAGATTCCAGAAGTGCTTTGTTCTTCCTCCTACCCTTCTTACCTCCATGTTATCAATTCCTGCCCTGGTTAACATCGCCTTGGAGACAGCGAAATAGGTAAAGCAATCACCGTATTTCTTGGTCATTCCCCGATAGGCCTCCGCCAGCCAGTCTGACTTATCGGAATCACCGCTATAATCGATATGGCCTCTGACCCAACGATAGATTTCATAAGCGATTTCCCGTTTGGTCATATTCTGCCCGGTAATCTGCTGCAGAAGTTCATCACAGAGCTCATTGACAGTCTCTTCACTTACTTCAAATACCATCACATCAATTCTTGCAGTCTTCACAGCCTGGTTGCCTGCAGCATCCTTAGCTGTATAAGTAACCGTATAGGTTCCTTCCTTCTTCAAGTTCACTTCGCTGTTGTCTACGGAAAAGGTTACCTCCTTATCCCGGTTATCCGTTACCGTGACACCCTTCTTATAAGATACTGTATCCCCGATAAATACTGTCTTATCGGTGATCCCCGAGAAAACCGGTGCTTCTTTATCTTCCACTACCTCCACTGTAACCGGGAGCTCAGAGATATTGTCGGCGCTGTCCTTAAGGACGATTTGAAAGGCCTTCTTACCAGGCTTCGTAAAATCCGGCTTTTTCTGATAGCTTACTGACACCGGAGTCGCATCCCTGATATCCTTTACAAATTCCTCTGCCTTGGGTTTATCCCCACAGTATACCTTCACAGCCTTAACAGAAGCCTCGGGTGCGACAGTATCAACAACTTCAACAGCTATTGTGACATGCTTTTTGTTGACCTCCAGCTCAACCGGATAACTCCCGAGTTTATTGGTGTTGACGGTCTGCAAATCTGTGATCATAACCACATCATACTTACTGTTCTCCACAAAATCCTTCACCGACAGCATCTGTTTGGTACCGGCCTCCACCGTAAGTCTGTTTCTGATATCCAACACTGTCAGCTTTGCCTTCTTCTCAGAGACATTGCCACTGCCATCCTGCAGCAACAGGGATACCTCCTGTTCCCCCGGAACATCAGTATCCGGAATATGTCTGAAATATACCTTCACTTCGGAAGCATCCTCGATATTGGAGACAAAGGCATTTGGGTCTGCGCGTTCTCCCCGTAATACGAACTGATCTTTGACGTCAGCCTTAGGCGGCATGGTATCAACCACCTTAAGAAGGGAGGTATGCACTCTTCGGCCTATCTGTATCTGCACCTTATAGGTCCCCGGAGTTCTGGTATCCAGCTTCTTCATATCTGTCACAAAGGTCCCTTGACGGTTCTTATATTTTAAAAAGCTATTTACAGTAAGCTTCTCTTCCCCTGCTTCTAAAGTAACAGCCTTGACTACCATTGGTCGCAGCTCAATGTAAGCAATGCCTGTGAGGATTAGTAAAATCTCTATACTTAGGATCAGAAGAATGATCTTCTTCCTGTAGCCTCTGTGCCTTTTATATCTTTTCATAAATTACTCCTCTTAACATCAAAAATCATTCTTGTAAACAAAATGGAATATATTTACATTTCAATTTTATGTATATCATATTCTCTCGTTAAGTGAATGTCAATATCTGTTATATAATTCCAGGGTATTCTATCTCTATCGGGTCATGTAGAAGTTTGTCCGATTCTCGACCGGATACCCTGGTATTAAAACACATTATTTCGTAATGAGCTCCTTCTCCGGTTCTTTAAATTGTGGTGCCTGAGGATTATTTAAATCAAAATACTTACCCGGTGTAGAAAGGTCAAAATAAAGCCTGGAATCCTCAGTTACACCAAAATCCTTCAGAGAACCGGTCTCCTGAAGCTTATTGAAAGCCTTACGGAACAGCGCATTATGAGCCTCCTCCCGATTCAGCAGGAAATCTATCGTTTCTCTGACATACTTATCATTAATTTGACGATAAAGATATTCATATACCACCTTAGCACGTTGTTCAGCTGCTATATCAGAAAGCAGATCTGCTGCAAGATCACCTGTCTCATTCACATAGGCTGCCGTCCACAGATAACCGGACGCATTGGCAAGCATCGGAGTCAAACCTGTCAGAACGTGAGCTTCTATACTTCCGACCGTAGCGTTGTTGGCATCCGGAGCATGTCCATTCAGCAGATTAACTGCGATTGCCACCATCTCCATATGACTGAGCTCCTCTGCCGCAATATCCAGAAATAAATCCTTAATCTCAGGATTGTTAATCCTAAGACTTTGTGACAGGTACTGCATCGCGGCCTTAAGTTCTCCTTGGGGACCACCTAACTGTTCCTGCAGCATCGTGGCATAATTCGGGTTTGGTTTCTCAACCTTTACTTCCTGTAATAATTGTTTCTCATGCCGAAACATCACATCATCTCCTTTTTTGTGTGATAGAGTAGTTCTTCTCTGAGAGATAAAGTACTTCTTCTCTGAGTTAGTATTGACAAAAAGAATGAATATACACAATAAGCAAATAATTACATTTTTCACCATTATTCGATTGATACATATATTGTAATTGAAAGGAGTTGATCTTTATGGGATGTAAATATGGCTGCAGGCCATACAGAGATTACGACTTTGACAGAAGAAAGGATCGTGACTTTTTCATCGGTTCACCTTACGGCCCTCTCCGTCGCAGACACAGATATTACCGCGATGACGATCGATCCCATCCCCACGGTGGAGATTTCTTTGGTTTTCCACGGATTTTCTAATCCTCTTCTAACCATTTGAGTATGAAAAAACACTTTACTTCAGTAACTTAGAGTGTTAAAATTATACTGTGTGAAAAGCAAATAATCACAAGAAGATGAAAGGAGTCCTACCGATGAGCAAAAACATCAGAACCTCTGCTGTTGACCATCTATTTGAGGCAATTTTAAGCTTAAAGGATTCGGAGGAATGTTATACATTTTTTGAAGACATATGTACCGTGAATGAATTATTATCCTTATCTCAGAGATTTGAAGTGGCACGCATGCTTCGTTGCCATAAGACTTATTTGGAAATCGCAGAAAAGACCGGCGCTTCTACCGCAACCATCAGCCGTGTCAACCGTTCCCTCAATTATGGGAATGACGGTTACGATATGGTCTTTTCCAGAATGAAGGATCCCTTTTCGGACAATTAATCAGCAAAAAAGCAATGAGCTTATAACCAGTCGGTTATAAGCTCATTTAAATTCATGATTCACGAAATGTCTACGAAGCTGACATCTTGAATATTCAATATGATATTATGCCTCAGACTTTCGATCCTCAGGCCTCTTTTTACTCTCTTTCTTATCATCAGCCCTTCCGTCACTTGCTTTGCTTCGATTACTTCCTCCCATCAGGGCATCATCGATCATCTTCTCAATCATATGTTTCCTCATATACACATCAAAGCACAGCATGCTGATAAATGAGAAGGTGGTCAGGAAATCATGATCCTCCTGATTGGTAACCTCGGGAAAGGACTCCTTTGCTTTCGTCATCTTACGGATCATATCCTTGGTAAGAGCATCTGTCTGCTCCTTCTCCAAGCGAAATATCTCCTCGTATATCTCCTCCAGCTTTATCTTTGACTTATCTCCGTAATAGCGTTCCGTCAACGGATTGAAGATATTCTGGATATCACTGATCGAAAGGATATTTTTAAAATAATAGATAAAAATCAAAAGGAACATATGCTCCTTGCTATATTTCTTCTTACTGGGTGGAGGTAACAGTTCATTCTTCGTATAATTATTGATCATCGTCTTCGTCAGAAGCTTGTCTTCACTGTAACGCTTTGAAGACTTCAGATGCTTATCCATAAAGGTTGTTACCTGATCCATGTATAGATCTATGTTAGGTATATCATCCGGCATGATGTATTTCACGTCCTTCAAGCTGTCGATTAAGCTCCTGATATACTCCTCTTTCATCCTATCCAATTGTATCACCTCAATCTCATTATATAGTATCCGTTACTAGATGTCAAAGCCAAAATAAACATATAGATAGTAGCATTTGTTAATTTTGAGATAGGAAATGCAGGATTGAATCTGCCCCTGTGCCATGCTATAATAAACATACGTTTGTAATTTGAGCCACAAAACTTTTGGAGGTTATTATGAGTATTTATGATACATTGAATCCCGAACAGAAGCGCGCCGTGCTTCATGACAAAGGACCGCTTCTGATCTTAGCCGGTGCAGGTTCCGGAAAGACGCGTGTCCTGACCCACCGTATCGCTTATCTGATTGAAGAGCGAGGGGTTAATCCTTATAACATCCTTGCGATTACCTTCACCAATAAGGCGGCCAAGGAGATGCGTGAGCGTGTCGATAAAATCGTGGGCTATGGTTCCGAGAATATCTGGGTCAGCACCTTTCATTCCACCTGTGTCCGAGTACTGCGCAGATACATAGATACCATTGGCTATTCCAGAAGCTTTACCATCTATGATACCGATGATCAGAAGACCCTGATGAAAGAAATCTGTAAATACTTAAATATCGATACTAAGAAGACCAACGAGCGAGCCATCCTCTCGGTCATCTCCAAAGCAAAGGACGAGCTGGTATCTCCGGAAGAATTTGCTATGAATGCCGGTCGTGACCTGACGCAGAACCGGTATGCCCAGGCATATGCCGAATATCAGAAGAGACTTCGCCAAAGTAATGCTTTAGATTTCGATGATTTGATCTATAAGACGGTTGAGCTGTTTCAGATGAACCAGGAAGCTCTGGCTTACTTCCAGAATCGCTTCCGTTATATCATGGTGGACGAGTATCAGGATACGAACACAGCTCAATTCCGCCTGATTCATCTACTTTCCTCCGGTATGAACATTTACGGAGAAAGGGAATATAATCTTTGTGTAGTGGGTGATGATGACCAGTCCATTTATAAGTTCCGCGGTGCGAATATCTATAACATCCTGAACTTTGAGAAGTCCTTTCCGAATACGGAGGTTATTAAGCTGGAGCAGAACTACCGCTCCACGAAAAGTATCCTGAATGCTGCCAATGAAGTAATCTGCAACAATCAGGGACGGAAGGATAAATCGCTCTGGACCGAGAACGAGGAAGGGGAACCGGTTCATTTCACTCAATTTGAAACTGATTTTGAGGAGGCAGATCATGTCACTGCCGAAATCAGAAGGATTGTGGACAGTGGTGGGGCAAATTATCAGGATTTTGCCATTCTCTACCGAACCAACGCGCAATCCCGTCTGTTCGAGGAGAAGCTGCTGCTGCGCAACATCCCCTATAAGATCATCGGTGGTGTGAATTTCTATGCCCGCAAAGAAATCAAGGATATGCTCGCCTACTTAAAGACGATTGATAACGGTCTGGACAGTCTGGCGGTGAAAAGAATTATCAATGTACCCCGACGAGGCATTGGTCTGACTACCGTAGACAGGGTCAATGATTATGCCGTAGAACACGACATGAGCTTTTATGAAGCATTGACCAGGGCTCACTATATTCCGGGTCTGGAACGCTCCGCCTCAAAGATTGCTCCCTTCGTCAGCCTGATTGAGGGTCTGAAATCACGAGTGAAGCAGGAGGGTTATTCGCTTCGGGAGCTGATCGATGATATCCTGGATGCTACCGGATACCTGCGTGAACTGGAGGAAGAGAAGGATGAGGACGCACAGGATAGAATAGGCAACATTAACGAACTTGTAAATAAGCTGGTTACTTATGAGGAAAATGCCGAAGAACTTCCTACCTTAAGCGGCTTCTTAGAGGAGGTCGCTCTGGTTGCCGATATAGATACGCTTGAGGAGGGGTCGGACCATATCGTTCTCATGACACTCCATAGTGCGAAGGGTCTGGAATTTCCTTATGTATATCTCTGCGGTATGGAGGAAGGGATCTTCCCAGGATATATGTCCATCTTTGCCGATAATCCGGTCGAGGAGATTGAAGAGGAACGACGCCTTTGCTATGTCGGTATCACCCGTGCGATGAAGCAGTTGTCTCTGTCCGCAGCTAAGCAGAGGATGCTGCGAGGCGAAACCCAGTATAATAAGCCCTCCCGCTTCGTGAATGAGATTCCAAGATATCTGCTTAAGATGAATACTCCCGGACCGAGAAGATCACAGTTTACCTTTGATGAGGATACTTCTTTCGCAAAACGTTCCTTTGGCCGTTCCTTTGACAATGAGATTAATTTCGATAAGCCCCATGCATCGTCTTATGCACAGCCTCAGGCAAATTATAAGCCCTACCTCTCCGAGGTTAAGCAGTTCGAGGGTAAGCAGATGGGCACCTTGAATTATGGTGTCGGTGACACGGTGAAGCATATCAAATTCGGTGTTGGCATCGTAACGGATATCACGAAGGGTGGCAAGGATTATGAGGTTACTGTGGACTTTCCGAACTTCGGAATCAAGAAGCTTTTATCCACCTTCGCTAATCTGATAAAAATTGATTGATGCACAAACAATAGGGGTTAAAGTGTCAAAATGTCACATCATTCTAATGATGTATCTATATTACACAAGAACAGCATGTGAAAAGCTTGCTTTTCAACTGCTGTTCTTATGCAATATGTCATGCCACATAAGCTGCATGACCTTTTGACACTACAGTCCTATTTATGAATAAATTTGCTAATCTTAAGAAATATTATAGTAATGACAAATAATTTGTGCTATACTATAGCCAAAGCAAGCAATTGCCAATGCATACCATTTTCTTTATCGTATAAGTAATTATTGTGTATGCAATATTCGTATCAGCATTACAAGGAACTATTGCCTTGTCATAAATATCAGAAGGGAGTGTTATCATGGGAAACAAACTTGATGAGCTTTTAAGTACAATGAAATTAGGTGATCTGGTTCACAAAAAGGAATGTGACAAGAAGAAACATGTCGCTCTGTGTGTTCTCGCAGTAATCGGCGGTGTCGCTGCTGTCGCTGCAATCGCCTATGCAGTATACAGATATATGAACCCCGACTATCTCGAGGATTTCGATGATGAATTCGATGATTACGAGGATGATACCGAGGAAATGGATGAGGAAGAGACCTCCTCAACTGCTTCGGAAGAATAAGCCGGATAAGAGAATCGGGTATTGCATCGTTGATGCAGTACCCGATTTTATATTATGTAAAAGGAATGGAATATTATTGTTTGATAAAATCTGTATTGACTAACTCCTGATATTTTGCTCTCACCGGCAGCATTCCTGCATCCTCAAGAATATCCTGAAGAAAGCTGAAGCATCCTTCGTTCAGAGCCAGATCCTTCTTCCAGGTATCCTGTTCCTGATATCTGGCCGTCATGATTGCCAGCTCCTCCTTGGTCGTATCAGGGAATTGAGGCTTAATGATTCGTGCTACTTCGGCTGCGGAATGGGAATTCACATATTCCAAGCCTTTTTGAAGCCCTTTCATAAAAAGTCTCAGCTGTTCCTGCCGGTCTGCAGGGCAGTCATTGCGGATGCATATTACTGTCTCAGGGACTCTCCCGCTCTCACCGCCAATGGCTGCTACTACTTTCCCGCTGCCCTCCAGCTCCAGTGTCGTAGCAGTCGGTTCATAAACCAGTGCATAATCCCCTTTCCCGGAGGTGAATTCCTTTGTGACAGCGCTTAATTTCACCTCTGACAGAAGATTAAGATCCGTCTTTAACTTAATCCCATGCTTCTTTAAGACATATTCCAATACCGCCTCCGGTAGCTTCCCTCCGCCGCCGATCATCACAGTCTTTCCCTTCAGTCGGTCCCAGGTGAACTGCTCCGCTGCCTCCCTGGAAACTAAGAATTCCTCCGCTCTCTGGGTTAGCTGACCGATACAGATCAATCCATCCTTCGATTCTTTGTTATTATATAAAGTAAGCGGCACTTCTGTACCAAGTATCCCTATCACGCATTTACCAGATAAAAGGGCATCCTTCGTATTTTCTGCCCCCTGGCCTCCCGTTAGTCTGACATTTAACCCTTCGTCCTTGATATACCCCTTCTCGATCGCTACATATAAAGGGGCATAACTGACCGTATGAGTAGCTTCCTCTATAATAAAATCAGACAGCCCAGGCTTTTTACTGCAGCCGCCAAGCATAACCATCATAATCAGTACAATAAAACCCACACCTATCCTCTTCATGTTTCCTCCGAAATTCAACTTATTCAATAATAAATTATATTCTGAGGAACTGTTAGTATGAGTATTGTCTGTATAGAATTAGACTTCCTATACTGCAGGATGTATCTATTTTAGGATGCATCAGCCTATTTTACATAAATAAAATCAGAAAAGTCAGCGGCTCCACCGATTTCCTTAGTCGCATAGTTGAATAATCCGAACCTGCAGCCCGTAAAATGATCCATCTTGAAATAAAGCTTATGGGTGATGCCAAGTCTTCGCCATTCACCCTTATCCTGGTAATAGAAATTTGCCTCATCTATCCCGTCCGTGAAATCAACGGACACCTTCAGGGTTACCTTGCTGCTGTCAATAGGTATTCGGGCGAATTCCTTACCCGGCTCTTTGTCACCTGATCGGGCAAAGAAGCCTTCGTTCTCTGCTACCTTGGCAAGCATGACAAGATAATATTGCTTCTCCTCCCTGGTTATTGCAATCAGACCGTAGCACCCCTGAAGAGCACTAATTCCCGCATAGTCCCCACTCTTAATATTACTTGCATCTACCGTGACAGCAGCTTCACATTTCGGATATACTGTCCGTTGAGTTAACGTGTTGACTGCCTGTCCGACATTGTTACTGAGCTTTCCGGTGCGAATACGAAGTACCCCCGGCTGCTCCGTGACAGACCACAGCTGCTTCTGCGGAGTATGATTCCATTGCCAGAAGCTCTTGAGTTCCGGTCTTCCATTCTGAGGTGTGGAATAACAAAAATTATCGCTACCCTCCAAGGGCACATAGTGATACTCCGGTCTGGTACTCTTCACAGAAAGGCTCAGAGGAGCCTTTCCGGCTATTCCAAGCACAGGAAAATCCTCTTTCCAGTGCATTGGGACCAACACCGGGATACGTCCGACAGCACCGTGATCCTGGAAGAGCATCGCATACCAATCCCCCTCCGGAGTGTCCACGATCCCCCCCTGCGCCACACCGCAGTCACGGTATCCCAGGTCATCATCAAAGATATCCTTTCCGAAGAATTCTCCTTCCAGAGAGTCAGTAACAAAACAAGCCTCTGTTCTTCTGCCAGGTGCCTCCACCGGCCAGTGTATCAGGAAGAGATAGTATTTCCCATTGATTTTATACAGGTGAGAACCCTCATAACCAAGCCTTACCTGGGATTTATCCTTCTCAGTTACGATCAGGCGATGCAAACCGCCAGGCTTCGGTCCTGTGAGGTCGGAATTTAGTTCTGTCAGATAGATATCCGTATTGCCATAGACGATATATACTCTATCATCCTCATCAAAAAGCAGGGAACAATCATGGTAAAAGCCTTCGACATACTGTTTCCTCCAGGGGCCATGGATATCCTCAGCCTGATACAGATAAGTCTTATGTGTATCATTTGCCACAAAGCATACATAGAAGGTACCTTTATGGTATCGCAGCGATGCTGCCCACATACCCTTACCATAGATGCACTGATCGCCTTCCAGACATTGCGCAGGTGTATCATCCAGGCTGTCGAAGACATAGGTTACGAACTCCCAGTTGATTAGGTCGTAAGAACGCAGGATTGCACCACCCGGCATGAAGTGCATCGTGGTACTAATCATATAATAAGTGTCCCCCACCCGGATGACATCCGGGTCGGGATAATCGGATTTTAAGATTGGATTGGTATTCATCATTGAACCTCATTTCTAATTATTATAGTAAGATTTCTCAATAACATAGTTGCTTAACTATACAGTATCATCATTGCTTACTTTTAGACAATTATATTATTTCCAGGAATGAGGAACAATGATGAATCCTCTCAGATCAATGATATATTCTATAAAGATTACATACTATGGGGTTGAATGAAATCCTTCTACCTTCAGCTTATAGTTTTCTGGAGTATACCATCAGCTGTAAATCCTTATACGAGGCTGCTTTCCCATAATAATTAGAGAAGGTCTGTTCTACCTTAAGTCCCATCGTACTCCATATCCCTTCTATCTCATCAATGGAGTAGAGCCTCTGTGGTGCCCCGTACTCAATGATCGGTTTCTTAGCTGCTTCTCCATACACAATCGTGTTGTCGCCAAACAGCATGATTCTCTTCTTAGCATCCCACTCAAATCTGGATACAGATAAAGCAGTCTCACCCGCCTCCCAACACTGTGTCGGGAAATGGTGCTCTGCATATTCCGCATTGCAGATATCCATAAAATGCTTTCCACCAGGTTTTAACGCGTTTGAGATAGCCTGAAATATCTTTAAGTTCTCCTCATCCGATTCCAAGTAGCCTATGGCACCATCCGCTAAATTAAGCACGACATCGTACTCGCCTGAACAATGCAGTTCTCTGATATCCGAATGAATAAACTGTACCTTCAACCCTTCTGTGTCGGCAGTATGTATGGCATCCTTAATAAATTCTTCTGTGATGTCCACACCCGTAACATCAAATCCGCGCCTGGCAAGAGATAGCGCATGTCTTCCATATCCGCAGGCAAGATCAAGAATACGTTCCTTTCCCTTAAGTCTCAATGTCCTCACAATAAAATCAACCTGATTCTCCGTATCCTCAACCCAGGATTGCTCTTTGATATCCAAACTCCATATTGATTTGTACCAGTCGGCATTTAAAGCCTTCATATCATCATACCTCCAATTAATCGTTTCATTCGTCTCCCCTCCGCGGTAGGTATAAACAGCTTATCGTATGCCGAAAAAAATTACTAGACTTATATTTAAAGGTCTGATATAGTATTGAATTAGGTGCGGGATACTTTACGCACCTTTTGCTTTCTGATTTTATTTCAAATTATCGATATGGAAGCTCCAAGGACCTTTTATAGTTGTATATAATTCACTAAAATATATGGTTAAGTTTTTTGCTTCTGGATTTATATAAAATTCAAACCCCTCTGTAGTGGCTTGGTCATTCATAATCCAGTGGAAATAATCAAGAGACATTTTCTCCATATTTATAGTAAAATAGCAGATATTCTCAGGAGATTGCGGATCATAATGAGTATCTACATACACTGTCACGTTGTCATCTTTTCTAACAATTTTAGTAATATACTTATTCTCCTCTAAACTCTGAGACATCCGGCTTGTATCGACAGATGCTTTCTGCTATTTTTTTGACTTCTGCTTCATCCAGTGGAGGATTCAAGCGGGTTTCATTTTCAGCCATGAGAGCTTCAACAATCCCACCTTCACTCATACCTCTGCGCCTCATTGTTCCTGTATAGCTTGCAAGGGTACTATTACGGCTACCTTCGGAAATGGTATTATCGTTTTGAGCATTATGATTGCTCTGATAGCTGTCAGCCTTATTGCCTTTACACATTGCTTCCATGAGCCACTCAGGAGCCTCTGACGGCTTCATATTGGGAATACCTCTACCCTTTGGGTATTTTAAAGATATAATGCTGACCGCCACTGCCAGTAACAGCGGTAATAGTATCGAGTAGCTTGCCATGTATATCTTCTAGTTCTGCCCGTGTTGTATCACCGCCCTCGTCTACATCAATCACCAACCAGCCGGACTTCTCGCCTGTGGGTACTCCAATATTGGCATATGGAGTTTCTGTCCACCATTTCTTGATTTGCTGTGTATCCGTAGTGGAATTTTTGTACCAGCCACTATAGAGTGGATGCTTACCCTTACTATCGCAGTTCCTCCAAGCCTTGCAGGAGCAAGAGCCATCCTCACAAATCCAGTGTAATGGCATAACTGGGCTGTTCAGTTCTGCATATTTTAATGCTGCTTCCATTATTGTGATTTTCAAATTTTCACCTCCTGTTGTGCCAGATAAAATAAGAGCCCGACAAATAGTTTTTTAAACTATCTGCCAGGCTCTATAGGTGAGTCATCTGCTCCCTTTATTGCTCTGTGCCAGATCTATTCAATCTTCACACCGCCCTTTTCTCTAGTTTTACTGCAAAGACCTTCTTACACTCAGGGCATATGATTTCAATATCTGCTTAATCCGCATCAAATACTCTGTGGTTGCAATGAAGGCAGCGAACAATATACATTTTTCTACTTTTTGTCATTACCTTTGTCTCCTTTGAATTTCTCCAAAGCCTAGATATTTGTCATTTCAATCTCCCAGTAGGCAAAGGAGTTCTCGTTATGCTCGCTTGGAACGCAGCCGTACTTGTATCTGTACTTTTCATAGAAAGTTTTATCATCATTTCCAAGTGATAATCCGGCGCTAACCTCTCTGTCAAGAGTAGCAATCCGTCCTTTCGCTTCTGCATCAAATGCCATCCGATAAGCCATTTCGTAGAGTTCATTAGGTGCGATTGCTCCATCCTCTGTAGTTGAAAATTCGATAAACACCTCAGTGTTTTGTGAGGCGAATGTTGATTAAATCAGGCATCTATAATTTCCTCCATTACTATTTGATGTTATAAGTATTTCAAAATTACTATATTTGCAAGTATTAATTAACATTATTTGTATATTTTTCTTTAACACTCATATTTTAAAATAGTTTCTATTGAGGTTTTACAAAATTTGAGATAGAATAAAATTATTAGCAAGCATTGGAGGAAAGATGTCTGATACTATACACTTAAGTGAAAATACAAATGAAATACAAGTTGTGGGAAATCTCCGACAGGAGATTATCGATTTACTTGGCATCACGCTTGTTGCTGGGGATATTCTCATGTATCCCGGTGCTATTAAACATATTCAGCGCAAACGTCCTGATGATTTCAGTAAGTATTTTCAGCATATACCAGACATAATTTCTGATCCTGATTATGTCGGAGTTCATCCTACAGAACCCGATAGCGTTGAGTTTGTAAAAGTCATTGACAATGATGTGCTTGTTGCTGTAAAATTAGCTCCAGAGGGTTATCTTTATTTATCCAGTATGTATGCTCTCACACCTGTAAAGGTTCCAAAAAGGCTGAAGAGTGGACGTTTGATTGCAGTACCGAAAAATAAACCTTGAATTTTCAATCTCTAGGGTGTATAATTTTATAATAAAGAGAATAATATTTTATGGGTTGTTGAGGATCGGAAAGGTTCCCGACACGCTATCGGAAGATAGTTACCAGGTATGCAGGATACGCCGCCCTGCCGACAATCCAAGAATTTATGACCTCCAGTGTAAAAACTGGAGGTTTTATTTTTGGGTAAAAAAGGTCACACAGCCGGAACTGTGTGACCATGTAAATCACTCAAATATGATATATTTATTTGGTACTAGATCTGGTAACCATGCCTACTAGTTTCCACAGCAGAAAATTATCCCTTCATTCGACACTTTTAAAGTCAGAAGCGCCGTTTTTGTTCTATATATTACACTCATGTTTTTTTATATGTCGCAATCTTCATACTGACTTGTTACATATGCTTTGTAATATGCATCCAAAAATTTATCTGGTAACCTTAATCTGCAATAATCATCAATAATCTGAAGACTTTCTTTGATTGATTTTTCATCACTATTTAATGAACATCTTTTTCCTAAAAACTCAGTAATAACACCTTCTCCATCACCCAAAACAATTCCCGCACCAAATCTATTATATAGATCATCAAGATTGCATTTGAGCAAAAACGAATCATATAAGATACTTGCTACCTCATTTGTCTTTGAATTAACATATCTCATATTAGCCTTGTATCCAAAAAAATCTTCTATCAAATCATATAACTTATCTATGTTCATTTTTTCCTCCATTATTTTCTAGGATACATTGTCATTGTACCAGCATCCCATTTATAGTTATTATCAAGCAAGTATTGATATTCCTTCCCTAACGATCCTGTATCTTTAACTGGATTATGAGAAAACTTAAATGTCTTCCCCGCATTAATACCATCATCTAAAAACGATTCATTAAATAACTTAAACATATCATCCTCAGTATATCCATATTGTTTTCTTATTTTGTTCCAATCGTCTCCCAAGCTAAAATATTCATAGTCCTTTCCTGCTTTATTAATATAACTTGTAGTTCCCCCTCCATCATATTTTCCAAGCATCACTTTATCTTTTCCAGCATTATGTATACTGCTTTGGTAAATATTTTCATAATCTGTATACGATATAGTCTTTCTCGCACCGTTAGCAGCATCAACTGCATTTAAACCTGGCCTTGTAACATCATAGACTTTGCCGATACTATTAATAGGTCCATCGACTACTGGTATTACAAATGCAGTTGTATCTATTATAAGATTCAGTACACCTTGAGCTCCCTCAAAAAAATTTGTTGAATTATTTATATTATCTAAATCAGATACCATTTCTGCAAAATCTATCGCTGAATCTACTCCAGGTATAAAGCTACCTCCTATATAAGCTGTTACTTGCTGCGCTGTTTTTAATATATCATTCAGCTTATTTTCTGCTTTTATATCTCTTGTAGATGTATTATCTTGATTACCGGTATCTGCTTTACTATCTTTCCCACTTCCAGCTTTAGTAGTGGATTTTTTAGGAGCAACAGTAGGTACAGGCGTCGGTTTCTGTGTTACCGTAGTCGTTGTTTTAGCGGTAGTTTTTGAAGTGCCGGTTTTACTTGAGCTATTGCTGGTTTTGCTCGAAGAAGTCTTATTACTAGTTGTACTAGTCTTACTTTTAACGTTTATAGCAACATCACTATAATCTTGAACAGCCACTCTGTGACCGCTTGGATCGTCATATTTAATCGGATTGTTATGACAATAAGTATATAGATTCAAGCTTAGTGGTTCATCCTTGCTTGAATACTTCGGGTCATCCTCTGTAACAAACCTTGCCGTAACACTGTCATAATATCCTTAATCAGGTAATAAGTATGGGTAAAAATATAACCTATATGTATAGGTATAATTATAACTGTGTCTGTGTCTGTAGAAGATTATATCATTCTGTGTCTTTTTTGGGAAGTACTGGATTCCTATATTCCCTTTTATTCTTCATCATCCCATAGATGATGTTCACAAGCCTTCTCATGACACAGATGATTGCCTGATGTTCTGTTTTACCTTCTGACATCTTCTTCTGGTAGTACTCATAAAAGATGTCATTCACAGGCTTGTTCCTGTTCCTTCCCCGATTCACATTTCGGGCTGCCAGGGCATGGAACAAATGATATAGGTTTCTGTCTCCCTGACGGTTGCTAAAACGTTTGTCACTCTGACCGGAGGAGAAGGTGACAGGGCTAATGCCTGCATATTTGGCAAGCTTATCAGCACTGGCAAACCTATTGATGTCACCGATCTGTGCAGCGAATCCGGCAGCGGTTACAAGGTCTATGCAAGGAAATGTCTCGAGCCTATAGCCTAATCGGGACATAAGCTTCTACATTTCTACCTCTATCTTTTCCATTTCCCCGTTGTTCTGCTTTACCTGTCTGATGCAGGTGCTTACGAGAAAATCCCTGCTTTCCTGATATTCTGTGGCGGTATCTCCGTCCTTATCCACAAGCTCTAAAATCTGTCTTGCCTTCTCTTCTCCGAAGAAGCCGCTACTGGGTTTATGGAGAAAGTCGCCTAATTCTTCGATAGTCACGCCATGTAAACTGGTTGGTGAAGGATACCTCTCCCAGAATTCCAGACCAGCCTTACAGTCGAATACGTAGCTAGGGTAATGCTGCACGATGTAGGAATAAAGCTGCTGTTTCAGGGCTACATTGGATTTCACCAGTGCAGATCTGCGACTGACCAGCATTGCCAATGTCCAGTAAAGGTCATCCGGTTCGGCATCGGGAAGGGTGTCGTAATTATCCAGCAGTACCTTGGCGATACAGGAAGCATCGAAGGAATCCGTCTTGTGTAGGATGGGCAGCTTCTTCCTCTCATTGTAGGTGTAAGTGGCGTTCACTTTCTTGACTACTTTGTGCTTTCCCTTAAGGAAAGCAGCCAAAGCTCTGCCGGAAGAACCGGTATCCTCCAGACCGAAGGCCGGGGTTATTCCTTTCTCAGCATACTTTCCAGCCCACTGTAAGAACGCATCAAAGGCAGAGGGCCTGTTCTCAAAGGTGAGCTCTCCAAGCTTTTCATTGAAGCAGTTGATGATGACGGCGGTGTGGGTGTGCTTGTGGGTGTCCACACCGACATAGATTCTTTTCATTTTCGGGTGCATAAAATACCTCCTTATTGTTTGGTTTATTATGAAATTTTCAAGGTTCATCCCTGCATGTAAACCGAAATGATCAGCATCCCTAATGAGCGCAGCGTAAAGCCCCGAAAGGCTCCGCATAGATATAAGCTAATCTCATTCCTAACAGGGTACTTACAGCCAACACCTGAGCAGTCAAGTAATGCTTGTAAATATCCTTATTTTTTACCTTCCGGCAAGGGATAACGGCACTTGCATTATAGCATAAGCCCGAAAACTGTGAATTTTCTGGGGGTGATTACACCAACTGTCCGGACTAAGGAAACCGCATTAGGGAAGCTGCTTTCTGCTTGATTTAGTCTACTTTGTTATCGGATAAATTATCAAGGCTGCTCCGCACCGCAATAGCGGCAAGGCCTTGACAATTTACCCAATAACAAGCGTCTGGTAGTTAAGCAGAAGTAAGCCGGTTTCCGTCTACTGGAAGACTGGTTTCCATTTTTCCGGAAGCATGGTTTCTTGGAACGAGAATATTCAAAAACTGCCCGCATGGATATTAACTGCCAGTGTATCCGAAGCCGGAAGGTATCTGTGAAAAAAATTACTTATCCAACAAACTTATGACGATTTTGGAGTTACAGAGTAAGGTTACCCATCCCTGTCCGAAATAGTTTTTATATCATATAACAAAAGCGGCTACCCGTCATGGATAACCGCCATATGCTCTCATGCAATCCGATATAATGTATTAGTAAGTTATTGTTTTATACCTTTTCGATTGCTCATGATTATATTCAATGTCCCATTCTCTAAAGTAACTTGGTTTCGGTTCTTCTCCTCCACTTTGAGATGAAAATATCTCAATATCATATTTTTTATCCTGTTGCCATAAATGAAGTATGATTTTTATTCTACTAAAACTATAATCATATTTTTTTTTGTGATATTTAACTAATCCCTCCATAGTATCTTCTGAAGTCAAATATTTTCTGGTATATTCAAAAATGTTATCTATCTCTTCTGAATTAGGAATTCTATTAATGTTATAGATTATATTAATTTGAACCGGCATAACTCTATCAATATTTACATCCTGTATAAAAGTATAATTATCAATTACTCCTTTTTTAAATTCACTCCAACCGTTTATATTTGAGTTATTAGCTTTGATATACAATATTATTAATATTATAGCTATAACAAATATAATAGAAGATATGACAGCATATTTTTTTCTCATTTTTACCTCCGCTAATATTTTTATATATCATTAAAGCATAATAGTTTCTATAAATCATGCCTATTATTATTTATCAAAGATTGTTTTTGTAAATTCTCATTTGGAAGGCGTATCGAAGTTTTCACTTCTTTGATAGCCTTCCAAATAGAATTTAGTAAATTATTAGATTAAATTTTGATGTCTGTTATTGCATTTCGTAATATACTGACAATTGCAGAAACTTTAAATTACCGATATTCATTTATCCCTACATAACTATTTATTTTGTAGTATAATATATAAGCTGCACCGGATAAAATGCTTCATTCCAATTCTGATTGTCATATATCTCGTTGAGACTAATTGTACCTCTTGAACCCCATGTAGATATTTCTAAAGTAACTTCACCTGTCGCTTTGTTTTCAATCATGCCAGTAATAACTACCCAATGCTTTTCTAATGTGGCATTTCTTACATCGGACGTAACTGGATCTGTGTATGTCATATGTACAGGATCAAAAACATCCAATAGTGCAACAGGACTGTTGTTTTCCAATCCTTCTTTTATAAAACTGGAAGTTGTATCAAACGTAGAGCGATTACTAAGGCATATTTCAGCATTCAATTGCACACCTTTATCTTTGGCGTAGTTTAATACCCCCTCGTTAAAGTCATATACTGAAGTAGTCCCATAGGATGGTAATCCAACTTGTTTGTTTTTCTTATCACTTTTACTACTAAAATATGGCACTTCATTTGGCTTCACATATTGATATATCTCATCCATATATTCTTCATAGTCATCTTTCGTAAGATTATAATTGTATAAGCCACTGAGTCCTGAATTTGTAGTAGCAAGATATGCTAAAAGATTAGCAGCAGCTACAGGCCCACAACCACCAAATGTTTGCGTATATCTAGGATACCAATCTTGATTTCCGCCAAAATATGTATTACCGTCATCATCTTTAATTGGCAAAAAGTCTTCTTCTTTAAGTCTAGTGACGACTATATCATCTGAAGATTTTGGCGTTACAGATGGAGTTGTTTTTGGAGATTTGATTTCAGATGCTTTCTTCGCTGCATCTCTTTTTTCAACTTCTGCTTTTTCGGCTTCTTGATTCTGCAATTTTTTTAACAATTGAGTATTTTGCGCAGCAGTACCTGTATAATTTTTTATACCGAGGTCTTTCGCAATTTCTTTTCTTGCAGAGAAACTGCTATTTTCACCTTGGGATTTTAAGTAATCTACAATTGAACCAGCTGCATGGCCACTAGGATCGGCATATTTATTCGGGTTGTTGAGACAATATGTATACAGATTCAAGCTCAACGGGTCATTTGCCTGACCTCTGTAGGTATCTTCAGTAATAAACCTAGCCGTTAAGCTATCATAATACCTAGCATTCAGATAATACAATCCACTTTCTTCATCATACTGATATCCGGCATATCTGATAGGGTTGTCTGCTGTGCCAGTCTGACCCTTAATATTTCCGAAGGCATCATAATCATAGCTGACTATATTACCTGATGGATCAAGTAGGGAGGTTACATCTCCATGGGCATTATAAAGGTAATAGTAGCTCTGAGTACTACCAGTATCTCCCTTGGCTGAGCGGTAGAGAAGGTTGGTACCATATACCTGGAAGGCTGTTTGATTGTTATTCTCGTCAGTTTCCAGCACAACTTTATCATACTCATATAAGTATTTGGTGGTTTTACTGTTAGTCTTCTTCTCTACACGATAGCCCTGCGCGTTATATTTATAGGTAGTGGTCTTGTTAGCAGTTTTCAGTTTGGTGAGTCGGTTGTAATTATCATAGCTGTAGATCGCAAGAAGATCCGTGCCTGTTCCGCTTATTTCACCTTTATTAATGATCAAGTCAAATTCAGAAAGCATCTTCTGGGACAATTCATTTGCGTCAATTGTATCGACCTTCCCGATCGATTTACTGATAAGATTACCGTTCTGATCATATAGAAATCTTGTATCGGTACCATCTGAGGCCACCTTAGTAACAAGACGGTTACACTTATCATAGACATAAATTGCTGATGAGGTTGCTGCACTAACAATTATATCCTCCGATTTACGGTTACCTGCTGCATCATAAGTATAACTTGTCTTCTTTCCCTCAGGTTCGGTAACTGTACTTAAGCGATTATCCTTATCGTAAGTATAAGTCGTAATTCCCTTACTATCCTTCTTGGTCAGCTGATTTCCTGCTGCATCATAGGTGTAACTATAGGACGATATAACAGTACCATTTCCCTTGGCATTGGTAAGCCCCGTAACACGGTTGACCTTATCATAGGTATAGGTTTCGGTAGTACCGTCAGGATATTTGACACTTTTTCGATTACCATTGTTATAATATCCATAGGTTGAGTGAAAAAGTAAATTCATGATTATTTGAAAGCTATGACTTTGCAGGACTAAAATCGCTCTTTATCAGTTTACGTGGTTCTAAAATAGCAGTATAATGCACTTATAGACGTCTGTTTCTAT